>NZ_QJTK01000003.1:0-39429 GCF_003217355.1 Rhodobacter viridis | reverse complement strand
TGATCGCCGCCGTCAGCGTCGTCTTGCCGTGGTCAACGTGGCCGATCGTGCCGATGTTGACGTGCGGTTTCGTCCGTTCAAACTTTGCCTTTGCCATTTCGGGCGCCTCTGGTTCGGGGGCCGGCGTCGGCCCATTGAATATGGCGCGTTCCCTATTGCCGAAATGGGGAAAAATCAAGCCCGGTTCGCGCAAGGCCGCTTGCCGCGCCAAAGCCCGTCCCCGAAACGACACGGCCGGGCCTGGCCCTGCTTTTCCTTGGCAAAATACGCCCGGGGGTGCGGGGGCGGAGCCCCCGCGCGGGTCGGGCGCGACCGCGCCCGAAACCCCCTCAGGGGAACCGCCAGCCTCCGGTCAGGGGAACCGGTTGTCGCGTGGGAATCCGCGCGGCGCCATCCGCCCGGCACTCGCCCGTTTGCCCAGCCATTCCGACAGATCCGCCTCGGTCCGCGTCCGCCCGGCCGGATCCTTCCAGCTCAGACCCTCCGCCATGCGGAAGGTGATCGCATCGGACAGTCCGCCATCCTTGAACTTCTGCAACCGCACGCCCTTGCCCCGCGCCATCTCGGGCAGTTCCTCGAGCGGGAAGACCAAGAGCTTGCGGTTCTCGCCGACACAGGCCACCGCGTCGCCCGTGGCCAGCCGACACACCCGCGTGCGCACGCCGTCGCCCATGTTCAGCACCTGCTTGCCGGTCCGGGTCGAGGCGATCAGCTCTTCGGCCGGAACGATGAACCCATCCCCTTCGGACGAAGCCAGCAGATATTTCTCGCCCGGTTTCGGCACCAGAACATGGGTCACCTCGACCTCGTTCGGCATCTCGAGCATCAGCCGCACCGGCTCGCCCATCCCCCGCCCGCCGGGCAGGTTCGCGCCCAGAAGCGTCCAGGCCCGCCCGTTCGAGCCCATCAGCACGATCCGGTCCGTCGTCTCGGCATGAAGCGCAAAGGCCATGCCGTCGCCGTCCTTGAACTTCACCTCGGCATCGAGCGGCTGGTGCCCCTTCATCGCCCGGACCCAGCCCATTTTCGACAGGATCATCGTGATCGGCTCGCGCTCGATCATCGCCTCGATCGGCACTTCCTCGACTTCGCCCGCTTCGGCGAAATCGGTTCGCCGCGCGCCGACCTTCGTCGCCTTGCCCCAGGTCTTGCGCAGATCCGTCAGCTCGGTCGAGATCTGCGCCCATTGCGCGACCTCGGACGCCAGCAGCGCCTCCAGCCCATCGCGCTCCTTCAGCAAATCATCGCGCTCGGCGCGCAGCTCCATTTCCTCAAGCCGCCGCAAGCTGCGCAGCCGCATGTTCAGGATCGCCTCGGCCTGCACCTCGGTCAGATGCACCGCCGCCCCCGCCTCGGTCGCCCAGTTCTCGGCCATCAACGCGGCCTTCGGATCATCCTCGGTGCGGATGATCTCGATCACCCGGTCGAGGTTCAGGAAGGCGATGATATAGCCTTCGAGCACTTCGAGCCGGTTCGCGATCTTCTCCAGCCGGTGCCGCGAGCGGCGGCAGAGCACGTCGCGACGGTGGTCCAGAAACGCCCGCAGCACTTCTTTCAACGAGCAGACCTTCGGCACCCGACCGTCGATCAGCACGTTCATGTTCAGGCTGAAGCGCACCTCAAGTTCCGAATTCCGAAACAGCATTCCCATCAGCTGCGCCGGTTCGACCGTCCGCGCGCGGGGCTCCAGCACGATCCGCACATCCTCGGCGCTTTCGTCGCGCACATCGGCGAGCGCGGGGACTTTTTTCGTCTCGATCAGCTCGGCCAGTCGCTCGATCAGCTTGGCCTTCTGCACCTGATAGGGGATCTCGGTGACGACGATCTGCCACTGACCGCGGCCCAGATCCTCCAGCGCCCACCGCGCCCGCAGCCGGAACGCGCCGCGCCCGGTGCGATAGGCCTCAAGGATATTCGCCTTGGGTTCAACAATCACGCCGCCGGTCGGAAAATCCGGCCCGGGAATCAGATCGACGAGCCTTGCATCGTCGATCCCGGGCTCGGCGATCATCGCCAGACAGCCATCGACCAGCTCATCCAGGTTGTGCGGCGGCACGTTCGTCGCCATGCCGACGGCAATCCCCGAAGCGCCATTCGCCAAGAGGTTCGGAAAGGCTGCGGGCAGCACGACCGGCTCGGTCAGCGTGCCGTCATAGTTCGGGCGGAAATCGACCGAATCCTCGGCCAGACCTTCCAGCAGCGCCTCGGCCGGGGAGGCCAGACGGGCCTCGGTGTAGCGGCTTGCCGCCGGACCGTCGCCATCGATGTTGCCGTAGTTCCCCTGCCCGTCCACCAGCGGGTAGCGCATGGCGAAATCCTGCGCCAGACGCGCCATCGCATCATAGATCGCAGCGTCGCCATGCGGGTGATAGTTCCCCATCACGTCGCCCGAAATCTTCGCCGATTTCCGGAACCCGCCGGTCGAGGTCAGCTTCAGCTCGCGCATCGCAAACAGGATGCGCCGGTGCACCGGCTTCAGCCCGTCGCGCGCATCGGGCAGCGCCCGGTGCATGATCGTCGAGAGCGCATAGGTCAGGTAACGCTCGCCGATCGCCCGCGAAAGCGGTTCGGCATGGGTTGCGGAAGTCGGGGTTTCGTCGTCGCTGCTCATATCCCGCGGTGTAATTCGGGACCGCCCCCCGGTCCAGCACAAAGACCGGCCAAACCCGTTGTCGCGCGGCAGGGCTTCGCCTATCTGGGACGAAACACGGGGGATGACGATGGCGAAGACGATCCTGATCACCGGCTGCTCTTCGGGCATCGGCTATGACGCGGCGCATGGGCTGCAAAAGGCGGGCTGGAAGGTTCTGGCCACCTGCCGGCGCGAGGAAGATTGTGCCCGGCTGCGCGCCGAGGGGCTGATTTCCTTCCCGCTTGATCTTTCGGACCCCGCCTCGATCGAGGCGGGTTTCAACGAGGCCTTGGCCCGGGCGAACGGCCGTCTGGATGCGCTTTACAACAATGCCGCCTATGGCTGCCCGGGCGCAGCCGAGGATCTGCCCCCGGGCGCGCTTCGCGAAATCTTCGAGACCAACCTTTTCGGCCTGCATGACCTGACCATCCGCGCCATCAAGGTGATGCGGGCCTATGGCGAGAATGGCGAGGGCCGGATCATCCAGTGTTCCTCGGTGCTGGGGCTGGTCGGCATCCGCTGGCGCGGCGCCTATGTGGCCACCAAATTTGCGCTCGAAGGCCTGACCGAGGTGCTGCGCCGCGAGATGCGCGACACAGGCATCCACATCATCACGCTGAACCCCGGGCCGATCCCGACGAAGATCCGGGTCAATTCGATCCCGCATTTCGAGAAATGGATCGACTGGAAAGCCTCGGCCCGGCGCGAACACTATGAAACCTCGCTCCTGAAGCGGCTCTACACGCCCTCGGGCAAGCCCGACACGTTCGAGCTGCCCTGTTCGGCGGTGACCGAACAGCTGTTGCGCGCCCTGACCGATCCGAAACCGAAGTCGCATTACTTCGTCACCAAGGCGACCTGGCTGGCCGCGATCGCGCGGCGGATTCTGCCGCTGGCCGCGCAGGACTGGATGTTTTCCAAAGCCTGAGGGGATTTCGCCCGCAAGCCGTCGCGACGTGACGTAGCGACACCATACGGCGTCGTTTTTCTTCTGTCTTTTGCTGCGGTCGCATTGTAACAAAATTTCCGATGCAAGAATCCGCCCCCTCGGGGGCGCCTTCGAAACCTAGGGAGACACCGCCGATGAAGGTCCTCGTGCCTGTGAAGCGCGTGATCGACTACAACGTGAAAGTCCGTGTGAAGGCGGATGGCAGCGGGGTCGATCTTGCGAACGTGAAAATGTCGATGAACCCCTTCGACGAGATCGCCGTCGAAGAGGCGATCCGGCTGAAGGAAAAGGGCGTCGCGACCGAGATCGTCGTCGTGTCCGTGGGCGTGAAACAGGCCCAGGAAACCCTGCGCACGGCGCTGGCGATGGGGGCGGACCGCGCCATCCTCGTCGTGGCTGCCGATGACGTGCATACCGACATCGAGCCGCTCGCCGTGGCGAAGATCATCGCGAAAGTGGCCGCCGAAGAGCAGCCCGGCCTGATCATCACCGGCAAGCAGGCGATCGACAATGATATGAACGCGACCGGCCAGATGGTTGCGGCGCTGCTCGGCTGGTCGCAGGCGGCCTTCGCCTCGTCGGTCGAGATCGCGGGCGATGCGGCCAAGGTGACGCGCGAAGTCGACGGCGGTCTGCAGACGATTTCGGTCAAGCTTCCGGCCGTGGTCACCGCCGATTTGCGCCTGAACGAGCCGCGCTATGCCTCGCTGCCGAACATCATGAAGGCGAAGAAAAAGGAACTGGCCGAGAAGACCGCCGCCGATTACGGCGTCGACGTCACGCCGCGCCTGACCGTGGTGAAGACCGCCGAACCGGCTGGCCGCGCCGCCGGCATCAAGGTCGGCTCGGTCGACGAGCTGATCGGCAAACTCAAGGACGCGGGGGTGATCTGATGGCTGTTCTTCTGCTTGCTGACGTGAATGGCGGCCAACTGGCCACCGATGCGGTTGCGAAAACCCTTTCGGCCGTGAAGTCGCTGGGCGAGGTGCATGTGCTGGTCGCCGGTCAAGGGGGCGAAGCTGCCGCCGCCGAGGCCGCGAAGCTGGACGGCGTCTCGAAGGTGCTTTTCGCGGGCGCGCATGACTATTGCCACGGCATGGCCGAAGCCACCGCCGCGCTGATCGTCGGTCTCGCCTCGGGCTACAGCCACGTTGCCGCCGCCTCGACCGCCGCGGCGAAGAACGTGCTGCCGCGCGTCGCCGCCCTGCTCGACGTGATGATGATCACCGACATCACCGCCGTGATCGACGCCGACACCTTCGAGCGTCCGATCTATGCGGGCAACGCGATCCAGACCGTGAAGTCGGCCGACAAGGTCAAGGTCTTCACCGTCCGCACCGCCACCTTCGGCGCGGTGGGCGCCAGCGGCGCGGCCGCGGTCGAGACGATCTCGGGCGAAACCGCTGCGGGTCTGTCGTCCTGGGTCGAAGACAAGGTGGCCGCTTCGGACCGCCCCGAACTGACCTCGGCGAAGATCGTCGTCTCGGGCGGCCGTGGCGTGGGCTCGCAAGCCGACTTCGCGCTGATCGAGAAGCTGGCCGACAAGTTCGGCGCCGCCGTCGGTGCCTCGCGCGCCGCCGTCGACTCTGGCTTTGCGCCGAACGACTGGCAGGTCGGGCAGACCGGCAAGGTCGTCGCGCCGGAGCTTTACGTCGCCGTCGGCATCTCGGGCGCGATCCAGCATCTGGCCGGGATGAAGGACAGCAAGATCATCGTCGCGATCAACAAGGACGAAGAGGCGCCGATCTTCCAGGTCGCCGATTACGGCCTCGTCGCGGATCTGTTCACGGCGGTGCCGGAACTCGCCGACAAGCTCTGATCCGGGCGACGCGAAACAGAAAGCCCCGCCACTGGCGGGGCTTTTCCTTTGCCGGTATTCCGAAGTTACAGGAACTTCCGAACGGCCGGAATCAGCGCTTCGGCCACTTCCTGATGCACGAGCGGCCCCGGCATCGTCATCGCCGCAGGCTCTTCCATCGGGCCGAAATGCATCCCCACCGTGCCGGTCGAGCGCGCCATCACCGAGGGCTGCACCTTGACCAGCCCCTGCGCCAGCGGCGAGATCTCGTCGACCATCGCCTGGGTGATCAGCAACGGTTCGGCCCCCAAGGGATCGGCGGTCAGCGGATCGCGATAGTCGCCCAGCCACAACAGCAGCTTCGGTCCGGTCACCTTTTCCAGAAGCCCGCGCATCCGCGCCACCCAGGCCGCCCGCAACTCGGTCACCAACGTCTCGAACCGGTCCGGCGCATAGGTTTGCAGCGTGCTGAGCATGTGGCGGGTAAAGTTGAACTCGGTGAAATCGACATCATTGAAGACCGCGCGCATCAGGTTCGAGGCACGCAGGAATCGGTCGTTGCGACGCGGATGCACCGCATAGAAGCGGTTCGACATGTTCGGCGCGCCAAGCAACTGGATGATCGAAAGCGAGGTCGATTTCGTCGCCTCGGGCAGTTGCGGCTCGCTGTAAAAGACATCGATGCCCGCATTCAGATACCCGAAGTTCACCACCGGGAAATCCAGACGATCCTCGAGCAGCACGGGCCAGGGCTCAGCCACAAACTTGCCGTAGGTTTCACTTCCCCCCATCGCCGCCACAAAAGGCTTCGTCAGATCGCGGCGCGGTCCCCGAAACAGAAGCTTCGACTTGCCATATCGGCATGGAAAATAGTCCAGGGCACCGCTGCCCGTGTATTCAAAGGCCATTCATCCCACCTTGTAGATTTCGACTCACCCATAGGCAGGTTTGACTGGAAAGCCTTGCTAAAGAGCTAAAGAGAAAATTGACACAATCTGGCTATTTTGCGGCGATGGCGGCGCCCCCTTGCCGCGGTGCAGCGCCGGGCTTAGACTTGGTCAAATCCGAAAGAAGGAAACGAAATGACGATCTTGACCGTGGGTGTCGTGGGCGCCGGACAGATGGGCAACGGCATCGCCCATGTTTTTGCCCTGTCGGGCTATGACGTGTTGCTCAACGACGTCGCCCCCGAAAGCCTTGAACGGGCGATGGGGACGATCGGAAAGAACCTCGACCGGCAGGTGCATCGGGGCAAGATCTCGCACGAGGAGCGCGATGCGGCACTGGGCCGGATCCGCACGACGCTGACGATTGCCGATCTGGGCCAGACCGATCTGATCATCGAAGCGGCGACGGAACGCGAGCCGGTCAAGCAGGCGATCTTCGACAGCCTGTTGCCGCATCTGAAGCCGGAGACGATTCTGGCCAGCAACACCTCGTCGATCTCGATCACCCGGCTGGCCTCGCGCACCGACCGACCCGAGAAATTCATCGGCGTGCATTTCATGAACCCGGTGCCAGTGATGCAGCTTGTCGAGCTGATCCGCGGCATCGCGACGGGCGAGGAAACCTACCGCACGCTTCTGGGCGTGATCGAGCGTCTGGGCAAGACCCCGGCCTCGGCCGAGGATTTCCCGGCCTTCATCGTCAACCGCATCCTGATCCCGATGATCAACGAGGCGGTCTATACGCTTTACGAAGGCGTGGGCAACGTGCAGTCGATCGACATGGCGATGAAGCTTGGCGCGAACCATCCGATGGGGCCGCTGGAGCTGGCCGATTTCATCGGGCTCGACACCTGTCTGGCGATCATGAACGTGCTTTATGACGGGCTGGCGGATACGAAATACCGGCCCTGCCCGCTGCTTACGAAATATGTCGAAGCCGGGTGGCTGGGGCGCAAGACCGGGCGGGGGTTTTATGACTACCGCGGCGAGACGCCGGTGCCGACGCGCTGAGGGCGGCGGCGGAGCGGGGCTCTGCCCCGCACCCCGAGGTATTTTCGGCAAGATGAAAAGGGGCCGCTTGAGGCCCCTTATTCAGTTCCGCAGCGCAAGGGTTTCGGCGCGCAGATCGGCGAGGAACTGGCGGGGGTGTTTCAGCGCCTCGGCCATCTCAGTGGCGGTTTTCGGATGACCGATCACCGGCGCTTGCGGCTTGAACAGCGCGCGCTTGATTTCATGCAGCAGCAAGCCTTGCCGCAGCGTCGCACCCAGCTTGTTGGCGATCTGATAGGCGCGCGAGTTCTTGCCGGGAAAGTAGATCGGCAGCACGGAGGCCCCCGAGCGCGCCAGCATCTTTGCGGTGAAGGGGTTCCATTCCCCCTCGATCGCCGGGCCGAAGAAGGTCTCGGAATGGGCGACTGCGCCAGCCGGGAAAAGCACGATCACCCCGCCGCGCTTCAGCTGCGCCATGCATTCCGCCCGCATCTTCAGGCTTTCTTCCTGCGCATTCGGTTCATGCGGGAAGGGCACAGGCAGCATGAATTCCTCGATTTCGGGAATTCCTGTCAGCAGCGAACGGGTCAGGATCTTGTAATCGGTCCGCACCTGCCCGATCAGCCAAGCCAGCACCATGCCATCGACGAGCCCGTGCGGATGGTTCGCGACGACGACGAGCGGCCCGGTCGCGGGGATGCGGGCGATCTGCTCGGGCGGGGTCTTCACATCGATCCCCATGATCTCCAGCGCCTGCGGCCAGAACGGTTGCCCGACCGGAGCGCCGCGGCGTTCGAACTTGCGGATCAGCTGCAACAGCGTCCATTTCGCCGTCAGCCATTCGATCGTGCGGATCGCGTTCGCCTTCCACGGATTGGTGAAAGTGCCCGCGTAGGAGAGCCGCTTGATGTCATAGGGCTTTGGCTCGGCCGCCACCGGGCCGCCTCGTTGCATGTCGTTCACGACGCATTCCCCTTGCCTTGCGGCTTACATCTCTTCGCCGAAGCGGTCCGCAACCAGCGCTTCAAGCGCATTGGCCAGCTTGTCGGCTTCGGTGCCGAAGGTCGTGACTTCGATCGTCGTCCCGCGCGAGGCGGCGAGCATCAGGAGCCCCATGATCGAATCGCCCGAGACCTTCATCCCGTCCTTTTCGACATCGGCCCGCGCGTCATGCGCCTCGACCACTTCCACGAACCGCGCCGAGGCCCGCGCATGCAGGCCCTTTTCGTTCACGATCTTCAAGACCTTGCTGACACTCACTTGGCCGAGGCTCCGCCCGTCGAATAGCAATTGATATATTTGCGACCGGCATCAAGCGAGGCTTCCACCGCCGCATGCACGCCCAGCGACCGCGATTTGGCGAGCTTTATCAGCAAGGGAAGATTGGCACCATAGATGATCTCGCGCCCACCGGCCTCGCAGGCCATCAGGCTCAGGTTCGAGGGCGAGCCGCCAAACATGTCGGTGACGACGACAACCCCGGCGCCACTGTCGACCGCATCGGCCGCGGCGCGGATCTCGGCCTGTTTCGCAGCCCTGTCATGATCGTCTTCGATGGTGATGGCGCGAATGCCTTCCTGAGGGCCGACAACATGTTCGACCGCCGCGAGATATTCCCGCGCCAAACCCCCATGTGCCACGATCACGATTCCGATCACGCGCCCTCTGCCTCTTTCCCTGTGGGCATGGCCTGTGCCCGCCGTTCAAGCTCCCTGTGCCGTTTAGACACTTGCCAGTTCGCCTGCGCAAGGGCCTTGGCCACCGCTTCCGTTACGGCAACCGATCTGTGTTGCCCGCCAGTACATCCAAAGCCCACAGCCAGATGGGCCTTGCCCTCGTCAAGATGGGCCGGAAGTTGAAACAGCAGTAGATCACACACCTTCTGAATGAAGGGTTGATAGCGGGCGTCTGCCTGCACATGCGCCGCGACCGCCGGATCAAGCCCGGTGAGCGGGCGCAGCGCCTCGACCCAATGGGGATTCGCCAAGAACCGGCAATCGAACATCATGTCGAGACCACGCGGAACGCCGCGCTTGTAGCTGAAGCTGTGCAAGGACACCGCCAGCCGGGAAATCTGCCCCATGTCGAACCAGCGCAGCACCTCGGCGCGCAGGTCGTGCGGGCTCATGTTCGAACTGTCGATCAGCACATCGGCGCGGACCTTGATCGGACCGAGCATGTCGATCTCCTGATCGATGCCAGAGACCGGCTGCGCATCGGGCGCCAGGGGATGGCGGCGCCGGGTTTCGGAATAGCGGCGGATCAGCGCCTCGGGCGTGGCGTCAAGATAAAGAACCTCGAGCAGCAACCCCGGCTCGCGCGTCAGCCAGTCGATCAGCTCGATCATCGCCGCGACCGAGAAATCGCGGTTGCGCACGTCGATGCCAAGTGCCATCGGCCGGGGCAGCGGGCCGTCGATCAGTCGTGGCACCAGAGACAGCGGCAGGTTGTTGATCGCCTCGTAGCCCATGTCTTCGAGCGCGGCGATGGCGGTGGTGCGCCCCGCCCCGGAGGGGCCGGTGACAAGAACCAGACGGTTCGTCGTCTCCGCTGCCGCGCGCTCGTTCACATCGCTCTCCCGGCTTTCAGCCATTGCAGGATCACCGCTTCAAGATGACCATGTTGCAGGCGCAGCACAAGAGGCAGGGTGACGCCCCGGAAGGCAATCTCGCGTGATTGAGGCAGTCTTTCGGTCTCCTCCTGCCCCATGTCGATCGCCAGAACGATCCGCGCCTGCGTCATCGGCGCTGCGCGCAGGATGCCTGCGCCGCGCGCCTCGATCAGACCGGCGATCGGCGGCGGGCAGCGGGCGATCAATGCGCCGTCTTCGACCATCAAGATCACCCGGTCATCGGCCACCAGGGCCGCACCGAAAGCCATCAGCCGCAGCGCGAGGCTCGACTTGCCGGAGCCGGAGGGACCGAGGATCAGCACCCCCGCTTCGGGGCTCAGCGCGACCGCCGTGGCATGCAGCGGCCCGTCCAAGGCTCAGACCGGCAGGCCGACGACGAACCGGGCGCCGAGCGGTTCCGAGGTGATGTCGGCATCGGTGGGGCGGATGTTCTCGGCCCAGATCACGCCGCCATGCGCCTCGACGATCTGCTTCGAGATCGCCAGCCCAAGGCCGGAGTGATCGCCGAACTGCCCCTCGGGGCGTTGCGAATAGAAACGCTTGAAGACCTTGGTCAGCGCCTGTTCGGGAATGCCGGGGCCGGTATCCTCGACCACGACCAGCACGCGGTTTTCGCGTTTGCGTGCCCAGACCCGCACCGCGTCCCCCTCTTCGCAGAAGCTGATCGCATTGCTGATCAGGTTGACGAAGACCTGCGCCAGACGTTCCTCAAGCCCGGTAATCTCGATCGGTTCATGCGGCAGATCGGTGATGAACTCGACCCCCTTCGAGGCCGCTTCCTTGCCCAGATATTCGCCCAGATTTCCGACCATCTTCAGCAGGTCGAAGGTTTCTTCCTCTTCCTTGACCAGATCGCTGTCGAGCCGCGAGGCATTGGCGATATCGCTCACCAGCCGGTCCAGACGCTTCACGTCGTGGTCGATCACTTCCAGCAACCGGGTGCGCTGATCATCGCGCTTCACCACGTGCAGCGACGCCACGGCCGAACGCAGCGAGGCCAGCGGGTTCTTGATCTCATGCGCGACATCGGCGGCGAATTGTTCGTTCGCGTCGATACGGTCGTAAAGCGCCGCCACCATGCCGCGCAGCGCACCGGAGAGCCGCCCGATCTCGTCGGGCCGCGCCGTCAGGTCGGGGATGCGGACCCGTCCGGGCGTCATCTTGCGCGCATGGCGATCACGCCCGATCTCTGCGGCGGCGGCCAGATCCGACAGCGGATTGGCAATGGTCGAGGCCAGCACCAGCGACAGCCCGATCGAGACGATGATCGCGACCACGAACATCTGCAGGACCTGCTCGCGCTCGACCCGCACGAGCTTGTCGATCTCGCCCGCGGCCGAGGTCATCGCCACCGCACCGACCCGCTTGCCGTTCTGGTAAAGCCCCGTCGCGACGGTGAAGATCGTCGCCCCCGAAATGTTGCGCCGCGTCGCCATCACGGTCTGTTCGGCATTCACCTGCCCCAGAAGCGACTCGGCCATCGCGCGGGTATCGACCGGCGCGGCTTCCTGGGTGCGATGCGCCAGAGAGGTCAACCATTCCCAGGCCGAGTTCAGCAGATCGGTAATCATCGTCGAGCGGGTATCGATGCCCAGTCCCTCGACATGTTCGCGCGGAGCGGTGCCGACCGCGGCGGAATCCGCCAGCAGGCTCCCAGCCGCGTCGAAGACATAGATCGTCGCGCCCTCGGGCAGTTCGATCCCGCGCATCACTTCAAGGACATCGATGCCGTCGCCCGCCGCCAGATTGACCGGCGCGGCAGAAGGCATCCGCGCCTCGAAGACATCGGCGATCAGTTCCGCCTCGCTGACGATGGCGCTTTCGCGCTGAAACACCAGAGAGTCGCGGAACGGGTTCAGGTACAGCACCCCGGCAACCATGACGAGCATGGCGAGCAGGTTGAAGGTGATGATCTTGCGCGCCAGAGGCGAGTTGTTGAGCGAGATGAAGCGGCGACGCCGGCGGCCGTTGAGCAGATCCTCATCGATCGCGCCCTTGGGCCCGACCCAGTCCTCGCCCAGAACCACATCCGTCTCGGATTTGGTGGCCTTGTTCACCCGCCTCCGCCCCGCTGCAAGAAATCCGGCAATCGTCATTCTTCGTTGTAACGATAGCCGATGCCGTAAAGCGTCTCGATCGCCGAGAAATCATCATCGACCGTGCGCATCTTCTTGCGCAGGCGCTTGATGTGGCTGTCGATGGTGCGGTCGTCGACATAGACCTGATCATCATAGGCCACGTCCATCAGCTGATCGCGGCTCTTCACGAAACCCGGCCGGATCGCCAACGCCTGCAGCAGCAGGAATTCGGTCACCGTCAGCGTCACTTCGCGGCCCTTCCAGGTCACCGAATGGCGCAGCGGGTCCATCGACAGCGAGCCGCGCACGATCACCTTGGTGTCTTCGGTCACCGGAGCCTCGCCGGTCGAGATCGCTTCCTGACGACGCAGCAGCGCGCGGATGCGTTCGACCAGAAGCCGCTGGCTGAAGGGTTTCTTGACGTAATCGTCGGCGCCCATGCGCAGGCCCAGAACCTCGTCGATCTCGTCGTCCTTCGAGGTCAGGAAAATCACCGGCATCGTCGTCTTCTGCCGCAGCCGTTGCAGCAGTTCCATCCCGTCCATCCGCGGCATCTTGATATCGAGCACCGCCATGTCGGGCAGCCGCTTGCTGAAGGCGTCGAGCGCGGCCTGACCATCGTTATAGGTCTCGACCTCGTAGCCCTCCGCCTCGAGCGTCATCGAGACCGACGTCAGAATGTTGCGATCATCGTCGACCAGCGCGATCCTCGACATGTCCTGCACCTCATACTTCTTAGTATTATGTTTACGCACATTGTCTGCTTTCCGGCCCGCGGAATCAACTGCGATGTGCGAATCAGCCGGTCTGCCGGAATCATCTGAGCGCAAAAAAACGAAGCTTTGACTAATTTGTCTCACCTCTGCGCGATGGTGGCGCTAAATCGGCGCTGTTTGCGCTAGCTGCGACAAACCCTTCTGTTCCTTCGCATTTGCGACATGTTATAGGGCCTCATCCGCAATTTCATTGCGCGGATCGGTATTCTGGCGCCTTCGGATACCGGGAGGAACCACTGCGCCGCAAGGGCGGCAACGGGAGCTGAAAATGAGCATCGGACGCGTGAACCCGGCGAAAAAGCTGGAAGATCAGGGCCTCACTGGTCTCGGCAACGTCTATTACAACCTGCTGGAACCCGCGCTGATCGAGGAAGCGATCAAACGGGGCGAAGGCGTTCTGGGTAAAGGTGGCGCGTTCTATTGCTCGACCGGCAAGCACACCGGCCGCTCGCCGAAAGACAAGTTCGTCGTGCGCACTGCCAGCGTGGAAGACACGATCTGGTGGGAAAACAACAAGCCGATGGATCCGGCCAAATTCGACGTGCTGCATGCCGACATGCTGGCGCACATGAAGGGCAAGGATTTCTTCGTCGAAGACCTTTATGGCGGTGCTGACCCGGCCCACCGTCTGGACGTGCGTCTGGTTGCCGAACTGGCCTGGCACGGCCTCTTCCTGCGCACCATGCTGCGCCGTCCGGCGCGCGAAGAGCTCGACACGTTCAGCCCGGAATGGACGATCATCAACTGCCCGTCGTTCAAGGCCGACCCGGAACGCCATGGCTGCCGCACCGAAACGGTGATCGCGCTGAACTTCGACAAGAAGCTGATCCTGATCGGCAACACCGCTTACGCCGGTGAAAACAAAAAAGGCGTGTTCACGCTGCTCAACTACATCCTGCCCGGCAAGGGCGTGATGGCGATGCACTGCTCGGCCAACCATGCGATCGACAACCCCGATGACTCGGCGGTGTTCTTCGGCCTGTCGGGCACCGGCAAGACCACGCTTTCGGCCGACCCGTCGCGCGTGCTGATCGGCGACGACGAGCATGGCTGGTCGGAAAAGGGCATCTTCAACTTCGAGGGCGGCTGCTACGCCAAGACCATCAACCTCTCGAAAGAAGCGGAACCGGACATCTACAACACCTGCTCGATGTTCGGCACCGTGGTCGAGAACATGGTCTATGACCCGGAAACGCTGGAACTCGACTTCTACGACAGCTCGCTGACCGAGAACATGCGCTGCGCTTACCCGCTGCATTACATCGGCAACGCCTCGGAAACCGCGCTTGGCGGCCATCCGAAGAACGTGATCATGCTGACCTGCGACGCTTATGGCGTCCTGCCGCCGATCGCGCGTCTGACCCCCGCGCAGGCAATGTATCACTTCCTCTCGGGCTTCACCTCGAAGACCCCGGGCACGGAAGTCGGCATCGTCGAACCGGTTCCGACCTTCTCGACCTGCTTCGGCGCGCCCTTCATGCCGCGTCGTCCGGAAGTCTATGGCAAGCTTCTCGCCGCGAAGATCGCCCAGTTCGGCGCCTCGTGCTGGCTTGTGAACACCGGCTGGAGCGGCGGCGCCTTCGGCGTTGGCAAGCGGATGCCGATCAAGGCCACCCGTGCGCTGCTCACCGCCGCGCTGGATGGGTCGCTGAACAACGCCGAATTCCGCAAGGACCCGAACTTCGGCTTCGAAGTGCCGGTGGCCGCGCATGACGTCGACGCGAAACTGCTGAACCCGCGCGAAACTTGGGCCGACAAGGCCGCCTATGACGCGCAGGCCGCGAAACTGGTGAAGATGTTCTCGGACAACTTCGCGCAATACGTCCCCTATGTGGACGAAGACGTGAAAGCCGTCGCGATCGGCTGATCGCACGGGCAGACAGACGAAGGGCCGGGGTTTTCCCCGGCCCTTTCGTTTTGGCGCTGGTGCGATGTGACGCTTACTTGCGCGTGCGCTTCACCTTGCGCGAAATCGCCCGTTCCTTCGCCTTGAAGGCCACCGATTTCCGCCCCGGACGGAAGGGCTTGCGCCCACCCTTGCCCGCGCCCGGCATCGCCTCGCCATCCAACTCCAGCAATTCCAGCTCAAGGCCCCCGGTCACCGGCACGGCTTCCGCCAGCCGCACCAGAACCCGCTGTCCGATGCCAAGGGTGATCCCGCTGTCTGCCCCGATCAGCTGTTGCGCATCGCGGTCGTAGTGGAAGAACTCGCGACCGACCGAGCGGATCGGCACCAGACCATCCGCGCCCGTCTCGTCGAGCTTCACGAAGGCACCGAATTTCTGCACGCCGGAAATCCGCCCGGTAAACTCGCTGCCCACCCGTTCACTGAGGTAAGCCGCCAGATACCGGTCGGTCGTGTCCCGCTCCGCCGCCATCGAGCGGCGTTCGGTCTCGGAGATATGCTGCGCGGTGTCTTCCAGCTGGGCGATGTCGTCGCGGCTGAGCCCATCGCTCCCCCAGCCATGCCCGGCAATCAGCGCCCGGTGCACGATCAGGTCGGAATAGCGCCGGATGGGCGAGGTGAAATGCGCGTAAGACCGCAAGGCCAGCCCGAAATGCCCCAGATTATGCGGCGCATAATAGGCCTGCGTCATCGACCGCAGGGTGGAGATGTTGATCAGCTCGTCGAACTCGCTGCCCTCGGCCTCGCTCAAAAGCCGGTTCAGATGCGCGGTCTTCAGCACCTGCCCCTTGGCCAGCGAAAACCCCGAGGCCTGCGCCACTTCCCGCAACGCATCGATCTTTTCGGGGCTCGGCTCCTCGTGCACGCGGTAAAGCAGCGGACGGCGCAGCCGTTCCAGCTCCTCGGCCGCGGCGACATTGGCCAGCACCATGAATTCCTCGATCAGCCGATGCGCGTCGAGCCGTTCCTTGAACTTGACCGAGGCGACCTTGCCCGTCTCGTCGATCTCGATCCGACGCTCGGGCAGATCAAGGTCCAGCGGCTGACGCGCCGCCCGCGCCCGGGTCATCGCCCGGTAGCAGCCATAGATCGGAGCGATGATCTCTTCCACCAGCGGCGCGGTCTTTTCATCCGGGCGGCCCTCCTGCGCGGCCTGCACCTGCCCGTATTCAAGCGAGGCGACCGAGCGGATGATGCCGCGGGTAAAGCGATGCGAGATCTTGCGCCCCTCGGAGGAGACCTTCATCCGCACCGCCAGCACCGCGCGCGGCACATGTTCGTGCAGGGAACACAGATCGCCCGACAGCCGGTCGGGCAGCATCGGCACGACGCGGTCTGGGAAATAGGTGGAGTTGCCGCGATTGCGCGCCTCGCGATCGAGCGCCGAGCCGGGGCGGACGTAATGCGCCACGTCGGCGATCGCCACCCAGAGCAGGAACCCGCCCTCGTTCGCGGGATCGTCATCGGGTTGCACGAAACAGGCGTCGTCGCGGTCGCGGGCATCGGCCGGGTCGATGGTGACGAAGGGCAGGCCGGTCAGGTCTTCGCGATCGCCCAAGGCGGCAGGCAGTTCCGCATCGGCCTCGGCGATCACGTCATCGGGGAAGTCGTCGGGAATGCCGTGCTGGTGAATGGCGATCAGCGACACCGCCCGCGGCGCGGTCGGATCGCCCAGACGCTCGATCACCCGCGCCCGCGGCAGGCCCATCCGGCCCTTCGGCCCCGATTGCTCGGCCTCGACCAGCTCGCCATCGCGGGCGTCATTGGTGGCGCCGGGCGGCACGGTCCATTCGTTCATCTCGCCCTTGTCGATCGGCGTGATCCGCCCGCCCTCGGCGCCCTTGCGGAAGATGCCGACGATGCGATGCCGCGCCTGCCCGATCTTGCGAATGAGCCGCGCCTCGGGGCCTTCGGAACCCTGCGCAATCCGCGCCAGCACGCGCTCGCCCGGGCCGACGGCGGGATCGTCCTTGCGGGTCAGGAAGGCGATCCGCGGCGCCTCGCCCGGACCGGCCCATTCCACCGGCCGCGCCCAAAGATCGCCCATGCCGTCGGCGGGCAGGATTTCGAGCACCGTCACCGGCGGCAGGCTGGCGCTGTCGTGATAGCTGCGCTTCTTGCGGCTGATCTGACCGTCCGTGGTCAGCTCTTTCAGCAGGCGCTTCAATTCGATCTTTGCCGCGCCCTTCAGGCCGAAGGCCTTGGCGATATCGCGTTTCGCCCCCTGATCGGGGTTGTCGGCGATCCAGTCGAGGATCTGCTGCTTCGTCGGGATGGGGGAATGGGTCATGGCCTTGCCTAGCACGACAAGGCCGCGCAAGAAAGTGGGGGCTGCACAGGGGGACTGCACGGGGCGGGCTTGCACTTCCACGCATCAGCGGTCAGGGCTTGGGCAAAGCGGAAAGGCAACGCATGCGGATCGTGGGGGTCATTCTGGCGGGGGGCCAAGGGCGGCGGATGGGGCGCGAAAAGGCGCTGCTGCCGCTCGCGGGCGAACCCCTGATCGCGCGGGTGCTGGCGCGGCTGGCGCCACAGGTCGACGCGGTCGCGATCTCGGCCAATGGCGATCCGGCGCGGTTCGGCCTTGGCCTGCCGGTCCTGCCCGATCGCGCCGGGGAATCGGGTCTGGGTCCGATGGCGGGCATTCGCGCCGGGCTGGACTGGGCGGCAGAGATGGGCGCCGAGGCTCTGGTCAGCACCGCCACCGACACGCCGTTCCTGCCCACCGATCTGGTGGCCCGGCTGGTCGCCACGGGCGGGCCTGCCCATGCGCAAAGCTTCGGACGCGACCATTACACCGCCGCACTTTGGCGCGTCGCCGACCGCCCCCGGATCGATACGCTTTTCGCGGCCGACGAGCGGCGGATGCGCGCCTATCTGGCGGGGGCGGTGGCGGTGCCCTTTGACACCACGCCCGATCCTTTCGCCAATCTCAACACGCCCGAAGACCTCGCGCGGGCCGAAGACTGGTTGCGCTCGAAAGCGCCTTAGGCGCGGAAGCTGCCCGACTTGCCGCCATCCTTGGCCAGCAATCTTATCCCCTCGATCCGCATCGCCTTTTCCGCGACTTTCAGCATGTCATAGACCGTCAGCGCCGCGGCCGAGACCGCGGTCAGCGCCTCCATCTCGACCCCGGTCGGGCCGGTGGTGGCCACGGTCGCCTCGATCCGCACGGAGCTCGTTTCCGGTTCGGGCACCAGCTCCAGCGCCACCCGCGACAGCGCCAGCGGATGACAGAGCGGAATGAGATCCGCCGTGCGCTTCGCCGCCATGATCCCGGCAACGCGGGCCACGCCCAACACATCGCCCTTGCCCGCCGTGCCTGCGATCACCAGCGCGAGCGTCTCGGGACGCATCACCACCCGCCCCTCGGCCACCGCCGTGCGCTTCGTCTCGGTCTTGTCCGAAACATCGACCATATGCGCCTGTCCGGCCGCATCGAAATGCGTCAGCATCCCGCCCCCCTCGCCCGGCAGACCGGGCAATCGTCGCGCCGATGCATGCGCATCAGCCGTTCCTCGTTCCAAAGCGTGTCGATCATCCACAGCCGCCCGAGCAGGTTCTGCCCGGCCCCGGTGAAAAACTTGATCGCCTCCAGCGCCATGCGTGCTCCCACCACGCCCGGCAGCGCGCCGACGACACCCTTCGATTGTGCGGGCGGCGGAGGATCGGTCTCGGGGAAGGTGCAGGCATAGCAGGGGCCACCCAGCGCGGGCGCGTAAAGGCCGATCTGGCCTTCCCATTGCGCAATCGCGCCGGACAGCAACGGCACCGCCGCCGCGACACAGGCGCGGTTGATCAGATGCCGCGCCGCAAGATTGTCGGTGCAGTCGATCACCAGATCGAAACCACCGACCAGCGCCGCCGTCTCGGGCGAGATGCGGATCGCATGGGTCTCAAGCAGCACCTCGGGATTCAGGTCCGACAGCCGGTCGCGCGCCGAGGCGGTCTTGCTTTGGCCCAGCCGCGCCGTGCCATGCAGCACTTGCCGTTGCAGGTTCGAGAGCGACACCACATCGTCATCGGCCAGCCCCAGCCGCCCGATCCCCGCCGCCGCAAGATAAAGCAGCACCGGCGAGCCAAGCCCCCCCGCGCCGATCACCAGAACCGAGGCCGCGTTCAGCGTCGCCTGCCCGACCGGCCCGATCTCGGGCAGGATCAGATGCCGGGCATAACGACCCTCGGGGTCGAACATCGGACCATGCATCTCAGCCCCCCGTCATAGGCGGAAAGAAGGCCACTTCGCGCACGCCCGCGAGCGACGCGGTGAAATCGGCCAGATCCTGATCCAGCGCCACCCGCAGCACCGCAGGGTCGGCAAAGGCGGCCTCGTAGCGGGGGTCTTTCGCCCGCAGCTCCGCCACCAGATCGGCCACGGTCGCCGCCCCCGTTTCCAGCCGCTCGCGCGGTTGCCCGATCCGCTCGCGGACCCAGGCGAAATAGACGATGTCGAGCATGTCAGCCTCCGGTGTGGTTCATGCCGCGTGCCATTTGCCCGGCGACGGCGCAGGGGCCATAGCCGAAGGCATGGCCCGCGGGTTTCCTTGCAATCGCGGCGCGGATCTCGCGGGCAAGCGCCTCGCCCTCGACGCCCGCACGCAGGACGGGGCGCAGGTCGGTCGAGCCCTCCTGACCCAGACAGGTGTAAAGCTCGCCCTTGCAGGTCAGGCGCACGCGGTTGCAGCTGTTGCAGAAATTGTGGCTGAGCGGCGAGATGAAGCCGATGCGCTGCCCGGTCTCGGCCACCGTCACATAGCGCGCGGGGCCGCCGGTATTCAGCCCCGTGTCGATCAACCGGAACCGGGTTTCGAGATGCGCGCGGACATCATCGAGCGGCCAGAACTGATCAAGCCGCGTGCCTGCCGGAATATCCCCCATCGGCATCAACTCGATGAAGGTCAGATCGCAGCCCTGCGCCGCCGCCCAATCGGTCAGCGCGAAAATCTCGTCGTCATTGACGCCTTTCAGCGCCATCGCGTTCAGCTTCACCCGTAGTCCCGAAGCCTGCGCGGCGGCGATGCCGTCGAACACCTGCGCGATGCGCCCAAACCGGGTCAGGCGGGTGTATTTCTCGGCCTGCAAGGTATCGAGCGAGACATTGACCCGCTTCACCCCGCACGCGGCCAGCGCCTGCGCGTGGCGGGCAAGCTGCGTGCCGTTCGTCGTCAGCGTCAGTTCATCGAGCCGTCCGGCGCGCAGATGCGCCCCCATCGCGGCGAAGAAGCTGAGGATGTTGCGGCGCACCAGCGGCTCGCCGCCGGTCACGCGCAGCTTGCGCACCCCAAGCGTGACGAAGGCCGAGCAGAGCCGGTCGAGTTCCTCAAGGCTCAGCACCTGATTGCGCGGCAGGAAGGTCACGTCTTCCTTCATGCAGTAGGAGCAGCGCAGATCGCAGCGGTCGGTGACCGAGACCCGCAGGTAACGCACATCGCGGCCGAAGCCGTCACAAAGGGGATCAGGCAGCATGGGCAACTCCCTGGCCGTCGGCCAACCATTGATGCAGGGTGCTGGCGTCGGGCATCAGCAGCAGCGCCGCGCCCTCGGTGAAGCGGATCCAGTCGGGCAGGTTGCGCGGATGCAGCGCGGTCAGCACCGGCGTCTCGCGCTCCATCGCGGCGGCGATCACGTCGCGAAAGCCGCGCCCCTCGGCCTCGGCTTTGCCGAAACGGTTCAGGATCAGCAGATCAAGCCCGGCCTCGATCTCGGACAAGAGGCCCTGCGCCACCTGCGCCAGCGCCCCGAAGTCGAGCCGGCACCCGGTCGAGCCGGAGCCGAGCGGCAGGGCCACCGGGAAGCTTTGCCCGGAGGCGAGCGACATCAGCACCATCTCGGCACAGGGGCAGTCGGTGACAAGGCCCGGGCGATGCTGCACGACGCCGCCGATGTGCCGCCCCTGGGCCGCAAGAGCGCGGGCGAAATCGCGCAAGAGCGCGTCGGGGGGCGTCGTTTCGTAAAGGATGGTCGCAAGCGGAAAGCGCATCTCAAACCCCCCTGTGCACGAAAGGCATCCAGCGCAGCCGCGCGCCGAAACCCACCCGGCTCGTCTCGGCGGGAACGAAGGCCAGACCCTCGGCCTCGGCCAGCGGAAAAAGCGTCGCCGAGACGCCCGCCCCCAGCCGTTGCAGCACCGGCATGCCGTCGATCTCGCCATGTGCGAGGCGCACCGGAAAGACCTCGCCGCGGCCGGGCTTGCGGGACCAGTCGAAGCCCGCACGCGCCTCCAATGGGAAAAGGAGGGGCGGTATCTGTCCCGTGAGTGTCGCAAGCTGGGCCGCGGCGAAGAGGTGAAAGCCGGTGAAGGCGGAAAACGGATTGCCGGGCAGGCCGGTGATGGCGGCGGGGCCAAGCTCGCCGAAGAGGATCGGCTTGCCGGGCTTGATCGCGACGCGCCAGCCGTCGATGCGGCCCCCGGCGGCGATCAGCGCGGGGCGCAGGTGATCGCGCCCGCCCATCGACACCGCGCCCGAGGTCAGAATGAGGTCCTGCCCGCGCAGATCCGCAAGCCGCGCGGTGACCGCGGGCAGGTCATCGGGCAGAAGCCCCAGATCGGTGACCTCGGCCCCCGCCGCAGCGGCCAGCGCCAGAAGCATCGGCCGGTTGCTGTCGGGCAGGCTGTCGGGGCTTTGCGCATCGAGCTCGTCGCCGGTCGAAAACACGCCGACGCGCGGACGGCGCAGCACGCGCAGGCGGGTGATGCCATTGGCGGCCAGAAGCCCGACATGCTGCGGCGCGATCCGCGCATGGGCGCGCAGAAGCACGCCGCCCGCGGGCTGTTCGGAGCCCGGCGCGCGGATGTTCTCGCCCGGTTCGGGACGCCGCGACAGGCGCAGGGTGGCGCCCTCTTCGGTGCAGTCCTCGACGGGCAGCACGGCATCGGCGCCCGCAGGCACCAGCGCGCCGGTGAAGATGCGCAGGCAGGCGCCCGCGGGCAGATCCGGGGCCTCGGCGCCCGCGGCGATCGTGCCCGCGATCGGCAGGCCCTGCCCATCACGCAGATCGGAAAGACGCAGCGCGAAGCCGTCCATCGCCGCGCGGGCGCGGCGCGGCAGCGCCAGCGTCGAATGGAGCGTTTCGGCACAGAACCGGCCCAGCGCGGCAGCAAGCGGCAGATCCTCGGTCTCGGTGATCGGATCGACGAGCGAGGTGGCCAGGGCGCGGGCGGCGGCGATGTCGAGCATCGGGGAAGAGTGATCCTGCGCGGTCATCGCAAAAATCCTTGGGAGAGGGCACCGCGCCCGAAGACGCGGTGAAGGGGGGAGGGCCGGGGCGGCCCTCCGAAGGATCGGGTCGCTTATTCGGCGGCCTTCGGCGCCACGAAGCCGGTCAGGGTGACGGCGGGACCGGTGTATTTCTCGACATCGGCCAGCACGGTCTGACCGCAGTTGCCCTGACCCAGTTTCGAGGTCGGGATATCGGCCGTCAGCACGTTCGCATCACCGTATTTGTCGAGCGTCTTCGCTTCGGTCACGTCGGACGGATCATACCAGCCGCCTTCATAGATCTGCACGACGCCCTTCATCACGGCATCGGTGACCTTGACCCCGGTCAGCGTCTGACCGCGATCGTTGAACACCCGCACCACATCGCCATCGGCAATGCCGCGCGCCGCCGCATCTTCGGGATGCATCAGGCAGGGCTCGTGCCCCTGAACCGCGTACCCCTCGCGCAGGACCGTGCCGCACAGCTGCGAGTGCAGCCGGTTGAACGGGTGCGAGGCGGCGACATGGAGCGGATACTTCGCCCCCGGCCCGTCCAGACGTTCCAGCGGTTCCATCCAGGTCGGATGCGCCGGGCAGTCGTCGTAGCCCATCTTCTCGATGTTCTTCGAGTAGATTTCGATCAGGCCGGTCGGCGTGCCGAGCGGGTTGAGCAGCGGGTCTTCGCGGAAGCTCGCATAGCGCACGAAGGTGTCGCCGTCGGTGACCGGGAATTCGAGGATCCCTTCTTCCCAGAAGGCGTCGAACTCGGGCATCTCGACCCCGCTCGCCTTGCCCTGCTTCGCGGCATCTTCGTAGAAGGACTTGATCCAGCCCATCTCGTCCTTGCCTTCGGTGAACTCCTTGCCCTTGCCAAGCCGTTCGGCGACCGCGGCGAAGATGTCGTAATCGCTGCGGGCTTCGTAGACGGGTTCGACGATCTTCTTCATCGCCAGGATGCCGAGGTTCGAATAGTCGCCGATGGTCTCGATATCGTTGCGTTCGTAGCTCGTCGTCGCGGGCAGCACGATGTCGGCATGCCGGGCGGTGGGGGTCCACTGGAAGTCATGCACGATGAAGGTTTCCAGTTTTTCCCAGGCCTTGACCATGCGGTTGCGGTCCTGATGGTGGACGAACGGGTTGCCGCCGACCCAATAGGCCATCTTCACGTCCGGATAGTTCGACCGGGTGCCGTTGAAGTCGAATTCGGCGCCGGGGTTTTCCAGCATCTCGACCACGCGCGCCACCGGGATCACCGAAGCGCCCTTGGCCGCCAGCCATTCCGGGCCTGCCCCCGCCGCGCCGCCATCGGTGATGCCCGAGAGCGCCGGGCCGCTCGTGCTCGGCGTGCCGCCGCCCGAGTAGTGATAGGAAAGCCCGAAGCCGCCACCCGGCAGACCGATCTGGCCGAGCATCGCAGCAAGCGTCACCAGCATCCAATGCGCCTGTTCGCCGTGATGCATCCGCTGCATCGACCAGCCGCCTGCAAGCATCGTCCGCTTCGACTTGAAGAGCCGTGCGAGGTCCTTGATCGTCTCGGCCGGAACGCCGCTGATCTCCGATGCCCAGTCGGCCGACTTCGGCGTGCTGTCGGTTTCGCCCATCAGATAGGGCAGGAACTTGTCGAAGCCCGAGGTGTAATTGGCGATGAAGTCCTTGTCATACAGGTCTTCGCTCACCAGCGTATGCGCCATGCCCAGCATCAGCGCGACATCGGTCTGCGGTTTCGGCGTGACGTGATCGGCGCCGAAGAACTCGACCGTCTTGGTGCGCACCGGATCGATGACGACGACCTTGGTGCCCTTGGCCTTGAGCGCCTCGAGCCCGGTATAGGCGCCGTGGTCGGGCACCATCCAGCCGATCTGGTTCGTCTTCACCGGGTCAGCGGCCCAGAACACCATCACTTCGGTGTTGTCCGCCACCACCGGCCAGGCGGTCTGCTGTTCGTAGACTTCGAGCGTGCCGACCACATGCGGCATGATCACCTGCGCCGCGCCAGTCGAATAGTCGCCCGCGCCGTTCACATAGCCACCCGCCAGCGTCAGCATGCGGCGCAGCAGCGTGGTGCAATTGTGCAGCCGGCCCGGGCTCTTCCAGCCGTAGGAGCCGCCGAACATGCCTTGCGGGCCATAGGTTTCCTCGACGCGTTTCACCTCGGCCGCGACCAGATCCAGCGCCTGATCCCAGGTCACACGGACGAAGTCGCCATTGCCGCGGGTCGAGCGATCCGCCTTGACGCCTTTTTCGAGGAATTCGCGCCGCACCATCGGATATTTGATCCGGGTCGGCGAATAGATCGAGTCCAGCACGCCTTCCAGCATCGGCGACGGATGCGGGTCTTTTTCCCACGGCGTGAAGGCGGTGGCGCGGCCATTTTCGACCGTCGCGGTGAAGATGCCCCAATGGCTGCCCGACATCACCTTGCCGTTGGCCAGCGCCTCGGCGCGTGCGCCCTGGGCGAGGAAAGAAGGTCCGAACATGCCCAGCGCTCCTGCGGCAACAGAGTAGCTGAGGAAGGCGCGGCGAGAGAGTTCTGCCCGCAGTTCGTTTCCGGAAATCTTCGTCATCAGACTGTCCTTTCTTCCGGTTGGGGGATGAGAGTGGCGTGATCGAGAGCCGCCAGCAGCAGCGCCGCGGCTCCGGCCCAGAAGCCGGTGCGATCTTCGGCCCTGACGGCGGCGCAAAAGCCGGGCAGCCAGAGCCGCAGCCGGGCCTGCAGCGCCTCGGCGCGCGGATCGGCATGAGCTTCGAGATGGGCAAGCAGCATCAGCTCGACCGAGAGATGGTCGGGCGCCTCGCAGCAGCCTTGCGCCAGCGACAGATCGCAGGCGGACAGCAGCGCGGACATTTCGGTGACCGGGGCCTGAAAGAGCCGCCCGCCATGCGTCCAGGCGGATTCGTTCGGCGCCAGCGTGTGCTTGCCGCCAAGGCCAAGGAACAACCCGTTGAAGGCGATGGTCAGCCGGGTCTGCAGCCGTGCCGCATCAAGGGGCGAGGCCAGCGCCGCGCGGATCTCGGTCAGCGCTTCGGCAAAGGCGGGCTCGGCCGCCAGCGCCGCGAGCCATTTCGCCCCGGCCCCCTCGCGCAGGGCGCTCAGCCGCTCGGCCGAGGGCGGGGTCAGAAAGACCTCGGCCAGCCAGTGCCAGAGCAGCGCACGATCGGCCACGACGGCGGGATTGAGCGAGATCGCGGTCATTCCGCGGCCTCCCCGCCCATGTCTTTCGCGTGCATCTGCACGTATTTCTGCACCAGCCGGAACTGTTCCTCGTTCAAGGGGGCCTTGGTCTTCATCGCATTGAGCGTGCCGATCCACTGGTTGGCGAGGAAATGCCCGGTGTGCGGCAGGACGTGGCAGGTGCCGCAAGCCGCGCTGAACATCGCCCCGGCATAGGACCAGACCTTGTCGAGACTGTCGGTCAGATCGGCGTTCTTCACCCAGACCGTCAGCGTACCCTCGGTCCAGACCTGTTCGGTGTCGGGATCGGTGAGGCTCTTGCCCGCCGCAACCGCAGAAACCGCCGTCGGCGCCAGGGCCACGTTGAAGATGCGCTGCCCCTGTGCGGCATAGAGCATCCGCTCGGCGCCCTCTTGCTGCCAGCCCTCCAGCTTGACCTGCAGCGCCGCGCCCGAGACCGCCTGCACGACCATCGGCGTCGCCGCGATCACCTTGCCCGCGGCCTTCACGCCATCCTTCGGTTCTTCCAGATAAAGCTCGATCGTCTTCAGCGGATAGACCGTGTCGCCCGCTTTCGGCGCCAGCTCGGCCGCCTGCGCCTCCAGATCCTCGAACAGCTTCTTGTAGCCAGAGGACATGTCGGGAAGCTTGTGCGCGATGCCCTTGTGGCAATCGATGCAGGTGCCGCCGTCCTTCATCGCCTGCTGCATCTGCTTGGCCGCATCGGGCTTGGTCTGATGCGCGAAATCCATCGCCTCGAAACTGTGGCACGACCGGCACCCGACCGAGTCGTTCGCCTTCATGTCGGCCCAGACCGTCTCCGCCATCTCGAGCCGGTGCGCCTCGAATTTTTCGGGCGTGTCGACCTTGCCGGTGATTTCGCCCCACAGATCCTTGGCCGCCAGCACCTTGGCCCGATAGAGCCGCCAGCCCGACTTCGGCACGTGGCAATCGGCACATTCGGCGCGTACGCCCATCGGGTTCGAATAGTGGACGGTGGTTTTGTACTCCTCGAAATTGCCCTGCATCGTGTGGCACGACAGGCAGAATTTCGTCGTGGTGGTCTGTTCGACGGCATAGTGGAAGCCATTCCAGCCCAGCGCACCGACGACGGCCCCTCCCAGCACCAGCGTGCCAAGCCCCCAGCGCGTGCTGGGCCTGCGCATCACGCCCCAGATTTTCCTGATCACTTTCGCCTCCGGTCTTGCCGATCCGGGGGCCGTTCCATCACCGACGCCGCGCGTCCGGTCTTGTCACGGTCCGACCCCGCTCGAGGATCGGACTAGACCCGCGATATGAACCGCGTTGCGTCCGGTTGTGAACGCGATGAAAAATGTTGTGAACAGGATGTTAAAACCCGGAAAAATCAGCGGAAATCACGCAAAAATCGTTGCCGGACCGGGGTTTTGGCGCGATGACGGAAGAAAGGGGCCGGTGATGAAGACTTCCTATCATATCCTTGTCGTCGAAGATGATCCGGTGGGCCGGCAGACCTTGGCCGCCTATCTGGTGAAGGACAATCACCGCGTCAGCGAGGCCGGCGACGGCGAGCAGATGCGGGCGATCTTTGCCAAGGGCGATGTCGACGTCATCCTGCTCGACATCAACCTGCCGGGCGAGGACGGGCTGTCGCTGCTGCGCGAATTGCGGCGGCAATCCGAGGTGGGGGTGATCATGGTCACCTCGCGGCGCGAGGATGTGGACCGGATCGTGGCGCTGGAACTGGGCGCCGATGATTACGTGACCAAGCCCTACAACATGCGCGAAATCCTGCCGCGGACCCGCAATCTGGCGCGTCGGGTGACGGCGGCGCGGGTGGTGAAGGCGGATGAGTCGACGAAAAGCTTCGAGGGCTGGACGCTCGATATCGCGCATTGGACCCTGACCGATCCTTCGGGCGAAGCGGTGAAGATGACCCGGGCCGAGTTCGAATTGCTGGCGACCTTCGTCACCCATCCGGGGCAGGTTCTGAGCCGCGATCAGCTGATGACGCATGTCAGCCGGCGCGGGCACGAAAGCTTCGATCGCACCATCGACGTGCTGGTGCGCCGGGTGCGGCGCAAGATCGAGCCCGATCCGGCGAAGCCTCGGCTGATCGTCACCGTGCACGGGCTGGGTTACGTGTTTTCGGCGTAAGCTCTGTCTGCCATGACCGAGGCCATCGCCGAGGTCACGCGACACATCGGCCCCGTGACCGCCGAGTGCTTCAGGCACTCGGCCTGCGCCCGCCCCGCCCATGGCGGGCGCATTCGCGCCGCCGGGGCGGAGCGCAGGCCTCTGTCACGCTTGGGGATGCGGTCCTGCGACAGGCGTTGCCCGGACGGGCGGGGAAAGGCGATGCCTTTCCTGATCCGCCCGAGACAGACGGGCTTACCCCGCGATGTCGGCCCAGATCGCCTCGACCAGACCCACGGCCGCGCGGCACGACAGGATCAGATCGTCCACCGGACCCGCAACCTCGGCGCTTCGCCGCCCCGAAGCAGAGGCCAGCATCTCGGCACGCTCGGCTTCCTCGGCCAGCGCCAGCAATCCCACATGCCGCGCCGAGCTTTTCAGCCGATGCGCGATCATCGCCACCTCGTTCCAGCGGTCCGCCTCGGCCGCGGTTTCCAGCGCCGCCGCGGTATGGCCAAGGCTCGCCTTGAAGGTCGCGACGATCCGGCCGGTCGGCTCGACGCCCAAAGCCTCGGCATGGCCGCGCAGGACGGACAGATCGACAAGCCCCTGCCCCGCTCCCTCGGGCCGCGCCGCTCCCGACCCGACCGGCCGCGGCGAGGCAAAGCCGGTGACCCGCCGCAACAGCTCCTCGAGCCGCGCGAACGGGAAGGGCTTGGCCAGAAACCCGCCGATCCCCGCGGCCTTCAGCGCGACCGCATCGACCCCGGGACCATGCGCCGAAAGCGCCGCGATCGGCAGCCCGGCAATCGCCGGATCGGCATGGGCGCGGATCGCGTGGCCCAGCTCGAAGCCGCTCAGATCGGGCAGGTTGAGATCGGTCAGCACCAGATCGAAGCCCTGTCCGGCCAGCGCCTGCAGCGCCGCCTCGCCGGTCTCGGCCAGCCGCACCTGATGCCCGGCCTGCCGCAACAGCGTCTCGGTCACCAGCCGGTTCACCGCATCGTCCTCGACGATCAGCAGCCGCAGCGCCTTGGCTGGCAGCTTCGCCTCGGCCCGCGCCCGGGCACAGTCCGCGCCCTGCCGCGGCGCCAGATCGAGCGGCACGACAAGCCGGAAACAGCTGCCCTCGCCCAGATGGCTTTCGACGGTCAGCTCGGCCCCCATCAGCTCGGCCAGCCGGCGCGAGATCGCCAGACCCAGCCCGGTGCCGCCGTGCTTGCGCTCGATCGAGCTGTCGGATTGCGTGAAGGGGCAGAAGATCTCCTCGAGCCGTTCCGCGGCGATGCCCGGCCCGGTGTCGCGCACCGAAAACCGCGCCAAAATTCGGCCCGGCTCGCGCGTCAGCAGATCGAGCCCGATCACCACCGCGCCCGCCTCGGTGAACTTCACCGCATTGCCCGCCAGATTGAGCAGGATCTGCCGCAGCTTCGCCGGATCGCCGGTGACACAGGGCCGCTCTTTCGGGCTGTCGAGATGCAGCATCAGCCCGGGCTTGCGCGCGACGAGCGGCTCGATCACCCGGCCGACATCGCTGAGCAACTCCGCCAACGGGAAATCGACGCGCTCCAGCATCAGCCCGCCCGCCTCGATGCGCGAATAATCGAGGATCTCGGAGACGATCGAGGTCAGCACCCGCGCCGAGCGGTCGATCGCCTCGACATAGCCCGCCGCGCGCGGGCTCAGATCGTCTTGCCGCAGCAGCTCGACGATGCCGCCGATGGAGTGAATGGGGGTGCGGATCTCGTGGCTCATCGTCGCCAGAAAATCGGTCTTCGCCTTTGCCAGCGCCACCGCCTCCTCGCGGGCATGGCGCTCGTCGGTGACATCGGTGAAGCTGATCACCGTGCCCAGAAACTTCCGCGAGACATCGAGCATTTCCTGCGTCGAGACCGACACCCAGCGCCGCCCGTCGACGGTCTGGATCTCGTGCTCGGGCAACAGCGGGCCGACCGCCCGCGGATCAAGGCCGAACAGCTCGCGGAAACTGCGCCGCGCCGCTGAGCCGTAATAGACCGAGCCGGGCACCGCCTCCTTCGACAGAAGCAGCGCCGCGGCGTGGTTCATGTTCTCGATCCCGCCCTCGGCATCGATCAGGAACACCGGGGTCTGGATGCTTTCGAAGATCGTCAGGTACTTGTTCTTTTCATTCACGACGCGCTGGTTTTCCGCCAGCAGCCGTTCCTGATCGGCATCGACGACACCGCGGCCCCATTGCGTGCAGATCCCGATCTCGGCGCGATCAAAGAAGCCGCGCAGCAGCCGCAGATACAGCGCCTCGGCCTCGGCGGGAAAGCCCGACGCCTGCACGAGCCGCAGATAGCTTTCGCGGTAGCCCTTGAAATTGCTCAGAAACATCGCCAACGGCACGCCGCGCAGCCCGTGCCGCCGCGCCACGTCGATGCCATAGACGGTCGAGGGATCGTCGCCGATGTCGCTGTCGTAATCGACCTCGATATCGCCACGGGTTTCCAGCATCAGCGCGATGGCGCCATTCAACCCCTGCACCGAGGCGCGCCAGGCTTCGGGCAGCGTCGAGACATGGGCATTGTAGCTGCGGGTGATCGAATAGGCGATGTGCATCTCGATCAGCCGGTTCTCGTTTGCCTGCAGAAACCGCGCCAGCACCGCCAGATCAACCGCGGAAGCGCATGCATCGCCGCCCGGAACCGGGTGCGAAAACTGCCCTTGATGTTCGGAAATCATTCGTAACGTCCAGATATTGGCGCCCCGACCGGCGCGCGTCTTGCCGGGAATCCGGCCCTCACCCCAAGACCCGGCCCGAAAGCCCGTCTCCTCGTCACGAAACTGCCCCCCGCTACCGCAGCCCGCATGCCAAGGCCTTGATCGGGATCAAGGGGGACCGCCCGCGCCGCGACATGAGCGGCAATCCGCGCGGTCCTGCGAGACACATCCTTGCCCGCGCACTGGACAAGCCCGGCCATCCGTGGTTCCTTGACCCTGCGACAGGGGCGTCCGGGCATCCGGGCTGAGAAGCACCCTTTGAACCTGAACCAGATCATGCTGGCGTAGGGAGTCCGCAACCGGTGCTGTGGCTCCCGCCCCATCCCGGCTTCGGTCTTCCGCGTCACGGAGGGACCGATGACCGAGACCGGACACTACCTTGCCAAAATGCGCGCGACGGCGCCGCTTGTGCACAACATCACCAATTTCGTCGCGATGAACGTGATGGCGAATGTGCAGCTGGCCGTGGGCGCCTCGCCCGCGATGGTGCATGCTTTGCCCGAGGTGGCGGAATTTGCCCTTCTGGCCGGGGCGCTGACGGTGAACATCGGTACGGCCGATACCGACTGGGCCGAGGGCATGGTGCAAGCCGCCGCGGTGATGACCCGGATCAGCAGGCCCTGGGTGCTGGACCCGGTCGGCGTCGGTGCGACGCGGTTCCGGCAGGATCTGTGCGCCCGGCTGCTCGATCTGCGCCCAACGGTGATCCGCGCCAATGCCTCCGAGATCCTTGCGCTCTCCGGGCTGGGCGGGCAGGCGCATGGCGTCGATGCGGGCGATCCCGTCGAAGCGGCCGAGGCTGCCGCTCGGGTGCTGGCCGCCCAGACCGGCGGGGTGGTCGCGGTCTCGGGGCCGGTCGATTACGTCACCGATGGCCGTCAGGCCTTCCGCATCGGCAATGGCCATGCGCTGATGCCGAAGGTGACGGCGCTTGGCTGTTCGCTCAATGGCGTGATCGGCGCCTTTCTGGTCGGCCAGCCGCCGCTCGATGCCACGGTGGCGGCGCTCGCCTATTACGGTCTGGCGGGCGAGATCGCCGCGAAAGAGGCGCAGGGCCCGGGCAGTTTCGCCGTGGCCTTCCTTGATGCGCTGGCTGCTTTGACGCCCGAGGCGCTCAGCGCCGGGGCGAAGGTGCGTGCGGCATGATCGGGCCGGTCTATGTCATCACCGACCCGGGCGCGCCCCTCTCCGTGCCCGATCAGGCCCGGGCGGCGGCCCGCGGTGGCGCCCGCGCGGTGCAACTGCGCGACAAGACGGCCTCGGATGCCGATCTGCTGGCCCTTGCCCGGCAGCTTCTGCCCGAGATGCGGGCGCATGGGGTGAAGCTGTTCCTCAATGACCGGATCGAAGTCGCACTCGCCGCCGGGGTGGATGGGCTGCATGTCGGTCAGGGCGACGGCGATCCCGTCGCGATCCGCGCCCGGATCGGGGCGGGGATGCTGCTCGGCCTTTCGATCGAGACCGAGGCGCAGGCAAGCGCCCTGCCCCCCGGCATCGATTACATCGGCGCCGGGCCGGTGCGGGCGACGGCGACGAAACCCGATGCCGCGGCCCCGATCGGCTTTGACGGTCTCGCCCGCATCGCCCGTCTGGTCCCGGTGCCCACGATTGCCATCGGCGGGCTGACACAGGCCGACATTCCCGCGCTGAAAGCCGCGGGCGTCGCCGGGCTGGCCGTCGTCTCGGCGGTCACCCGCGCCCCCGACCCCGAGGCCGCCTGCCGCGCGCTGGTGCAGGACTGGAGGCACAGATGATCCCGAACATTCTTTCGATTGCAGGCTCCGACCCTTCGGGCGGGGCCGGGATTCAGGCGGATCTGAAGGCAATCTCCGCCAATGGCGGCTATGCGATGGCGGCGCTGACCGCGCTGACGGCGCAAAACACCCGCGGCGTGACGGCGGTCGATCCGATCCGCCCCGAGATGGTGACGGCGCAGATTGCGACGATCCGCGCCGATATCCGCATCGATGCGGTGAAGATCGGGATGCTCGGCGACAGCACGATCATCGCCGCCGTTGTCGCAGCACTCGAGGGGCTGTCCGCCCCCGTCGTTCTGGACCCGGTGATGGTGGCGAAGGGCGGCGACCGCTTGCTTGCCGCCGAGGCCGTGGCGGCGCTGCGCCAGATCCTGCTGCCCCGCGCCGCGGTGGTCACCCCGAACCTGCCCGAGGCGGCCGATCTTCTGGGCTGCGAGGTCGCGCAAAGCCGGGCCGAGATGGTCGCGCAGGCGCGCGGGCTGCGGGTCTTGGGCGCGCGGGCGGTCTATCTCAAGGGCGGGCATCTGCCGGGGCCGGTCAGCCCCGATCTGCTGCTCGATGCCGCGGGTGAGACCTGGTTCGAGGCGCCAAGGGTCGCGACGAAGAACACCCACGGCACCGGCTGCACGCTGTCCTCGGCGCTGGCGACGCAGCTTGCCCGCATCCCCGATCTGCGTCAGGCCGCCGCCGCCGCCCGCGCCTATACCCTGCGCGCCATCGCCGGGGCCGACCGGCTTTCGGTCGGGCAAGGTCATGGCCCGCTCGATCATTTCTTTTCGATGAGGTCGTAAATGAAACGCCTGTTGCTTGCCCTGCTGCTGCTTGCCCCCCGTGCCGAAGCCGCCGATCACCTCTCGGTCATGCTCGACTGGTTCGTGAACCCCGATCACGGCCCGATCATCGTCGCGGCCGAGCGCGGCTATTTCACCGCGGCGGGGCTTGATGTGACGCTCATCCCGCCCGCCGACCCGTCCGATCCGCCGAAGATGGCCGCCGCCGGGCAGGTCGATCTGGCCCTCAGCTACCAACCGCAGCTTTACCTGCAACAGGCTGCCGGGCTGGGCCTGAAACGCGTGGGCACGCTGATCGACGCGCCGCTATATTGCGTCATGGCCGATGCCGCGGGGCCGGTGCAGACGATGGCCGATCTGCGCGGCCGCAAGGTCGGTTACTCGCTCGCCGGGATCGAGGCGGCGCTGATGCAGCGGATGCTGCGCCACAATGGCGTCGATCCCGCCGAGGTCGAGACGATCAACGTCAATTTCGCGCTGACGCCCGCGGTGGCGACGGGGCAGGTCGATGCGGTCTCGGGCGCGTTTCGCAATTTCGAGCTGCATCAGATGGCGGCCGTCGGACATCAGGGCCGCTGCTTTCTGCCCGAGGAAAATGGCGTGCCCGCCTATGACGAGTTGATCTATCTCGCCCGTGCCGATCTGGCGGGCGACGATCGCATCGCCCGGTTTCTGACCGCCACCGGCCGCGCCGCCGCCGAGATCGCTGCCGATCCGCAGGCGGGCTGGGACAGCTTCCGCGCCCATGCGGCGGAGCTTGACGATCCGCTGAACGAACAGGCCTGGGCCGACACCTGGCCGCATTTCGCCCGCGATCCGGCCGCGCTTGATGCCGCGCGCTACCGCGATTTCGGCGCCTTCATGGTCGAGACCGGGCTGATCGCCACCGCCCCGGCGGTGGACGCGATCGCGGTGGGCAAATGACCGCGGCGATCTCGGGGCAGGTCTGGCTGGGCGAGCGCCCGCTGCTGCGCGCGCTGGACCTGCATCTGCAACCCGGCTGGACCTGCCTTCTGGGCGCTTCCGGCGCGGGGAAATCGACGCTGCTGCGGCTCATCGCCGGGCTGCCGGTGGCGGCGCGGCTTGACGGCACACGGCAAGCGCCCGAGCGGATCGGCTGGATGGCGCAGGGCGATCTGTTGCAACCGCGGCTCTCGGTTCTGGCCAATCTGCGCCTGATGGCCCGGCTGCGCGGCGAGACCCTGCCCCGCGCCCGGGCCGAAGAACTTCTGGCCGCCGTCGGGCTTGCGGGCCGCGGCACCGACCGGCCCGAGACGCTGTCGGGCGGCGAGCGGCAGCGGCTGGCGCTGGCCCGGGTCTTGGCCGATGACACCGCGCTGGTGGCGCTGGACGAGCCCTTTTCGGCGCTCGATGCCCCCACCCGCGCGGCGATGCAGGATCTGGCGGCGGCCTGTCTTGTGGGCAAGACCATGCTGATGGTGACCCACGAGCCCACCGAGGCGCTGCGGCTGGGCCACAGGGTTCTGCTGCTGGACGGCGCGGCCCTGCACGAGATCCCGCCCCTGCCGGGACCGCGTCCGGTGCCGCTCGACGATCCGCAGCTGGCGCAGGCGGCGGCGGGGCTTCTGGCGCGGATGCGGGCGGCATGAGCGCGCGTCTCTGGCCGGTTCTGGCGGTGCTGGCGCTGTGGCAGGCGGCGACGGCGGCGGCGCTGCTGCCACCCTTCGTGCTGCCCCCGCCCTTGCAGGTCTTCGAAACGCTCTGGCACGAGCGCGGCCTGATCGGGCAGCACGCCCTGACGACATTGGCCGAAACCGGCGCGGGGCTTCTGATCGGAACTGCCCTTGGCGTGACGCTGGCGCTGGCCACAAGCCTTGCGCCCAGACTGGAGCGGCTGATCGGCCCGCTGCTGGCAGGGGCACAGGCGCTGCCGGTCTTCGTGCTGGCGCCGGTGTTGACGCTGTGGTTGGGCTACGGGCTGGGGCCAAAGGTGGCGATGGTGGCGCTGCTTGTCGTCTTTCCCGTCGCCTCCGGCCTGCGCGACGGGCTTGCCACCACGCCCGAGCCCGTGCTCGATCTGGCCCGGATCGCCCGCGCCTCAAAGCTGCGGACGCTGATCTGGCTGCGCCTGCCGCATGCGCTGCCACAAGGCGCCGCGGGGCTGCGCATCGCCGTCACCTATGCGCCGACCGGCGCGGTGATCGGCGAATGGGTCGGTGCGTCGCAAGGCCTTGGCTATCTGATGCTGATGGCCAATGCCCGGATGCGCACCGATCTGATGTTTGCGGCGCTGCTGGTCATTCTGGCTCTGACGCTGGCGCTCAACCGGCTGACCGACCGGACGCTGGCGCGCGCGGGGCTGTGACGGCCCCGCCCGCGCTCAGGCCCCCCGTTGCGTGCGCTGGAACATCCGCATCGTCGTGCCGATGCCTTCCGAGAGCCGCATGATCGTTTCAAGCCGCAGCCGAATGTCGGAATGCGAGACATCAAGCTGGTCGATCGTCGCCGACAGATGGCTGTTGGTGCCGCGCATCCGCCCGGTCTCCACCCGGCCCAGCACCCGGATCGTATCGAGGCCGAGCATCTGACGGCGGATCTCGGCGCTGGCGCGGCCCAGCACCTCGGCATGGGCAATCGCCTGCTCCATCGCCGTGCCGGTATCGCGCTGCGCCTGAGCCTCGATCTCGGTCAGCATCTGCCGCTCATGCGCCCAGTCGATCCCCGGCACCGGCATCGCGTCGTCGAAATTCCGGCGCATCTCCGACAGGACCCGATAGGCCCCGATCAGGAACAGCGCCTTCGACGCCTGCCGCGAGACGCGGTCGCACAGGTTGTCCTGCCCGGCCACGAAGCTGCGCAGCCGCTCGGAAATGACCTGCGACGAGCTGCGATAGTTTTCCGAAATCGCCGAAACCGGCCCGCCCGAGGGCTCCAGCCGCGAGGCGATGATGCGCATGTTGTTGGGCACGGATTGCAGCGCCTCGAAGCTGCGCAGGAGATTGCGCTGCTCGCGCGAGACCTCTTCGAGCGAGGTGTTCAGCGCGATCAACTGCGTCGTGCGGACATCGGTCAACCGACCGAGCTTGGCATCGCGGGCGGCAAGCTCCTGCCCCATCGCCGAGGCCATGAAGCTGGTGTAGCTGGAAAATCCCTCGCTCGCGGCGAAGTCGCGCAGCGCTTTCGCCCCCTGGTCGGGATCAAGACGCTCGGTCCGCTCGCGTTGCGACAGCTCGGCATAGACCTCGCGGACGCGGGCAAAAAGCGGCGTCGAGGGTTTCATCCGCACCGACAGGAACCCGCCCGGCGCGGGCAGCAGCACGGCGAAAACCCAGTAGTATTCGCCATTGCGGGCCCGGTTCTTGACGTATCCGCCCATCGGATTGCCATTGCCAAGCGCGTTCCAGAGAATGCGGAACATGCCGCGCGGCGTGTCGGGGTGGCGCACGACCTTGTGGGGCGCCCCCAGCAGATCGTTCCAGCCGTAGCCGGACACGCGGCGGAACACCTCGTTGCCGGACAGGATCACCCCGCGCGTGTCGGTGCGGGAAAAGAAGAGTTCATGGAAACCGAAATCGGCTTCCCCCTCGCGGGCAAGGGTAGGCGATATCACTGCGTTCATCTGGCTCTCTGGGGTGGCGCGAGGGGGGCGCGATCCGATGTGGTGCGACAAGGCTAATCCCGAGAACCTTGTGCAAAAATTGATAAGCATCCGTGATCATTCGAGTTTTACGGATCTCCGATGCCCCAGAGGCAGGGATTCGACGAAAATTGCGGGAAAACGGCAGCAGCCTGCCAAAGTGTCGCAGGGCGCCCTTCGGACGCTCTGCAACGCCTGCGTGTGCTTGAAAAATCCGCATTCGCAGCGCGCGAGGCGGTGGTGGGCCTGCCTCGGCGATGCCCGGATCAGCGCGCCGAAACAGGCCCCCGGAATATCTGATTCGCGTCGCGGATCGCAGGCGGCGCCGGTGCCCCCGCGCCCGCGTCAGCCAGCTTCATCCTCGCGACGGCCGAAACCCGCGGGGAAGGTCAGCACATTGCCGCGCTGCGGCGGTTCGCATTCGTCATGCCAGGCCTCCTGCGCCTGCAGAAGCTTCATCTCGACCTCGTCGAGACCCTGCTGATGACAATAGCGGGCCAGCTCATCGATCACCTCGCCCAGCCAGCGCTCCTGCGGATCATCGCCCAGAAGCCGTTCCAGCGCCCCGAATTGCGCCACCAGCGCCAACCGCGCCTGCCGCAAACCGGTCGCGGTCGACTGCATGGAATGCCGCTCACAATGCTCGATCAGATCGTCGAGGATTGGAATGAGCCAAGCGTGCCCCTCAAACATGTATAATGCAAACCTCTCAAGCTCTCCTCCCTCAGCTTCCTCCGGTTTTTCACTTTCGGCAACCCTGAAGCTTGGCACGCGAGGCCGCGGCCGGGCCGCGTGACGACGAAGCGGGCAGTGCGCCCATCCCGAAGGCAACGTCGAAAAAGTCGGACGGGAGGGTGCCCCCTCCCGCCCCGTCACGCCCGGGCCGGACGGAACCGCGGCCCCTCGAAGATCCGCTTCGGGGCGCCGCGGATCAGCTGGGCATGCAGCGCATGGGCCGCGTCGCGCCGCGCCGCCTCGGCTTCGGCGCGCTCGGCCGCCACCATCGCCGACAGCCGCGCCAGCGCAATCCGCCGGTTGAGATGCTGCGAGCGGTCGTCGCGCACCACCACCGACCAGAGCCGCCCCGCCGGATCGGTCCAGCGCGCCCGCACCGCGCTCGCGGTCTTGTTCTGATGCTGCCCGCCCGGACCACCGGCCCGGATCGCCTCCATCGTCACCTGCGCCGGATCGATCTGCGCGGCCTCCCCGGGCGCGGGCAGCCCAAAGAGCTGCACGAACCAGGTCTTGCGCGGATGGCGCGGGCGCAGCGGGCTGGGGCAGCGCCAGAGCACGACCCCCTCCCACTCCCGCGCCAGCCGCTCGGCGCCCGGCCCCGTCAGCACCACCACGGCCGAGGCCGGGCCATGCTCGGCCGGGCGTTCGGCCACATCGACCGCCAGTCCTGCCGCCTCGACCGCCTCCGCCAACCGCGCCAGCAGATGCGCCACCGCGATCCGGCATTCGCCCGGGCCGTTGCCGCTCGACACCAGCATCACCGCCTGATCCGCGCTCATGCCAACCCCCCGGTTTTCCAGGTGATCAGCGGCTCGAGCACCGCAAGACGCCGCGCCAGACCGAAGTGGTCCAGATCGGCCACCACCATCGCCGGAGACTTGTAGGCCGCCCCCGCCTCTTCGATCAGCAGGTCGCGATCGGCACAGACCACCCGGCCGCCGAACCGGGTCCGGCTCAGCGCCGCAAGGTCGGAGCGCGTCTTCGCAATCCGGCCGTGCATGGCCGAGCGGTCATAGCGCCGCCCGGCCCCGTGCGAGACCGAGGCCAGCGCCTCGGGCACCGCATCCGGGGTGGCCAGCAGATAGCTTTCCGCCTCGCGCGAGCCGGCCAGCGGCACGAGCCCGCCCGCCACACTGGCCGCCCCTTTCCGATGCAGCCAGAGATCGCCCTGCCGGATCAGATGGTTGTGCACGGCATCACAGACGAGATCGAGATCCGCGCCGAGTGCTTCGGCCGCGGTCTCGGCGATCAGACGGCGGTTGAGCCGCGCCCAGGCCTCGGCCAGATCGTGCAGCGCAAGATAGTCCCGCGCCGCCGCGCTGCCCGGGGCAAAGCCCTGCCGCCAATCCTGCCCGATGCCCTCCAGCACCCGCGCGCCAAGGCTGCGCGAGCCGGAATGGACAAGCAGACAGAGCGTGCCCACCGCCAGCGGGCTGCCCGGTTCGGCTTGCGCCACGACCTGCAACTCGCAGAAGTGGTTGCCGCCACCGATCGTGCCCAGCCCGGCGGCGCCGATCCGGCCCGCAAGCCCGGCCGCGGCCAGCGCCTGCACCGCGCGCTCGGGCGCGGCCCCGGCATCAAGCACGGCAAGACGGCGCACCGCCTTGTCGAGCTTCAGCCGATGCCGCGGCAGGTCGAGACGAAACAGCGCCATGCCGCAGCCGATGTCGGGGCCGACGAGCTGCGGCCAGATCCGATCCGCCAGAAATGCCGCACCGACCGGCCCGAACCGGCCCGGATGCAGATCGGGAAAACCGGCCACGGCCTGCATGCCGGGGAAGCGGGAAACGTCAGTCAGTTGATCCTCCGCGCGACCCTCGATCCAGGTCTCGCGGCGGTAGAAGGTGCAGAGCCGGGCGATGCCGCTCTGCGACGGGGAAGTGCCCATCGTCGTGATCTTTCCGTAACGAAAAGGCAGCCAGGGCTGCCGAAACGGACCGGTGGGGCGCGCCAGAGGCGATCAGACCCGTGCCGGTTCCAGAGGAAGGGAAGCGATGCTGACTGTGACCATGCCGTGCCCTCCTGTGCTGGCGTTGCGGATGCGTGCTTCTAGCCGATTCTCGGCCCTGCGCCCAGATCTGCGGCAAGCGCGCAACAGAGGTGATGCAGGCGGGTCACAGGAGCCTCGAAACGACGCGGCGGCGCCCGTTTCGGCGCCGTTCGGACCTCGCCCTTGCCCGGGGGCGCGCGTTGGGCGGGTTTGCCGTCGGATGCAGGGCAAAGCCGGACGGGGCAAAGCCTCTCGCCGGGAAGTTGTTGATATTCTATGAACTTCCCGTGATCAGATAATTAATTTACAGTATGCGCGCCAAACCTGATAATATCTTTACAGCTTTGTCCTTTTATTTAAAGGGTTTACAGGTCATCATACAGTCTGTTTACAATACCTTTGAGGAGTGATGCCGGGGCTTGCCCTGGCGCAGGCGGCGTTTGCCGCGTCACAGGGAGGATGGAATGGGGATGCAAAGCCAGGCTGTTGCGCTGCCGGAACTTCGGGAAGTTCCCGCTGGTTTTGAGGATGCGCATGCGAACGGTGCGAAATACCTCGAGATGTATCGGGAATCGATCGAGAACCCGGATGCGTTCTGGGGCCGGGAAGGCAAGCGGCT
>NZ_QJTK01000002.1 GCF_003217355.1 Rhodobacter viridis | reverse complement strand
GCCGAAGCCTAGAGTGCGATACGCGCTCGGTCCGCAGTCGCTTGCGCAACCAAACCGCCCGCATATCTCTTCAGATAGCATCAATGTCAAAGAGCGCGGAAACAAAAACCAACCTTCAGCACCAATCTCTCGGCGCTTCCAGCCAACCTCGTCTCCAGTTTTCCGTTCGCTTTCAGTCGCTTGCGCTTCCGTCCGCTACCGTCTGCAACCACCGTCGCTTCGGTGAGGGGTCTTCTACGGATACTCCCAAACCTCCGCAACCCCCTTTCGCAAAAAATCTCAAACTTTCTCCCAACAACACAAAAATTCCCAATAAACATTGACCACAATGACTGAACACACAAACAAAAACCCGACCAAGATGCCGTCGAGTTTTCGATCATTGCGCAAATCACCCACTGCAGCGAAAGATAATTCACCATTTCACCCCGCCGCCGCCTCAGGATGGGCACATTCCGCGCGCACTCTGCGCGCGATGCGGGAGAGAGGGGCATCAGTCGGGACGCCCCGCCCGCAAGGAGACGGAACATGAAGAACTTTGGCATGCGCAGTCTGATGATGGCGGCGCTGTGTGTGGTGCCCGGTGTCGGGATGGCGCAGGATCTGGTGAAGGTCGAAACGGTCGGGGTCTGGGATGTGCTGGTCGATCCGACCATCGGCAATGGCTGCCTGATCAACGCCGAATTCGAGGATGGCTCGGATGTGCGCATCGGCTTCGACCCGGAGAAGGGCAACGGCTATCTGATGGCGATGAACGCCGCCTGGGGCGATATCGAGGACGACAAGACCTACCCGATCAGCTTCGATGTCGACGGTCAGACCTATAATGGCGATGCAAAGGGCGTGCATCTGGATGGCGTGCCGGGCGTCGACATTTCCTTCGACAGCGCCGACTTCCTGATGGACATCGCGCAGAAGCAGACGCTGAGCCTGTCGAACGAGAGCGGCGAGGTGATGTCGATCGACCTGACCGACAGCCATGCGGCGCTGGAAGCGGCTGCTGCCTGCCAGCAGAATCAGTGATCGGGACAAGATCCGGTCGGGGGCGGCTCCATGCGGGCCGCCCCCACTTATTTGTCGATCTCAGTGGTGGCGATGCGCCTGCAACTGACCAAGCCGCACATGGCGCAGCGCCTCGACCAGCATCGCGGTCATCAGGCCGAAGTTGAGAAAACCGCCCGCTCCGGTCATGCCGCCCAGGATGCGCCACTCGGCGGGCAGGATCACGTCGCCATAGCCAAGCGTCGTATAAGAGACGAGCGAGAAGTAGACCGCGGTTTCGAGCGTCGGGAAGACGCCCAGCTCGTAATAGAAGCCTGCCCAGATCCAGACGCCGAGCGTCACCATCGTCAGCGCCCAGAGCGCCACCACGACGACGACCAGAAGCAGCTTCGGTCGGTGCGGCTCTCGCAAAAGCCAGAAGTGCACCTTGGAGAAGGACCACTCCATCACCCAGGCGGCCAGACCCGCCAAGGTCACGGTGATCAGCATGAGCGCGGAACCGATGAAAATCTGCAAGAACATGGCGGGCCTCCCGTGCTTGGCGCTACGCCCCGGCCCGGGATGGGTCAAGCGCGTTAGCGCCGCACTGGACAGCCCGCCGCCCCTCGCCTATCTGAAAGCGATCATGGCGCAGAAATCCGACCCCAATTCGAAGCTCATTGCCGAAAACCGGCAGGCCCGGTTCCATTATGCCATCGAGAGCGATCTCGAGGCCGGGATCATGCTGCTGGGCTCGGAGGTGAAATCGCTGCGCACCGGGCAGTCGAACATCGCCGAGAGCTATGCCAGCGTCGAAAATGGCGAGCTGTGGCTGATCAACTCTTACATTGCCGCCTACAAGCAGGCGGGCGTCTTCGGCCACGAAGAGCGGCGGCATCGCAAGCTTCTGGTGTCGAAAAAGGAGCTCAGCCGGCTGTGGCAGGCGATCGGCCGCGAGGGCATGACGCTGGTGCCGCTGGCGATGTATTTCAACGATCGCGGCAAGGTGAAGCTGAAGCTCGGCGTCGCCAAGGGCAAGAAACTGGCCGACAAGCGCGAAACCGAGGCCAAGCGCGACTGGAATCGGCAAAAGCAACGCCTGTTGAAGCAGAACGGATAGGGCCTCTGCCCTTGCCCCCATGGCCTCGTGAAGCTAAGCACAAAGCGATGACGGGAGGGTGAAAGATGGCTTTGGACGATCCGAAAACACTTGTTTCCACCGACTGGCTCGAGGCGCATCTGCGCGACCCCGATCTGCGGGTTCTCGATGCCTCGTGGTTCCTGCCCTCGATGGGGCGGGATGCGAAGGCGGGCTATGCCGCGGCCCATATTCCGGGGGCGCGGTTCTTCGACATCGACGAGATTTCCGACACGCGCTCGGACCTGCCGCACATGGCTCCGCCGGTCGAGAAATTCATGAGCAGAATGCGGGCGATGGGCGTGGGCGATGGCCATCAGGTCGTCATCTATGACCAGATGGGGATCTTTTCCGCGCCGCGCGTCTGGTGGCTGTTCCGGCTGATGGGCAAATCCGACGTCGCCGTGCTGGATGGCGGTCTGCCGAAATGGCTGGCCGAGGGCCGCGAGACCGAAGACATGGCGCCGATCCCGCGCGACCGTCACATGACGGTGCAGCGGCAGGCGCATCTGATCAAGGACGTGACGCAGGTCGCGCATGCCTCGAAGCTCGGCGATCACGAGATCATCGACGCCCGTCCGCGTGGCCGGTTCACCGGCACCGATCCCGAACCGCGGCCCGGCCTGCGCTCGGGGCATATTCCCGGCTCGAAGAACGTGCCGTGGAACGAGGTGCTGACCGAGGCAAACACGATGAAATCGCCCGAAGATCTGCGCGCGGTCTTCACGGCGGCAGGGGTGGACCTTGCGAAACCGGCCATCGCCACCTGCGGCTCGGGGATTTCCGCCGCGGTTCTGGTGCTGGCGCTGGAACGGATCGGCCACCGCAATCACGCCCTTTATGACGGCTCCTGGGCCGAATGGGGCATGTTCAACGACCTGCGCGTCGCAACCGGAGAAGCATGATGTTCAATTCCCTCAAAGCTCAGGCGCCCGACAAGATCTTGGCGCTGATGGGCCAGTTCCGCGCCGATCCGCGGACGGACAAGATCGACCTTGGCGTCGGTGTCTACAAGGACGCCGAAGGCCGGACCCCGGTGATGCGGGCGATCAAATCGGCCGAAAAGCAGCTTTGGGAAACGGAAACCACGAAAACCTACACCGCGCTGGCGGGCGAGCCCGCCTTCCACGCCGCGATGGCGGAAATGGTGCTGGGCGCGGGCTATCCGGCCGATCGTCTGTCGTGCCTCGCCACGGTGGGCGGTACCGGCGCCTGCCGTCAGGCGTTCGAACTGGCGCGTCTGGCAAACCCCGGCTGCACCGTCTGGGTCTCGGACCCGACCTGGCCGAACCACCTCTCGATCCTCGCCTTCATGAAGCAGGACTATAAACTCTATCGCTACTTCGACAATGACGCCCGCGCGGTGGCCTTTGATGCGATGATGGAAGACCTGCAGGCGATCAAGGCGGGCGATGTCGTGCTGCTGCACGGCTGCTGCCACAACCCGACCGGCGCCAACCTGACGCTCGATCAATGGGCGGCCGTCGCCGACCTTTTGGAAGCCAAGGGCGCCGTGCCGATGATCGACCTTGCCTATCAGGGCTTCGGTGACGGTCTGGAAGAAGACGCAGCGGGCACCCGGCTGATCGCCGCGCGTCTGCCCGAGGTGATGATCGCGGCCTCCTGCTCGAAGAACTTCGGCATCTACCGCGAACGCACCGGTTGCCTGATGGTCCTGTCCGATGCGGCCTCGAAAGAGGTGACGCAGGGCACCCTCGCCTATCTGAACCGTCAGAACTATTCCTTCTCGCCCGATCACGGCGCGCGGCTGGTGACGATGGTGCTGACCGACCCGACCCTGCGGGCCGAGTGGATGACCGAGCTTGAGGAAGTCCGCAAAGGCATGCTGGGCCTGCGCGAGCAACTGGCGGCAGAACTGCGCCAGCTTTCGAACTCGGACCGGTTCGACTTCGTCGCCCGTCACCGGGGCATGTTCTCGCGTCTGGGCGCCTCGCCCGAAGCGGTCGAAAAGATGCGCGTCGACAATGCGATCTACATGGTCGGCGATTCGCGTCTGAACATCGCCGGGCTGAACGCCAAGACCGTGCCGATCCTCGCCCGCGCGATCATCGCCGCCGGCGTGTGATTTCGCACAGAGACCTGTGCAAGGGCGGCCCCTCGGGGTCGCCCTTTTGCATGTTCTGTCACTTGATATTGTAAGCACGCTTATAATATATCTGCTCATCTCCGATGGAGGGATGATGAGCAACGGTGAAATTCCCCACGAAAGCCTCGGCTTTCTGATGCATGACGCGGCGCGGCTTCTGCGCAAACGCTTCGAGGTGCAGGCGGCAGAGCTTGGCCTGACTTCGGCGCAGTGGCGGCTGCTGGTCAACCTGTTCAAGCGCGGGCCGCTGCCGCAGGCACGGCTGGCGGAGCTGCTGGAAATCGAGCCGATTTCGCTCTCGCGCCTTGTCGACCGGATGGCCGAGGCGGGTTGGGTGGAACGCCGCCCCGACCCGAACGACCGCCGCATCCGCATCGTTCATGCCACCGACAAGACCCGGTCGACGATCAGCGCCGCGCGCCATATCGCCGACAGCATTTATGCCGACGCTCTGGCGGGCCTGCCCCCCGGCGCCACCGAAACGATGACGGCGATGCTGCGCCAGATCATCTGCAACCTTTCGCAAACGACCGAGACCGAAAAATGACCGATGCAACCCAAGCTCCGAAGAAATCGCCGAAGAAACTCTTGATGGCGACGCTGCCCGTGGCGCTGATCGCGGTGGGCGGCTGGGTCTGGCTTGACTCGGGCCGCTACGAATCGACCGAAAACGCTGCCGTGCAACAGGCGCGGATCTCTGTCGCCTCGGATATTTCCGGCCGCGTGACCGAGGTTTTCGTCAAGGACAATGCCGTGGTGACAGCGGGGCAGCCGCTCTTCCGCGTCGATCCTGAGCCCTATCAGATCGCGCTCGCTCAGGCCGATGCGGCGCTCGCCCAGGCGCGGCTTCAGGTCGATCAGCTGCGCGCGGCTTATCAACTGGCGCTGGCGCAGGAAAAGGTCGCGCAGGATACGGCAGATTACCTTGCCTCGGAACTGAAGCGGCAAGAGGCGATCACCGGCCGCGGCGCGGGCACGGAATCGGCGCTGGATGCGGCGCGCCATGATGCCAGCTCGGCCGAAGAAAGCCTTGCAGCGGCCAAGCAAGGCGTGGCCGCTGCGCTGGCGGCGCTTGGCGGCGATCCGAAGGTCGAAACAGATGCCCATCCGACCGTGCAGGCCGCGCTGACCGCGCGCGACAAGGCCGCCTACAATCTGGGCCTGACCGAGGTGAAAGCCCCCGCCGATGGCGTGATCTACAAGGCCGACAGCTTCAAGCCGGGCCAGTTCGTCGCCGCGGGGGCGTCGCTGTTCTCGCTCGTGGAAACCGGCGACACCTGGATCGAGGCGAACTTCAAGGAAACCCAGATCGGCAAGATGGCCCCCGGCCAGAAAGCGACGATCGAATTCGACACCTTCCCCGGTGAAGAGTTCGAAGCGACCGTCGCCGCCGTCGGCGCGGGCACCGGGGCCGAGTTCTCGCTGCTGCCGGCGCAGAACGCCACCGGCAACTGGGTCAAGGTCACGCAGCGCGTGCCCGTGATGCTGCGGCTCGCGCCCGGCACCGAGGCCCCTGCCCTGCGCACCGGCCTGTCCGCCGCCGTCACCGTCGACACCAAGGCTGCCACCAACCTCGATGCGCTTGTCAGCAACGTCGAGGGCAAGCCCGCGACCGCCGGGAACTGAGCCATGCACGGACCGATCGAGGTCAAGCACCATGGGCTGATCACCGCCTCGCTGATGCTCGCGACCATCATGCAGGTGCTCGACACCACCATCGCCAACGTGGCGCTGCCGTCGATGCGCTCGGATCTGGGCGCGTCGTCGGACACGATCAACTGGGTGCTGACCTCCTATATCGTCGCCTCGGCGATCGTCACGCCGCTCTCGGGGTGGCTCTCGGAACGCTACGGCCGGAAAGAGGTCTTCATCGCCTCGGTCGCAGGCTTCGTCTTCACGTCGATGCTCTGCGGCATCGCGTGGAGCCTGAACTCGATGGTGTTCTTCCGCATGGCGCAGGGGGTCTTTGGCGCCGCCATCGTGCCGCTCAGCCAGACCTTCCTGCTCGACATCAACCCGCGTGAAAAGCACGGGCAGGCGATGGCGATCTGGGGCGCGGGGATCATGGTCGGGCCGATCATCGGGCCGACACTCGGCGGCTATCTGACCGAGACGCTGAACTGGCGCTGGGTCTTTTACATCAACGTGCCGCTGGGCGTGATCGCGCTGGCAGGCCTTGCCGCCTACCTGCCGCACATGCCGCGCCGAACCCGACGCTTCGACTTCATCGGCTTTGCCGCGCTGGGTATCGGCGTCGGTTGCCTGCAATTGCTTCTGGACCGCGGCGGCGAGGTCGACTGGTTCAACTCGGTCGAGATCTGGATCGAGCTGGCGATCGCGATGTGCGGCTTCTGGGTCTTCGTGATCTGGATCATGGGGGTGGAGCATCCGTTCCTTGACCCGCACATGTTCACCGACCGCAACTTTTCGACCGGGCTGGTGCTGATCTTCATCGTCGGAATCGTGCTTTTGGCCTCGCTGGCGCTGCTGCCGCCGATGCTCTCGAGCCTCTTCGGCTATCCCGTCATCACGACGGGGATGGTGATGGCGCCGCGCGGCGTCGGCACGATGGTCACGATGATCGCGGCCGGGAAGCTCTTGCGCGTCGTCGATGCGCGCAAGCTGGTGATGACCGGCCTGATCTTCACCTCGGTCTCGCTTTACATCATGACGGGCTTTGGCCCGCAGATGAACGCGATGCCGATCATCGTCTCGGGCTTCGTGCAGGGGATCGGGCTGGGGCTGGTCTTCGTGCCGCTGTCGACCGTCGCCTTTGCGACGATCGCCCCGCAGTTCCGCGGCGATGCGACGGCGCTCTTCAGTCTGGTGCGCAACATCGGCAGCTCGATCGGGATCTCGATCGTCACCCTGCTTTTGACCCGCAACACCCAGATCAGCCATACCGAGCTGGTCTCGAACATCTCGGTCTTCGATCCGAACTTCTCGCAGATGATGAGCGGGCAATGGGGCGGCATCATGCAGGCGATGACGGCGCAATATGGCGAAGGCGCCTTCTGGAGCGTGATGAACCAGCTTGTCACGGCGCAGGCGGCGATGGTGGCCTATGTCGACGACTTCGAGGCGCTGATGTGGGTGACGCTCTCGGCCCTGCCGTTGGCCTTCCTGCTGCGGCGTCCGGTGGCCGCACCGCCGGGGGCTGCGGCACCGCCCCCCGCTCACGCGGATTAAAACAAAAAAAGGCCCGGGAATGTCCCGGGCCTTTCGCTTTCGATCCTTGCGGATCACATGTTGTAGGCGCTTTCGCCATGCGAGGTCTGGTCGAGGCCCTGACGTTCGTCATCGGCGGTCGGCCGCAGACCGAAGGCCATCGAGATGACCTTGAAGAGCACGAGCGACACACCACCCGACCACACCAGCGTGACCGTCACGGCTTTCAGCTGGGTGATGAACTGGGCCACCATGTCGTAGCTGCCCGGAACCGCCGGGAAGACGGTGTAATCGACCCAGCCCTGGCCGCCCAGCGACGGGTCGGCGACGATGGCCGTGCCCAGCGCGCCGACGATCCCGCCGATGCCGTGCACGCCGAAGACGTCGAGGCTGTCGTCATATTTCAGCTTCGACTTCACCACCGAGACGAAGAAGAAGCAGACCGGCGACACCACGAGGCCAAGCACGACCGAGCCCATCGGACCGGCGAAACCCGAAGCCGGGGTGATCGCGACGAGACCGGCGACGGCCCCCGACACGGCACCCAGCAGCGACGAGCGGCCATGCAGCACTTGTTCGACAAGGCTCCACGACAGCGCCGCGGCGGCAGTGGCAACGAAAGTGTTGATGAAGGCAAGCGCGGCCAGACCGTTCGACTCGAGGTTCGAACCGGCGTTGAAGCCAAACCAGCCAACCCACAGCAGCGAGGCGCCGATCATCGTCATCGTCAGCGAGTGGGGCGGCATCGGTTCCTTGTTGTGACCGATGCGCTTGCCGATCACGATGCAGCCCATCAGACCCGCGATCCCGGCGTTGATGTGCACGACCGTGCCACCGGCGAAGTCAAGACCACCCCAGCCCCAGATCAGGCCGTAATCGGTCGGCGCATCCACGAGGAAGTCGGGGCCAGCCCAGTACCAGACCATGTGGGCCATCGGGAAATAGACGACGGTCAGCCAGACCACCATGAAGATCATCAGCGGCCAGAACTTCACGCGCTCGGCGAAGGCGCCGACGATGAGGGCCGGGGTGATGCAGGCAAAGGTCATCTGGAAGACGACGAAAGCATATTCCGGGATATAGACGTTGTTCGAGAAGGTCGCGGCATAGGTGCCGGTGTTCACGCCGGCCAGGAACATCTTCGACAGGCCGCCGATGAAAGCGTTGCCCGAGGTGAAGGCGAGCGAATAGCCGTAGATCACCCACAGCAGCGAGGCGATCGACACGATCATGAACACCTGCATGAGCAGCGAAAGCATGTTCTTGGTGCGCACGAGGCCACCATAGAACAGTGCCAGCGCCGGGATCGACATCAGCAGAACCAGCGCCGAGGAGATCAGCATCCAGGCCGTGTCGCCCTTGTCGACCATGCCCGCCATCGCGGCGGCATCGGGGGCCTTGATCGGGCCGGCGGCGACAGCTTCGGCGACCGGCGCGGCCGCTTCCTGCGCGAACGCAGGCAGGGCCGCCACGGCAAGCGCCGTCGCAAGACCCGCGTATTTTGTCAGTTTGTTCATTGTCCCTGTTTCCCCTGTGGTTCTTAGAGCGCGTCGTCGCCCGCTTCGCCGGTGCGCACGCGCACGGCCTGGTTGACGTCGAGCACGAAGATCTTGCCGTCGCCGATCTTGTCGGTCTTCGCCGCTTTCAGGATCGTCTCGACCACTTCGTCGGCGAGATTGTCCGCAACGACGATTTCAAGCTTCACCTTCGGCACGAAATTCACCGCATACTCGGCACCACGATAAATTTCCGTATGGCCCGACTGAGCGCCGAAGCCCTTGATTTCCGTAACCATCATCCCGCGCACGCCGATCGCGGTCAGCGCCTCGCGGACCTCCTCGAGCTTGAACGGTTTGATCGCTGCAATGATGAGTTTCACGAGATGTCCCTTCCTATTGTCAGCCGCTCCGATGCCCGGGGCACCGTTGTGAGCGTATCAAGGCGCTGCCGGGCCGTTTCACACAAGGAAAGCTGCTTAAACCGGCAGCACGGAAAAACCGATTTTGGCCAGAAAACGCACAATTTGTGCGCATCGCCTTATTTTTATGCTTTCGAAAAACCGAATCGTGACGGGTTGCGGCTCCACATCCGGTTTCCTGCGGTGTAAGTTGCGCGAAATAACAGGCACCGGGGCGGAAATGGCAGGAACAGGCGGGCGGCGTGGGCCGCTGGTGGCGGACAAGCGCTACGTAGCAAGGCAGGCGACGACGGCGCAGACGAAATCCGCGCCGCCGAGCAAGCCGAAGACCCCGCGCAAACCCCGCGGCCCACGGCGGCCGCGCGGCGGCGGCTCGCTGTCCGGGCTGGTGCTGGGGCTGTTCAGCTTCCTCATGGGGGTGCTTTGGGGTGCGATCTGGCGCAGCGCGGCGGTGCTGGCGCTGATCCTCGGCCTTGCCACCTTCTATTTCTACAGCCAGTTGCCCGACTACACTGCCCTGCTGGATGGCCGTAACCGCGGTTCGGTGACCCTGCTCGACACCGAGGGCAAAGTCTTTGCCTGGCGCGGCGAGACCTTCGGCGGTCAGACCACCGCCGACAATGTCTCGCCCTATCTGAAGAACGCCATCATCGCGACCGAGGACAAACGCTTCTATCACCACTTCGGCGTCTCGCCCCGCGGCATCATCTCGGCGATCAGCATCAACCTGAGCGAAGGCCGCGGTCCGCTGGAGGGCAACGGCGGCTCGACGATCACCCAGCAGGTGGCCAAGCTGCTCTGCCTTGGCACTGCCTATGATCCGAAGCGCTGGAAGACCGAAGCCGATTACGAAAGCGATTGCCGTTCGGGAGGGGTGAAGCGCAAGATCAAGGAAATTCCCTATGCGATGGCGATGGAGGTCAAATACTCCAAGGCCGAGATCCTGACGATCTACTTCAACCGTGCCTATCTCGGCGCTGGCGCGCGTGGTTTCGAAGCCGCAGCGCAGCGCTATTTCGGCATTTCGGCCGCCAATGTGAATCCGCAACAGGCGGCGATGCTCGCCGGGCTGCTCAAGGCACCCTCGAGCTACGCGCCGACGACGAACCTGAAACGCTCGCAGGAGCGGGCGGGCATGGTGCTCGCGCTGATGCACGATCAGGGCTATCTGACCGACGCGGAATGGCAAAACGCCCGGGCACATCCAGCCACGCTGTCCGAAGCGGCGCAGGCCCGCGCGGGCGGCTATTTCGCCGATTGGGTGATGGACAGCATTCCCGACTTTCTCGCCAAGGACACGACCGAGGATGTGGTGATCCGCACCACCTTGGATCAGCGCATCCAGACCGCCGCCGAAGAGGCGCTGAAGTCGGTCTTCGACACCAAGGTCAAGGATGGCTCGACCGCCGAGGCGGCGATCGTGGTGATGTCGGCCGACGGCGCCGTGCGGGCGATGGTCGGCGGACGACAGTCGAAGGTCTCGGGGGCGTTCAACCGCGCGACTCAGGCGAAGCGGCAGACCGGCTCGACCTTCAAGCCCTTCGTCTATGCCGCCGCGCTTGATCTGGGCTGGACGCCGGATTCGATCGTCGAGGATGCGCCGCTGACGATCAATGTCCGTGGCTCGGGCCCGTGGTCGCCGAAGAACTATGAAAAGGAATATCTGGGGGCGATCCCGATCTGGCGGGCGCTGGCGAAGTCGATCAACACCGCGACGGTGCGGGTCAGCCAGTCGGTCGGGCTGGATGCCGTGCGCAAGGTCGCCTCGGATTTCGGCTTCGCCTCGGATCTGGCAGAGGGGCCTGCTGTGGCGCTTGGCGTGTCGGAATCGACGCTGCTGGAAATGACCGGCGCCTATGCGGGCATCCTGAACGGCGGCTCGTCGGTGCGGCCCTACGGGCTGACCGATCTGCGGCTGAAGGGCGAGGACGAGCCGCTCTTCGGCGCCGAGACCGGCATCGGCGAGCGGGTGATTTCCGAAAAGGCCGCGCGCGAGCTGATCTGGATGATGCATCAGGGCGTCGAGCAGGGCACCGGGATGCGGGCGCGGCTCGATGGCCGCGAAGTGGCGGGCAAGACCGGCACGACGCAGGCCGCCCGCGATGCCTGGTTCATCGGCTTCACCGCCGATTATGTGGCGGGCGTCTGGATGGGCTATGACGACAACCGGCCGCTCTCGGGCGTGACCGGGGGCGGGCTGCCCGCCGAGATCTGGCACGAGGTGATGACCCGTGTCGAAGACGGCCAGCCGGTGACGCCGCTGCCGATGGCCAGCCCCGAGGAATGGCGCGGTCAGGCCGATCCGAACAATGGCTATCCCGGTCAGGCCTGGTCTTCGGGCGATCCGATCCCCGAGGGCGGGGTTCCGGTGGTGGACGGCCAGCTTGTCACCTCGGGCACGCCGGTGCCGCCGCCGGTGCAGGCGACCAGCCCCACCGCCGAGGATGCGCAGCCGATGCCGTCGCAACCGGAGGCGCAACCGCGGCAACAGGGCGGTCCGCAGTCCTTTGGCGAGCAGATCGATTCGATGCTGCGCCAGCTCTACTGACCCCAGGCCAAGCCCGAAACGAAAACGCGGCCCCGAGGGGCCGCGTTTCCTTTTTCGCTCAAGACGCGATCACTCGGCCGTCTTCAGATCCGCGATCAGCGCATCGAGATTTCCGTGCCGCGCATCGACCATCGCGCCGATCTCGGTGCGCTCGGCCGCCAGCATGTTCACGCCTTCGATGATCATGTTGAAGAACAGGCTTTTGCCCGACTTGTCCGAGACATGCCAGAGCACCTCGAAGGGTTCCTCGCCCGGCATGTAGGCGATCGACTTCACCTCGATGAAGCTCTTCACCTTGCGCGCGCCGACGACCTCGAAGCGGGTCGCGCTGAATTCGCGGAAGCGCTTGCCATACTTGCGCGAGACATAGCCGCGGAAGGCAAGGGTGAAGGCCTGCATCTGCGCCGGCGTCGCGCTGCGCGAGGCCGTGCCCAGCACCGAACGGGCAATCGTCGGCACGTCGGCATATTGCATGTAGAGGTCTTCGAACATCGCATAGAGCGCCGGGCCGGTCTTGCCCGAGGCGATGGCGGCGTTCACATCATCGACCGCCTTGCCGATCAGCGCCTTCGCCTGATCTTCGGTCAGCGCCAGCGCCATGCCCGGGCGCAACACCGTCGCCGCGAACAGCGCGGCGGCGCCCCCCAGCAGGACGCGGCGGCGATCACTGCGCATTGGGGTCTTCATAGGGGTCCCAGGCCTGTGCATCGTCATTCTCCTTGCCTGCAAGCTGGTGGCGGCGCATCTGCAGATAGAGCAGCCGCGATTGCGCGTAGCTGTCCGCGCTGTCGTAAAGCACCGATTCGATCATGCCGCCGAAGCGTTTGCGGTCGGCGACATGGCCCGCGACCCGGGTCGCGGAGGCGGCGGTGGCATCGGCGCCCTCGAGCACCTGCCCCACCGGGTTCATCGCGATATCGACAACCCGACCGACGGCATCCCGCCCGGTCGAGGGGCCGAAGAACGGCATTTCGACATAGGCGCCCTCGCCCATGCCCCAGACCGCCAGCGTCTCGCCGAAATCGGTGTCCTGCTCGGGCAGGGCAAAATCCTTGCCCGCCGGGTCGAAGAGACCGGCCAGACCGATGGTCGAGTTGATCGCGAAGCGGAAGGTATTCTTGATCGCCGGTTCCGGGCGGCCCTGCAACAGCGAGTTCACCACCTTGCCGGGCAGCGACAGGTTCGAGCCCGCATTCGACACCGCACGGGTGAAGCCATTGTCGACCGTGCGCGGATGCCCGGGGCGTGCCTTGAAGAGCACCCGGTCGACGCCCTTGTTGAAGCCGTGCACATGCCGGTTGAAGCCCTCGTAGGGGTCATTGATTCCGTCGGGTCCGGTCGCAGTATGCCCGCCAGCACATCCGGCAAGCGCGAGGCCTGCGACCAGGACGAGGCCAAATCTCTTTTCCATCAACCCCTCGTGTCATCTTTGGCGCGCTGGAGTGTCGTCTTCGGCGCGCAGCGTCAAGACAGGTGACAACCGTCTCGATTTCGGTAAAACCCCAGAAAGCAATAAGGAGACCGGGGCGCGGAAACAAGGCGCCGCACGCGATTTTGTAGGATCGATGCGTTAACGTTTTCGCGTTCTCAGCTATTTTTTGGGCAGTGGATCCTGTCCTGCGACAAAGAGGGCAGAATGAAACGAGATGAACTTGCCGCTGGCAAGGCCGAGTTGCGGGCAGCCAGGTCAGCCGGAACGAGGCTGTTTCTGAGTGTCGGGCTGTTTTCGGTTTTCGTGAACCTGCTGATGCTCACCGGCCCTCTCTTCATGCTGCAGGTCTATGACCGGGTGCTCGGCGCGCGCTCGGTCGAGACGCTGACCGCACTGTTCCTGCTGGTGGTTTTCCTGTTCACCGCCATGGGTCTTCTGGATCTGGCGCGATCGCGGCTGATGGCCCGGATCGGCGCGCGGTTTCAGGCCGATCTGGAAGCGCGCGTCTTCGAAGCCGCGCTGCGCCGCAACGGCATGGTGCCGAACGATCCGGTGGCGATGGCCGGTCTGCGCGATCTCGATTCGATCAACAAGCTGCTGGCCTCGCCCGTGTTCCTTGCGCTCTTCGACGTGCCCTGGGTGCCGCTCTTCCTGAGCGCCATCTTCTTCTTCCACCCCTATCTCGGCTTCCTGTCCATCGCCGGCGGGGCCCTTCTGATCGGGGTGACTCTGCTCAACCAGTCGGTGACGGGCAAGCCGCTGCAAACGGCGACGGGGGCACAGATCGCCTCGGATCGTCTGGCCGACCAACTGCGCGACGAGGCCGAACTGGTGCAGGCGCTTGGCATGCGCGGCGCGTCCTTCCTGCGCTGGCGCAAGGCGCGCGAGCGGGCGGTGGTTTCGATGCTGCGCGCAACCGATCTGGGCGGCGGCTTCTCCACCTTCACCAAGACCTTCCGCGCCTTCCTGCAATCGGCGATTCTCGCCATGGGGGCCTTCGTCGTGCTCAAGGGCGAGATGACCGCCGGGGCGATGGTGGCGGGCTCGATCCTGATGGGGCGGGCGCTCTCGCCGGTCGAACAGGCGGTGGGTGGCTGGGCACTGGTCGCCCGCGCCCGCGAGGGCTGGGGACGGCTGTCGATCCTTCTGACCACGATCCCGCGCGACATGCCCCGCACGCCGCTGCCGCGTCCGCGCGCCGTGCTGGAAGCGCAGGCGCTGACGGTGGTGCCTCCGGGCACCCAGACCGCGACGCTGCGGGCGGTGTCGTTCCGGGTCGAGCCCGGGCAGGCGATGGGGATCATCGGCCCCTCGGGCGCGGGCAAATCCACCCTTGCACGGGCGATCTGCGGCGTCTGGCGGGCGGCCAACGGCTCGATCCGGCTCGATGGCGCCTCGCTCGACCAATATGACCCGGATGTGCTGGGCGGGCTGATCGGCTATCTGCCGCAGCGCGTGACGCTGTTCGACGGCACGATCGCCGAGAATATCGCCCGGCTCTCGCCCAATCCCGATCCCGAGATGATCGTCGATGCCGCCAAGCGGGCGGCGGCGCATCAGCTCATCCTCGATCTGCCCGAGGGCTACGACACCAAGGTGGCGCAGGCGGGCGGACGGCTGTCCGGCGGGCAGATCCAGCGCGTCGGTCTGGCGCGCGCGCTCTATGGCAACCCGGTGCTGCTGGTCCTCGACGAGCCGAATGCGAACCTCGACAACGAAGGGTCGATCGCCCTCAACACCGCCGTGCGAGGGATGAAGGCCGCGGGTGGCGCGGTGCTGATCATGGCGCACCGTCCGGCGGCGATTACCGAATGCGATACGCTGCTGGTGCTGGAATCGGGGATGCGGCGGGCCTTCGGCCCGCGTGAAGACGTGTTGAAAGCGATGGTGCAGAATGCGGCCGAACTGACCCGCAGCGCCGGACCGGGAGGAGTGGTATGACCCGCAAGCCGACATCCGCAAGCGAGGGCGCGAGCGACACCCCGGACGCGGCCGCGTTGGTGCGCAAGGCGATTCCGCAGCGCACGACGGCGGTGGCCTCTCCCGAACCGACCGGGCTGCAAGCGGCGGTGAACAGCTTTCCGAAAGCTGCCGTTCCGATCGGCCAGATCGGCGGCACGCCGCCCGATGGCCGGATCTCGCCGCGTGTGGCTCTGCTTCTGGGCTACATCACGCTCGCCGTTCTGCTTGGCGGCTTCGGGGTCTGGTCGGTCGTCTCCTCGATCGCCGGGGCGGTGGTCGCTTCGGGGCAGATCGAGGTGGATCAGCACCGGCAGGTGGTGCAGCACCCCGATGGCGGGGTGGTGTCCGAGATCAACGTGCACGAGGGCGACAAGGTCAAGGCCGGACAGGTGCTGATCCGTCTTGATGGCGATCTCGACCGGTCGGAACGGTCGATTGTCGAAGGGCAGTTCTTCGAGCTTCTGGCGCGGCGCGGACGGCTTGAAGCCGAACGAGTCGATGCGCCGCAAATTCACTTTCACAACGAACTGGTCGAGGCGGCAAAGACCCGGCCCGATGTCGCGGAACTCGTCGACGGGCAACAACGGCTCTTCGAGGCGCGGGCGCAAACCCTGCGCAAGTCGCTCGATCAGGTGGCCAAGCGCCGCGATCAGACTCAGTCTCAGATCGAAGGGATCGAGGCGCAGCGCGTTGCGATCCAGCGCCAGCAAGAGCTGATCGAACAGGAATTGACTGACCAGCGCGGGCTGCTGGCAAAGGGCCTAGCTCAAGCCAGCCGGGTTCTGGCGCTGGAGCGCGAGGCGGCCAGTCTTGCCGGTCAGGTGGGCGAGCTGGTGTCGCAAAAGGCGCAGGCCGAAGGCAAGGTCACCGAGCTTGATCTCGAAGCGTTGCGGCTGGCCTCGCAGCGGCGCGAAGATGCGGAAAGCGAGCTGCGCGACATCGGCTACCGCGAACTTGAACTGGCCGAGCGCCGCCGGTCGCTGACCGAAAAGATCGAGCGGCTGGATCTGCGCGCCCCCGTTGCCGGGATCGTCTACGCGATGACGGTGACGACGCCGCGCTCGGTGATCCGCGCGGCGGAGCCCGTGCTTTACATCGTGCCGCAGGATCGGCCGCTGCTGATCGCCGCGAAGATCTCGCCGATCAACGTCGACGAGGTGCGGGTCGGCCAGCCGGTCGCGCTGCGCTTCCCGGCCTTTGCCAGCCGCACGACGCCCGAGCTTTTCGGTCAGGTGACGAAGATCTCGGCCGACGCACTGGTCGACGAAGCCTCGAAAGCCTCCTACTTCCGCGCCGAGGTGATGCTGAACCCGGGCGAAGCGCAAAAGCTGGGCGATCTGCAATTGCTGCCGGGGATGCCCGCCGAGGTCTATATCCGCACCGGCGACCGCAGCCCGCTGCGCTATCTGACGAAGCCCTTCACCGATTACTTCGCCCGCGCCTTCCGCGAGGACTGATCACAGGGCCGCAAGCAGCGCCGCCGTGGGCCAGGCATCCGCCGGCAGGCCCAGGCGGCTCTGCTCGGCCTGCACGGCCTCGCGAGTCTTCTCGCCCAGAATGCCGTCGATCGGCCCGACATCATGGCGAAGCGCCTGCAGCCGCGCCTGCAGCGCTTTCATCTGCGCAGGCGCAAGCCCCGGTTCGGCGTTGCGCGGATCGATCCGCGGGGCGCCCTCCAGCCGGGTCGCGAAATAGGCCGCGGTGGTGACGTAGACGAAGCTCTGGTTCCATTCGAACAGAACCTTGAAGTTCGGATAGGCGAGGAAGGCCGGCCCCTTGCGCCCCATCGGCAGCAGCACCGAACCCTGCGCGCCGGCGAATTGCCCCGAGCGCGGCACCACCCCCATCTGCGCCCAGTCCCGGGTCGACAGGCTGTGGTTCAGCCCGGTCTGCGCCCAGTCCATCCGATCGGGCACGCTGACTTCCTGCAGCCAGGCCTCGCCCGGCCGCCACCCCATCGACGCGATCATCCGCGCCCCGGACATCAGCGCATCGGCGCTTGACCCCTTCAGGTTCACATGCCCGTCGCCGTCGCCATCGACGCCATTGCGCAGGATATCCTCGGGCAGCATCTGCACCTGCCCGATCTCGCCCGCCCAAGCACCAATGGTGCGCTTCGGGTCGAAATCACCGCGGGCATAAAGCTCGGCCGCGGCCATCACTTGCGGGCGGAACAACTGCGGGCGGCGGCAATCATGCGCCAGCGTCACCAGCGCATCGCGCGTGTTGAAATCGCCCTGCACCTTGCCAAAATCGGTCTCAAGCGCCCAGAACGCCAGCAGCACCCCGCGCGAGACGCCATATTGACGCTCGGCCGCATCGAAGACGCCCGCATATTTCTGCGCCATCGCCGCCCCGGTCTGCAGCCGATTCTTCGAAATCACCGAGGCCTGAAAATCAAGAAAGCTCTTCCGGAACACCCCCTGCGCCCGGTCGGCCTTGAGCACCTTTGTGTCCTGCCGAACCCCGGCAAAAAACGAATCAGCCTGCGCCGCCGAAAGCCCGTTGCGTTGCGCCTCGGCTTTCAGCCCGGCAACGAAGCTTGCGAAATCGCCACCGCACTCGGCATGGGCGGCAAGGGGCAGTGAAAGGCTCAGACACAGGGCGGCAAGCTGGGAACGCATCGGTTGCTCCGAAAATGATGTTGCCGCAGGGTAATCGGCGGCAGCGCACGGAGCAACCGGGCGTTGCGTTTACGATACGTCAGCAGGGTGACATACGGTATTCACTTGATTTTTACATATCACATCACACACTTGGCACGAGGGTTGCCCAGGGAGGGGCGCCCGCTGGAGGGTAAGATGGAGTTCCTGTCGAAAGAGATCCTGGCCGGTTTGCGCGAGGCGACCCGGCGCGAAAGCAAACGCCCCGCGCGCCTGAGCGTTCACGCCGGCGGCCGAGTCTGGCCGATCCTGAAACGCTGGTCGGGCGGCTTCTCGCTTGACGCGACTCAGGTCACCAACCTGCGCGGGCATGTGCAGATCTTTGACGGCGAACGCCCGGTAGCCACTGCGCTGATCGTCGCGGCCGAGGTCGACGGGTTCGAACTCATCTGCTCGACGAAGCGCGAAACCCCAGTGCGCCATGGCCCCGCGCTCGATTTCGAACGCGAAGACCGCACACCGCTGGGCTACATGCCCCCCGCGTAAGCGTCACAGCCGCGCGGGCAGCACCAGACCTTTGAGAATTTCGGCGGAGGGCATCGGTTTCTTGCCCTCTCGCTGCGCTTCCAGAACCCGGATCGCGCCCGTCCCGCAGGCGATGTCGAATCCCTGCAACACGGTTCCGGCGTCACCGCTGCCCGCGACACATTCGGCGCGCAGCAGTTTCACCCGCTCGCCCGCGACTTCGCACCAGGCCCCCGGGAAGGGCGAAAGCCCGTTCACCAGCCGCACCAGCTCGGAAGCCGGGCGGGACCAGTCGATCTTCGCCTCGGCCTTGTCGATCTTGGCGGCATAGGTGACGCCAACCTCGGGCTGCGCCGCGGGGGTCAGGCTGTCGAGCCGATCAAGCGCCTCGCAGATCATTCGCGCGCCCATCGCGCTCAGCCGATCATGCAGCTCGCCCGTCGTTTCGGTCGCGCCGATGGCAAGGGTTTCGCGCAGCAGCACCGGGCCGGTATCAAGCCCCGCCTCCATCTGCATGATGCAGATCCCGGTTTCGGCATCCCCGGCGATGATCGCCCGGTGAATCGGCGCCGCCCCGCGCCAACGCGGCAAAAGCGAGGCGTGAATATTCAGACAGCCGCGTTTCGGCGCGTCGAGAATCGCCTGCGGCAGGATCAGCCCATAGGCGACGACGACGGCAATATCGGCGTTCAGCGCGGCGAAAGCCTCGCGATCCTCGGGCGCCTTGAAGTTCAGCGGATGGCGCACGGACAGGCCCAGCGCCTCGGCCCGCGCCTGCACCGGCGAGGGCCGCAGCGCCTTGCCACGCCCGGCGGGTCGGGGCGGCTGGCTGTAGACGGCAACGACCTCGTGCTGCGCGGCAAGCGCTTCCAGCACCGGCACCGAAAACTCGGGCGTTCCCATGAAGATGACGCGCATCAGGGTTTCTTCGCGAATTTGGCCGATTTCGCCACCAGCATCTTGCGTTTGAGCATGCTGAGGTGATCGACATAGGTCTTGCCGTTCAGATGGTCGATCTGGTGCTGCACCGAGGTCGCCCAGAGGTGCACGAAATCGCGTTCCTCAATCTCGCCCACCGCGTTCAGGAACCGCACCGTCACCGCACGGGGCCGCGCAATCGTCGCCCAGACGCCGGGCAGGTTCGGGCTCGCCTCGTCATGCTCGCGCATCTGGCCCGAAGCATGCAGCACCTCGGGATTGGCCATCAGGATCGCCTGCCCCCGCGCCTCCGAGGCATCGACGACAGCAAGCCGCAACATCACCCCGATCTGCGGCGCCGCCAGACCGACACCCTGACCGGGCATCGCTTCCATCGTGTCGACCATGTCAGCCCAGATCGCGCGGATCTCGTCGGTGATCGCCTCGACCGGCGCGGCCGCGGTGTGCAACCGCTTGTCGTCAAAGCGGATAAAGGGACGGACGGCCACTTACGCCCGGCCCTCACGCGCCCATTCCCGCTTCAGCTTTTCCAGCTTGCGGGTGACCATCTGCCGCTTCAGCGGGCCCAGATGGTCAATGAAAAGCTTGCCGTTGAGGTGATCAAGCTCATGCTGCGCGCAAGTCGCCCAGAGCCCGTCGAACTGTTCCTCATGCGTCTGGCCATCAAGACCCAGCCAGCGCATCCGCACCTCTTTCGGGCGGGTCACGTCGGCATATTGCTCGGGAAGCGACAGACAGCCTTCCTCGTGCACGTTCTTTTCCTCGGAGACCCAGGTGATTTCCGGATTGATCATCACCATCGGCTCGGGGAAGCCGCTTTTTTCCTTGGCGCAATCCATCACGAAGATGCGCGACATCACGCCAATCTGCGGCGCGGCCAAGCCCACACCGGGGGCGTCATACATGGTTTCCAGCATGTCATCGGCCAGCTGGCGAATGGTATCATCAAGCGCTGCGACCGGGTCGCAAAGCTTCTTGAGCCGGGGATCGGGATGGATCAGGATGGGTCGCGTTGTCATGCGCATTTTTTATTGGATGCGGGCCAGTCACGCAATGGCGACCTTTGCGCGCAGGGTCGTTCTGCAAAATGGCAAATTTTCAGGAGGATGTTCCAGTTTTTTGATCTTCACTGGAACGTTGGACCGGAATATCAATCACATCAAGAACGATACCCCAAAACCTGCGATACACCCAGGAGCCTGCCATGACCCGCCTTCCCGACTTCGACGAAGTCATCGACCGCATCGGCACCCATTCGGTGAAATGGGACTGCATGGAAAGCCTGTACGGCGTTTCCCCGCAGGAAGGCATCGCGATGTGGGTGGCGGACATGGATTTCCGCCCGCCGCAAGCGGTGCAGGACGCGCTGACAACGCTGATGCGCCAGGGCGTCTACGGCTATTGGGGCGACGAGCGCGCCTACACCGCCGCGATTCAGTGGTGGATGGCCAATCGGCACGGCTGGACGATCGCGCCCGAGTGGATCTTCACCACGCATGGGCTGGTGAACGGCACGTCGCTCTGCCTGCAGGCCTTCACTCAACCCGGCGATGGCGTCGTTCTGATGACGCCGGTCTATCACGCCTTTGCCCGTGTCATCCGCGCCTCGGGGCGCAAGGTCGTCGAATGCGCGCTGAAGACGGTCGAAGGCCGCTATGAAATGGATTTCGACGCCTGGGACGCGCAGATGGACGGGACGGCGAAGATGCTGATCCTGTGCTCGCCGCACAATCCGGGCGGGCGGGTCTGGACCGCGGCCGAGCTGAAAGCCACCGCCGAATTTGCCCAGCGCCACAATCTGATCCTTGTCTCGGACGAGATCCACCACGATCTGGTGATGCCCGGCCACACCCACATTCCGATGGCCGTGGCCGCCCCCGATCAGCCGGTGGTGATGATGACGGCGACGACCAAGACCTTCAACATCGCGGGCGCGCATTCGGGCAATGTGATCATCGCCGATCCGGCGCTGCGGGCGCGGTTCGGGGCCACCATGGCCGCGATGGGCATTTCGCCGAACAGCTTCGGCATCGCCATGGCCACCGCCGCCTATTCGCCCGAGGGCGCGGCCTGGGTCGATGCGCTGAACACCTATCTGGACGGCAACCGGCAGGCCTTCGATGCGATCGTGAACACCATCCCGGGCGTCAAATCGATGCCGCTCGAGGCGACCTATCTCGCCTGGGTCGATTTCTCCGGCACCGGCATGGCCGCTCCCGAATTCATCGCGCGTGTGGAAAAGACCGCGAAGATCGCCGCCAACCATGGCGCCACCTTCGGGCTGGGCGGCGACGGTTGTCTGCGCTTCAACCTTGCGACGCCGCGGGCGCGGGTGGTGGACGCCGCAAACCGACTGAAAGCGGCCTTCGCCGATCTGCAGTAAACCGCGACATTGCGGGCCTTCCCAACCGCCCCGCCCACCCCCATATTCGGCGGGCGTGAACGGGAGGCCCCCATGCCCATCATCACCTTTCTGATCATCGGCACCGCCGCCGGCTACCTGGCGACGCGGCTGATGAAAGTGAACACCGACATTCCCACGACGATCGCGCTTGGCGTCTTTGGCGCGCTGATCGGGGGGTTTCTGCTGCGCTTCCTGATTTCGATCATGGGGATGATGGCGGGCTTCGTCGGCGCCGTCCTTGGCGCGATGGCGCTGATCTGGGTGTGGCAGACCTGGGGGCGCCGCTAGATGTGGGGCCCCTTCCTCGGCTTTGCGGGCACGGCATCGCTGCGGCTGATCTGGGCGCTTCTGGCGCTCGGCATCTGGCTGATGAGCCGCCCGGGTGGCTGGGCCGTGGTCGTCGTCGCCGTGCTGGTCGGCCTCAAACTCGTCCCCGAGCACTGAGCCCTTCCCAGCCCGCCCCGGACCGCCCATATTGGAGCCAGTTTCAAACCGGAGGCTCCCATGGACCCCATCACTCCCGGCGATTTCATCGGCGGCAATGCGATCATGCTCGCCGTCGCCTTCTTCCTGATTCTCTGCGTTTTCCTTGGCGTGCGGATCGTTCCGCAGTCCGAAAAGCATGTGGTCGAGCGCTTTGGCCGCCTGCGCGCCGTGCTGGGGCCGGGCATCAACTTCATCGTCCCCTTCCTTGACCGCGTGGCGCACAAGGTCTCGGTGCTGGAACGCCAGCTGCCGACGACGCGGCAGGATGCGATCACCGCCGACAACGTGCTGGTGCAGGTCGATACCTCGGTCTTTTACCGCGTGATCGAGCCGGAAAAGACCGTCTACCGGATCCGCGACATCGATGCCGCCATCGCCACCACCGTCGCCGGGATCGTGCGCTCGCAGATCGGGCAGATGGAACTCGACACCGTGCAGTCGAACCGCTCGCAGCTGATCACCCATATTCGCGACAACGTGGCGAATGTGGTCGATGACTGGGGGATCGAGGTGACGCGGACCGAGATTCTGGACGTGAATCTGGACGAGGCCACCCGTGCTGCGATGCTGCAGCAGCTGAACGCCGAACGCGCCCGGCGCGCGCAGGTGATGGAGGCAGAGGGGCGCAAACGCTCGGTCGAACTTGCCGCCGAAGCCGATCTTTACGCCGCCGAACAGGCCGCGAAGGCAAAACGCGTCACCGCCGAGGCGGAAGCCTATGCCACCTCGGTCATCGCCGAGGCGATCGCCAAAAGCGGCATCGAGGCCGCGCAATATCAGGTGGCGCTGAAACAGGTCGAGGCCCTGACCAAGGTCGCCTCGGGCAATGGCAAGCAGACGCTGCTGATGCCCACCTCGGCGCTCGAGGCCTTTGGCGAAGCCTTCAAGATGTGGAAGAAGTGATCATGTGGTGGCAGGAACCCTGGGCCTGGGTGGTGGCGGCGGCCGTGCTGGGCGCGGCAGAGATGCTGCTGCCCATCTTCCTTCTGCTCGGCTTTGCCGCCGGGGCGCTTCTGGTGGCCGGGCTGCTCTGGCTTGGTGTCCTTGGCGGATCGCTGCCCGCGCTGATTCTGGTGATGACGGTGGCGGCGCTGGCGGTCTGGCTGATCGCGCGCAAATTGGTCGGCGTCCGCGCCGGTCAGACGCGGATCTGGGATCGGGATATCAACGAAAACTGAAAATCTCTCACATTCCAGAACTGGAATTGATCTAGGTTATGGACGACTCGGCCGCTGCGGCGTAGAGACGCAGGTGGCAGATCAGGAGAGAAGAAATGTACGATGATTTCCCGAAAGAAGCGAAAAGCTTCAAGTACTTCCTTGTTAGCGTTACCGTTTGTCTGGTTGGCCTTGTCGTCTGGCTGTCGGTAGCCCAGCCGATGGGTCTGGGGATCGGGGCCGGGGCGGCGGAAGCCTCCACCCATCAGTGACGTTTGTCACATCATGCACGAAAACGGCGGCTCGGTCGGAGCCGCCGTTTTCGTTTTCAGCGACAGGATGTCAGATCTCGGCGATCTCGCGCAGGATCGCCTGCGCCGCCGCCTGCGGATCGGCGGCCTGCCAGATCGGACGACCGACGACCAGATGATCGGCCCCGGCCTTCAGCGCCGAAGCCGGGGTTTCGACCCGCTTCTGATCGCCAAGCGCGGCCCCCGCCGGACGCACGCCCGGGGTGACGATGAGCTTGCCCGCCGCCTCGGGCAGTGCCCGGATCAGCGCCGCTTCCTGAGGACTTGCGATGACGCCATCTGCCCCGGACAGAAAGGCCCGACCGGCCCGCTCCACCACCAGATCGGCGACGGCACCATCGCGGATCAGCGCGGCATCGAGATCGCCCCGGTCGAGCGAGGTCAGGATGGTGACGGCAAGGATTTTCAGATCCTTGCCCGCAGCCCCCTGTTTCGCCGCCCGCACCACATGGGGGTCGCCATGCACGGTCAGGAAATCGAGATCGAATTGCGCAAGGCCCCGCACCGCCGCTTCGACCGTCGCCCCGATATCGAAGAGCTTCATGTCGAGGAAGATCTTCTTGCCGTGCTCGTCCTTGAGCTCGTTCGCCAGCGCCAGACCACCGCCCGTCAGCATGCCAAGGCCGATCTTGTAGAAGCTGACGCTGTCACCCAGCTTTTCGGCCAGTTCCAGCCCCGCAAGGGCATTCGGCACATCCATCGCAACGATCAGGCGATCATCGGCGGGAAGAAGATCGGTCATGGCAGCCCTCCAGCGGTGCAAACGCCGGGGTTTTGCCCCTGATGCCGGAAGCGGTCAAGCGAATTGGATCAGTAGATCCCGCCGCGCCGCCGGGCTTCATGGGTCAGCGCCCGGACCAGACGCCGGTGCCCCATGTCGGGCGCGGCCGGAACCCGGACCGGCACCCGCATCGGCTGCGGCAGTCCGGGAGAGAAGAACTCCACCACCGCTTCGAACTGACGAAGCGCGGCGTTGTAGATCAGATGCGCGATGCGGACGGCAACCTGGTGCATGGGGTGACCTCGCCTATGGAGCTTTCAGGATGAACGTGAAGTCTTGGCGAATGGTTTCCAAGATCGCCCCAGCGAAATTTTTTTCATCACCCCGGACCCCTCTTGAACCGGCCAAAACGCTCGACCACTTTCTGGGCAAGACCCGGGAACGGCGTGCCATGGTGGGCGCCAAGGCCTTGGGGGCTTGATTGAGGAGAAACCCGATGAACATGGAAAAGTTCACGGAACGGTCGCGCGGCTTCCTGCAGGCGGCGCAGACGATCGCGATGCGCGAGGGCCATCAGCGGGTTGTGCCCGAGCATCTTCTGAAAGCGCTGATGGATGACGATCAGGGGCTGTCGGCCAATATGATCAAGCGCGCCGGGGGCGAGCCCGCCCGGGTGCAGGAAACCGTCGATCTTTACGTCTCGAAGCTGCCGAAAGTCTCGGGCGGCGACGGGCAGGTCTATGTCGAACAGGCGCTGGTGCGCGTGCTCGACGAGGCCGAGAAACTGGCAACGAAAGCGGGCGACAGCTTCGTTCCGGTCGAGCGGATGCTGATGGCGCTCGCCATGGTGAACACCAAGGCCAAGGACGCGCTGGATGCCGGCGCGGTGACCGCGCAGAAGCTGAACACCGCCATCAACGACATCCGCAAGGGCCGCACCGCCGACAGCGCCAATGCCGAGCAAGGCTATGATGCGCTGAAGAAATATGCGCGCGACCTGACCGCGGCGGCGGAAGAAGGCAAGATCGACCCGATCATCGGGCGCGATGACGAGATCCGCCGCACGATGCAGGTGCTGTCGCGGCGCACCAAGAACAACCCGGTGCTGATCGGCGAACCCGGCGTGGGGAAAACCGCCATCGCCGAGGGGCTGGCTTTGCGCATCATCAACGGCGACGTGCCCGAAAGCCTGCGCAACAAGAAGCTTCTGGCGCTCGACATGGGCGCGCTGATTGCCGGGGCGAAATACCGTGGCGAATTCGAGGAACGGCTGAAGGCGATCCTGAAGGAAATCGAGGCCGCGGCGGGCGAGATCATCCTTTTCATCGACGAGATGCACACGCTGGTCGGCGCGGGCAAATCCGAAGGCGCGATGGATGCGGCGAACCTGATCAAACCGGCGCTTGCGCGGGGCGAATTGCATTGCGTCGGCGCCACCACGCTCGACGAATACCGCAAATATGTGGAGAAGGACGCAGCCCTCGCGCGGCGGTTCCAGCCGGTGATGGTGAGCGAGCCGACGGTCGAGGACACGATCTCGATCCTGCGCGGGATCAAGGAGAAATACGAACTCCACCACGGCGTGAAGATTTCCGATTCGGCGCTGGTGGCGGCGGCGACGCTGTCGCACCGCTACATCACCGACCGCTTCCTGCCCGACAAGGCGATCGACCTTGTGGACGAGGCGGCAAGCCGTCTGCGGATGGAAGTGGACAGCAAGCCCGAAGAACTTGACGCGCTCGACCGTCAAATCCTGCAGATGCAGATCGAGGCCGAGGCGCTGAAACGCGAGGAAGATGCGGCGTCGAAAGATCGGCTCGAGAAGCTGGAAAAGGATCTGGCCGAGGTGATGGAGCGTTCCGCCGTGATGACCGCCAAATGGCAGTCGGAACGCGACATGCTCGAGGCCTCGCGCTCGGTCAAGGAACAGCTGGACCAAGCGCGGGCGGCGCTGGAACAGGCCAAGCGCGAGGGGAACTTCGCCAAGGCGGGCGAGCTGCAATACGGCAAGATCCCGGAACTGGAAAAGGTGCTGGCCGAAGCCGAGACGGTGGCCGAGGGCAAGATGGTCGAAGAGGCCGTCCGCCCCGAGCAGATCGCCGAAGTGGTGGAACGCTGGACCGGCATTCCGACCTCGAAGATGCTCGAAGGCGAGCGCGAGAAGCTCTTGAAGATGGAGGACGAGCTCCACAACCGGGTGATCGGGCAGGATGCCGCCATCACTGCGGTGGCCAATGCCGTGCGCCGCGCCCGCGCCGGGCTGAACGACGAGGGGCGGCCCTTGGGCTCGTTCCTGTTCCTCGGCCCGACCGGGGTCGGCAAGACCGAACTGACGAAGGCCGTCGCCAATTATCTGTTTGACGACGATGCCGCGATGGTGCGGATCGACATGTCGGAATTCATGGAGAAGCACTCCGTGGCCCGGCTGATCGGCGCCCCGCCCGGCTATGTCGGCTACGATGAGGGCGGCGTGCTGACCGAAGCCGTGCGGCGCCGCCCCTATCAGGTGGTTCTGTTCGACGAGGTGGAAAAGGCGCATCCCGATGTCTTCAACGTGCTGCTGCAAGTGCTTGACGACGGCATGCTGACCGATGGCCAGGGCCGCACCGTCGATTTCAAGCAGACGCTGATCGTGCTGACTTCGAACCTTGGCAGCCAGGCACTCAGCCGCCTTCCCGAGGGGTCGGATGCCGCCGAGGCCAAGTCCGAGGTAATGGAGGCGGTGCGGATGCATTTCCGCCCCGAATTCCTGAACCGTCTGGACGAGATGGTGATCTTCGACCGGCTGACGCGCGACAACATGGACGGGATCGTGACGATCCAGCTCAAGCGGCTCGAAAAACGTCTCGCGGCGCGGAAGATCAGCCTCGCGCTCGACGAGGCGGCGCTGAAATGGCTCGCCGACGAGGGCTACGATCCGGTCTTCGGCGCGCGGCCGCTGAAACGGGTGATCCAGCGCGCGTTGCAAGACCCGCTGGCGGAACTGATCCTCGCGGGCGAAGTGAAGGACGGCGACGAGGTCAAGGTGACCGCCGGTCTCGACGGGCTGGTGGTGGGCGGGCGGGTCTCGGCCAGCCACCGCGCCCAGACCGAAGCCCGGGTGCTGAACTGACAGGGAGGTGGGGGGCTCTGCCCCCCGCTTCGCCCCCCCCGAGATATTTGCAGCAAGGTGAGAGCATGGCCCTTCATCTTGCTTCAAATATCCCGGGGGTGAATTTTGGCGCAGCCAAAAGAGGGGGCAGCGCCCCCTCCCCTACGGCCGGGTCCTGCGTTAGGATCGATCACCATGCCCGCGCTCTGCCGTGATTGCCTTGCGACCTTCGACACCTCTCCTGCACGCTGTCCGCGCTGCGGGCGGCCGCGGATGCTGCGTCACCCCGAGCTTTTCACCCTCTCCGTCGCCCATATCGATTGCGACAGCTTCTATGCGTCGGTCGAAAAGCGCGACGACCCGAGCCTTGCCGACAAGCCGCTGATCGTCGGTGGCGGCACGCGCGGGGTCGTCACCACCTGCTGCTATATCGCCCGCATCGCCGGGGTCCGCTCTGCCATGCCGATGTTTCAGGCGATGAAGCTTTGCCCCGAGGCAGTCGTGCTGCGTCCGCGCAAGGATCGCTATGCCGAGGTCTCGGCGCTGATCCGGGCGAAATTCGCCACGCTGACGCCGCTGGTCGAACCGCTCTCGCTTGACGAGGCGTTTCTGGACCTGACCGGCACCGCCCGTCTGCACCATGCGCCCCCTGCGGTCAGTCTTGCCCGGGTGATCCGCGAGATCGAGACCGAGATCGGCGTCACCGCCTCGGTCGGGCTGTCGCACAACAAGTTTCTGGCGAAGATCGCCTCGGACCTCGACAAGCCGCGCGGGTTTTCGGTGATCGGCGTGGCCGAGACCGCGGAGTTCCTGCGCGACAAGCCCGCTTCGATCCTCTGGGGCGTGGGCGAGGCGACGCGGGCGGCGCTGGCCCGGGCGGGCTTGCGCAGTCTGGCCGATATCCGCCGCGCCGGTCAGGGCGCGCTCGAAAGCCGGTTCGGCGCGACGGGCCTGCGGCTTTACGACCTGGCGCAGGGCATCGACCGGCGCCGCGTCGTGCCCGATGCCGAGATCAAGTCGGTCTCGCACGAGACCACCTTCGACACCGACATCGCCGACCGCGACCGGTTGCAGGACATTCTTTGGACGATGTGCGAAAAGGCCGCCGCGCGGATGAAGGCGAAGGGGCTTGAAGGCCGCACGGCGGTGCTGAAGCTGCGGCGGGCGGATTTCTCCGCGCTCAGCCGTCAGGTGAAGCTTGAGGAACCCTCGCAACTGGCCGACACGCTCTTTCGCGCGACGCAGGCGCTGCTGATGGCCCTGCCCGAGCCGGGGCCGTTCCGGCTGATCGGCGCAGCCTATTCCGACCTTGGTCCGGCGGGCGGCCGCGATCCGGTGGGCGATCTGCTCGATCCGCAGGCGACGACGCGCGCGGCGGCCGAGCGGGCGGCCGATGCGATCCGGGCGAAATTCGGGTCAGATGCGATCCGGCTGGGCCGTGGCCTGACCAAAGGCTGACTATTCCGCCGCCATCCGCGCGTCGCCGCGCACAAGATCGGCGAGTTCCGCAAAGACTGCCCCGATCCGGCGCGCGAATCGATCGAACTGGGCCAGCGGCTCGATGAAGTCCTCGTCCATGTAGAGCGCCCGGGCGATCTCGACCTGCACCACCTCCAGCCCTTCGGCGGGCCGGCCGTAGCGCTGCACGATATAGGCGCCCGCAAAGGGGCTGTTGCGCGCCACGCGGAGCCCTGCGCGGCGGAACGCCTGTTCGACGGCCAGAATCGTCTCCGACCGGGCCGAGGCGCCGAAGCGGTCGCCCAGCACGATATCCGGCCCCTGACCGCGCAGGCTGGCGGCCTCGCTTGGCATCGAATGGACGTCGAAGAGAATCGCGCGGCCGAATCGGGCCCGCCGGTCCTGCAGCAGGGCGCTCAACTGACTGTGATAGGGCCGCCAGATTCGCGCCAGCCGGTCTTCGGCCTCGGCGCGGGAGATCTTGCCGCGGAAAATTTCCCGCCCCCCGGCGACGACACGGGGAATCACACCGAGCCCCGTTGCGACCCGCGCGCCCCCCGACCCGCGGGCCACCCCCTCGATCAGGGCCGGATCGAGCTCGTCTTCGGCACGGTTCAGATCGACATAGGCGCGCGGATAAACCGCCTCGAGCAGCGTCGCCCCCAGCAGCGGAACCTCTGTCAGAAGCCTGTCTACAAAGGCATCCTCGGAGGAACGCAGCCTGAGCAGGTCAAGCTGGGCACGGCGGGTGAAGTCGGCCGGATAGAACCGGCCCGAATGCGGCGACGCAAAGATCACCCCCGAGGTCACGGTCTCGGGCAGCTGCAGCCGGTAGGGCTGGATCGATGCGGGACACTCGGGCATGGGGGCTCCTTCGGAAGAAAGAGTACACCGATTTCTTTTCGTGCCAAAAGGGCCTTGAAAGCCGGAACGACTCCTTTTATAGACCCCCAGACCGACGCGGTTGCGGCCACGTTCTTTGCTTCGGGAAAGAATGCAGCGGCAAACGGCGAAAGTTTCCGGGCGGTTAGCTCAGCGGTAGAGCACTACGTTGACATCGTAGGGGTCACTGGTTCGATCCCAGTACCGCCCACCATTCACCGCCCCTTCGGGGGCATTCGTTTTCAAGGCGCACGTCGCCGCGAACAGGAGAAGACCGATGAAGGTCCGCAACTCGCTCCGCTCGCTCAAGCAGCGTCATCGCGATTGCCAGATCGTGCGCCGTAAAGGCCGCGTCTACGTGATCAACAAGACGCAGAAGCGCTTCAAGGCCCGTCAGGGCTGAAGCCGCCTTCGAGCAGTTCAAAAGGCCGCTGAGGAAACTCGGCGGTCTTTTTCTTTGCGCCCTGCGATTCCCTTGAGGCTGTGCGATCAGCCTTGGGCAAGGCCGATCAGCTTCGGAATCTCATGCAGATCGGTGAAGATCTCGGCCCCGGCAGCCAGCAGCGCCTCGGCCCCGCCGTGCGGCGCATAGCCAAGGCAGCGCATTCCGGCCGCCCGTGCCGCCTGCGCGCCGGGGCCACTGTCCTCGACAACCACGCATTCCGCAGGCGCCACCCCAAGGAACGCTGCCGCGTGCAGGTAAAGATCGGGGGCCGGTTTCGGACAGCCCAGATCCTGCCCGGAAAAGAGCCGATCCGAGAGCCGTGCCCACAGCGCCGGATGGCGGCCAAGGCTCGCCTCCATCTTCGCGCGTCGCCCGTTCGAGCCGACGGCATAGGGAATCCCCGCATCGTCAAGCCGATCCAGCAGCGATTCGACCCCCGGCATCAACTCGGCACGCGCGCGCAGCATCGCGTAAAGCCGGGCATAGAAGGAATCGCACCAAGCGGGCGCCAGCCCAGCGCCCATGTCGTTGGCCACCTGCCGCACGCGCTCCAGCGTGCCGCCGAGGAACATCTTTTCCATCTGCGGAATCGTCAGAGGCAACCCGTGGTCCGCCAGATCGTCCTGCAGCGCCAGAAAGGTCATCGGTTCGCTGTCGACCAGCACGCCGTCGCAGTCGAACAGAACGGCTTTCACGCTCATGCCGGCATCCGGGCGAGGGTCACGATCGTCTCGCCATAGCGGCGCTGGTCGATCTGCTCGAGCGGCTCGGGAACGATGGGGGCCGTGTTTTCCTCCCACACCACCATTGCACCGGGGGCGATCCAGCCATGCGCCAGACAGGAGGCAAGCGCCTTCTCCCCCAGCCCCATGCCATAGGGCGGATCGAGGAAAATCAGCCCATAGCCCGCACCGCGGCAGGGCCCCATGTTTGTCGCATCACGGCGCCAGATGTCGGTCACGCCCATCGCCCGCATCAGCTCGACATTCTTGCGCAAAAGCACCCGTGCCGCCGTGCCGTCATCGACAAAGGCCACCCGGGCCGCGCCGCGGGACAGAGCCTCGAGCCCCAGCGCGCCAGTGCCCGCAAACAAATCCAGCACCCGCGCCCCCGGGATCGGGTTGCCATGGGTGCCGTTGATCAGAAGGTTGAAGATGCTCTCGCGCACCCGGTCGGTGGTGGGGCGCAGATGCGCGCCCATGTCGCCCTCGCCCACCTCGGTCAGTTTCAGGCCCCGCCGCTCGCCGCCGATGATTCTCATGCCATCAGCGCCTTGAGATCGGTCGCCTCGGCCACCTGCTCGGGCGTCACCGACTTGCCACCCTCGATCAGCCGCTTGCCGATCATGTAGGCGCGCGGCGCATCCAGCGCATCGACGGCGATCAGGTGCCCGTTGCGGAAATACCAAAACGACTGCCCCTCGGTGGTGCGGGTCACCACTTTGTCATGACCGGTGCAAAGCCCCGCGATCTGCAGTTTCGAGGAAAACTGATCCGACCAGAACCAGGGTTTCGGCTGATAAGTTTTCCGGGCGCCCAACATGTTCTCGGCCACGAGTTCGCCCATGTCGATGGCATTGCCGACCGATTCGATCCGCATCCGCCCTTCCGGCCCCGGCAGCGCGGCGCAATCGCCCGCCGCCCAGATGTTCGGATCAGAGGTGCGGCCTTGTTCATCGACTGCGATGCCCTCGTCGATCACAAGTCCCGCAGCCTCGGCCAGATCGGTGCGCGGATCGACCCCGATGCCGACGACGATGAAATCGGCGGGCAGGATGCGGCCATCGGCCAGTTCGACGCCGCTCACCCGACCCTCACCCAAGACCCGGGTGATGCCGATGTCTTCCAGAATTTCGACCCCATGCGCGCGGTGCATCTCGCGGATCGCATTCGCGGTTTCCACCCCCGCGACGCGGCGCAGGATGCGGGCCCGGGTATGCACGAGTTTCGCGGTCAGCCCACGCTTGCTGGCCACCGCCGCCGCCTCAAGCCCGATGTAGCCGCCGCCCACGACGACCAGATTGCGCCCGGCGACGAATTCATCGGCCATCGCGTCGGTATCGGCGAGATCGCGCAGGGTGTAGATGCCCGCAAGCCCCTCGGCCCCCATCTCGACCGGCAGGGGCCGCGGCACCGCCCCGGTACAAAGCGCCAGATGGTCATAGCTCAGCCGCTCGTCGCCGATCAGCACCGCCTTCGCGGCACGGTCGATGCCGGTCACCTTCGTGCCCACGCGCAACGTCACCCGGTTCGCCACATACCAGTCGTCACCGCGCAGCGTCAGCCGTTCGAGCGGCATCTCGCCCAGAAGATAGGCCTTGGACAGCGGCGGGCGCTGATAGGGGGCCACCGGTTCCTCGCCCAGAATGGTCACGTCGCCCTCATATCCCAGGGCCCGCGCCTTCGCCGCCAAGGATGCCGCCGCCTGCCCGCCGCCCACAATCACGATGCCGCTCATGGTCTTCCTCTGGTCATGTCACGTCCCGCCCCTATATCCCTGATGCACAGCCCGTGCCAAGCGAAGGGAGAACGCAATGACACTTACGGTTGGGGAGAAACTTCCCGGCGCAACGCTTTTGAAGATCGGCGCCAACGGCCCCGAAGCGGTTGATCTGGCGGCGCTGACCAAGGGGCGCAAGTTGGTGATCTTTGCCGTTCCGGGCGCTTACACCGGTGTCTGCACGACCGCCCATGTGCCGAGCTTCATCCGCACCAAGCCGCAGTTCGACGCCAAGGGCGTGGACGAGATCGTCTGTGTCTCTGTCAACGACCCCTTCGTGATGGCCGCCTGGGGCGAAGCGACCGGGGCCACGGCTGCCGGCATCACGATGCTGGCCGATGCGGAAGCGAGCTTCACCAAGGCGATCGGAATGGCGTTTTCGGCGCCGCCCGTGGGCCTGATCGATCGCTCGGCCCGCTATGCGATGCTCGTCGAAGACGGCACCGTGAAGGTGCTGAACCGCGAGGAAAGCCCGGGCGTGTGTGAAATCTCGGCGGGCGAAGCCCTGCTTTCGGCGCTCTGACACCAAGGCGGCAAGGGCGTATTTGGGCCAAGAAGAAACACTGGTCTTCTTCTTGGCGAAAATACGCCCCTTTCCGCGGCCCGCGCGACCCGGGGGGATTTGCGTATTTGGACCAGGAAAAACCCGCTGCTTTTTCTTGGACTAAATACGCCCTGCTTCCCGATAGGGGCCAAGCTCTGCCAGTGCATCGGCTTCCTCGGCCACCGCCGCGCGCTCCTGTTCCAGATACTCGGCGACGGCGCGGCGGAAGCCGGGATGCGGGATGTGATGCACCGAATGCGTCACCACGGGCAGATAGCCGCGCGCCAGCTTGTGTTCGCCCTGCGCCCCGGCCTCGACCCGGGCGAAGCCTTCGGCAATCGCCCAGTCGACCGCCTGATGGTAGCACAGTTCGAAATGCAGGAAGGCGTGATCCTCGAGGCAGCCCCAATAGCGGCCGTAAAGCGTATCCCGCCCGATGAAATTGAGCGCCCCGGCCACAGCCCGGCCATCCCGCTCGGCCACGATCAAGAGCACCTCGTCGCGCATCGCATGCACCGCGTCAAAGAAGGCGCGGGTCAGATAGGGGCGGCCCCATTTCCGCGCCCCGGTGTCCTGATAAAAGGCCCACATCGCTTCCCAATGATGCTCCTCGATCGCCGCGCCGGTCAGCGCCCGGATCGTGCCGCCAAAAGCCTGCGCCCGCTCGCGTTCCTTGCGCAACGCCTTGCGCTTGCGCGAGGCAAGGGTGGCCAGAAACGCCTCGTAGCTGTCGTAGCCGCGGTTTTCCCAATGGAACTGCACGCCCATGCGATGCAGCCAGCCCTCGGAGGTTGCCGCCTCGGCCTCGGCCTCAGAGCAAAAGGTCAGATGCGCCGAGGAATGGCCGCCCCGCCGCGTCAGCTCTGCCATCGCCTGCAACAGCGCGGCCTGCCCGATGTCCTCCTGCCCCGGACGGCACAGAAGCCGCCGCCCGGTGACCGGGGTGAAGGGCACGGCGCCCTGAAGCTTCGGATAATAACTGCCGCCCGCCCGATGCCAGGCCTCGGCCCAGGCATGGTCGAAGACATATTCGCCCTGCGAATGGCTCTTGCGGTAAAAGGGGGCGACGGCGATCACCGCGCCCGCATGCCGGGCCACCAGATGATGCGGCGTCCAGCCGGTGCCGGGTCCGACCGAGCCCGAGTCTTCAAGCGCGCTCAGGAACCGATGCGTGGTGAAAGGGTCGCAGGGGCGGCCGCCCTCGGCGGTTTCGGGGCAGGCGCAGGCGTCCCAGTCTGCCGCCGGGATCGTTGAAAGGGCTGCAAGAACAGAAACTTCAACGCTTTCCAAAAAAGGGCCCCCCGCACCATTTCCCAGAAGGATGGGGCGCCGGGGGAAAGGGTCAAGCGGCGTAGCCCTCGAAGGTGATGTTTTGCGCGATCTTCCGCGCGTCGGCCTCGGCCTCGGGCGAGCGGATCGTCCAGCACAGGATCGCCGCCCCTTTGGCTTTCAGCTCGGCCACCCGGGCCGAGCCCAGATCGGCGGCCTCATGCGAGATGAACGAGGCCCCCACCCGCTCGAAATCAGGAATGCCCGCCAGATGCGCCCGCACAGTCGCGGGCAGAAGCGGCCAGTGATCGGCGTGATAGGCCGAGGTCGTCAGGCCGACCGGCACCCCGGGCGCCTCCAGATGGAAGGCGAGCACCGCATTCGGGTTGAAGGACATCACCGCCACCGGCCCGGCATAACCCGTCAGAACCCGCGCGGTGGCGGTCTCAAGCGGGCCGACATCCGGCCCCATCGCCCCATCCTGATCCTTGATCTCGATGAGCAGCGGCACCTGGCCATCGACGATCGCCAGGACCTCGGCCAAGGTCGGAATGCCCTCGTCGCCGCCCAAAAGCGGGATCTCGGACAGCTCCGCCGCCGTCAGGCCGCGCAGCCGACCGGGAACCCCGGTCAGCCGCCGCAGATCATAATCGTGAAACACCATCGGCACGCCATCGGCCGAGGGTTGCAGGTCGATCTCGATGCCGTAGCCCGCGGCCACCGCCGCCCGCACCGCAGCGCGGCTGTTCTCGGGCCGCCCGGCGGCCCGGTCATGCAACGCGCGATGCGCGATGGGGCGGGTCAGGAAGGCCGCAGGCAGGGGATGCATCATTCCACCTCGAAGATCGCCTCGATCTCGACCGCGACGCCGAAGGGCAGCGAAGCGGCAGACACGGCCGAGCGCGCATGACGGCCTGCCTCGCCAAAGACCTCGACCATGAGGTCCGAGCAGCCGTTCACCACCTTGGGCTGGTCGGTGAAATCAACCGTGGAATTGACGAAGCCCACGAGCTTCACCACCCGCTTCACCTTGTCCAGATCGCCCACCGCGGCCCGGGCCTGCGCGATCAGCGCGAGGCCGCACCGCCGCGCGGCGGCGGCGCCCTCTTCGACGCTCATGTCAGCGCCCAGCTTGCCCTTGATGAACCCGTCCGGCCCCGAGGAAACCTGACCCGAGACGAAGATCTGATTGCCGGTGCGCACGAAAGGCACGTAATTCGCCGCCGGGGCGGGGGCGTCGGGAAGCGTGATGTTGAGCGCGCTCAGACGGGCTTCGATTGCGGATGCCATGGGATCTTTGCCTTACCAGTTGATGTGATTGCGGAAGTCATCCAGCAAGCTGCGCCAGATGTCGATGGTGTCGGTGAAATTCTTTCCGCCCACGCCATCCTTGTCGAGGTTCACGTCATATTCGATCACCGCATTGCCGTCGCCGTCGACATAGGCGCGGCCAAAGCGGGCGTTCTTGTTCCAGCCGTTCAGCATCGCGTATTTCATCGGCTCTTCGGTCAGGAACACCGCCGAAAACGCGACCGAGGTGCAGTCGCGCGTCTGCGTGCAGCCATAGAAATAGACGTCGAATTTCGTGTCATCGACCTCGCTCGAGAGCATCGGATCGCCCTGATCGTCCCTGCCCGGATCGACCTTCAGACCGTAGTCCTGCAGGAAGGCGGCAACGACATCGGGATCGGCCATCACCTGCGCCTGCGCAGGCAGAGCCGCCAGAATTGCAGCGAAAGCGGGGACGAACGGACGGATCATCTGGGCCTCCTTTCGGCAAGGATTGTCCGATTGCCGGGTCTGCATCAAGCCCCGTCAGGCCACCAGCTGCTCGGCCTTCTTCAGATCGACCGAGACCAGTTGGCTGACGCCTTGTTCCTGCATCGTCACGCCGAAAAGCCGGTCCATCCGGCTCATCGTCACCGCATGGTGGGTGATGATCAGAAACCGCGTGTCGGTGCGGCGGGTCATTTCATCGAGCAGGTCACAGAACCGGGTGACGTTGGCATCGTCCAAGGGCGCATCCACCTCGTCGAGCACGCAGATCGGCGCCGGGTTGGCAAGGAAAACGGCAAAGATCAGCGCCATCGCGGTCAGCGTCTGCTCGCCGCCCGACAGCAGGCTGAGGGTGGAGAGCTTCTTGCCCGGCGGCTGGCACATGATCTCGAGCCCGGCTTCCAGCGGGTCATCGCTTTCGACCAGTTGCAGACTGGCCGAACCACCGCCGAAGAGGTGGGTGAAGAGCGTGCGGAAGCTTTCGTTGACCTGCTCGTAAGCCGTCAGCAACCGCTCGCGCCCCTCGCGGTTCAGCCCGGCGATGCCCGAGCGCAGCTTGCGGATCGCTTCCTCCAGATCGGTCTTTTCCTGCGCCAGCCCGTCATGTTCGCCCTGCACCTCGCGCAGGTCTTCCTCGGCGCGCAGGTTCACGGCGCCCAAGGCCTCGCGAGCGCGTTTGAGCCGCGCGACCTCGATTTCCAGCGCCTCGGCGGCGGGCATCTTCTCCGGGTCGACGTCGAGCGCATCGAACAAAGCCTGCGGCGTCAGATCCATCGCCTCCTCGATCCGCTCGGCGGCATGGGCCTGGGTTTCGCGGGCGGCATCAAGCCGCGCCTCGGCCCGGGCCTTGCCCTCGCGCGCCTCACCGGCGGCGCGTTCGGCATCGCGTTCCGCCATCTGCGCCTGACGCAAGGCGCCCTCCGCCTCGGCCAGCCGGTCCGAGGCTTTCGCGCGCCGTTCCTCGGCGGTCTCGATCGCGGAATTCAACTCGTCGCGCTTTGCCGCCAGTTCCTCGGGCGCGGCGGCGGCGTCTTCGAGTTCCCCCACCGCCTCCTCGCGCCGCGAGGCCAGTTCGGCGGACCGCTTCTCGGCCGTCTCCAACCGGTGCCGCCAGCCCGAAATTTCCTTGGTGATCTCCTGCCGCCGCCGCAGCCTTGCCTCGCCCTCGCGGCGGATCTCGTCATGCGCGGCGCGGCGGGTCAGCATCGTCACCCGCGCCGCTTCCACCGTCAGCTTGATCGCCTCGACGGCACCGCGCGCGGCGTCCAGATCGGGCAGCGCGGCCAGTTGCGCCTCGGCCTCGGCCAAAGCGAGCCGCGCCGATCCGGCCTCGTCGCCGTAACGCTTCACCGCCATCCGCGCCGCTTCGAGTTTGCCCGCGGAAATCGAACGATCCGCTTCGGCACGGCTGAGCGCCCGCCCCGCCTCGGCCAGCCGCGTATCGGCGGCGCGACGCGCATCGCGGGCGCGGGCGTCGGCGGCCGATGCCTCGGCCAGCGTCCGGCTCAAAGCCTCATGCGCCTGCCGCGCGCCATCGGCCCGGGCCGCGACCTCCTCGAGATCGCGCTTGAGTTCCACCAGACGGTTGAGCTGGCGCAGCCGCAGCGCAGCCGCCGTCGGCGCATCCTCGGCCCCGGCGCGAAAGCCGTCCCAGCGCCACAGGTCCCCGGCGAGCGACACCAGCCGCTGCCCCGGCGCAAGCGCGGGTTGCAGCCGCGCCCCCTCGGCTGCATCGGCCACAAGGCCGATCTGCGCGATGCGACGGCGCAGCACATCAGGCACGTCGACATGGGCAGAGAGCGGCTCGATCCCCGCGGGCAACGGCTGCACCACCGCGTAATCGGGCAGCACACCCCAGCCGGAGCGGGCCTCGGCCTCCACCTCCGGCGCGCGCAGATCATCGGCCAAGGCCGCGCCCAGAGCCGCCTCGTAGCCGCTTTTCACCCGCACCCGATCCAGAAGCTGATGCCCGCTCGCCGCCTCGCGTTCGACAAGCCGGGCCAAAGCCGCCACCTCGGCCCGCAGTGCGCCCGCCTCGCCCTCGGCCTCGGACCGCGCGGCGCGGGCGGTGCTTTCGCGCGCCTGCACGACGCCGCGGGCCTCATCCGCCGCAATCAGCGCTTCCTCGGCGGCTTCGGCCTGATCCTGCGCTTCTTCCTGCGCAGTCTGGGCGGCCTCGAACGCCTCCTCGGCGCGCTCCAGCGCCTCGGCCGCGGCCTCGGCGGCATCGGACGCCCGTTCCGCCTCCGCCTCGGCCTTGGCCACCGTCGCGCGGTTGTCCGACACGAGCCGCGTCACCGAGCCATGCCGCGCCGCCAGCCGGGCCACATCCTCGGTGCCTTCGCTCAGGTTCGCTTCCCGCTCGGCCAGAACCGCCGCCGCTTCGGCCGAAGCCTCGGAGGCCGCTTCCAGCTTGTCCTCGTGCCCCTCGGTGGCCTTGAGCAACTGGCCCATTTCCCAGTCGAGCCGGGCGATGGTTTCCCCCGCATCGCGATTCAGCCCGGCTTCGCGTTCCATGTCGCGATCGAGCTGCGCGATGCGCGACTTCAGACTGTCGATCCGCGCCGCCGCCTGCGCCTCGGCATCCGAGAGCGCGTCGCGTTGCAACACAAGCCGTTGCAGGATCGCCCCGGCAATCGCCTCTTCCTCGCGCAAGGGCGGCAGGGCATCTTCCTGCCCCGCCCGCGCCTTCGCCGCCGCGCGGGACGCCAATTCCGCCTGCGCCGCGCCCATCATCGCCGAGCGCAGCGCGTTCTCCGCCTCGGCCCGGGCCAGATCGGCCTCGCGCCAGCGCCGATAGAGAAGCATCCCCTCGGCATTGCGCAGATCATTGCCGATCTCGCGATACCGCACCGCCTGCCGCACCTGCCGGGCGAGCGCGGCCAACTGCCCGCCAAGCTGGTCAAGCACGTCATCGACGCGCGCCAGATTCTGCTCGGCCCCCGACAGTTTCAACTCCGCCTCGTGCCGGCGCTGATAAAGGCCCGAGATCCCCGCAGCCTCTTCCAGAATCCGGCGGCGGGCTTTCGGCTTGGCGTTGATCAGTTCCGAAATCTGCCCCTGCCGCACCAGCGCCGGGCTGTGCGCCCCGGTCGAGGCATCGGCGAACAGCATCTGCACATCCCGCGCGCGGACATCCTTGGTGTTGACCTTGTAGGCGGACCCGGCATCGCGGGTGATCCGGCGCACGATTTCCAGCGTGTCGGCCTCGTTGAAGCCCGACGGCGCCAGCCGTTCGCTGTTGTCGATCGACAGCGAGACTTCCGCAAAATGCCGCGCGCCGCGGGTGGCGGCGCCCGCGAAGATCACATCCTCCATCCCGCCGCCGCGCATCGCACTGGCGCGGGTTTCGCCCATCACCCAGCGCAAAGCTTCGAGCAGGTTCGACTTGCCGCAGCCGTTCGGACCCACGACGCCGGTCAGGCCGTCGTGGATCACAAGGTCGGTCGGATCGACGAAGCTCTTGAAGCCGTTCAGTCGCAGGCGGGTGAAACGCAAGGGGCACCGATTCCAGTTCAGGGGTCCGCCAGTGTCGGTTTTGCCACCGGGCAAGTCAACGCCACCGCCTCACGTTGCAGCGATCCCCCCGCGCTTATCCACAGGATCGGAGGCTTTTTGCTTGCATGGCGGGGTAACAGGCATAATCTGGTTCTAAATTCTGACCAATATCAAGGAAACATCCGATGGTTCCGGCTCTGGCGATCATTCTGGCGTGCCAATTGGCGGGCGAGGTGATCTCGCGTGCGGTGCATCTGCCGTTGCCGGGGCCGGTTCTGGGGATGCTGGGGATGGTGGCGGCGCTCACGGCCAGCGACCGGCTGCGCGAGATGATCCGACCCGTGGCGCAGGGGCTTTTGAACCATCTGTCGCTGCTTTTCGTGCCTGCGGGCGTGGGGGTGGTGGCGCATCTGCCGACGCTTGCCGCGCATGGTCCGGCGCTGGCGGTGGCGCTGGTGGCCTCGACGCTGCTGGCCATCGTCGTTGGCGCGGTGACCTTTACCCTTGTCGCGAAACTGGTGCGGAGCCTGCCCGATGAATGACGCGGCGCTGATCTGGTCCTATCTCGCCTCGCAACCTTTGTTGTGGCTGACGGCGACGCTCTTTGCCTATTGGGCGGGCGACAGTCTTTATCGGTTGGCGCGGCGCAATCCCGCGGCCAATCCGGTGATGCTGGCGGTGATCTTTCTGGCGGTGCTGCTGGGGATCACCGGCACGCCCTACAAGGATTATTTCGAGGGGGCGCAATTCGTCCATTTCATGCTGGGACCGGCGACGGTCTGTCTGGCCGTGCCGCTGCAGGCGAATCTGAAGGCGATCCGCAAGGCGCTGATCCCGATTGCGGCGGCGCTGCTGGCAGGGTCGTTCACCGCCATCGTCTCGGCGCTCGCGATTGCGAAGGCCCTAGGGGCCGAGGCGGGGCTTCTGGCGACGCTCGCGCCGAAATCGGCGACCGCGCCCGTGGCGATCGGCATTTCCGAGGCCTTGGGCGGGCAGCCGACGCTGACCGCGGTTCTGGTGCTGCTGACCGGCATGATCGGGGCGATTTTCGTGACGCCGATGATGAACGGGCTCGGCTTGAAGGACTGGCGTGCGCGCGGCTTTGCGACCGGGGTGGCCGCGCATGGGATCGGCACCGCGCGGGCCTTTCAGGTGCATGACACGGCGGGGGCTTTCGCCTCGATCGGGATGGGGCTGAATGCGGTGCTGACGGCATTTCTGGCGCCGCTTGTGCTGCCGTGGTTTTTGTGAGGGGTTATCCCTGACCGAGGCCATTGCCGAGGTCACGCGATACATTGGCCCCGTGACCGCCGAGTGCATCAAGCACTCGGCCAGCGCCCGCCCCGCCCATGGCGGGCGCTTTCGCGCCGCCGGGGCGGAGCGCTGGCCTCTGTCACGCTTGGGGATGCGGTCTTGCCGCAAAAGGGATCGCAACGGGCGGGGAAAAGCGGTGCTTTTCCTGATCCGCCCGAACCACCGTGTTGCTCAACCCTTGCTCGGCTTGTAGGGCGCCATGCCCGCCCGGGCCAGTTCATCCGCCCGTTCGTTTTCCGCATGCCCAGCGTGGCCCTTTATCCACTTCCAGACCACCTGATGGCGCGCCTGCGCCGCATCGAGCCGTTGCCACAGATCGACGTTCTTCACCGGCTTCTTGTCGGCGGTCTTCCAGCCGTTGCGTTTCCAGCCGTGCATCCAGGACTGGATGCCGTTCTTCACATAGGCCGAGTCGGTGGTGATCGTCAGCGCGGTCGGCCGCGTCAAAGCCTCCAGCGCCGAGATTGCCGCCATCAACTCCATGCGATTGTTGGTCGTGTCAGCCTCGCCGCCGCAGAGTTCCTTTTCCTTGACGATCGTGGCGCCGTCCATCGCGCGCATCAACACGCCCCAGCCCCCCGGCCCCGGGTTGCCGCTGCAGGCCCCGTCGGTCCATGCGTAAAGATCTGCCATCATGCGCGCTCGAACGCCAGCCGCAGGCCCAGCGCCGCGAAGGACGCCGCGAAAGCCCGCCGCATCCAGGCCATCACGGCCGGGCGGCTCAGGATCGCCTGCCGCCCCGAGGCGGCCAGCGCGGTGTAGCCAAGAAAGGTCAGGAAGGTCAGCACGGCAAAGACGACGCCCAGTTCCGCCATGACGTAAGGCCCGTCATTCACCGCCATGAATTGCGGCAGGAAGGCCACGAAGAACAGGGGCAGCTTCGGGTTCAGCAGGTTCAGCACGATGCCGCGCCAGACGAGGCGCCCGACCGACTGCGGCGCAGCGGCTTCAAGCGCCAGCCCGCCCGTGCCCTTCAGCGTGCCCCATGCCATGTAAAGCAGATAGGCCACGCCTGCATATTTGATCGACTGGAACAGCACGGCGGAGGTGTGCAGCACCGCGGCCAAGCCCGCGAGCGCGACGGCCAGATGCACCAGCGTCGCGATGGTGCACCCGAGCGAGGCCCAGAACCCCGCCCGGACCCCCTGCCCCAGCGTCGAGGACAAGGTGTAGACGACGCCGATCCCCGGAACCAGACAGACGATGAAAGCGGTCAGCAGGAACTCGGGCGTCATGGTACCTCAGGTGTCGTGGCGGAAGATCCGCGGGGTCTTGAACTCTATCCGCTCTTTCGCGGTCTCGACAAGCTCCACCGTCAGATCGTAGCGGTCACGGAAGGCCTCGATCACCTCGTCGACCAGCACCTCGGGGGCCGAGGCGCCCGCGGTCAGACCCACGCGGGTGATGCCCTCGAGCGCGTCCCATTTGATCTCGGAGGCGCGTTCGACCAGATGCGAGACCGCGCAACCTGCATTGCGACCGACTTCGACCAGACGCTTCGAGTTCGAGGAATTCGGCGCACCGATGACCAGCAAAGCCTCGATCTTTTCCGCGAGGATCTTCACCGCCGCCTGACGGTTGGTCGTGGCGTAACAGATGTCATCCTTGCCCGGCCCGACGAGCGAGGGGAACCGCGCCTGCAGCGCCGCCACCACCTCGGCCGTGTCATCGACCGACAGCGTCGTCTGGGTGATCCACGCCAGCTTGTCCGGGTCGCGCACCTCAAGCGTCGCCACATCGGCGGCGGTTTCGATCAGAAGCACCTCACCCTCGGGCAGCTGTCCCATGGTGCCGATCACCTCGGGGTGGCCGCGGTGACCGATCATGATGATCTGCAGACCTTCCTCGGCATGGCGTTCGGCTTCCAGATGCACCTTGGACACCAAGGGGCAGGTCGCATCGACATAGATCATGTTGCGCCGCTCGGCCTCGGCCGGGACGGTCTTCGGCACGCCATGCGCCGAAAAGATCACCGGCCGATCGACCGGGCATTCATCGAGCTCTTCCACGAAAACCGCGCCCTTGGCCGCGAGCGTGTCCACGACGAATTTGTTGTGGACGATCTCGTGGCGCACATAGACCGGTGCCCCCCATTTCTCGAGCGACATCTCGACGATCTTCACGGCCCGGTCGACGCCCGCGCAGAAGCCACGGGGGGCGGCAAGGTAAAGGGTAAGGGCAGGTTTCATGGTGCGCTCCGTATTCACGGGTCCAGAGGTAATGCCGCCGCGCCCCGCCGTAAAGTGCGACCCGTTTACTCCCAGCGCACCTCGCCCAGAAAGATGTAGCCCGCGCCGTAGATCGTCTTGATCAGACGCGGGTTCTTTGGATCTTCGCCAAGCTTCGTGCGCAGCCGCGAAATCCGCACATCCATCGCCCGATCGAAGCTTTCGCCCGCGGCGCCGCCCAGCGTCTCCTGCATTTGCGCCCGCGAAATCAGCCGGTTGGGGCTTTCAAGGAAAAGCCGCAGCACCTCTCCCTCGGCATGGGAAAAGGGCGTCTCGGCGCCGCTGTCATCAATCAGCACATACCGGTCGAAAGCGGCCTTCCACCCGGCAAAGACGGCGACCTGCGCCGCCGGTGCGGTGTCGGGACGCGGGCGGCGCAGACGGGCGCGGATGCGGGCCACCACCTCGGCCGGATCGAAGGGCTTGATGATATAGTCATCGGCGCCAAGTTCGAGGCCGGTCACCCGGTCCTGCACCTGCGCCCGCCCCGAGATGATGATGATCGCCGCCCCCGATTCGAGCGCCAGCCGATGCACCAGCGCCAGACCGTCGCGGTCGGGCAGGCCCAGATCGACAAGGCAAACATCGGGTTGGCAGCGCTTCAGCCCGGCCTCGAATTCCGTGGCGCGGGCGTAAGCGTTGGTGCGAAACCCGGCTTCCTCCAGCGCATCGACCAGCATGCGGCGGATCTCGGGTTCGTCGTCGAGAACGGTCACAAGGGGGGCTTGCGAAATGGTCATCGGCGCACTCCGGCAATCAGCGCGGCCAGTTCCGCCGCGACGAAGGGTTTTTGCAACACCGGGCAGGGCGCGGCGGCGCGCAGCCGACTGCCCGGCGGCAGCGAGGTCATCAGCAGCATCGGCACCCGCCCGGCCAGATGATGCGCAAGGTCGATCCCGGTGCCCTCGCCCGCGAGTTGGATATCGGACAGGACCAGCCCGATTTCCGGCAGATTGGAGAGCGCCTCGGCCTCTTCGACCGAGCCCGCCTCCAGCACCGAATGGCCCAGACCGCGAAGCATTTCGCGCACCGAAAGGCGGATATCCGGGTCATCCTCGACCAAGAGCACCAGCATCGGCGTCGCATCGGTTTCGGCCAGCCGCAGGGGCAGGCGCAGGGTCACGCAGGCGCCCGGTTCGCAATTCTCGATCCGCACCGTGCCGCCCGCCAGTTTCGTCTGGTCATAGACCATCGACAGCCCAAGCCCCGAGCCCTGCCCGCCCTTCGTGGTGAAGAACGGATCGAGAGCATGGGTCAGCGCCTCGGGCGAAAACCCCGGGCCGGTGTCGCTGACATGCACCTCGACCCAGGTATCCTGCACCGGATGCGCGGCAATGCGGATCGCCCCGCCGCGCGGCCCCATCGCATCGCGGGCGTTCAAGAGCAGATTGAGCAGGCTGTCCTGCAACGGCCCGGGGTCAAGGACCAAGGGCGCGTGCAACGCATCGACGTCGATATCGACCAGCACCGCGGGGCCAAGCGTCGGCGCCGCCATCGTCACCAGATCGGCAATCAACGCGGGCAGGTTCACCGCCTGCGGCCGCAACTCGCGCTTGCCGGAAATCGCGGCGATCCGGTCCAGAAGCGTCCCCCCGCGCCGCGCCGCCGAGAGCGTCGCCCGCACGACATCGCGCCCTTCCGAGGGCAGCCCGTCGATCCGCATCATCCGCCCCTGCAGGCCCAGAATGATCGTCAGAAGGTTGGCAAAATCATGCGCCATGCCCGAGGTGATCTGCGCCGCCAACTCGCGCTTGCTGGCCTGCGCCAGCGCCGTGCGGGCCTGCGTTTCCTCGGTCACGTCGGTGGACAGGATATAGACCCCCTGCACCCCGTTCCCCGCCCCCCGATCCGGCGTCAGCGCGATGCGGATGCGCCGCCCCGAGGGTTCGTGGGTGATCTCGAGCACATTCGCCTCACCGGCGAAGGCACGTTCGAACCCGGGCAAGATGCGGCGAAAGGTTTCCTCGCCCAGAACCTCGGCGGCGGTATGGCCCACAGGATCATCGAGCGAGCCGGGCATCACCGAGGTCACGCGGCGGTTCGAGAAGGTATAGACGAAATCCACCCCCATATGCGCGATATGGGCGGGCATCATCTCGGTCACCTGCCGGATGCGGGCGGCGGTGCGGCGCAGCTCACGCTGTGCTTCCTCCAGCGCCGCATTCGTCGCGGCCAGCTGCCGGTTCGCCGCCGCCAGCTGCTCGGCATGGGTCAGAACCTGTTCCGACAATTCCTCGGAGCGGGCATGCAGCAACGCCTCTTGCCGCTTCGTTTCGGTGATGTCGGTATAGACGGTGATCCAGCCACCCTCGGCCAAGGGGGCGCCTTCGACCGCGATGGTCCGGCCATTCGCGCGGGTGCGCTCCATGTAATGCGGCGCGAAATCCCGCGCCTGCTCGACCCGGGCGGCCACCCATGTCTCGATCTCGCCCACCTCGCCGTAATCGCCGCGCTCGGCCAGCCAGCGGATCGTGTCGGCAAAGGTCGTGCCCGGTTGCGTCAGATGCTCGGGCAGGTCGAACATCAGCTGATACTGCCGGTTCGAGACCGCCAGCCGCAGATCGCTGTCAAAGATCGACAGCGCCTGACCGATCAGGTTCAGCCCCGCCTGCGTCAGCCGTGCCCGCGTGTCCTCGGTCATCGCGTCCTCCCCCATCCCATCGCTAGCACCTTCTGCGCGCTTCGCAAGCTTCGGATTCAACCGGAAAGGATTCGCAAGATTTGGGCAAAAGTCCCGAAACTATTAACGGCAAGTTTCCAACCCAGAGGCCGCGCGGCGAGAGAGTCGCGGCTTTCGACGCCGGAGAGCCGGCGCAGGGGAGGACGCATGACAGATCAGGATCAGGGACCGGCCGCGCAGTCGATCCCGGCGCTCTTGGCGCTGAACGTCGAAAGGTATGGCAACCGTCCCGCCTATCGCGAGAAGGAATTCGGCATCTGGCAGGTCTGGACCTGGGCCGAAGCCGCCACGGAAATCCGGGCGATGGCGATGGGGTTCCTCAGCCTTGGCGTGGAACGGGGCGATCACATCGCGATCATCGGCCGCAACCGTCCGGCGCATTACTGGGCGATGGTGGCGGCGCAGATGTGCGGCGCGGTGCCGGTGCCGCTGTATCAGGACGCCGTGGCCGAGGAGATGGCCTATGTGCTCGATCACTGCGGCGCCCGTTTCGTGGTTTGCGGTGATCAGGAGCAGGTCGACAAGGTGGTGGAGGTCGAGGACCGCATCCACCACATCCAGCATGTGATGTATACCGACAAGCGCGGCATGCGGAAATACGACCATTCTCGCATGAACCATCTGGCCGACATCGTGGCCGAGGGGAAAGCCGGGCATTTCCGCTATGAAGGCGAGCTGGACAAGCGCATCGCCGAGCTGACCACCGACAGCACCTGCGTGATGCTCTACACCTCGGGCACCACCGGCAAGCCGAAGGGCGTGGTGCTGTCGAACCGCAACATCATCGAGACCGCCCGCGCCTCGGTCGCCTTCGATCATCTGGGCTGCGACGAGGACGTGCTGGCCTATCTGCCGATGGCCTGGGTCGGCGATTTCATCTTTTCCATCGGTCAGGCGATGGTGGCCGGGTTCTGCGTGAACTGCCCCGAAAGCCCGGCGACGATGATGACCGACCTGCGCGAAATCGGGCCGACCTATTTCTTCGCGCCGCCGCGGATCTTTGAAACGATGCTGACGAACGTGATGATCCGGATGGAGGACGCGGGCGATCTGAAGCATGGGATGTTCAAGCATTTCATGGAGTTCGCCAAGACCACCGGGGAAACCTACGGGATGCCGCGGTATCGGGTGAAGCGCTCGAAACCGACCTTGCGGCGGCGCTGGCGCTGGGCTTGGCGCTATGCGATGGGGATCGGCTTCTCGGTCGAGACGATGGTGGAAAACGCGGTGCGGCTGGCGATCGTGCGGCTGCGCCACCCGATGGAGCATCGCAAGCATTTCCACGCCCGCGGGCCTTTGCTGAACCTCTATCCGCAGCCCCTGCGCGATTACTTCGATTATCGCACTGGCGAGGTGACGATCTTTTCGCCGCTGAAAAACACGCTCGGCCTCAGCCGCGTGCGGGTGGCCTATACCGCAGGCGAAGCGATCGGTCCCGAGATCTTCGAATTCTACCGCTCGATGGGCATCAACCTGAAACAGCTTTACGGCCAGACCGAGGCCTCGGTTTTCATCACCCAGCAGCCCGACGGGCAGGTGCGGGCCGATACGGTGGGGGTGCCCAGCCCGGGCGTCGAGGTGAAGATCGGCGAGAATGGAGAGGTCTTCTATCGCTCGCCCGGAACCTTTGTCGAATATTTCAAGAATCCGGAAAGCACCGCCTCGACCAAGGATGCCGAGGGCTGGGTGGCCACGGGCGACGCCGGTTTCTTTGAACCGGGCACCGGGCATCTGCGCATCATCGACCGCGCGAAAGACGTGGGCAAGATGGCGGACGGACGGCTTTTCGCGCCGAAATACGTTGAAAACAAACTGAAGTTCTACCCCTCGATCCTCGAGGCGGTGGTCTTCGGCGGGGGCCGCGACCGCTGCACCGCCTTCATCAACATCGACCTGACCGCGGTCGGCAACTGGGCCGAGCGCAACAACATCGCCTATGCCTCCTATCAGGAACTGGCGGGCCATCCGCAGGTCTATCAGATGATCCGCGAGCACATCGACGCGGTGAACCGCTCGGTCGCGCAAGACCCGATGCTGTCGGGCTGCCAGATCCACCGCTTCCTGATCCTGCACAAGGAACTCGATGCCGATGACGGCGAGATGACCCGCACCCGCAAGGTCCGCCGCAATGTCATCGCCGAGAAATACGCCGATCTGATCGCCGCGCTCTATGACGGGCGCAGCAGCATCTACACCGAAACCGAGGTGACCTACGAAGACGGACGCAAGGGCGCGATCAAGGCCACGCTCCGCATCGAGGATGCCATCGTCGCGCCCGAGGCGCGCATCCACAAGGAGGCCGCGGAATGAAGGACACCGGCGCAGGCATCACCACGGCAGAGGGCGGCAGCGTCGGCCCGGTGCTGATGGAGTTGCGCAACATCACCCTGCGCTTCGGTGGGGTGGTGGCGATCAAGGACATTTCCTTCGATATCCGCGAGGGCGAGATCCGCGCGATCATCGGCCCGAACGGCGCGGGCAAGAGCTCGATGCTGAACGTGATCTCGGGCTTTTACGTGCCGACCGAGGGCGAAGTCTGGTTCCGCGGCGAAAAGCGCGGTCCGATGAAGCCCTATCAGGTGGCGCGTCTGGGCATCGCCCGCACCTTCCAGAACATCGCGCTCTTCGATGGCATGTCGGTTCTGGACAACATCATGACCGGGCGGCTGACCCTGATGCATTCGGGACTGCTCAGCCAGGCGATGTGGTGGGGCAAGGCCGCCGCCGAGGAAGATGAGCATCGCGAAAAAGTCGAAAAGATCATCGACTTCCTTGAAATCCAGAATATTCGGAAAACTCCGGTTGGGCGCCTGCCCTATGGGTTGAAGAAGCGGGTGGAACTGGCGCGGGCGCTTGCCGCCGAGCCGAAGATCCTGCTTCTGGACGAGCCGATGGCCGGGATGAACGTCGAGGAAAAAGAGGACATGTGCCGATTCATCCTCGATGTGAATGACGAATTCGGCACCACCACGGTTCTGATCGAACATGACATGGGCGTGGTGATGGATCTGTCGGATCGCGTCGTGGTGATGGATTACGGCCGCAAGATCGGCGACGGCCCGCCCGACGAGGTGCGCAACAATCAGGATGTGATCGACGCTTATCTGGGGGTGGCCCATGCTTGACCAGCTGACCTATGCCTCGGAGGCGGCGCTGAACGGCCTGATGGCCGGGGTGATGTATTCGCTCGTCGCCCTTGGCTTCGTCTTGATCTACAAATCTTCGGGCGTGTTCAACTACGCCCAAGGGGTAATGGCGCTTTTCGCGGCGCTGACGCTCGTCGGCATCCAGAAGGGCCAGGTGCCCTTTGCCCATCTGATCAACGCCGTCACCGGCGGCCATCTGGAGACCTTCGGCTGGCAGGTGCCCGCCGTGCTGGCCATCCTTTTGACCATCGTGGTGATGATCGGAATGGCGATCGTGATCGAGACGCTGGTGCTGAAGCATCTGGTCAATCAGGCGCCGATCATCCTCTTCATGGCGACGATCGGGCTGGCCTATTTCCTCGAGGGCTTCGGCGACGTGATGTGGGGCGCCGACATCAAGACGCTCGATGTCGGGCTGCCGCAGGGCATCAACGAAACGATCGAGAGCGTGACCGACACTTGGTTTGGCTACGGCTTCTTCATCGACAATCTCGACATCGTGGCGGCTATCGTTTCGGTCGCGCTGGTGACGGCGCTGACGCTCTTCAGCCAGTATTCGAAACAGGGCCGCGCACTGCGTGCCGTGGCTGACGACCATCAGGCGGCGCTCTCGGTCGGCATCTCGCTGCGCTTCATCTGGGTGCTGGTCTGGTCGATCGCAGGCTTCGTCGCGCTGGTCGCGGGGATCATGTGGGGCTCGAAATCCGGGGTGCAATTCTCGCTCTCGATGATCGCGCTGAAAGCCCTGCCGGTGCTGATGCTGGGCGGCTTCACCTCGATCCCCGGCGCCATCGTCGGCGGGCTGATCATCGGCATGGGCGAGAAGCTGTTCGAATTCTTCGTCGGGCCGCTGATCGGTGGCGCCACCGAAAACTGGTTCGCCTATGTGCTGGCGCTCTTTTTCCTCGTGTTCCGGCCGCAGGGCCTGTTCGGCGAGCGGATCATCGAGAGAGTGTAAACTAAAATGGACACTTTGACGCAGAAAACGGTTGAACAGGGGGACAAGGTGCGACATTCTGTCAGCGATCCGGCGAGCTGGAATGATTCCTGCCGGGGACAAGCACTGCATCAGGCGCTCCTTGTGGTTGAGGAGGCGCCCGGGGATGGGGGGCCCCTTCAAGATGACCAGAAAAGCCTGTTCCGTCGCCTTTACCATCGGTTGGGCCTCGGCATTGACCTTCGGATGGATTGCGCTGGCGGCACCGCCGGACGAGCCCGCTTCGCTGCGGACCATCAACATGATCCTCGCGGCCTTCGGGGCCGGGGCCGGCCTCTGGTCCTGGATGCGCGTGCGCCGCGACATCTGACCGGGGCGGAACGCACCCTTCCCCACCACATCACGGGGGGGAGGGGCTGATGTTCTACCGCGAAGCAGGCGATTTCAAGACAAGTTACCGGGCCGACAGCCAGACCTTTCCGATCCGTCTGGACCGGATGGGCTATGTCGCGGCGCTGGTCGTGGCCTATGGCATCGTGCCTTTCGTCATTGACGATTACTGGGCCAATGCGGTTTTCGTGCCCTTCCTGATCTACGCGATCGCGGCGATCGGGCTCAATATTCTGGTCGGCTATGCCGGTCAGGTGAGCCTTGGCACCGGCGGTTTCATGGCCGTGGGCGCCTATGCGGTCTACAAGCTGATGACCGCTTTTCCCGACGTGCCGATCCTGATCCATGTGCTTCTGGCGGGTGGCATCACCGCCGCGGTGGGCGTGCTCTTCGGCCTGCCCTCGCTGCGGATCAAGGGGTTCTACCTTGCCGTCGCGACGCTCGCCGCGCAGTTCTTTCTTGTCTGGCTCTTCAACAAGGTGCCGTGGTTTTACAACTATTCCGCGTCCGGGCAGATCACCGCGCCCGAGCGCACGATGTTCGGCATCTTCATCACCGGGGCGCAGACGACGGCGGCGGCGAAATACCTTTTCTGTCTGATCATCCTGACACTTGTGGCCCTGATGGCGCGCAACCTGACCCGCGGCACGGTCGGGCGGAAGTGGATGGCGATCCGCGACATGGACATCGCGGCCGAGATCATCGGGGTCAACCCGCTCTCTGCCAAGGTCACCGCCTTTGCCGTCTCGTCCTTCTTCATCGGCATCGCCGGGGCACTTCTGTTCTCGGTCTACCTGGGCGCGGCCGAGGTTGGCGAGGCCTTCGGGATCAACAAGTCGTTCCTGATCCTCTTCATGGTGATCATCGGCGGACTGGGCTCGATCTTCGGCTCCTTCGCCGGGGCGGCTTTCCTCGTGCTGCTGCCGGTGTTTCTGAAAAATGTGCTGGTGGGCGGCTTCGGCTGGCCGACCGATGTGGCGGCGCATCTGGAGCTGATGATCGTCGGCGCGCTGATCGTGGTGTTCCTGATCGTCGAGCCGCATGGGCTGGCGCAGCTGTGGCGCATCGCCAAGGAAAAACTGAGACTTTGGCCCTTCCCGCATTGAGGGGCAAGGCAAGACCCGGGCAACCGGCCAAATATAATCAATACGTTACTGGGAGGAGACACGTATGAAAAAGAGCTTTGCAGCCCTTGCGGCGGCGGCCATGCTGGCCACGACCGTTCCCGCGATGGCAGATCTGACGGTGCCGAACCTGAGCTATCGCACCGGCTCCTATGCCGCGAACGGCATCCCCTATGCCGATGGTTTCGCCGACTACTTCACGCTGCTGAACGAGCGGGATGGCGGCATCGGTGGCGAGAAGGTCGCCGTGCCGGAATGCGAGACCGCCTACAACACCGAAAAGGGCGTCGAGTGCTATGAGAGCACCAAGGGCCAGGCGGCGCTCGCCTATAACCCGCTCTCGACCGGGATCACCTATCAGCTGATCCCGAAGGTCACCGCGGATCACCATGTCCTTTACACGCCGGGCTATGGCCGCACGTCCTCGGCCAATGGCGCGGTCTTTGAATGGGTGTTCAACTACCCGGCCAACTACTGGGACGGCGCCTCGGTCGCGGTGAAATACATGCTGTCGCAGAATGGCGACGACCTGAAGGGCAAGAAGGTCGCGCTGGTCTATCACAACTCGGCCTATGGCAAGGAGCCGATCCGCACGCTCGAGGAACTGGCGAAGAAGCATGGCTTCGAGCTGGTGACGATCGCGGTCGACCCGCCCGGGCAGGAGCAGAAATCGCAATGGCTGCAGATCCGCCGCGAGAAGCCGGATTACGTGCTGATGTGGGGCTGGGGCGTGATGAACCAGGTCGCGATTCAGGAAGCGGTGAACATCAAGTTCCCGATGGATCACATGATCGGCGTCTGGTGGTCGGGCTCTGAAAACGATGTCGGACCGGCGGGCGAGGGCGCGAACGGCTACAAGGCGCTCAGCTTCCACGGCGTCGGCTCGGATTACCCGATCTATGCCGATCTGAAGAAATACGTCTTCGACGCGGGCAAGGCTGCGGGCGCGGGCGACAACCTTGGCAACGTGCTCTACTCGCGCGGCATGTATGCGGCGATGATCATTTCCGAAGCGATCAAGACCGCGCAGGAAAAGACCGGCCATGCCGCAGTGACGCCCGAAGAGGTGCGCGACGGCTTCGAGAACCTGAACCTGACCGAAGCGCGCCTGACCGAGCTGGGTCTGCCGGGCTTTGCGCAGGAAATCCACGCGACCTGCGCCGATCACGGTGGCCCGGGCACGGCGATGATCCTGCAATGGGACGCCGCGGCGAAGAAATGGTCGGCGGTCTCGGACTGGATCGAAGCCGACAAGGACGTGCTTGACCCGCTCATCGCCGAAGATTCGGCGGCCTTCGCCAAGGAAGGCGGCATCGCCGAGCGTTGCAAGTAAGACCCTGCCCCCGGCCTTCGGGCCGGGGGATTTCCCCGGAGGATGACCATGTTTGATGCGGCCAAGACCGAGACGCTGCTGGAAGTGAACAACATCGAGGTGATCTACAATCACGTCATCCTTGTGCTGAAGGGCGTCAGCCTGTCGGTGCCGAAGGGCGGGATCACCGCACTTTTGGGCGGCAATGGCGCGGGCAAGACGACGACGCTGAAGGCGATCTCGAACCTGCTGCATTCCGAACGCGGCGAGGTGACGAAGGGCTCGATCCTCTATCGCGGCGAACGGGTGCAGGACATGTCTCCCGCCGATCTGGTGCGCAAGGGCGTCATTCAGGTGATGGAAGGGCGGCATTGCTTCGAGCATCTGACGGTCGAGGAAAACCTGCTGACCGGCGCCTATACCCGCAGCGATGGCCGAGCCGCGATCGCACAGGACCTCGAGATGGTCTACACCTATTTCCCGCGCCTGAAGGAGCGCCGCAAATCGCAGGCGGGCTACACCTCGGGCGGCGAGCAGCAGATGGTGGCGATGGGACGGGCGCTGATGTCCCGGCCCGAGACGATCCTGCTTGACGAACCCTCGATGGGGCTCGCGCCGCAGCTGGTCGAGCAGATCTTCGAGATCGTGAAAGCGGTGAACGAGGGCGAAGGCGTCACCTTCCTTCTGGCTGAGCAGAACACCAACGTCGCGCTGCGCTATGCGCATTTCGGCTACATCCTGGAAAGCGGCCGCGTGGTGATGGACGGCCCGGCGGCGCAGCTGCGCGAAAACCCGGATGTGAAGGAGTTCTATCTGGGCATGTCGGACGACGGCCGCAAGAGCTTCCGCGATGTCCGAAGCTACCGTCGCCGCAAGCGCTGGTTGGCCTGACAAGCCCCTGACTTGAAAAACTTGCTGCGCAGCATTCTGCATTGCAGCATCTCCCAAATGTGGCGCAGAAAGGCCCCGTGATGAGCCGTTATTACGATGTTCTGGAAACCCGCTCCGCCGATGAACGTGCCGCCGCACTGACGCGGGATCTGCCGCAGGCGGTGGCGCGGGCGTTGATGGCGCCGGGTCTTGCGGCGCATCTGGGCGGGGTCGATGCCGCGGCGATCACCTCGCTTGACGCGCTGGCGAAATTGCCCGTGCTGCGCAAATCCGACCTGAGCGCGGCGCAGAAGAAATCGCCCCCCTTCGGCGGCATGACCCCGCGCACGGCGCGCGGCTTCGCGCATATCTTTCAAAGCCCCGGCCCGATCTATGAACCCGGCGAAACCTCGGCCGACTGGTGGCGGATGGGGCGCTTCCTGCATGCGGCGGGGGTTGGCCCGGGGGACATCGTGCAGAACTGCTTTGGCTACCATCTGACGCCCGCCGGGATGATCTTTGAATCCGGCGCGCGGGCCGTGGGCGCCGCCGTCCTGCCCGCGGGCACCGGCCAGACCGAATTGCAGGTCCGCGCCGCCGTCGATATCGGCACCACCGTCTATGCGGGCACCCCCGATTATCTGAAGGTGATCCTCGACAAGGCGGCCGAGATGAACGAGCCGCTGACGATCAGCCGCGCCGTCGTCGGCGGTGGGGCGCTGTTCCCGTCCTTGCGCAAGGAATATGCCGACCGCGGCATCGCCTGCCTGCAATGCTATGCGACGGCCGATCTGGGCAACATCGCCTATGAAAGCCCGGCGATGGAGGGGATGATCGTCGATGAGGGCGTGATCGTCGAGATCGTCCGCCCCGGCACCGGCGATCCGGTCGCCCCGGGCGAGGTCGGCGAAGTCGTCGTCACCACGCTCAACCCCGATTATCCGCTGATCCGCTTTGCCACCGGGGATCTCAGCGCCGTGCTGCCGGGCGTCTCGCCCTGCGGCCGCACCAATCTGCGCATCAAGGGCTGGATGGGCCGCGCCGATCAGACGACGAAGATCAAGGGCATGTTCGTGCGTCCCGAACAGGTCGCGGCCTTCGTTGCCGCCCACCCCGAGGTGAAACGCGCCCGCGTCATCGCCACCCGCGAGGGCGAGATGGATGCGATGACGGTGCGGATCGAAACCGAGGTCTGCGAGCCCGACCGCTACGCCGCGGGCGTCGTTGAAGCGCTCAAGCTCAAGGGCATGATCGAACTCGTGGCGCCGGGCAGCCTGCCCAACGACGGCAAGGTGATCGAGGATCTGCGCAAATACGACTGAGGCGGCCCGCCTTGGGCCCCGCCTCAGCCCCAGGTCGGGTGGAACTTGTTCGCCGGGCTCAGCGTGAAGATCTCGCAGCCATCGGCGGTGACGCCCACCGAATGCTCGAACTGCGCAGAAAGCGACTTGTCGCGCGTGACGGCGGTCCAGTCATCCGACAGAACCTTGGTTTCGGGGCGGCCAAGGTTCACCATCGGCTCGATGGTGAAGAGCATGCCTTCCTCCAGCACCGCACCGGCGCCCTTGCGGCCGTAGTGCAGAACGTTCGGCGGCGCATGGAAAACCCGGCCCAGCCCGTGACCGCAGAAATCGCGTACCACGCTCATCCGCTGCGCCTCGACATAGGCCTGAATCGCATGTCCGATGTCGCCAAAGGTGTTGCCCGGCTTCACCTGCTCGATCCCCAGCATCAGCGCGTCATGCGTGACCTGAATGAGCCGCTCCGCCTTGCGGGTCAGATTGCCCGCCACATACATCCGCGAGGTATCGCCGAACCAGCCATCCAGAATCACCGTCACGTCGATGTTCAGGATGTCGCCATCGGCCAGAACCTTCGGCCCCGGGATGCCGTGGCACACCACATGGTTCACCGAGATGCAGGACGCATGCTTGTAACCGCGATAGCCGATCGTCGCCGAGACCGCGCCAAGCTCCGTCACCCGGTTGCGGATGAAATCGTCGAGCGCCGCAGTCGTCGCCCCCGGCAGCACCATCGGCGCGACTTCGTCGAGGATCTGCGACGCGATCTTCCCGGCCGCCGCCATGCCCGCGAAATCGGCACGGTCATAGATGCGGATGCCATCCTTGGTCAGGCGGGGTTTTGCGTCGTTCACGGGCACTCTCCTGTTCGCTGGCCCCTAGATAGTCACAAATCCGCTGCTTGGCCAGACCCGGGCTTTTCCGCAACGCCGCAGCCCCTTATACCCATGCCGAAGGAGGAGCCCCATGCCCAATCCCACCTGTGCGATCCTGATCATTGGCGACGAGATCCTGACCGGCCGCACCCGCGAGGGGAATGCGCATCATCTGGCGGGCGAACTCGTCAAGGCGGGCTTCGATCTGCGCCAGATCCGGGTGATTTCGGACGACCATCCGACGATCGTCGCCGCGGTGCGGGAGCTTTCCGCGGCGCATGACCATCTGTTCACCTCGGGCGGCATCGGGCCGACCCATGACGACATCACCGCCGATGCCGTGGCCGAGGCCTTCGGGCGCAAGATCGGCGTGCGCGCGGATGCCCGGACGATCCTGGCCGCCCATTACGCCGCCCGCGGCGTCGAGTTCACCGAGGCCCGGCTGCGCATGGCCCGCATTCCCGACGGCGCGAGCCTGATCGACAACCCGGTCTCGGGCGCGCCGGGGTTCAGCGTCGAGAATTGCCACGTCATGGCCGGGGTGCCGAACATCTTTCAGGCGATGGTGGCAGGGCTTTTGCCGCGGCTCGCCGGGGGGCAACCGCTTCTGTCGCGCAACTGGCAGATGATGGTGGCCGAGGCCGCCATCGCCGATGCCCTGCGCGCGCTCGCCGAGGCACATCCCGACGTGTCCTTCGGGTCCTATCCCTTCGTGACCGAGGGGCAATATGGCACCAACCTTGTCGCCCGCGCGACCGATCCCGCGGCGCTCGACGCTGCCTTTGCCGCGCTGCAAGCCGCTTTCCCGGAGGGTCGATGACCGATCCGCTGTTCGAGGTGATCGACGCCACATGGCCCGCGGCCTCGGTGCGGGAGGTGGGCGGATTTCTGATCCGTGAAGGACAGGGCGGCGGCTCGCGCGTCAGCGCGGCAAGCCTTGTCGGTCGCCTTGAAGACGCCGACATCGACGAAGCGCTCGCTGCGCAGCGAAGCCTTGGGCAGACAGGGAAATTCATCCTGCGCCCCGGCGACGAGGCCCTTGATCTGGCGCTCGCGAAGCGCGGCTTCGAGGTGTTCGACCCGGTGGTGATCCTGGCCGCCGATCTTGCTGCCCTGCCCTCGGAGGTGCCGCCCGTCACCGCCTTCGCGCATTGGCCTCCCTTGGCGATCGCCCGCGAAATCTGGTCAGAAAACGGCATCGGCCCGGCGCGACAGGCGGTGATCGACCGCACCCCGCAGCCGAAAGCCACCGTCCTTGGCCGCACGAAAGACCGCGCCGCCGGGGCGGCCTTTGTCGCGATCCACCAGCGCAGCGCGATGCTGCATGCGCTGGTCGTCGCCCCGGAGTTCCGCCGTCTCGGCCTTGCCCGGTCGATCATGGCCGAAGCCTGTCGCTGGGCCGCAACCGAGGGGGCCGAGCGCATGACCCTTGTCGTCACCAAGGCGAATGTCGCGGCTCTGGCACTTTACCGGGCCCTCGGAATGCAGCCCGTCTGCGCTTACCATTACCGCCGCGAGGCCCAGTCATGAGACGTTTTTTCTGCGCAGCATTTTTCCTTGTCGCCCTGCCCGCGCAGGCCGAACAACTGCAACTGACGCTTCCGGCCGGGGCCTCGGTCTCGTCGGAGCGCACCCATGCCGCAACCTCTTACGCGCTGCCGATCGGGCCTTGGCGCAATGACACGATGGCCCGCAGCACACTCGAGGGCACGCGCTCGGACACCGCATGGCGGTTGCGCGGCAATCAGCAGACGACGCTGCAGATCCTTGCGCCGCTGCGCGATCAGATCGAGGCGGCAGGCTATATCCTGATGTATCAATGCGAGACCGATGCCTGCGGCGGCTTCGATTTCCGTTATGCGCTCGACTTGATCCCGGAACCGGAAATGCACGTCGATCTGGGCGACTTCCGCTATCTTGCGGCGCAGAATGGCAATGACTGGATCGCGCTGACAGTCTCGCGGTCGTCGGAATCGGGGTTCGTGCATCTGACGACAATGACGGTGCAAGACGCCTCGCCCGGCACACCCGACAATGATCTGGCCGCACCGCAACCGAGCCCGGAACCCGACAGCCCGGCCGGTGATCTGGGTCAGGCGCTGGAAAGCACGGGCAAGGTGGCGCTCGATGATCTGGTCTTTGCCAGCGGCGCTTCGAAACTGGCCGAAGAAGATTTCGCCTCGCTCTCGGCGCTGGCCGATTACCTTGCGACCCGGCCCGAGGCGCGGATCGCGCTGGTGGGGCACACCGACAACTCTGGGTCGCTCGCCGCGAATGTGGCTTTGTCGAAAGACCGCGCGGCGGCCGTGCGTAAACGGCTGATCGAGAAACTGGGCGTTCCGGCCGAGCAACTGACCGCCGAGGGGGCAGGCTGGCTCTCGCCCCGGACGTCGAACCTCACGCCCGAGGGGCGCGAGAAAAACAGAAGGGTCGAAGCGGTTCTCGCCTCGACCCCAAGGTGACGACGCCGGACGGAAAAGGCGCCGTGGGAGGAAGTCAATTCACCAGTTGTCCGGACCCTTGTCGGCAAAGGTCTCGGCCAGAAAGTCGATGAAGGCCCGCACCTTGGGCTGGGTGAAGCGGCCCGGCGGATAGACGGCATAGATGCCGAGCGTCTCCATCGGCAGATCGGGCATGGCCTCTTCGACCATCCCTTTCTTCATCGCATCAGCGTAAAGGAAACTGGGCAGATAGGCGATGCCAAGACCCGCGATCGCGGCATGCAGCAGCGATTGCCCGTCATTCACCGTCAGCCAACCCGCCGAGCGCACCTGACGCCGCTCGCCCGAGGGCGCGGTGATCTTCCAGACGTTGCCATTCGACTGGTTCGAATAATGCAGCAGCTTGTGATCATTCAGATCGTCGATCTTCGTGGGGCGGCCGTATTTCTCGAAATACTTTGGCGAGGCGATCATCCGTTTCGCCGTCTCGGTCAGCTTGCGCGCCTTGAGCGTGCTGTCTTCCAGCTCGCCCACCCGGATCGCCATGTCGAAGCCTTCGGAGATCAGTTCGACGTAGCGGTTGTTCAGCACCATGTTCACGGTAACTTCCGGATATTCCTGCAGAAAATCCCCCAGCACGGGCGAGAGCAGGTTGACCCCGAAATCGGTCGCGACCGAAATCCGCAGAAGCCCCGAGGGCGCCACCTGCATCGAGGTGACGAGCGCATCGGCCTCTCCGGCATCGTTCAGCACCCGTCGGGCACGGTCGTAATAGGCCAGCCCGATCTCGGTCGGCGACACCCGCCGCGTCGTGCGGTTCAGAAGTCGCGCCCCCAATCGGGCTTCCAGCGCCGAGACGTGCTTGGACACGGCCGATTTGGAAATCCCCATCTTCTTGGCGGCATCGGTGAAGCCACCTTGATCCACCACTGTGGCAAAGGCTTCCATTTCGGTCAGGCGGTCCATCGTTCACCCATGGGGAATGTTTCGTGTTTGTCTGAGTGATCGGATCGAATTCGGGCGCAATTTGGACACGCCCGGGACAATACGGGGGAAATTGCGGGGTTCGGTTAAGGCAGGGAAACGATTGTTGCTGGCAAAAGCGCGAAAGGGACGCTGCCCCTCGCCCTTGCGGGCTCACCCGGGGATATTTGGCGCAGGATAAAGACAATGACGTCGCGTTTGCCGTGACAGGGGGGGCGGCGCGCGTAAGGTGGCCGAAAAGGGGAGGACCTGATGAGCCATTATCCGCATCTGCTGGCGCCGCTCGATCTGGGCCATGTGGTGCTGCCCAACCGCGTGCTGATGGGCTCGATGCACACGAATCTGGAGGAAACCGGCGACTGGAACCGGGTGGCCGAGTTCTATGCGACGCGGGCGCGCGGCGGGGTCGGGCTGATGGTGACAGGGGGCATGGCCCCGAACCGCGAGGGCGGGGTGTTTCCCGGCGCCGCGGGATTGTTCACGCCGCAGGATATGGCCAACCACCGGCTGGTGACGGATCGGGTGCATGACGCGGGCGGGCGGATCGCGATGCAGATCCTGCATGCAGGCCGCTATGCCTATGGCCCGGACTGCGTTTCCGCCTCGGCGGTGAAATCGCCGATTTCCCCTTTCGCGCCAAAGGAACTGGATGCGGCCGGGATCGAAAAGCAGATCGCGGACATTGCCACCGCCGCCGCCCGCGCCCGCGAGGCGGGCTATGATGGCGTCGAGGTGATGGGGTCCGAGGGCTATTTCCTCAACCAGTTCCTGGTCCGCCATGTGAACCGTAGAGCCGACGACTGGGGTGGGTCTTATGAAAACCGGATGCGCCTGCCCGTCGAGGTGATGAAACGCGTCCGCGCTGCGGTCGGCCCGGATTTCATCGTGATCTTCCGCATCTCGCTGATCGACCTCGTACCCGACGGCTCGACCTGGGACGAGGTGGTGCAGCTCGCCAAAGCCATCGAAGCCGCCGGGGCGAGCCTGCTGAATACCGGCATCGGCTGGCACGAGGCGCGGGTGCCCACCATCGCCACCTCGGTGCCGCGGGCGGCGTTTTCCTGGCTGACGGCGCGGCTGCGCCCCGAAGTCGGCATCCCGGTCATCACCTCGAACCGGATCAACACCCCCGAGGTGGCCGAGGGGATTTTGGCTGCCGGGCAGGCCGACATGGTCTCGATGGCGCGGCCTTTCCTCGCCGATCCCGCGTTCGTCACCAAGGCGGCGCGCGGCCGCGCGGCGGAAATCGCGCCGTGCATCGGCTGCAATCAGGCCTGCCTTGACCACACCTTCTCGGGCAAGATTTCGTCCTGCCTCGTCAATCCGCGCGCCGGGCACGAAACCGAGCTGATGCTGACGCCCACCGAGACCCCGAAACGCATCGCCGTCGTCGGCGCGGGACCGGCAGGCATGGCCTGCGCCATCGCTGCGGCCGAACGCGGCCATGCGGTGAAGCTGTTCGAGAAGGACGCGGAAATCGGCGGGCAGTTGCGGCTCGCCCGCACCATCCCGGGGAAAGAGGAGTTCGTGGGCCTGACCGACTGGTTCGCGACGATGCTGTCCCGCGCGGGCGTCAGCCTGCGGCTCAACACCGAGGCGACAGTGGCCGCACTTGGCGGCTTCGACGAGGTGGTGATCGCCACCGGCGTCACCCCGCGCCGTCCCGGCATTCCGGGGGAGGAACTGGCGATCAGCTATGCCGACCTGCTCTCCGGCAAAGCCTCGGCCGGGCCGCGCGTGGCGGTTGTCGGTGCAGGCGGCATCGGCTTTGACGTCGCCGAATACCTGACCGTGACCGACAGCCCGACGCTGCACCCCGAGGAATGGATGCGGGAATGGGGCGTCGGCGATCCGGCGCAAAGCCCGGGCGGGCTCGCAAAACCCGAACCGACCCCGCCCGCTCGCACGGTCACACTGCTGCAAAGGAAGCCCGAGAAACCCGGCCGCCATCTGGGCAAGACCACCGGCTGGATCCACCGCGCCGCGCTTTCGGCGAAAGGCGTGAAGATGATCGGCGGGGTGAATTACGAGCGCATCACCGCCGAAGGCCTGCACATCAGCTTCGGCCCCGCGCGCGAAAATCCGACGCTGATCGAGGCGGATACCGTCGTGCTCTGCTCCGGTCAGGACAGCCAGCGTACCTTGGCCGAGGCGCTCACGGCGCAGGGGTTCACCCCCCACATCATCGGCGGCGCCGATGTCGCGGGCGAGCTGGATGCAAAACGGGCGATCGATCAGGGCACAAGGCTCGGCGCCAGCCTCTGATCCCCTTCATCTTGCCACAAATATCCCGGGGTCCGGGGGCAGCGCCCCCGGCCTCAGGGCTCAACCCGCGGTCTCGACGCAAAGGCGCCGGAACGCCCGCTTCAGCAGATCGAGTTCCGCCCGCAGCAGATCGAGTTCGGCGCGCAGATCCGCCTCGAGCGGCTGACCGCTCAGGATGGTGAAATGCCCCACCCTCTCGCCATCGGCCTGCAGAAGAAAGGTCTGCACCCCGTCCGAAAGCAGTTCGACCGGGATCGGCAGGCTCAGCCGCCAGCGACCATCGCCCAGCCCGTCGCAGGCCAGACCGGGCAGCTCGCGCGCCTGATGCACGACCTGAAACGCCGGTTCCGATGCACCGGCCCAGACACCTTCCCAGCGCCCGGCGATGATCCGCGATTCTTCCAGCATCCCGCCCCCTCAGATATCGGCGCGCGGATGGCGCGCGAAGGTCAGATCCCGCAGCAGGATCTGGTTCATCTGCGGACCTTCGAAGATCAGATCGACCCAGATCTTCTCGACCCGCTTTTCGTTCATCTTCGTATAGGCCAGATCGAATTCGACGAAATCCGTGCCGCCGCCCACCGGCATTTCCCGTACCAGTTGATCGGTGTTCGGCCCGTGCTTGACGTTCAGCCGACAGAAAATCTCGATCGGGCGTTCCAGCTCGACCGACATCGAAAGCCGCAGCAGGTGGTTGCGTCTGAGCCCGGCAACGCCGTCCTCGGGCAGATCGAGCACCAGCGACAGGAACGAGCCATCGAAGCGGAACACATCAAGCCGCAAGCCGAAGGGCGCGCGATCCTGCGCCCGCGTGTTGCGGATCTGGCGCAGCGTGATGTCGCTCTCCCGGCAATCGTGAAACAGCGTCGCATCCGTGCCGATCCGGCTGCGGCTTTCAGCACCGACGATCCCCGCCGGGTCCACCGGCCCGCGCCACAGATCGGGGCACCAGACCCAGTCGCAGCCGATCGGCCGTGCGATCCCGTCGACGTCATCGGGCGGCAGGGCCAGACGCGCCTCGGCCGCGAACAGCACCCGGTCGAGTTCGCGCCGCAACGCCCGCGCATCATGGCTGAGCTGATGCAGTTCCCCCCGGCTCAGCGCCGAAACGAGCCGCCCCGCCCGCGCCCAACGCGCCAGCATCCGGCTTTGCACCAGACGATCCAGAAACGAGGGGGACTTTCCAGACATCTTCATCGCGGCCATCCGAGAGTGTCGCCAATATGGAAACACTGCATCACATTCGTTTCCTTCTGCCCTGCATCCGGCCGAAAATGAAGCCGTAAATCCATCGAAATCCGCGCATTTTCGTTCGTATCAACCAAGGACGGAAACCGGATCGCAACTTTCGCCAAAAGCGATCAGTTCTGGTCGCGGATCGTCTCGTCAAAGGCAGAGAGCAGGTCAAGCTGCGTCTGGTCATCCAGCCGGCTGCCCGCCAGCGGCAGCACCGACAGCGCCGAGACATGGCCGCCGAGCCCCGAGATCTCGCGCCAATAGACCGGATCGACCGGCGCCGCGGTCGGCGCGGAATGGTCGGAGATCTTCAGAAGCAGCCGTTGCTCCTCGCGCTTCACCGCAAGGATCTCGACGTCCCGCGCCTTGCCCGACCGCGCCAGAGCCGCACGCCCGGCCTTGCTCTTGAAGAAGGTCTCGTAACTCTCGAAGGCGGTCTCGACGGGATCTGCGCTGACGGGGCCGATGGTGGCGCTCAGCATCGCCTGTTGCGCGGGTTTCGGCGCCGAGGCATTGCCGCCGATCGCAGCGCAACTGCCCCACAGCACGAAACTGCCCTCGGGCCCGTCGCGGGTCGAATTCGGATCGACGCAGAAGCCATCCGGCGCCATCAGCGTCATCTCGCCCTTCTGCACCGTCACCTTGCCGGAGACCGGCTTTCGCGCCGGCAAATGCAGGTTGAATTTCATCGGGAGTGCGTTGAGACAGCCCGAAAGGGCAAGGCTCAGGCACAAAGTGATCAAGACCCGTTTCATCGCCCCCCCTTTGCTGCGTCGCTCTTCCTAGCAAGGGGGGCAACCCGGGGACAAGCCCGCTTCGCACGGACGCAAGGTTTCGCCTTGCCGCAGGGGGCGTGCCACGGCATCTTGGGCCGAACGGAGGCAAACATGGTCTATCTTGCGATCGATGGCGGCGGCAGCGGCTGCCGGGCGGCTTTGTGCGATGACGCGGGGCAGGAGCTTGCGCGGGCGGAAGGCGGGCCTGCGAACATCGCCTCGGATTTCGACACGGCCCTTGCCAGCCTGCGCGAACTGGCGCTGCGGATGATCGGCGATCGGCCGCTGGATCAGGTGCGCGCGGTGCTGGGCGTTGCGGGGGCGAACCTGTCGGGCGCGGGGCCGCGGCTTGAAGCGGCACTGCCGTTCCGGGCAAAAGTGGTGCAGGATGTGACGACCTCGCTGCGCGGCGCCTTGGGCGACGCCGACGGGATCATGGCGGCGATCGGCACCGGCTCGGTCTTTGCGCGGCAAGTGGGCGGAGAGGTGAAGGCGATCGGCGGTTGGGGGTTTCGTTTGGGCGACGAGGCCTCGGGCGCCTGGATGGGACGGCTGATGCTGAACCGGATCACCCGGATGCTCGACGGCTACGCGCCGCTTTCCCCTTTGGCCAAGGCGGTGCTCGACGATCTGGGCGGCGGTCCGGGGCTGGTGGCCTTCACGCTGAAGAAAACCCCCGCCGATCATGCGCTTCTGGTGCATCGGATGGCGGCGGCGCTCGAAGATCCGCTCTCGCGGCAAGTGCTGACCGAGACGCGGGCGGAATTGCGCGCGGCGATCGGGCTGTTGCAGACCGACCCGCCGTTGCCGGTGGTCTGGCTCGGCGGGCTCGGGCCGACGCTGGCACTGACCGACTGGCCGCGAACCGAGCCTTTGGGCAGCTCGCTTGACGGAGCTATGGCGATGGCCCGGGACGAGGCGACATGGGCCGCGTGATCCTGACCGGGGCGCGGCTCTTTGACGGGCAGACATGTCATGACGGCAAGGCCGTGGTGCTGGAGAGGGCACAGATCGCCGCGATCCTGCCCGCCTCCGATCTGCCCGAGGGCGCGCGGATCGAGCTGGGCGGCGGCATCCTTGCGCCGGGTCTGATCGACCTGCAGGTGAATGGCGGCGGCGGGGTGATGCTTTCGGGCGCCGATCCGCTGACCGAGATCGCCACGATCTGCGCCGCCCATGCGCGGCTTGGCACGACCGGGCTTTTGCCCACGCTGATCACCACCTCTTCGAGCCTGACGCGCTCGGTTCTGGCAGCGGGGGTGGCGGCGGTCGGTCGAGTGCCCGGCTTTCTGGGGCTGCATCTGGAAGGGCCCCATCTCGACCCCAAACGCCCCGGCTGCCATCCGGCGCAGCACATTCGCCCGATGACCGAGGACGACCTTGATCTGATCTGCGAAGCCCGTGCCGGTCTGCCCGCGCTGATGCTGACGGTTGCGCCCGCATCGGTGACGCCCGCGCAGATCACCCGGCTGACCGCGGCGGGGGTGACGGTGGCTTTGGGTCATGCCGACTGCAGTTTTGCCGAGGCGCAGGCGGCCCATGCTGCGGGCGCCAGCGCCGTGACGCATCTCTTCAACGCGATGAGCCAGCTTGGCGCGCGCGAGCCGGGGCTGGTCGGCGCGGCCCTGTCGCTGCCCTTTGCGGCGGGGCTGATCGCCGACGGCATCCATGTTGCCCCCGAATCAGCGCGGCTCGCCCTGCGTCTGGCGGGCGAACGGCTCTTCCTTGTCACCGATGCGATGGCTGTGGCGGGCACCGACCTGCTCGACTTTGACCTCGCGGGCCAGCGCATCCATCGTGCCAACCGATCCCTGAGGACAGAAAACGACACGCTCGCCGGGGCGGATCTGAGCCTGCCGGAGGCGATCCGCTTCTGTATCGAAGTTCTCGGCCTTCCCCCCGAACAGGCGCTGGCCATGGCCACCGCACGCCCGGCGGCGCTGATCGGGTCGAATCGGGGACGTATCGCCCCCAGCCTGCCTGCCGATCTGGTGCATTTCACCGAGGATTGGCAGGTGAACCGGGTCTGGCAGGGCGGGAAGCCTCAGGCGAAATCGCCGACCGCATAGCCCTGAATGTAAAGCAGCGCGGTCAGGTCGCCGTGGTTGATGCGGATCTCGCATTGCGCCGCGACCGAGGGTTTGGCGTGCAGCGCCACGCCCGCCCCAGCCAGCTGCAGCATGCCCAGATCATTGGCACCGTCACCGACCGCCATGACTTGCGAATGTTCCAGCTTCAGTCTTTCCGAAATTTCCAGAAATGCCTGAACCTTGGCTTCACGCCCCAGAATCGGCAGCACCGGAACCCCGGTCAGCTTGCCATCTTCGATGCCGAGAACATTCGCCCGGTTCTCGTCAAAGCCAAGCGTTTCAGAGACATAGCCGGTGAAGGCGGTAAATCCGCCCGACACCAGCGCGCAATAGGCGCCATTCGCCTTCATCGTCCGAAGCAGGTCATGGCCGCCCGGCATGAAGGTGATCCGCTCGGCAATCACCCGCCCGATCACGCTTTCGGGCAGACCGCGCAAAAGCCCCAGCCGCTCGGTCAGCGCGCCTTCGAAATCGAGTTCCCCATTCATCGCGCGGGCGGTGATCGCGCTCACCTGCGCGCCCACGCCCGCCACATCGGCCAGCTCGTCGATACATTCCTGCTGGATCATCGTGCTGTCCATGTCGGCCAGAAGCATCTGCTTCTTCCGCCCCGCCGCGCGCTGCACGACCAGATCGAACCCCAGCCCCTGCAGGCTTTCCCAAACCTGCCAGCGATTCTCGGGAATCACCTCCAGCGGGAACTCGGCGGCGATGCCGGGGGCGAGCCAGCGCACCGCTCCGCCCACCCAGGCATTGCGCAGCGCCTCAACCGTCGCGGCATCAAGATTGGCAGCTTTGGGGTCGGCAATAAGGGTAGCGATGAACATGATCAGAGGTCCCGAGAGGTGAAGCTATGTCGCTTTTGATGTCCGATGCGGCGCTTTAGCGCGATTTTCCGTATTGTGCCAGTGCGGCAAAGTCTGTAGGAGCGACGGCGGGACACCTCTCCCCAACGAGAGGCGTTTATCTGGAAGGATAGCGACATGACGAATACTGCCCCGGCCAACCGTCCGGCGAATGCACGTTTTTCTTCGGGCCCCTGCGCGAAGATCCCCGGTTTCTCCCTCGACATGCTCTCGGATGCGCCTCTTGGCAGGTCGCACCGTGCCGCCATCGGCAAGAACAAGCTGAAAGAGGCGATCGACCTTACCCGCGAAATTTTGGGCGTGCCTGCGGATTACCGCATCGGCATCGTTCCCGCCTCGGACACCGGCGCCGTCGAGATGGCGCTCTGGTCGCTGCTCGGCGCCCGCAAGGTGACGATGTGCGCCTGGGAAAGCTTCGGCTCCGGCTGGGTCACCGACGTGGTCAAGCAACTCAAGCTTGACGCCGAGGTGAAAGAGGCGGGCTACGGCGATATCGTCGATTTCGCCACCGTCGATTTCAACACCGATGTCGTCTTCACCTGGAACGGCACCACCTCGGGCGTCCGTGTTCCGAATGGCGACAAGATCCCGGCCGACCGCGAAGGCCTGACCATCTGCGACGCGACCTCGGCCGCTTTCGCGATGGACCTGCCCTGGGACAAGCTCGACGTCACCACCTTCTCCTGGCAGAAAGTGCTGGGCGGTGAAGGCGGTCATGGCGTTCTGATCCTGTCGCCCCGCGCCGTTGCCCGGCTCGAAAGCTACACTCCCGCCTGGCCGATGCCGAAGATCTTCCGCCTGACCTCCAAGGGCAAGCTGATCGAGGGCGTCTTTGTTGGCGAAACCATCAACACCCCCTCGATGCTCTGCGTCGAAGACTATCTGGTGGCGATGAAATGGGCGAAAACCATCGGCGGGCTGAAAGGCCTTGTCGACCGTGCCGCCGCCAATGCGAAAGTGGTCTGGGACTTCTGCGCCGCCAATCCGTGGATCGCGAACCTCGCCAATGACCCGGCGACGGCCTCGACCACCTCGGTCTGCCTCAAGTTCAATGACGCCCGCATCAAGGACGGCGCCGCCTTTGCCAAGGCCGTTGCCAAACGCCTTGAAAAAGAAGGGGTTGCGCTGGATATCGGCGCCTATCGCGATGCCCCCGCCGGTCTGCGCATCTGGTGCGGCTCGACCATCGAGAAATCCGATGTCGAAGCCCTGATGCCTTGGCTCGCCTACGCCTTCGAGGCGGAGATCGCGGCTCAAGCCTGAACGACCGATGCGTGTGACCCACGCATCCCTTGCCTGAAGTCCTGAGGTGCGGCCCCCGCACCTCACCCCTTCCCCACATCCAAGGACTGACCCCAATGGCCCCCAAGGTTCTCATTTCCGACGAACTCTCCGACGCCGCCGTGCAGATCTTCAAAGATCGCGGCATCGAGGTGGATTTCCAGCCCAAGCTCGGCAAGGACAAGGAAAAGCTGGCCGAGATCATCGGCAATTATGACGGCCTCGCCATCCGCTCGGCCACCAAGGCCACCGCGGCCCTGCTTGAAAAAGCCACTCGCCTGAAGGTGATCGGTCGCGCGGGCATCGGTGTCGACAACGTCGACAAGGAAGCCGCCTCGAAAAAAGGCGTGATCGTGATGAACACGCCGTTCGGCAACATGATCACCACCGCCGAACATGCGATCGCGATGATGTTCGCCGTCGCCCGGCAGATCCCCGAGGCCTCTGCCTCGACCCATGCGGGCAAATGGGAAAAGTCGAAATTCATGGGCGTCGAACTGACGGCCAAGACGCTCGGCGTGATCGGCGCGGGCAACATCGGCGGGATCGTCTGCGACCGCGCCAAGGGCCTGAAGATGAAAGTGATCGCCTACGATCCCTTCCTGTCGGAAGAAAAGGCCGAGAAGATGGGCGTCGACAAGGTCGAGCTGGAAGAACTGCTCCGCCGCGCCGATTTCATCACCCTGCACGTGCCGCTGACCGACAGCACCCGCAACATCCTCAGCCGTGAAAACCTCGCCAAGACCAAACCCGGCGTGCGCATCATCAACTGCGCCCGTGGCGGTCTGGTGGACGAAGAGGCCCTCGCCGACATGCTGAAATCGGGCCATGTCGCGGGCGCCGCCTTCGACGTGTTCTCGGTCGAACCCGCCGAGGCGAACCCGCTCTTCAACCTGCCGAACGTCGTCTGCACCCCGCACCTCGGCGCCTCGACCTCGGAAGCGCAGGAAAACGTGGCGCTGCAAGTGGCCGAGCAGATGGCGAACTACCTGCTCGACGGCGCGGTTGAAAACGCGCTCAACATGCCCTCGATGACCGCCGACGAAGCCCGCGTGATGGGCCCCTGGGTGAAGCTGGCCGAATACCTTGGCGCCTTCATCGGCCAGATGACCGACGAGCCGATCACCGCGATCAACGTCACCTATGACGGCACCGCCTCGACGATGAACCTGCGCGCGCTCGAATGCGCCGTCATCGCCGGGATCATGAGCCGCTCGAACCCCGACGTGAACATGGTCTCCGCCCCGGTCATCGCCAAGGAACGCGGCATCCAGCTTTCGACCACGACGCAAGACAAGTCGGGCGTGTTCGACGGTTACATCAAGATCACCGTCGTCACCGACAAGCGGGAACGCTCGATCGCCGGTACCTGCTTCTCGGATGGCAAGCCGCGCTTCATCCAGATCAAGGGCATCAACGTCGACGCCGAAGTGGGCCGCCACATGCTCTACACGACCAACAAGGACGTGCCCGGCATCATCGGCAAACTCGGCACGCTTCTGGGCGAAAACAACGTCAACCTCGCGAACTTCACCCTTGGCCGTTCGGCCGCGGGCGGCGAGGCGATCGCCATCGCCTATCTCGACGAGGCGCTGGATGCCAAAGTTGTGTCCGAACTTGAAGCCACCGGCCTCTTCCAGCAGGTGAAACCGCTGGAATTCAACATCGCCTGATCTAGATTGGGCTCTGCCTTCAGGCCCTCCGCCGCGGCGGGGGGCCTTTTTCTTGGAGCCATCATGCAGACCTACGCCATCGGCGATATTCACGGCCAGTTTCACCTGCTGCAACGCGCGTTCGAGCTGATCGAGGCGGACCGGTCGCGGGAGGGATTGGCGGACAGTCCCGTGGTGGTGCTGGGCGATCTGTGCGACCGCGGTCCGCATTCAGCGAGTGTCATCGGCCATCTTTACGACCGGCAGGCGGCGGGTGAAAATCTGATCGTGCTCAAGGGCAATCACGACCGGATGTTCTCGATCTTTCTGGACGATCCCTTTGGCCGCGATCCGCGACTGCGCGCCGAATTCACTTGGATGCATCCGCGGCTCGGCGGCCCCGAGACGCTCGCCTCCTATGGCATTCGCGAACCGGCCAATCGCCCCACCGCGCAGGTCCATGCCGAAGCGCTGGCCGCAGTTCCCGCCGCGCATCGCACCTGGCTGGCCCGGCTGCCGGGTTCTTATCGCCGCGGCGAGGCGATCTTCGTGCATGCGGGCATTCGCCCCGGCGTGCCGCTCGAGGCGCAGACCGAGGATGACCTGCTCTGGATCCGCGCAGATTTTCTAGATGATTGTCGCGATCATGGTGCGTTGATCGTGCATGGTCATACCGCAATCAACACCCCCATCCATTACGGCAACCGACTGAATCTCGACAGTTCCGCGGGCTATGGCGGACCGCTTTCCACCGCGGTGATCGAGGGGCGCAAGGCCTGGCTTCTGACCGAGCAGGGCCGCCTTCCTTTGGGGTGACCCCAGCCGGAAACACATCATTAACCAATTCGGCGCATGCTTCCTGCCACAGGCAACCGCGGGGGCAACAATGCGGAACAGATCAAAGCCACGCCTCAGAACCCACTGGGTCCTCACCTGGCCCGACGGGGTCGGGGGGAGAGCGGAACTCCGGCTCGTCTGGGCCTTTGCAAGCTAGGAAGATGACGTTCCGTCACGCGGCCTGCGGCCCCTGTTCTCGGACCGGCTGCCGGGGGTAACCTTTCCGCATTGCAGCGGAGGGGACCTCATGACCGGCATCGTCATTCTATCGGGCGCGCGCACCGCGATCGGCGCATTCGGCGGCAGCCTGGCGGGCTTTGCGCCCGTCGATCTTGGCACCATTGCCGCGCGCGCAGCACTGGAACGCTCGGGCATCGCGCCCGAGCAGATCAATCAGGTTGTCATGGGCCACATCCTGAACACCGAGCCGCGCGACATGTATGTCAGCCGCGTCGCGGCCATTCAGGCGGGCATCCCGGTCGAGACCCCGGCGATGAACGTGAACCGGCTCTGCGGCTCGGGCGTGCAGGCGATCGTCTCGGCGGCGCAGGCGCTGATGCTGGGCGAGGGCGATTTCGCGCTGGCGGGCGGGGTCGATGTGATGAGCCGCGCCCCCTACATCCTGCCCGCCGCCCGCTTCGGACAAAAGATGGGCGATGCCAGCGTGATCGACATGATGGTGGGGGCGCTGTCCTGCCCCTTCGGCACCGGCCATATGGGGGTGACGGCGGAAAACGTCGCCACGGAATGCGCAATCTCGCGCGAGGATCAGGACACCTTCGCGCTGGAGAGCCAGACCCGCGCCGCGGCGGCGATTGCGGCGGGGGCGTTCAAGGATGAAATCGTGCCGGTCGAGATCGCCTCGCGCAAGGGCACGGTGATCTTCGACACCGACGAACACCCGAAGGCAACGACGCTCGATAAACTTGCCGCGCTGAAGCCCGCCTTCCTCAAGGGCGGCTCGGTCACGGCGGGCAACGCCTCGGGCATCAATGACGGCGCCGGGGCACTGGTGATCGCCCGCGAAGACGCCGCGGTCGCGACCGGGCTGAAACCGCTCGCCCGCATCCGCGGCTTTGCCATCGCAGGCGTGCGCCCCGAGGTGATGGGCCTTGGCCCGATCCCGGCGGTGCGGCTTCTGTGCGAAAAGACCGGGTTGAAGGTCAGCGATTTCGACGTGATCGAAAGCAACGAGGCGTTTGCGGCTCAGGCGCTGGCGGTCTCGCGTGCGCTCGACCTCGACCCGACCAAGGTAAACCCGAACGGCGGCGCCATCGCGCTTGGCCATCCGGTGGGTGCGACGGGCGCGATCCTGACGGTGAAGACGCTCTATCATCTGCGCCGCACCGGCGGGCGGCTTGGCCTGATCACCATGTGTATCGGTGGCGGTCAGGGGATTGCGCTGGCGATCGAGCGCCTCTGACCTCTGTCGCAAGGGCGTATTTGGACCAAGAAGAAACATGCGCTTCTTCTTGGCACAAATACGCCCTTGTCACGGTTTCAGCATGATCTGACGGTGGTCACTGCGCCCCTGTGCATCGAGCACCGTCAGCGACACGAAACCCGGGCCGGTCAGCGCCAGCATCGTTTCCCGCGTGCGGCTGCCCACCAGCAGCGGCGCCCCATTCGCCAGCCAGGTGAAGGGTGGCTGGCCGCCGCGCAGCTTCACCGTCAGCCCCTGCCCCGCGGTCTCGATCTCGGCGCCTTCGGGCGGGAAGGTCACTTCCGGGGCGCCCTCGACCACGACCGAGAAAGCCGCATCGCGCGGGCGGAAGCGCTGCAGCGGTTGCGGCAGGCGCGCATTGGGCAGGATCAGCGTCGCGGGCGGCGGCGGTGGAAGCGGCGCGCGGGTCTCGCCGATACGGTCGAACAGCTCGAACAGGACCGGCGCGGCAAGCTCGCCGCCAAAGGCCCCCGGCACCGGCGTGCCATCGGCGCGGCCCATCCAGACGCCCGCCACATGAGCGCCATCAAACCCCACCGCCAGCGCGTCGCGATGCCCGTATGATGTGCCGGTCTTGAAGGCGATCCGGTTCGGCGCCGCCCCGGGCGGAGGCGGAATCCGCGACAGGATGTCGGTCACCTGCCAAGCGGCAACCGGACCGAAAAGCTGCCCGTCGCGCGGACCGGCCTTGCCCGCCTCGGCCGAGAGCCGCAAGGGATGACCGAGCCGCGCCAGCGCCGCATAGGCCTGCACCAGATCCTGCAGACTGATCCCGAGCCCACCGAGACTGACCGCCAGACCGGGCGGCGCATCATTCGGCAGCAGCACTTTCGCCCCCGCCTTGCGCAGGGCGGCGAGCAGCCGCTCCGGCCCCAAAGCCTCGGTCAGGCTGACGACGGGGATATTGAGCGACAAGGACAAAGCCTGCCGCACCGGCAAGGTGCCGCGAAAGCTGCGGTCGAAATTCTGCGGCCGCCACGGGCCGAAGGCGACGGGGCGATCCTCGATCAGCGTCTCGGGATGGGCCAGACCGTCGTCAAAGGCCAGCGCATAGACAAAGGGCTTCAGCGTCGATCCGGGGGAGCGCAAGGCCTGCGTCAGATCGACAAACCCCGCCCGTTTCGCATCGGTCCAGGCGGCGCCGCCGACCGAGGCGAGGATCTCGCCCGTGCGATGATCAGCCACCAGCAGCGCCACGGAAACCTGCCCGGCCTGCCCGGAAACGGCCCGCGCCGCCAGCGCCTCGGCCGCGCGTTGCAGCGAGGGCTCGATCGTCGTCTCGATCCGCGCGCCGCGCGGCTTGGCGGCGGAGAGCCGTTCGGTCAGATGCGGGGCGAGCGCAGGAAAGTCGCGCCGCCGGGTCGGGATCGGCTCGGCCTTGGCGGCGCGGGCGGCATCGGCCTCCAGCGCCCCCTCGGCGGCAAGACGATCCAGAACCCGGTCGCGCGCGGCCTTGGCCGCCTTGGGAAATCGATCCGGGCGGCGGCTCCCGGGCGATTGCGGCAGGGCGATCAGCAGCGCCGCCTCGGCCGGGGACAGCCGCCGCGGTTCCTTGCCGAACCAGGCCAGCGACGCCGCCCGCACCCCTTCGACATTGCCGCCAAAGGGCGCCAGACGCAGATACAAATCAAGGATCTGCGGCTTCGTCAGATGCCGCTCCAGCGCCAGCGCCAGCCGGGCTTGGCGCAGCTTGCCATCGAGCCTGCCGGTGGTGCCGTCCTCCAGAAGCCGCGCCACCTGCATCGTCAGCGTCGAGGCCCCCGAGACCACATGCCCATTCCAGAGCATCTGCACCCCGGCCCGCAGCACGGCGAACCCATCGACGCCGGAGTGGCGGTAAAACCGGCCGTCCTCATAGGCGACAAGGTCATCAAGATAGGCCGGATCGACCGGACCGGGCGCCAGTCGCCAGCGCCCATCGGCGACCGGAAAGGCCCGCAGGATCGTGCCATCGCGGGCCAAAACCTCGGTGCCGACCTCGACGGCCAAGGGCGGCAGCGGGGCCGTCGAAACCCAGCGATCGAGCCCGTCGCGCAGGCCCGCAGCCGTGGTCAGAAGAAGGGCGGCGGCGAAAAACCCCGCCGCCCGCAGGCGCAGTGTCATTCCACCGTCACCACCCCGGTTTCGCCATGCGCGCGCATTTCGGGGCGATACATGTCTTCGACCGAGGCGGCCGGATGCACGAAGCTGCCCGGGCTGACCGCGCGCACGACATAGGCCAGACGGAACGGCTGATCGCTTTGCCAATCCAGCGCGGCCAGGAACCGATCCTGCCGGAACTCGGTCGTCAGCGGATTTTCCTCGACCGAGAGCCAGTCGAAGGCCGCCAGATCGCCCGAGCGGACAAGGTTCGGGTTGTCGATCTCGAAGCCCGCGGGCAGCGGATCGTTGACCATCAGCCGCGCTTCCTGATGGCCGAGCGGCTTGACTTCGAGCACGGTCACCAGCCGCGTGCCCTGCGCAACCTTGGTGGCATCGACCTCCTCGCCCTCCAGCGTGTAGTAGCTGCGCGCAATCGCCCAGCCCTTGCCACCGGCCTTTTCCGCGACCTCGGGCACGCCCACCGTGGTCAGCGTCAGCGTTTGCGGGGTTTCGCCCGTATTGGCGATGGCAAGCGCGCGCCCGGCGGTATCGGCGTCGATCACCTTCACCAGCGGCCCGGTCACCGCCGCGCCATCCACCGTCAGACCTTCCGCCTCGGGCCGGTCAATCTGCGCATGGGCGGCCAGAAGCGTCCAGGTTGCCTCCTGCGTCGAAAGCTGGGTGCTGCCCAGACGCTCGATCACCGATTTGCCCACCGTCTCGGGGTTGACCGCAGTCGAGCCCGATTCAGACGCGAGCGCCAGCACCGCCGCGGCATCGCGCAGGTTGGTGCCATAATCATCCCGCCAGACCGGCTTTTCATCGCCCAGCGCCGAGACCGACTGCGCCGCCCGGGCAAACATCGCATCGGCCCGGGTCTGATCGCCATAGGAGGCGAGCGCTGCCCCCAGTTGCGCCATCGCCAGGGGCGTCGCGAAATCGTCGCCCTTCACATCGGCGAAGTAGCGCAGATCGCCGATCGAGGCCGCCCCTTCGCGCGCCAGCACCATCAACTGATAGGCCAGAACCCGGCCGCCGCCATTGCTGGTGGCATCGAAATCGGGCGCGTAATTCACCTGATTGCGCAGGTTATCAAGCGCGTTGCGGAAAGCCATGTCCGGCACCGCATGACCGGCCTTGCGGGCGCGGCTGAGGAAGTCGGTGACATAGGCATCCAGCCAGCCATCGCCCGACATCGGCCCCCAAAGCCCGAAGGCCCCCGAAGCATCCTGATTGGTCAGCACCTTGGAAATCGCGCCCTCGATCCGGGCATCCAGATCCTTGGGCGTGCCCAGCTCCATCGCCTCGGCCACGGAGGACAGATAGAGCAGCGGCATCGCCGTCGAGGTGATCTGCTCGGTGCAGCCATAGGGATACTGGTCCAGCGCCTGCAACAGCGCCGGGGTGTTGAAGCGGGCAATCGGCCCCGCCGCCAGCGTCGCCCGCGCCGATCCGGGCAGGAAGCCCGCAAAGACATTGGCATCAAAGGTGAAGGTCTTGCCCGCGGCAAGATCAAACCGCGATTGCCGCGAGACGGCCGGGCTGTTGTCCTCGACCGGGATTTTCAGCGCCTTTTCCAAAAGCTTGCCATCGGGCGTCGTCAGCGCCACCCGGATCTCCTGCACGCCTTCGGATTTGGGCGCCGTGATCGGAACCTCGATCTCCGCCTTGCCAAGATCGGTCAGATCGACGCCCGAGGGACGCTCGCCGAGGGTCAGCCCGGCCGAAGTCACATCGAGCCCCATCCGCCCGGACGGCCCGGTGGCATGGACGATTTCCAGAAGCAGCCGCGAGGTATCTCCGGGGGCAAGGAAGCGCGGCACCGAGGCCGTCACCACCACCGGATCACGCACCAGCACGTCCGAAGACGCCTGCCCGACGCCGGTCTTCGACCAGACCACCGCCGACAGCCGCACGGTGCCGTTGAAGGCAGGCATGTCGAAACTGGTGTGAATGACCCCATTTTCATCCGCCGTCAGCGCGCCGGAGAAATAGGCCACCAGCTCTTCCGTGGGCGGAGGGGCTTGCATCGACATGTCCCGTCCGGCATCGCCACCCGAGCGGATCACCCCCATCTCGCCGCTGCGGCCATCGATCAGCCGCCCGTAAACGTCGCGCAGCCCGACGCCCAGACGGCGTTGGCCGAAGTAATGCGCAGCCGGATCGGGCGCCTTGAACCCGGTCAGGTTCAAGATCCCCACATCCACCGCCGCAATCGTCGCGTAGACGGTTTCGCCTTTCTTCACGCCATCGACCTTCAGCGCCACCGGAAGCTCGGCGCGCGGGTCAGAAGCGGCGGGAACGTCAAAGGCCGCTTGCAGCTTGCGCTCGCCAGGATCGACACCGGCATAGGCCAGCCCCATCGCCCGGTTCGGTGCTCGCGCCGGGGCCTCCTCGGCCAAGGGCCGCAGCACGGAAGCCGTCACATAGGCCCCCGCGCCCCATTCCTGCGTCACCGGCAGATCGATGCTGTTTTCACCCGCAGCGACTTCAACCGATTTCAGCGCCACGACCCGGTTCGACAGGACCGAAACCAGCGCCACCCCCTTGGCGGGCGCGACGATGCGCAGATGCGCCGTGTCGCCCATCGCATAGGCGGGCTTGTCGAGCGCGAGTTGCAGCCGGTCGGGGCTGGCCAGAACATCGGCAGGCGCATACCAGCCCGCGTCAAACGTCGTGCTGGCAGCAATCGCCCCGCTGTCATCCTCGACCACCAGTTCGTATTGGCCCCAATCGACCTTGGCCGCGATCTTCAGCGGTTCGGCCGCGGTCAGATCGCCCTTGCCCTCGGCCACGCGACTGCGCCGGGTGATCGGTTCCCAGTTCCAATAGCCATCGACCGCATACCACTGGTAGTCGGTCTCGACCTTGTTCACCACCCAATGCAACGCCATCGGCACGGGCTTCAGATCGGCGCCCAGCGTCGTGACCTTGAACCCGGCCTCGGATCCTTCGGGCACGGCGCCATCGGTGAAGGCGGGCTTGATCCCCAGCACCGGGGCATCGGGCATGACGAGACGCTTGATCTCGCGGCTGATCGGACGGCCCGAGCCTTCGCGCACTTCGACGGCAAAGGTCGCTTCCAGCGGCCGGTCGGCGGTCAAAGCCGCCTCGGGCAGCGCGACGGGAATTTCGGTCTTGCCCGCCTCGTCGGTCTCGCCCGCTTCCAGACTGTCATAGATCGTCTCGAAACTGGTGTCGTGACGGCCGAAGACATAGCCCTCGAACCCCGGAACGGCTTCGGCGGTGCGCAACGCGAAGCTGCCCTCGGTGCCCAGACCCGCGCCGGGCGCCCCGAACAGATAGCGCGCCTCAACCCCGATCAGCGGCATGTCGCCCCCGGCCAGAACCCCTTCGGGCAGGGTCAGGGTCGCATCGATCCGTTCGGGCAGGAAATCCTCGACAAGGATCTTGGTCGAGGCGAGCGGCTCCCCCTTCGGATCAGCAAAGACATCGAGCCGCCAGGTGCCGCGCGGCGCCTGCGCCCCGATCGGCAGGGCGATGGTATGACCCCCCGCCCCGGCATCTTCGGTCAGCGCGCGGGAATATTCGACGCCATCGGGCCGGTTCAGCACGGCGGTCAGCGGCAGACCGTCAATTGCCTGCGTGCTCGCATCGCGGGCCAGAACCGTCGCATTCACCGTCTCGCCCGCGCGATAGGCGCCGCGGTCGGTGGTCAGGAAAACGTCGATCGCAGGCGCAGGCGGCATCCCCTCGACGCCCCGATCGGACAGGTCGAATTCGGCATCGGTGAGGGACAGATAGGCCAGATCCTCACCATGCGTGACCGCGACCAGCGCCGGGGCGGAGTTTTCCTTGCCCGCGGCCTGTTCGGGGGCGAAATGCACCACGCCCTCCGCATCGGTCTTCGCCGTCGCGATCACCGCATTGGCCTTCGACACCAGCTGCACCTCGGCATCCGCCACGGCCGCGGCATCGGAGAGGCCCCGCACCGCCACGGTCAGCCCGTCGGCGCCGGAATAGGTCGTCAGACCGATGTCCGAGATCATGAACCACTGCGCCGCGGGCGGCTTTTCATAGGGATCGGCGCCGGGGACCGCCGCCGTCAGCACATAGACGCCCGGCCCGAGCGCCCCGGTCACCTCTTGCACCGGCAGACGGGTGGTCATGTCGCGGTTGACCTCCATCTTCACATCGGCGCTGCCGTGCCAGACTTCCTCGGCATATTGGCTGTTGAAATAGTCGATCGACCAGCTGTCGATCGAGCGGGCAAAGTAATCCTCGCGCATCGAGGCGACGAGGTTGCGATCCGACACCCGCAGGATCTTCAGATCGAGCCCCTTGAGGTTCACCGTCTGCACCGGCACGCCACTGTCTTCGCCGCGCGGCAGGATATAGGCGCGGCCGGGGAAGCTGACGGCAGGCGCACGGTCGCGCACATAAGCGGCAATGACCGTATCCTTGCCCAGCGTCTCGCCCGTCGCGGCGGGCAGGCCCTCGCGGAAGGTCAGCGCATAGCGTTGCCCGTGCTTCAGACCGCCCACGCAGATCTGGTTCGCCTCGGCCTCGACGGTCAGCCCGGTTTCAGGCAGCTGCACGAAGGGCGTGTAATCAACCCCGGTCTTCACCAGATCGGCGTTGAAATTCGCGCAGATCCGGGGCGTCGCACTGTCCGCCTCGACGGTGTTGTCCTGAATCCGGAAGCCGTATTTTCCCTCGGCATCGACCAGCGCGGCGGCAATATCGTCACGCGCCGAGAGCGTCGCGGCCAGTTGCAGCGCGGCGAGAGTTTCGCGCGTGCGGTCCACCTTTTCCAGCGCCCGCGCCAGCACGAAGAGCGCTTCCGCCTGACCGGCGGGCTTCGCCGCCCGCAGATAGCCGTTCACCGCCGCCGAAACCGAGCGCGCCCAAGCCGAGAAATCGTCGATCTTCAGCCCCAGCGCGGCGTAATCCGTCCACTGGTCCGAGGCATCGCCGAGCACGATCATCGCCCCTTCCAGCGCCTGCGCCCGGGTCCAGTTCGACTGCGTCCGCGCCTGTTTCAGCCCCGCGGCCAGTTCCTCGGGGCTGGCGAAATTCGTCAGATGCATCCGCCCCATGCCCGCGGCCAGCGCCGTCGCTTCGGCCAGCGTCCCTTCGTTCAGGAAACCGAGATCAGCCGCCCGGGTCGCCGCCCGCGCCTCGGCGCCCTTGTTTGCCGCGACGACAACCCCGGAGAAGGCGCCCTGATAAGGCGTCATCGCCGTCACCTCGGCTTTCGGGAAGCAGGAATTGTTGCGCGCGTTGAAGGTCACGGCCTTGCAGGCCGAATCGGCCAGACAGGCGGCCTCGCAGGCTTCGAGCGTCGTATCGAAGATTTGCGTCAGATCGCGGCCCGAAAGATCCATGCCCTCGGCGATCGACAACCGCCTTTCGGGGACAAGGGGGGACTCCTGCGCAACAGCTGGGACCAGCGATAAAAACAAGGCAGACAAGGACAGAAAGGCCGAGGACAGACGCATGGAAACCTCCGGGCTGAATGCGCGGATCGTCTCACGGGTCTGGGCCGGGTTCAACGGGGTAGCACAGAAGTTAAGGATGTTAAGCTGATTTTCACCCCCGGCTGCGAGAGTGCGCCAAGGAAATTCGACAGGTGCCGGGAATGGACGCCGTCTTGGCAGAAAAATTGGCTCAGGAGCGGCGGGCGCGTCTGGCAGCGGAACGTCTGCTGGAGCAGAAGAAGCGCGAACTCTTTGCCGCGAACCAAAAGCTTGCGCTGCATGCGCGGGCGCTTTCGGAACAGATCGTGCAGCAGCGCCACGGGCTGCAGCAGGCTCTGACCGAGGCGGCCTCGCTCAAGGGCGAGAATTCGCGCGTGCTGGGGGACCTGCAACGCGCGGAATCGGTGGCGATGATCGCACAGCGGCGGCTGTGGGACGCGCTTGAAACCATCCGCGACGGCTTTGCCGTCTATGACAACGATCTGCGCCTCGTGGTGGCGAACAAGGCCTATCTGTCGTTCTTTCACGGCGAGGTCGCGATCACCGCGGGCGTCACCTACGACGCCGTGCTGAAGATCGTCGCCAAGCACGAGATGGTCGACATGGCCGGGCGTGATCCGCTCGACTGGCACCACGAGATGATCGCCCGGATCCGGCGCGAACATATCGAGCCGATCGTGCTGCGCACCCGCGAGGGGCGCCACATCAAGCTGATCGACCGCTGGGGCGAGGATGGCGATCTGGTCTGCCTTGCGCAGGACATAACCCATATCATCGAGCGCGAACAGGAACTCGAGGAGGCGCGCAACCGCGCCGAAGCCGCGAACCGGGCGAAATCGGCTTTCCTTGCCAACATGAGCCACGAGATCCGCACGCCGATGAACGGTGTCGTCGGCATGGCGGAACTGCTGGGCGAGACAAAACTGACCGACGAACAGGAGCTTTACGTCGAGACGATCCGCTCCTCGGGCGAGGCGCTGCTGACGATCATCAACGACGTGCTCGATTATTCGAAGATCGAAGCCGAGCGGCTGAAGCTTTACCCCGAGATCTTCGATCTCGAACGCTGCCTGCACGAAATCATGGTGCTCTTGCAGCCCTCGGCCAAGGACAAGGGCGTGAAGCTTCTGGTCGATTACGACCTGTTCCTGCCGACACGCTTCATCGCCGATCCGGGGCGGATGCGACAGATCATGACCAACCTGATCGGCAATGCGGTCAAGTTTACCAATGCCGGTCACGTCCTCGCCCGCGTCGTCGGCTTCGAGCGCGACGCCGAACATTACGAACTGCACGTCACCGTCGAAGATACCGGCATCGGCATCTCGCCCGACAATCTCGAACATGTCTTCGGCGAGTTCAATCAGGTCGAAAGCACCTCGAACCGCCGCTTCGAGGGCACCGGGCTTGGGCTCGCGATCACCCGGCAACTGGTGCATCTGATGGGCGGCTCGGTCTGGGTCGACAGCCAGCTGGGCGAGGGCTCGTGCTTCGGCTTCCGGGTCATCCTGCCGCGCGCCGAGCCGGTCGAGCCGATCGACCAGCCGACGCCGCCGGTCACCCTGCGCGCGGCGCTGGTGGTCGATGATCTGCTGGTGAACCGGGTGATTCTGGAACGGCAGCTGGAAACCTACGGGCTCGAAGTGACGCTCTGCCGCTCGGGGACCGAGGCGCTGAAGGTGCTTGATGATGGCACCCGCTTCGATCTGGTGCTGACCGACCATCACATGCCTGATCTCGATGGTCTGGAACTGACGCGGCGGCTGCGGGCGATGGGCAATGCGACGCCGATCCTGCTTCTGACCTCGGACAGTGCCGCGCTGGATGCGGCGCAGGGCAATTGCGATCTGTTCGGCTGTCTCGAAAAGCCGGTGCTGCGCTCGGACCTGTTCCGGATGCTGCAAAAACTCTCGCTGCCGGGGGAGCCGCGGGCGCTTGAACCGCCGCCCCCGCCGCCGCCGCCGCCCCCGCCGAAGGTGAAACGGCAGATGCGGGTGCTTGCGGCCGAAGACAACCGCACCAACCAGCTTGTCTTCGGCAAGATGGTGAAGGATTTCGACATCGAGCTGCGCTTTGCCGCGAACGGGCTCGAGGCGGTCGAGGAGTGGCGGCGCTTCCAGCCCGATCTGATCTTCATGGATATTTCCATGCCCGAGATGGACGGTCGCGAGGCGACGCAGACGATCCGGCTGCATGAGCAGGACAAGGGCACGCGGGTGCCGATCTGCGCCCTGACCGCCCATGCGATGGAAGGTGACAGCGACTCGATCTTTGCCGCGGGCATCGATTTCTATCTGACGAAACCCTTGCGCAAGGCCTCGATCGCGGAACGCATTCTGGCGCATCAACCCGAGGATGCGCGGCCGGTGCTGCCCGAGGGGGGCGATATCTGATCAGCCGTGCTCGGCAATCAGCGCAAGGAAAGTGTCGGCGAAGCGGTCCAGCTTCGCCTCGCCCATGCCCGCGATCCGCTCCAGATCGGCGCGACTGCGCGGCTTCGTCTCGGCGATCCGGCGCAACATCGTCGCGGTGCAGGAGAGAAACCGGTCATGCCCGTCCTCACCGCGCGCAAGCCTGCGCTGCGCCGTGTCCAGCGCATCGAAAAGGCTCGCCGCCGCCGTGCCCGCAAGCTTCATCCGCGCCGGATGCAGCGGCTCGGCCGCATCGGCCCCCGCGATCACCTCAAGGAAGGCCCGGCCATAGCTTTCCAGCTTCTTCGCCCCCACCCCGTTCACCTGCGCGAACTGATCAAGCGTCCTTGGCCGCAGTTCCGCCATCTCGATCAGGGTGCGGTCGGGGAAGATCATGTAGGCGGGCAGCCCCGCCACCTCGGCCAGCGCGCGGCGCTTGGCCTTCAGCGCCGAGAGCAGCGGCGCATCTTCGTCGGAGACCAGCGCCTTCGGCACATGCTTGACCTTGGCCTTGCGGACCAGATCGCGGCGCAGCGTGATCCGTTCCTCGCCGCGCAGGATCGGCCGGGCACGCTCGGTCATCACCAGCGCCCCATGCCGCGCCGCATCCGGGCGGATCAGGTCATGCCCCTGCATCTGCCGGAACACCGCCTGCCATTCGGTGCGGCTCAGATCCTTGCCGACACCGAAGGTGGGCAGCAGGTCATGGCCGCGCGCGGTGATCCGGTCATTCGTCTGACCGAGCAGAATCTCGATCAGATGCCCCGCGCCATAGCTCTCGTCGGTCCGCAGCGCGGCAGACAGCGCCTTGCGCACGGCCTCGGTGCCATCGAACAGATCGGGCGGCGTCTCGCACAGATCGCAATTGCCGCAAGGGCCAGAGTCTTCGCCGAAATAGGACAAAAGCCGCTGCCGCCGACAGCCCGTCGCCTCGGCCAGACCCAGAAGCGCATTCAGCCGCCCGTGATCGGCGGCCTTGCGTTCGGGCGGCGCCAGCCCCTCGTCGATCTGCTGACGGCGAAAGCGCACGTCATCGGCTCCGAAAAGCGTCAGCGTCTCGGCCGGGGCGCCATCGCGGCCGGCGCGGCCGATTTCCTGATAATAGCTCTCGATCGATTTCGGCAGATCGGCATGGGCGACCCAGCGAATGTCGGGCTTGTCGATCCCCATCCCGAAGGCCACCGTCGCCACCACGATCAGCCCGTCCTCGCGCTGAAACCGCACCTCGACGCGGCGGCGGTCTTCGGCCTCCATCCCGCCGTGATAATGGCAGGCCGGATGACCGGCTTCGATCAGCGCGGCGGCCAGTTGTTCGGTCTTCGCGCGCGAGGCGCAATAGACGATGCCCGACTGCCCGCGCCGGGCCGCCACATACTCAAGGATCTGCTTGCGCGGCTGGTCCTTGGGCTCGAAGGCCAGCGAGATGTTCGGCCGGTCAAAGCCGCGCAGAAAGGTCGCGGGCGGAATGCCGTCGAACAGCCGGGTGACGATCTCGGCCCGGGTTTCCTCGTCCGCCGTCGCGGTAAAGGCCGCCAAGGGCACATCGAGCATGCGGCGCAGATCGCCGATGCGCAGATAATCGGGGCGGAAATCATGCCCCCACTGGCTGACGCAATGCGCCTCGTCGACCGCGATCAGCCCTGTTTTCGCGCGCCGCAACAGCGCCAGCGTGCCCGATCCGGCCAACCGCTCGGGCGCGATGTAAAGGAGCTTCAGCCGCCCGGCATCGATCGCTTCGAAAACAGCTTCGGTCTCTTCCTCGGTATTGCCCGAGGTCAGCGCCCCGGCCTCGACCCCGGCTTCGCGCAAGCTGCGCACCTGATCGCGCATCAGCGCGATGAGCGGTGAAATGACCACCGTCAGCCCCGGCAGGCACAGCGCAGGCAATTGGAAACACAGCGATTTCCCACCACCCGTCGGCATGATCGCCAAGGTGTTGCGCCCTGCCAGAACCGCCCGCACGATTTCCTCCTGCCCCGGTCGGAAGGCATGGAATCCGAAAACCGAGGCAAGCATTGCCTCGGGGCTGGGGTCGGGCAGGGTCATGCGCTCAGAGGCCGAGCAGCCGTTGCAGGAAGATCATGCCGATGATCACCACCATGGGGGTGAAGTCGATGCCTTGAAACGGCGGCAGGATCTTGCGGATCGGCGCGTAGATCGGCTCGAGGATGCGGTTGAGCAGATCCCAGACCTTGTAGACCATCGGCTGACGCAGGTTCAGCACGTTGAAATTGACCAGCCAGCTCATGATCACCTGGGCCAGGATCACCAGCCACAGGATCTGGAACACGAGGGCAAGGGCCACATGGACCCCGTCGAGCAGCATGTAAGGGTTCATTCGGACCTCCGTCGGATGCGCCTCACAGGTAAGCCACGCGGCGCCCGCTTGCAACTGCCCGAGGCGGCCATTTCGCGGGGCATTTGCCGCAAGGTCGTTGTTGACGCCCGCGCTGCAGCGCGGCACGACAGGGGCGGCAACAGGGGGCAGACATGTATCCGATCATCCGCATGGGCAAGGCGATCCTGTCGTCGCGCGGCAAGGCGATGGACATTCTTGAGCCCCTGTCGACCTTTCACCGTGCCTGGCCCTGGGACATCGACCCGTGGAAGGATCTGAACAACGGCCGGATCGTGACGCTGTTCGATCTGGGCCGGATCGCGCTGGCCCAGCGCACCGGGCTGAACGCGGCCCTGATCCGTAACCGCTGGGGCATCGTCGTCGCGGGCAACACCACGCGCTACAGAAAGCGCATCACGATGATGCAGGCCTTCGAGATGCGGACCCGTTGCGTTGGCTGGGACGCGCGGTTTTTCTACATGGAACAGGCGATGTGGCGGAGTGAGGAGTGCTGCAACCACATCCTGATCCGCGGCGCGATCACTTCGAAAGCGGGGATCGTCGCGCCGCAACGGGTGGTCGAGGACATGGGCCACCGCGACGAAAGCCCCGAACTGCCCGCCTGGGTGCAGGCCTGGGCCGCGGCCGATCATGCCCGGCCGTGGCCGCCCGAGATGCCGCCTTCAAGGTAAATGTTGCGCCGCCCTCCGGTTTCGGGCTTGATCCGGCGGAACATTCCGGGGGGCAACATGATCACCGAACGCAAGCGCATCTGGGGCCGGTGGTTCTTCGACTGGGCCAGCCAGCCCTACAACACGCTGCTGCTGACCTTCATTTTCGCACCGTTCATGGAACGGCTGATGGGCGACGGCACCACCGCGCAGACGGTCTGGGGCTTTGGCATCGGGCTTTCGGGGATGATCATCGCGGTCGCCTCGCCCTTCCTTGGCGCGATCGCCGACCGCTCCGGCCGCCGCATGCCCTTCATCTGGCTGTTTTCGCTGATGTATGTGCTGGGCTCGGCGTTCCTGTGGACGGCCGAGCCGGGGCATTTCAACCTCTGGCTGGTGATGATCGCCTTCTCGATCGGCATGATCGGCATGGAATTCGCCACCTCCTTCACCAATGCGATGCTGCCCGACCTGACCGAGCGCGAGAATATCGGCAAGGTTTCCGGATCGGGCTGGGCCTTTGGCTATGTCGGCGGGATGCTGTCGCTGATCATCATGCTGACGCTGTTGCAGGCCTCGCCCACCACCGGCAAGACACTGGTCGGGCTGACGCCGCTGTTCGGGCTCGATCCCGCCACCGGCGAGGATACGCGCATCGTCGGCCCGCTGACCGCGGTCTGGTATGCGGTGTTCATGATCCCGTTTTTCCTCTGGGTACGCGAACCGCGCCATCCGGGCGCCGTGCCGGTGGCGCAGGCCTATCGCGAGGCCTGGCCCGAGCTGCGCACCACCCTGAAATCGTTGCCGAAACGGCCGAGCCTGTTTGCCTATCTGGTGTCCTCGATGTTCTACCGCGATGCGCTGAACGGCATATTCACCTTCGGCGGCATCTATGCGGCGGGCGTGCTGCACTGGTCGATCACGCAGATCGGTCTCTTCGGCATTCTGGGCACGATCACCGGGGCCACATTTTCGTGGCTGGGGGGCAAGGCTGATGACCGCTTCGGACCGAAAGCCGTGATCGTCTTCAACCTGATCGCCCTTGCGCTGATAACGCTGGGCATCGTTTTCGTCTCGCGCGAGAGCGTCTTCGGCATGGCCGTGACCCCGGACAGTCATCTGCCCGACATCGCCTTCTACATCCTTGGCGGGTTGATCGGCGCGGGCGGCGGGGCGTTGCAATCGGCGAGCCGCACGATGATGGTGCGCCAGTCCGACCCGGAAAAGATCACCGAATGCTTCGGCCTTTACGCGCTGACCGGCAAGGCCACCGCCTTCATCGCGCCGATTGCCATCGGATCGGTCACTGCGATGACGCAAAGCCAGACTTTGGGCATCACTCCCGTCATCGTGCTTTTCGTTCTGGGTCTGATGCTGCTAGCCTTCGTCAAATCCGAGGGAGACCACGCCACGGCGTGAACCAAAGGGAGAGCGCATGACGCCGATCCGCCTTGCCGTCGCCGCCGCTCTGGTGGCGACAGGAACCGTTACGGCAAGTGCCGAGCCGCTGGCGCGGCAACTGTTCGGCGCGCAAGCGCGCCCGACCCAAGGCGCCTCCGAGCCGGTCGGCTCTTACGCGCGCGGCTGTGCGGCGGGTCTTGTGGCCCTGCCCGAGACCGGCCCGACCTGGCAGGCGATGCGGCTCAGCCGCAACCGCTTCTGGGGCCAACCCGAACTTGTCTCCTATCTCGAGGATCTGTCGAGCTTTGCCGCGCGCCTGCCCGGCTGGCAGGGGCTTTACATCGGCGACATGAGCCAGCCGCGCGGCGGCCCGATGACGGGCGGCCATGCCAGCCATCAGATCGGGCTGGATGCCGATATCTGGATGCTGCCCGCGACGCGGCTCGACCTGTCGCAAAAACAACGCGAGAAGATTTCCTCGATCTCGATCCGCACCGAGGATCAGACCCGGGTGAACGGCAACTGGACCCCGCAACACGCGGCACTGTTGCAGGCGGCCGCCTCCGACCCGCGGGTGGAGCGCGTCTTCGTCTCGGCGGCGGCGAAGCTTGCGATGTGTGCGACGGCGACCCGGGCCGACACGCCCTGGCTGCAGAAGATCCGGCCGATCTATGGCCATAACGAACATTTCCACGTCCGGCTGAAATGCCCGGCCGGATCGAACCTGTGCCAGACGCAAACACCGACGGTGGCGGAGCTGTCGAAAGGCGGCAACGGCTGCGACGACACCCTGACCTGGTGGGTGACGACCTATCTGGAGGAACTGCGCCACCCGCCGAAACGGCCGAAAAAACCCGGTCCTGTTCCGAAGACCGCGAAAACCTATGTGATGTCGGATCTGCCCGTCCAATGCCGAAACGTCCTGTCCGCGCCCTGATCGCCAGCCTCGGGCTGGTGGCGGTTCTGGCCGCCTCGACGCTTCTGATCGGCGTCGCCAGCGCCGGTCAGGACCGCGCCGTGCTTTTGCAAAGCTACATCTGGCGCAATCCGAACCCCGCTTTCGGCGGCATGTCTGCGATTGATTTCGCGGATGATGGCGTGACTTTCGTCGCGGTCTCGGATCGCGCAACACTCTGGCGCGGGCAGATGCGCCGGGATGCTCAGGGGCGCATCACCGAAATTGTCACCTCGGGGCCGACGAGATTGCACGACAGGAGGGGCAACCCGCTTGGCCTTCTCAGCGGCGATTCGGAGGGGGTCGCGCTGGCCCCGGATGGCAGCGTGTTCATCTCGTTCGAAGGTGTGCCCCGCGTCTCGCTCTATACGAAAGATGACGGCCCCGGCAAACTCCTGCCCCGGCCGCTCGCCTTCCAGACCATGCCTCTCAACGGGGCGCTGGAATCGCTGGCCGCCGACCCCCATGGCGCGCTTTACACCATGCCCGAGCGATCGGGCGACCGCGCGACCCCGTTCCCGGTCTGGCGCTACAAGGGCGGGGAATGGACGCAACCGTTCTCGATCCCGCGCGAGGGCGACTGGCTGCCCACCGGCGCAGATTTCGGCCCGGATGGCCGCTTCTACCTGCTCGAACGCGATTTCTGGGGCCTGCTGGGCTTTCGCAGCCGGGTGCAGGTCTTCGATATCTCGGGCGACCGGATCAGCGGCGGCGAGGTGCTGTTTCAGACCACGGCGGGAATGCACGACAATCTCGAGGGCCTCTCGGTCTGGCGCGACGACAGCGGCGCCATCCGGCTGACCATGGTCTCGGACGACAATTTCAGCGTCTTCCAACGCACCGAGATCGTCGAATATCGCATCTCGCACTAAGGTTTTGCTTGACCGGAACCGGCGGCAGGCGTATCCGCGCCTCCGTCCGCATGAGGCGGACCATGTCTCCGCTACCATGTAAAAACGGTGATCCTGAATGCGCTACCTGCCCGGCATCCTTGCCATGGCCATCATTGTCGTGGCCTCGAACATCCTCGTGCAGCATCTGCTCGGTCAATGGCTGACCTACGGGGCCTTCACCTATCCCTTCGCCTTCCTTGTGAACGACACCACGAACCGGCTGCAAGGCGCCCGCGCCGCGCGGATCGTCGTCGTCTCGGGCTTCTTCGTCGGCGTGATCTGCTCGCTCGTCGGCTCGCAGATCGAAGGCGAATTCGGCCCGCTCGTCAGCTTCCGCGTCGCGCTGGCCTCGGGGCTGGCCTTCCTCGTCGGGCAGCTGATCGACATTTCGGTCTTCAACCGGCTGCGCAACCGGCTGCGCTGGTGGCCCGCGCCCTTGGCCTCGACGCTGATCGGCTCGTTCCTTGATACTTGCGTCTTCTTCACCATCGCCTTTGCCGCAAGCCTTGTCTGGCTTGAACCCGGCAATGATGTGACCTGGGCCAATGAAAGCCTGCCGCTTCTGGGCCTCGGTCCGGCCGCACCGCTCTGGGTTTCGCTCGCCGCAGCCGATCTGTGCGTAAAACTTGGGCTTGGCATCTTTGCCCTGCTGCCTTTCCGGGCAATGGTCTGGCGGTTTTCGCCACGGATTGCGTAATTTAACTTGCCATACACCAAATCTGTGCCACCCTCCTGTTATCGGCAACACGCATGAAAGGAGGTGGTCCAGTGTCTAGAGTGATATTGGAGAGAGGTGTCGGGACAGTCAGGGGGGCCGAGGCCTGAGGGCAACCCCAAGGGTCGCAGACCCTGGCTGGGACGGAGGATCTGATCCAGACCCTAACCGGACCATCTCCGTAGATCTCGGGGGTCGCAGGCCACGCCCGCGACCCTTTTACTTTGCGACTTTTCGACCTCGGCAGGCCAATCGGCCTGCTTTTTCATTGCGGGGGCTGGAATTGCCGCCCCGCCCGTGGCAATCTGAAAAAGGCAATCCAAGGGGGCGGGAGAGCGCGATGGACGACAGCGACATTTCCGGCATGACGTTCGAGCAGGCGATGGCTGCGCTTGAACAGGTGGTCAACCAGCTTGAACGCGGGGAAGTGGCGCTGGATCAGTCGGTCCGGCTCTCCGAACGTGGCGCGAAGCTGAAAGAGCGCTGCGCGATGCTTCTGAAGGAAGCCGAGGAGCGGGTCGAAAAGATCATGCTGGGCGAAGGCGGGGTGCCCGCAGGCACCGTTGCGGTGGAAGGACTCTGATGTTTTCCGAACGTTTGAAAGAGATTCAGGACGCCGTCGAGGCGGCGATGTCGGCTGCGATCCTGCGTTTGCCCGAGGGCGATCTGCGCGATGCGATGGCCTATGCGGCGCAGGGCGGCAAGCGGCTGCGCGCCTTCCTCGCCATCGAATCGGCGGCGATCCACGGGATCGCGATGGAGCAGGCGATGCCCGCCGCGCTGGCGGTCGAGGCGCTGCACGCCTATTCGCTGGTGCATGATGACATGCCCTGCATGGACAATGACGATCTGCGCCGCGGCCTGCCGACCGTTCACAAGAAATGGGATGACGCCACCGCCGTTCTGGCGGGCGATGCGCTGCAAACCCTGGCGTTTGAGCTGTGCACCGCGCCGGTGCTGGGCACGGCCGAGAACCGGGTGGCGCTGGTCGCCGCCTTGGCGCAGGCTTCGGGCGCCGAGGGGATGGTCTATGGTCAAGCCCTCGACATTGCCGCGGAAACCGCCGCCGTGCCGCTGACGCTGGATGAAATCATCCGTCTGCAAGCGGGCAAGACCGGTGCGCTGATCTCGTTCGCCGCGCAGGCGGGCGCGATCCTCTCGGGCGCCGACCGCGGGCCACTGGCGGCTTACGCCAAGGCGCTCGGCCTTGCCTTCCAGATCGCTGACGACATCCTTGATGTCGAGGGCAACGAGGAAGCCGCGGGCAAGCGTTTGGGCAAGGATGCCGAGGCGCACAAGGCCACCTTCGTCTCGCTGCTGGGTCTGCCGGGGGCAAAAGCCCGCGCCGCGGATCTGGTCGCCGAGGCCGAAGCCGCCCTTGCGCCTTATGGCGAGGCCGCGGCTACCCTTCGCGCCTGTGCGCGCTATGTGATCGAACGCGACAAGTAAAGCGACCCAGATGAGCCAGACCCCAGCCACTCCCGTTCTCGACCGCGTCCGCCTGCCCTCCGACCTGAAGGGGCTGAGCGACCGCGAGTTGCACCGCCTTGCCGATGAATTGCGCGCCGAGACGATCTCGGCCGTGTCGGTCACCGGCGGCCATCTGGGGGCGGGGCTGGGCGTCGTCGAGCTGACCGTGGCGCTGCATGCGGTCTTTGACTGCCCGCGCGACAAGATCATCTGGGACGTGGGCCATCAGTGCTATCCGCACAAGATCCTGACCGGGCGGCGCGACCGCATCCGCACCCTGCGCACCAAGGGGGGCTTGTCGGGCTTCACCAAACGCTCGGAAAGCCCCTATGACGCTTTCGGGGCCGGGCACAGCTCAACCTCGATTTCCGCGGCGGTGGGCTTCACCATGGCCCGCGAGCTGGGCTCCGAATGCGGCGACGCCATCGCGGTGATCGGCGACGGCGCGATGACCGGCGGCATGGCCTTCGAGGCGCTCAATCACGGCGGCCATCTGGGCAAACGGATGTTCGTAGTGCTGAACGACAATGAAATGTCGATCTCGCCGCCCGTTGGCGCGCTCTCGTCCTATCTGACCCGGCTTTATGCCGAAGCGCCGATGCAGGATCTGAAGGCGATGGCCAAGGGTGCCGTCAGCCTGCTGCCCGAACCCTTCCAGGAAGGCGCCCGGCGGGCGAAGGAAATGCTCAAGGGCATGACGATCGGCGGCACCCTGTTCGAAGAACTGGGCTTTGATTATGTCGGCCCGGTCGATGGCCATGATCTGGATACGCTCCTGCATCTGTTCCGCACGCTGAAGACGCGGGCGACGGGGCCGGTGCTGATCCACGCGCTGACGAAAAAGGGCAAGGGCTATGCGCCCGCGGAAAACCGCCCCGACCGTGGCCATGCCACGGCCCGTTTCGACGTGCTGACCGGCGCACAGGTCAAGGCGCCCTCGAACGCGCCGAGCTACACCAAGGTCTTTGCCGAAAGCCTGATCGACCAAGCCTCGCGCGATGAAAAGATCGTCGCGGTGACGGCGGCGATGCCCGAGGGCACCGGGCTGAACCTCTTTGCCGAGCGCTTCCCGCGCCGCTGCTTTGACGTCGGCATCGCGGAACAGCATGGGGTCACCTTTTCGGCCGGACTGGCGGCGGGGGGGATGAAACCCTTCTGCGCGATCTACTCCACCTTCCTGCAACGCGGCTACGACCAGATCGTGCATGACGTGGCAATCCAGCGCCTGCCGGTCCGCTTTGCCATCGACCGCGCCGGTCTGGTGGGCGCCGATGGCGCCACCCATGCGGGAGCATTTGATATCGGCTTCATGGCGAACCTGCCAGGCATGGTGGTGATGGCCGCCGCCGACGAGGCCGACCTTGTGCATATGGTCGCCACCGCCGCCGCGCATGACGAAGGCCCGATCGCCTTCCGCTATCCCCGCGGCGAGGGGATGGGCGTCGACATGCCGTCCCAGGGCGTTCCGCTCGAGATCGGCAAGGGCCGGATCATCGCGGAAGGCGCCCGGGTCGCGATCCTGTCCTTTGGCACGCGTCTGGCCGAGGTGCTGAAAGCCCGTGAAGCTTTGGCCGCCCGCGGCATGGCGCCGACCGTCGCCGATGCCCGCTTCGCAAAACCGCTCGACACCGATCTGATCCTGCAGCTTGTCGCAGACCACGAGGCGCTGATCTGCATCGAGGAAGGCGCGGTGGGCGGCTTCGGCAGCCATGTGGCGCAATTCCTGTCGGATCAGGGCGTGTTCGATCGCGGCTACAAGTTCCGCTCGATGGTGCTTCCCGACACCTTCATCGACCACGCCAACGCCGAAGACATGTATGCCGCGGCCAAGATGAACGCAGCGGATATCGAGGCGAAGGTGCTCGATCTGCTGGGTATCGCGGTCGCGAAACGCGCCTGAGGCGCGGGTTTCAAGCGTCGCAAAGAGCGTATTTAGGCCAAGAAGAAACGCCATCGGCTTCTTCTTGGTGCAAATACGCATCCTTCCTTGCGGCAAGGCGCGGCGGTCAGATCACCGCGCCAGCCAGCGGTCGCGGATGAAGCTGGCGGTCATCAGATCCAGATGCGCGCCGCCGCCATTCTTGCTCAGCGTGATCTCATCGGCGCTTTCGCGGGCGAACCGGCCCGTTGCGATGTCGTAGAAGTCGGCCACCACATCCGTCTCGGCAATCACCCCGCGGGAGAGCGGATCGCGGAATTCGCCAATATGGTGCAGCGTCGTCGCGCGGGCATCGCAGAACAGCCGCGCCCGGCGCAGGGTCGCGTCATCGGCCTCGCGCATGTCGGGGCGGAAGGCGCCAATCAGGTCGATGTGGGTGCCCGGTTGCAGCCAGTCGCCGCGCAGCCAGGGGTCCTTGGCCATCGTCGTGCCCGCGACGATCTCGGCCTGACCCAGCGCGGTTTCAAGGTTCATCTCGACCCGGGCGCCCGTGGCCTCGGCCAAGGCTTCGGCCCCCGCCTGCGAGCGGTTCCAGATGGTGAACCGGGCGGCGGGAAAGGCCGCGCGATAGGCCTCGATCATCGCGGCGGCCACCTTGCCCGCACCGCAGATCAGGATCTCCGTCGCCTCGGGCCGCGCCAGAAGCCGCGCCGCCAGCAGGCTGTCGCCCGCCGTCTTCCATTTCGTCACCAGCGCGAAATCGAGCACGGCCGAGAGAAGCCCGGTCCGGTCCTCCATCAGCATCACGCCCCCATTCACCGTGGGCAGATCCACCCCGGCATTGCCCGGCACGATTGTTGCCGCCTTCACCAGCATGCCCAGCCCGTCGATCAGCGCCGAGCGGGTCAGCAGCGTGTCGGCGCCGCGATAGAGGAAACTGTCCGCCACCTCGGCGCGCGGCAGGCGGTGCCCGGCGCGAAAGGCCTCGGTCAGGCCGATCCAGTCCAGCTGCGCTTCGGCCTCGGGGCCGATCAGGGCGGGGGTCATGCGGCCTCTCCTTCGGTCAGGAAGCCCTCGGCGATGAGCCTTTCGGCCCAGCCCTCGGGCGTGGTGAACAGATGCGTCTTCCAGCCCCGCGCGGCGGCGGCTTCGATGTTTTCCGGCCGGTCATCGGCGAAAAGCAGATCGGCACCGGAATAGCCCGTGCCCTCCTCCAGCGCCGCATAGAAGCGCGGATCGGGCTTGATCATGCCCAGATAGCCCGAAACGAACAGCCGGTCGAAATTGGTCAGGAACGGATAGGCGCGGCAGGCCAGCTCAAAGGTGCCGATGCCGAAATTCGACAGCGCGAAGACCGGCACCCCTTTCGCGCGCAGGGCCGAAAGCAGGCGCACGGAATGGGGAATGGCCGGGGTGCACATGTCGAGCCAGTGGTCATGCCAGGCCATCACCTCGGCTCGCCAGTCGGGGTGCAGATCGGCATGGGCACGCACGGTTTCGGCAAAGGGCGCCCCCAGATCGATGCGCTCGTTCATCGCGGCGATGCCGGTTTCGGCCCAAAAGGCGCGGCGGCGCTCGGGGCCGATCAGGCGGTCATAAAACGCCTCGGGGTGCCATTCGACCAGCACCATTCCGATGTCGAAAACCACGGCTTTTGTCATGTGTGCACCCATGCGATGACGGCGGGGATGGAAAGGATCGAGACCGCGGTCGAGATCAGGACCGCGGTCGAGACGCGTTGGGGCGCGACGCCGAAACTCGCAGCAAGGATGTAGACATTGCCCGCCACCGGCAACGCGGCGGCAGCGACCATCACCCCCGCGGCAATGGGCTCGACGGGGAAGATCAGAAAGGCGGCGACGGCGACGGCCAGCGGATGCAGCACCAGCTTCGCCGCGGACAGCCAGAGCGCGGGGCCAAGCCGCTCGGCAGAGCGCCCGGCAAGCGAGGCGCCGATGGCGAACAGCGCCCCGGGCGTGGCAGCGCCCCCAAGGATCTTCATGAACTCCTCAAGCGGGCCCGGCATCGGCAGATGCAAAAGCGCCCAAGCCAGCCCCGCCACCATCGAGACGATCATCGGGTTCTTCGCCAGCCCGAGCGCCAGCGGCGCCACGGCCACGCGGCCATGATGGGCATAGGTGACAATCAGCGTGATCAGCGTCGAAAACACGATCATGTCGGCGGCCAGCACCATCAGCACCGGCCCCGCCGCTTTCGGGCCCAGAAGCACGACCAGCATCGGCACGCCCAGAAACCCGGTATTGCCGGTCATTGCGGTATGGGCCTCCATCGCGGCCTCGGCCAGCGGCCGGGCGCGCAGTTTCGCCACCGCGAAGCCAAGTGCCCAGACCGCAATCGAGGCGGTCAGATAGGCGGCGAAGAAGGCGGGATCGAAAAGCTCCTCGATCGGCAGCGTCGCGGTGAAGCGAAAGAGCATCGCCGAAAGCGCGAAGTAGAAGACGAATTTCGTCAGCCATGCCGTCGCCTCGGGCGGGAAGAAACGCAGCCGGCCCGCTGCCCAACCGAGCCCGATCAGCGCGAAGAAGGGCAATGTCTTGAGGAAGATCTCGATCATGGTTCCGGGCTAACACGCCCGCTTGCGCGGCACCAGTGAAGGGATTTGCGTATTTGGACCAAGAAGAAAGCCGCTGCTTCTTCTTGGCCGAAATACGCCCTTTCAACCGCCGCCAATCAGCGCCCCCGCCGCAAAGACAAGCGCGCCGCCCACCACCACCTGCAGCACGGCGCGGAAGAAGGGGGTTTCCATGTAGCGGTTCTGAATCCACGCAATCGCCCACAATTCGACGAAGACGATCACCATGGCGATCGCCGTCGCGGTCCAGAAATCCGGGATCAGATAGGGCAACGCGTGGCCAAGCCCGCCCAGCGCCGTCATCACGCCCGAGGCGAGCCCACGTTTCAGCGGACTTCCGCGCCCCGAGATCACCCCGTCGTCATGCGCGGCCTCGGTGAAGCCCATCGAGATCCCGGCACCGACCGAGGCCGCAAGACCGACGAGCAGCGTCGTATGGGTATCCTGCGTCGCGAAGGCCGTGGCGAAGATCGGCGCCAGCGTCGAGACCGAGCCATCCATCAACCCCGCCAGCCCCGGCTGCACCCAGGTCAGCACGAATTGCCGATGCGCCGAGGCGTCTTCCTCGGTCTTCGCCGCGCCGCCCAGATTGTCCTCGGTCAGGTTCTCGGCATGGCGTTCGTGCCGCGCCTCGGCCGCGGCCAGATCACCCAGAAGCTTGCGCGTCGCCGCATCACTCGTGCTTTTCGCGGCGCGAACGTAAAAGGCGCCCGCGGTGCGTTCCATGTCTTCCGCCTCGGCCCGGATCGCGTCCAGCGACAGGTTGGCGGAAAGCCACATCGGCTTGCGCGCATAAAAGCCCGCCACATGTTCGCGGCGGATGAGCGGGATCACCTCGCCGAACCGCGCCCGATGTCGCTCGATCAGGGCCTGACGGTGGCCGTCTTCCTCGGCGGCCATACCGTCGAAGACGGCGGCGCTGGCGGGGTAATCGGCACGCAGACGCTCGGCGAAGCTGCGGTAGATGCGGGCATCGTCTTCTTCGGAAGAAATGGCGAGGGCCAGAACCTCGCGTTCGGAGAGCTCGGAAAAACGGCGGCGAGTGGCGAGTGCGGAAAACATGGCGGCCCCATTTTAGAACAATTCCAACTTAGGCGAAGACCTCGATCATGCAACCGAAAAATGTGAACCGTCCAGTTCAATTTACCCTTGAAGATCTGAACGACTCGGTTCATATAAGCGATGTAAACCGATTGGTTTAGATTGGAGATCAACATGAAACGCTTCTTCCTTGGCCTCGCGCTTGTCACGATGACCGCGTCTGCCGCCGCGGCCGGAGGCATGAGCTTCGACCTTCCGCGCCTCGACTTCCCGGGTTCGGGCGCCGATGTCACCCAGACCTGCAACCTGCTGACGCAAGCTTGCGGCCAATAAGCGCCCGCAAACGCCGTGCCACGAATGGTTGACCATGCCGCCCCTGCACCCTACGCATGGGCGGACAGGTTAACCGAACGGGGGACAGCATGGCCGGAACCGGCGAAGCGCTGATCGTCATCGACATCCAGAACGACTTCTGCCCGGGCGGAGCCTTGGCGGTGGCGGGCGGCGACGAGATCATCCCTCGCGTCAATGCGCTGATGACCGAATTTCCCGTGACCGTGCTGACGCAGGATTGGCACCCGGCCGATCATGCGTCTTTCGCGGAAAATCACCCGGGCGCCGCGCCGTTCTCGCAAATCACCCTGCCTTACGGCGCGCAGACGCTCTGGCCCGCGCATTGCATGCAGGGCAGCAAGGGCGCCGATTTCCATCCGGGGCTGCGCACCGATGCCGATCTGATCCTGCGCAAGGGGTTTCGGCGCGCCATCGACAGCTACTCGGCCTTCTTCGAAAATGACCGCACCACCCCCACCGGCCTTGCGGGCTATCTGCGCGAGCGCGGCATCACGCAGCTGACCTTTGTCGGGCTGGCGCTGGATTTCTGCGTGGGCTGGTCGGCAATCGATGCGGCGAAGCTCGGCTTCACCACCCGCGTTCTGGAAGGTGCCTGCCGGGCCATCGATCTGGGAGGCTCGCTCGCGACCGCGCGGGGCCAGATGATCGCCGCGGGCGTGGCGCTGGAGCCCTGAGATGGTCGATATCGCCACCCGCGTCTACAATCACCGCTGGCAGATCGACCCGATCATCCGCTCGCTGATCGACACCGATTTCTACAAGCTGCTGATGTGCCAGTCGGTGTTCCGCCACCGCCGTGACACGCAGGTCACCTTCAGCCTGATCAACCGCACGAAATCCATCCGCCTGGCCGATCTGATCGACGAGGGCGAATTGCGCGAGCAGCTGGATTACGCCCGCGGACTGCGGCTGACCCGCGGCGAAAGCACCTGGCTGCGCGGGAATACCTTTTACGGCAAGCGGCAGATGTTCCGCCCCGATTTCATGGAATGGTTCGAGGCCTTCCGCCTGCCGCCCTATCACCTTGAAAAGCGCGACGGTCAGTATGAGCTGACCTTCGAGGGCAATTGGCCCGAGGTGATGATGTGGGAAATTCCGGCGCTGGCGATCTTGATGGAACTGCGCTCGCGCGCGGTGCTGCACGGAATGAAGCGCTTCGAATTGCAGGTGCTTTACGCTCGCGCCATGACCCGGGTCTGGGAAAAGATCGAGCGGCTGAAGCGGATCGAAGGGCTGAAGATCGCCGATTTCGGCACCCGGCGTCGACACGGCTTCCTGTGGCAGGACTGGTGCGTGCAGGCGATGGTGGAAGGTCTGGGCGATGCGGCGCAGGGCGGCTGTTTCACCGGGACGTCGAATTGCCTGATTGCGATGCGCCGCGATCTGGAGGCCGTGGGCACCAATGCACACGAGCTGCCGATGGTGATGGCCGCGCTGTCGGACACCGACGAGGAATTGCGGCAGGCGCCCTATCGCGTGCTGGAAGACTGGCACGAAGAGCACGACGGCAATCTGCGCATCATCCTGCCCGACACCTACGGGACCAAGGGGTTCCTGCAGCGCGCCCCCGACTGGCTGGCCGCCTGGACCGGGATCCGCGTCGATTCCGGCAACCCCTTTGAAAGCGCCGAGACTGCAATTGCGTGGTGGGAATCGCGCGGCGAAGATCCGACGAAGAAGCTGGTGATCTTTTCCGACGGGCTCGATGTCGCGCAGATCGAGGCGCTGCACGCGCATTTCCGCGGCCGGGTGAAGGTCAGCTTCGGCTGGGGCACGCTGCTGACCAACGATTTCCGCGGGCTGGTCGAGGAAGACGAGCTGTCGCCCTTCAGCCTGGTGTGCAAGGCGGTGGCGGCAAACGGGCGCCCGACGGTGAAACTGTCGGACAACCCGGAAAAGGCCACCGGCCCCGATGCCGAGATCGCGCGCTATCGGCGCGTCTTCGACGTCGGCGCGCAGACCGCGACGCCAGTCGTCGTTTAACCGTCGAGCGCGTTCATCAGCCAGTAAAGCCCGGCCGACAGCACCGCGGAAGCCGGCACGGTGATGATCCAGGCCGCGACGACCGTGGTGATGTGCGAGCGCCGCACCAGCAGGCGGCGCGAGCGTTCCTCGGCCGGGACCACCTTGCCCTTTTGCAGCCCCAGAAGCCGCGCCCGGCGTTCGGCGTGCCATTCGCGGTAGAAACCGACGCCGAAGACGCCACCGACAGCGATATGGGTCGACGAGACCGGCAGGCCAAGCCATGAGGCCACGATGACGGTGATCGCCGCCGAAAGCGCCACGCAATAGGCGCGCATCGCATTGAGCTTGGTGATCTCGGAGCCCACCAGCTTGATCAGCCGCGGCCCGAAGAGGCTGAGGCCCACCGAAATCCCGAAGGCGCCGACGGCCATGATCCAGAACGGCACCTCGACCTTGTCGGCCAGCGTTCCCTCGCGCACCGCATGGACGATCGCGGCCAGCGGGCCGACAGCATTGGCCACGTCATTCGCACCATGCGCAAAAGACAGAAGCGCCGCCGAGACAATGAGCGGCATCGTGAAGAGTTTCTTCAGCGATTTCTTGCGGTTCTCGGCGCCCTCGGATTGGCGGCGCACCAGCGGCACCGAAGCCTTCCAGGCCGCGAACCCGAAGGCGATCCCCGACAGCACCGCCGTGCCAAGGCCGATATCGACAAGCTTCGACACGCCCTTGAGCGCCAGATAGGTCGCGAAGGTGCCCGACATGATGCCGATCAGCACCGGCACCCATTTGCGCCCCGCCGCAATCTTGTCCTCGACATAGATGATCTTGGCCTTGATGAAGGCGAGGAAAAGCGCCGCGAAAATGCCGCCCAGGATTGGCGAAATCACCCAGCTGGCCGCAATCGCCCCGATCGCCCCCCAGTTCACCGAGGCAAGCCCCGCCGCCGCCACCCCGGCGCCGACGACGCCGCCGACGATCGAATGGGTGGTCGAGACGGGCGCCCCCATCCAGGTCGCCAGATGCAGCCACAGCGCCGAGGCGAGCAGTGCCGCCATCATCGCCCAGATGAAATGCGCCGAATCGGGCAGGGCATCGGGCGACAGGATCCCGGTCGAGACGGTCTTGACCACATCACCGCCCGCAATCAGCGAGCCCGCGATCTCGAAGATCGCGGCAATGATCAGCGCCCCCCCCAGCGTCAGCGCATTGGCACCGACCGCCGGGCCCATGTTGTTGGCGACGTCGTTCGCGCCGATGTTCAGCGCCATGTAGGCGCCGATCGCCGCGGCAAACACCACGATCAGCCCCCCCGGATGCGCGCCCATCAGGATGCCGGCAAACACCCCCGCCAGCACGATGAAGGCCAGCCCCAGCCCCGGTGCCACCAGCGGTCGGGCCACGAATTGCGTCGCCTCCTCCAGGAGGCCGATGCGACTCAGGTCCTTGTCGAGCGTCTTGAACTGGTTGATGGGCGGTGTGGCCACGGTAGGTCCCCTGCACGACACCCGTCACACATTCGACAGGTATCCGTTACGTTCGCGCGTGGGTTAGACCTGATGCCCGGCCATGGCAATGCGACGTTCACGAAAGCGTGCGCAAGATCTGCTTCAATTCGCGTTCCTGCACCCGTTTCGCCGCCGCCTTGGGTGAGACGAATTGTCGCGCCCTGCGACCGACCTCGGGATAGTCGTCATCCAGCCCTTCGACCGTGACGACGAAGCACAGCACCTTGCACCGCTGCTCAAGCCCGTTCTTGCGCCGTTTCGTGTAGTGAAAGGCGCCGATCGGATCGCCATTCACATGGCCGCGCACCCCCGCCTCTTCCCAGGCTTCCCGCAGCGCCGCCTCGGCCAGCGTCTTGCCGCGCATCGGCCAGCCCTTCGGCACGATGCAGCGCTTGGTATCGAGCGAGGAGACCAGCAACACCTCGGCCTGCTTGCCCTCGCCGCGTCGGCAGAGCGCCGCGACCTGCAGCGCCTCGGGGCGGTGACCCAGCAGATTGCGCAGAAACGGGGGCAGGCCGATCATCCGATCTCTCCCCAAGGGCTGTCGCCCGCCAGCAGCATCCGTGCCAGCGCCACCGCACGATAGGCATAGGCGCGCTGGCGACGGGTGTCGTCGGGGGCGCGTGTGACGACCCAACCGGCCGAGACGAAGCTGCGCAGGGCAAGGAAAAGCGGCAGCAGTTCCAATTGATTAACAGTCAACTGTCTTCGGCTGCGATAGCCCGCGACCAGACGCCGGGCATGTTCGGGCAAAAGCGGATCGCCCCAGCTTTGCACCAGCGCCGAGGCCAGATCGTAAAGCCGCCAGCCCGGCCCGCTGTCGTCGAAATCGATCAGCCGCAGACCCTGCCGCGTGATCATGGCGTTCGAGCGCAGCGTGTCGGCATGGATCGGGCCGAAATCCTGCGCAAGCGGCAGCAGGTCCAGCGCCCGTGTTCGCGCGGCAAACAGAATCGCGCTTTCCTCGGGCGTCAGCGTCGGCGCCTCCCAGAACCGGCCGAGCCGCGGGGCGTTGCCCAAAAGCGCCTCGGCATCCCAGCCGGCGCGCGGGAAAGGCACGGGACAGGCCCCCGCGTCGGTCGCATTGTGCAGATCGGCGATCAGCGCGCCGAAGTCTTCGGCCTTGGCCAGCACGGCAGAATTTTCCAAAGGCGCGACGGCCTCGCCCATCGGCCGCCCCTCGATCCAGCGCAGGCAGGAAAAGGTGAGCCCCTGCACCTGTGCGACCCAGGCCCCATTCGCCGCCGGGATCGGTTCGGCCACGGCCACGCCCCGGTCGCAGAGCCGCGCCGACCAGGCCAGCTCCGCCGCGATTGCCTGCGCATCCTGATAGCCGGGACGGTGCAGCCGCAGCGCCGCCTTGGTGCCGGTCGGAAGGATCGTGCCGAAGACGATGTTTTCCGACCGCCAGATCAGTTGCAAGGGCGCGCCCATGCACAGCCAGGCGCGTTGCGCCTCGGCAGCGATCTCATAGGCGTCGGCATCGTCCATCATGCGGGGATCTTTCGCAAAATGGTATCGAGGGTCGCGACCAGTTGCGCAGCATTCGCGCGCGAAAACGGCATCGGCGGGCGCATCTTCAGGATATGCTGACCCCGCCCGACCCGGCCCAGAAGAATGCCTTCGTCCTTCGCCGCTTCGACCACCCGACCACAGAAGTCCGTGGCGGGCTGCCCGTCGCAGGCGAATTCGATGCCGAAGAACAGACCGAAGCCGCGGGTATCGGCGATCAGCGGATGGCGCAATTCGCGCAGAAGGCCCAACGCATAAGACCCGACGTCGCGGGCGTTTTCGACCAGCCCCTCTTGCTCGATCACATCGAGGACGGCGCTCGCGGCGGCGCAGGACACCGGGTTCCCGGCAAAGGTGTTGAAATAGCCAAAGGCGTTGCGGAACGCCGCCATCACTTCAGGCCGGGCGATCACCGCAGCGACCGGATGGCCATTGCCCATCGGCTTGCCGAGGGTCACCACATCGGGCGCAAAGCCCAGAAACTCATGGCCCCACCAGTGCGATCCAACCCGCCCAAAGCCCGGCTGCACCTCGTCGCACAGGATCAGCCCCCCGGCCTTGCGCACCACCTCGACGGTCGGATCAAGGAACCCGGGGCCGATGCCCGGCGTCCCCTCATTGGCAAAGATCGGGCAGAGCATGAGGCCCGCAAAGCCATGCCCCGACGCCTCCAGATCGGCAATCGCCGCCGCCACTCCCTCGGCGAAGGCCTGCGGCTGCGCGGCAATCGAGCCGCCCAAGGGCGCCAGACTGTCGGGCGCAGGCACGCGGCGGATATGGGGCGGGTAGCCACCAATCGGCGGGCGGCGGGTCGAGAGATGCGCAACGGCCGTCGTATTGCCGTGATAGGTGTTGTCGGTCGCGATCAGCCCGGTCTTGCCGGTCATCGCCTGCGCCATCCGCAGTGCGACATCATTCGCCTCCGACCCGGTGCAGGTCATCAGCATCTGGCTCAGGCCATGGCCGAATTTCGCCACCAGCCGCTCGCCATAGTCCAGAATGCCCTCGTGCAGATAGCGGGTATGGGTGTTCAGAACCGATGCCTGCCGCGCGATCGCCTCGACCACCTTCGGGTGCCCATGACCGACATGGGCAACGTTGTTGTAGCAGTCGAGATAGCGCCGTCCGGTCTCGTCAAAAAGCCAGACCCCGTCGCCGCGCACGATCTGCAACGGGCGTTCGTAAAAGGTCGGCACATTCGGGCCAAGCAGCCGCGCGCGGCGGGCCAGCAGATCATTCATCGTCGCCCACCCTGCCCCGCAGCGCCTTGACTTCGCCCCGCACCGTCTTTGCCGCCAAACGGCGCCGCTGACTGCCGAGCGTCGGCTTCGTCGCCACCCGCCGCTTTGGCGCCACCAGCGCCGCGCGGATCAGTTCCACCAGCCGCTCCCGCGCCAATTCGCGATTGCGCAACTGGCTGCGGGTTTCCTCGGCCCGAATGACAATGGCGCCATCCAGCGTCCATTTCCGCCCGGCCAGCCGCTTCAACCGCGCCTTCACCGGCACCGTCAGATGTGGGCTGCGCTCGGCCTCGAAGCGCAGTTCCACCGCGGTCGAGACCTTGTTGACGTTCTGCCCCCCCGGCCCCTGCGAGCGCGTGAAGCTTTCCGACAGTTCCCAGTCGGCAATCGCCAATGTGTCATCGATCCACAGCATGGAGCCAACCTAAACACCGATTCGAAAAACAAAAGACCCGCAGCTTTCATCTTGCCAAAAATACCTCGGGGTGCGGGGCAGCGCCCCGCTCTCAGGCCAGCAAACGGGCACCATCGTGACCGGAAATGCGCAAGGACATCACCGTGCCCTCCGGCATATCGCGGTCAAACGACACTTCGGTGAAATATTCGGTCCGCCCGAGCCGCGGCCCCTCGGTCAGCACCTGTCGCGTCTGACCGACTTCTGCTGTCAGATGCCGCACCAGGGCCGCATCGCCCGCCGCCCGCAGCCGGGCCGCGCGCTCCTTGATCAGCGGCCCCGCCACCCGCGGCATCCGCGCCGCGGGCGTGCCCTTGCGGGCCGAGAACGGAAACACATGCAGGAAGGTCAGGCCGCAGTCCTCGACCAGCTTCAGCGAATTGGCGAACATCTCTTCGGTCTCGGTCGGAAACCCGGCGATGATGTCGGCGCCAAAGACGATGCCGGGGCGCAGCCGCCGCGCCTCTTCGCAAAACGCAATCGCATCGTCGCGCAGATGCCGCCGCTTCATCCGCTTCAGGATCATGTCGTCGCCATGCTGCAACGACAGATGCAGATGCGGCATCAGCCGGGGCTCGGTCGCGATCGCCAGCATCAGGTTTTCATCCGCCTCGATGCTGTCGATCGAGGAAATCCGCAGCCGCGCCAGATCGGGCACCAGCTTCAGGATTCGCATCACCAGATCGCCAAGCCGCGGCGCGCCCGGCAGATCGGCGCCCCAGGAGGTCAGATCGACCCCGGTCAGCACCACCTCGGCAAAGCCGCGGTCCACAAGGCGCTTGATCTGCTCGACCACCACCCCCGCGGGCACAGACCGCGAATTGCCACGCCCGAACGGAATGATGCAGAAGGTGCAGCGATGATCGCAGCCGTTTTGCACCTGCACATAGGCGCGATGCCGCCCGAAGCCATCGATCAGATGACCCGCGGTCTCCTTCACCGAGAGGATGTCATCGACCATCACCCGCTCGGTTTCCCCAATGAAATCCGCGCCTTTCGGCGCCAGCGCCGCCCAGGTCTCGGGCTGCATCTTTTCATGGTTGCCGACGACGCGGGTCACCTCGGCCATCGCGGCAAAGGTCTCGGGCTCGGTCTGTGCGGCGCAGCCGGTCACGATGATGGCCGCACCGGGGTTTTCGCGCGAGAGCTTGCGGATCTCCTGCTTGGCCTTGCGCACCGCCTCGGCGGTGACCGCGCAGGTGTTCACGACGACCGCGCCCGAAAGACCGGCCTGCGCGGCCAGCTCTTTCATCGCCTCGGTCTCGTAAGCGTTCAGCCGACAGCCCAGCGTCGAGAAAACCGGCGGTTTCATAGGGCGGCAAGGAAGGCGGGGGACAGCTGCGCCTCGAAGACCAGCGCGGTCGGGCCGGTCATCCAGACGCCATCCTCGCGCCAGTCGATCTCCAGCCGCCCGCCGTCGACATCGACAATCACCTGCCGCCCGGTCAGCCCGCGCAGATGCGCCGCGACCGCCGTGGCACAGGTGCCCGAGCCGCAGGCGAGCGTGATGCCCGCGCCGCGTTCCCAGACCCGCATCCGCAGATGATCGGGGCCGACGAGCGAGGCAAACTCGACATTCGTGCGTTCGGGGAAAAGCGGATGATGCTCGATCTTCGGACCCAGCCCCGAAACATCGGCAGCTTCGGCATCCTCGACGAAGAAGATGCAATGCGGATTGCCCATGCCCACCGCGATCGGCGCGCCCGTCAGGGGCAGCGCCAGCGGATCGGCGGTCACGGGAATCGCGGCGGCGTCAAGAATCGGGGCGCCCATGTTCACCGACACGAGCCCATCCGCGCGCCGCTCGGCCGACAGTCGGCCCCGCGCCGTGGTCAGCGTCACGCGCTCCTTGCCCAGATCGCGCATCATCAGATCCGAGACGCAGCGCGTGGCATTGCCGCAGGCGCCCGCCTTCGAGCCATCGGAATTCCAGAATTCCAGCGTGAAATCCGCGCCCTCGGCGGGCAGAATCACCGCAAGCTGGTCGAAGCCGACGCCGCGATGCCGGTCACCCAGCGCCCGCGCAAGCGCAGGCGTCACCGGATTTGCGCCGCTGCGCGCGTCGATCACCACGAAGTCGTTGCCAAGGCCATGCATCTTCAGAAAGCGCAGGCCGGTGTCGGAAAGGGGTCTGTTGTCCATGCGCGCCCTCTACACCCGGAAACCAGTTTTTTCCAGTGCTGCGATTTTTTCGCGCTTTGGCCCTTGACCCCCCCGGCGCAGGCCTTTAGAGAGCGCCGCAGTGATGGGCCGTTAGCTCAGTTGGTAGAGCAGCTGACTTTTAATCAGCGGGTCGCAGGTTCGAATCCTGCACGGCTCACCATCACTCTCCTTGTTAAATCAAGGCCTTGGACCCGCGCTTCGGCGCGGGTCTTGGTCGTGGTTTTGGGGCTGGGGGACAGATGGGGGACAAATCCCGAATCGCCCACCTGCCGTGATTACTTCGAGAGAACGGCAAGCATTCGTTCATCCGGCCGCGACTTACAGACGACGGAGCGCGTCCTAATCTAGGCAATCTAGAAACCTGAGGCGGCGGTCAGACCTGTTGCAGCCATGCCCGGCTTGTACGACACGCGCTGTCCGCGCGCGCTATCCGCCAGATGGCCGCTGAACAGCCCGAGCCCCCGCGACAAGCAGAATCATTGGCCGGTGTGCGCGGTCGTGTTACCGCGTGGTTGCTAAACACTTCAGCAATGCGCTTGAGGTATTGACTCGGGAGCCGTTTGGAGTCCTGCGCGCTTGTCCCAGATTCGAGGGCGAGTTACATTGTGATTCGACGTAGAGGAAGCGTTCGCCAATGGATAAGTTGCCCCTGAGATTGGAACGCGAGCCCCTTGTGGACGCTCTGTTCGAGGTTCGCCTCGGGCCCAATTCGCTTGCTGACATTCTGCCCGGCTTCCTATTCCACGATTTGCCCGCACCGAAGCCGCAAATCACGCGCCTTCCGGCCGCTGAGTTCCCGCAACCCATGCGGGCAAGCGACCCCGCCCTTCAGTTTGCACCTATCCTGCGGATGGACTGGGGTGACTATGTGATTTCGGTCGGCGATCGAAACGTAATCATCAGTTGCAAGCTGCCCTACAAGAAGTGGTCACACTTCAAATCGGTCATCTTGGACCTCACCGCCAGGATCGGCAAAGTGGGCGCTCCCGGAAAGGTCGAGCGTTATTCGCTCAAGTACGTCAACTTGATCCAAGCACCGTCGCTGGCTGAGCAAGTTTCCAAGATCAAGATGTCGATTACCTTGGGCGAGGTAGAAGTGAAGGGTGACCATACGACCCTTCAAGTTCACCGCCACGAAGACGGGATCATCCACATCTTGTCCGTCGTTATTGGCGCCGAGGGCCAAATGCCCGACGGCAAGATAGTGGCTGGAGCTGTAGTGGACGTTGACTCGATCAGAAATGTTGACGTGGCGGACCTTGCCACCTTTGCGGCGAGCCTTGAGCAAGGGCTTGAGGAGCTTCGGCAAGCCAACAAGCGAAAATTCTTCACCTGCCTGAATCAGGCGACAATTGATGAAATGGGGCCAGTCTATGAATGAGATCCTGAAGCCTCGTCCGATGCCGATGAACTTCGCGGTGATCGGTTTGTCTGCGGCAATCGCGGCCGGAACGGCTACTTGGCCTGTGCGTGATACTCCCGCCTATGTGACGCTGCGGGACGGCTCCACGTTCAGCTACTTCGAAAAATCACTTCGGTACGGCTCGACGGCCCAAGACTTTGCCGACGGCGTTGCCCGTATCTATGCGTCCCTGCTTCAAGGCCAAGAGCCTCTTGGTGCCGAGTTTGAGGCCGTCTGGGATGCAAATGTGGCTGATCTTTACGAGTCCTGACCGAACGCATGAATCTGGACGCCGAGACTCTCATCCAGCAGATTCCGTACTATCTCAGTGCTCAGGACCAAAAGGCCCTGCTTGACGAGCTAACAGCAATCTCGCGCGGCGGCACCGCCGAATATCTGCTCAGCACGTATCGAGACTCGTTCAAGGAAGTGATGCTCCAAGGTGACGGCTGGAGCGGCCTTCAATTGTTTCTGTTCGACACCGGCGACCGCAAGTCGGTTCGGGGCATCGTGCTGTCCAACTCCTGCGATGTGGACCCCGAAAACCCACGCGATGTACCGGCTCGCGTGATCTTCGCGCCATTGGTCAAGCTGGCGGCTTTCAAGACCGTGCTTGACGCTAGCGGGATCGGCGCCGAACGCATTGCCGCCAAGATTGCAGCGATCAAGGCCCAGAAGACGACCAACATCTTCTACCTTCCTGCTGGCGGGCCTCTGAAAGAGGACTATGTCGTCCGCTTTGACGACGCCCATAACATGCCCGTTGCCGCGCACACCAAATCGGCAGACCGGGAAAAGCTGTTCACCCTGAGCAACACGGGCTTCTATATGTTCGTGCTCAAGCTGTCAGTCCACTTCTGCCGCCTTCAGGAGAAGGTCAATCGAAAGCCAGCAGAGGCCGCCACCTGAAGCTGTCTCACATTGACTTGGCCCAGTCGCGGAACCGTCGCCACCACATCACACCGTGCTCTAGGTTGTAAGCCTTCTCGAAATGCAGATGCGTGCGACGACCTCAATGCTTCAGCTCTAGGGCGCCGATAGACTTCGGATTGGGCCACAAGCGCCCACCCCGCGCGATCACCAGCGGCGGATCCGTCGGAAACGACCGGATGTCGAACCACTTGAACCAGGTGCCATCCGTGTTTGCCTTGTTCCCGCACCGCAGCGGGTAGCCGTTCATCGCGTGACGGATGAGCGCCGCACGGAAGGCGCGCAGGTCGATCAGCCACCACAGGTCGAGGCTCACCCCGTCGTCTCCCGCGTGCCCGTAGAAAAGCCAGTCGCCTTCGCCGTTCACGACCTTCTCAAGCTCGGTCATGGCGCCGGAAGCCACCTGCGAGCGAAGGGTGAAATCGAAGGGATAGCGCGCCGCATAGCCCGGGCGCCGCACGCGCGCCGCAACCCGGATGTCTCGCCCGTCGAGCATCATCAGGTCGGTGGCGTGGCGCATATCGAGCCAGTCTGGCGCTGCACGCAGAAGATGCGCCCCGACGATACGCCGGATCGCGGGAAGGTATTGGTCCGACCATTGCCGGTTGATCGAATACTCCATGTTCATCGGTGCGGCTCGTCGCTACGGGCATCTCGCGGTGAAAGAAGGCCCGCGGAATGCGGGCCCTCAGTTGCATCAATCTCAGCCTTGCGCCGGTTCCTCGGCCAAGCCCTCGGTGCCTTCCATCACGATCCGCATCAGCATCTCGGCCACCTCGAGCGTGCTGGCAATGCCCACGTCCCGGTCGGCTTGGTTGCCGCCGCTCGTCGTGTTTTCTGCCGCAAGCCGCGCGGTGCGGATCAGCCCCGACACGAGCGTCGCGGCTTCGTCGGCCGTCGCCCAGGCGGGTTTCCCGGTCAGGTTCTTCAGGTCGAGCATCACGCCGCCTCCCCTTTCTGGTTGTCGAGCCAATGGGCGGCGCAGAGTTCCGCCCGCTCAGCCATCATCTCCATCACGAAGATCAGGTGATCCCGCTCCCCGGCAGTCAGGGGCGTATCGGCATCATGCCCAGCGAGTTCACCGGCAAGGCCGCGGAGGGCTTGCGCCCCGTTCAGCACGTCATAGGCCGCGCGCTCAGGGTTGATGGGTTTCACGGTCATTGGTCACCACCTTTCAGCATCGCCTCAGCCTCGGTCGGGGCGGGGCCATGAAGGGCCAAGATGTCGTTGAGGCTCAGGTCTTCCCCGGCCCAGTGACGCCGCGCCAGATCAAGCGCCGCATCACAGATCAGCTGCGAGTCGTGCTGCTTGTTTTCCAGCCCCGCAATTGCGGCAAAAACGATCCGCTTTTCGACGTCATCAAGACGTTCGAATTGCTCGGAAAGCCCGTGCTGTTGCGCTTCGGTGTTGTCGCTCATTGCGCACCGCCTTTCAGGGCCGAGGCGGCATCGGTCAGCAGCGCGCAGCATTTATCCATCTGGTTCATGGCTTGGATGCACGCCGCCGAAATGGCTGCGTTTTCATCGGTGCGCTCACTGTCGACGGCCATCTCGATCAGAAGGACGAGGCTGCGGGCAGCGCGGATGGCGTCGTCTGCATCGTTGATCGCGTGCAAAGGGGTATTGTTCCCCGAAGCGGGGTTCTGTTCGGTCATGGTCGTTTTCCTCCGGGTTATGCCGCCATCGCAAAGGCGGCGTTGAGTTCTGCGCGCAGGGCGTCGAGGCGCTGCCAATCGGCACCGCGCAGGCAATCCTTGCATTCCAGCGTGACTATCTCGGTGCGGATCTCTTCGACCGGGCGGGCCGTGGCAGCCGCAGCAAGGCGCCGGGCACGATTGGCGGCATGGGCCCTCATGATCGACCAAGCGCGCGACAGGGCGGCGGGGAAGAGGCCGCGAAGCCGCGAGGCGGGAAGGCGGCGACTCCACAGGTCTTGCCGGGCAAGTTCCCATGCGAGCACGAAGAGTTCGGAACGGCTGAAGGTCATGACAGTTGCCCTCGCGATACTGATAGATTATCTATAGTTGATGATAGACCGCATTTCAATATGTCGTCTATCGAAAACGATAACTATTCTATCAAAGGGGCGAAGCTTGAACGGAGAGCAGATCAGAGCGGCGCGAGCGCTGCTTGGTTGGACAGCGGCAGACTTGGCGGGAAAGTCGGGCGTGAGCTATCCGACAATTCAGCGGCTCGACGCGACGAAAGGCCCGGTTGGCGGTCGCTTCGAAACCGTTGAGGCTATCAGGAAGGCGTTTGAGGCCGAAGGAATCCAGTTTCTGGTAGATGGTCAGGTGGCTTCAGGCATAGGCGTTGCGCTTGGAAATCGAGGGGGCAATGACTGAGCGGGAAAATCCGATTCCGGAGAATAAGGATCTCGGCGCGGCAGCGCTTTCGAGCGGCGAAAGAGCCGATATCGCATACAAGACAGCACTCATCATGGAGGCAAAAGTTCCTGGATCCAAGTCGCCAGAGGCCAACGCAATCTCTTCGGCCACGACCCTTGGCAGGAACGTCTTGCATGAAGAACTCGGAAGATTCGGCTCTTGGGATGGCGCCATCTACGATTTGGACGACGAAACGCGAGACAGGTTGCTCGCTCATGCCCGCCAAGATTCAGCGTCAGCGTATTCTCTCGCAATCTTCATCGCAAAGCAGTCTGCCGAAGCATCAAGGGCTGCGCGCCGGGCCGCTCGGCTAACCACTCTTGTTCTCTGCATCAATCTCATTTTCCTCGCAGGGTTGGTTTTGCTGCTTAGCTGAGGCCCCGATAACCCTATGCCCAGCGCCGCCTCGCGCTCGCGCGCAATGATCCGCAGGTTTGGCGGCGAGTTGCACGGAAGCTTCGGCGCATTCTGCCGTTGCGCCCAGCGCCCCGATTTGTTGCCGGTCATCACGCGAGCCGCGGCAAGACTCTCGCCCGCTTCAGACGACCGGGCCGCGGAGCCGCTTGGCCTTCTTCTTACACGACGGCCGACAATAAACGGCATCCGCCCGGCGCTGCAACGGCACCGGCTCGCCGCAGACGGGGCAGGCCCAGCCGAAGGGGGTGCGCAGGTTTTTGTTGATCTGGGCGGCGCGTCGGCGGCGGTGTTTTCGGTTGCCGCACATCCACGTGTGAAAAAGCACCGTGCGCGGATCTTCGTCGCTCAACTCGATGCCGAAGGGGTCGGGCGCAGGCATGGCGGTTTCCAATTTCGGGGGCCAAAGAGGGGTTAGAGAATTGGGGCGATGATCCGCCCCAATCGTCATTGCCGCAAAGGAGTTGAGGCGGCATATCCCCCCACGGCGACCGCGTGAGCCAATGCCCGCCCGATCAGTTCCGCCTGAGCATCCGTCACCGGTTGGCCCCTCATGGCGCGCTGAATGACGATCATCGCACGGGAGGCCTCGTTGCCGCGCTTCTCGGTCAGGGCGCGGGCAATATCGGCATAGATCCCCTGCTGACGAAGCGCGATGGCTTCCTCGGTCTGGCCCGAAAGCACGGCCGCGACGCGCTTCCCGGCCTCAAGCGGCTTGCCTTGCAGCAGCACCGACATTGCCCCGGGGGCGGTCATTTTCTCAATCTGCCCCTGTACCGACTGCCGCACCGCCGTCTTGCTGTTCTGCGCCAGCGCCGCGCGCAGTTCGATCGACGTCGTTTCAGTGTCCAGCCGCTTGATCAGCGCCGCAGCATCCGCCTTGCCGAGGAGCGCGGTCATTTTGTCCTCTGCCGCGCGCGAGGTCATTTCGCGCATCAGTTTTTGTAGCTCGCGAATGTCGGTGTTCGGATCAGATGCGGTTCGCGCCACATTTGCCAGCGTGTCATCGATGTAGGACCGCACGCCCGCCTTGGCCGCATCGCGCTCTGCCTTGCTAGCCCCGGCCAACCCCGTGCGCACCGCCTCGCGGGTCGTGCCCGGGCGGAGCATGGAATAGCCAAGGTCGCTCGCCTTGGTGCGACTGATCGCATCGGCCGCGGTGTCGAGCGCGGCGCCATATTCCGGCACCAGATCCCGCACGTGCTGCCGGATCGCGCGCGACAGGCCAGAGGTCGCCCGGCCAACCGCGGTTGTCCCGCCCATCTTCCCTGCGCCGTCCGCGGCGTCCGCAACGTCGTTGAGCGCGCGGGTCACATAATCAAGCTGCCGCACGTCGGGCAGTTGCCGCAATTTCACGCTGCCGTCGTCGGCGATGTCGACAAGGATCTGCTTCGACTGCTCGCCTTCGAGCGCCATCAGGTCGTTGGCCTTGCGCCATGCCGAGGCGGGCACGCGGGCAAACATGTTCTTGAGCGCCTGCCCGCGCTCCGATGCGTAGTTGATCGGCGCAGAATAGGCGGCGTCATAGGCGGTCGAGCGCGCGGCCTCTGTGCCCTGCCGGATGCCGGACTTGATGCCCTCGGCCCCCTGCGGAGCCCCGAGGGTGCGGTCAAGCGTGGCCGTCATGTCGGCAGCTGAGGCTTTGGCCCGCTCGGTTACAGCATCGCGCACGACGCGCTGAGAGGCGCCGCCAGCGTTCACGGATGCGTCTAGGAGGGATTGCGTCGCCGGGCCAGCATCGGCCAGCATAGCCTTGCCCCCGGCGCGCTGAATGGCCGCCTCCGCTGCGGCATAGTCGTCGGCCTCAAGCGCCGTTTTCACCACCTTCGCCGCGTCGCTCGATATGCCAAGCTCACGCGCAATGGTGCTGTAGTCGATCCCCTTCAGGCGGCGAAATGCCGCCGCGCCAAGCGATGAAGCCGCAGGGGCCAGCCCGCCAACTGCGCCGCCGACGCCCGCCCCCATCAACCCGCGGTCGATCGCCGACAGCCCCCGGTCGCCGTCGTTCCCGGCACCGTAGCCCGAGATGGCGCCCTCGGTCGCGCCGAGAGCGGCGCCCGCCGCTGCGCCACGAATGGCCGTCGAAACCGCAGTCGGCCCCGCAACGCCCGCCGCAGCCGGTGCCGCAGCCATCGCCATGGGTACCGCGCCCGCGACGCCGCCCGCAACCTGAAGCGCTGTCGACTGCACCGGGCGCCGGTCCTGCATGGCTTGCTGCGTGTAGCGCGTTGCCTGCTCGGCCTTGCCGCCGAACATGGCCCCGATAGCCTCGTCGGCATATTCCCCGGCGAACGGAACGCCCTGCACGAACTTCGCCGCACGGGCCGCGACGGGGTGATCGGCGATGGCGGCGTCCTGAAAACTTGCCTGCGATTGGCTGGCCGGGGTTGCGCCCTTCATGATCTCGGCAATCTTGTCGGGGTCGCTGGTCGCATAGGCTGGCGATGAAAACGACAGCGCGCCGCCTGTGCCGCGGTAAACCCTGCCGCCGTCTTGCGTGGTGGCGACAACCTCCGGACCCTCCGGCGCCATCTGATCAGCCGCCGCGCGCATGGCCATGGCCGCAAGCCGCTTGGCCGCGCTCACATCGCCAGCGTTGTGCGCATTGCGCAGCGCGCGCATGATCTCTTCATAGGTCGCCATCTGTCAGGCTCCTTTCTGCTCGATGATGATTGCCGCGCCGGTGACCCAGCGCCGGGTACCGCGCGGCCTGCCGGGGTCTTGCGACGCGAAAGTGAGGAAGCGAGAGGCCGAGAAACCGATGCGTCGAGGGCTTCCGCCCGGCCAAAAATGCGTACGCCCGCCGCCGAATGGGCGGGTGCAACGCATAGGGGTATAAGGGGAGTGTGTCGCACCGGGGGTTGCACCCCGTTGCACGGGGGGGTGCACCGGGGGTTGAACGGGGGGTTGCACCCCCCAAAATTGGCGTTGCACCGGGGGTTGCACCCTACTCATCCGACCACCTCTTCGATGTGTTTTCGGGCCTTCGCGCCGCCGCCGTGCTCGGCAACTCGGATGCTTCCCTTCGCGAAAAGCCGCTCCATGGCCTCGCGCAGTCCGCGCGATGTGCAGCCCTCGACTCCATCCATCTTGGCGAAGAGAGACGGCGCAAAGGTGGGGCCGGGGTTGTGCGAAACATGCCGACCCTGTGCCGACGTTTCCCGCAGCAGCTTGAGAAAGACCCGCTCGGCCTTCGCTTTCGCAGCCATTCGGTCGAGAGAGCCCTCGGCCTTGGCATCGGTGACGAAGCGTCCGTCCTGCCAACGCATCGCGACAGAGAGGCCGGTTGCGCCGTAGTTGGCTTTCATCACTTCAAGGGTGCGGGCATTCGGATCCGGTTCTTCGCCATCACGTCTCACGCGCTGCAGATAGAGCCGGGAGCGAACCGAGTTGTTCCAGGCGGTCGAGCCGGAGGAGCCGCTGCCCGATGCCATCCCAGAAAGCGACGGATGAGCGAGCAAGACGATGGCCGTCTCGTATTCGATCGCCAGCCGCCTCAACATGCCGATGAACTGCCGCGCCTGAGCCCGGTTGATTTCGTCGCCGCCGAAAAGGTCGGCAAGGGTATCGAGCACGAGCAACGCGGGCCGGTCTGCGTCGAGAAAGCTTGCAAGCGCACCATAGAGGGCGGTTTCGCGAAGCTTGCGCGTCGTCGGGTCCAGATCCGCGAGCAGGGCATCACACCCGGCGAGAGACCGGAGCGACAATTGGTCGAGGTCGCAAAGTTCGAAGCTTTCCGTCTCGGCGATATTGGCGAGGCGGCGATGCAGCACCGCGCGCTCATCTTCGGCGGTGAGGAACAGCGCGCGGCCTCGCGGCACGGACAAGCCGAGCCATGGAGCGCCCAGCGCCGTTGCGATTGCCAGTTGAAGGGCGACAAGGCTCTTGCCCACGCCGCCATCGCCGTTGAGGATGGTGACGGTGTTTCCGGGCACGAACCCTTCGACGTGCCAGAGTTCTTCAGGCACAGGTTGCCCGTGCAACTCAGCGGCGCAGAAGAAGCCGCCATCGACCGGCGCCTCGGCATAGGGAATACCCTGTTGTGCCGTGATTACCTTCAAGCGGCCGTCCTCCCCTGCAACACATCGTTCCAATCGAGGCCGCGCGGCGCGGGCAACAAGGTCACCTGCCAGCCGCGGGCATAGGCGGCACCGGCAAGGGCGCGCCCAGCGCTGTCGCCTGCGTCGTCGCCATCCATCGCCACGATCAGGCGGCCGGGGCGCTCGGGCAGGCGCAACGCCTTCATGCCGGGGGCAGAGAGAGCGGCCCAGACCGTCGCAGGCTCGCCCAGAAGGCCGCTGGCGAGGCTCAGGCCGGTTTCGATGCCTTCGCACACCACAAGCGGCCCCGGCCCCATAGAGAGCGCCACCGCGCCGCCTGCGCAGGGGCCAAGCATCATCTTGGCGTTGCCGGGGATCCGCGCCCCGGTCTTCTCGAAGAAGGTGCGATGCACGGCCCCGGTGGAGACCTCGGCCACCATTGCCGACAACCACCGGCCGCTCGGCCCGTGATGCACATCTGAGGCCCAGCGCAGCGAGAGCGGCAACGGGCAGGTGATGCCACGGCCGCGGAGGTATGCCTCGCCCTTGGTGCCGGTGATCGGCCGCGCGCGGCCCCAAAGGGCGCGGGCCTTGTCGAGCTGCGCGCGTTCATAGTCGGCCCGCTTTGCATCCGCGTCGCGCTGGGCGGCCGGGTCGAGGGCGAGACGATCCGGGGGCAGGCCCGCGGCCTTGACGATTTCGCGGAAGTCGCAGCCGCCCTTGTGGCAGAAGGCCAGAAGCTTGCCGCCTTCGGAGCGCAGCGAGAGCGCGCGCTGATCCGGGCGGCGTTCGGGCTGACACACGGGGCAAGGCGCGTTGCCTTGGTGCCCGTGCCAGTCGCCCCCGAGGGCCAGGGTGATATCGCGCGCATCGATCATTCGCAGCCCTCCCCATAGGCAAGGCTTGCAAGGATGTCCGCGACCGGACCGGAGAGGCCGCACAGGCGGCGCAGGCGAGCGAGGCGCAGCGCGATCATGCGACGGCCTCCGGTTTGCGGAAGGGCAGCACGCGCGCCGAATGAAGCAGGTAGGGCGCTCCCGCCGAATAGGCGCGGGCGTAATCAATCGCTTCACGGCGGGTCGACAGCTCGGCCACGCAGTCGCCGCAGTCGGTCACCCAGAAAGTGCGCACGCCGTGGGCTTCCAGTTCCTCGATGGCGATCATGCGTCACCGCCTTTCCCGCGCGTGATGGCTTTCTGCAGCGCGGCCAGGATCTCGGGCAAAACGTCGAGGCGCAGAGCGAGGCCATGCTTGCCGGGGCGCATCTCGTCGCCGCTCAAATACCAGACGCGCAGGTTGCAAAGGCGGTGGCCCATGTACTCATCGATCGAAATCCGAATTTCCTCGCGGGAGTTCTTCCGGATCGTGGCAATCTCGGTCATGCCGCCACCTCTTGCGCGTCGAGGCGGGTCACTTGGCTGCGCAGGAAGTAAATCCCGAAGTCACCAGCGCCGTTGACCTTCTCGCCCGGGAAAAAGACGGTCTCCACTTCGAGCCCGCACTCATGCTTCAGGATGCAGACGATATCCGAGACCCGCACCAGCGAGGCGCAGAACACCGGCCCGCGCATCAACAGTTCGAGGATCTGACGGCGCCGCTTGTGCAGGATCACCGTCGAGGTTTCGCCGTTCTTGCGGGTGATCTGGTAGCGCGCGGCGCGGCGGTCTTTCGGCAAGTCCTCAACGCGGAAAATGCGCTGGGCGTTGCGCGGCGGGGTTTGGGAGCTTCTGCTCATGCTCGATCCTTTTTCTTGAAGGACCGGGGCCAAATGGCTATCTTGTCAGTGTCGCCAACAAGAATTCGCCCTCGCCCGGTCTGTGACTGAGCGGGGGTTTCTTATGCGGCGTCTCGCTTCGCGGCGGCAGTCGCAACCACGGCTTCGATTTCAGAGCGACGCCAGCGCGAGGTGCGACCGATGCGAATGGGTTGAGGGACGATGCCCTCGGCCACCCGGCGCCAGAAGGTTGCTTTCGAGCAGCCGAGGATGAATGCGCCATCGGTGTCTCGGATAAGGGGGTCTGTGCTCACCATTTCTCACCTCGCTCTTGTGACGGGATGCGCCGCCGTTCGATGAGGTGAGAATGAGTTAGGCGCCAAATTTTCGCATACGGGCAAATTCCAAGAATGGTCCGTACAAGCTTTCCTGGCTCTTTATACCGAGCGCAACCAGTTGAAGATCCTTCATAAAACGTTCCAAGGAGTCAGCCCTAAGCCTGAATTCCTCGTGCTTTGGGTGGGTACACCAATCTCGCAATCTGGTGAAGGGAACGCTGACGCCGTGCTTTGCCGCCACAAGTGAGACGGCATCACACGCGCTCATCGCCTTGGGGCCATCGTATCGTGTCAGGCTAAGGTCGAAAGCTTGATGAATGAAGATAGCCAACCCCCGCAAAAGCGCCCTCATGGCAAAGTCTTCCGATGCCTTCGGCCCGGTGCGCTGAGCGGCCTTGAAGGTGCCATGAATCAACTGGAAAGCAGCCCCCCGCAAAGTTCTCGGAACGGGACACCCCTCATAGACATTCGAACCGCAGATTTCCGCAATAATGCTTGCGGCGAAAGGCTCGCGCCCTGACATCCCGACCAGTTGATTACCAACGGCATCCTCAACGTCATAAGCCAATCCGCCGCTCGGCAATAAATGCGTCCGAATTCCGGGGCTCAATTCCACGATCCAACGCTCAAAGGTCTGGTTGCCGAGTTCAACCAAGCTCATCCCGGTGGTAGCGCAAAGCTCGCTGATGATCTCGTCAACAACCTCGGCGCCCTTGTCAAACCGTTCTTCAAGATCCTCGCTGATCATGCTGGCCGCTCCCATATAAAGGCCTCCGATCCGTCAAGATGCCGCCACTTCGCGCTCGAAGCTCAACACGTTGTCATCAAGCGCACCATCTCCCGTCACAACCTGCGCCCAGCGCGTCAGGATCTTCTTACGCTCCATCAAGAATTGAGCCCGGTTATAGACCCGCGCCACGGCGCTGGGCGCCGATCCAACCGCAGCATGGTTGAGGATGCGATCAACGATTGACTCGGGCGCGCCACGCTCCGCCATTTCAGTGGCGAAGGCGGTTCGAAAGTCGTGAAAGGTCCAGTGTGCGAAGTCTTTTGGCAACTCTCGATCGAGCGCCTTCTTGATGCTCACGAAACCTGATACCGGCGTTCTTCCTGTCGAAGAGAAAACGAAGTTACACGTCGACAGCCCCTGGCGAAGGCGCAACTCGTCGAGTGCTGCGGGCGCCAAATGGGTGATGTGCCCGTTGCCATTCTTCGTCCGCTTGCCTTCGAGGATCAGGCATGACGAGCCGAGATACACCTCGTCCCATTGAAGCCTCGCGATTTCATTGCGACGCTGCGCCGTGAGCATCAGCAGTCGGATCAACGGCCCGGTCAGGTTCGATAGCGAATAGGTAGCCTTCCAAATTTGGCGCAGCTCCTCCACGGAAAGCACGCGCTCTCGGGGCACCTCTTTGAACGCCTTCTCCAAGCCCAACCCGATATGCGACGCGGTGTAGCTTCGCGTGAAGCAGAACTTGGCAAACTTCGACAGATAGGCCTTGAGGCGGTTGGCATGCACTTTCGCCCCCGAGACCGCCTTCGCGTCTATCAAGGCCTGAAGATCCTTCCTCTCAAGCGTCGCAATGTCTTGGTCCATGTGAGCCATCAGCGCGAGATCCAGAGAGCGCCGAACAGACGCGCCGGTACGCAGATTGCTCAGGTGCATGGCGTCAAAGTTCTCTAGCGCCTGGCGCACCTTCATTGCGTTCAGAGCTGCCCGCTCCTTTTCCTCGGCGATCCGCACCGCGTCCCCGATACGGTCGACGCCCTTCATCGCTTCAATTTCGATTTCGAGGGCCATGGCGCGCGCTTCCTTGATCGAAAGCTCTGGATAGGTCCCGAAGGTGTGCTTTCGCTTGGCCCCGCCTTTGATGCGCTTTTCGAACATCCAGACGCGGCGCCCGTTCGAAGAGACGCGCAGCCGGAGGCCCGGCCGCACCGTGTCGGAAATCTCGATCCTGCCCTCGGCGGGCACGGCAACCGAGCGCACCAGAGCGTCAGTGATCTGCTTCTTCATACCAAACCTGCCTTCCCGTCACCCAAGCGATCAGAACGAGAACGAACCGCGCCGGGGGACAACTGGGGGACAAAACAAGCGCGACGGGGTGATGCGCGTTGAGACGAATATAGATTTGGCGATACGACGAGTCAACTATTTGTTTTTTATGCGAAAATCTATTTCGCAAACTGCCTTGAGACGGTCTGAAACGGGGAGAGACGTGATAAGTTCGGGGCGAGAAAGGAGACAGTCGTTGACTTTTAATCAGCGGGTCGCAGGTTCGAATCCTGCACGGCTCACCATCACTCTCCTTGCAGATCGTGAAAAGAAACAACCCCTTCGGGGGCTGGACTTTTTGCGCCCCCGGACCATCTGGGCCGCAGGAGGCCTAATGATGGACAAGAAATATCGCAAGACCCCCGAAGCGCTGTCCCGGCTGACGCCAGAGCAATTCCGCGTCACGCAGGAAAGCGGCACCGAGCGTGCCTTTACCGGGGAATTCTGGAACACCACCGCGCCCGGGCTTTATGTCGATGTGGTGTCGGGCGAGCCGCTGTTTTCCTCGCGCGACAAGTTCGAGAGTGGTTGCGGCTGGCCCTCGTTCACCCGACCGGTCGAAGACGCGCATGTGACCGAGCATCGCGATGTCAGTCATGGCATGATCCGGACCGAGGTGCGCTCAAGCCACGGTGACAGCCATCTCGGCCATGTCTTCCCCGACGGCCCGCGGGATCGCGGCGGGCTGCGCTATTGCATCAACTCGGCCAGCTTGCGGTTCATCCCGAAAGATCGCATGGAAGCCGAGGGTTACGGCGACTGGTTGGCCCAGCTTGAGGAGTGAGACGATGGAAAAGGCGATTCTGGCGGGTGGCTGCTTCTGGGGCATGCAGGATCTGATCCGCAAGCTGCCCGGCGTGATCTCGACCCGCGTCGGCTATTCGGGCGGCGATGTCGCGCAGGCCACCTACCGCAATCACGGCACCCATGCCGAAGCGATCGAGATCACCTTCGACCCGGCGCAAATCAGCTTCCGGCGGCTGCTCGAATTCTTCTTCCAGATCCACGATCCGACGACGCTGAACCGACAGGGCAATGACATCGGCCTGTCCTATCGCTCGGCGATCTTCTTCACCGACGCCGAGCAGGAACGCATCGCGCAGGACACGATCGCGGATGTCGATGCCTCGGGGCTTTGGCCGGGCAAGGTGGTGACCGAAATCGCCCCGGCCGGGCCGTTCTGGCAGGCCGAGCCGGAGCATCAGGATTATCTGGAGCGGATCCCGAACGGCTATACCTGCCACCGGATCCGCCCGAACTGGGTGCTGCCGAAGCGTCAGGAATAACTGCGCACCAAGGCACCGGACAGCAGAACCCAGCCGTTCGCCACCACGAAGAAGGCCAGCTTGAACGGCAGGGCCACGACGGCGGGCGGCACCATCATCATCCCCATCGACATCAGGATCGCCGAGACGACGAGGTCGATGATCAGGAACGGCAGGAAGACCAGAAAGCCGATCTCGAAGGCGCGGGTGATTTCCGACAGCATGAAGGACGGCACGAGGATCGACAGCGGCGCCTCGCGGGCGGTGCCGGTGTAGTTCGCGCCTTCGCGAATCGCGGCCAGCTGGGTGAAGGTCTCGGGATCGGTGCGGCCCGCCATGAAGATGCGGAACGGCTCGACGCCCTTTTCGAAGGCGGTGAGGATGTCGATCTTCTGCGCGATCAGCGGCTCGATCCCGGCGTGATAGCTGGCCATGAAGGTCGGCTCCATCACGAACCAGGTCAGGAACAGCGCCAGGCTGATGATCAGCATGTTCGGCGGCGACTGTTGCAGCCCCATCGCCTGACGCAGGATCGAGAGCACGGTGACGATGAAGGGAAAACACGTCACCATGATCGCCAGCCCCGGCGCGAGGCTCAGAAGCGTGATGCCCGCAATCAGGATCAGCGACGAATTCGTCAGGCTGCCGTTCCCGCCCATGTCGAGCGTGATCTCCTGCGCGCCCGCCGGCGCCGCAAGGATCATTAACGTTAATGCAAGGACGAGAACGCGCATGTCAGAGCCCGTTCTGCAAATCGACGACCTCGGTCAGGCGCACGGCCAGCTGGCCGTTCGAATCGCCTTCCATCTCGGTCAGCTCGCCGCGGGCGATGAGCTTGTCACCGACGTAAAGCTCGACCGGATCCTCGACCCGACGATCGAGCGGCAGGATCGAATCGCGCTTCATCCGCAACAGGTCGCGCACCAGCGGCCGCGCCTTGCCCACCGAAATGGTGATCTCGATCGGCACTTGCGAGAACGGGTTGCTGGACTGGGGGGTGTCATCCATGAGCGGCCTCCTGCTGGCTGGCGCTGAAATAGGTGTCGATCGCTTCCGCAATCAGGTGGATCACCCCGTCGAGGTCGATCCGGGTCTCGGATTCGGCGAACTTGAGATAGACCTGCCCCTCGCCAAGGGTCTGATCACCCACGAAAACAAGTGGCAGACTGGAGCGGTTGCCCAGAACCTCCTCGATCACCGGCAGGCTGAGCGGGCTCGCCAGAATGGTGATCGGCACCGTGGTCGCCGATTCGGCCAGCGGCTGCAGCTGCTCGGCCACCATCTGCGCAAGCGTGTGCCGGGCCATCGCCGGAAGCAGCTTTGCCGCGATGTCGACCAAGAGCGGCCGCAGCCCCATCAGGATCTCCTGCCGCGCCTCGTGATAGGTGAAGGACAGCTCCTGCAGGTTCTGCCCCAGATCCGAGCGCAGCTTCGTTCCCTCGGCCTCCTGCGCCGCCACCGCATCGTCCCAACCCGCGGTGTAGCCCTTTTCGAAAGCCGCCAGCCGCTCTTCTTCGAAGGCGCTCGGATCGATCTCGATCTGCGGCGGAGGCGGCGGGGCCGGTTCGGCCTCGAAGGATTCCAGCCTGATCTTGGTCCGGTTCATGCCCGTTCCTCCGCCTCATCCATCCAGCTGCGCAGGATCTCGACCGATTCGGCCTGACGTTCCTCGATAAGCTTCTTCAGACGCGCCACCGGATCGAGAGGCTGCTCCGAGCCACCGCCAGCGCCCCCGCCCATGCCCATGTCGCCGAAGTTGCCGGTGCCCATCGTCATCGGCATGTCGCCAAGGTCGAAGTCGGAGACCACGTTCATCGCCCCGATCGGCATGTCGCCATCGGCGATCTCGCCCGTCAGCGCGCGGCCCGTGCCCTCGTCGGACCCGATCATGCCGCCCGGCAGATTCATCGCCCGCTCCGCTTCCGCCGCCGCGGCGCGCTGCGCCAGGATCGGACGCATCACGAAGAGGCCAAGGATCAGCGCCACCACGGCCAGAACGCCGATCTTGATCAGCTGCATCGTATCGAGCGGCGCCGAGGCGAAGAGGCTGCTGGTGGCTTCGGTGCCGTTCTGAGCGAGCGGTTCGAAGGCCATCGAGCGGATCGTGATGACGTCGCCGCGCTTTTCGTCGAACCCCACGGCCGAGGCGACCAGTTCCTTCAGCGAGGCAAGTTCCTCGTCGGTGCGCGGAGTGATCGCCGTCACGCCATTGGCATCCTTGCCCTCGACCCCATCGACGAGCACGGCCACGGTCAGCCGCCGAATGTCGCCGGGATTGCGCACGACCTCGCGCGTTGTTTCCGACACTTCGAAATTGGTCTGCTCGCGTGTTTCCGAAGACTGGCTTTGCGATTTCCCGCCATTCGCGGCATCGCCCTGCGGCAGGTTCGACGCGACCGTCACCGGACCGGGCTTGGCATCGTCGGATTTCGCCGATTTTTCCTGCGTTTCGGTCGAGATCGCCACCCGGCTGTCCGGCTCGATCCGCTTCTCGGTGATCGCCTCGCGCTCGGTCACGGTCTGAACCGAAACCTCGACGACGGCATTGCCGTAACCGACCCGCGCCTCGAGCAGCCGCTCGACATTCTGGCGCAGTTCTTCGGCGCGATCGTTCGCGGCCGGATTGAAGGCATCATCCCCCGTCGAGATCAGCCCCGCGACGGAATCGATGATCGAGACATCATCCGGGGTCATCCCCTGAACCGCCGAAGACACAAGGAATTTCAGTGCTTTGGCATGTGTCGGGGAAAGCCCGCCCGAAGCCGTCACCACCGTGACCGAGGCGGTCGGATGGCTTTCCTTGCGGAAGGACTGGCCGGTCGGCGCCGCGATATGCACGCGGGCAGAGCGAATCATCGGGTTGGAGACGATGGTCCGCGCCAGCTCGCCTTCCTTCGCGCGCCAATAGGCGGCATCGAACATCTGCGAAGTCGTTCCGAACCCCGAAAGACCATCGAGCAGTTCATATCCCGCCCCCCCGGTCGCCGGCAGACCCTCGCCCGCCAGAGCCATGCGCAGCTCGTCGCGCCGCCCGGCCTCGACATAGATCGAATCGCCACGCACCTCATAAGGAACGTTGCGGGCTTCGAGCGCGGTCACCACTTCGCCCGCGCGCTGCCCTTCAAGCCCGGCATAAAGAAGCGCCATATCGGAGCGAGACGCGAAGCTCGATAGTGCCAAAATGGCCGCAAACATGAAAATCGTTGCACCGGCCACAAGCACGCGTCGCGTCGTGTCCAACCCCTGCCATAAGGCGATCAATTGCTGCAAGACGCACCTCCTTCGAGCGGACTTCTGCCCCGTCGTCCTGTGCATCTTTCTCCGATCGCCCTTAACAATCGGTTAGTGGGTGCAAGGGTATAGCTGGTTCCATCGAAGAAATCGGGGACCGCCATGGCAGAGCCTGCAACCGAAGGCGAAGAAGCGCCAAAGAAGAAATCCAAGCTGCCGATTCTCATCGGGCTGGTGCTGATGCTCCTGCTCGGAGGGGGCGCATTTTATGCGATGTACTCTGGCTTGATCTTCGGATCGTCGGAGCCCGCAGCCGAGGGTGAGGCGGCGGCCACTGCGGAAGGCGGTGGCGAGCACGGCGAAGGCGGTGAAGGCGGGGCGGGCTTGCCCGGCGTCGCTTTCGTGGCCCTCGATCCGATGGTGATCTCGCTCAACGACGCCAAGGCGCGGCACCTGCGCTTTTCCGCCCAGCTTGAGGTCGCACCGGCCCATCAGGCCGAGGTCGAAGCCCTGAAACCGCGGGTGATGGACGTGCTGAACGGCTTCCTGCGCGCGGTGGAAATGAAGGATCTGGAAGACCCCTCCGCCCTGCTGCGCCTGCGTGCGCAGATGCTGCGCCGGGTCCAGATCGTGGTTGGAGAGGGCAAGGTGAACGACCTTCTCATCGTCGAATTCGTGATGAACTAGGGAGAGCAAGATGCAGCTGATCGCAGATATTCTGATGGGGCTCGGCGCCTTCGGCGCAAGCATCTACTGCATGGTGCTCGCGCGAAGACTGAAGCGTTTCAACCAGCTTGAAAGCGGGATGGGGGGCGCGATTGCCGTTCTCTCCGCGCAGGTTGACGACATGACGAAGGCGCTGAACCGGGCCCAGGCCACGGCCAGCGCTTCGGCAGAGCAATTGCGCAGCCTGACGGAACGCGCCGAACAGGGAGCCCAACGGCTGGAGCTGATCCTCGCCGCGATGCAGGAAGCGCAAGGACGCGCCTCGGAGCCCGCGCCGATCCACGAACCGGAGCCGGAACCGCAGCGCCATCGCGTTCTGCGTCGTCGCGTCCGTCCCGCCTCGCTGGAGGCGGCGGAATGAAGACGCCGAAGCCTCCGGCTCAGGCCGTGAAAAAGCCCCGTCGCCGCTTCGGGCGCGGCTCGCTGATGTTGATCGCGGCGCTGTTCGCCGCCTCGGCGCTGGTGCGATTCGGCGCGGGAATTGCCGAGGCCGTTGCAGCAACCTCCAGCGCGGAAACCGCCTCTGCGGACAGCAAATCCGATTGCGTAACCGAACCCGGCCTGATGAACATGCTGTCGGAAGTTCAGGACCGCGAGAAAAAACTGGCCGAACGCGAAAAGGTCGTCTCGGACCGGTCACAGGCCCTTACCCTTGCCGAAAAGCGAATCGAGCAGCGTCTGGCCTCACTGGTCGAAGCCGAGAAGAACCTTTCACAAACTGTTGAAATCGCCGACAAGGGCGCGGACGAAGACGTCACCCGGCTGGTGACGGTCTACGAAAACATGAAGCCCAAGGAAGCGGCGCCGCTTTTTTCGACGATGGCGCCTGATTTCGCGGCCGGATTCCTGTCGCGGATGCGTCCCGAATCCTCTGCGGCGATCATGGCCGTGCTCGACCCGAAGGTCGCCTACACGATCAGTGTCATCATGGCTGGCCGCAATGCTGGCGCCCCCCAAAACTGATCCGAAGAGCATTTGTTAAGCGACCTCTGGCAGTATCGCCAGAAAATGGATGGAGAACACCCATGCTGGGGATTGTAGGTATCATCATCATCTTCGTCATGGTGTTCGGGGGCTTTGTCGCCGGCGGGGGCAACCTTACGCCAGTGATCGAAGCTACGCCCTTCGAGATGATCGTCATCGGCGGCGCCGCGGTGGGGTCCTTCGTGCTGGCGAACGACATGGGCGCCATCAAGCACACGGTCAAGGACATGGGTCTCGTGTTCAAGGGCGTAAAATGGAAACCCGCGGACTATCGCGATCTGCTGTGTCTGCTGTTCGAGCTGATCCGTCTCGCGCGACAAAACCCGGTGGCGATCGAAGAGCATATCGAAGCCCCTGAAAACTCATCGATTTTCGGCAAGTACCCGAAGATCATGAAGGACCATGCCGCGGTGGAGATGATCTGCGATACGATGCGATCGGCGTCGATGAACTATGACGATCCGCATCAGGTCGAAGAGGTGCTCGAAAAGCAGCTGGAGGCGAACTACCACCACGCGATCCATTCGAGCCATGCGATCCAGTCCGTCGCCGACGCGATGCCGGCCCTCGGGATCGTCGCCGCCGTGCTTGGCGTGATCAAGACCATGGGCTCGATCGACCAGCCGCCAGAGATTTTGGGAGAAATGATCGGGAGCGCGCTCGTTGGGACCTTCCTCGGCGTGTTCATCGCGTATGGGTTCGTCGCCCCCTTCGCCACCCGCATCAAAAGCGTGGTCGACGAGGATGCACATTTCTACAAGCTGATCCGCGAAGTTCTGGTGGCAAACCTGCACAATCACGCCACCAACATCTGCATCGAGGTCGGACGTCAGAATACGCCGCATCACATCCGTCCCAGTTTCTCGGAACTCGAAGAGGCGCTCAAGGCGGTGAAGTCGGAGGCGGCATGACCCGGTTGATCTTTGCGTTCGGGCTTTTCTTGCTCGCCGCGCTTCCGGTCGCGGCACAGCAGATCGAGGTCCGTTCGGGCGAGCACGACAATTTCTCCCGTCTGGTGTTCATGCTGCCTCCCGGCACCGCCTGGACGACCGAGCGCGTCGACGGGGGATATCGTCTGACCACCCCCGGCCGAGAGAGCCGCTTCGATCTTTCGAAGGTGTTTGACCTGATTCCGAAGACTCGCGTTCTTGCGGTCACGCCCGATGTCGATGCGCGCTCGGTTTTCATCGAAACGCCGCCATCGGTCCATCTGGAATCTTTCCCGCTGCCGATTGGTGCGGCGGTCGTCGACCTCGTCGACGGCGCCGAGCCCGAGAAACCGACCCCGGTCGCGCCGGTGACCCAAAGCTTTCGCCCCGCGCCCAACCGCGGCTATCTGGATCTTTACTGGTCGAAGCCTGAAACAACGCCCGCGCCGGAGCCGGAACCGCCCACGACGGCGGCAGCGGCTGCGAGTGAAAAGCCCGTGCAAGTCGCGTCGCCCCTCAGCTTGCCCGACGCCCGCGTTCAGGCCGCAGAGCGCGACCTGGTCGATGAACTCGGGCGTGCCGCTTCGCAAGGTCTGATCACGATGGAGCTGCCCAAACATGCTCCCGAAAAGCCCGCGGCTGTGCAACCGGACAAACCCGCGGAGACCAGTTCGGCCGAGGCTGCGCCGGAAGACGGCTCGTCCCTACCGCTGCAATCGGAAACGGTCATCGATCGCGATACGGCCGCGACATTTGCCCGGCATCAACTCTCCGACTCGGGTCACAGCTGCCCGCCCGATGAGGAATTCGACGTGCTCTCCTGGCAGACCGACAAGCCGGTCGTCGAGCAACTGACAGAGGCACGCAAGGACCTTGTCGGCGAATTTGATCGGCCCCGCCCGGAAGCCGTGATCCATCTGGCCCAAGTCTATATCGCGCACGGCTTCGGCCTCGAAGCAAAGGACGCCTTGCGTTCCTTCGACATCGCGCCGGAGGAAGCGGGCTTCCTGCCGATGATGGCGGAAATTGTCGATGGATTGCCGAGCCACGCCTCGGACAATGACCTGATCGGCCTGACCGCTTGCGACGGCAAGGTGGCGCTCTGGTCTGTTCTGGCAAGCCCCGAAACCCCGCGGAAGGAAGATGTGAATTTCGGCGCCGTGCTGCGCGCCTATTCTGCGCTTCCACCGAACATTCGCGCGCTCGTCGGGCCTTCGCTCAGTGCGAAGCTGATCGAGATGGGGGCACCCGATGTTGCGAGCACGGTTCGCTCGATGCTGGCCCGCGCCCCGAAGGCAGATCAGCAAGCGCTCGAGGAAATCGATGCTCAGATCGAACTCGATGCCGGTCGCAAGGACGAGGCGACCCGCCTGCTCGACGGGCTTGCACAATCGGATACGCCCGAAGCGGCAGAAGCTCTGGTCAAGTCGATCGAGGTCAAACTGTCCCAGGGCCTGGCCATCCCGGCTGCCGATGTCGACAATGCCGGCGCACTCGGGCTGCAGATGCGCGGGTCGGAAAGCGGCGCGCGACTGATCCGGGCGGAAGTGCTGGGCATGGGCTCGACGGGGCGCTTCGACGAGGCATTCCGCGCCCTGGCGAACTGGGATGCACCGCAATTCGACGATATCAAGCGAAAAACGTTGAACGATCTCGCCGCCCTTCTGGGCAAGGTGCCCACGGATGACATCTTCATCGAAAACGTCTTCCGGCATCGCGAACAGCTTGACGCCAATGTCCTTGACGAAGCGGTGCAGATCACGCTTGCGGATCGGCTTTCGAACACGGGTTTCGCGCAGTCGGCACGCGATATCCTGACACCGGAAACCCGGCGCAGTCCGGAGGGCAGGCTGGCCCTGGCACGGGCGGCTCTGGTCGGAAGAGATGCAGCGGCGGCCTATTCCTATCTGACCGACCTTCCCGGCGAAGAAGCCTCGCAACTGCGCGGCGAAGCGATGAGCATGATCGGGAATCACCGCACGGCCGAGGGGGAGTTTGCGCAGGCGGGCCAATCGCAGGCGCAGATCGAAGAGGCTTGGCGCGCCGGGAACTGGAACTTCGTCGCCAAGGAAGGCTCGGAGACCCAGAAGCGATTCGTAGAGCTGTTCGCGCCGGAGACCAAACCTCCCACGGATCCGCGCGATGTCGTCCCGCTTGGCCCCCTGGCGGAGGCGCAACAGCTGATCACGCAAAGCCAGTCGGAACGCGAGGCTTTTGCGAAATTGATGCAGGAATTGAAGACCCCCTGATCCGGGGAGGCAAGCGTGTCACGGATACGAATTGCCGCGCCTGACGTTCGGGGTGGTTCCCGACCTTTCGGCCGACGTCGCTCTGGGGTAGCACTTTGCGCGACCGATCGCCGATCAAAGGAAGCGCCACGATGGCCATGACCCCAGAGCAGATCCGCACCGCGCGCGCCAAGAAACCGCGGGTCTATGCCCGCGATTTCGCCGAAGACCTGGGCATTTCCGAAGCCGCGCTTTGCGCCGCTTTCGTCGGGGGGACGGCAACGCGGATCGCCGCCGATCCCGACAGGATCATGCCCGCTCTTGCGGCGCTTGGTCAGGTGATGGCCCTGACCCGCAACGACAGCTGCGTGCTGGAAAAGGTCGGTTGCTATGCCCGGTATCAGCCCGGAGACGCGCCTCGGATCATCAATCCACCGATCGAACTGCAGATGTTCCCGCCGCACTGGCAACATGCCTTTGCCTTTGACGAGGCCACGCCGAAGGGGCCGAAGCGCTCGATCCAGATCTTCGACGCGGCAGGCGAGGCGGTGCACAAGATCCACCTGCGCGACGAAACGAATGCCGAGGCCTGGGCGCCGCTGATCACGTCTCTGCGGATCGAGGATCAAAGCCAAGGCTTCGAACCTGCCCCGGCGGATCATTCGGTCGATGGTTGGGGGGATCTGAGCCGTCTTGCGGATCTGCGTCTGGGCAAAACCCCGGCGCACCGTCTGACCAAGGGATCGGTCGAGCGGTTGATGTATCAGGCGGCGGAACGCGCCGTTCCGGTGCAGTTCGCGGTCGGCAACCCCGGCTGCATCGAGCGGCATTCGGGTCTGATCGTGCGGGTGCTGGAGGCGGGCCCCTGGATCAACGTCCTTGATCCCGGGTTGGAACTGCACCTGCGCATGGATCACATGACCGAAGTCTGGGCCCATCCCGACGGGTCCGTCGACGCGTTCGGCGCTCAAGGGCAGTTGATCGTGCGGATGTCGGGGGCTGAAGGCTGGGCCGATCTGCTTGCGGCAGAGGGCGACCTGCAGCCCTGAGGCTCAGGGCATCAATTCCCGGATCACCGCATTGAGCACCGCGCGCCCCTGCGCGGTGGCGTGGACACGTCCCTCGCCACGCGCGATCATGCCCATGCTTTCCAGATCGGCCAAAGCCTGCGCAGGCAGCGCCTGACCGGAGAGCCGTTCATACCGAAGTGGGTCGATCCCCTCGGCCAACCGCAGACCAAACAGCAGGAATTCGGTCGCCTGCTCCTGCCGGTCCAGCGCCTCGCGCGGGAACTCGCCCGAACCTTGCCGTTCGACCCGGTCCAGCCAATCGGCGGGGGATTTCGGCGCCTCGGTCGCGTGACGGAGACCGCCAAGGGTCAGCCGCCCATGCGCGCCGGGGCCGATCCCGGCATAATCGCCATAGCGCCAGTAAACAAGGTTGTGCCGACACTCGGCGCCGGGCCGCGCGTGGTTCGACACCTCATAGGCGGGCAGCCCCGCCGCATCGCAGATTTCCTGCGTTTTCAGATACATGTCAGCGGCCAGATCATCCTCGGGCAGATCCCGCAGCTTGCCCGCCGCAAAGAGCCGCCCGAAGGCGGTGCCGTCTTCGATCGTGAGTTGGTAAAGTGAGAAGTGATCGACCGCCATCGCGAGCGCCCCGCGCAATTCGCGCGCCCAATCGTCCAGGCTTTGTCCTTGCCGCGCATAGATCAGATCGAAGCTGACGCGGGGAAAATGCGCGCGGGCGATGTCAAAGGCCGCCCGCCCCTCGGCCACGCTATGCATCCGGCCAAGACGACGAAGGCTCTCGTCATCCATCGCCTGCATGCCCATCGAAAGCCGGGTCACGCCGGCTTGCGCAAAAGCCCGAAACTTGCCCGCATCGATGCTGGTCGGATTAGCCTCGAGCGTGATTTCCAGATCATTCGCCATGGGCCAGGTGGCGCGCAGCCGCTCGATCACCGCCGCCACGGTTTCGGGCGCCATCAAGGACGGCGTGCCGCCGCCGAAGAACACCGTGTTCAGCACGCGACCGGGCGTTTCCGCGCCAATCCGGTCGATCTCTGACAGATAGGCGCGCAACCAGCGATCATGGTCGATGGTCGCCGCAACATGGCTATTGAAGTCGCAATAGGGGCATTTGGCGGCACAAAAGGGCCAATGGAGGTAAAGGCCAAAGCCCCCGTGCCGCCAGTCGTCGCTCATCCCTTGAATGCCGTGACTTCGATCTCGATCTTCATCGCCGGATTGACCAGCCCGGCCACGATCATCGTCGCCGCCGGACGGATCTCGCCGAAGCTGGCCGAGAGCGCCGGGATGATCTGTTCCATATAGGCAGCATCGGTGATGATGTAATTCGCCCGCACGACGTTTTCGAGCGAGAAGCCCGCGCCTTCCAGCACCGATTTGATCGTGGCGAGCGTGTTTTGCGCCTGCTCCAGCACCGAGTCGGGGAAGGTCTTCGTCACCGGATCAACGCCGGTCGTGCCCGCGACAAAGCACCAGTCGCCCTGCACGACGGCGCGGGAATAGCCAAGCTTCGGTTCATAGGGCGAGCCGCCCGAGATGTTTTGCCGAGTCATTTTGCCTCCATGACCTTGACGAATTTGCGGAACGCATCCGCGCGGTGGGAAATCTCGTTCTTTTGCGCGGGGTCCATTTCCGCGAAAGTCACCTCGAACCCCTCGGGCTGGAACATCGGGTCATAGCCGTGCCCCTGCGCGCCGCGCATCGGCCAGACGAGTTGCCCCTCGGCCTTGCCCTCGAAGACTTCGTCATGGCCATCGGGCCAGGCCAGAACCAGGGTCGAGCGGAACCGGGCCTTGCGCGGGAAGGGGGCGTTCTTCGCCTCGCATTCCGCCCAGGTCCGGGTCATCGCCAGCCCGAAATCGCGGCCATTCGGCGTTTCCGCCCAATCCGCGGTGTAGACGCCCGGGGCGCCGTCCAGAGCATCGACCTCGATCCCGCTGTCATCGGACAGCGCGGGCAATCCGGTCGCCTTGGCCGCCGCATGCGCCTTGATCCGGGCATTGCCGACAAAGGTGGTTTCCGTCTCGGCCGGTTCGGGCAGGTTCATCTCGCCCGCGCCGACGACCTCGACCCCGTAAGGGGCCAGAAGATCGCGCAACTCCGCCAGCTTCCCCTTGTTGTGGGTCGCCACCAGCAAACGCTTTTCGGTGAAAGCCCTCATGCAAGCGCCGCCTTTTGCGCCGCCACCAGTTGCGCCACCCCGGCTTCGGCCAGATCCATCAGCTGCCCCATCTGCTCGCGCGAGAAGGTCGAGCCCTCGGCGGTCATCTGCACTTCGACCAGACGGCCGCGGCCGGTCAGGATGAAGTTGCCATCCACCCCGGCCTCGCTGTCCTCGGCATAATCCAGATCGGCCACCGGCTGACCCGCATAGATGCCGCAAGAAATCGCCGCGACGTGGTCGATGATCGGGTCGGACACGATCAGCCCGGATTTTAGAAGCTTGTTCACCGCGATGCGCAGCGCCACCCAGCCGCCGGTGATCGAGGCGCAGCGGGTGCCGCCATCGGCCTGCAACACGTCGCAGTCGACGACGATCTGCCGCTCGCCCAGCGCCGAGCGGTCGATCCCCGCCCGCAGCGCCCGGCCGATCAGGCGCTGGATTTCCTGCGTGCGGCCCGATTGCTTGCCCGCCGCCGCTTCGCGCTTGTTGCGCGAATTCGTCGCGCGCGGCAGCATCCCGTATTCCGCCGTCACCCAGCCAAGGCCCGAGCCCTTGAGGAACGAGGGCGCCTTGTCCTCGATCGTCGCGGTGCACAGAACATGGGTGTCCCCCATCTTGATCAGCACCGAGCCTTCGGCATGTTTCGTCACGCCAGTTTCGATGGAAATGGAACGGATATCGGCAAGATTGCGGCCAGAGGGGCGCATGGGCTGTCCTTTCGCTGGATTTGACCCCATTTGAAACGGCAGAAGACCCGATGCAACCCCGAAGGCACGATTGACGGAAAAGCTTTCCCCGCAATAATGCGAAGCGTGGCCATGACAAACCAGAACCAGTTGATCTCCGACCTGAACGACCGCTCCCGCGAGGTGTTTCGCCGGGTGGTCGAGGGCTATCTTGAAACCGGCGATCCGGTCGGCTCGCGCTCGCTGACGCGGCTCATGAGCGAGAAGCTTTCGGCGGCGACGATCCGCAACGTGATGCAGGATCTGGAATATCTGGGCTTGCTCGGCAGCCCGCATGTCTCGGCGGGCCGGGTGCCGACGCAACTGGGGCTGCGGATGTTCGTCGATGGCTTCATGGAGGTGAGCGAGGTTCAGGCCACCGACCGTGCCGCGCTTGAGGCCACGGTGGGCGCGGCCGAGCCTGATGTCGGCTCGCTGCTCGATCGGGTCGGCTCGGCGCTGTCGGGCCTGACGCATGGGGCAAGCCTGGTTCTGGCGCCCAAGACCGAGTCGCCGATCCGCCATATCGAATTCGTCTCGCTCGCGCCCGACCGGGCGCTGGTGGTGCTGGTGATGGCCGATGGTCAGGTGGAAAACCGCGTCTTCACCCCGCCCGTGGGGCAGACGCCCTCCTCGATGCGCGAGGCGGCGAATTTTCTCAACGCACTCGCCGAGGGCAAGACACTCTCGGATCTGCGCCGGGAAATCGCCGTGGAAATCTCGGCGCGGCGGCAGGAACTGGATGCCTTGGCGGCCGAGATGGTCGAAAGCGGGCTCGCGCAATGGGCCGATCAGGGCGAGCCGTGGGAGCGGCTGATCGTGCGCGGCCGGTCGAATCTGCTGGAGCCCGAGGGGGATCTGGACCGGATCCGGACGCTTTTTGACGATCTGGAACGCAAACGCGACATCGCCGAGTTCCTCGATCTGACCGAGGAAGGCGAAGGCGTGCGCATTTTTATCGGGTCCGAGAACAAACTCTTCTCACTTTCGGGTTCCTCTTTGGTCGTCTCTCCCTATATGAACGCGGATCGAAAGATCATCGGCGCGGTGGGGGTCATCGGCCCCACCCGGCTCAACTACGGGCGGATCGTGCCGATCGTGGATTATACGGCGCAACTGGTCGGGCGGATGCTGACCGGCCGGGGCAAAGGGTGAAACGGATGACCGAGAAGAAGGACGAAATGGCAGAGGATCAGGCGCAGCTTGACGAGGCCCTTGCGGCAGCTCTGGGCGACGAGCACGATGAGCTGGAAATGCTGCGTGCCGAACGCGACGAGCTGCGTGACCGCTTCATGCGGGCCTTGGCCGATGCCGAGAATTCGCGCAAGCGCGCGGATCGTGACCGGCGCGAGGCGGAACAATACGGCGGCTCGAAACTGTCGCGCGACATGCTGCCGGTGTTCGATGCTTTGAAGCGCGCACTCGATGCGGCGGGCGACGAGGTCCGCGCGGCGGCCCCGGCGCTGATCGAAGGGGTGGAGCTGACGCAACGCGAGCTGCTCAATGTCTTCGCGCGGCACGGGATCGTGGCGATCCAGCCGAAGGTGGGCGAGAAGTTCGACCCGCTGCTGCATGAAGCGATGTTCGAAGCGCCGCTGCCGGGCACGGTTTCGGGCGACATCATTCAGGTGATGGACGACGGGTTCCTTTTGCACGACCGTCTGCTGCGACCGGCGAAAGTCGGCGTCAGCTCGATGCCGAAAGCGTAAGACAGGCCGGGGGCTTTGCCCCCGGACCCCCAGCGTATTTGCGCCAAGAAGAAATCAATCCTTCAGCAGAGCCCGCAGGGCGTAAAGCGCGTCCATCGCTTCGCGCGGGGTCATCTCGTCGGGGTGGAGAGCGCGCAGATGCGCTTCGACCGCTGAAGACGCGGGTTGCCCCTTGGGCGCGGGCGGCGGCGGGGCCGCCATCGCGAAAAGCGGCAGATCGTCGATGATCGCCTGTTTCTTGCCGCCTTCGCGTTCGCCCTTTTCCAGCGCATCCAGCACCACACGGGCGCGGGCGACGACGCTTTCGGGCAGGCCCGCCAGTTTCGCCACCTGCACGCCATAGGAGCGGTCGGCCGCGCCCTTTTTCACCTCGTGCAGGAAGATCACCTCGCCGTGCCATTCCTTGACCGAGACGGTGGCGTTTTCGACGCCCGCGAGCTTCGCCGACAGCGCCGTCATTTCATGGTAATGGGTGGCGAAGAGCGCGCGGCAGCGGTTCACCCCGTGCAGGTGCTCCATCACCGCCCAGGCGATCGAGAGCCCGTCATAGGTCGCCGTGCCGCGGCCGATTTCGTCAAGGATCACCAGCGCCCGGTCGTCGGCCTGATTGAGGATGGCGGCGGTTTCGACCATCTCGACCATGAAGGTGGAGCGGCCCCGCGCCAGATCATCGGCGGCGCCGACCCGGCTGAAGAGCTGGCTGACAAGGCCGATATGGGCGCGCCGCGCGGGGACGAAACTGCCCGCCTGCGCCAGAAGCGCGATCAGGGCGTTCTGCCGCAGGAAGGTCGATTTGCCCGCCATGTTCGGGCCGGTGAGCAGCCAGATCGCGGGCGTCTGCCCGGAGGTCAGGCCGCAATCGTTGGCGATGAAAGGCTCGCCCTGCCGTTTCAGCGCGGCTTCCACCACCGGATGACGGCCGCCCTCGATCTCGAAGGCATGGCTTTGATCGACGGTGGGTTCGACCCAATCCTCGGCGGCGGCCAGATCGGCAAAGGCTGCGGCAAGGTCGATTTCGGAAAGCGCCCGGGCGGTTTCGGAAATCGGTCCGGCAGCGGCCAGAATCGCGCCTTTCAGGCTGTCATAGAGCCGCTTTTCGATCTCAAGCGCGTGGTTGCCCGCGTTCAGAATCCGGGTCTCCAGCTCGCTCAATTCCAGTGTGGTGAAGCGGACCTGATTGGCCGTCATCTGCCGATGGATGAAGCGGGCCGAGAGCGGTGGGGCGAGCATCTTCTCGGCATGGGTCGAGGTCGTTTCGATGAAATAGCCCAGCACGTTGTTGTGCTTGATCTTCAGCGACGAAATCCCGGTTTCGCTGATGTAATCGGCCTGCATCCGGGCGATGACGCCGCGGCCCTCGTCGCGCAACTGCCGGGTCTCGTCCAGTTCCGGCTCGTAGCCCGTCGCGATGAAGCCGCCATCACGGGCCAGAAGCGGCGGTTCGGCGACCAAGGCGGCCTCGAGCAGCGCCACAAGGTCATCGTGACCCAGAAGCCGCTGCCCGGCCTCGGCCAGAAGCGAAGGGGCCTCGGTCGCGGCCAGTCGCTCCGCGATGCGGCCCGCCTGTTCCAAACCGTTTCGGATCGCGGCCAGATCGCGGGGGCCGCCGCGGTCGAGCGCAAGGCGGCTGAGGGCGCGGTCGATGTCGGGGCAGCGGCGCAAATCGGCGCGCAGGTCTTCGGAAAATCGACCCTGTTCCAGCAGGAATCGCACCGCATCATGGCGGGCGTGGATCAGCGCAAGGTCGCGCGAGGGCGCCGAAATCCGGCGCTCCAGAAGCCGCGCCCCCCCCGCCGTCACCGTGCGGTCGATGGTGGCCAGAAGCGAGCCTTCGCGTCCGCCCGACAAAGCCTGCGTCAGTTCCAGATTGCGCCGTGTGGCGGCGTCGATCTGCACAAGGCTGCCCGCCTCTTCCCGAAGCGGACGGGCGAGAAGCGGCAGTTTTCCCCGTTGCGTCAGGTCGAGATAATCGACCAAAGCGCCCATCGCGGACACTTCGGCACGCGAAAACGCCCCGAAGGCATCGAGCGAGCCCACGGCGAACAGATCGCAAAGCCGCTTTTCCGCCCCCTGACTGTCGAAACTTGACCGCGCCAAAGGCGTCAGTGAGGCCCGCAGATCAGAGACTATTCCAGCACAATCGGCCTCTTTCGTCTCGCTCACCAGCACTTCGCGGGGGGCAAGTCGGGCCAGTTCCGGACCCAGACGGGGAAGCGGACAGGGCATCACCCGGAACTCGCCCGTGGAAATATCGGCCCAGGCCAAAGCCCCCTCGTCACGCACCTCGGCCCAGGCGGCGAGATAGTTGTGCCGACGCGCTTCGAGCAGGCTTTCCTCGGTCAGCGTGCCCGGGGTGACAAGCCGCACCACATCGCGCTTCACCACCGATTTCGAGCCGCGCTTCTTCGCCTCGGCCGGATCTTCGAGCTGCTCGGCGATCGCCACCCGGAAGCCCTTGCGGATCAGGGTCAGCAGATAGCCCTCGGCGGCATGGATCGGCACACCGCACATCGGGATGTCCTCGCCCAGATGCAGGCCGCGTTTGGTCAGCGCGATATCCAGCGCCGCGGCGGCCGCCACCGCATCGTCGAAGAACATCTCGTAGAAGTCGCCCATCCGGTAGAACAGAAGCGCCCCCGGGTTTGCTTCCTTGATCGCCAGATATTGCGCCATCATCGGCGTCACGGTTTCGCTGCTCATCGCACCCCCCAAGTCGCGCCAACTTATTAAACGCCGCACCCCCGTGCAAACCGATTGAGGCAGGGCCGCAAGGGGGATAAGGAAAAAGCGCCCATTGGAGGAGTTTGGCCCATGTCCACCAAGAACCGCGTCACGCCCGAAGAGGCGCTGGCCTATCACCTCGACCCCGTGCCGGGGAAATTCGAGGTCGTCGCCACGAAGCCGATGACCACGCAGAGGGATCTGAGCCTGGCCTATTCCCCGGGTGTCGCGGTTCCCGTCGAGGCGATCGCCGAACGACCCGAGACCGCCTATGACTACACCAACAAGGGTAACATGGTGGCGGTGATTTCGAACGGCACGGCGATCCTTGGTCTGGGCAACCTTGGCGCGCTGGCCTCGAAGCCGGTGATGGAAGGCAAGGCGGTTCTGTTCAAGCGGTTCGCCGATGTGAACGCCATCGACATCGAACTGGCCACCGAAGACCCGGAAGAGATCATCAAGGCGGTAAGCCTGATGGGCCCGACCTTCGGCGGCATCAACCTTGAGGACATCAAGGCCCCCGAGTGCTTCATCATCGAGCAGCGGCTGAAAGAGATGATGGACATTCCGGTGTTCCATGACGACCAGCACGGCACGGCGGTGATCTGCGCGGCGGGGCTGCTGAATGCGCTCGAAATCTCGGGCAAGAAGATCGAGGACTGCAAGATCGTGCTGAACGGCGCGGGCGCGGCCGGGATCGCCTGCCTCGAGCTGATCAAGACGATGGGCGCGCAGCATGACAATTGCATCATGTGCGACACCAAGGGCGTGATCTATCAGGGCCGCACCGAGGGCATGAACCAGTGGAAATCGGCGCATGCGGCGAAGACCGAGGCCCGGACGCTCGAAGATGCGATGAAGGGGGCCGACGTGTTCCTGGGCGTCTCGGCCAAGGGCGCGGTGACGCCCGAGATGGTCGCCTCGATGGCCGACAATCCGGTGATCTTCGCGATGGCGAACCCGGACCCGGAAATCACCCCGGAAGAAGCGCATTCGGTCCGCCCCGATGCGATCGTCGCCACCGGGCGCTCGGACTATCCGAACCAGGTCAACAACGTGCTGGGCTTCCCTTATCTCTTCCGCGGCGCGCTCGACATTCATGCCCGCGCGATCAATGACGAGATGAAGATCGCCTGTGCCAAGGCGCTGGCGGCACTGGCGCGGGAAGACGTGCCCGACGAGGTCGCGATGGCCTATGGCCGCAAGCTGGCCTTCGGGCGCGATTACATCATTCCGACGCCCTTCGACCCGCGGCTGATCCACATCATCCCGCCTGCCGTCGCCAAGGCCGGGATGGATACCGGGGTGGCCCGCCGTCCGATCATCGACATGGAGGGCTATGCGCAAAGCCTGAAGGCGCGGATGGACCCGACGGCGGCGATCCTGCAGGGCATTCATGCCCGCGCCCGTCAGGCGCAGGCGCGGATGATCTTCGCCGAGGGCGACGATCCGCGCGTTCTGCGCGCCGCCGTTGCCTATCAACGCGGCGGCATGGGCACGGCGCTCGTGGTCGGACGCGAGTCGCATGTGAAGGAACAGCTGGAAGCCGCCGGGATCGGCGACGCTTTCCGCGAATTGCAGATCGTCAATTCGACGAATTGCAAGCACATGGATACCTACAAGGACTTCCTCTATCGCCGTCTGCAGCGGCAGGGGATGGACCGGGAAGATGCGCACAAGCTGGCCACCCGCGACCGGCATGTGTTCGCGGCGCTGATGCTGGTGCATGGGCATGGCGACGGCATGATCACCGGGGCCACCCGGAAATCGGCGCATGTGCTCGAACTGATCAACAAGGTGATCGACGCCAAGCCCTCGGACGGGGCGGTGGGGATCACCGCGCTTCTGCACAAGGGCAAGGTCGTCTTCATCGGCGATACGCTGGTGCATGAATGGCCCGACGAGAACGATCTGGCCGATATCGCGATGGCTGGCGCCCGCGTGGCCCGCGGTCTGGGCATCGATCCGCGCGTCGCTTTCGCCTCGTTCTCGACCTTCGGCTATCCGGTGTCCGAGCGCGCGATGAAGATGCACATCGCGCCGCAGGTGCTGGATGAACGCGGCGTCGACTTCGAATATGATGGCGAGATGGCCGTCGATGTCGCGCTGAACCCCGAGCAGATGAAGCACTATCCCTTCTGCCGTCTGACCGGCCCCGCGAACATCCTTGTGGTGCCCGCACGGCATTCGGCCTCGATCTCGGTGAAGCTGATGCAGGAAATGGCGGGGGCGACAGTGATCGGCCCGATCCTGACCGGCATCCAGCATTCGGTGCAGATCTGCTCGAACCGTGCGACGGTGAACGACATCCTGCATATGGCGGCCCTGTCGGCCAGCCGTCTGGGGCTGAAACGCTAAATACCCCTCCGGGCCGGGGCGTCTCGGCCCGGGTCAAGACCCCGGAGAAGACCCATGACCATCTTCAACCTCGGCTCGATCAATGCCGACCACTTCTATCGCCTGCCGCATCTGACCCTTCCGGGAGAGACGCTGGCCGCTACCTCCTACGACCGGGGGCTGGGCGGCAAGGGGGCGAACCAGTCGGTGGCGGCGGCACGGGCCGGGGCGGTCGTGCGCCATATCGGTGCGACCGGAGCCGATGGCGCCTGGATGCGGGCGGAACTGGCCGCCGATGGCGTCGATTGCGCCCATGTGGCGGAAGCCGAGGTGGCCTCGGGTCATGCGATCATCATGGTCGATGCCTCGGGCGAGAATTCGATCGTGCTCTTTCCCGGGGCGAACCGGGCGGTGCCGCTGACGGCGCTCGAGGCCGCGATGGCCACGGCCGCCGCGGGCGACTGGATGCTGATGCAGAACGAAACCTCGGCCCAGGTCGAGGCGGTCGCGTTGGCGAAGGCCCGCGGCGTCAAGGTCGCCTATTCCGCCGCGCCCTTCGAGGCCGAGGCGGTGCGCAAGGTTTTGGCCGATCTCGATCTTCTGCTTTTGAACGCGGTCGAGGCGGCGCAGCTGTGCGCGGAACTCGGCACGACGCTTGACGCCCTGCCGGTCAAGGCGGTCTGCGTGACCCATGGCGCGAAAGGCGCGGTCTGGCACGATCTGGCGGGCCAAACCGCGCAGGAGCAACCTGCCTTCAAGGTGACGCCCGTCGACACCACCGCCGCCGGAGATACCTTTGCGGGCTATCTTGTGGCCGGTCTGGCCGAGGGGATGACACCTCCGCAGGCCCTGCGTCTGGCCGCCGCCGCTTCGGCGCTGAAAGTGACGCGCGCGGGCACCGCCGCCGCGATTCCGACCCGGGCCGAGGTCGAGACCTTCCTGAAAGACCGCGCATGAGCGGCTTCGTCTTCGCCCCTCCTGCCCCGGTCAGCCTTGCCGTCGCGGGAACCGAGGCGCTGTTCCCCGTCCGCCGCATCTTCTGCGTCGGGCGCAACTACGCAGACCATGCCGCCGAAATGGGCGCCGAAGTCGACCGCGAGGCCCCGTTCTACTTCACCAAATCCGCCCATGCGGTCACCGCCTCGGGCGCCACCATCCCCTATCCGCCCGGCACCGCCGATTTCCACCACGAGGTCGAACTGGTGGTGGCACTTGGCGAGGGCGGCGGCATTTTCGGCTGCGCGGTCGGGCTCGACATGACCCGCCGTGACCTCCAGGCGGCGGCCAAGGACAAACGCCGCCCCTGGGATACCGGCAAGGATTTCGAAAACTCGGCCGTGATCGCGCCCCTCAGCCAAGACTTCGCGATTGCCGATCAGGCGATTGCGCTGAGCGTCAATGGCACCCCGCGGCAGCAGGCGAAACTGTCGGACATGGTCTGGTCGGTGCCCGAGATCCTCGCGCATCTGGGCACGCTTTACACGCTGCGAGCGGGCGACGTGATCTTCACCGGCACGCCTGCGGGCGTCGGCGCGGTGCGGCCGGGCGATGTGCTGGAAGGCCGGATCGAGGGACTGGCCCCGGTCCGGCTCACGATTCAGCCGAGGGAATAACCCGTGCCACGGACGGTGCGGACCGGGTCCGCGCCGCCATTCACCATCAGCGCCTTGCGCAGACGGCCGACATGCACATCGATGGTGCGGGTATCGACATAGATATCGCGCCCCCAGACCCGGTCGAGCAGCTGATCGCGGGTCCAGACCCGGCCGGGCTTTTCCATCAGCGTCGACAAGAGCCGGAACTCGGTCGGGCCGAGTTTCAAGGGCTGGCCGTCGCGGAAAACGCGGTGTTCGGCGGCATCGAGAATGATGTCGTCGAAGACCAGCCGCTCGCCCATCGTCGCGGGCCGGGTGCGGCGCAGCTGCGTGCGCAGACGCGCCATCAGCTCGACCACCGAATAGGGCTTCACCACATAATCATCGGCGCCGGTTTCCAGCCCCCGCACCCGGTCGCTTTCCTCGGACCGGGCCGAGAGCATGATGATCGGGATCGACCGGGTTTCGGGATTGGCCTTGACCCGGCGGCAGATCTCGATGCCCGAGACATTGGGCAGCATCCAGTCGAGCACGACCAGATCGGGCTTTTCCTCGCGCAGGAACAAAAGCGCTTCGTCGCCGTTGACCGCCATCACGACCCGAAAGCCTTCGGCTTCCAGGTTGTATTGCAGAACTTCGCGCTGCGCCGACTCGTCCTCGACCACCAAAACACAGGGCTGTTGCGCGGGGCTCATCGATCAGCTCTCCAGCGGCTTGACGGCCAGCACACTGTCGGATTTCGGCCGCGGCTCCTCGGGCATCTGGCCGGTGACGAGATAGGTCACCTGCTCGGCGATCGAGGTGCACAGATCCCCCATCCGCTCGATGTTCTTGGCGATGAAATGCAGATGCATGCAGGGCGTGATGTTGCGCGGATCTTCCATCATGTAGGTCAGGAATTCGCGGAACAGCGCGTTGTACATCTGGTCGATTTCCACGTCGCGGGCGCGCACGTCGGCAGCCAGCTTCGCATCGCGCTGGATGAAGCTGTCGATCGCATCCTTCAGCATGCCCTCGACTTCCGAGGCCATGCGCCGGATCGCCCCCGAAGAGCCGTTGATCGACGGCAGTTCGCCGATCACCTTCGAGCGCTTGGCCATGTTCTTGGCATAATCGCCGACCCGCTCCAGATGGCCGGAGATCTTGATCACCGTCAGCGCGATGCGCAGATCGCTGGCATGCGGCGCCCGCAGCGCAATCAATCGCGCGGCTTCGGTGTTGATCTGCTCTTCAAGCAGGTCCACCTGCTTGTCGCGCTGACGGACGGTTTCCGCCAGTTCCTCGTCGCGCTCTTCCAGCGCCTGTGCGGCGTCCAGAACCTGCGTCTCGACGAGTCCGCCCATCTTGACGACCATCGCCTGAACGGACTCGAGATCCCGGTCGAAGGATGAAACGATATGTTGAGCCATGATGCCCTTCCTCAACCGATGCGGCCGGTGATGTAGCTTTCCGTGCGGGGATCGCGCGGATTGGTGAAGATCTGCCCGGTCTCGCCGAACTCGACCAGATTGCCGAGGTGGAAGAAGGCGGTGCGTTGGCTGACCCGGGCAGCCTGCTGCATCGAGTGCGTGACGATGACGACCGAGAAATTCGCCCGCAACTCGTCGATCAGCTCCTCGACCTGCGCGGTGGCGATCGGGTCGAGCGCCGAGCAGGGTTCGTCCATCAGCAGAACCTCGGGCGAGGTGGCGACGGCGCGGGCGATGCACAGACGCTGCTGCTGCCCCCCCGACAGACCGGTGCCCGGCGCGTTCAGACGATCCTTGACCTCGTTCCAGAGCGCGGCCTTGCGCAGCGCGCTTTCGACAACCTCGTCCAGCTCGGCCTTGTTGCGCACCAGCCCGTGGATTTTCGGACCATAGGCGACGTTGTCATAGATCGACTTCGGGAAGGGGTTCGGCTTCTGGAACACCATGCCGACGCGGGCGCGCAGCTGCACCGGGTCCACCTTCTTGTCGTAGATATCCTCGCCATCAAGCAGGATCGCCCCCTCGACGCGGCAGATGGCGATCGTGTCGTTCATCCGGTTCAGACAGCGCAGGAAGGTCGATTTCCCGCAGCCCGACGGGCCGATGAAGGCGGTCACGGTCTTGTCGAGGATGTCGATGTCGACATCCTTGATCGCATGGGAGGCCCCGTAATGCACCTGAACCTTGCGGGCGGTGATCTTCGTATCGGTGGCTTGCACGGCTCTCTCCGTCAGTCGCATGTTGTTCATCTCTTACCACCGCCGTTCGAATTTGCGCCGCAAGATCACGGCCAGGGAGTTCATCACCAGAAGGAAGACCAGAAGCACGATGATCGCGCCGGAAGCCCGTTCGACGAAGGCCGGATCGGCGCGTTGCGTCCAGTTGTAGATCTGCACCGGAATGGCCGAGGCCGGATCAAGAACGCCCTCGGGCGGGGCCCCCGGGTAGTCTTTCACGAAGGCGACCATGCCGATCAGCAGCAGCGGCGCGGTTTCGCCCAGCGCCTGCGCCAGCCCGATGATCGCCCCGGTCAGGATGCCCGGCACCGCAAGCGGCAGGACGTGATGGAAGATCGTCTGCGTCTTCGAGGCACCAACGCCCAGCGCCGCTTCGCGGATCGAGGGCGGCACGGCATTCAACGCGGCCCGGGTCGGAATGATGATCCGCGGCAGCGTCATCAGCGTCAGCACCAGCGCGCCCACCAGCGGCGAGCTTTGCGGCATGCCGGCGAAGTTGATGAAGGCGGCAAGGCCAAGGATCCCGTAGACGATCGAGGGCACGGCGGCGAGGTTGGCCACGTTCACCTCGATCAGATCGGTGAAGCGGTTCTTCGGCGCGAATTCTTCCAGATAAATCGAGGCGGCAACCCCGATCGGCAGCGCGAGGCAGAGCACGATCACCATCATGTAGATCGAGCCGAGGATCGCGACGCCCAGACCCGCGGATTCGGGACGCAGCTCCGAGGCGTCGGGGTTGGTCAGGAAGCCCGGATTGAAGGCCAGTTTCAGCATGCCCTCGGCGCGCAGCTTGTCGGCCAGTTGCAGCTGCTCGGGCGAGATGTTGCTGTCGAGCGCAGCGCTTTCCATCGTCACCCGGCCTTTGAAGAAGCCGTCGACCCGGCCCGAGGCCAGAACGTCATAGGTGATCGTCGTGCCGACGAGGCTCGGATTGGCCAGAACCATGTCGCGCAGCCCGGCAGGAGCCTCCTTCGAGATCAGCTCGCCGATCTGTTTCGACTTCATGCCGGGGGCGAGGTTCTTTTCGATCACCACCGCTTCCAGCGCCTTGGTGATCAGCTTGCCATAGGTGACGGTTGTCGCCTTGGCCATTTCGGCGGGGTCGCGATGCCCCTTCGGATCAAGCGCCTTGGCATCAAGGGTGATCGGCAGGCTCAGCACGCTCTGCCGGAACGCGCCCAGCCCCGAGCCGAGTACCGAAGACAGCAGCACGACGAGCGCCAGCAGGCCGATCGCCACCGCGGCGATGCCATAGATGCGGAAACGCTTCTCGGCGGCGTTGCGGGCCTTGGTGCGGGCATCGGCGGTATAAAGCGACCGCGGCGCGGGGGTCTCGACCATGGTCATTCGTATTGCTCCCGGTATTTGCGCACGATCACCAGCGCGAGGACGTTCAGCACCAGCGTGAAGACAAAGAGCGTCAGGCCGAGCGCAAAGGCCACAAGGGTTTCAGGAGAGGCGAATTCGGTGTCGCCGGTCAGCTGGCTGACGATCTTCACCGTGACGGTGGTCATCGCCTCGAACGGGTTCATCGAGAGTTTCGCCGCCGCACCCGCGCCCAGCACCACGATCATCGTTTCGCCAATGGCGCGCGAGGCGGCCAGCAGGATCGCGCCGACGATGCCCGGAAGCGCGGCGGGCAGGATCACCTGTTTCACCGTCTCGGATTGCGTCGCGCCCATGGCGAACGAGCCATCGCGCAAGGATTGCGGCACGGCGTTGATGATGTCATCCGACAGCGACGAGACGAAGGGAATGATCATCACCCCCATCACGAGACCCGCCGTCATCACCGAGGACGACGAAGACCCCAGCCCCAGCGGCTGCGCAACCCAGTCGCGCAGAAGCGGGCCGACAGTGATCAGCGCGAACAGGCCGTAGACGATGGTCGGAATGCCCGCCAGCACCTCGAGCAGCGGCTTGGCGATGCCACGGACCTTTTTAGAGGCATATTCAGCGAGATAGATCGCCGCGAACAGGCCCACCGGCACCGCGACGGCCAGCGCGATTGCCGAGACGTAAAGCGTGCCCCAGACCAGCGGCCAGATCGACAGCTCGGACCCGCCGCCGAATTTCGGGTTCCAGGTCAGCGAGAAAAAGAACTCCTGCGCCGGATAAAGCTGGAAAAAATGCACGGTCTGGAAGACGAGCGACAGCACGATGCCGATCGTCGTGCCGATGGCGACGAGCGAGGCGGCGATGAGCAACCAGCGCAGGAAGGTTTCCGAGACGTTGCGGGCGCGGAACTCGGGGCGGATGCGGAAGGTCGCAAAGCCGAACCCCGCCAGGGCGACGGCAAGCGTCGCGGCGGTCATGCCGACGCGGGCAAGCCCGGTCGTGTGGCGCCAGGCTTTCGCGGCCTCGAAGACCGAGGGCTGCACATCGGCGCCCAGCGCAACGCCGACATCGGCCATGCGCGAGCGAATGTCGCTCAGATCGGCGCGCATCTCGCTCAGCGAGGCCTCGGACATGGCGCCGCGCGCGAGGATCGTGTCGAGCCCGTAGGCGATACGGCGCACGTCCGCCATCACCAGATCGCGGCTCGAGCCCTGGGGCAGATCGGCCTCCGGGATCATCGACGAGATCCGCGTCTCGATCACGATCGGCTGCACCAGCAGCCAGACCGCCATCAGCGCCAGCGCGGGCACGCCGGTGAACAGCGCCACCGTCTGACCGTAATAACCGGGAAGGGAATGCAGAAGCCGCAGGTCCTTGCCGACCATTTGCAGCGCCCGAAAGCGGCCCAGAAAAAAGCCGCCACAGGCAAGGGCGAGCACGATCAGCGCAAGAAGACCGGGGGTCATGTGTTCATCCGCAACAAGGGAAAGGAGGCGCCCTTGGGCGCCCCCCGAGATCAGCTTACTTCAGCGGCCCCATCGGGGTTTCCGCCTCGACCATCGCCTGGGTCGCGGCCAGTTCCGGGTCCGACACGAGGCCATAGGCCGCCAGCGGGCCTTCCGGGCCAGCCATTTCGTCCGAGACGAAGAAGGTGATGAATTCCTTCAGGCCCGGGATCACGCCGAGATGGGCTTTCTTGACGTAGAAGTAGAGCGGACGCGAGACCGGATAGTCGCCCGAGGCGATGGTCTCGGTCGAGGGGACGATGCCGTCGATGGTGGCGACGCGCAGCTTGTCGGTGTTGTTCTGGTAGAACGACAGGCCGAACACGCCGATGGCGTTCTTGTTCGCGTCGATGCGCGAGAGGGTCTCGGTGTAGTCGCCGTCGATGTCCACGGCCACGCCATCGGTGCGCAGCGCGCCACATTTCTTCGCGACGTCTTTTTTCTTCGCATCCTCGTCGGCGCCTTCGGCGGTCGCCATGTAGAGGTCATAGGCGCCGGTGGCCTTGCAGCCTTCTTCCAGAACCTTGGTGTCGAAGACTTCGCGGGTGCCATGCTTGGTGCCCGGGATGAAGGTCAGGATGTCCTGCGCCGGAAGTTTGCCGTTCACCTCGGCCCAGGTCTTGGCGGTGTTGTCGACAAGCGCGCCGTCTTTCACCACCTTGGCCGAGATCGCGCCGAAGATGTCGGCGGGGGTGAAGGCGAATTCCGGGCCCTTGATGTCGCTGGCGAAGACGATGCCGTCATAGCCGATGCGGACTTCCATGATTTCGTCGACGCCGTTCGCCTTGCAGGTGTCGATGTCCGACTGCTTGATGCGCGAGGACGAGTTGGCGATGTCGATGGTGTTTTCGCCGACGCCTTCGCAGAGCTTCTTGCGGCCCGCGCCCGAACCGCCACCTTCGACGACCGGGGTCTTGAAGTCGAAGTTTTCGCCGAAGGCTTCGGCGACGATCGTCGCATAGGGCAGGACGGTCGACGAGCCGGCAGCCTGGATCTGGTCACGCGCCGAAGCGGCGGTGGCCGAGGCGGCGACGAGAGCAAGCGCCGAAACGCCGAATTTCACGAAAGTCATGGATCACTCCTGAAGATCTGGAAGGGCCGTTAAGACCTTGGCAATCCCTCTAGGCTCGGGTCGTGACGCTTATGCAAAAGATATGTGACAGCTGTGTGACAAACCACAGTCATGCGCGGCGCAAGGCATCCGCGATCAGATCAGCCGCTTCCGGGCGCTCGCCGATGGCGGGCAGCAGCTGCCCGCGATAGCCCGCCTGCGCAAGGGCTTCGGGGATGTCGCGATCGACATGGCCTGCCCGCAGCGCAAAGAACGGCAGGCAGATCGCCTCGGGGTGCTGGGCCGCAATGTCGCGCAGATGCGGATCTTCTTCCAGAAAGGCCGGGGCAATGCGCCGTCCCGGCAGGCTGTGACTGATCCGCTCGGCCATTGCCATCGTCGCCATGCGCGAGCTGCGCGCGACCTGCGAACCGTGGGCACAAAGAATCAGATCGCCCGGACCGGCCTCGGTCACGGTCTTGATCACCAGCGCAGACAGGGCCGGATCGGCGCCAAAGGGCGACAGAATCGCGGCCCGACTGCCCAGATCGGCCAATCGGCGCGGCAATTGCCGCGAGGTGAACCAGCCTTCGGCCATGAAGAACGGATAGATTCGCGCCCGCGGCAGGGTCTCGAGCGCGCGGGCCAGCGCCCCCGGTTTCGCCAGCGTCGCCGAAATCACGCGCATCTCGGGCACATGCGCGGCAACCTGCGCGGCCAAAGCCGCCAGGGCGGCTTCTGCCGGGTCGGGGTTCGAGGGGAAACCGTGGGCGACGAGGATGAAATCAGACATTCTGAGAAAGCTAGTCCGAACGGCCAGCACGGCAAGTCGGCGGCAATCTGGTTAATCGAAGGTTTCCACTAAGCCTTTGGAGTTACGAAAGATTGTCTGAATTGTCCGGTTGCGGGGAATCACCCCGTCGCATAGAAATAGGTCAACGGCCAGGACGGCCAGGACCCGATTACAGTTTCACGTGTGGTGCGTAGGGGAGCACGTGGGGTGAAGGAGGGTCCTGGTAGGGGTGCCGGGACCCTCCGCTTATTTCGGGGGGCTTTTCTGTTTCCCGCGACGACAGTCGCAGCAGGATCGGCCCGAAAGCCGCAGCATGATCCGCTCAGGGATCGATGCCGCCAAGCGCGCAAACGATCTTCCACTCTTCATCCGTGACCGGCTGCACCGACAGGCGCATGCAGGTCACCAGCGCCATCTGCGACAGCCGCGGATCGGCCTTTACCGCCGCGAGCGTCACCGGCGTCTTCAGTGGCCGCACGGCGCGAATGTCGACGCAATCCCAGCGCGGATCATCGGTGGTCGAATCGGGGTGGCTGAGCGCGCAGACCTCGACGATGCCGACCACTTCCTTGCCGATGTTCGAATGGTAGAAGAACCCCTGATCACCGATCTGCATCGTTCGCATGTTGTTGCGCGCCAGATAGTTGCGCACCCCATGCCACTCTTCGCCGACCGCGCCCTTGGCCACCTGCATGTCCCAGGACCAGACGTTGGGCTCGGATTTGAAGAGCCACTTCGCCATCAGCCGATCACCTTTTTCCACTCGGTGACGCTGACGCTGTCAAAAAGCCCGGCTGCCGCATAGGGATCGCCCGCGGCCCAGGCCTGTGCGGCCTCAAGGCTGTCACATTCCACGATCACCAGCGAACCGCACATCTGTCCGGCTTCCAGAAACGGCCCGGCCATCTTCACGATGCCGGTCGACTCGATATAGGCCAGATGCGCGGCGCGGGTGTCGAGCCGGGTTTGCAGCGCCCCGGGTTTGTCCTTGCAGATCACGGCGTAAAGCATTCATTCCTCCTTCAGCGGGCGAGAGAGCAGCGCCGTAACGGCGTCGGAAACGGAAATCTCGCGCGCGCAGAGCGCGGCGATCATCGCGGCGATCGGCATGTCGATGCCGTGGCCTTGCGCCAGCCTGGTGACGGCCTTGGCGGTCGCAGCGCCCTCGACGGTCACGCCGGGATCGAAATCGGCACCACTGCCAAGCGCGATGCCATAGCGGAAGTTGCGCGATTGCAGCGAAGTGCAGGTCAGCACCAGATCGCCAAAGCCGGACAGGCCCATCAGCGTCTCGGGCCGGGCGCCCAGTTTCATCGCAAGCCGGTTCATCTCGGCAAAGCCGCGGGTCATCAGCGCGGCACGGGCGGAATCACCCAGGTTGGCGCCAATCACCACCCCGGCGGCGATGGCGATGACATTCTTCAGCGCCCCGCCCAGTTCCGCGCCAATCGTATCAGTCGTGCGGTAAAGCCGCAGCGTCGGAGTGGAGAGCCGCGCCTGCAGCCCGGGCGAATCCGTCCGGCAGGCCAGCGTCAGGGCGGTGGGCAGACCGCGGGCAATGTCGGCGGCAAAACTCGGGCCGGTCAGAACCGCGGCCCTGGCCCCGGGGCAGGCCGCCTCGATCAGTTCGACCGAGCCGCGCCCGGTCGCCAGATCGATCCCCTTCGAACAGGAGACCAGCACCTTGCCGTCGAGCAGCGCGGCGTTTTCGCTCAGGAACCTGCCCATCTTCTGCATCGGCACGCCGAGCAGAACCACCTCGCAGCCCGCGGCATCGGTGATCTCGGCGGTGACGGTCAGGCATTCGGGCAATACCGCCCCGGGCAGACGGCGGGTGTTGCGCCGGCTTTCCTGCATCTCGGCGACATGGGCGGCATCGCGCGCCCAGAGCAGCACCGGCCCGCGCTGGGCCAGCGAAATCGCCAGAGCCGTGCCGAAAGCCCCTGCCCCCAGAACCGCAATCGTCATGCCTTGGCCCCTTTCTTGCCCGATCCGAGCATCGCGGGCGCGGTTGCGTCAAGCGGCCAGCGCGGCCGGGCGATCAGATCGGCCTCGGTCGCGATGCCAAGCCGGAACCGCTCGATCCCCGCCCAGGCGATCATCGCCGCATTGTCGGTGCAAAGCCGCAGCGGCGGCGCGGTGAAGCGCACGCCCTGCGCCGCGCAAAGACGCTCAAGCGCCGTGCGGATCGCGGTATTCGCCGCCACCCCCCCGGCCACGGCCAAGGCGGGCTGTTCCGGTGCGGTGTCGAGATAAACCGCAAGCGCACGGCGGGTTTTCTCGGCCAGCACATCGGCGATCGCCTGCTGAAAGCCTGCACAAAGATCGGCACGGGTCTGCCGATAAAGCCCGCCATGCCCCGCAATCTCGGTATCGCGGGCGCGCAGAAGCGCGGTCTTCAACCCGGAAAATGACAGATCGCAGCCGGGACGATCCAGAAGCGGACGGGGAAACCGGAAGGCCTTCGGATTGCCCTTGGCGGCCTCGGCCTCGACCGAGGGGCCGCCAGGCTGCGGCAGGCCGAGAAGTTTCGCCGCCTTGTCGAAAGCCTCGCCCGGGGCATCGTCGATCGTGCCCCCCAGACGCGAAAAACTGTCCGGCCCGCGCACCAGCAAAAACTGGCAATGCCCGCCCGAGACGAGCAGCATCAGATAGGGAAAGGCCAGCCCATCGGTCAGCCGCGGCGTCAGCGCATGGCCCGCCAGATGGTTCACGCCGACAAGCGGCAACCCGGTCCCGGCCGCCAGCCCACGGGCGCACATCACCCCCGACATCACCCCGCCAATCAGCCCCGGCCCCGAGGTCACGGCGATGCCATCGAGATCAGAGAGCCGCAGCCCGGCCTCGGCCAAAGCCTCCTCGACGCAGGTATCAAGCTTTTCGGCATGCGCCCGCGCCGCGATCTCGGGAACGACGCCGCCAAAGGGCGCATGCAACGCGGTCTGCCCCGCCACGACCGAGGCCAGCACCGTGCCATCCGCACGCACCACCGCCGCGGCAGTGTCGTCGCAGCTCGATTCAAGACCTAGGAAAGTCAGGGGGCCAAGGAAAGTCAGGGGTCTGGTCATGCTCTGGTCGTTGCGCGGGGTCAGCCTTGCAGGTAACACCGGCTCAGGCATCGCACAACCCGAGGCGCCGATGAGCCCAGCTTCCCGACCGCCGCTATTATTGACCCGCCCGCGCGCGGGATCGGAGCGTTTCGCCGCGCAGTTCCGCGCCCGGATGGGGGCGGATTGGCCCGTGGTGATCGCGTCGCTTCTGGAAATCGAACCGACGGGGGCAGAGCTTCCCGCGGCAAATGCGCTCATCTTCACCTCGGAACAGGCGGTGAAACCGCTGGCCGACAGCGCTTTGGCGGGCAAACCCGCCTTCTGTGTCGGCGAACGCACGGCCGCCGTCGTGCGGCAAGCCGGGTTCCCGGTTCTGGCCACGGCCCCCGATGCCGAGCATCTGTTCGACGTGATCCTGACCGCCCCCGATCCGGGGCCGATCCTGCATGCGCGCGGCAACGAGAGCGCCTTTCCCTTGGCAGAGCGGCTCTCGGCCGCCGGGCGGCAGGTGGCCGAGGCGATCGTCTACGCGCAGCGTCCCCAGCCCCCCGCGCCCGAGATGCTCGCGCTGTTCGCCGCGCCCGGCCCGGTTCTGGTGCCGGTCTTTTCGCCCAACAGCGGCAAGTTGCTGGCCGCCGCCGCGCAAGGCGCCCGTGCCGAGTTGCGGCTGGTGGCGATTTCCGAAAAGGCGGCGCGATCTTGTACCGACCTGCCTGCGACAACGCTGCAGATTGCAGCACGCCCCGATGCCGAAGCGCTGCTGGACGCACTTGTCGCACTGACCTGAGAGCGGTTGAGGTTGAGCCGGGCCGAAGCGCTCAATAGACTGCCGCGAAATTGAAGAAATCGCGCCGCGTTGCGCGACTTGGAGGAGTGTCCATGGCGAACCCGGACGAGACGGAGCGTGACAGCACAGCAGAGATTGCTGCGCAAACCCCTGAAATGTCTGACAAAGACGCAGGCAGCCCGGGCGCGGACGTGACGGAGGCCAAGACCGAAGCCGCAGCGCCCGCCGCACCGGAACCGGCGTCGAAACCCGCAAGCGAATCAGCTCCGGCGAAACCGAAGCCGGTGCAACAACCGCCGCGGGGCGGCATGTCGGTCGTCTGGGGCGGCATCATTGCCGCAGTGATCGGCTCGGTCGGCACGCTGGTCGTGCTGCCGAAACTGCCGCCCGAACTGCGCGACAAGGTGCTGCCGGGCGCGCAAAGCGAGGTCGAAAAGACCCTTGCCGATCAGACCGCGAAGCTCGATGGCGTGATCAAGGCGATGGCCGAACTGCAGGCGGGCAATGCCGGCGTCGCGGCGCTGCAGACCGCGGTGGGCGATCTCACCAGCAAGGTGCAGACGCTGGAAGCGCAGGGCGGCACCGCCCCCGCCGCGCCGGTCGATCTGTCGGGCGTGCAGGGTCAGATCGACGCGCTGAAGGCGATGGTCGAAAAGAGCCCGGCTTTTGCGTCGCAGCAACAGCTGGAAGCGGCAACCGCTGCGGCCAAGGCGCAGATTGCCGCGGCCGAAGCCGAAACCGCGAAGATCCGCGCGGAATCGGAAGCCGCCGCGAAGAAGGCGATCGCGCAGGCCGCTGTCGCCCGTGTGGCGGCTGCCTTTGAAACCGATGCGCCGATCGACGGTGCGCTCGGTGATGTGGCCGCCGCGGGCGTCTCGGTTCCTGACGCGCTGAAGGGCGCCCTGCCCTCGATCGCCGCGATCAAGGCCGCCTTCCCCGAGGCCGCGCGCAAGGCGCTGACCACGGCGCGCAAGGCCACCGCGGGCGACACCATTCAGGACAAGCTTGGCTCGTTCCTGCTGGCACAAACCGGGGCTCGCTCGCTGACCGCGAAGGACGGCACCGGCCCGGATGCGGTGCTCTCGCGCGCGCAAACCGCGGTCGATGCGGCGCAATTCGACGCGGCACTGACCGAAATCGGCACGCTGCCCGAAGCGGCGCAGGCCGATCTGCAATCCTGGAAGGACATGGTGGCGCAGCGCGCGAGCGCGCAGGCCGCCATCGCCGACCTGACGCAATCCGTGCAATGAGGGGACGGCGATGATCTGGTCTTTCATTAAAATCTCGCTGTTCGTCGCCATCGTGGTCGGGCTCGCCTTCGGCGCCGCCTGGCTCTCGGATCTGGGCGAAACCATCCGCATCGTCGCCTTCGGGATCGAGCTGAACCTGGGCGCGCTGCAAGCGGTGATCCTGGTCGGGCTCCTCGTGATCGCGATCTGGCTGGCGCTGAAGGTGCTCGGCTTCGTCTTCGCCTTCATCCGCTTCGTGACCGGCGACGAAACCGCGATCAGCCGCTATTTCGACCGCAACCGCGAGCGCAAGGGCTACGAGGCTCTCGCCGAGGGGATGCTGGCCGTCGCCTCGGGCGAATCGAAGCTGGCGCTGTCCAAGGCCAACAAGGCCGAGCGCTACCTGCGCCGCCCCGAGCTGACCAACCTTCTGACCGCGCAGGCGGCGATGATGAACGGCGACAGCCGCAAGGCCGAAGAGGTCTATCGGAAGCTTCTGGCCGATCAGCGCACCCGCTTCGTCGGCGTGCAGGGCCTTTTGTCGCAGAAGCTGGCCGAGGGCGACACCGATACCGCGGTGAAGCTGGCGCAAAAGGCCTTTGCGCTGAACCCGAAGAACCTCGAGGTGCAGAACACGCTATTCAAGCTGCAGACCGAGGTGGGCGACTGGAAAGGCGCGCGTGACGTGCTGCTGGCGAAGATGCGTCAGGGGCAACTGCCGAAGGACGTGCACAAGCGTCGCGACGCTGTGCTGGCGCTGCAGGAGGCCAAGGCGGTTCTGGATGGCGGCACCTCGATCGAGGCGCAGGAAGCGGCCATTGCCGCGGCCAAGGCTTCGCCTGACCTCATTCCCGCGGCGGCGATGGCGGCCAAGGCGCATTACGACAAGGGCGATGCGAAATCGGCGACCCGCGTGCTGCTGAAGGCCTGGGAAGCGCAGCCGCATCCGGATCTGGCGGCGGTCTTTGCCTCGATGGTGCCGGGCGAATCAGCGACCGAGCGTCTGAAGCGCTTCGAAAAACTGCTGTCGCTGCGCCCCGATCACGAGGAAACGCGTCTGCTGCGCGCCGAGCTTTGCATCGCGGCCGAGGATTTCCCGGCGGCCCGTCGGGCATTGGGCAATCTGGTCGAAAGCAACCCGACCTCGCGCGTGCTGACGCTGATGGCGGCGATCGAGCGCGGCGAGGGCGAGGACGACGCGGTGGTCCGTGGCTGGCTGTCCAAGGCGCTGACGGCGCCGCGCGGCAAGCAATGGTGCTGCGACAAGTGCCAGAACATCCAGTCGCAGTGGGGCCCGGTTTGCGACAATTGCGGCGGCTTCGACACGCTGAGCTGGCGTGAACCGGCGCATAACAGCATGCCGTTGCCCAATGGCGCCGAGATGCTGCCGCTGATCGTGCCGAAAGGGACGAAAGCCGATGCGGGCGAAACACTTGAAGGAACAGCCCGCGCTGTGAGCGAACGCGAAAAATAGGGCTACACATCCCCGCAAGGGCGTGCTAACTGCGCGCCACAGTGCCGGTGTAGCTCAGCTGGTAGAGCACGTCATTCGTAATGATGGGGTCGGGGGTTCGAGTCCCTTCACCGGCACCACTGAACAAAAAGGCTGGCAACCACGGTTGCCAGCCTTTTTGCTTTGAAAGCCGTGGAAGCGGTTACTGCGAATCCTGCCGGGCGATATCCGAGATCAGCACGTTCAGCACCAGATCCCCCAGCACCCCCTGCGACGCCTCGGTCAAAGCGCGGCGCAGGTCGGTCATGTTGGCCGTATCGGTGAAGGAGCCTTCAAACCCGCCCGCATTGGCATGATCGAAAAGAACCTGCAGCAGCACGTCGCGCAGCTTCGGTTCGGCGGCATAGACCTTTTCGGTGCTGCCCACCGTCACCTCGAGGCTCAGCGAAAGCACCACCAGCGAGGCGACCGAGCCCTTCTTGATCACCGGAATTACGAACTGGTTGTTCAGCTTCACATATTCGATCGTCGGCGCGCCCTCTTCGCCCTCGGCGCCAGCTTCCCCCTCGCCACCGGCATGCTCTCCAGCGGCTTTCTCGGGCGCGGCATGCTCGCCCTTGGGCTTTTCCTTGCCTTCCGCCGGGGCCTTTTCGCCCTCGGCTCCGGCTTCGGCAGCCGCTTCCTCCGGCGGAGGTGGCGGCGGCCTCAGGAAGTAGCCCGCTGCCCCGCCTCCGGCGAGCCCGATCAACGCAAGCACAACGGGAAGAATGATCTTCAGCATGGAAACCTCAGAACGGAAGAAGGATGTCGGCGACCTGCTGGCCATAGCGCGGCTGCTGCACGTCGGTGATCTGACCACGGCCGCCATAGGAAATCCGCGCGCCGGCGATCTTGTCGTAAGTGATCTCGTTCTGGCGGCTGACGTCTTCGGGCCGCACGAAACCGGTCACGATCAGCTCGCGCACCTCGAAGTTCACCCGGACCTCCTGACTGCCCTGGATCCGCAGCACGCCATTCGGCAGCCGGTCGAGCACGGTGGCCGCCACGCGCAGGGTCAGCTTCTCTTTCCGCGCCACCGAGCCATCGCCCTTGTAAGACGAGGCGGAACTGGTCTCGTAGGCGCTGTCCATCGAGGCACCGCTCGGCAGTTGCGAATTCAGACGCTGCGGAATGCCGAACATCGAGGGCACCCCCATCGTGTCGGAGCTGGCCCGCGACCGGTCCGAGGTGTTCGAGATCTCGGCCTTGTCGTCGATCTCGATCACCACGGTCAGGATGTCGCCGCGCGTCGCCGCGCGACGATCACCCAGCAGCGAGCCGCGATTGCCCGACCAGAGCGAGGCCTCCTGCGCCTCGGTCTGCGGCGCGATATCGTCCGGCATCGGCGGGCTGTTCATGGCAAAGAACTCGTCGCTGCCTTCGACAGTCTTGAAGTCCGGAGCCTTGCCGACCTGCTCGAGCCGACCACAGGCGGCCAACGAAAGGGCCATGAGGACAAGAAGGATGGAGCGCATGGAACGGACTTTCAGTGAGGTTGGACATAAGCGACGCCATCGGCGCCAATCATCGCGAAAAGGGTTGCCTTGGAGGTGATGTTCATCACCCGGATCGTCTCGCCCACCGCACCGCGGTCGAGTGCGCGCCCCTCGGTCGTGATCGAAAGGCTGCCATCCTGATAGGCCAGCGGCACCATCTGGTTGCGTTCGACGACGGCAGGCGGCACCAGATCTGCGGCGCTGATCGGTTGTTGCGGATAGATCGCGATCCGGGTCTCGAGCCCGATCGCCGCCATCGGATCGGTCAGGGCACCCGGCACCTCGTCCTCGGCGAAGGCCAGATCGGATTCGGTGATCACGGTCTGCGCCCGCAGCGTGCGCGCGGCCACAACCGAACCGGCTTCGGCCAGGGCGGGAAGACCGCAAAGCAGAAGGGAAAGGGCCAACCGGATCATCAGCGCACCTGTGTCGTCGCTTGCAACATCTCGTCGACGGCGGTGATCACCTTGGCGTTCATCTCGTAGCCGCGCTGCGCCTTGATCAGTTCGGTGATCTCGCGCACCGCATCGACCGAGCTTTCCTCGAGATAGCCCTGCTTGATCACGCCCAGCCCGCTGGTGCCCGGCACCACCACGGTCGGCGCCCCGGAAGCCTCGGTTTCAAGGAACAGGTTCGAGCCGATCGCCTCGAGGCCCTTTTCGTTGGTGAAGCCCGCCAGCGTGATCTGGCCCAGCAGCTGCGGCTGCACCTGATTGTTGAAATAGGCATAGACCTCACCCGCGGCGTTGATCGAAATCGTCGTCGCGTCGGACGGCAAGGTGATGCCGGGCACCAGCGGATAGCCATCCGAGGTGACGATCTGACCATCGGCCGAGCGCTTGAACCCACCGTCGCGGGTATAGGCCGAAGCCCCCGAAGGCAGGGTCACTTCAAAGAAGCCATACCCGTCGATCGCCATGTCGAGATCGCCGCTGGTCTGGGTCAGCGAGCCCTGCGCCAGGTTGATGCTGACCGCGGTCGGGCGCACACCCAGACCGATCTGCACGCCGGCCGGCACGATGGTGCCATCGTTGGCGGTGATCGTGCCGGGACGGGTCGCCTGCTGATACATCAGATCGGCGAATTCCGCGCGCCGGGCGTTGTAGCCCGTGGTCGACATGTTGGCGAGGTTGTTCGAGATGACTTCGACCCGCATCTGCTGGGCGCTCATCCCGGTGGCGGCAATCTGCAGGGCGCGCATCGGGGATCTCCTTTACTTCAGCGTCGAGATGACGTTGCGAATGCGTTCATCCTCGCGGTCGAGGAAGTTCTGGCCCAATTCGTAGGCCCGCTGCACCTCGACCATCCGGGCGATCTCGGACACCGGATCGACGTTCGACTGCTCGACGAAGCCCTGCATGACACGGGCGTTTTCGGCAGGAACGGTACCCTCGGGCACAGCGAACCGGGTGCCCGCCTGAAGGCTGAGCGAGGTGGAATTCTGAGGATCGTAAAGACCAAGCTGTGCCAGCGGTTGCCCCTTGGCCGAAAGCGTTCCGTCTTCGGCGATGGCGATCGGCCCCTGATCAGCGGGCAGAAAGATCGGCGAGCCGCCGTTGTCCAGCACGCGGAAGCCCTCGGGGGTGACCAGCTCGCCCTCGGAGGAGCGCATGAAACTGCCCGCACGCGTCAGCTGATTGCCGTCGGGCGTTTCGATCATGAAGAAGCCCTTGCCCTGAATGGCAAAGTCGAGCGGGCTGCCGGTCGAGGCAAGCGGGCCCTCTTCGAAGTTGATCGTGCGTCCGTTGGCATAGCCCATCGAGAGCGAGGGCTCGTTGCCATCAAGCGAATCGACGTATTCGGAGAACACCACCCCTTCGCGACGGAACCCGGTGGTGGTGATATTCGCCATGTTGTTGGCGACCACCTGCATCTCGCGCATCAGGCCGGATTGGCGCGACAGGGCCGCATAGATCGTATTGTCCATGGCTCAGCTTCCGACAATGAGCGGGATGATCCCCGACTTGAAGAAATCGACGAGGGTTTCGGACATGAAGGACATCGACACCCAGAAGACGACGAGCATGGCGCCGACCTTCGGCACGAAGGTCAGCGTCATCTCCTGAACCGAGGTGAGCGCCTGAAAGAGGCCGATGGTAACCCCGGCGACGAGTGCCACGATCAGCATCGGCGCCGAGATCATCACCGCGATCCAGAGACCTTCCCGCATCGCGTCGAAGAAGACGGTGTCGGACATCTCACACCGGCATCCGGAGAATTTCCTGATAGGCCTCGACGACCTTGTTGCGCACCGTCACCGCGGTCTCGACCGCGAGTTCGGTCTGGGCGAGGGCTTGCACCAGCGTATGCGGATCGGCATTGCCGAGCATCGCGGATTTCGCCGTCTCCTCGCTGTGCTGCATCGTTTCGAGGAAGCTCGTGGCGACCTTGCCGAGTCCACCGCCCTGATCGGAAACGGTGCTGTCAGACAGGGGCGTTGCGGCTGAGCGGGCTCGTGCATAGCCTTGTGCCGCGACAGAAGTCTTGATGTCCATTCTGGACCTCCTTCGTCTTCAGGGTTTCAACGACGCAGCAGATCGAGCAGAGAGGCCGACATCTGTCGGGTCTGATCGAACATTCTGAGGTTCGCCTCGTAACTGCGCTGCGCTTCACGCGCGTCTGCGATTTCGACCACCAGATCGACATTCGAGCCGTCATAGTAGCCGTTCTTGTCGGCCAGGGGGCTGCCCGGATCATAGATGCGGGACAGGTCCTTCTGGTCGAGTTCGACGGGACCGAGTTGCACCCCGGTGGCCGCGCCGTCGTCCTGCGCCGCCACTTCCTCGAATTGAACGACCTTGCGGTGGTATCCGGGGGTGTCGGCGTTGGCGATATTCTCCGACACATGGCGCAGGCGCATCGATTGCGCCTTGAGGCCAGAGGCGGAAACGGAAAGCGTGGATGTGAAGTCGCCCATGATCAACCTTTCCCGAGACTGCTGCGCAGGACGTTGAGCGAGGACTTGTAGATCGCGAGCGCGAGATCGTGCTGACGCTTGACCTCGACCGCCTTCACCATCTCGTCCTCGATCGCGACCCCGTTGCCATCGGGCGAGGTGGAATCGGAGTCGGGATCTTCCCCGACAGAGACAGTGTAGGACCCATCCGACCCGATATGCCCGGGCCGGGTCGCCCGCATCGGCGCGACATGTTCGGTCTTGTAGGTGTCGGCGAAAGAGGAAACGTCACGGGCGCGATACCCGGGGGTATCGGCATTCGCGATATTGGTCGCAATCGCGCCTTCGCGCAGCGAGGCCTGCCGGGCCATGGACTGCGCCATCTGGAAAACTTCGAGTTTCTCGAACATCGGGGTTTCTCCTCCGAGCTATCAACCAAGGCTTAAGAGAGAATCGTTTAGAAAACGTTTCGAGAACACCGACTCGAAGACACCGACTCGAAGACACGGGGAGCCAGAATGGCGATGAACGGACTCGAACGATTGCAGGCTGAAATCGCGGACGTGGGGGCCGTGCATCCCGTCGGACGGGTCTTCGAAGTTGGAAAGGGCACGATCGAGGTCAGCGGCCTGACTTCGCGCGCGGCGCTGGGAGACCGGGCCCGTCTGCACACCCAATCCGGCGCCGTCTTCGGAGCCGAGGTGATTGCGCTGCGCCGCGGGGCGGTGACGCTTCTGGCCGATTGCGCGGTGGATGGCGTCGCGATCGGCGACAGGGTCGAGGTGCTGGGGCAAACCGGCATCGCCCCGGACGACAGCTGGATCGGTCGGATCGTTGACCCGTTCGGTCGCCCGCTCGATGGTCGGCCGCTGCTGCGTGGCGGGATCGAACGCAACATCCGCACCTCACCTCCCCCCGCCGCCTTCCGGCGTCGTCTGGGCGGCCGGGTTGAAACCGGGCTCGACGCCTTCAACACCATGCTGCCGCTCGTGCGCGGGCAGCGCATCGGCCTCTTTGCGGGCTCCGGTGTCGGCAAGTCGTCGCTCCTGGCAAAATTTGCGCGCGGGGTCGCCGCCGATGTCGTGGTGATCGCGCTGATCGGCGAACGCGGCCGGGAGCTGCGCGAGTTCGTCGAAAAGACACTGGGGCCGGAGGGCATGGCCCGTTCGGTCATCGTCGCGGCCACCTCCGACCAATCCCCGTTGGTACGTCGCCGCTGCGGCTGGTCGGCGATGACGGTCGCCGAGTATTTCCGCGATCAGGGCAAGCATGTTCTGTTTCTGGCCGACAGCGTGACGCGCTTTGCCGAAGCCCATCGCGAGGTCGCCCTGGCTGCGGGGGAACCCCCCAGCCTGCGCGGGTATCCACCCTCGACCTCGCACCAGATCATGTCACTTGCCGAACGCTCCGGCCCCGGGATGGAAGGGGCGGGCGACATCACCGCGGTCTTCTCGGTGCTGGTTGCCGGATCGGATATGGAAGAGCCGGTCGCAGACATCCTGCGCGGTACGCTCGATGGTCACGTCGTCCTGGACCGCGCGATTGCCGAACGCGGCCGGTTCCCTGCGATTGATCTGCTGCGCTCGGTCTCGCGGTCCTTGCCGGATGCGGCAACCCCGGCCGAAAACGACCTGATTGCGAAGGCGCGCAAGCTTCTGGGCGCTTACGACCGCGCGGAGATGATGATTCAAGCCGGTCTCTACGCCGCAGGAAGCGATCCCGTGATCGACGCCGCGATCAAGGTCTGGCCAGCGCTGGATGCGTTTTTGGCGCGCGATGCGGCGGATGGGACTCGGTCGAGCTTTTCGCGGCTCACGGCAGCGCTTACGCCAGCGGGTTGATCAGACGAGCTTCGACAGCAGAGAGGCGGTGGAGATTCCCGTGGAGCCTCCCTGCAGCAATTGCAGGGCGACATTGCCAGAGGTGGCGGTGGTGTTCGCCGCCATCTGCGAGCGAACGAGATAGAGCCGAATGGTCTTGTCCATCACGGCGCTGTCCGAGAAGGTCGCGAAATCCGAACTGCCCAGAACGGATTTCGCCTTCTGGGTGTAAATGACCAGCTGCTGATCGACATCCAGCGAGCCGACACTGCTGGGCAGACCGAGAGCCGTCTGCATGACGGTGCTGAGCGATTTCGACCCGATCACACTATACCATTTGGTGTTGTTGGAGCTCGACGCGGCCGCCAGATCGGCAAGTTCGCGTTGCGCCGACATCGCGAACCGGTAGGTCTCGTCGGAATCCCCCACGGCGGCTTCGAATTGCCGGGTCTCGTATTTCTGCAAGATCTCGTCAGCAAACCCGCTCAATTGCGTGCGCGGCGTATCCGAATCGCCAAAACCGAAGGCCGTCGCCAGTTTGAGATAGGTCTTGTCGGCAAGCTTGTTGGCCAGCGCCTTGGTGTCGGTCGTGCTGCCCTCAAGCACCTTGCGAACGAAGAACTTGTTGTTGATGTCCGAATCCAGCCCGAATGCGCCCAGAGCAACCTTCAGAAGACGACGATCGGCAACCAGATCTTCGGCGGTCGTGATCGTTCCGATCTTTGAGCGGAAATAGTCTTCGTCGCGCTTGACGTCAGCAGAGGCGACAAACGCCGCCTTCTGCTTTTCCATCGTACGGTTGAGCAGCTTCCAGCCCGCATAACCGCTGGCCGGTATGACCGGCGTGTAGCTCACGCGCTTCCGGCGGCGAGAAGCCGCTCCTCCCTTGGCAGAAGGGCGCGCAGCGACTTCAAGGCCTGATAATGCTGATCTTCCAGCACGGCCGCCGTGGCCTGGGTCAGATGAGACCGGCTGTCATGATCGGTCAGAACCTGGCTGAGTTGCTCGATGCCGCGCAAGAGTTGCATCCGCGCCTCGCCAGGCTCGGCATCCCCCGAGAGCACGAGTTGCGCGATATAGCAGACACGACGGACCGGGGTGTTGACTTCCTCGGGGTGGATCGCGTCGCGCAGACGCAGGATATGCGCATTCGGGGTCATGATCGCAAGGCGGGAACGACGGTCCCCATTTTCGATCACGGCGCCGTTGATCAGCACACGTTCTTTGGGGGCGAGTTTGAGAACCAGGCCGGTCATTCCGCACCACCCTCCCGACGCAGACCGCGCATGATCGCGGTGTTGATATCGATGAGGACGTCGACGGTGGCTTCGCCCTTGAGGACCTTGCCGCTGTGCGCCTGAGTGAATTGATTCAGGTAGAAGATACGCGCCCGCAGCGTATCGGGGAGTTCATTGTCGGGAAGGGCAACATCAACCGCCAGAGTCGTCCAGAGACGGCGGTTATCGTAAAGCGCACGCACAAGCGCGGGGAAATTCGACTTTTCCATACCGGCCGCCTGTTTGAGGCGATGGGTCACACGCGCGAATATTTCGTATTCGGTGCCGCGCAGGGTGCGGGTGGGCTGACCGGGGTTTGCGTAGGCCGTTTTGGCCAGAATCGTGGCGTTCACAGGAATACCTTCCAGTGGCGAGAGGGGTCAGATCGCGGCTTTGCCGCGGGCAGAGGGGGCGCCGCCAAGGCGCCCCCCGAAAGTCATCACTTGAACAGCGACAGGATCGACTGCGGTTGCTGGTTGGCGATCGACAGCGACTGGATACCCAGCTGCTGCTGGGTCTGCAGAGCTTGCAGACGGGCCGAAGCCTCTTCCATGTCAGCGTCGACCAGAGCGCCGATACCGTTCTTCAGCGCATCACCGAGGTCGCTGACGAAGCTCGCCTGGCTCTCGATCCGCGATTCGACGGCACCGAAGGCAGCGGCCGCGTCGATGGAGCCGTTGATCATCGATTCGATGTCGGCCACGGTGTTCGACGTGGTGAAGCCATCCAGACCCGCGAGCGGACCCGAACCCGCCGCGTTGATCGACACGCTCATGTTGACACCGAGCGTTGCAGTGGAGCCGACGTTGATCGTCAGATCAGCGCTGCCGGCGGTGTAGGTCGCGGTCACGCCAGTGATCCCGGCGTCCATCACCTGGCTGTAGAGGTTGGCGGTCGCAACTTCGTTCACGTCCGAGCCCGAGTCCACATCAGCCTGGCTGACCTGATAGCTGAACGACTTGTCGCCGATGGCCATGGTGACCGTTTCGCCGACTTCGAGACCAGAGAGCGCAAAACCCGCCGCGCCGCCGGCTTCGATCGCCGCCGAGCCCTTGTTGCCACCGGCCGGAGCAAAGTTGCCCGCCGTCGCGCCAGCAGCAACCGTCCCGGTCGCCAAGGCGCTCGCGGCAGTGCTCATGTCCTGGTGGGCGATGTCGATGGTGTTGGTCGTAACGGTACCGCCCGCGCGGTCGAGCGAACCGAGGATGGTTTCCGAGCCGGCCGAGCTGATCAGGTTGACGCCGTTGAACTGCGCGCCCGAGACTTTCGCCTTGATCATCTTGACCAGTTCGCCAATCTCATCGTTGAGCTTGCCAGTGTCCGCCGACGGATCCTGCGCTGCAACGATCTTTTGCTTGATCGTCTTGAGGTCGTCCGTGATCGATTCAACGGCGGTCCGAGCCACCGACACCATCGATTGACCGGTCGCAAGGCTGGTCGAAACCGACTCGAAGCCGCTCACGTCCGATTCCATCACTTTCGAGATGGCCCAGACCGCGGAATTGTCCTTGGCCGATGCGACGGTCTTGCCGGTCGAGATTTCCGACTGGGTCTTCGACAGGTTCGAGTTGATGCCCTTGAGGGTTTGCAGCGCAACCATGGCGCTGGTGTTCGTGAGAATGCTGGACATGTCAGGTCCTTCGTCTTTGGCGCTTTGCGCCGGGTTTCACTTGCCGTCGGTAAAACGGCGCCTACGGCTTTCTGACCCATGCGGCTGCATCGCTGCCCTGCCGCGCCACCCCTCTGGATGCAGGGGAACCTTGGCACGTGAAGACCTAACGAAGTGCTAAGGCCGCCCTTTCGGACGGCCCTGGATAGTTCGGATTTTCGAAGAATGGTTTACGCACGTCGTTCGATCGAGCCGCCCTCGGGGCTGATCTTGCGGGCCTTCCCGTTCTGATCATAGCTCATGTAGCTTTTCGACGCTTCGCGGATCTCGGCGAGCCGCGCTTGCACCGAACGCACGCCCTTGATCGCCGCGTCCAGAAGACGCTGGTTTTCAAGCGCCATTTCCTGCGCGCCAAGCAGCAGACGCGCGGGCGTGCCCTGCAACTCGTCAAGCAGCGCCTCCTTGCGCGTGATGAGATCCGGCAGCGCCGCGAATTCGGCATTGCGGATCACGTCCTTCTCGAGACGCAAGAGGTCGATCAGCCGGGCGATCCGGTCCTCGGTTTCATTCTGCATGCTCCGCTCCTTTCTGCAGCGACTTGAAGATGCTCTCGGCAAGACCGATGCCTCCGGCCTTGACCATCTTGTTGGCGTATTCGTCGACCAGGAACGAAGAGAACTGCTCTTCCCCCACGCCGCCGTCGAAACCGCCCTCGCTCTTTCCGAGACCGGTGTATTTCAGCATTTCCGCCAGAAAACTGGCTTCAAGGTCCTGCGCCTTGTGACGCAGGGCCGCTTCGTCTTTCGCCTTGCCATCCGACGCGGCAGAGGTGGCGGCGGCCGTGACAGCCCGAATGTCCATGGGAATCGCTCCAATTGAACCGATTTCGCTTTGTTCTCTCATAACGGGGTAAAGAAGCGGTAACCTCCTGCTGCCATTCTGAGCGGGTCACAGGCAGAAGTCGTGAGGTCATGAAAACACTCGCTCTCTCGGATCAGATCTCGTTTCTTTCCACCGTTTCTCCAGTGGAGGGAGGAGGTGCTGATGGCGCCGCTGAAACTGGTGCGGCGACCGGAAGGCATGATGCCTTCGCAACTATTCTTGCCGAATCGCCCATGTCTGCGGAGACGCGGAACGGAACCGAGCTGGATAAAGCAGCAACCAAGCTGACCGAGTTGGCAGCAGCTGACGCGGGCGCAGGCGCGCTCGACAGTGTCCTGACGGGCATTTCGGGCACGGTCGCGGCCGCGATGCAAAGCAATCTGCAACAGGCGACGCTCGGCGCGGCACAGGCGCCTGCCGCCGCTGATGGCGCGCTTTCTCCGGATCTTGCGGCCGCGGTTCACCTTCCGGGACAGGAAGCGGCCGCAGTCTCGTCCTTGCCGAAGGGAGCTGGACGCATCACGACGCGCGAGACCGCAGGGGCAGTGGCTCCGCAGGCCGCGTCGGCAACACCGGAAACGCAAAAGGGCGAGACCTCGGCGGCGAAAGCGCAGCCCCTGCCCGGCACGGAAAGCGCCGAAGCGGCGATTGTCGCGGCTGCCGTTTTCCCCTCAGGCGCGGCGCCGGTCGTGACAGATGGCTCCGCAGCCACTGAGGCCGAAACGACCGCGGCGACACTCGCCTCGGCGCGGATCGGCCGGGAGGCGCCGGTCGGGCGCGCGGGGGTCGCTGACGCCATCCCGAAGCTTCAGGAAACAGTGGGCGCGGCGTCGCAGGGCACACCCGTGGCGGCTGCCCTGGGTCTGCAGGACGGCATTCCCGAATCGCGCACCGAAGCGCCTCGCGCCTTGGAATCCACTGATCCGAAGTCGAAAGAACGAGCGGCTCCTGCCGTCGCAAGCGACGATTCGGCCGCGGAAAAGCTGCCAGCCGCCATGGCAACGGCCTTTGCGCAGACTGCACCGTCCCAAGCATCCCAGCCCGTGACGGCGAACGCCTCTTCGCAGGCGGCGCGACAGGTCTCTCAGCACGCGGAGCCGCCGCGGCAAGCTTCTACCGGACGCGCTCAGGCTTCGGCGCAGTCCGCGCAAGAGCCCGCAACGGCACGTGCCGCATCGACGTCGGCCGGCAGCGAACACAATCCGGCCGTGGCGGACGACGTGAGGGCGGAAACCGAAAAGCATTCCGCAACGGACACGTTTGCAAACGCGACGCCGACCACGGGACAAGCTGCGCCCTTTGGTTCGGCCTCTGCGGCAGGGCCCGTCCAGGCGGTCGCCTCGAGCGAAGTCGCTGCGGGGAACACGTCCGCGGCAACCCGCAATGTCGTCGATCGGCGTCCCGGGGCACGCGAAGGCACGGCGCAAACGGCCGCCGCAGGCAAAACACAAGACCAAACGCGGGCCTCGATGTCGCAGGACGTTTCGGTGCGGCTTGTCTCGCAATCGGAGCCCATGACCGCCTCTTCGTCCCGTGAAACTCTTGCCGAATCGCGGGTCATGGCAGCTCTGGCGTCGCAAGCTTCCGCCCCGCGGGCTGAAGAGGCACAATCGGCGCCCCCCCCGCAAACCGCTGACACGGCGGGCGTAGCCCTTGCGCAAGCGCGGGCCAGCAAGGTCGCGAACAGCGCCGAAGTCGCGGCGCCAAAAGCTGCGGCTGCGGAACCGAAAACCGCGACGGCAGCCGACGCGGACAGCGCGACGCCGACACAACCGAAGTCCGTTCCGGTCGCGCAAGCGGTCACGGACCAGGTTGCGTCCCCCCCGGTGACTGCATCTCAATCCACATCGACGGCAGGCCCGTCCACCGAACCGCAACCGCGCATGACACGGTTGCGCGAGTCGAAAGAGGTTGCCTCGGCCAAGGATCGCGGGGACGCGGGACCGCAAGGCGCTGGCGCGGCAGCAGATGCCAGCGTCAAGACGGCAGAGGCAACCGCCGCGCCTGCCACCGACAAGGTCGACAGCCTCTCCGGGACGTCCTCAGGCGGTGCCCTGTCTTTCGGCACCACCGGCACGGCCACAACCGCCGAGCGCAGCGCATCGTTGTTTGGTGGCGATGCGGGCGCCGCAACCGGCACACACCGGGCAGCAAGCCCGCATGCCATCGCGCATCAGATGTCGCAAGCCCTGGCCGATGCCGGGAATCGGACCGTCGAACTGACGCTGTCGCCCGAGGAACTCGGCAAGGTGCGGATGACCCTGCACAGCAGCGATGGCACCATCACCGTCGCCGTTCAGGCCGAGCGGCCGGAAACGCTGGATCTGATGCGGCGCAACATCGACAGCCTTGCCCGCGATTTCCGCGAGATGGGCTATTCGAACGTCGGCTTCGAGTTCGGCCAACAGTCCGATCAGCGCTCTTCGGCGCAACAACAGGCGGAAACGGACTCGATTCTGGCTCAAGCCGCGCCAGAGCGCGAGCCCGTTGCCCGCTTCGAGACCACCTCCATCGCCCTTCAATCCTCGCCTCGCAGCGCTTCGGGCGGGCTTGACCTGAGAATCTGAAAGAGAGCCCCATGACCAGTGTAACCTCCTCCACCTCGACCAACGGCTCGAACTCGTCGAGTTCGTCCTCATCCTCGACCGCGGCCAGCGTCAGTTCCGATTACCAGATGTTCCTGAAGCTGCTGACGACGCAGATGACCAATCAGGACCCGACCAGCCCGATGGACAGCGCCGATTACGCAGTTCAGCTGGCGACCTTTTCGCAGGTCGAACAGCAGGTGAAGACGAATAACCTGCTCACCGGCCTTGCCACGCAGATGGGCGTGATGGGGATGAGCGAATATGCCAACTGGGTGGGCATGGAAGCCCGCTCGGACTCGCCCGGCTATTTTGACGGCACCAATTCGGTGACGATTTCGCCCAATCCGGTCAAGGGCGCGACCGATACCACGGTGGTCGTCAGTGATGCCAGCGGCAACGAAGTCTCACGCTTCACCACGCCGGTCTCGAGCGATGCGATCGCGTGGAACGGCACCGATGCCGATGGCAATGCGCTTCCGGCCGGAAGTTACACGTTCGAGCTGGAAAGCTACAACAACGGCACGCTGCTTTCGACCGACCCGATCGAGACTTACAACCGGGTCGTCGAAGCACAGGGGACCAGCGACGGTGCCGTTCTGGTCTTGGCCGGGGGCAGCACCATCTCGACAGGGTCAATCTCGGCGCTGCGCGATCCCGACTGATCAGATCAGAAGACCCAGCGCCACACCGGCCGCAAGGATCAACACGGCGCTGACCGCCCCCAGAGCCTGAGCCGATTTCGGCTCGGGCTTTTCTTCGGGTTGAACCTGCCGCTCGAGCGCCTTCTGCATCAGCTCCGGCAGTTGCGGCCCGAACCGCCCCAACACCCGCGCGGTGCGGGTCAGATCGCGCAGGATGCCGCGCGGACCGACATTCTCGCGGATGTAGCTTTCGACGACGGGCTTTGCGGTTTCCCACATGTTGATCCCGGGGTTGAGCGACCGCGCGACCCCTTCAACCACCACCATCGTGCGTTGCAGCAAGATCAGCTCGGTCCGCGTCGCCATCCCGAAGCGCTCGGTCACCTCGAAAAGATAGGCCAGAAGCCGCGCCATCGAGATCTGCTTGGCGTTCATCCCGAAGATCGGCTCGCCCACCGCCCGCAGCGCCAGCGCGAATTGCACCACATCCTGCTCGGGCGGGATGTAACCGGCTTCGAAATGCACCTCGGCCACGCGACGGTAATCGCGATGGATGAAGCCCATCAGGATTTCCGCATAGACATGCCGGGTATATTGGTCGATCTGGCCCATGATGCCGAAATCGAAGGCGATGATATCGCCATTCTCGGCCACCTTCAGGTTGCCCTGGTGCATGTCGCCGTGGAAATAGCCGTCGCGCAGCGCATGGCTCAGGAACAGCTGCAACACCCGGGTGCCGATCGCGGTCACATCATGACCCGCGGCCTTCAGCGCCTCCGGGTCGCCCATCGGCAGGCCCTCGGCCCAGTCGATCACCATCACCCGGCGGCTCGACAGCGACCAGACCGGCAGCGGCACCCGGAAATGTTCGTCTTTCTCGGTATTGGCGGCAAATTGCGAGGCCGCCGCCGCTTCCAGCCGGAGGTCAAGCTCGCCCGCAACCAGATCCGCGAAATGCTTGATCACGTCCGACGGCCGCAGCCGCCGCGAGGCAGGAGACAGCCGCTCGATCATGTCCGCGGCGAAATGGAAGGCGTCGATGTCGCGCTGAAAGGCCTTTTCGATGCCGGGCCGCAGCACCTTGACCGCCACCCGCTCGCCGGTTTCGATCAGCCGCGCCGAATGCACCTGCGCGATCGAGGCCGCCGCGACGGGCTCGGAAAACTCGGAAAAGATTTCTTCGACCGGACGGCCGTATTCCTCGGCCAAGGTCGCCTTGGCCAGCGCCAGATCAAACGGCGGCAGACGGTCCTGCAACACCCGCAGCTGATTGGCCAGCTCCTCGCCCACCACGTCGGGTCGCGTCGAGAGCACCTGCCCCAGCTTGATGTAGGCCGGGCCGAGCGCGGTGATCGCCCGCGTCACCGGCGGCAGCGCGGGATCGCCCGCATAGCCCAGCCATTTGAACGGCCAGCCCATGATGCGCGCGACAAGGCGCAGCCGCGGCGGCGCCTCCATCGCTTCCAGCGCCACGCGCATGGCGCCGGTCCGCTCGAAGGTTGCCCCCGTGCGGATCAGCCGCCACAGATTGTGCGGGCCGCGCATATTACACCTTCCAGCCCGAGTGCAGCGCGGCGATGCCCATGGAAAGGTTACGATATTTGACCTGGCTGAAGCCCGCTTCGCGGATCATCGAGGCGAAAAGCTCCTGGTTCGGGAACTTGCGGATCGATTCGACCAGATATTGGTAGCTGTCGCGGTCATTCGCCACGACCTGCCCCATCACCGGGATCACGTTGAAGGAATAGGCGTCGTAGACCGCCTGCATCAGATCGTTCGGGATCTGGCTGAATTCGAGCACCATCAGCCGCCCGCCCGGTTTCAGCACGCGGTAGGCTTCTTTCAGCGCATCGGGAATGCGGGTGACGTTCCGGATCCCGAACGAGATCGTGTAGACGTCGAAGCTGTTACTTTCGAACGGCAGGTCCATCGCATCGCCGACGACCCAGTTCAGCCGCGAGGCCATGTTCTCGGCATCGGCGCGTTTCTGGCCCTCGATCAGCATCGATTCCGTCATGTCGCAGACGGTCGCGGTCGAGCCCTTGGCGCGTTTCAGGAAGCGGAAAGCGATGTCGCCGGTGCCGCCTGCCACATCGAGCAGCTTCTGCTCGGGGCGCGGCGCCAGCCAGTCCATCATCGCATTCTTCCAGATCCGATGGATGCCCATGCTCATCAGATCGTTCATGATGTCGTATTTCGAGGCCACGCGCGAAAAGACCCCATGGACCATCCCGGCCTTGGCCTCTTCGTTCACCGTCTGGAACCCGAAATGAGTCGTCTTGGTCTGATCCGTGCTCATCTGCCCTTGCCGATCTTGAACTGTCCCCCTCCTTATAGGGTCGGTTTCAGCGGTGACAATGCGACAGGAGCGAAAATGCCCGAACTGCCCGAGGTCGAGACGGTCCGACGGGGGCTTGCCCCCGCGATGGAGGGGCGGGTGATCGACCGGGCCGAGGTGAACCGCCCCGACCTGCGCTGGCCACTGCCCGAGGCCATGGCCGACCGGCTGACCGGGGCGCGGGTGGAGCGGCTGCGGCGGCGCTCGAAATACATCCTGGCCGACCTTTCGACCGGGGAAAGCCTGCTCATTCATCTGGGCATGTCGGGGCGGATGCTGGTCTCGGGCGTGATGCTGGGCGATTTTCATCTCGATCATCCGGCGGCGCAAAAGCACGACCATGTGGTGCTGCATATGGAGGGGGGCGCCCGCGTCACCTTCAACGATGCGCGGCGGTTCGGGGCGATGGATCTGGTCCGCACCGATCGCGAGGCGGCGCATTGGCTGCTGGCCGGGATCGGGCCCGAGCCTTTCGGCAATGACTTCAACGAAGCCTATCTGGTCGACGCGCTGAAGACCCGCAAAAGCCCGATCAAGACCGTGTTGCTGGATCAGCATGTCGTGGCCGGGCTTGGCAATATCTATGTGTCGGAAGTGCTCTTTCGCGCCGGCATCGATCCGCGTCGAGCGGCGAACCGGATTTCGGCGGCGCGGCTGGCGACGCTGGTGCCGCTGATCCGCGAGGTTCTGACCGAGGCGATCGAGGCGGGCGGATCGTCCTTGCGCGATCATCGGCAGGCGGATGGGGAGCTTGGATATTTCCAGCACAGCTTCCGCGTCTATGACCGCGAGGACGAGCCCTGCCCCGGCTGCGGCACGCCGATCAAGCGCATCGTGCAATCGGGCCGCTCCAGCTATTTCTGCCCCGCCTGCCAGAAGTGACGCAGCGGCAATCCCGCCGCGCCCGGTTGAGTTTCGCCCTCTGACTGTTACCTCTGGCTCATCACCAGCAAAGGGAACCCCATGTCTTATCAGACCCTGATCGTGGAAATCGAAGATGGCGTAGCGCTGATCCGCCTCAATCGGCCCGAGGCGCTGAATGCGCTGAATTCCCAACTGCTGGGCGAATTGGCCGAGGCGCTGAAGACTCTCGATGCCGATCCGGCCGTGCGCTGCTTCGTGCTGACCGGCTCGGACAAGGCCTTTGCCGCGGGCGCCGACATCAAGGAAATGGCCGACAAGAGCTTCACCGACATGTTCTTGCAGGATTTCTTCGGCACAGAGGGCGACGCGATCCTGCGCACGCGCAAACCGATCATCGCGGCGGTGGCGGGCTATGCTTTGGGCGGCGGCTGCGAACTGGCGATGATGTGCGACTTCATCCTCTGTGCGGAAAATGCGAAATTCGGCCAGCCCGAAATCAATCTGGGCGTCGTCGCGGGCATCGGCGGCACGCAAAGGCTGACCCGTTTCGTCGGCAAGTCGAAGTCGATGGAAATGCATCTGACCGGCCGCTTCATGGATGCGGCCGAGGCGGAACGGTCGGGTCTCGTCAGCCGCGTGCTGCCCTTGGCCGACCTTGTGCCCGAGGCTTTGACCACCGCGCGCAAGATCGCCGCGAAATCGGCGATCGCGACGATGGTGGCCAAGGATTGCGTCAACCGCGCCTATGAGACCACCCTGCGCGAAGGCGTGCTCTATGAACGTCGGGTGTTCCATGCGCTTTTCGCCACCGAGGATCAGAAGGAAGGCATGGCCGCCTTCACCGAGAAACGCCCGGCGAAGTTCACCGACAAATAAGGGCGAAAAGGACTTCCCTTTCTGCGGCTTTTGCCCTAACAGCCACCGTCACATGCGCGTGGAGCCCGCTCAGGCTAGAATCATCCGGTTCGCTGGGACAACCGGGCTTTGCGCTATACATATTCGCTTCAGCCCGGGAATAGGGAAACATGGCCAACACGCCCCAGTCCAAGAAACGCGCTCGTCAGAACGAGCGTCGCAACGACATCAACAAAGCTCGCCGTTCGCGCATCCGCACCTTCCTGCGCAAGGTCGAAGAAGCGATCGCCTCGGGCGACGCTGGCGTTGCCAAGGCCGCTCTTGAGGCAGCTCAGCCGGAACTGGCGCGCGGCATCACCAAAGGCGTGCTGCACAAGAACACCGTGGCCCGCAAGATGTCGCGTCTCTCGTCGCGCGTGAAGGCTCTGAACAACTGATTTTCCGATCTCGGAAGTTAATCTTCGCAAACGGCGCCCCATCTTTGGGGCGCCGTTTTATTTCTTTAATTTCAATGCCTTGATAATAGTGTTGCGGCCCTGCAAGGGGGTCGCAGATTCGATTTGGGGAAAGTGGGCGTCAAGCGCGAAGTTCGGTTGCAGAAGCCCTCGCCCGCTTGCTAGCGTCATCAGGCGATTCACGTCGTCTTGGGGGACAAGACGCATCCGAAAGGTCGAAGCGGGGCCAAGTTGCTGCCGCACCATAAGAAGCCGCAAGCTTCGACGCCGAGGATGTGATCCGTTTCAAATGGGAGCAGATGCTCCGGTTTGGCAGGTGATGCCGCCACCGGGTTCGCCGGGTGGTTCGGCATGTCTTCATTCCCGCCCTCCGCAAGGAGGGGAGTGTGTCGGTGACGAGTGTCGGTATGAAAAGCGATGGAAAAAGACATGACGAACGAACTCTGGGGGCAGGTGTGCAATGAGTTACAAAGGACGGTCGGCCGGACCAACTTCAACACCTGGATTGCACCCCTTCAGCTGATCGACCTGTCGGACGGCATCGTCTCTTTCGAAGCGCCCACGAAATTCATGTGCGACTGGGTGTCGCGCAATTACGGTGAACCGATTCTGCGCGAGCTGCGCAATTCCGGCGTTGCCGCCGAGCGCGTTGCGATCCGCGTGCCGGAAGGCCGCCCTCTCGCACCGCCGCCGGTCGAAGCCCGCCCCGTCGTGGAAAAGGCCCCCGTCGCCCCGCGTCGCCCCCTGCGCGCGATCGAGGAGCAGGAGCTTCCCGGGGCGCCGCTCGACGCCCGTTTCACCTTCGACAGCTTCGTCGTCGGCAAGCCGAACGAGCTTGCCCATGCCGCCGCGCGGCGCGTGGCCGAAGGCGGTCCGGTCAGCTTCAACCCGCTCTTCCTGTATGGTGGCGTCGGTCTCGGCAAGACGCACCTGATGCATGCGATCGCGCATGAGCTGCAAACCCAGCATGGCGAGCTGCGCGTGCTGTATCTCTCGGCCGAGCAGTTCATGTACCGCTTCGTGCAGGCGCTGCGCGATCGGCAGATCATGGATTTCAAGGAGCTGTTCCGCTCGGTCGACGTGCTGATGGTCGATGACGTGCAGTTCATCGCCGGCAAGGACAGCACGCAGGAAGAATTCTTCCATACCTTCAACGCGCTGGTCGATCAGGGCAAGCAGATCGTGATTTCCGCCGACCGCGCGCCGGGCGAGATCAAGGATCTCGAGGAACGGATCAAGAGCCGCCTGCAATGCGGGCTCGTCGTCGATCTGCATCCGACCGATTACGAACTGCGTCTGGGCATCCTGCAAACCAAGACCGAGGCCTATGCTGCCCGCAACCCGGGGGTCATCGTGGCCTCGGGCGTGCTGGAATTCCTCGCGCACCGGATCACCACCAACGTCCGCGTGCTCGAAGGCGCGCTGACGCGGCTGTTCGCCTTTGCCTCGCTCGTCGGTCGGGAAATCACCCTTGATCTGGCCCAGGAATGTCTGGCCGATATCCTGCGCGCCTCGGACCGGCGCGTGACGATCGAGGAGATCCAGCGCAAGGTGGCCGAGCATTACAACGTCCGCCTGTCGGACATGATCGGGCCGAAGCGTTTGCGCACCATCGCCCGTCCGCGGCAGGTGGCGATGTATCTCGCCAAGCATCTGACCACCCGCTCGCTGCCCGAGATCGGGCGCCGCTTTGGTGGCCGCGATCACACCACGATCATGCACGGCATCCGCAAGATCGACGAGCTGATGGCGACCGATCGGCAACTGGCCGAGGATATCGGGCTTCTGAAGCGGCTGATGGAATCCTGAACCCTTGACGCCCCGCGCAAAGCGGCGGAATGTCCGGAAAAATCTTGTTCCGGCGCGGCGGCATGTTACCTTGCCGCCCCCGGGAACCGGTGAGGAATGGATATGAAGATCAGCATCGAACGCGCCGCCCTTCTCAAGGCGGTGTCTCAGGCCCAGTCGGTTGTCGAGCGGCGCAACACCATTCCGATCCTGGCGAACGTGTTGATCGAGGCCGAAGGTTCGACCGTGTCCTTCCGCGCCACCGACCTTGATATCGAGGTGGTGGACAAGGCACCCGCCCATGTCGAGCGCGCAGGCGCGACGACGGTTTCGGCGGTGATGCTGCATGAGATCGTGCGCAAGCTGCCCGACGGGTCGCTGGTGCAGCTCTCGGATGATGCGGCGGCGGGGCGGCTGTCCGTCATGGCCGGGCGTTCGAGCTTCAACCTTGCGACGCTGCCGCGCGAGGATTTCCCGGTGATGGCCTCGTCGGAATATACTGCGAATTTCGCCGCCAAGGCGGGCGTGCTGAAGCGGCTTTTCGACAAGTCGAAATTCGCGATCTCGACCGAGGAGACGCGGTATTATCTGAACGGCGTCTACATGCATGTGGCGACGGGCGAAGATGGCCCTGCGCTGCGCTGCGTCGCGACCGACGGGCACCGGCTGGCGCGGATCGACGCCGCCCTGCCCGAAGGGGCGAACGGCATGCCGGGCGTGATCGTGCCGCGCAAGACGGTGAACGAGCTGCGCAAGCTGCTCGATGATGACGAGGCGCAGATTGCAGTCTCGGTCTCGGAAACCAAGGTGCGCTTTGCGACGCCGGAAATCACGCTCACCTCGAAGGTGATCGACGGGACGTTCCCCGATTACACCCGCGTCATTCCGATGGGGAACACCCGTCGTCTGGAAGTCGATGCGGCGGAATTCGCCAAGGCCGTGGACCGTGTGGCCACCGTGTCTTCGGAACGTTCGCGCGCGGTGAAACTGAGCCTCGACGAAGACCGGCTGGTGCTGTCGGTCAATGCCCCCGATGCGGGCGCGGCCGAGGAAGAGCTGGCAGTGGCCTACGGCGACGAGCGGCTGGAGATCGGGTTCAACGCGAAATACCTGCTCGAGATCGCCTCGCAGGTGGATCGGGAAAACGCGGTGTTCCTGTTCAATTCCTCGGGCGATCCGACGCTGATGCGCGAGGGCAATGACACCTCGGCGGTCTATGTCGTGATGCCGATGCGCGTGTGACGCGGGCGGCAAGGGCGTATTTGGACCAAGAAGAAGCAGGGCCGCGATGCTGCGGGATCTGACCTTGTTTCAGTTCCGCTCGCATCGGCGTGCGGTTCTGTCGGTCGATACAAGGCCGGTGGCGCTTTACGGGCCGAACGGGGCGGGCAAGACCTCGGTGCTGGAGGCGGTCTCGTTGCTGTCGCCCGGGCGGGGGCTGCGCCGCGCCTCGGCCGAGGAATTGATCCGGCGGCAGGAGCAGGTCGGCTGGAAAATCCGCGCGACACTTTCGGACTATGAAATCGAGACATCGGCCCTGCCCGGCTCCTCGCGCGAGGTGCTGATCGATGGCAAGGCCGCGGCGCAGGTCGCCTTGGGGCGGCTTTTGCGCGTTCTGTGGCTGGTGCCCGCGATGGACCGGCTGTGGATCGAGGCGGCCGAGGGGCGCCGGCGGTTTCTGGACCGCATGACGCTGTCGTTCTTTCCGACCCATGCGGAAGCCGTGCTTGCCTATGAAAAGGCGATGCGGGAGCGCAACCGGCTTTTGAAGGACGAGGTCCGTGATGCGGCCTGGTATGGGGCGCTGGAGGCGCGGATGGCCGAGGCCGGGGCCTTGATGACCGCGCATCGGCGCCAGGCCTTGGCGCAACTCGCCGCGGCGCAGGCCGGGGCGGCGACGGCCTTTCCGGCGGCGGATCTGGGTCTGACGGCCGAGGGGCCGGAGGATCTGGCCGCCGCACTTGCCGAGGGGCGGCGCCGCGACATGGCGGCGGGGCGGACGCTGGAAGGCCCGCATCGGGTCGATCTGACCGCCCTTTATGCGGAAAAGGCGATCCCGGCCGATCAATGTTCGACCGGCGAGCAGAAGGCGCTCTTGATTTCGCTGCTTCTGGCCAATGCGCGGGCCTTGGCGGGCGAGAACACGGTGCTTTTGCTGGATGAAGTGGCGGCGCATCTGGATGCCGGGCGGCGGGCGGCCCTTTATGATGAAATCTGCGCCCTGCCCGCCCAGGTGCTGATGACCGGCACCGGGCCCGAGCTTTTCGACAGCTTGGGAGACCGGGGGCGGTATTGGCAAGTGACCGAGGTCGCGGGAACCTCGGAATTGGTGGAAAGCCCGGCCCAAAACCGCTGAATATTGTGGCCAAGGCGTGACATTGCCTGCCCGAAACTCTATAAGTCCGCAACGATCAGCAGGATAGGCGCGGATGACCGAAACCCCGAAGAACAAAGCCGAATATGGCGCGGAGTCGATCAAGGTCCTGAAAGGCCTCGAAGCGGTGCGCAAACGCCCCGGCATGTATATCGGCGACACCGACGACGGCTCGGGCCTGCATCACATGGTCTATGAAGTCGTCGACAACGGCATCGACGAGGCCCTCGCGGGCCACGCAAACTATGTCGCGGTCAAGATCCACGCCGACAGCTCGGTGTCCGTGCGCGACAACGGCCGCGGCATCCCGGTCGACATCCACCCCGAAGAGGGCGTCTCGGCGGCCGAGGTCATCATGACCCAGCTGCACGCGGGCGGCAAATTCAACAACACCGACGAGGGCGGCAACGCCTACAAGGTCTCGGGCGGTCTGCACGGCGTCGGCGTGTCCGTGGTGAACGCGCTCTCGGACTGGCTGGAACTCAAGGTCTGGCGGAACGACAAGGTCTATTTCGCCCGCTTCGAGCGGGGCGATTGCGTGGTCCATGTCCATGAAATCGGCGATGCCCCCGGCGAAAAGGGCACCGAGGTCCGGTTCATGGCCTCGTCGAAGACCAACGATCCCGAGGGAACGTTTTCGAACCTCGATTACGTCTTCAAGACGCTCGAAACCCGGCTGCGGGAACTGGCCTTCCTGAACTCGGGCGTGCGGATCATTCTGGAAGACGAGCGCCCCGCAGAACCGCTGCGCAGCGAGCTGCATTACGACGGTGGCGTGCGCGAATTCGTCAAATACCTCGACCGGTCGAAAACCGCGGTGATGCCCGAGCCGATCTACATGGTCGGCGAGGTCCGCGGCATCGGCGTCGAAGTGGCCATGTGGTGGAATGACAGCTACCACGAGACCGTGCTGCCCTTCACCAACAACATCCCGCAGCGCGACGGCGGCACCCACCTTGCGGGCTTCCGCGGCGCGCTGACCCGCACGATCACGAAATACGCGCAAGACAGCGGCATCGCGAAAAAGGAAAAGGTCGATTTCACCGGCGATGATGCCCGCGAAGGCCTGACCTGCGTTTTGTCGGTGAAAGTGCCTGATCCGAAATTTTCCAGCCAGACCAAGGACAAGCTGGTGTCCTCGGAAGTCCGTCCGGCGGTCGAGAATCTGGTGAACGAAAAGCTGTCCGAGTGGTTCGAGGAGCACCCGAGCGAAGCCAAGGGCATCGTCGGCAAGATCATCGAAGCCGCGTTGGCGCGCGAAGCTGCCCGCAAGGCCCGCGAACTGACCCGGCGCAAGACCGCGATGGATGTGGCAAGCCTGCCCGGCAAGCTCGCCGATTGTCAGGAGAAAGACCCGGCGCTGAGTGAGGTTTTCCTCGTCGAAGGGGACTCGGCCGGTGGCTCGGCCAAGCAGGGGCGCGAGCGGAAAAATCAGGCCGTGCTGCCGCTGCGGGGCAAGATCCTGAACGTGGAACGGGCGCGGTTCGACCGGATGCTGTCCTCGGATCAGATCGGCACGCTGATCACGGCGCTGGGCACCGGGATCGGGCGCGACGAGTTCAACATCGCGAAGCTGCGCTACCACAAGATCGTCATCATGACCGATGCCGACGTCGATGGCGCGCACATCCGCACGCTGCTGTTGACCTTCTTCTTCCGGCAGATGCCGGAGCTGATCGAGCACGGCTATCTGTATATCGCGCAGCCGCCGCTCTACAAAGTCGCCCGTGGCAAGTCCGAGGTCTACCTCAAGGATCAGGCCGCGCTGGAAGATTACCTTGTTCATCAAGGGGTTGAAGGGGCGATCCTGCGGCTGGGCGACGGCACCGACATCATCGGCGCCGACCTGACCCGTCTCGTCGAGGAAGCCCGGCAGATCCGCCGCATCCTGCAAGCCTTCCCGACGCATTACCCGCAGCGCATCCTGGAACAGGCGGCGATCGCCGGGGCGCTGCTGCCCGGGCGGATCGACGCCGATGCGCAGGGCGTGGCCGACGAACTTTCGGCACGGCTCGACCTGATCGCGCTTGAATATGAACGCGGCTGGATGGGACGGCCGACGCAGGACCACGGCCTGCGGATGTCGCGCATCCTGCGGGGCGTCGAAGAGGTGCGCACGCTTGATGGCCCGGTGCTGCGCTCGGGCGAGGCACGGCGGCTGTCGCAATTCACCACGAGCCTGCAGGAAAGCTACCGCGCCCCGGCCCGGCTGGTCCGCAAGGACCGCGAGCAATTTATCTACGGGCCGCTCGATCTGCTGGCGGCGATCCTGCAGGAGGGCGAAAAAGGCCTGACGCTGCAACGCTACAAGGGTCTGGGCGAGATGAACCCGGAGCAACTGTGGGAGACCACGCTCGATCCGGCGGCGCGGACGCTGTTGCAGGTGCGCGTCGATGATGTGGCCGAGGCCGAAGACATCTTCTCGAAGTTGATGGGCGATGTGGTGGAACCGCGGCGCGAATTCATCCAGCAAAACGCGCTGAGCGTGGAAAACCTCGATTTCTGAGGCCTGTTCGGGCCGGGACGAAAGGGGAAGATCATGAGCGAGAGCGACAGGATCGACGCTGCGATCCGCACGGCCGAAGATCTGGCCAAAGGCCACCTGCCCGATCCGGCAGACCCGCGGCTTTTGCGCGATGCGCTTGGCCGCTTTGCGACCGGGGTGGCGCTGGTCACCGCCTGCGATGTCGATGATGGCAGCCCGATCGCCATCGTCGTCAATTCCTTTGCCTCGGTCTCGCTCGATCCGCCGCTGGTGCTCTGGTCGGCGGCGCGCAGCTCGATGCGGCATCGCCATTTCACCTCGGCGCCCGCCTTCGCCATTCACATTCTGGCCGAGGGGCAACGCGATCTGACCTCGCGATTCTCGCGCTCGGGACCGGGGTTCGAGGGGCTGACGCTCGCCCGCAACGGCGAGGGCGTGCCGGTGCTGCCCGAGGCATTGGCCAGATTCGACTGCGTGACCGAGGCCCTGCACGAAGGCGGCGATCACACCATCATCATCGGCCGCGTCACCCGCTTCGATCTGCAGCGCGAGGGCGGGCCTTTATGCTTCTTCGGCGGCGGCTTCGGCGGGTTCGCCCCCGGCAGCTGACCCGGAACCCCTCATGATTGCTTGCGATTTTAGCCGTTAAGTCCGCTTTAAGTGGCGACTGCTATCTCTTGTCGCGGGTGAAATAGAGGTGGTGGGAATGGGCGCACACGATGGTGTCGCACCAGTCATCATCAAGCGCAAGAAGGTTGTCGGGGGCGGCGGGCACCACGGTGGGGCGTGGAAAGTTGCCTATGCCGACTTCGTCACTGCCATGATGGCCTTCTTTCTGCTGATGTGGCTGCTGAACGCGACAACAGAAAAGCAACGCAAGGGGATCGCGGATTACTTCAACCCGACGATTCCGATCAACCGGATCTCCGGCGGCGGCGAAGGCGCCTTTGGCGGCGATTCCGTGTTTTCCGAGGATCAGGTCGCGCAGAACGGAACCGGGGCATCGGGACAGGCGCCGACCGAGGAACGGCAGGCGCGGGGCGACAGCGGCACCGTCAAGGAGCAGCAAAAGCCCGATCAGGCCGAGTTTGACCGGATGGCGAAGGAAATCGAAAAGGCGCTTTCCGCCACCTCGGGCGAATCGATGGTCAGCGAGCAGATGGCCCGCCACATCGTCACGAAGGTGACGGATGAAGGGCTGATCGTCGAATTCTTCGATCTTGAAGACGAGCCGCTCTTCACGCCCGAAACCGCCGATCCGGAGCCGATTCTGGGCGAGATTGCCGGCATGTTGAACCGCGTGTTCGGGCTCGCCAAGAATGACATCGCGATCAATGGACACACGCGCTCCTACCCGTCGATGCTGCGCGCGAATCCGGTCTGGGACCTGTCCTCGGCGCGGGCTCAGAAGATGCGCGAACTGATGGAAAAGGCCGGTTTAGATCCGGCACGGGTCGAGCGAATCTCGGGCTTTGCCGACCGCAAGCACGCCGTCGATACGCCGATGTCGGTGCGCAACAACAGGCTTGAGCTGATCTTGCTGCGCAACGGACGCTGAACCGAACGAAGAAGAAATCGGACGTATTTTAAGCGTTAGGCCGATCTTAACGGCGACTGCGGCACTGTGGGCTTCGATCGAGGACGCAGCAGCAGAAAGGCGCTCATATGTCCATTTCTTCTTCGCTCAACGCGGGTGTGGCGGGCCTTTCGGCCAACGCAACGCGCTTGGCAACGATTTCCGACAACATCGCCAACTCGGGCACATACGGCTACAAGCGGGCGACGGCGGATTTCGAAAGCATGGTCCTGACGCAGGCGCGCAGCGCAGGAACCTATTCGGCGGGCGGCGTTCGGGCGTCATCGGGACGACTGATCGACGAACGCGGGTCGCTGGTTTCGACCTCGAACGCGATGGACATTGCGATCTCCGGCCGGGGCTTCCTGCCGGTGGCAACGACGTCGTCGCTCGCGAACGGGCTTGGGAATCAGCCGCTGACCATGACCCCGACCGGCTCCTTCCACACCGACAAGGATGGGGTGCTGCGCACCGATTCCGGCCTTGTTCTGCTCGGCTGGCCGGCGCTGGCCGATGGCACGATCCCCGTCAACGCGCGCGATACGGTGACCGGCCTGGAGCCTGTGGTGATCAACGCCAACCAGACCGCGGGCGATCCGACGATGGTGATGAACTGGGGGATCAACCTGCCCGCCGACGAAACCGCCTTTGACGCGGGCGGCGAGACCCTGACCTCCACCATCGAGTATTTCGGCAACCTCGGGAATTCGAACACGCTGACGGTCAGCTTCACCCCCTTGCGTCCTGCGAATGACGGTGACCCGAATACCAACACCTGGACGATGCAGGTGATCGACTCGGGCACGACGGGCAACCCCACGGGCCTCGGCGCCGGGATCGTCGGGGAATATACGCTCGAATTCGACAACACGGGGTCGAACGGCGGGACGCTGAGCAATGTCACCACTGTGGCGGGGCCGACCTGGGACTCGACCGAAGGCACGCTCGCCTTCACCGATGCCGCGGGCTTTGCCCTGGCCGACGGGCTGCAGGATATCACCATCACCATCGGGAAGCAGGGCGATACCAACGGGCTGACCCAGCTGGCCACCGATTTCGCACCGACCTCGATCAGCAAGGACGGCTCTCCGGTCGGCAACCTGACCTCGGTCGAAATCGACGAAAACGGCTACATCAAGGCGACCTATGACACCGGCTTCATCCGCACCGTCTATCAGGTGCCGTTGGTCGATGTTGCAAACATCAACGGCCTGAATGCGCTCGACAACCAGACCTTCCAGGTCTCGTCCACGTCGGGCTCGTTCTATCTGTGGGATGCCGGCGATGGCCCGACCGGGGCGGTCAAGGGCTATGCCCGTGAAGGCTCGGCCGTCGACGTCGCGCAGGAACTGACGAACCTGATCCAGACCCAACGCGCCTATTCGTCGAACGCCAAGGTGATCCAGACCGTCGACGAAATGCTGCAGGAGACGACGAACATCAAGCGCTGAGCCTGATGGACGCCCAAGGAGGAGATGACCCATGAGCATCGCAAGTGCCTTCAACTTTGCCCTATCGGGCCTGACGGCATCATCCCGGATGGCCGAGGTCGTCTCTTCCAACATCGCCAATGCGATGACCGAGGGCTATGCCCGCCGGGAACTGTCGATCTCTTCGCAAACTCTGGGGGGAACGGGCGGCGGCGTGCGCATAGTCGGCGTCAATCGCATCGTGAACCAGGTGGTGGCGCAAGATCTGATGCTCGCCGATGCGGCCTCCGCCAATACGACGGCCAAGACCGATTTCTATAGCCGCCTCGAATCGCAGATCGGCGACCCGGAAACAGCCGGGTCGCTCTCTGCCACGATGTCGGATTTCGAAAATGCCTTGCTGACCGCTGGCAGCATGCCCGACAGTACCGCGCGTCTGGCGGCAACCGTCAGGTCCGCGTCGGCGGTCGCCAACAAGCTCAACAGCATTTCCGATGACCTTCAGGCGGCGCGCCTGACGGCAGACAAATCGATCACCAAGCAGGTCCGGACCCTGAACGAGACGCTGTCGCAACTTGAGGAAATGAACCGGACGATCACGACGCAGATTTCCATCGGCAATGATGCCGCCGGGCTGATGGATGAGCGTCAATCGCTGGTGAACCAGATTTCCGAAATCGTTCCGATCCGGGTCGTTCAGCGCGACAACAACCAGATCTCGCTTTTCACCTCCGGCGGGGCGATCTTGCTTGATGGCACCGCCGCCCATCTTGAGTTTGAAGGCGCGGGGGTGATGCAGGCGGGCTACAGTCTGGCCACGGGAGAGTTGAAGGGAATCTCGATCAATGGGGTTGCCGTCTCCACTGCAGATGATGGCCCGCTGGGCGGCGGGACGCTGGGCGCCGCTTTCGCAGTGCGCGACGAACTCGCCCCAGAAGCGCAGAGCCAGCTTGATGCCTTTGCGATGGATCTCGTGAGCAGGCTCCAGGATCCCTCGGTCGATACGACCCTGAGTTCGACCGACGCCGGCTTGTTTACCGATCGGGGAGCTGCCTTCGAATTCGCGGCAGACGGAAGCGCGCTTGATCCCGCCGCAGAAATCGGTCTGGCAGGCCGTCTGAAGCTGAACGCGATCGTCGACCCGGAACAAGGCGGCGAAGTCTGGCATCTGAGGGACGGTCTCATGGCCGGATCGCAGGGCGCGATCGGCAACGGCACCATCCTGAATGCGCTTTCGGCAGCGCTGACCAAGGAGGCGGCCCCGGCCTCGGGCGACTACGGACCGGCGTTGCGCACCTCCTCCGGTCTTGCCTCAGATCTCCTGTCTTACGCATCATCCGGTCGGCAATCTTCCGAACTCACGCAGGGATATGCCACCGCGCGTCAGGAAACGCTGAAGGAGATGTCGCTCGCTGATGGCGTCGACACGGACCACGAAATGCAGACCCTTCTCGTCGTCGAGAAGGCCTATGCCGCCAATGCGAAGGTCATTCAGACCATCGATGCGATGCTGCAGGAACTTCTGGATATCTGACATGAAATACATCTCTGTCGGCGACATGTCGCAAACCTATCTGATGCGACGTCACAATGTGCAGCTGAAGTCGACGATCTCTCGCCTTTCGGACGAGATGATCAGTGGGATCAGTCAGGATCTCGGCACCGCCGTCGGAGGCGATTTCACGGCTCTTGCCGCTATCGACCGCTCAATCGCTCGCGGCGATGCGTACAAGCAGGTTGCGACGGAAACAGATCTGATGGCTGGGACCCAGCAGGACGCGCTGGAGATGATCCAGGGTCACGCCGAGGCCATCGGGTCGACGCTCGTTTCTGCCTCCTTCACCGCATCCTACAGCATGATCGACTCCGGCGCCCAGAATGCCGCCGCACGTTTTTCCGCCGTCGTGGATGCACTGAATGTCAACGTCGCGGGTCGCTACGTCTTTTCGGGTACGACCACCGACACGAAACCCGTGGCATCGACGGATACGATCATTTCGGGACTCGAGGCTGCCATAGGCGGGCTGAACGCCGCCGAGGACATCGTCAATGCCGTCGACGACTGGTTCGACGCCGCCGTGGGCGACAACGGGTATCTCGATCAGGCCTATATCGGCAGCGCCGACAGCTTGGCCCCGGTGCGACTGTCCGAAACCGACACGACGCAACTGACCATCACCGCGGCCGACCCGACGATCCGCAACATGTTGAAAGGGTTTGCCATGGCCACGCTGGTCGCGCGTGATCTGGTGCCAAGCAACACTGAAACCCGTGCCCTGGTGATCCGCGCGGCGGGTGAGCGGATCACCGCAGGCCAGAGTGAACTTACCAACCTGAGTTCGGAATTGGGGACGGTCGAGGGCATCATCTCCGACGCGCAGACGCGGAACTCGGCGCAGCAGACCGCGCTGGGGCTCGCCCGCAAGGACCTGATCGGCGTTGATGATTACGAAAGCGCCACTGCGCTCGAAGCCGCGCAATCGCAGATGCAAACGCTTTACACGCTGACTTCACGGCTGACGAAACTCTCCCTGACGGATTATCTCTGATGAAAATCGCCGCCTTCCTGCTGATGCTTCTGCTTCCGACGATGTGTGTTGCATCACCGATCCGGATCAAGGATCTCGTCGAGTTCGATGGTGTCCGCGGCAACGATCTCGTGGGCTATGGGCTCGTCGTCGGTCTGAACGGAACCGGAGACGGGATCCGCAACGCGCCTTTCACCGAAGAAATCATGTCCAATATCTTGGAACGGCTGGGCGTTAACGTTACCGGCGAGCAATTCCGCCCGAAGAACGTCGCCGCGGTCATGGTGACGGCCTCTCTGCCGGCCTTCGCGCGAGCCGGGGCGAAGATCGATGTCACGGTTTCCGCGATCGGCGATGCGAAGAGCCTGCTTGGCGGAACGCTGATCATGACCCCCCTCAACGCGGCCGATGGCGAGATTTACGCCGTGGCACAAGGCGCCGTGATCGCGGGCGGGGTCTCGGCGCAGGGCGCCGCGGCCTCGGTCGTGCAAGGGGTTCCGACATCGGGCACGATCCCCTCCGGGGCGCATGTCGAACGCGAGATCGGCTTCAAGCTTGACAGCCTCTCGGATGTGCGACTGGCGCTTCGGACGCCCGATTTCACCACGGCCGCACGGATCGAAAAAGCCATCAACCAGGAATTCGGGGCCCGTATCGCTGCGATGGAGGATTCCGGCACCGTTTCGGTCAGCATCGCCAATGCCAACATGCGCTCGGCGGCGCATGTGCTGGAGCGGCTGGAAAACCTGACCGTCGAACCCGAGCAACGCGCCCGTGTCGTCGTTGATCAGCGCTCCGGGACGATCGTCATGGGCGAGGACGTGCGGATTTCGCGCGTCGCGGTCAGCCAGGGGAACCTGACGCTGCGGGTGCAGGAAAAACCCCTGGCCATTCAACCGAACCCGTTTGCCCGCGGCGAAAGCGTCGTCGTTCCCCGGACCGAAGCGTCGATTCAGCAAGGTGCAGGGCTGAAGATGGCCGAAGTCGGCGAAACAAGCTCGCTCTCCGATGTTGTGGCCGGGCTGAATGCCTTGGGTGTCAGCCCGCGCGACATGATCGATATCCTGAAAAGCATCAATTCCGCTGGCGCGCTTCATGCTGAATTCTTGGTGAACTGAGCAACGTACCTGGTCTTTCTTGGGACGCGCCTTCCGGGCACGTCCTTTCCCACTGCTCCGAATGTTTTCCTCACGAAATTTCGCATTTGACCTTTCAAACGTTTGATTGAATTCTGGAGGCATGGGCGAGGAACGCGACAAAACCGACTCGGGACCCAGACCTGAGAGCACCGCCGGCGCATTGATCGCCGCGGCGCTCGAAATTTTCGGGCGCAAGGGCTTTGATTCCACCTCAACCCGAGAAATCGCCGCTGTAGCAAAGACCAACATCGCGTCGATCTCTTACCATTTTGGCGGCAAGGCCGGATTGCGCATCGCCTGCGCCGAGGCTTTCGCCGCGCATATCGGGGCGTTGATCAACAGCCTGACCGCGCACGAACCCACGAGCCCGACCGAGGCGGAAGACCTGCTTCTGACCCTGATCGACCGCCTTGCCAGCCATCTGATCGGCTCGGCCGAGATGAGGCCGCTCGTCGCATTCGTGCTGCGCGAAATTTCCGACGGCGGCCCGGGCATCGACATCATTTACAAGGCAATGATCGGCCCCTCGCATCAAAGGCTGTGCCGGATCTGGGCGCTGGCGACGGGCGAAGATCCTGATGCCGAAGCCGTAAAGATATTTGTTTTCAGCATCATCGGCCAGATCGTCTATTTCCGCATCGGCACCGCCATCGTCACCCGCCGCATGGGCTGGACCGACATCGGCCCTGGAGAAGCGGCGAAGATCGTGCAGGTGCTGAAAGCCAATCTCAGAGACCTGATCGCGGCCAGACGGAGGCTCCCGAAATGACCCTGTGCGCGCTTCCCCTGATCGCCGCACTGCTCGGCAGCTGCGCCGCGCCCGCCCCGCTTGCAACCGGATATGTGGAGGGCGAGCATGTGCTGATCGCGCCGGTCTCGGCGGCGGAACTGGCCCACCTTTCTGTCACGCGCGGGCAACGTGTGCGGGCGGGGGAGCCGCTGGCCGAGCAGGACGACCGCGACGCGCGGATTGCCGTCGAACAGGCGACGGCGGCCTTGGCGCAGGCGGAAAGCCAACTGCAAAACCTGCGTGAAGGCAAACGGCCCGAGGAAATCCGGGTGATCGAAGCCTCGTTGGCTTCGGCCAAGGCGCAGGCGACCGAGTCCGAACGCACAGCGCTGCGGCTTGCGGCACTGGAAGCGCGCGGCGCGGCGACCTCTGCCCAGCGCGAGGATGCGCAAACCGCGCTGACCGTCGCACAGGCGAAGGTGGCCGAGATCGAGGCCAATCTGGCCGTCGCCCGTCTGCCTGCCCGCCAGGCCGAAATCACCGCCGCCGAGGCGGCGGCCCGAGCCGGTCATGCGGCGCTAGACCAGGCGAAATGGGTGCTGGAGAAACGCAGGCTGACCGCGCCGAGCGACGGCGTGATCTCGGATCTGCTGCGACGCCCGGGCGAGATTTCGGGGCCAACCGCGCCGGTGCTGACGATGCTTCCCGATGGTGCGGTGAAGCTGCGGCTTTACGTGCCCGAAGCGCAGGTGGCGCAGGTGCAGGCCGGAACCCGGCTCGCGGTGCATTGCGACGGCTGCGACCCGGGGCTGAGCGCCACCGTGTCCTATGTGTCCGACGGGCCGGAATTCACGCCGCCGGTGATCTATTCGCTGCAAAATCGGCAGAAGCTCGTCTTCATGGTCGAGGCCCGCCCGGAGGGCGACACCGGGCTGAAACCCGGTCAGATCGTCGATGTCAGTCTGGCCGAGGTCGGCAAATGACCTCGCCCGCCATTGCCGTGACCGAGCTGACGAAGCGGTTCGGCAGTCGAACGGTGGTGGATCGGGTCTCGATCACCGTGCAACCGGGCGAGATCGTCGGCTTTCTGGGGCCGAACGGCTCGGGCAAGACCACGACGATCCGGATGATGTGCGGCTTGCTGACCCCAGATGCAGGATCGGGCCGCGTCCTTGGCCACGACATCTTGCGCAACCAATCCGCGATCAAGCGTGAGGTCGGCTACATGACCCAGCGTTTCAGCTTTTACGAAGACCTGACCATCGCCGAAAACCTGAGCTTCGTCGCCGGGGTCTATGGCCTGCCTGCCGATGCCGTTTCCGAGACGTTGGAGGATCTCGGCCTGACCAGCCGCCGCGCGCAACTGGCCGGATCGCTCTCGGGCGGCTGGAAGCAACGCCTGGCGCTGGCCGCCTGCATCATGCACCGCCCGAAACTGCTGATGCTCGACGAACCCACCGCCGGCGTCGATCCGAAGGCCCGGCGCGAATTCTGGGACGAAATCCATGCCCGCGCCGCCACCGGCCTCACCGTACTCGTCTCGACCCATTACATGGACGAGGCCGAACGCTGCCATCGCATCAACTACATCTCTTACGGCAAGCTGATCTCGCAGGGCACGGTGGCCGAGGTGATCGCGGCGGCCGGTCTTGTCACCGTGATCCTGCGCGGCGGCCGCACCGCCGAGGCGCAAGAGCGGCTGACCGGGCAACCGGGCGTCGATCAGGTGGCGCATTGGGGATCGGATCTGCATGTGATCGGCCGCGACGGCCCAGCGCTCCGCCGCGCCGCAACCGCGGTCGCAATCGCCACCGGCGCCCGCGTGATCGAGGCCGAAACCAGCCTTGAAGACGTGTTCATCCAGCTCATGGGCGCTTCGACGGACAACATGCCATGACGAACTTCCTGTCTCTCCGCCGCCTTCTGACGATCATCCGCAAGGAAGCGGTGCAGATGCGCCGCGACCGCATCACCTTCGCGATGATGCTGGGCGTGCCCTTGATGCAGCTGTTGCTGTTCGGGTTCGCGATCAACAACGACCCGAAGGGCCTGCCCGCCGCCCTGGTCGCCCCGGCGCAGGACCGCTATTCCCGGGCGCTCGTCAGCGCGCTGGAACTGACCGGCTATTACCGCTTCACCCATCCGCAGGTCACTGCCGCCGAGGGTGAGCGGTTGATCGCCACCGGGCAGGTCAGTTTCGTCGTCACCGTGCCCTCGGATTTCGGCCGCAAGGTCATGCGCGGCGAGCACCCGCAAATCCTGATCGAGGCCGATGCCACCGATCCCGCCGTCGCCTCGGGCGCCATCGGCACACTTGGCACCGTCGCCGCGCAAGCTTTGCTGCGCGAAAGCGGCACCGAGGCCGAGGCCGAGGCCAGCGCGGCGCAAAAGCTCGATGTCGTCGTGCACCGCCGCTACAACCCCGAGGGCATCACCCAATACAACATCGTCCCCGGCCTGCTGGGCGTGATCTTGCAGATGACGATGGTGATGATGACCGCGATGGCGCTGACCCGGGAAATCGAGCGCGGAACGATGGAAAACCTGCTTTCCATGCCCGTCACACCGATCGAGGTGATGCTGGGCAAGGTGCTGCCGTTTTTCGTCGTCGGCGCGGTGCAGGTCATGGTGGTGCTGACGGCGGCCAAGACGATCTTCGGCGTGCCCTTCGTCGGCAGCCTGTGGCTGTTGATGCTCGGCGTGCTCGTTTTCGTGATGGCGCTGGTGGTGCTGGGCTATGTCTTCTCGACGCTCGCACGCACGCAGATGCAGGCGATGCAGCTGACCTTCTTCTACTTTCTGCCCTCGATCCTGCTCTCGGGCTTCATGTTCCCGTTTCGCGGCATGCCGACCTGGGCGCAATGGATCGGCGAGACCCTGCCGCTGACGCATTTCCTGCGGCTCATTCGCGGGGTGATGCTGAAGGGGGCGACTCTGGCCGATATCGCGCAGCCGCTGCTGACGCTGACGGGCTTTGCCGTCTTCTTTTCGCTTCTGGCGCTGAGCCGGTTTCGCCAGACGCTGGATTGAAAAGGGCCGCTGAAGCGGCCCTTCCAAGGTTCAGACGAACCGGTTCCAGAGATTTTCGAGCCGCTCCTGCCGCCCGGATTTCGGCTGCGGGTTGATGCCCTTTGCCCGCACAAGCGCCTCGATGCTGGCCAGATCCGAGCCGAGCATCGCTTTCGCCTCGGCCGTATCCCAGCCCGCATAGCGCGCGTTGCGATGCGCCTCGAGCCCGCCGTCTTCCAAAAGCGCGGCGGCAGCCTTCAGCGCCCGGGCGCAAACGTCCATCGCGCCGACATGGCCCAGGATCAGATCCTCGGGGTCGATCGACTGACGGCGGATCTTCGCGTCGAAGTTGGTGCCGCCGGTGGTGAACCCGCCCGCTTTCAGCACCTCGTAATAGGCCCGCGCCATTTCCGGCACCGAATCCGGGAATTGGTCGGTATCCCAGCCCGACTGGTAATCGTTGCGGTTCATGTCGATCGAGCCAAGGATGCCGAGGCTCGCGGCAAGCGCCAGTTCGTGCTCGAAGCTGTGCCCGGCCAGGATCGCGTGACCCTGTTCGATGTTCAGCTTCACCTCGTTCTCAAGACCGAAACGCTTCAGGAAACCGTAAACGGTGGCCACATCATAGTCGTATTGGTGCTTCGACGGCTCCTGCGGTTTCGGCTCGATCAGGATCGTGCCCTTGAAGCCGATCTTGTGCTTGTAGTCGACGACCATCTGCAGGAAGCGCCCGGCCTGTTCCGCCTCGCGGGTCAGGTCGGTGTTCAGAAGCGTCTCGTAGCCTTCGCGACCGCCCCACAGCACATAGTTCTGCCCGCCCAACTTGTGGGTGGCGTCCATGCAGGTCTTCACCGTCGCCGCCGACCAGGCAAACACCTCGGGGTCGGGGTTGGTGGCGGCGCCCGACATGAAACGACGGTGGCTGAACAGGTTCGCCGTGCCCCACAGCAGTTTGGTGTTCGAGCCCTGCATCTTCTCGCCGATGTAATCGACGATGGTTTCAAGGTTGCGGGTGTTCTCGGCGAAATCCTTGCCCTCGGGGCGGATGTCGGCGTCGTGGAAGCAGAAGAACGGCGCGCCCAAGATGTCGAACATCTCGAAGGCAACATCGGTTTTCAGTTTCGCCAGATCGAGCGTGTCGCCGAACCACGGACGCTCGAAGGTCTGGCCACCGAAGGGGTCGCCGCCCGGCCAAGCGAAGCTGTGCCACCAGGCGATGGCAAAGCGCAGATGCTCGGCCATCGTCTTGCCCATCACCACTTCCGTGGGGTTGTAGTGCCGGAAGGCGAATTCGTTGGTCGAATTCGGGCCTTCGTAGCGGATTTGCGGAATACCCTTGAAGAAGTCGGTCATGTCAGTCCCCGGATTGCGGCCTGCGCCGCGCGGTAGCGGGCATGGCCTTCGTCGAATGCCGATGACAGCGCCGAAACAGGCTCTATCACGGCTGAAATCACCGGTTGCGAGGCCACTTCGGCCCCTGCCCCGGTCGCGGCCATCAAGGCCAGTCGCGCGGCGCCAAAGGCCCCGCCGAAATCCCCCGCCACCGGCAGGGAAACAGGGGTGTCCAGCGCGGTTGCGATCGCCTGACACCAATAGGTCGATTTCGAACCGCCACCGACGGCGAGCAGGCTGTCGATTTTGGTTCCCGTCGCGGCCAAGGCATCGCGGCAATCGCGAATGGCAAAGGTCACGCCTTCCAGAACCGCCCGCGTCGCGGCCTCGCGGTCGGTCGCATGCTCAAGCCCGATGAAGGCGCCCCGGATCGCGGCATCGTTCAAAGGCGTGCGCTCGCCACCGAGATAGGGCAGGAATCGGGTCTTTCCGGGCGCCTGAAGCGCACCAAGACCCGCGGTCAGGTCCTTGGGCGAGGCCCCCGCGATACGCGAAAACCAGTTCAGCGCATCGGTGGCGGCAAGGATCACCCCCATCTGATGCCAGGTTCCCGGCAGCGCGTGGCAGAAGGTGTGCACGGCCGTCGCGGCATCGGGCTGATAGCCGTCATTCGCGGCGAAAAGCACGCCCGAGGTGCCAAGCGAGACAAACGCCTGCCCAGCCTTCACCACACCGACGCCGATGCCCGAGGCAGCGTTATCGCCCCCGCCCCCGGCCACGACGACACCCGCGGGCATCCCGAACCGTTCGGCCAATTCGGCTCTGATCTGGCCCGAAACCTCGGAGCCCTCGACCAGACGCGGCATCTGATCGCGCCGCATCCCCGAGGCTTTCAGCAACTCCTCGGACCAGTCGCGCTTGCCGACATCGAGCCAGCTTGTGCCAGCGGCATCGGACATTTCCGCCACATGCTCGCCGGTCAGCCAGAGCCGCAGATAGTCCTTCGGCAACAGCACCTTCGCCACGCGGGCGAAGATCTCGGGTTCATGCCGGGCGACCCAGCACAGCTTCGGCGCGGTGAAGCCCGGAAAGACGATATTGCCCGACAGCGCCCGGAAGATCGGGTTCGCATCGAGGTCCGCCGCCTCGACATGACTGCGGGTGTCGTTCCAAAGGATGCAGGGCCGCAGCACGTCATCGGAGGCATCGAGCAGTGTCGCCCCGTGCATCTGCCCCGACAGGCCGATGCCGCGCAGCTGACCAAGGCCGAAGCCCGAAAGCTCGGCCAGCACCTTTTCCGCGGCACCAATCCAGTCGGCAGGCGCCTGTTCCGACCAGCCCTCATGCGGGCGCGACACCGTCAAAGGCGCTGTCGCCTCGGCCAATACTTTCTGATCGTCGTCGATCAGGATGCCCTTGAGCCCCGAAGTGCCCAGATCAAGTCCCACATACATCAGCAGGCCACCCCCTCGGGCTTCTTGCCAAGAATGATCATGCCAAGGATGTCTTCATCGGTGACATCCTTGACGTTGACGGTGCCGACCAGTTGGCCGTTCTTCATCACCGAAGCGCGGTCGCACAGCCGCATGACGTTGTGAATGTCATGCTCGATCAGGAAGATGCCCAGCCCCTGCGCCTTCAGCTCTTCGATCAGCTCCGCCACCATCTGCGTTTCATGCGGGCCCAGCGCGGCGGTGGGTTCGTCCATGATCAGGATCTTGGCGTTGAAATAGACCGCCCGGGCGATGGCCACCGACTGCCGCTGACCGCCAGACAGCGCCTTCACCGGCTCCTTGAACTTGCGGAAGTTCGGATTGAGCCGCCCCATGATCTTGCGGGTCTCGGCCTCCATCTGCGCGTCATCGACAAAGCCGAAAGGCGTCACCAGCTCGCGGCCCAGGAACAGGTTCGAGGCCGCATCAAGGTTATCGGCCAGCGCCAGCGTCTGATAGATCGTCTCGATGTTATAGGCGCGGGCATCGCGCGGATTGCGGATCTCGGCCTTTTCGCCGTTGATGTAGATGGCGCCGCTGTCCATTTGGTAAGCGCCCGACAGGCACTTGATCAGGGTCGACTTGCCGGCCCCATTATGGCCCAGCAGACCGACGACCTCGCCCGGATAAAGGTCGATGGTCACATGATCCACCGCCTTGATGCCGCCAAAGGCGATCGAGATGTCGCGCATCTCGACCAGAGGGGTTCCGCGATGGCTCATACCTTTTCCCCCGTGCGCTTGCGGTATTGGATGTCGATCCAGACGGCCAGAACCAGCACGCCACCGACGACGATGTTCTGGAACGGTGCATCGACGCCGACCATCGCCATGCCCGATTGCAGCGACTGCATGATCACCGCGCCCAGAACCGCGCCGTAAATCGTGCCGATGCCACCGGCCAAGGCCGTGCCGCCGATCACCGCCGCGGCGATGACGCGCAACTCATCCAGCGAACCGATGTCGTTGGTGTGGTTGGCCAGACGCGCCTGCGCCACCATCGCCGAGATCGCGCAGAGCACGCCCATCAGTGTGAAGATCTTCACCGTCAGCATGCGGGTGTTGATGCCCGAGAGTTCCGCCGCATCGGGGTTGCCCCCGGCGGCAAAGATGTAACGACCAAGGCGGGTCTTGCGGGCCACCAGCGTCATCACGACGACGATGACGACCAGCATCAGCACCGAGATCGGCAGGCCGAAGTAATCGACATAGCCCTCGGGCATCACCTCGCCGCGCGACTCGAATTCGCGTTTCAGACGGCCGACCGGGATCGCATAGCTGTTCAGGATCGCCACGAAACCAAGGATCGCCGCCACCGACGTTGCCATCAGGGCCCCTTCGGCCCAGAGCGGCTTGACCGGAAATTCATGGTGGATCTTTGCCTGACGCGCGCGCCAAAGCCCGAAAACAGCCAGAACAGAGAAGACAATCGCCAGTCCCCACGAAAGGGCCGAGCCCACCGTGCCCTCGACGCCGCCAAACAGCATGAAGGTCTGATCAAGCGGACCGACCGTCTGACCATCGGTCAGATACCAGCCGACGTTGCGCCAAATGAGCAGGCCGCCCAAGGTGACGATGAAGGCCGGGATGCGCTGATAGCCCACCAGCCAGCCGTTCAGGGCGCCGATGGCCGCGCCGGTCAGCAGCCCGGCCAGCACGGTCAGCGGCATCACCAGCGGATGGCCGATGCCGAAAAGCTGCGGCAAGAGCTGCACCTGCATCACCCCCATCACCGAGGAGCAGATGGCCAGCACCGCGCCGACCGACAGGTCAATATGCCGGGTGACGATGACGAAGACCATGCCCGTCGCCATGATCGCCACGGAAACGGTCTGGATCGACAGGTTGAAGATGTTGCGCGGCGTCAGGAAGCGCCCGTCGGTGATCACGTTGAAGACAAGGCAGATCACGACGAAAGCGCCGATCATGCCCAGAAGCCGTGTGTCCAACTCGAGCGACTGCAAAAGCGTACGCTTCTGCCCGCCGTCCTGCGGGGTCGGGGTGTTCATGGGGTGTCCGATCGAAAAAGGGCGCCGCGGCGCTCTTTGGAAGGGGGGCGGCCCTTGCGGCCGCCCCGGTTCAGATCATCTCAGATCAGTTGCACGGCGCCGGACCGGCACTCACGCCCTGACACAGCGCGTCCTTGGTGATCCAGCCGGCATCGACGACGGTCGCAAGGTTGTCCTTGGTGATCGGCATCGGGGTCAGGAACTTGGCGGTCATCTTGGTCCCCGCGGGCGAGGTCCATTCCGTCGCACCATCGATCGACTTCATGTCGCCACCCTTGGCCAGAGCCACGGCGATTTCGGCGGCGTTCTTGCCAAGCTCGCGCGCGTCTTTCCAGACCGAGACGGTCTGCGTGCCCAGCGCCACACGGTTCAGCGCGGCGTGATCGCCATCCTGACCCGAAACCGGAACCACCAGACCCTGCGCCGAGAGCGCGGCCACGGCGCCACCGGCGGTGCCGTCGTTCGAGGCCACGACCGCATCGACCTTGTTGTCGTTCGCGGTCAGGATCTGTTCCATGTTGCGTTGCGCGTTCGCGGGCAGCCAGCCGTCGGTATAGGCTTCGCCGACGATCTTGATATCGCCCTTGTCGATCGCGGCTTGCAGGACCTCTTGCTGACCGCCCCGCAGGAAGTCGGCGTTCGGGTCGGTCGGGGAGCCCTTGATCATCACGTAGTTGCCCTTCGGCGCCGCAGCCAGAACGGCCCGCGCCTGCATCCGGCCCACTTCGGCGTTGTCGAAGGTCAGATAGAAGGCGCGCGGATCCTCGATCAGGCGGTCATAGGCGATGACCGGAATGCCTTCGTCGGCGGCAGCTTGAACGGCCGGGCCGATGGCCTCGGTGTCCTGCGCCAGCACGATCAGCGCGTTGACCCCCTGCGCCATCAGCGATTCGATATCGGACAGCTGCTTGGCCGAGGACGATTGCGCATCAGCCGAAACATATTTCGCACCGGCAGCTTCCAGCGCAGCCTTGATCGCGGCCTCATCGGTCTTCCAGCGCTCCTCCTGGAAGTTCGACCAGGACACGCCCACGGTCATTTCCGCAAAAGCCGTGGTGGCAAGGCCGGCCGTCAGCGCGACGGCGGCGAAAAGGGTTTTATACATGTTCTCCTCCCGAGATTTGGCCCGACGGGCCGCCCGACAGATTCGCCGGGATGGCAAGAGGATGAGTCTAATAATTTTAGTTGTCAAAATAAAAATGGGGCGCAAGAATGAAACCGACCAACAAAACGGCAAGAAAACGCTGCGTCGCGGCAATACAGGTCGCTGCATCGCGTTGACGCCGCGTCGTTTTGTTAATCCATTGAACGAAAGATGCCGCGATGAAGAAGATCTCCCAGATCGGAAAGGCCTCTCTCGGCTGCGGCCCTCTGATTCAGCCCTTGTCGGAAACCGCCCGCTCGCTGCGGCAGCAGATCTTCGAGCGCGTGCGCGCAGCCGGTCAGATCGCCCGGGTGCAGCTGGCCAAGGAGCTCTGCATCAGCCCCGCCTCGGTCACCACCATCACCTCGGAACTGATCGAGGCCGGGCTGCTTGAAGAAGTGCAGACGACCCGTGACGGCGAAGGCGGTCGCGGTCGCCCTGCCGTGGCCTTGCGGGTCAGCCCGAACACCCGCCATGTGGTGGGGATCAAGCTTTCCGATCGCGAACACACGGCAGTTCTGGTCGATTTCGCGGGCAATCTGATCGCGGGCGAGGCGATCCCGCGCAGCCCCGGCGCGATGGGGATCGACGGGATTTTGGAAGCGGCCGAGCGGCTTTTGAACCGCGTCTGCGCCAAGGGCGGCGTCGAGCGCGAGGCAATTCTGGCGCTCGGCCTTGGCGTTCCGGGCTTCGTCGATTCCGAGGCCGGGGTGGTGCATTGGTCGCCCGTCCTCTCCGATCGTCATGTCGGGCTGCAGACGGCCCTGCGCGAAAAGCTCGGCCTGACCGTCTTCATCGACAACGACGCCAATCTGGTGACGCTGGCCGAGCTGTGGTTCGGCGCCGGGCGCAAACTGTCGGATTTCGCCGTCGTCACCATCGAACACGGTCTGGGCATGGGCTTTGTGATCAACCACCGCATCTATCGCGGCTCGCGCGGCATGGGGATGGAGTTGGGCCATACCAAGGTGCAGCTTGATGGCGCGCTGTGCCGCTGCGGGCAGCGCGGTTGCCTCGAGGCTTACGTCGCCGACTATGCGCTGGTGCGCGAGGCAAGGACGGCGTTGAACCTGCCGCTTGGGGAAACCCAGCCGGTCGGCGTGATGCTGGAAAGCCTGTTCGATCATGCCAAGGCGGGCAATGCCGCCGCGCGCTCGATCTTTCGCCGGGCGGGTCGGTATCTGGCGGTGGGGCTGTCGAACATCGTCAATCTGTTCGATCCGGCGCTGATCATCCTCTCGGGCCAGCGGATGCGCTATGACTACCTTTATGCCACCGAAACCCTGGCCGAGATGCACGAGATGATGCTCGACACCGGCCGCGACGGGCCGCGGATCGAGACCCATGCCTGGGGCGATCTGCTCTGGGCGCATGGGGCGGCGGCTTTGGCGCTGCATGAACTGACCGAGCAACTCTTGGGCACAACGCGGGAGATGGCCGCGCAATGAAACGGGTTCTGCTCTGCCTGATCGCCTTTCCTGCCAACGCCTTTCCCGCCGGTGCAGAGCCGCTTTTTGTCGATGACGCCGCAGGCCTGCCGCACAGCCAGATCTATGCGGGCGGGTGGGAGCATTTCGTTGGCGGAGGGGTTGCGGTCCTTGACTGCAACGGTGACCGGCGGCCGGATCTGTTTGCCGCAGGGGGCGAAAACCCGGCGGCGCTGTTCGTGAATGCCTCGGACAAGGGTGGTGCGCTTCGGTTCGACGCGGGGGCCTTGGCCGATCTGCGCCATGTGACCGGGGCCTATCCCCTCGACATCGATTCGGACGGGCAGATGGACCTCGCGGTGCTGCGGGCCGGTCCGAATCTGCTTCTGCGCGGTCTGGGTGATTGCCGGTTCGAGGACGCGACAGCAGAATGGGGCCTGCCGACACGGGATGACTGGACCACCTCCTTCACCGCGACCTGGGAAAAGGGGCAGGCGTTCCCGACCCTCTTCTTTGGCAATTATGTCGATCGGCAGAACCCGGATGGCCCTTTCATGGCCTGCGATTATAGCGCGCTCTTCCGTCCGAAGGGCCGGGTTTATGCTGAAACAGAGACGATTTCACCCGGCTATTGCACGCTCTCCGCACTGATCTCCGACTGGCAACGCAAGGGCACACCGGAGCTGCGGCTGTCGAACGACCGGCATTATTACGTCCGCGGCGGCTATGAACAGATGTTCCGCCTGAACCCGCTGGCCGAGCGCGCGGATTGGGAGCATGTCTCGCTTTGGGGCATGGGAATCGCCAGCCGTGACATCACCGGCGACGGCTTGCCCGAGGTGATGATGACCTCGATGGGCGATCAGCTGTTGCAGATCAACAAGGGCGACCATTTCGAGGATGCGCCCTACAGTCTTGGAACCTTCGCGCAGCGGCCTTTCATCGGTGATGACGGTCGCCCCTCGACCGGATGGCACCCGGAATTCGGCGATATCGATAACGATGGGCGGGATGATCTGTTCATCTCCAAGGGCAATGTCGATCAGATGCCGGGGCTGGCCTCGCATGATCCGAACAACCTGCTGATGCAGGGGGCGGATGGCAAATTCCACGAGGCGGCGGACAAGGCCGGGATGGCAACACGGGAACGCTCGCGCGGTGCGGCCCTGGCCGATCTGAATGGCGACGGGCGTCTCGATCTGGTGGTGATGAACCGTCGCGCGCCGATGGAGCTTTTGCGCAATGCGACGGTGCAGACCGGGAATTGGGCTGAAATAGAGCCTGTTCAGACTGCGCCAAACCTGCATGCCGTCGGCGCCTGGGTCGAGGTGAAAACCGCTGCGGGCGTGAAATCACAGGAGATCACCGTGGGCGGTGGCCATGCCGGGGGCAAGGCAGGGCCGCTGCATTTCGGGCTGGGGTCCGAGACGTCGGCACAGGTGCGGGTGATCTGGCCCGACGGCACGGCGGGGGATTGGCAGCCCGTCACGGTCAACGGGCTGACCGAGATCCGCCGTTAACGATCAACCGGCAGACCGCTTGGGACGGTGTCGGGCACGCCCAACCGCCCCTTCAGCGCGACGGGATCAGAGAGCGTGTTCAGAAACGCCACAATCTGCGTGACCTGATCGGGCGTCAGCGCAACGGGGGCAACGGCCGCCGCCTTGATCGCCGCCACTTCCTCGGGATTGTCGAGGATCTTCCAGTCCGGTTTCGTCTTCGGCAACGCAGGTAGCACTGCTTCGGCCCGGTCATAGCTTGCCAGTTGATCGCCGCGACGGGCATGATCGGTGACGAAAGCCGCCAGATCCTTGTGGCTGCCCGCATGGCCCCAGGGCCCGGTCTGCGCGACATTCCGCAGGCTTGGCGTGCGGAAAGCGAAAATATCGGTCGGGTTGTTCGTCACCCGATACCGGCCTTCGTCGCGCGAATGGCGCTCGAACCGTTCCGCCTTGCCGGGGCCGAGCTGCGGCTCGCCCATCGCATGGAAAGCATGATCGGTCAGAAGCGGCCCGGAATGGCAGGTAGAACAGCCCGCCGACCCATAGAAAAGATCCGCCCCATTCGCCGCTTCCGGCTGAAACAGAGCCTGTTTTCGCAAGACAGCATCGAAGGGACTGTCGTCCGAGCGCCACTCGAAGGCGACGAATTGCGCGATCGCGTTCGAGATGTCGGTGAAGGCGATCGGCCGCCCGGCGGCAATCTCGGGATAGGCTTTCTCGAACGCGGCCTGATAGGCCGGGATGCCCGCCACCCGCGCCGAGATCCGCGCCCAGGCGCCATCCGGCCCGGTGATGAAGCCTTCCCGTACCGCCTTGGAAATCTCGTTCTCGTTGTAATGCCCGGCCATCTCGTCGGGCGAGAGCACCGGAAACATCGTCTGCGCCGACAGGATCGAGGCGAAACCGCTCACCATCTCGTCTTCCATCGGCGTGCGCAGACCCGAGGGGCGACTGGGATCGACCTCGATCCTTCCGTCATGGAACAGAACCTTGACCTGCTTCGCGCCGAGATTGAAGATCGCGGGGGCGTTGCGGGGAATGCGCTGTTCGGGCACGTTCGTTTCGGTGATGTGCCGATCCGGCCCAAGACCCACCGCGCCTTCGCCCAGACCAAGGCTCAGCCCGTCGCCCGTGCCAAAGCGCGGATGGTGACAGGTGGCGCAAGAGGTGTTGCGATTGCCCGAAAGGATCGGATCGTAGAACAGATCCCGGCCAAGCGTGACCTCGGCCATGTTGACCGGGGTGTAATCGGCATCGCTCAGCGGCGCAGGCAGGTCGGCGGCCAGCGCCGCCCCCCCCGAAAGCAGCCAGAACAGAGCCTGTTTCAGCGGTTCTCTGACGATCTTGCCCATAGGTTGATGGCCTCGTCCTGTGCGTGAAGGTCAATCTCGGTCAATTCTTCGGGGCTGAAGGACAGATTGCCCAGCGCGGCCACGCAATCCACCACCTGTTCGGGTTTCGAGGCCCCGATCAGCGCCGAGGTGATGCCGCCGCGCAGCACCCAGGCCACAGCCATCTGCGCCAAGGTCTGCCCGCGCCGCTCGGCAATCGCGTTCAGCGCGCGGATCTTGTCGAGCGCCTGCGGCGTCAGCGTGCCGGGATCCAGCGACTTGCCCTGCCCCGCGCGTGCCCCTTCGGGAATGCCCTTGAGGTATTTCGAGCTCAGCAGACCCTGCGCCAGCGGCGTGAAGGCGATCGAGCCGACACCCAGATCGGCAAGCGTCTCGACCAGACCGTCGCGCTCGATCCAGCGGTTGAGCATGTTGTAGCTCGGCTGATGGATCAGCAACGGCACGCCCATCGCGCGCAGGATCGCCGCGGCCTCGCGGGTGCGCTCGGAATTGTACGACGAAATCCCCACATAAAGCGCCTTGCCCGAGCGCCAGATCTGCTCGAGCGCGCCCATGGTTTCCTCGAGCGGCGTTTCGGGGTCGAAGCGGTGCGAATAGAAGATGTCGACATAGTCGAGCCCCATCCGCTTCAGCGACTGGTCGCAGGAGGCGATCAGATATTTCCGGCTGCCCCATTCGCCATAGGGCCCCGGCCACATGTCATAACCGGCTTTCGAGGAGATGATCAGTTCGTCCCGCAGCCCGGCGAAATCGGTTTTCAGGATCTGCCCGAAGGCCTCCTCGGCGGAGCCGGGGGGCGGGCCATAGTTGTTCGCCAGATCGAAATGGGTGATGCCAAGATCAAAGGCGGTCCGGCAGATCGCCTGCTTCACCGAATGCGGCGTGTCGTGGCCGAAGTTGTGCCACAGGCCCAGCGAGATCGCGGGCAGTTTCAGCCCCGAGGCCCCGCATTTGCGGTAAATCATTCGGGAATAGCGGTTTTCGGCGGGGGTATAGGTCATCATGTCCTCCAGACTGCGTCAGAAGACCACAGCCCGGATCGTCGCGCAAGTTGTGCCCCGCGTCGCAATCGGCGATGGTAAAGCCGGAGGCACCATGCGGTTCATCTTTGGCTTGCGGGACAGGCTGTCCCAGACCAACATTTTCCTGATCTCGGCCGGGGTGGCGTTCTATGCCATGCTGGCGGTCTTTCCGGGCCTGACCGCGACGATCTCGATCTGGAGCACGGTCGCCGATCCGGTGGTGATCCGCACCTATCTGGAGGTGGCGCAGAATTTCATCCCGCCCGAGGCCTATGCGATATTGGATGCGCAGGTCAGCATGCTGCTGGCCGGTCCGCGCGGGGTGATCGGCTGGGGGACGCTGGTGTCGGTGCTTTTCGCGCTGTTTTCCGCCCGCGCCGGGGTCGATGCGCTGGTGCAGGGTCTGAACGTGATCCACGGATCGGTGCCGCGCAACACGATCTTCGGCTTCCTCTTCGGCTATCTGATGACGGTGGCGCTGGTCGGCGTGATGCTGGCGGCGATGGCCACGATCGTCGCGATTCCGATCGTGGCGAATTTTCTGCCCTTTCACGCGGTGACAACCGTCCTGCTCTCGGGCCTGCCCTGGATCGCGATGGTGCTGTTGATGCTGACGGTGCTGGGCGTGCTGTACCGCTTCGCCCCCTATCGCCCGGTGCGCCGCGATCCGATGTTTTCGCTGGGCGCGGTGGTGGCGACACTGGTCTGGGGCGGGGCCTCGATCGGCCTCACCACCTATCTTGCGAATTTCGGCACCTACAACAAGGTTTACGGCTCGCTGGGGGCGGTGATCGCGCTTCTGATGTGGCTCTATCTCGGCGCATTTTCGGTTTTGTTCGGCGCTGCGATGAACGCCGAACTGGCCGAACGGCACCGGATTCAGAAGAACGCCTGAAGCCCGGTCACGGCGCGCCCAAGGATCAGCGCATGCACATCATGCGTGCCCTCGTAGGTGTTCACCGTTTCAAGGTTCACCATGTGGCGGATCACCTGGAACGATTCCGAAATCCCGTTGCCGCCATGCATGTCGCGCGCATGACGGGCCGCCTCCAGTGCCTTGCCGCAGTTGTTGCGCTTGATCAGCGAGATCATCTCGGGCGCGGCATTGGCGTCATCCATCAGCCGCCCGACCTGCAAACAGGCCTGCAGACCCAGCGTGATGTCGGTCAGCATATTGGCCAGTTTCAGCTGGTAAAGCTGCGTCTGCGCCAACGGCTTGTTGAACTGCTTGCGATCGAGCCCGTATTGCCGCGCCGCATGGAAGCAGAACTCGGCCGCGCCCATCACGCCCCAGGCAATGCCGTACCGCGCCCGGTTCAGACAGCCAAACGGCCCCTTCAGCCCCTCGACGCCCGGCAGAAGCGCGTCCTCGCCAACCTCGACCCCGTCCATCACGATCTCGCCGGTGATCGAAGCCCGCAGCGACAGCTTGCCCGCGATCTTCGGCGCCGAGAGCCCTTTCAGACCCTTTTCCAGCACAAAACCCTTGATCTTGCCGCCATGCGCCTCGGATTTCGCCCAGACGACAAAGACATCCGCGATCGGCGCGTTCGAGATCCACATCTTCGAGCCGGTCAGCACATAGCCATTGGCTGTCTTCTTCGCGACGGTCTTCAGGCTGGCCGGGTCCGAACCGGCGTCAGGCTCGGTCAGACCGAAACAGCCGATCCATTCGCCCGAGGCAAGCTTCGGCAGATATTTCCGCCGCTGCTCCTCGGTGCCATAGGCATAGATCGGATACATGACGAGCGAAGATTGCACCGACATCATCGAGCGATAGCCGCTATCGACCCGTTCGATTTCCCGCGCCACCAGACCATAGGCCACATAAGAGGCGCCAAGCCCGCCGTATTCCTCGGGGATGGTCACGCCCAGAAGGCCCATCTCGCCCATCTCGCGGAAGATGGCGGGATCGGTTTCTTCCTCGGCAAAGGCGCGGATCACCCGCGGTTGCAGCTTTTCCTGCGCATAGGCCCGGGCCGCATCGCGCAGCATCCGTTCCTCTTCGGTCAGCTGGCCGTTCAGGCGCAGCGGGTCATCCCAGTCAAACCGGGCAAGATCGGGGGCATCCTTGGGTTTCAGGGCCATCTGGTCCTCCATGCGTTCGATGCTTTATGCGCGAGGAAAATACGCTAATCTACCGCTATTCCGGCTTATGTCGATGCACGGAGCACATACATGACCCTGCCCAGACGCTACATTCCCTCGGTCTCGCTGCTGGCCGCCTTCGAGGCGGTCTGTCGGCTCGGCTCGACCGCCGCCGCCGCGCGGGAGTTGTCGCTGACGCAAGGGGCGGTCAGTCGTCTGGTGCAGAACCTTGAAGGGCAGCTGGGCGTGCAACTTTTCCGACGCGAGGGGCGGCGGCTGATGCCGACCGAGGCCGCGCAGGCCTATGCCCGCGACGTGCGCAAGGCGCTGGAGCTGATCGCGCGGGCCTCGCTGGGGCTGCGCGCCAATCCGGGTGGCGGGGTCTTGAACCTTGCGATTCTGCCGACCTTCGGCACGCGCTGGCTGGCGCCGCGGCTGGCAAGCTTTCTGGCGGAAAACCCCGGCGTGACGCTGAACCTGGGCACGCGGCTGCGGCCCTTCGATTTCGCGACCGAGACCTTTGACGCCGCGATCCATTTCGGCGTGCGGCACTGGCCCGATGCCGAACACATGCTGCTGTTCGAGGAACGCATCATCGCCGCCTGTTCCGAAGATTTCGCCTGCGCCCATCCGATGCGAAGCCCCGAGGATCTGCTCGACCAGTCTCTGTTGCAGCTGGAATCGCGTCCGAATGCCTGGACGGCCTGGTTCGCCCATCATGGGCTGCAGGCGCCCGCCACGCGCGGGATCATGTTCGACCAATTCGCCCCGATGATGCAGGCGGCCGCGCATGGCGTCGGCATCGCGCTTTTGCCCGAGTTTCTGGCGCTGCCCGAAATCGCCGAGGGGCGGTTGATCCGCACCCCGGGCGAGCCGGTCTCGGGCGTCGGCGCCTATTATCTGGTCTGGCCGGAGGGCGTCACCCCCTCGCCCGCGCTGGTGGCATTCCGAGACTGGATCGCCCGCACCGCAGCTCAATAGTCCTTTTCGTAAAAGACCCCAAGCGAGCTGTCCCCCGCCGAGCCGACCGAGGCCTTGGCGGTGATCTGCTTGGTGATATCAAGGTTCAGCGTCACCTCGGCCTGACCGGAACTGTCCACCGACACGTCGGAATAGACGTTCTTTGCCAGATATTTGCCCGCTTTCACCGTGGCATTGCCGCTGTCGTCGGTGCCGACATCGAGATCATCAAGACCAAAGCCCTGCCGCAGCTTCGAGACGATGCCATCGCCGCCCTTGCCGGCCAGGGTCGCCACCGCCGAAGCCAGCTGCGCCGCCTGCAGGGGCGAGAGGTTCGTCAGCCCCTTGTCGAACAGAAGCCGCGCCAGAACCTCTTCTTCGGGCAGTTCGGGCGAGGAGGCGATGGTGAGCGTCGGCTCGGTCGCCTCGCCCTCCAGCGTCAGGCTGATGTCAAGATCGTCTTGCGAGGTCGTCGCCTTGAACATCACCCAGGGCACCAACGCGCCTTGCAGCGCGACTTGGCCATCGGTCAGATCGAAGCGCTTGCCCAGCACGTCAAGCCGACCCCGGATCAGGCTGAACTGACCGACCGGAACGATGTTGGCGGTGGTGCCGGTGACGCGCAGCTGCCCGCCCAGCTCGGCATCCAGCCCACGGCCACGGACGAAAATCTGCTGCGGCGCCGAGACTGTCACATCGAGCCCGATCGCGCTGCTGCCGCCTTTCGCCGCCTTGGCCGTCTCGATCAGCCCGGCCCGCACGCGGGTCTGATGCACCTTCGCAGGCTCGCCCAGATGCGTGATCGCGGGAATCGATCCGGCCCCGCCAAGACCGCCAGCCGGAATCCGCAACTCGGTTTCCTCAAGCGTCAGGGCGCCGCCAATCCGCAACGCGCCGGTCAGCCCGCCATTGATCGCCAGCTTGCCGCTGACGCGGGTGTCGTAAAGCTCGGGGTCGCGCAGACGGGCGCGGTCCAACACCAGCGCCAGTTTCGCCGGGAAAGGCCCTGTCAGCCCGACCGGCCCCGAAAGATCCAGCGTGCCGCCACCCGCGAAACTCGCCTGACCCGAAAGTTGCGCCGTGCCATTCGCCAGCTTCGCCTGCAGATCGACATCGCTCAGCGCCTGCCCCAAAGTGGGCGCGGCAAGGCGCAGGTTCGAGGCCATGATCTGCCCGGACAGCGCCGAAAGCCCCGGCGCCCCCTTCAGCGCCAGATCGAAGGTCAGCGGGCCGCGGATCGATTGCGGCTCGAGGAAACTGTTCGCAAGCGCCGTCTCGGCCCGACCGGAAATCGCCAGATCGACTGTCGATCCATCGACGGCCACACTGCCCTTGACCGTCGCCTGCGTGCCGCCCGGCCCGGTGCCGCGCAGATCCAGCCCGTAGCGATTGCCCTGATCGGTCAGACTGCCCGACACCGCGAGCGGTCCCGGGAAACCGGGCGCCAGCAGGGCAACGTTCGAAAGTTTGGTGGACAGATCGAAAACCTTCGGCTGATCCTTGCGCGGCTTCGCCGGGGCGGAAAGCTGCGGCGTCGACAGGGTCAGATCGGCCAGATGGAAGCTGCCATTCGCTTGCCGCAGCGTGAGGGCAAATTGGCTCTGTCCTGCCAGAATCCGGTTCAGATCGGACTGTGGCAAGGCCATGTTCTTGCCACTGCCGGTGACCGACAGCGCCCGCGCATTGAGGGGCCCGGTCAGCTTCGCATCAAACCCGAGGGCGCCACCATAGCCCGCGCCAAGACGCCCGAGATTTTGCGCCTCAAGCCGGGCCGAGAGCGTGCTTTCTGCGCTGTTCAGAACGCCCGAAGCCCGCAGCGACGCCCCTCCGGCATCGGCGGAAAGGTCGCGCAGGGTGAAGCCCTTGTCATCGCGCTTGGCCGACAGACTGATCTGCGCCTGCCCGGCCAAAAGCGCATCGGCCTGCGCCTGATCAAGATGCAGATCGGTGGCATCAACCTTGGCCGCCGCATCGAAGGCGCCGCTCGACAGCACGTAGGTTCCGTCAAGATCGGCCGAAACAGAGCCAGAAAGCGCCCGACCGGCCAGCGTGGAGAGGCTCGCAAGCTTGCGGTGGTCAGCCTCGAAATGCCCCGAAACCGCCAGATCATCGCCGAGCGTAAAGCGACCGCGCGTGGTGAAGTCGCGCGTGCCAAGGGTCAGGTTGGGCACCGTCAGATTGTGCCCCTTTTGCCAGAAGAACTGCAACTTGCCCGAGGCAAAGGGTCCCAGCGCCTCGGCCAGCGCCTTGTCGGAGGGCGCAAGCCCGGTCGCGATCAGGTTCAGCGCCCCGCCCACCGTCTGCGGCCCGATCCGGCCCGAGCCCGACAGGCTGAGCCGGTAGAGCGTATCGGCTTCGCGGCTCAACCCCGAAAGATCGGCGACAAGGCTCCAGCCCTCGCTTTTTGCGCGGTCATAGCCGAGCTTCAGCTGCCCGCTGCGCAGGCTGACCGGTGCGCCGGAGAGCGGCAAAATCACCGGCTCGCCGCTTTCGAGCCCAAGTTTTGCAGACAGATCGAAGCGGTCCGGCAGGCCATCGGGGCGCAGATCAAGCGCACCGTTCAAACTGACCGCCTGCCCCTGCAGATCGAGCTTGCTCAGCCGCAGCATGCCGGTTGCACTGCGCGCCCCCGCCAGATCAAGCCGCGCCGCGGGGCCGAAGAAACTGCGATATTCCGGCGGCAGCAGATCCGCGACATCGCCGCCAAGGCTTGCCTCGAAACCCTGCGTGCCGTCCTTGCCCTTCAGCGCCACCGTCCCGGTGATCCGCGACACCCCGGCCGTGCCCAGAAGCACATCGGCCTTGAAATCCTCGACCGTGCCCAGCCCGCTCATCGACAGCGTCAGCGAGGGCCGCCCCGGCAGGCCGATCAGCCCCGAGGCGATGCCGTCCTGCGCCTCGGTCACGAGCAGATCCAGAAGCAGCGCACCGCTGTCTTCGGCATAACTGGCCTTCAGCGCCAGCCGTCCTTTCGGGCCATCGGTGCGGGTCGCGGTGAGGTCGGTTTCGCCTTCCCCCCCCGACAGCCGCAACGAACCATCGAGCTGAAACTCGGCCGCCTGCCCCAGAACGGCTTCGCCCAGAACCACCTTTTGCGCCTTCACAGAGCCGATATCGACCGAGACCGGCAGCTTCGGCAAAGCAAAGGGTTTCGCCTCGGGCGCGGTTTCCTGCGGCGGCGTGACGGGCAGGCGCGGCAGGTCGATCTCGGCCGCCGAAAGCTCCTCGACCGAGACCTTGCCCAGAAGCAGCGCCGCGCGATCCCAGCTCATCGCACCATTGCGCAGGGTCAGCCAGACGCCCTGGTCATCGGCGATCGTCAGCATGTCGAAACTGGCGCGCGAGGACAGCGCGCCTTTGAACCCCTCGAGCCGGATCTCGCGCCCGGCCCCGGAGAGGTTGTCCTCGATCAGACCGGTCAGATAGGAGCGGTCACGCTCGGTCTGGGCTTGATCGGCCTCCTGCGCCAAAGCGGGAAGCGGAAGCAGGACCAGGGGAAGAAGCAACCACCGCATCAGAACGCCTGCCCTATGCCAAGGTAAAGTTGCGGGCCGTCGCCCGTGTCGCCATCGACCGGGGCGGCGATATCAAGCCGGATCGGGCCAATCGGCGTCTTGTAGCGCACGCCAAGGCCCGCGCCGGAATGCCAGTCGCCGCCGCGACCGAAGAAATCCGAGGCGCTGATGTAGCCCGCATCGTAGAAGGCCACGACACCGATCTTTTCGGTGACGCCCGCGCGCAATTCCGCGGAAAGGCCGACGAAGCGGGTGCCGCCCGTATGCAACGTGCCGCCCTCCAGCTCGGTCACGCCAAGCGCCTGATAGGGCTGGCCGCGCACGGTGCCGCCGCCGCCCGAATAGAACAGGTAATCGCGCGGCGTTTCCGCCAGATCAGAGCCGAAAACGCCGCCGATCTGCGCCCGCCCGGCGAGCACGAAGCGGTCGTTCGCGCCAAAGCCGCGATAGGCGCGCAGGTCGCCCTGCAGCCGCGCGCCGGAGCCGGTGGTGCCAAGCCCGTAGAAAGGCATCAGATCGATCTTGGCATAGGTGCCGCGAGTCGGATCGGTCGGCACGTTGCGGTTTTCCCAGGTGGCCGACATCGGGAAGGTCATCTGCCGATAGATCAGCTCGCCGGCGTCATCCTCGATCTTCGCCCATTCATAGCCGATCCCGGCCTCGGCCGAGAGTTTCGCGTTGAAGATATGGCTCAGCCCGAAGCTGAGCCCATAGCCGCTCAGGGTGTAATCATCTTCATGCGCGCGGGCGATTTCGGTCTTCAGATAGGCGGCGGTATCAGGCGAGAAAGTGGCAGGGCGATCAAGCCTTGCGCCGAAACTGTAGTCGGTGCCGCCACTGTTCATCCCTATGCCCGAGACCTCGGCATCAAGCCGCAGTTTCTCGCCACCGCCCATCAGGTTGCGATGCAGCCAATAGCCCGAGATCGTGGCCCCGTCCGAGGTCGACACCTCGGCGCCGAACCCGAGCCGACGCAGCTTTGCCTCGACCACGGTCAGCTCGCCATCGAGAAGCTTGCCGTCGCGCAGGGTCTCTGCCTCGGTCAGGGTCACGGCGCTGAAGATGCCGGTGCGGCGCAGACGGTTGCGAACCTCTTCCAGCGCGGCAGGCGAAAAGACTTCGCCCGTGGGATAGCCCGCGATCTTGGCCAGACGCGCGTTACGCAGCCGCTCGTTCCCGGTCATGTGCAGCGTGCCGAACCAGGTCAGGGGACCGGGATCCAGCGCGATATCGGCGGCCAGCTCCTGCTTGCGGTGATCGGCGCTGATCGACTGCCGGGCGACCGAGGCCTTGGCATGGCCGGCATCGCGCCAGGCGGAAACGCCGTTCCCGGCCGCTTCGATGATGACCGACGACCGCGCCACCTCGGACAGACGGAAGGTTGCGGGCAGTTTCGTCGCCGGATCGAGCGGCCCAATCGCGGCTTGCGAAAACCGGAACACCGGGCCGGGATCGACCGTGATCTCGATCCGATCGATGCGCTCGGGAGCATCCATCGGCGCGATGCCCGCCGCCTCACGCCCGTCGATCAGGATCGAGACCGAGCCGCCATAGCGCCCCTCGTCATAAAGCGCGCTGACCAGCCGGGCGTAATCCGCCCGGGCGGCGCCGAACAGACCCTGCGCATCCGACTCCTTGTTGCTCGCGGTGCTGCGCGAGAGCGAGGCCTGTTCCAGCGTCTTCGCCAGCGCCGGGTCGGGTGCGGAAAGCTGCAGCTGAAATTGCGTTTCGGCCGACGCCACGGAGGCGCAGGCGGCGACAAGAACGAACACGCTCGCAGAAAGACGCAAAGACACTTTCACCCCCCGGTCAATAGGGTGAATGATGCAGCTTTGCGCGCAGAATGCCAGAGCCGGGATCGGGGATGGGTGCGTTTTCGCCGGTTTTGGGGGCAAGCGCGTGGCTTTGACCGTCACCCGCGCAGGAGCGAGCCGAAAATCCGGTCGAGATGGCTCGACAGATAGATGTTGAGCCATTTCGAGAACCGCTCGGGGTGGCGACCGGCTTCGGCCGCGAGATCGTAAAGCCCGATCCAGCGCACCTCGGCCACCTCATGCGGATCGGGGTCGATGCGCATATGCGGTTTGGCATAGGCCAGATAGATATCGACCACCTCATGCTCGATCATCCCGCCGCCCACATCGGCGCGATATTCAAGGCGGTCGGCATGGGCGGGATAAAGCCCGGTGATCCCCATCTCTTCGCGCAGGCGACGCACCGCGCATTCCTCGGGGCGTTCATTCCAGCCCGGATGCGTGCAGCAGGTGTTCGCCCAGAGACCGGGGGAATGGTATTTTTCTTCTGAGCGCCGTTGGATCAGCACGTTTTCGCCATCCATGACGAAAACCGACACCGCCTTGTGGCGGAGCCCTTTCAAATGCACCTCCAACTTGTCCACCGGGGTCAATCTGTCGCCAACCCAGGCGGGTATAAGCTCACTCATGTGACCGACCCGAAAGCAAAAGCCATCGCATTTTGAATGCGATGGCTTCCGAAGTCAGCAGGTCACCTTGTCCCTGAGGCAGGTTGACGCGTTCGCAAAATCAACCTTGGGGCGATCAGTTGACGATCGCCTCACTTGCCTTTTGCGCCTCATTCCGGCGGGCGAGTTCAGCGCGATAAAGCGCCACGAAGTCGACCGGATCGAGGTTGAAGGGCGGGAAGCCGCCGTCGCGGGTCACGTCCGAGACGATGCGCCGCACATAGGGGAAAAGCTGGCGCGGGCATTCGATCAGCAGGAAGGGGTGCATCTGATCTTCCGGCACGCCCTCGATGTGGAAGATCCCGCCGTAATCGACTTCCAGCAGGTAAAGCGGCGAGTTGGTCGCCTTGTTGGTCGAGGTGATCTTGAACTTGGTGATCACTTCATATTGATGATCCGCAGGACGCTTGCGCGCATCAAGGCTGACCTGCACCTGCATTTCGGGCTGCACTTCGGGGCTTTGCAGCCCGTTCAGCGCCACCGCGTTTTCAAAGGACATGTCGCGCACGAACTGCGCGAGAATGCTCATCTTCATCTGCGGCTGAGCCGCCCCGTTCATGGCTTCGGTCATGGGTCACTCCAAAAATCGTTGCGACTTTCTAGCATCCCGGAGGCCTTGCCTCAATGGCGAGTCCAGCCCGAATTTCCCTTGAGCGCAGGGTTTTTCGCGTCGATTTCCTGAAAGTCACCGTCGATGACCTGCCCGCCCTCGGGCTCGGGACGGACGGTCTGGGACATGGTGCCGAAGCTTTGAACGACAACGCGTTTCGAAAGCCGGGCAATCAGCAGCGCCCGGACCGGCGGAAGCAGAAGCAGCAGCCCCGCAAGATCGGTGAAGAACCCGGGCAGGATCAGCAGGCCCCCGGCAACAAGGATCAGCGCCTCCTGCGCCAGCGGCACGGCAGGATTGCCAAAGCCCTGCATCGCCTGCCGCAATCCGGCCTGCGCCCGATCGCCTTGCGCGCGCAGCACCGCAATGCCCAGCGCCGCCGTGCCCAGAACCAGCCCCAGCGTCGGCCAGAGCCCCAACCGCCCGCCGATCTCGACGAAAAGGCCGATCTCGATCAGCGGCCATGCCATCAGAAGCATCAGAAACCACATTCTAACCTCCGGGGGGTGGGACAAGGGCGTCGGTGGACTTGAATGCACCGCTCCCTTACATAAGTGGGAGAAGCACCGGTTCCAATCGTCAACATCGCCGCGGAAAATCCCATGAGCCCAGCCATCTTCCAATTGATCGTTCTTGCCGCTATCGCGATCTTCCTGATCCTGAAGCTCAAGAGCGTTCTGGGGACGCGCGACGGCTACGAAGACGACTTCGCGCCGATCGAACGTCCGAGCCCGCGCGGCCCCGAGACCTTCGAGGTGATCGAGGGCGGACCGGATCACGACATCATCGACCATGTGACCGAGGGATCGGATGCCGCCGTCGCGCTGGCGCAGATGAAGCGCGTCGAACCGTCCTTCAATGTCGCCGCCTTCCTGCAAGGCTCGAAAGCCGCCTATGAAATGATCCTCATGGCCTTCGAGCGCGGCGATCTGTCCACGGTGCGCCGCTTCCTCGCGCCCGAGGTGCTGGAGGCGTTCGAGAGCGCCGTGGCCGACCGGCAGCAGCAGGGCCTGACGGTCGAGGCGGATTTCCTTGGTCTGCGCGAACTGGTGCTGACCGAGGCGAGCTTCGACGAACGCACCCGCGAGGCCGAGGTGACCGTGCGCTTTGGCGGCGAGCTGATCTCGGTCGCCCGCGATGCGAATGGTCAGGTGGTCGAGGGCGATCCGAAGTCCCCGCGCAAGCAACGCGACAGCTGGACCTTTGCCCGCGTCATGGGCAGCCCCGATCCGAACTGGCAGCTTGTCGCCACCGGCGGCTGAGCCATGCTCTGGTCCGACCTGCCCGGTTGGGCCAACGAGGACCACGCGGCGGCCTGGGCCGTCTTTGCGACGACCGCCGATCTGATCGGGCTTTCCGGTTCAGATCTGGCAGAACTGCAGCCCCGCGCGCGATTCGAAACTCTGTTCGAGCCGGTCGAGATCGTGCCCCCGGGCACCGCCCATTTCACTGCCTATTACGAACCGGAACTGCTCGCCGCGCGTGCTTGCAGCGACCGCTTTCCCGCCCCGCTGCATCGCCCGCCCCCGGATTTTCAGCCGGGTCACCTATGGCACGGCCGGGCCGAGATCAGCCGGGGCAACCTGTTGACTGGCCACGAAATCGCCTTTGTCGAAAGCGCGATCGAGGCCTTTCTGGCGCAGGTGCAGGGCTCGGTCCGGTTGCGGTTCGAGGGTGGCAGCACGCTGCGGCTGGGCTTTGCCGGCAAGAACGGGCACCCTTATCGCTCGATCGGGGCAGAGCTGATCCGGCGCGGAATCGTCTCTGATCCGGCCCAAATGACGCCCGAGGTGATCCGCCGCTGGTGTGCCGAAAATCCCGAAGCCGTCGCAGACCTGCTGGAGACGAACCCCTCCTATGTGTTCTTCCGCCCGCTTGATCTGCCCGAGGGAAGCGGCCCGCTTGGTGCCACCGGGCGGCCGGTCACGGCGGAACGCTCGCTCGCCGTCGACCCCGAGGTGATCGCGCTTGGCACGCCGGTCTGGATCGACTGCCCGGGTCTTGGCACGCGATTGTTGGTGGCGCAGGATATTGGTTCGGCGATAAAGGGACCGGGACGCGGGGATATCTTCCTTGGCTCGGGGCCCGGAGCGGGCGCGCGGGCCGGGGCGGTGAACACCCGCGGGCGAATGGTGATGCTGCGGAGGCGGTCATGAAACGGCGTCGGCTGCTGTCGGCAGAGGATCGCGAGCTGTGGGAAAAGGTCGCCTCGACCACCCATGCGATGCACCGTCACGCCCCGATTTCGGCCGAAACAGAGCCTGAAAACGCGCATCCGCACCCGCATCATCCGCCAAAGAAGCCGCGCTTCGAGATGAAGGATTTCCGCGTCGGTCAGCAGTCAGCGGACCTTTCCTGGCGGCTGGATCTGGCGCCCTCGATTTCCGAGCAACTGCACCGCCAACCGATCGTGATGGACCGCAAGACCCATCGCGAGATGAGCCGCGGCAAGCTGGACCCCGAGGCGAAGATCGACCTGCATGGCATGACGCTGTCGCAGGCGCATCCCGAGCTGATCCATTTTCTGCTCTCGGCGCAGGAACGCGGCTGTCGCCTCGCGCTGGTGATCACCGGCAAGGGCAAACGCGGCCTGGATGATGGCCCGATTCCGCAGCGTCAGGGCGTGCTGCGCCATCAGGTGCCGCAATGGCTGCGCCTGCCGCCCTTGGGCGCCGTGGTGATGCAGGTGACCGAGGCGCATCTGAAGCACGGCGGCTCGGGCGCCTATTACGTCTATCTGCGCCGGATGCGTTAATTCGTGCCGCCGCCCAGCGCGGTGATCGGCGAGAGCACGATCCGCGTCGCATCCTGCACCGAAAGCACGACGCCCGTCGCAAGGTTGCCCTTGCCGCTTTGCTCGCCTTCAAGGATCTTCGCCAACTGCCCGGTGCGGCCGAGCATCCGGATCAGCGCCGGGTTGCTGGCGACGTTGAAATGCCCGTCATCGGTCGAGAAAGCCGCGGTGTCGATCATCGTCACTTTCAGATCGGCAACGCGGCTGATGTCTTGCAACGTGCCCAGCCGATCCCGCTCGCCCGCGATGCGCGACGAAAGCCGCAGCGCCTTGTCCTTTTGCGAGGTGAAAATCACGAAGGGCTGCGGCAGATGCCCGATGGTGCGCGCCTGTTCGCGGAACATGTCGACGTCGATATCGGGCGAGATCAGCATCACCCCGGCCAGATGCGACAGGATCTCAGTTTCATCCGAAAGCGTGATGTCGCGCAGGGTTTCCATCGTCACCGACGACCCCATCGAATGCCCGACGAGCAGGATCCGCTTCGCCCCGGCCCGGTCAAGCTCGCGCAGCGTCTCGCGCAGACCGTCGCGGGCAAAGATCGCGGAATCGCGGTCATAGGCATAGCCCAGCACATGCCCGCGCGACGGCCAGGCGTAATAGACGAGCGTCTTCGGCAGATCGAAATCCTCGCCCATCTGCGCCAGACGATAGAGCCCCTCGGCAAAGGTGTTGTTGAACCCGTGCACGAAAACGACGGCCTCGCCGCCGCTTTCCTTCAGACTGCGGCGCAGTTCGGTCTGAAAGGCGGTGGCATCCGGGTATTTCTGCGACCCGGCGACCAGAAAATCCTTCTGCGGATCGACCTTGCGCCCCTCGAGCGGGTAATGCAGTTGCCCGGCCGTATGGTTGGGCGGCACCGAAACGTCAAACCGCGCCCGCTGCAGCGTCTCGCTGCGGGTGATGCCGAACGCGGCCCCGGTTTCGGGATCAAGCCCGCGGGTCGAGCCGACGAAAACCTGCCGGATATGTGTCGTGTGGTCCGGCGCATAGACAAGCTCCCCCCGGGGGGAGCAACTGATGACACCAACGAAAACGGCAACGAGTAGAAAACGCATCTGCATGCCGGGGAGGATAGCACATGCCTCCCCGACTGCCAGTGCTCAGAGCACGTAGCGGCTCAGATCGGCGGATTGCGCCAGACTGCCCAGGTGCCGCTCGACAAAGCCCGCATCCACCGTGACCTGATCGCCGGAGCGGTCTGGCGCGGTGAAGGACAGTTCCTCGAAGACCCGCTCCATCACCGTGTAAAGCCGCCGCGCGCCGATGTTTTCGACCGAGCGGTTCACCTCGGCGGCGATCCGGGCCAAGGCCGCGATGCCGTCGGGGGTGAAGGTCACCGTGACCTCCTCTGTCGCCATCAGCGCGGTGTATTGGCGCGTCAGGGCATTGTCGGTCTCGGTCAGGATGCGGACGAAATCTTCCTCGGTCAACGGCCGCAATTCGACGCGGATCGGCAGACGGCCCTGCAGTTCCGGCAACAGGTCCGAGGGTTTGGCGATATGGAACGCCCCCGAGGCGATGAACAGGATGTGATCCGTCTTCACCGGCCCGTATTTCGTCGAAACCGTCGTACCCTCGATCAGCGGCAGCAGATCGCGCTGCACGCCTTCGCGGCTGACATCGGCGCCGCGGGTTTCGGCCCGCGCAGCGACCTTGTCGATCTCGTCTAGGAAGACGATGCCGGATTGGCTGACCGCCTCGATCGCAGCGGTTTTCACCGCCTCGTCGTCCAGAAGCTTGTCGGCTTCCTCGGAAATCAGCACCTCGTAGCTTTCCGCGACACTCATCTTGCGCCGGGTCTTGCGATTGGCACCGAAGGCCTTGAACAGATCCTGCAAGCCCTGCATCTGCATTTCCATGCCGGGATTGCCCGCCATCATCTGCGGCGCAGAGGCGGCATCGGCCACCTCGATCTCGATCTGCTTGTCGTCGAGTTCACCATCGCGCAGTTTGCGGCGGAACATCTCCCGCGTCGCCTCGCGGGCATCGGTCCCGGCCAGAACCTCGATCACCCGGTCTTCGGCCGCCTTGTGGGCGCGGGCCTTGACCTCCTCGCGCATCCGCTCGCGGGTTTCGACCATCGCCACATCGACCAGATCGCGGATGATCTGTTCCACATCCCGGCCGACATACCCCACTTCGGTGAATTTCGTCGCTTCCACCTTCAGGAACGGGGCTTTTGCAAGCTTGGCAAGCCGCCGGCTGATCTCGGTCTTGCCGACGCCGGTCGGCCCGATCATCAGGATGTTTTTCGGATAGACCTCTTCGCGCATCTCGGGCGAGAGGCGTTGGCGCCGCCAGCGATTGCGCAGGGCCACGGCGACGGCGCGTTTCGCCTCGGCCTGGCCGATGATGAAGCGATCAAGTTCCGACACGATCTCGCGCGGGGTAAGGCTCGTCATTTCGAGATGCTCTCCACGGTCAGGTTGCCGTTCGTGTAAACGCAGATGTCGGCGGCAATCGCCATCGCCTTGCGGGCAATCGTTTCGGCGTCATGTTCGCTGTCCATCAGCGCCCGCGCCGCAGCCAGGGCATAGTTCCCGCCCGAGCCGATCGCGGTCACGTCATGTTCGGGCTCCAGCACGTCGCCCGCGCCGGTGATGACGTAAAGATCGGCGCCATCGGTGACGATCAGCATCGCTTCGAGATTGCGCAGATATTTGTCCATGCGCCAGTCTTTCGCGAGTTCCACACAGGCGCGCGCCAGTTGACCGGGTGCCGCCTCCAGCTTTTTCTCGAGCCGTTCGAGCAGCGTGAACGCATCCGCCGTCGATCCGGCAAAGCCCGCCACCACCTCGCGCCCGCCGGGGCTGAGCCTGCGCACCTTGCGCGCCGTGCCCTTGATCACCGTCTGACCAAGGCTCACCTGCCCGTCCCCTGCCACCACCACGCGGCCGCCCTTGCGCACGCCGATGATCGTCGTGCCGTGCCAGCCGGGAAATTTCTCGTCGGTCATGTTGCCCTCCGTTTGCGCAGATATGTGCGGGAGGCGCGCGGCTTGCAAGATGACCGATGGCGCGCATGCAAAAGGGCGCCCGAAGGCGCCCCCGAAGTCGATGTCGCTGCGATCAGAGCGAGGCTTCGATCCAGGCCTGCAGCGCGGCTTTCGGCGCAGCGCCGACCTTGTTCGACACGACCTGACCGTTCTTGAACAGGAACAGCGCCGGAATGCCGCGCACACCCAGCGTGGCCGGGCTGTCGGGGTTTTCATCGACGTTGACCTTGACGATCTTCACCTTGCCGGCCAGCTCGGTCGACAGGTCTTCCAGCGACGGGCCGATCATCTTGCAGGGGCCACACCATTCCGCCCAGAAGTCGACGACAACGGGCAGGTCGGATTGGCGCACTTCGGCGTCAAAGGTGGCATCGGTGACGGCGACGGTAGCCATGGGATTCTCCAGATTGAGGGTTGTGGGAAGCTAGGTCTGGCCCGGCCTCGCGTCAAGATGCTGTGGCCAACCGCAGGGCATCCTCCAACAGGGTGTCACCCAACGGCATGATCTCGCCCGTCGCGGTCCACAGCAGAAAACTGTCGATCGCGCGGCCCGGATAAATCTGTCGCAGCGCGGAGCGATAGGCTGCCATCTGCCGCAAGAGCCCGAGCGGCACCTGATCGGCGGTTTTCGGCACGACCGCATTCGACTTGTAATCGAGCACGCGGATCCGGTCGGGCGAGACCTGCAGCCGGTCGATGATGCCATGCAGCCGTTGCCCGCCCAGTTCCGGCAGCTCGGCCGTCAGCTCCACCTCGGCCAAGGTATCAGGGCCAAGGAACCCCGCCTTTTCGACCGCTTGCAGCACCGCGCGGGCTTGGGCCAGGAGGGCGTCGATCTCCTCCGGAAAGGCTCTGTCACTGCCGAAACCGAGCAGAGACTGCGCCAGATCGGGCCAGGTTTCGGCCGGGGATTGCGGCAGATGCTCCAGAAGCAGGTGCAACTGCCGCCCGCGCAACATCGCGGCTTCGGTGGAGAGTTCCGCGGTTTCCCCGGGCAGTGCCTTCGGCCCGCCCAGATCCGAGGCCGACAGCACCTTTGCCGCTTGCATCGCAGGCGGAACCCGCTCGCGCGCCCAGTCCGGCAGCGTGATCCGCGCCGTCTCGGCCTTGCGGCTCGGAGTGCCATTTTCCGGCCAGTCGCCATGCGAAAAGCGCTGCACGGAACCAAGCGCCTGCAAGGGCGCGGAAAGCGCCGAAACCGTCTCTGTTCCGGCAGCTTTCATGCCATCGGAAATCAGCGCATGCCAGCTTTCGCCGCTCTCGTCTTCGTCGCCCGTCGTGGCAACGATCAGCCATTTCTCGGCCCGGGTCATCGCCACGTAAAGCAGCCGCAACCGCTCGTGCTTTTGTCGCTCCAGCATTTCCTCTTGAGCTTCGGACAGCGCGGGCGGCATCGTCGCCGCGGCGGATTTCCAGAACGGAAGCCCCTCGGCCAACAGCACCTCGCCGCGCTGCGAATTGCGCAACTTGGCCGTGTCGGGCAGGATCACGATCGGCGCCTCGAGCCCTTTCGAACCATGCACCGTCATCACCCGCAGCGCGGTTCCGGCACTGTCCGATTGGCGCTTGATCTCGATTTCATCGGCACCAAGCCAGACCAGAAAGCCCGTCAGGCTGGGCACTTCGGTCTGTTCATAAGCCAAGGCCTGCGCGATCAGCGCGTCGATCCCCTCCTCGGCCTCGGCGCCAAGCCGGGCCACCAGACGCTTGCGGCCTTCGTGGCGGGTCAAAAGCCGTTCGATCAGATCATAGGGCCGCAGGAAGTCCGCCTGATCAAGAAGATCGCGCAACAGCGTCAGCGTTGCTTCGTCGCTTCCCTCACGCAGCGCCGCCCAGAGATAGCCCTTGCGCGGCTGGGCAAGACGGAAAAGCCGATCCTCGCTCCAGCCGAAAAGCGGCGAGCGCAGCGCCTCGGCCAGCGACAGATCGTCCTCGGGCGTGGCCAAAAAGGCCAGAACAGAGACGATATCCTTGACGGCAAGCTCGCCGCCAAGCTTGAGCCGATCCGCCCCCGCAACCTCAAGCCCGACGGCCTTGCAGGCTCGGATGATCTCGTAAAAGAGCCCCGAGCGGCGTTGCACCAGGATCAGAAAATCCCCCGCCGTTACCGGCCGGGGGCCATCGCGGCCCGGAAGCTGCACCCCGGCATCGACCATCGCCCGGATCTCGGCGGCAATCGCCCGCGCCAGCACCACGGGGGCGGTATCGGCGCCTGGCTGATCGACGGGGTCATCCCAGTCCTCGGGCTCGGTCTTGTCGGGTTTCGGCACGGCGGGCCAAAGATCGACGCGCCCGGGAAGCGTTTCATGGAAGGCCAGATGTTCGGGAGCACCGCCCAGCGCCAGCGCCGGATCGCCGCGAAAGGTCAGATCGACCAGCCGCAGGATCGCCAGCGACGAGCGGAAGGAATGCAGAAGCGCAGCATCCTGCAGCGGCCGCGAGATCGCCGCGAACTTTGCCGAAAACAGGCTCTTCATCGCCTCGAAATGGGTCAGATCGGCACCCTGAAAGGAATAGATCGACTGCTTGCGGTCCCCCACCACAAAGATCGTGCGACGGTTATCCCGCGCCCCATCGCCCGAGGTGAATTCATCCGCCAGCCGCTCGATCACCCGCCATTGCCCGGGCGAGGTGTCCTGCGCCTCGTCCACCAGAATGTGATCGATGCCGCCATCAAGCCGGAACAGAACCCATTGCGCCACGGACGGATCAGAAAGCAGCGCCCCCGCCCGTTCGATCAGATCGTCGAAATCAAGCCAGCCGCCCTGCGCCTTCTTGCGCTTGAGCGTGGGCAGAAACACATGGGCAAAATCATGCAGCGCCCGCGTCCGGGCGAGCGTTGCAAGGGCGTTTTCCTGTTCCCGCGCCCAGCGCACCCGCTCGGCCAAGTCGAGGAATTCCTCGGCAAGATCGGGGCCAAAGGCCTCGACGGCGCCCTTGGTCAGGAGCTTGGCCGAGACGCGACTGCCATCCTTGACGAGGCAAAGATCGGAGAGACGGGCCAGATCCACCGGCCCCGGCGCAACAAGATCGAGCAGCGACAGCTCCGCCGCCAGTGTCTTCATCGTGGCCGATTGCGTTTTCAAAAGCGGGATCGCATCGGCGATCACCCGATCCGTGCCGGGCAGAAAGACCGCGCCGGGCAAGCTGTCTGACCGCAGATCCGGGGCAAGGCCCAGAACCTTGCGCAGATCCGCCTCGGTCACCGGACGCAAAAAAGCGTCTCTGTCATGGCTGATTTCGCCGATCATGCCAGCCAGATCGGCGCCGGTGAACGATTGCAGGAAGCGGTCGAAAATCGGCCGATCCGGCCCCGAGGCGATATCTTCCAGAACTTCCTCGCGCATCCGCGCGGCGGTGCGGTCATCGATTTCGGCAAACCCGTGCGAGACCCCGGCCTCGAGCGGGAAGCGCCGCAGCAGCGCACCGCAGAAGGCATGGATGGTCTGAATTTTCAAGCCGCCGGGCGTCTCGATCGCCTGCGCGAAAAGTCGCCGCGCACGAGCCAAAGACTCGGCATCGAGCGCCCCGGCTTCACCCAGCGCGCCCAATTGCGCCCGCAACTCGGCATCCGGCAGCATCGCCCAGTCTCCCAGGCGCTTCAAAAGCCGGTTCTGCATCTCGGCGGCAGCAGCCTTGGTGTAGGTCAGGCACAAAACCTTTTGTGGCTCTGTTCCAGCCAAAAGCAGCCGCGCCACGCGGTCGGTCAGCACCTTTGTCTTGCCCGATCCGGCATTCGCGGCAAGCCAGGTCGAGGCGGCAGGATCGGCGGCCTGAACCTGCCGTTCGGTGGCGGGGTTGCGCGGGTTCATCCAACATCCTCCGGGACCGGCAGATCGGTAATGTCCCATTCGCCGAACCGGGACAGATGATCATAATCGCTGATATCGCGGCTCATCTGCATCGCGCGGCGGGCGGCAAAGCCCTGCGATGGCGACAGATAGCGCGCGATGAGCCCCTGAAGCCGGGTCCAGGTCTCCTCGACATCCTCGCGGCCCAGCGCGAGCATCCGGCAGTCGCCATTTCCCCCCAGATGCACGTAGCTCATCGCCGCAACATGCCGCGGGCCGATCTCGGCAAAAGCCCCGCGCTCGATCATCGCAGCCTCAAGCAGCAATTGCTTGTCGAAATGCCGGACCTCGGCTTCCTTGGGCGGCGTGCCGGACTTGTAGTCGTAGACAAGCGCCGTGCCATCGTCGTGCAGATCAATCCGATCCGGCCGCGCCATCAGGGTGAAGCCCTGAACCCCAAGGTCGATCGTGGCCGAGGTTTCGATCACCGCGGGCACCGCCTCCACCCGTCGCTGTGCTTCCTGCGCCACCAGCTGCGGCGCGATCTTCAAAAGCCGGTAAAGCCAGAGCCGCTGCGTCGAGGGCCAAGGGATCATCTCTTGCAAGACGGTCTCGGCGATCTCGGACAAGCGTTTTTGGCTTGTATCGAGACTGATCGACGGATCGAAACCCTTGACGAAAAGCTCGACGATACGGTGCAGCGCCTCGCCGCGCAGACGCGGATCGGGGCCGGGCTTGAGCGGATCAAGCGGCCGCAAGCGCAGGATCCGCCCGGCATAGACAGCATAAGGATCGCGGATCAGCGTCTTGATCGCCGTCACCGGAAGCTGCCGCGGACGGGCCTCGGCGGGCGGGCGCGGCGCGGGACGCGGTGCAGGGGAAGGGAGTTGCTCGGGCAGATCGAGCGCAGCGGCCATGTCAAGGAACCGCGCTCCGCGCGCGCGCATCTCGGCGACCGCCTCGGGCCCTTGCGCATGAGTCAGACCGCCCGCGAGGTTGAGAAGCCGGTTCAGCCAGCGCGACGGCACCGTTTCGGCTTCGCTGTCGCGACGGGCGCGTGAAAGCACGACCTCGGGCGCGGCAATCGCCTGCTGAAAGTCATGCGCGGAAAGGCCAATCTGCCGTTCGGGCAACAACAGACCCGCATCCAGACGCATCTTGCGGCTGAGCCAGGGATCGGGCGACGGGATCTCGGGCCAGCTTTTCTCGTTCAGACCAGCCAGAATGACGAGCTCGGCCCCATGCGAACGGGCCTCCAGCGTACCGAGGAAAGACACCAGCGGATGCGCGACAAGGGTCGAGCGCACCTGCCCCTCCTGCAGAAGCGAATCGATCAGATCGGCGAAATTGGCGGCACTGATCTGAAGCCCGGTTTCCTCCTGCGCGGCGAGGTCGGCAAGGGTTCGAAAGGCCGCCTGACCGGCCTCGGCCAACCAGAGTTCGCTGGCCGCAACCGTTCCCCCGGGACCGGCCGCGAGTCCCTCAAGCAGCGCCAAAAGCGTCTCTAACCAGGCTGAAATGGAAGATTGAGCGTCCGTTTCAAGCAGATCGAGCAGCGCGGCAAGCCACTCCGACCAGTGCTGACGCTCGGCGTCCTCGGTTCCGCCCCAATCGCGCAGGGCGATGGCATCGGGAAAGGCCGGTCCCTTGCGGCGCAGCGACAGTTCAAATTCACGCGTCAGCCGCAGGTGCGCCCCGCGCAGGGTCGAGCCGGTCGCGACCAGCGGATGCTTGAGCACGACAAGCAGGTTTTCCATCGACAGCTTGCGGCCACAAAGCCGGGCAAGATGCCGGATCAGACGACCGGGCGCGGTCAGCGGCAGCGGTTGACCGGCAGAATCGTCGGGCACGATGCCCCAGCGGTCGAGCGCGGCCGCGACGCGACGGGTCAGCATCCGATCGGGACTGATCAGCGCCGCCTTTTTCCCCTGCGCGACCGCCTCGCGCAGGATCAAAGCGATGGCCAGCGCCTCCTGCCGCGGATCGCTGGCTTCGATCAGGGTCATCTGCGAGGCCGCGGCGGGCAGGTCGGTGAAGGCCCGGCCCTCCTGCATCCATTGGTCGGTCACCGGCGCGGGACGCAACGCCAGCGAGACAAGCGCGTTGCGTTGGGGCGACGGCGGCGGCGTTTCGGTCCAGCGTTCCACCTGTTGCGGGCGGAGGTCGAGCGCGTCGAGGATGGGAAGATAGCGATATTGCGGGTGGTCTTCGATCGGAATTGGGCCAGAACAGAGACTGTTCCAGGCCATCTGCGGCATGTCGAAGTCGAAGCCGGGCAGAACCAGGATGCCCCGCGGCAACCGCGCGACCGCCTGCATCAGAAGCCGCGTTGCCCCCCGCGAGCCGGTCGACCCGGCGATGATGATCCGATCCTCGGTGGGCGTCTCGGCCCAAGTGTGAGCCATCATCTCGGCCACCCGACGCTGCCGGGCTTCGGCATCCAGCGCGGACCCGGCCTCGAAATAGCGCGCGACGATGCGGATGAAGACCAGGCTCTGCCGCCAATGTTCGGCATGCGAGGCCTGAATGTCGAGATGTTCGAAGACGTCGGGATGCACGCCCTCGCTTTGCATCTCGGCCATCAGGGTCAGCAGGCTGTCGGTCAGGCTGAAGATGCCGGAGCCGGTTTCGAATGCCGGAAGGCCGCGAGCAAGGCGATCGACCAGACAGGCGAGGTCAAGCTTGCGCCGCAGCGGCGGCACCGGCGCGGGCAGGCCCGGCATCGGCACGCGAGCCAGATCCGAAACCAGCTCGATCCGGGGCAGGAAGCGGGTGCCGAGACGGTCGAATTCCTCGCGCACGCGGCGGCTCATTCGCCCGGCGTTGAGGATCAGGCGCAGCCGCGCCATCGCCTCGGGCGGTTCGTCCTGCATTCGGGCAACGAGGCCCTGCACCAGTTCCCGGGCGAAATCGACGCCGGGCGGCAGGGCGAAGACATGCGGCTCAGCGGGCGGCATCGGAGAGAAGCCCTTCGGCCAAGGGGAGGCATTCGGGGCGACCGACATCGCACCAGCCGCCGCGATGGATCACGCCATAGGCACGCCCCTCGGCGATCATCCGGTTCCAGAGCAGATTGAGCGAGAAGACAGGGTCCGAAATCGTCTCTATTCCGGCTGGATCGAGGATCTGAGCGCCAGTATAGACGTAGCCTTCGCCGCGGCTGATCCGACCATCCAGCGCCAGCGAAAAGTCGCCCGCGCCGCTGTAGCCAACAGCCGCCTCGCGCGGAACAAGCGCCAGAAGGGCTGACATGCGATCACCATCCCATGCCGCCTTCAGCGTCGAGATCACATTCGGCCCGGTCCAGATCGCATCGGTGTTCAGGGTGAAAACCGGACCGGGACCCAGCAGCGGCAGTGCCTTGCGCAGGCCGCCGCCAGTTTCCAGAACGACATCGCGCTCGTCGGAAACAAGCACCTCGCTGCGCGCCAGATGTGCGGTGATCTGATCGGCAAGGTAATGTGCATTGGCAACGATCCGGCTGGCACCGCCCTCGCGCGCCAGATCAAGCGCGTGGTCAAGGAGCGGCTTTCCGGCCACTTCGATCAGCGGTTTCGGCCGGGTTCGGGTCAATTCCTTCATCCGCGTGCCAAGACCGGCCGCGAAAAGCATCAGCGCATCGGGTGTTGACCGCATTGCTGTCTCATCCTTTCAAGCAGCGCCGCATCGGGCGGAAGCAGGGCTTGTGTCACCCCCTCGCGCAGCGGCACAAGGGCGTCATGCGCCAGATTGTGCTGCATCTGGGTCCAGACCCGGGGGATCAGATCGACGTACCCGGGCTTGCCCATGCAAAGACAAAGCCGCGCGAAAATGCCAAGGATCCGCAGCCCGCGTTGCGCCCCGATCAGGGCAAAGGCGTGGTCGATCGCGTGCGGATCCAGATCACGGGCGGCCGCGTAGCGGGCCTTTTCCGCCGCGACGACGGCGGGGGAGACATCACGACGGGCATCTTGCAGCGCCGAGACGAGATCGTAGACCGGATGGGTGGCGACGGCGTCCTGAAAATCGAGAAGGCCGAGGCGCGCAGACCCGACGCGCCCGGGCAGGATGATCACGTTTTCGGCGTGGAAATCGCGCAGCGACAGAACCGGCGGCAGGGGGGCAAGGTCGCCACAGAGCTGGGTCACCAGAGGGGCAAGCCTCTCGGCCGCGGTTTCATCGCGCAAAGGATACCAGTCGCGGGTCAGCGCGACGAGGCCGCCAAGCCCCTGATCGTCAAGGCTGGGGACAAAATCGGGCGGCGGCAGGCGGTGCAGATCCAGAAGAAACTCGGTGATCGCGGCGTAATGCGCGGCCTCGGTTTTCGGGTCTTGCCGCAGCAGGCGCGCAAGTTGGTCATCGCCGAAATCTTCGAGCAGCATCAGGCCAGCCTCGGCGTCGAAACCCAGAATCCGGGGGGCAGAAAAGCCCTGCGCCAGAAGCCAGTGGTCGATGCGTTGAAACCGGTGCATCTCTTCGCCCGGGGGAGCGATCATCAGAACCGCCGTCGCCCCGGGTCGATGCAGCCGGTCATAACGGCGGGCGGAAGCATCGCCCGCCAATGCCGTGCGGCGGGCCTGCGCCCAACCGAAACGGCGCAGAAATTCTTCGATCTCGGGATCACGCGCAGCCATGTCTACTTCTGCCCCAGCGCGGTCAGACGCTGCGCCCAATCCGCGTCGCCAAAAAGCTGAACCTGACGCGCGGCACCCGCGTCCGTCAGCGAGAAACGCAGAAACAGAGCCTTTTTCGGTTGCAGATCGCCCAGGCGCTCGGGCCATTCGATCAGACAGATCGCGGTGTCGAAAGCTTCCTCGAGACCAAGCTCGATGGCTTCGTCGGGATGGGTGAGGCGGTAAAGATCGGCGTGCCAGATCTCGGGGTCGGCGCCATAGACCTGAACCAGCGTGAACGTGGGCGAGGGCACATCTTCGGCAGGGCCAAGACGCGCGCGGATCAGCGCGCGCGCAAAGTGGGTCTTGCCAGCACCAATCGGACCTTCGAGCAACAGCACATCGCCCGCGCGCAACAGCGAACCCAGAGCAACGCCGAAGCGGTCGGTGGCATCGGCGTCGGGCAGATCGAAACGGAGAAGCGCGGGGGTGTTTTGCATGGCCGCACTCTAGCGGCCCTGCCCCCCGCGGCAACCCCCTTAACTTGCCAGAACCGTGACCGTGCGGTCTTCGTCGAAGACGGCCCGGGTCGGCGGATCAAGGGTCACGACGCCCTTGGGAAGAAAGCTGGCCATCATCGCGCCCCCGGTCATCGGGGCGAAGCGGCAGCCAATCATCAGCCCATCTTCGCGACGGCGCACGGTGGCCTCGATCGGGGCGCGCTGCCCCAGACGGTTGTTGAAGCCCCGCGCCGAGGTCCAGATATCCGAGGCATCGCATTTGCCCTGCCAGAGCCGCACGGCGTCGAGAATGGTGGTGCGGGTCAGCGAGGTGTTGGTTTCCACGCCCCAGAGCCGATCATAGGCCGCATTCGAGGCCGAGAGCTCGCCCGAGGGCTGAAACACCGCCACCGCCTCGCTCATCATGTCGAGGATCTCCTGCCCCTGCTCCAGCTCGGCGCGGAAGCGACGGGTCAGCGAAACCTCGGAAGAAATATCTTCGAACAGGAAGGCCACGGCACCATCGGGATGCGGACGGCCGGTCACCCGATAGGTCTGACCCGAGGGCAGCATCCAGGTTTCCGAATGGAAGCCCGCGGCGGCGGCCTGTTCCAGTTCGGTCATCTTCAGCCGCCAGCTGCGGTAATCCTTCGGCTCGGGCATCATCCGCGCCTCGCGCAGACGGTCAAGAAAGGCGTACAGCGTCGGCCGGTTCGACAGGAAGTCGGCGCCAAGCTGGGTGAGTTCGATCAGGGCCGGGTTGAACAGCTGCAGTTGCCGCGCCCGGTCGAAGATCGCCAGACCGATCGGCAGATCGGCGAAGGTCTTGGTCAGGGTCTGCACGAAATCGCGCAGCGCCTTTTCCGCCCGCACCGTCGCATCGGCCGGCAGGGCGAAGTAAAGCGCGCCCTTTTCCAGCGGGAAGCTGTGGCAATCAAACCAGGCGGCGCGTTCGTCGCCATCGTCGAGCCGCAGACGACGCGGGCCGGTGTGACGGGGATTTTCTTCCATGTGGAAGAGATGCGGCAGCGGCCAGACCAGAGCTTCCTCGTTTTCGGCAAAAGCCCCCGACCGCAGCACATAGGCGCGGTTCGCCCAGGTGATCGTGCCGGTCTCGTCCTGCCGCCAGATCAGCGTCGGCGCGCGGTCGAGCGTCACCCGCAGCAGATCAAGTTCATCTTCCAGCGCCCGTTGCGACAGCCCGTCGACAAGAACACCACGGCCCTCGGCCTCGGGATCATTGAGGGTGATTCGCGCGAGGCCATTCACCTCTTCGGCGATCAGCTGGATCTGCGTGCGGCGGCCTTCTTCGGGTTTCGAAACCAGTTCGATCCGGCCCAGTTCGGCGAGCTTCGCGATCGTGCTTTCGAAGCCTTCAAACCGCGGCGCCACAAAGGCGCACAGACGCGCCCAATCCGAAAGCGCCATCGGCGAGGCGTCGAGCAGGGCACGCGCAGGTCCGGTGGCATCCACCAGATCCTGATCGTCAAACAGGAAGACGGTCTGCTCGAGCACAGGCAGGGTTGCGACCCGAGCCGCCGTTTCTGCCCGGCGGGCATTGACCATGCTGACCAGAAGCAAAGCAAGCAAAGCGGACCCAACCGACGTTGCCGCGATCAGAATCGCCTGGAAAATCTCAATCTGCATGACTGCAGCCCTCTCGCCTGTCCCGCAGTCATGATTGATGAAGAAAGGTTAATGTGCAGTTAAGTTAACAGAGGATTATTTTCCTCAGGCCGTGATCGGAAGATTCTCGCCAAGCGGGCCGGTCTCGGGTGCGATCAGACGCCCGATATGCCAGCGCAATTCGACCACCGCACCCGAGCGCCGCGGCACCGGAGCCTTCTTCTGATAGGGCTCGGAGCCGTTCGCGAATCGCAGTTTCGCCCCCGTGCGTTCCAGAAGCGTCTTCGCGATGAAGAGCCCCAACCCCATCCCCTCGTATTCCTTGCGCTCGGCCGAGCGGGTCGAGATGAAGGGATCGCCGATGCGGTTGATGACGCTTGGCGAGTAGCCGCGACCGTCGTCGGTGACCCGCACGATGATGCTGCGATCGGTCCATTCGGCATCGACCCAGACCGTGGTCTGCGCGAAATCGACGGCGTTCTGGATCAGGTTGCGCAGGGCATGGACGAGCTCGGGATAGCGGTAGATCGTCGGCTGCCGTTCGGAGCCACCCTCGCCCGGAACGACGTCGAAATAGATCATCTTGCCGCGGTCCAGATGCGGCTCGGCAGCTTCGCGCAGCACGGCGAGCAGTGGAGCCGTGCGCAAATGCACGTCATCCTTGCCCGCCCGTCCCATCGACCGCAGGATGTCGCGGCAGCGTTCGGCCTGCTCGCGGATCAGCACCGCATCGTCATGCAATTCGGGATCGTCGATCAACTCCTCGGCCAGTTCGGTCGAGACGAGCTTGATCGTCGCCAAGGGCGTGCCGAGTTCATGCGCCGCCGCGGCCACCACACCGCCAAGGTCGGTCAGCTTCTGTTCACGCGACAGCGCCATTTGCGTTGCAAACAGGGCATCCGACATCGAATGGATCTCTTGCGCGATCCGGTGCGCATAGGCGCCAAGGAAGATCACGCCGATCACGATCGCCACCCAGGAGCCGAATTCGATCATGTGCGGAACATCGATCAACTCGCCAGCGCGGGTGCGCAAAGGCTCGTTGAAGACCGCGACGAAGGTGATCATCGCGATCGTCGCGCCGCCCAGAAGCAGCGTCGGGCGCAACTTCAGCGCCGTCGCGGCGATCGTCACCGGGACCAGGATCAGCAGCGCAAAGGGGTTGTTGAGCCCCCCGGTCAGCGACAGCAGCAAGGCCAGCTGTGCAGTATCGAACAGAAGTGTCGCCGTCACTTCGGCCTGCGACAGCCGCCGGGATTCCGGGTAAAGATAGATCGCGGCGATATTGGCCGCGACGGCAAAGCCCACGGTGCCCAGACACATCGGCAGGTTCAGGTCGATGTCGTATTTGATATAAGCCGCCGCCAAAGCTGCAATCTGACCGACGACCGCGGCCCAGCGCAACAGGATCAGCGTCCGCAGCCGGACCCATTCCTGATGGCTCAAACTCGCCGACATGTCGAATTCCGGCCGGTCGACAGCCCTCATCATATCTGCCATCGTCGTCCCCACCGCCTCACCTTCACCGCAACCCCTTGATATTCCCGTTGCGCTGAGCAATCAATCACCTGCACGTGAAGGAGAAGCGATGAACGTTTCGAGCAAGACCGCCGCGCTGGTTGCCACGGCAGCCGTCGTCGCCGTGGTGGGCGTCTCTGTCGTCCTGTCCTTCGGCAGTTCGGAACCCGATCGCTTCGCGCAATGCCGCAAGGGCGTTGGCAGTGCCGCCGCCAAGATCGGCGGGCCGTTCACGCTGGTTTCGGAAACCGGTGCGACCGTCACCGACAAGGACGTGATCACCAAGCCGAGCCTGATTTACTTTGGCTACACCTATTGCCCCGATGTCTGCCCGATCGACAGCACCCGCAACGCGGCCGCGATCGATCTGCTGTCGACGCGCGGTTACGACGTGACGCCGATCTTCATCTCGGTCGATCCGACCCGGGACACGCCGCCCGTGCTGAGCGAATTCACCGATCTGATGAGCCCGAAAATGATCGGCCTGACCGGTACGACCGAGCAGGTCGACGCCGCGGTCAAGGCCTATCGCGCCTATTACATGATCCGCACGCCCGGTGATCCGGCGACCTTGGTCGATCATTCGACCCAGACCTATCTGATGGATCCGAAGCTTGGCTTCCTCGATTATTACGATCGCGATGCCACACCCGAAACGGTGGCCGAAAGTGTCGGCTGCTTCCTTGACGCGCTGAAGTCCGAGGGCGCAACGCCCGGTTCCGGCAACGGAAATTGACCAGCGCCAAATATAGATTTAGACTTGAACAAAGAGGGTGAAAGGGGGAGCCATGGCCGAAGAAGAATTCGCCGAACTCGGGAGCGACAGGTCGCTGCTGCTGGTCGATGACGATAACGCTTTCCTGACCCGGCTTGCGCGCGCAATGGAAAAGCGCGGTTTTCAGACCGAGATCGCGGAAACGGTTTCGGCCGGCAAGGCGATCGTGCAGAACCGGGCACCGGCCTATGCCGTGATCGACCTGCGGCTGGAAGACGGCAATGGTCTTGAAGTGGTGGAAGCGCTGCGCGAGCGTCGCCCCGAGGCGCGGATCGTCGTGCTGACCGGATATGGCGCGATTGCCACCGCGGTTGCGGCGGTGAAAATGGGCGCGACGGATTATCTGTCGAAACCAGCCGATGCGAATGACATCACCAATGCGCTTCTGGCCAAGGGGGAATCCTTGCCGCCGCCGCCGGAAAATCCGATGAGCGCCGACCGCGTGCGTTGGGAACATATCCAGCGCGTTTACGAGCTTTGCGATCGCAACGTCTCGGAAACCGCGCGGCGTCTCAATATGCACCGTCGCACGTTGCAGCGGATTTTGGCCAAACGCAGCCCGCGATAATAAATAAATCTTGATTGCGCGGGAATAATACTCGATATCCATGAAACCACTTCACCGGAGGCTTTCATGGATATCGATGCGCTTTCTCTGAACGAACTCAAGGCGCTGCGGTCCAAGGTCGATCGCGCGATTGCGACTTACGAAGATCGCAAGAAAAAGGAAGCTCTCGCAGAGCTGGAAGAAATGGCCCGCAAGATGGGCTATCCGCTGGCCGAAATCCTGGCCGTTGCAGGCGCCACCAAGCCGCGCAAGACCGTTGCAGCAAAATATGCGAACCCGGAAAACCCGTCCGAAACCTGGACCGGGCGCGGCCGCAAGCCGAAATGGGTCGAAGCCGCGCTGGCCGCGGGCAAATCGCTCGAGGATCTGACGATCTGATCAGGCTTCTGCCTTCAACCACTCGATGAAGATCTTGGCCGCGGGGTTCAATCGACCCGGCGGCCTTACGATATAATAGCCCAAGCTTTCCTCGGTCAGTTCGTGAATTTTCACCAGCCAGCCGATTTTGAGATCTTCAACGATCAGAGCCTCGGTTTCCAGATGCAGGCCGATCCCTTCGCGCGCGGCCGCAAGCGCCAATTCCTCGTTCGGGAAATCGACGAATTTCAGCGCCGCCGGAACCAGCCCCATGGACTCCAATAGTTGCATCTGTTCGGGCCAATCGCCTTCCCGCACCCACGGCAGCATCGCCATTTCGCGCAGAGATAGTTTCTTTCGCCCTCCCAGCAATTCCGGCGCCGCCACTACAACCTGAGGGGCAGCCGTCAGAAATTCGGAAATAACGCCCGGCCATTTTCCTACGCCAAAACGAATACCGATATTCGCACCGATTTCCTTCAGATCCACCACCCGCGGATCGGGCAACAGCGAGAGCGGAATATCGGGGTGTTTCTTCCAGAACCGCGCAAGTCGCGGCATCAGCCATTCCGAGGCAAAAGCCGGGGGAACCGTCACCGAAAGCGCCTTCTCGCTATTGTCCGCGCGCAGCATTTCTGCCGCCGATTGTATCATCGAAAACCCGTCCGCCAGCGCCTTGGCGAAGCGTTCGCCCTCGGGGGTCAGGTGCAGATGCTTGCCGTCCCGCCACACCAGCGGCACGTCCAGATCGGCCTCAAGCGCGCGAACTTGTTGCGCTATGGCAGCGTGGGTGACATTCAGCTTGCGGGCCGCCGCACTGAACCCCCCCTCGCTTGCCGTTGCGGCAAAGGCGCGCAGCGCTGTAAGCGGGGGCATACGCCGCCAATCGATCTCGCTCATCTGTTAGCTCACCTATCACCTGTGGAAAAATTCCTGACTCGCCTTGCGACGCCGGTCAAGGCATTTTGGGGCCACAAGTGAAGTAAAGGAGATCCGTGATGTTTCGGATTCTTGGAGAAGTGATGGCTCTGGCCATGGGTGGCTATGCCCCCCGCGCCCGCAACGCTGGCGAATACAAGTTCAACCGCTGAGGGCACTCAGCAAGGCATGGTGGCGCGCGGTAAAATCTGCGCGCACCTCGGGCGGGGGACGCAGGCGGATCGCCAGACCCCGCACAAGGACAGGATCGGGCTTTCCAAAGATCCTGTCCGCCTCGGCCTCTGAAAAACCTGCGATCTGTTCGGCCTCGAGCCGGGCTGAAACCGTGTCTGCCGCCTTGATCGCCTTCTTGATCGGGGCGGGCAGCACGGCGGGCAGGCCAAAGCGCAGATGCACCGCCGCCGTCAACCGCGCATCCAGCTCCCCATAGTCAGCCCCGATTGCCGCCTTGACCGGGCTGATCATGTCGCCGAGCACATATTCGGGCGCATCGTGCAGAAGCGCCGCCAACCGCCAGCGCAGATCGATGCCGGGATTGGCGCGGGCGAAAAGCTCTTCCACCAGCAGCGAATGCTCTGCCACCGAATAGGCGTAATCGCCGAGCGTCTGCCCGTTCCAGCGCGCGACGAAGGCCAGGCCGTGGGCGATATCCTCGATTTCGATATCCATCGGCGTCGGGTCGAGCAGATCCAGCCTGCGCCCCGAAAGCATCCTCTGCCACGCCCGTTTCATCGACTTTCCCCCGTTTTGCCCCGTGCTAGCCAAAGCGAAAGGGTCTGTAAACGTCGCAGGTTGGGTTCGTTGCGCCAAGGGGCTCAAGGTGCTATGCAACCGCCGACTGAAATTCGAGGAGCGCCCGATGGCCGATTACATCGTCAAGGATATCAAACTGGCCGAGTTCGGCCGCAAGGAACTGGACATTGCCGAAACCGAAATGCCGGGCCTGATGGCTTGCCGCGAGGAATTCGGCAAAAGCCAGCCGCTGAAGGGCGCCCGCATCGCCGGTTCGCTGCACATGACGATCCAGACCGCGGTGCTGATCGAAACGCTGAAGGCGCTCGGCGCCGACGTGCGTTGGGCCTCGTGCAACATCTTCTCGACCCAGGACCACGCCGCCGCCGCCATCGCCGCGGGCGGCACGCCGGTCTTTGCCGTCAAGGGCGAGACGCTGGAAGAATACTGGGCCTATACGGACAAGATCTTCCAGTTCCCGGAAGGCACCTGCAACATGATCCTCGACGATGGCGGCGATGCGACGCTGTACATCCTGCTCGGCGCCCGCGTCGAAGCCGGGGAAACCGATCTGATCGCCACGCCCACCTCGGAAGAGGAAGTCTGCCTGTTCAACCAGATCAAGAAGCGCATGGTGGAGACCCCCGGCTGGTTCACCCAGCAGCGCGAAGCGATCAAGGGCGTTTCGGAGGAAACCACGACGGGCGTGCATCGTCTTTACGACCTGCACAAGAAGGGCCAGCTGCCCTTCCCGGCGATCAACGTGAACGACTCTGTCACCAAGTCGAAATTCGACAACAAATACGGCTGCAAGGAATCGCTGGTTGACGGCATCCGCCGCGCCACCGACACGATGATGGCGGGCAAGGTCGCGGTCGTCTGCGGTTATGGCGACGTGGGCAAGGGCTCGGCGGCGTCGCTCCGCGGGGCTGGCGCCCGGGTGAAGGTGACCGAAGTCGATCCGATCTGCGCGCTGCAAGCCGCGATGGACGGGTTCGAAGTCGTGGTGCTGGAAGACGTCGTCGCCGACGCCGACATCTTCATCACCACCACCGGCAACAAGGACGTGATCCGCATCGAGCACATGCGCGAGATGAAGGACATGGCCATCGTCGGCAACATCGGCCATTTCGACAACGAAATTCAGGTCGCTGCCCTGCGCAACCACAAATGGACCAACATCAAGGACCAGGTGGACATGATCGAGATGCCCTCGGGCGCGCGGATCATCCTGCTGTCCGAAGGCCGTCTGCTGAACCTCGGCAACGCCACGGGTCACCCCAGCTTCGTGATGTCGGCCAGCTTCACCAACCAGGTGCTGGCGCAGATCGAGCTGTTCACCAAGGGCGCCGAGTATCAGCCCGGCGTCTACATCCTGCCGAAATCGCTCGATGAAAAGGTGGCGCGTCTGCATCTGAAGAAGATCGGCGTGAAACTGACGACGCTGCGTCCCGATCAGGCAGCCTATATCGGCGTCACCGTCGAAGGCCCGTTCAAGTCGGACCACTACCGCTACTGATCCTGCCTTCATGGGCAGCAAGCGGGGCCTTCGGGCCCCGCTTTTCGTTGGCCCTGCCCGATCGGCAAAGACGCGCCGCAGCCCGCGCGGATCCGGGGATTTCCCTTTGTTTCACGACGAACTCCCGCCTAGGCTTTGCGCGGGACGAAGCGCGCCGACACGGGAGAAAAGGACGATGGGCAAGCGGGACGCATTGATTGCGAAATATGCCGAGGATTTGCAGGGCAAATGCGGCATAACCCCGGACATGGCGCTTTTGGAAAAGGTCACGATCGGCTGCGGACCAGCAATCTACGATCCCGATGCCGAGATCGTCGCAGCGACGCAGAAATCCGAGATCGATCACATTCGACGCAATTTTCTGGGCAAGAAACTGGGCCTGCCCGAGGGGCCGGATCTCGACGATGCCATCGATGCCGCGATCGAGACCTATGGCCGCTCGGAGCCGCGCAAATACCGCGCGGTGATCTATTACATGCTGGTCCGGCATTTCCGGAAGGAAAGCCACTACCTCTGATCAGATCAGCGCCTTGATCGCCGCCACATGCGCAGGCTTGGCGGCGGTCACATCGGCGACAAGCGCTGCCAAGGTCTCTTCCATCGCCTCGGGGGCGACGATCCGGTCGATCAGGCCCCAGGTCAACGCCTCGGCCGCCTCGATCTTTTGGCCTGCCATCAGGATCATCTTCGCCCGCGCCGGGCCGATCAGTGTCGCAAGACGTTTCGGATCAGAGGGTTGCGGCAGGAAGCCCAGCTTCATCACCGGATAGAAGACCTTGGCCTGCGGCACGGAAATCCGCAGATCGCAGGCCAGAACCATCCCCATCGCGCCCCCCGCAAGCGTGCCGTTCAGCGCCGCGATGGTGAGACACGGCAGCGCCGCGACCGCCCCCGAAAGCCGCTCCCAGACCGGATCGGTGGCAAGACCTGCGTGGGCTTCGTCCAGATCGGCCCCCGCCGAAAACACCTTGCCCGTGCCGCGCAGCACAAAAGCATGCGCCTCGGCACGGCCTGCCGCCTCGGCCGCATCGGCGATCTCGGACAACATTGCACGGGTCAGCGAATTCGCCTTTTCCGGCCGGTCGATCGTCACCGTAAAGACGCCCTCGGCCGATTTCACATGGATCATCTTCCCCTCCGCGGTCAGCTTTCCCAAGGGTGTTAGCAACCCCATTGCCCCTTGACCATTACTGATGTGCAGCGGAAGGTGGCGCAATTCCTTTACCCACGAGGTCCCCATGGCACGGCTCACGTCCGCTGGCACAACCACTTTCATCGCGCTTCTGATGAGCTCGACGGCGGCACTCGCCGACGTTACCCCGGAGCAGGTCTGGGAAAGCTGGCAAAAACAATATTCCGCTTACGGTTTCACCGTCACCCCCGGCTCGGTCGAGCGCGATGGCGACGTTCTGACGATTTCCGATCTTGTCCTGACGAACGAGACCACCACCGAGATCGGCACAGACAAGACGGTTTCGAAAACCGTGCTGAACGTGCCCTCGATCCTGCTCGAGGATCTGGGCGACGGGACCGTGCAAGGCACTGTCGATGGCGAAATCGACGGCACCAATGAAACGACCGACGCCACCGGCAAATCCGAGACGGCAAAGATCAAGATCGACAAGACCGATGCCAGCGTCGTGATTTCGGGCACGCCCGAGGAGATGTCCTATCTCGTCGACGCGCCGAGCGTGACGGCCAACATCGAGGCACAACCCGCGACTCCGGGCGGCAAGCCCGCCCTTCTGGGCATGACGCTGACCGGGCTGACTGGCACGCAGTCGATGTCTTCGGTGGGCGGTCAGGGCACCAAGGCCGATCTCAAGGCCACCGGCATGTCGCTGACGATGACCGGCACCGACCCCGAGGATGCGACCACGATCAACGCAAAGATCGACATGAAGGATCTGGCGATCAAGGGCGACACCATGATGCCCGAGGGCGCCGATGCGGCGAAACTCGGCGATGCGATCGCCAAGGGCATGCACACCAACAGCGACATGAGCTATGGCGCGCTGACCTTCACGATGGACTCGGATACCAAGCAGGGTCCGGTGACTGTCTCGGGCTCGGCCGAAAGCGGCCATGCGATCATCGCCTTTTCACGCGATGCGGTGCGCTATGCGGCGACCGGTACCAAGACCAAGGTTGACGTTCAGACCGCGGAATTCCCGATGCCGATGTCGGCAAGCATCGATCAGGGCGAGATCGACTTTGCCATGCCGCTTGCGGCGACGGCGGAACCGCAGCCCTTCACCGGCAAGGTCTCGCTGGTCGGGCTCAGCCTCTCGGATCAGATCTGGAAGATGATCGACCCGACGACGAAACTCGGCCATGGCCCGGCGACGCTGATCATCGACCTGACCGGCAAGGGCAAGGCGATGGTCGATCTGTTCTCGCCTGCCGCGGCCGCCTCGCCGGTGCCGCCCGTCGAAATCGACAGCCTCGACGTCAACAAGCTGCAACTGACCGCTGCCGGGGCCGAGCTGACCGGCGCCGGCGCGCTCACTTTCGACAATTCGATGGGCATGCCGATGCCGCTCGGCGCCGTCGATCTGAAGCTGTCGGGCGCGAACAAGCTGATGGACGGGCTCGTTGCCATGGGCGTGATGCCGCAAGATCAGGTGATGTTCGCCAAGATGATGATGGGCATGTATGCCGTGCCCACGGGGGATGATCTGTTCACCTCGAAGATCGAGTTCAAGGAAGGCGGCCATATTCTGGCCAACGGCCAGCCGATCAAGTAAGACGATATCACCGGAACAGCAAAACCGCCCGGTTTCCCGGGCGGTTTTTCACAAGGAGAGCCGATGCCCCCCGTTCTTGCCGATCTGACCGATGCTCTGCTCTCCGCCGCCCGCAAGGCCGGGGCCGAGGCCGCCGATGCGATCGCCGTCGATGGCCGCGCCGTGTCGATTGATGTCCGCGGCGGGGTGCTGGAACAGGCGGAACGCTCCGAAGGGCTGGAGATCGGCTTGCGGGTGCTGATTGGCGGGCGTCAGGCCTGTGTCTCGGCCTCCGATATTTCCGCCCGCACGATGACCGACATGGCCGAACGTGCGGTGGCGATGGCGCGCGAGGCGCCCGAAGACCCCCATGCCGGTCTCGCCGATCCGGCGCAACTGGCCCGGGACTGGGACGCTGCGGCGCTGGAACTGGCCGATCCGGGTGCGGAACCCTCGGCCACGGCGCTGGAAACCGACGCGCGCGAGGCGGAAGCCGCGGCGCTGGCGGTGAAAGGTGTCTCGCAGGTGCAATCGGCCTCGGCCTCGTGGTCGAAGCGGCTGCTGCACATGGCGGGAACAAACGGTTTTTCGGGCGGTTACGCCCGCACCTCGCGCTCGACCTCCGCCGTCGCGATTGCGGGCGAAGGCGAGGCAATGGAACGCGACTGGGCGTCCGAAGCGCGGATTTTCGGCGCCGATCTGCCCTCGGCCACCTCGATCGGGGCGCAGGCGGGCGAACGTGCCATTGCCCGTCTTGGCCCGGTGCGGCCGAAAACCGGATCCTTCCCGGTGCTGCTCGATGAACGCGTCGCGGCGAGCCTCATCGGCCATCTTCTCTCGGCGATCAACGGCACCGCCATCGCCCGCGGGGCTTCGTGGCTGCGCGACGGTCTGCATGCCGAGGTGCTGCCCAAAGGCATCAGCCTGATCGAAGACCCGTTCCGCCGCCGCATCTCGGGCTCGCGTCCCTTCGACGCCGAGGGCCTGCCCCCTGCCCGCCGCGCCATCGTCGAGGATGGCGTGCTGACCGGCTGGGTGCTGGATCTTGCCACCGCCCGCAAGCTCGGCATGCAAAGCACCGGCAATGCGTCGCGTGGAACATCGACGCCGCCCTCGCCCGCTGCGGGCAATGTGGCGCTGTCGCAGGGCACGAAATCGCGCGAGGATCTGATCCGTGACATGGGCACCGGGCTTCTGGTGACCTCGTTCATCGGCGCGACGATCAACCCGACCACCGGCGATTATTCGCGCGGGGCCGCAGGCTATTGGGTTGAAAACGGTCAGATTTCGCATGTGGTGAACGAATGCACCGTGGCCGGAAACCTGCGCGAGATGCTGCGCCGGATCATCCCCGCCAATGATGCCCGCGGCCATCTGAGCCACGTCGTGCCGTCGCTTCTGCTCGAGGGGCTGACGATTGCCGGAGCATGACGCCGCCACCGACCTTGAGCTGCTGATCCGGGCCGCCGAAGCCGCGGGCGAATTGGCGCTGCAATACTGGAAACACGCGCCAAAACAGTGGGACAAGGCCGGTGATGCCGGTCCGGTCTCGGAAGCCGATCTGGCGGTGAACGACTTGCTCGCGCATATGCTGCGCAAGGCCCGGCCCGACTATGGCTGGCTGTCCGAGGAAAGTCAGGACGACGAGGCCCGGCTGTCCTGCCACCGGCTGTTCGTGGTCGATCCGATCGACGGGACGCGGGCCTTTCTGTCGAACGAACCGGGCTTTGCTCATGCCATTGCCGTCGTCGAAGATGGCGAGGTGCTGGCAGGTGTCGTGCATCTGCCCGTGTTCGAAGAAACCTATGCCGCCGTGCGCGGTGGACCGGCGCTGCTCAACGGGCAACCGATCCGCAATTCCGACCCCGGCCCGATCGACGGCTCGAGCCTGCTGGCCTCGAAAGTCTGTGATATCGCCACGAACTGGCGCGCGGAAAAGCCCGCTTATCGCCGGTTCTTCCGCCCTTCGCTGGCCTGGCGGCTGTGTCTTGTCGCCGAGGGACGCTTTGACGCCAGCCTGACCGTGCGCCCGACCTGGGAATGGGATGTCGCCGCGGCAAGTCTGATCGCCACCTGCGCCGGGGCGCTGGTGACAGACCGCGCCGGCGGACCGATCCGGTTCAACACCCCCAGCGCCCAGATCGAGGGACTGCTGGTCGGCGCCCCCGGATTGCATGCCCAATATCTCTCGCAGCTGAGACCCCAGACCGAAGATTCTGACGTCTGATTACCGGATATAAACCTTCTCTCCCTAGCTTCAGCCTTGGCAAGAACTGCTGAATCAAGGGGGAACCCCATGCCAAGGCATTGGCGAATCGTCACAATTTTCATGCTTGGCCTCTCCGCCTCGCTGCGTCCTGCGCTGGCGTCCGAGTCGACGAAAAGCATTTCCGCCACTTGCGAACAGGTCGCCGAGTTTGCCTCGCAACGCACGGGTGTTCCCGTTTCGGTGCTGAAAGCGATCACGCTGACCGAAACCGGCAAGAAGATCGACGGCAAATTGCGTCCCTGGCCCTGGACCGTGAACATGGAGGGGACCGGGCACTGGTTCGACACGCTCGACGAAGCCCGTTCCTATGTGTTCAAGGAATTCCAACGCGGGGCCCGCAGCTTCGACGTCGGCTGCTTCCAGATCAATTACAAATGGCATTCGGAACATTTCTCGTCGATCGACGAGATGTTCGATCCCAAGGCCAATGCGCTTTATGCGGCACAATTCCTCGCCGATCTCTACACCGAGACCGGCTCGTGGAACGATGCCGCCGGGGCCTATCATTCGCGGACCAAGGAACATGCTGATCGCTATTCCGCCCGTTTCGCCGAATTGCGCCAGCGCTATCTGGGCGGCGGATCCGAGAACGACGTTTTGGCAATGAACGACGCGCCGAATGGCATGCCCGGTGACAACATTCCCGAAATTCCGGACATCGTGGCCGCGATGAATGCACCGATGACGCCGCCGAAGCCGCCGCGCGTGAATTCCTATCCGCTGTTGCGCCGCACCGGGACCGTCTCGCCGCCACTGGGAGCCGCTCCGGGTGCCAGTCTCTTCGCCATCTCCCTGAACAAGACCGAGGTGAACTGATGCCGAAGTTGACGATGTCGGCGATCTTCCAGCCGACCATCCTTCTGGCGCTGGCGCTGATGGCGGTGATCGTGATGATGATCCTGCCGGTTCCGGCCTGGGTGCTGGATACCGGCCTTGCGGTCTCCTTCGCGCTGGCGATCCTGATCTTCACCGTGACGCTCTTCATCGAGCGGCCGCTGGATTTCTCGGCCTTCCCGACGATCCTGCTTGCCTCGCTGATGCTGCGGCTGTCGCTGAACGTCTCCTCGACGAAGCTGATCATCGGCAACGGCCATACCGGAACCGCCGCCGCGGGCCATGTGATCGAGGGGTTTGCCAATTTCATCATGGGCGGCTCGGTGATGATCGGGCTCGTCGTCTTCGGCGTGATCCTGATCGTCAACTTCATCGTCATCACCAAGGGCGCGGGCCGGATGGCCGAAGTGGGCGCCCGCTTCGCCCTCGATGCGATGCCCGGCAAGCAACTCGCCATCGACAGCGACATGAACGCCGGCGCCATCGACCATGCCGAGGCCCGGTCGCGGCGCGAAAAGGAACAGGCGGAAACGACCTTCTTCGGCTCGCTAGACGGTGCGTCGAAATTCGTCAAGGGCGACGCGGTGGCGGGTCTTCTGATCACGCTCTTGAACCTTGTCGTCGGCCTTGCGATCGGGACGATCGTGCATGGCATGCCGCTGGATCGCGCGCTTGAAACCTATGCGATCCTCACCGTCGGCGACGGCCTCACCAGCCAGATTCCGGCCGTGATCATCTCGATCGGCTCCGCCATCCTGCTGTCGCGCGGCGGCGCCAAGGGCTCGGCCGATACCGCGCTTTTCGAACAGCTGTCGCGCTATCCTTCGGCGCTGATCACCGTCGCAATGCTGATGGCGGGCTTCGCCATAGTTCCGGGCCTGCCCTTCGTGCCTTTCATGACGGGTGCAGCGGTTTTGGGCGGCACGGCCTACATGGTGAAGCGCAACGCGCAGAAGAAAGCCGAACTGGAGGCGATGAAGATGCCCGATACGGCCGAGCCGAAGAAACGCAAATCGATCGGTGACGTGCTCGATGTCGACGACATTCACGTCGAATTTGCCCCGGATCTGGTGGCGATGGCGCTTGATCCGGCGACCGGCCTTGACGCGCGGATCACCAACATGCGCAACCATGTTGCCGCAAGCTATGGTCTGATCCTGCCCGAAATCCGGCTGACCGACGATGCGACGCTGGATTCCGGCTGTTATCGCATCCGCATCCAGGGTGTCGAACAGGCCAAGGACAAGCTCTTCCCCGATCGCGTTCTCGCCCTGATCACCGACAACCGCGACTTCCTGCCCGACGGCGAGGATGTGCGCGAACCGGTCTATGGCGCGCCTGCGCGCTGGCTTCCGCCCTCGCGGCAGGAAGACGCCGCGCTTGCCGGATCGACGGTCGTCAGCCCGACCGAAGTTCTGGCGACCCATCTTCTTGAGGTTATTCGTCGCAACTTCGGCCGGCTGATGACCCTGCGCGCGCTGCGTCGGCTGCTTGACGAGGTGTGCAACCTCTCAGACGCGGCGCGGGCCGATTCGAACCGTCGCCTTCTGGACGAACTGATCCCAGACAAGGTTCCAGTCGATCTGCTGCTTGCGGTGCTGCGCCTGCTTCTGGAAGAGCGTGTTTCGATCCGCAACCTGCTGGTGATCGTCGAATCCATCGCCGAAGTCCGGGGCATGCAATCACCGGAGGCGATCTGCGAACATGTCCGCCAGCGTCTGGGCTTCCAGCTTGTCGCCGAATACCGTCGCGACGACGGCACGCTGCCGCTGCTGCAACTCGCGCCGGAATGGGAAGACACTTTCGCGGCTTTCCAGGTTGCGGGCGACCGTGGTCAGACCGACGTTGCCCTGCCGCCGGACAAGTTCAACCGTCTTGCCAACAACGTCGCCGAACGGATTGCTCGTGCGGGCGAATCCGGGATATTCCCCGCAATCGTGACCTCGACGCGCCGTCGTCGCTTCCTGAAGACGGTTCTGGGCGCCAAGGGCATTCTTGCCCCGGTGCTCAGCTTCGAGGAAATCGGGCTCGACGCGCGGCCCTCGATGGTCGGGGTGGTGCAACCATGACCGCAGAACTTGCAGACCTGATGCAATCGGCACGGAGTTTTCTCTGGATCGGCTTCATCGTCTTTCTGCGTGTGGGTGGCACGATGTCCGTGATGCCGGCCTTTGGCGAGATGATGGTGCCGACGCGGGTGAAGCTCGGCCTTTCGCTCGCCTTCACCGCCATCGTGATGCCGGGGGCACAGCCCTTCGTGAATGCTCCGGACACCAGCCTGCCCGTGGTGGTCTGGTTGTTCGCGGAAATCGTGATCGGCGTTTTCCTTGGCCTAATGTTGCGGCTTTTCGTGCTTTGTCTGCAGATCGCGGGCACGATCGCCGCGCAATCGACCTCGCTGTCGCAGCTTTTCGGCGGCACCACCGGCGAACCGCAACCTGCCGTCGGAGAACTTCTCGTGCTCGCGGGCCTCGCCATTTCGGTGCACTTCGGCCTGCATGTGAAGGTCACCGAGATCTTCCTCGGCTCCTACAGGGTGCTGCCGCCCGGGGCCTTCCCCGATGCCGATCTGTTCCGGCGATGGGGCCTCGGCGGCATCTCGCACAGCTTTGCGCTCGGCTTTTCCATCGCCTCGCCCTTCGTCATCGCCGGGCTGATCTACAACGTCGCACTTGGCGCCATCAACCGCGCCATGCCGCAGCTGATGGTGACGATGATCGGCGCCCCGGCGCAGACCCTCGGCGGCCTTGCGCTTTTGATGATCGCGTTGCCGACCGGGCTTGTCGTCTGGCATGACGCCTTCGAAACCTTCCTCGCAGCCCCCTTCGAGGTGGCGCAATGAGCGAGGAAGACGACAGCTCAAAGGAATTCGACCCAACTCCGCAGAAAATCGAGCAGGCTCGAAAACAGGGCGATCTGGTCCGATCTTCCGAAGTCGCAGTGGCCGCCGTTTACGCGGCTTTCGTCGTCACGGCCCTCGCCTTCGGGAAAAGCACGCTCGAAAGCTTTGGCAGCTGGGCCAGCGTGCTGATCGATCAGGCAGATACGATCTCCAAGCAAATGCTCGGCGGCGGAACCGCCGTCGCTGGCGGTCTTCTGGTCCGGGCTGGCCTCTCTATTGCTCCCTGGCTCATCCTGCCCGGCGTTTTCGTACTGGGCGCCTTGATGGCGCAACGCGCGATCGTCTTCGCCCCCGAAAAGCTGATGCCGAAGTTCAGCCGCATCGACCCGATCTCGAATTTCAAACAGAAATTCGGCCGCACAGGCCTGTTCGAATTCGCGAAAAGCTTCGTGAAACTTGTGGTGATCTCGATCATCCTTGGCAAATTCATCCTGCGCGAACTTCCGGGAATTCTGCTGGCGCAGCAATATGACGCCCGCATCATCTCTGGTCGTTTCCCGGAAATGATCGTCGAGTTCTTGTTGCTGATGCTACTGCTTGCGGGTGTCATCGGTGCCATAGACTACCTGTGGCAAAGATTTGAGTTCATGCGCCGCAACAAGATGACGCGCAAGGAACTGACCGACGAGATGAAACAGTCCGAAGGCGACCCCCATATCAAGGCGCAACGCCGTCAAAAGGCGATCGAGATCGCAACCAAGCAGATGATCGCCGATGTCGCGAAAGCCGATGTGGTGATCGTCAACCCGACGCACTATGCCGTGGCGCTGAAATGGGAACGTGGCGCGAAGCGCGCACCAATTTGCGTGGCAAAAGGTGTCGACGAAGTTGCGGCACGGATCCGCGAAGTCGCGGCAGAGTCCGGTGTTCCGATCCATTCCGATCCGCCGACCGCACGCGCGCTTTATGCGGCGGTTGAAATCGGCAACGAAATCCACCCTGATCACTATCGGCCCGTGGCAGCGGCTATCCGCTTTGCTGAGAAGATGCGTCGTCGGTCTCGGGAACGCGGAGCTCGGAAATGAAGCGCAAAGACCTTGAGTCAATGAACGATATCGCCTCGATGATCCGGGACCGCGAGATGGCCGAACTTGCCAAGTTGAACCTGCGTCGTCTGCGCCTTGAAGCCGAACGGCAGAAGATCACGCAGGATGTGCAAGCGGCGTGGAAGGCCGGTGGAGACAATCTCATGTCGGCGCGGGCCGCGGAAAGCTTCGAAAAATGGGCCCAGATGCGTCATGCGCAGATCGACGATCTGATGGCGAACCTGCAGCCGTTGATCGACGCACAGAAGCAACGCACGGCGGCTGCGACCGGACGACACCGAAACCTCGGTGAAATCGCGCGTCAATTGCTCGAAGAGCGGCAGAAGGCGAAAGAAAAACGGCTGTGAACCGACCTCGAAAGATCAGTTCACAGCCATTCTTCAGCTGAAGATCAACCGATATGGCTCAGCGCCTGGCATAGGCGATCAAGATCGTCGAGCGTCGCATATCGAATCGTGAGACGCCCGCCTTCCGCCCCCTCATGATCGATGCTGACCGACATGCCGATCGTGGCCGAAAGATCGGCCTCGAGCGCTCGGGTGTCCGCATCCTTCTCTCTCGGTGCGCGGGAGGCTGCTGCCTTCGCCAAGGATCCAGACGCCGTCGAGCCACCATCTTTCGCGAGCCGTTCGACGTCGCGGACCGAAAGCCCCTTCGCGATCGTATCCTTGGCAAGCCGAACCGGGTCTGTTGCGGTCACCAGCGCCCGCGCATGTCCCGCCGTCAACTTGCCCTCGCGCAGGAATTCCTGCACTTCATCGGGCAGGTTCAGCAAGCGCAACAGGTTTGCGATATGGCTGCGGCTTTTCGACAAGGCCTCCGCCAGTTTCTCCTGAGTATGGCCGAAGCGATCCATCAGCTGCCGATACCCCATCGCTTCTTCAAGCGGGTTCAGATCGGCGCGCTGAATGTTTTCGATGATCGCGACTTCAAGAACCTCCGTGTCCGTGAAGTCGCGCACGATCACCGGGAGCTCATGCAATTTCGCCAGTTGCGCCGCACGCCAGCGACGTTCGCCCGCGACAATCTCGTAGATTTCGGTTTCGCGCGGATGCTTTCGGACGATCAGCGGCTGAATGATCCCCTTCTCTGCGATCGAAGCCCGCAGCTCTTCAAGCGCCTCGGGCGCGAAGGTTCGGCGCGGCTGATCCGGATTCGGGACGATTTTTTCAATGGGAACCAGGAGATCCTTGCGACGCGGAGCGGTTTCGGGCTCCACGGCCGGAAGCTGAACATCCGCCATCAGCGCAGACAGACCGCGACCAAGGCCGCGGCGCTCGGGTTTCTTGTCGCTCATGACCTAGCCTTTCGTTCTTGTTGTTGCGTGGTGGTCAAGCAATTCTGCCGCCAGCGATCGATAAGCCTCGGCGCCCTTCGACCCGGCATCGTAGCTCAGAACCGGTAGAGCATAGGAGGGTGCTTCAGAAATCCGCACGTTACGCGGGATCATCGTGCGGAACACCAGTTCCCCCAGCGTTGCCCGCGCATCAGCTTCCACTTGCTGCGAGAGGTTGTTACGCACATCGTACATCGTCAGAACCACGCCCTCGATGCGCAAATCCCGGTTCGCCGTCTGACGAACCTCGCGAATCGTCAGCATCAACTGCGACAGTCCTTCGAGCGCGAAGAACTCGGCCTGCAGCGGAACCAGGATGGATTGCGCCGCAACCATGGCATTCACGGTCATCAGAGTGAGCGACGGCGGGCAGTCGATCAGCACATAGTCAAACGCATAGCGATCGATGTCAGTCTGCCGCAGCGCATCATGCAGCAGAAAGCTGCGTTTCTCTGACGAAACCAGTTCCATATCCGCGGACGAAAGATCAGTCGTCGCAGGCGAAATGAAAAGGCCTTCGAAGGCCGTTTGCTGGATGACATCCGAAAGCGGAGCATCCCCAAAGATCAAATCGTAGGTGCTGAACTTTCGGTCCTGCGCTTCAATACCCAAACCGGTTGAAGCGTTCCCCTGCGGATCAAGATCGACGAGCAAAACGCGGCATCCACGTTCTGCCATCGCCGCGGCAAGATTGATTGCCGTGGTCGTTTTCCCGACACCGCCCTTCTGGTTGGCGATGGCTATGATTCTAGGCTGAGCCGGGCGTGTGAGATCAGACACGTTGCAACCCCTTGATTTTCAAGACCACAGACTCCGGATCCGTGGCACTGGGTTTCTGTTCGCAGTCAAAGGACCATTTCTGCTTCGCCAACGCAACCTCTTCGCGCCAACGATTTCCCTTTGGAAAGAGTGCGATGCCATCGGGTGACAGATGACGCTCGGCAAAGCCAAGAAGAAGATCAAGCGATGCAAGTGCGCGCGCGGAAAGCACGTCGGCATGAAGTGGACCCAGCATCTCGATGCGCATGGGCTCGACCTTCGCGAAAATACCCAGATCTCGAACGGCATTCGCCAGGAATGCCGCCTTGCGCTTGTCGCTTTCAACCAAGGTCAGCTTCATATCCGGAAACCTTTCCTTGGCAAGAACGCCAACGACCAGGCCGGGAAAGCCACCGCCGCTTCCAAGATCACCCCAGCGCTCGGGAGTGGTGTCAAGCATATCGAGAAGCTGTGCCGAATCGAGAAAATGGCGCGACCAGATTTCCGACAATGTATTCGGCGAAACCAGATTGATCGCCGAATTCCATTTGCGCAGCAGCGCTTCCAGCTGCTCCAGCAGCTGAATTGTTTCACGTGAAACATCGAAGTGAGCAGCGAAGAGCTCCGGACCGGTCATTTCTGCGCTGCCCGCTTGTTCTGCCGCAAACGCGCAAGGATCAAGGCCAAAGCGGCCGGCGTCGCACCATCAACCTGACCCGCCTGATGCAGAGTGCGCGGCGCCGCGGCAGAGAATTTCAGCTTCAGCTCGTTGGACAGGCCAGACAGAACGCCATAGTCAAAATCGATGGGAATCTCCCAATTCTCGTCGCGGCGCATCGCCTCGACGTCACGTTGCTGCCGGGCGATATAATTTGCATAGAGCGCCTCGTTCGAAAGCTGCTCTGCAGTCGCTGCGGGGATATTCGCCAATTCTGGAAACAAGCCCGCAAGTTGGCCGAAGGTGACCTGAGGGAACGAAAGCAATTGGAACGCGCTGCGCTTGACCCCATCCTGATTGAGCTCGAGACCAAGAGAAACTGCCTGCTTCGGAGTTAAGACAATCGAATCGAGGATTGCCTTTCCTGCGTCCATCGCATCACTCTTGCACGCGAAAGCCCGCGCGCGTTCCTCCCCGACACACCCAAGCTCGATACCGCGCGGTGTAAGTCGCTGATCCGCATTGTCAGCCCGAAGGAAAAGCCGATACTCGGCGCGCGAGGTGAACATGCGATAGGGTTCATTGACCCCGCGCCCCACAAGATCGTCGATCATCACGCCAATATAGGAATCGGTCCGGCTGAAGGTGACTGGCTCACGCCCGAGGGCTTTGCAAGCCGCATTCAGACCCGCAACAAGCCCTTGCGCGGCGGCTTCTTCATAGCCGGTGGTACCATTGATTTGGCCCGCAAGGAAAAGACCCGCCTGCTCCCGCAGTTCCAGCGTCAAGGTCAATGCCCGCGGATCGACAAAGTCATATTCGATCGCATAGCCAGGCTGCAGGATACGAACCTCCTCAAGACCCCGGATCGAGCGCACATAGGCTTCTTGCACATCACTCGGCAAAGACGTGGAAATTCCGTTCGGATAAACCGTGTCGTCGTCCAGACCCTCGGGCTCGAGGAACACCTGATGCGAGGTTTTATCGGCAAACCGCACCACCTTGTCCTCGATCGACGGGCAATAGCGCGGCCCGACGCCTTCGATGTGCCCACCGTACATCGCGGACCGCTGAAGGTTATTCCGAATCACCTCGTGGGTCGATTCGTTCGTATGGGTGATGCCACAGGCAATCTGCCGCACGAACGGCTTTTGGCTCAGGAAACTCAGCATCACAGGATCATCGTCGCCGGGCTGTGCCTCAAGGATATCCCAATTGATGGTCTTTCCATCAAGCCGCGGCGGCGTGCCGGTTTTCAAACGCCCAACATTCGGCGCAAGCTCCCGCAGCCGATGCGAAAGCGGTACAGAGGGGCGATCTCCGACGCGGCCCCCTGCGGTCCGTTGATCACCGATGTGAATGACGCCGTTCAGAAACGTGCCGGTCGTCATCACGACCGCAGCAGCAGAAATCTCCGACCCGTCCTGCAGACGCACGCCGGAAATGGCGACCCCATCCATCAGAAGATCGACCACTTCGCCTTCGACGATTTCGAGACGGGGCTGCCCCGCACAAAGCTCGGCGATCGCGAGGCGATAGAGCTTGCGGTCCGCCTGTGTTCTCGGACCCTGCACCGCAGGACCCTTGCGTCGATTCAGCAAGCGAAACTGAATGCCCGCACGATCGGCAGCCTTGCCCATCACCCCATCCATCGCGTCGACTTCGCGCACCAGATGGCCTTTCCCAAGCCCGCCGATCGCCGGGTTGCAGGACATCACCCCGATCGCCTCGCGGCGCATCGTGACAAGCGCGGTGTTAGCCCCCATCCGGGCTGCGGCATGCGCTGCCTCGGTCCCGGCGTGCCCCCCTCCGACGACGATGACGTCAAAATGTTTCACGTGAAACACTCCTCACTTGCCGATGCAGAAACTGGAAAAGATCTCGTCAAGAAGGCTCTCGACATCAACCCGCCCCAGCAAGGATTCCAAGGCCCGAACGGCGGTCCGACATTGCTCTGCAGCCAGGTCAAGCCGCTCAAGCCCATGAGCTAGCTCAACAGACGACGCCCGCAAGGCCGCCTCAGCCCGAATCAGACAATCCCGATGGCGCTCCCGGGTCATCACCCCTGCCCCGGCCGCCCGTTCGGACAGACGCGTGGTGATTGCCGAGACAAGCGCATCGATGCCTTCCCCGGTCTTGCCGGATACGCGCAGATCGCCCGGTCCGCCCAGATCAGCCTTGCCGCGCACGATCAGATCATCTGCGATCGGCTCCAGCAGCGGAATATCGCCGTCATCCAGCAGGAACACCCGCAGATCCGCCTGCTTCGCCCGCGCGATCGCCCGGGCAACCCCGATCGCCTCGATTTGGTCTTCGGTATCGCGCAGACCCGCGGTATCCAGCAACGTCACCGCCAGACCGGACAGATCCATCCGGACTTCGATCACATCGCGCGTCGTTCCCGCAACTTCCGAGGTGATCGCGGCTTCCCGCCCCGCCAGCGCGTTCAAAAGCGTCGACTTCCCGGCATTCGGACGCCCGACGATCGCAACTTCAAAGCCCTCGCGTATCCGTTCGGTCACCGAAATCCGCGCCATCTCTTGCGCCAGTTGACCCGAGACATCGCCCAGCAAACCGCGCACTTCCGGTGTCACATCCTCGGGCACATCCTCATCGGCGAAATCGATGCAGGCCTCCATCAGCGCCGCCGCCCGGATGAGCTTGCTGCGCCAGGTCTCGACCATCCGCCCAACCGAACCGGACAGAACCGCCAAAGCCTGTTTGCGCTGTGCCTCGGTCTCGGCCTCGATCAGATCCGCCAGGCCCTCGACCTGTGACAGATCCAGCCGCCCGCTTTCCATCGCCCGCCGGGTAAATTCGCCCGGCTCGGCCAGACGCAGAAAACCCAGCGACCCGAGCGCTTTCAGCACCGCGGCAACCGTCGCTACCGCCCCATGCAGATGCAACTCGCCGGATTCTTCGCCCGTGAAACTGCGACCCGCCTCGAAACACAGCACCAGTGCCTCGTCGAGAACTTCGCCCTCGATCTTCAACAGCCGCACCGAAGCCTGCCGCGGCGCGGGCAAACGGCCGCACAAAGCCGCAATCGCCTGCCAAGCACGCGGCCCGGACAGGCGAATGACCGCAACGCCGGCCTTGCCGCGGCCGGATGCCTGCGCATAGATCGTGTCCATCGAAATCCCTCTCGGGGCAACGATACCTCAGCCGTTCATCGAATCGAAGAACTCGCCGTTGGTTTTCGTCTGCTTCAGCTTCGAGATCAGGAATTCGATCGCATCCGTCGTGCCCATCGGGTTCAGGATGCGGCGCAGCAGATAGGTCTTCTGCAGGTCTTTCTGGTCGACCAGCAGATCTTCCTTCCGCGTGCCCGACTTGAGAATGTCCATCGCCGGGAAGACGCGCTTGTCGGCAACCTTCCGGTCCAGCACGATCTCGCTGTTGCCGGTGCCCTTGAATTCTTCGAAGATCACCTCGTCCATCCGCGAGCCGGTATCGATCAGCGCCGTCGCGATGATGGTCAGCGAGCCGCCCTCTTCGATGTTCCGCGCCGCACCGAAGAAGCGCTTCGGACGCTGCAGCGCGTTCGCATCGACACCACCGGTCAGCACCTTGCCCGAACTCGGCACGACCGTGTTGAAAGCCCGGCCAAGTCTTGTGATCGAGTCAAGCAGGATCACAACATCTCGTTTATGCTCGCCCAGACGCTTGGCTTTTTCGATCACCATCTCGGCCACCGCAACGTGCCGCGTCGCCGGTTCGTCGAAGGTCGAGGAAATCACCTCGCCCTTCACCGAGCGCTGCATGTCGGTGACTTCCTCGGGACGTTCGTCGATCAGAAGCACGATCAGGTAGCACTCGGGGTGGTTCACCTCGATCGAATGCGCGATGTTCTGCAGCAGAACCGTCTTGCCGGTCCGCGGCGGCGCGACGATCAGCGAGCGCTGGCCTTTCCCGATCGGTGCCACCAGATCGATGATCCGGGCCGAGCGATCCTTGATCGTCGGATCCTCGATCTCCATCTTCAGCCGTTCATCGGGGTAAAGCGGCGTCAGGTTGTCGAAGCTGACCTTGTGACGCGCCTTTTCCGGATCTTCGAAGTTGATCTTCTCGACCGCGGTCAGCGCGAAATAGCGTTCATTCTCGCCCGGCGCGCGAATGATGCCCCAGACGGTATCGCCGGTGCGCAGGCTGTATTGCCGGATCATGTCGGGCGAAACGTAGATGTCATCGGGGCCGGGCAGATAGTTCGCCTCGGGCGAGCGCAGGAAGCCGAACCCGTCCTGCAGCACCTCGAGCACGCCATCGCCGCCGATTTCGACGCCGTCCTCGGCATGCTCCTTGAGGATCGAGAACATCATCTCGCCCTTGCGCATGGTCGAGGCGTTTTCGATCTCCCAGTCCTCGGCCATCGCCAGCAGGTCCTTGGGGCTTTTCGCCTTGAGATCGGAAAGGTTCAAACGTTCGGTCATCGCATCCATCCGCGAAAGGCGCCAGACCCCGTCGGGGCGGCGCAGCATGGGTCAGGGTTCGGCAAAACCTGTCGGCCGGACGGCCGGGGCTGGGGCGCTTCTACGCCCAAAGCCCGCGGCGAGTCAACGAAATCAGAACTTCACGATCACCGCGATGACGATGAGGAACATCAGCAACGTCGGCACCTCGTTCATCATCCGCCATTGCCGACCGGCCAGCTCGTTCTTGCCATCGACGAATTTCAGCCGCGCCTTGGCAAGGAACAGGTGGAACACCGTCATCGCGATCACGCAGGCGCCCTTGATCCAGGGCCATTGCATGCTCCAGTCGATGATGCCCGGCGTGAAGACAAGGCAAAGACCGAAGAACCAGGTCGAGACCGCGGCCGGGTTCATGATCGCCTTGAGCAGCATCCGCTCCTGGTGCTGGAACAGCAGATCCATCTCCGACCCGCGTTTCACGCCCTGCTTCTTCAGCCCTTCAACGTGGTAGACGTAAAGCCGCGGCAGGTAGAACAGACCCGCCATCCAGGCCAGGACCGACATCACATGCAGGGACTTCGTCCAGAAATACCAATCCGAAAGGAAATCCGTGACGAGTTCGAACATCTGTGCCTCCTGTGTCGGCTTCTTCTTAAGAATTATTATTGAAAAGAAAAGATGTTGATTTTGTAAGGGCTGTGGACAGTGTGGATAGTCGGGTTTTCCAAGTCTTTTCCCATGCCTTGAAAGGCTCGGATAGGGCATCGTAAAACCCTGTTGAAAAGTCAAACAGACCCTTTTTTATCAATGACTTGCGTGGTTGATACCGACGTGGGCGGTTTGGGAGTGTTCCATTTTGTTCTTGTGGGTTGCGGCACTTCCTCACATCCGCAGTGTCGTCCTTCCCACATGCTGGGAGTCTCCTTTCGTTCCTTGACAAACTCGCCCCTTCCCGGGGAGGAAAAGTTGCACCACCTTCTGTCCCCAGGCTCCCCCATCCGGTTTTCCCAACGGTTGTCCACATGCTCCCCGACCTTGTTCTGGCCTCTTCCTCGCAGATCCGCGCGCAGCTTTTGCGCTCTGCCGGGCTTTCGGTGACCATCGCCCCCGCCCGTGTCGATGAAGAGGCGATCCGCCAGGCGCTCGAACAGGAAGGCGCGAAGCCGCGCGATGTCGCCGATCAACTGGCCGAAGCGAAGGCGATGAAGCAATCTGCTCGTCATCCCGGCGCGCTCGTTCTGGGCGCCGATCAGGTGCTCGAACTGCAGGGCGAGATTTTTGCGAAGCCCGAAAGCCCCGATCAGGCGATCGCGCATCTGCAAAGCCTTTCGGGTCGCACGCATCGCCTGCTTTCGGCGCTGGTCGTCGTGCAGGATGGCCGCCCGCTCTGGCGCCATGTGGCCGAGGTGCGCTTGACCATGCATCCGCTTTCCGACGCCTTCATCGCCGAGTATGTCGCACGCAACTGGGACTCGATCCGTCACGCGGTCGGCTGTTACAAGCTCGAAGAGGAAGGGGTGCGGTTGTTCTCTGCCATCGAGGGCGATTACTTTGCCGTGCTGGGCCTGCCCCTGATCGAAGTCCTGAACTGGCTGCGCGCGCGAGGAGAGCTGACGACATGACCCGAATTCCTCTGGCTGGCGTGATCGGGCATCCGATCAATCATTCCCGCTCGCCCGCGCTGCATGGGCATTGGCTGAAAACTTACGGTATTCGTGGCCATTACATCCCGATGGATGTGGCCGAGGGCGATCTGGAGCCCGTGCTGCGCACCCTGCCCAAGGCCGGGTTTGTCGGCTGCAACATCACGATTCCACACAAGGAAACCGCGCTGGCGCTGGCCGATGTGGTGTCCGACCGCGCCGCACGGATCGGCGCGGCGAACACGCTCGTTTTCGATGAAACCGGCCGGATTCATGCCGACAACACCGATGGCATCGGCTTTCTCGCCAATCTGATCGAGGGCGCTCCGGGCTGGCAGGCAGATTCTGGCCCGGCCGCGGTGATCGGGGCCGGTGGTGCCGCCCGCGCCATCGTTGTCGCCCTGCTCGACGCCGGTTGTCCGGAAATCCGCATCGCCAATCGTACTCGCGCCCGGGCCGAGGCACTTCGCACCGCCTTCGGCCCCCGCGTCGTGGTCGAAGACTGGGACAAGGTCGGCCAGATTTTCGACGGCGCCGCGACCGTGGTGAACACCTCCTCGCTCGGCATGGCTGGGAAAGCGACCTTCGACCTTCCGCTCGACGCGCTTTCCGCTTCGGCCGTCGTCACCGATTGCGTCTACACCCCCCTGCGCACCGATTTTCTGGACGCCGCCGCCGCCCGCGGTTGTGTCACCGTCGATGGCCTTGGCATGTTGCTGCATCAGGCGGTTCCCGGCTTTGAACGCTGGTTCGGGCACCGCCCCGAGGTCACCCCGGAACTCCGCGTCGTGGTGCTGGCGGCATGACCCGCCCGTTCCGTCTCGGTCTCACCGGCTCCATCGGCATGGGGAAATCGACGACGGCGCGGCTGTTTGCGGAAGAGGGCATTCCGGTCTGGGATGCGGATGCCACCGTGCACGCGCTTTACGCAAAAGATGGGGCCGCCGTTGCCCCGCTGGCCGAAATCTTCCCCGATGCAATCCGTGATGGCGCGGTGGATCGCGACCGATTGAAGACGCTTCTGCAATCCAATAAACAGGCTCTATCCCAGCTGGAATCGGTTGTTCATCCGCTGGTTCAGGCCGCACGTCAGGCGTTTTTACTTACCCATAACGCCGATGATCTGATCCTTCTCGACATTCCGCTGCTTTATGAAACCGGCGCGGACAAGGACTGTGATGCTGTCCTTGTCATCACCGCCGCGCCCGATGTGCAACGCACCCGCGTTCTGGCCCGCGGCCAGATGACCGAGGCACAGTTGGACATGATTCTTGCCCGCCAGTTGCCCGATGCCGAAAAACGCCGCCGCGCCGATTTCTTGATCGAGACCTTCACTCTTGAACAGACCCGCGCCGAGGTGCGAAAGCTGATCAAACACCTGCGGAGCCGCCATGCGTGAGATCGTCCTCGACACCGAAACGACCGGATTCGAACCCTCCGAAGGGCATCGGATCGTCGAAATCGGCGCGGTCGAGCTGATGAACCACGTCCCCACCGGGCGGACCTATCACCAATACATCAACCCCGAACGGGCGATGCCGCAGGAAGCCTTTGCCGTGCATGGCCTTGGCGACGATTTCCTGCGCGACAAGCCGAAGTTCATCCAGATCGCGCAGGATTTCCTCGATTTCATCGGCGATGACTCGAAGCTGGTGATCCACAACGCCGCCTTCGACATGAAATTCCTGAATGCCGAGCTTGGCTGGGTGCAAAAGCCGCTGATCCCCAATGATCGGGCGCTCGATACGCTGGCGATGGCGCGGCGAAAATTTCCGGGCTCGCCCGCGACGCTCGATGCGCTGTGTCGGCGCTTCGGCATCGACAACTCGTCCCGGACCCTGCACGGGGCGCTTCTCGACTCCGAGATCCTGGCCGAGGTCTATCTGGAACTGATCGGCGGACGGCAACCGGGTTTCGGGCTGAATATCGACCCTGTTCCGGCCAAAAACGCGGTTTCCACCGCCGATTGGCGGCCCCGTCCGCGCCCCGTTCCGCTGCCCTCGCGCATCACCGAAGCCGAGGCGGAAGCCCATGCCGCTTTCGTCGCCAAACTGGGCGATGGCGCGATCTGGAAGCGACCCCGCTGACACATATATTTCACAAAACGCATCGTTGCGGCAATTTTCCCATTCCATCCCCGCTCCGCAGCCATTAGATGCATCGCGTTCGCAATATTGGGCGTTCGCAGTTTTGGGGAGGGAGCCCATGCTGGACTTCGCTACGATGCGCGCGGCTCTGGCCGAGGCCTATGACCTGACACCGTCGCTGACGCTGGCGCAGGAAATGGCCGATATTCACGCCCGCATGGACCGCGTGATCCCCCTGCCCGATTTCGCCCGCCATGCGCCCTATATCCGCGCGATCAACCGGCTGAAGCGCGAAAAGAACGCGGTGATCCTGGCGCATAACTACATGACGCCCGAGATTTATCACGGTGTCGCCGATGTCGTGGGCGACAGCCTGCAACTGGCAATCGAGGCGACGAAAGTTGAAGCCGAAACGATCGTGCAATGCGGCGTGCATTTCATGGCCGAGACCTCAAAGATCCTGAACCCGGCCAAGCGCGTGCTGATCCCCGATGCGCAGGCCGGTTGTTCGCTCGCGGAAAGCATCACGCCCGAAGGCATTGCCCAGATGCGGGCGAAATATCCGGGCGCGCCGGTGGTCAGCTATGTCAACACGACGGCGGCGGTGAAAGCGGCCTCGGACATCTGCTGCACCTCGGCCAATGCGGCGCAGATCGTGGCGGCCCTGCCCGAACCCACGATCATCATGACGCCCGACCAGTATCTGGCGCAGAACGTCGCGAAAGCCGTGCCGCAAAAGAACGTCGTCTGGTGGGCGGGCTCCTGCATCGTGCACGAACAATACACGCCCGCCGATCTGCGCGATTTCCGCGCCTATCACCCCGGCACGAAGATCATCGCCCACCCGGAATGCCCGCCTGATGTGGTGGCCGAGGCGGATTTCTCGGGCTCGACCGCGGGGATGATCGACTTCGTGACCCGCGAAAAACCGGCGCAGGTGATGCTCGTCACCGAATGCTCGATGGCGTCGAACATCGCCGATGCCCTGCCCTCGGTCGAGTTTCTGGGGCCGTGCAACATGTGCCCCTACATGAAGATGATCACGCTCGAAAAGATCCTGTGGTCGCTGCACACCGGCACCGAAGAGGTCACCGTCGACCCCGCCCTGATCGACAACGCCCGCCTTGCGGTCGAGCGCATGATCGATCTGTCGCGGAAGCTGGCCCAGTGAGCGATCCGGTGATCGAAACCCCGCGCGTCGTCATCGTCGGTGCGGGGCTGGGGGCGCTTTACGCAGCGCTGAAACTGGCGCCGCACCCGGTTCTGGTGATCTCGCCCGAGAGCTTGGGCGAGGGTGCGTCGTCGGCTTGGGCGCAGGGCGGTGTTGCCGCCGCAATGGCCCCGCCCGACAGCGCCGAGGATCACGCGAAGGACACCGAAACCGCGGGCGCGGGCACCGTCGATGCGGCAATCGCGCGTCTGGTGACCATCGAGGCTCGCGATCGTATCCTAGATCTGACCGCCTTGGGCGCGCCGTTTGACCGCGATGCGCAGGGTGATTACGTGATGTCGCGCGAGGCCGCGCATTCCCGCCCCCGCGTCGTGCGGGTCAAGGGCGATCAGGCCGGATACGAGATCATGCAGACGCTGATCGCTGCCGTCCGCGCCTGTCCCTCGGTTCAGGTGATCGAAGGCGCGATCGCAACGCGGCTCGAGGTCGAAAACGGTGCCGTCACTGGGATCTGGGTGGAATCCGCCGCCGCCTCGACCGGCCGCGTGCTGATCCGCACCCCCGCGGTGCTGCTGGCGGGCGGTGGCTCGGGCGGGCTTTTCGCCGTCACCACCAACCCGCCGCGCATCCGGGGTCAGGTCATCGGCATGGCCGCTCGCGCAGGCGCGTTGATTGCCGATGCCGAATTCGTGCAATTCCACCCGACCGCGATTGCCACGGGTGAAGACCCGGCCCCGCTCGCGACCGAAGCCCTGCGTGGCGAAGGCGCGGTCCTGCTGAATGACCGTGCCGAGCGTTTCATGCTGCCGATTCATCCCGATGCCGAACTGGCTCCGCGCGATATCGTCGCCCGCGCCGTCTATCTGGAACGGCAGGCGGGCCGGAACCCGGTTCTGGACACCCGGCAGGTGCTGGGAGACGAGCTTCCGAAACGCTTTCCCGCCGTCGCGGAGGCCTGCTTTTCAGCCGGAATAGACCCTGTTTCGCAGCCAATCCCGGTCGCCGCCGCCGCGCATTATCACATGGGCGGAATTGCCGTCGATGACCGCGGCCGATCCTCGCTGAACCGGCTCTGGGTCTGCGGCGAGGCCTCCTCGACCGGGCTGCACGGCGCCAATCGGCTGGCCTCGAACGGGCTTCTGGAAGCCCTCGTCTTTGCCCGCATCTGCGCCGAGGGTATTGCCGAAACGCTGCCCATGGCCGGTGCCGACCGGATCACCCTCACCTTTCCGGCAGGCGGTCACCCCGTCGACGAGGCCGCCGTCGCCCGCTTGCGGCAGGCGATGACCGATGGCGTCGGTGTCGTCCGCGATGCGGTTGGGCTCACCTCTGCCCTGCGCACGATTGCCGAGATCGAGGCAAAGGCCGAGCGCGAAGCCCTGCGCAACATGACCGCCACCGCCACGCTGATTGCCGCCGCGGCGCTGATCCGCACCGAAAGCCGGGGCGGCCATTACCGCTCCGACTTCCCGAAAACAGACCCTGTTCAAGCCAAACGCAGCTTTCTGACCTTGACCGAAGCGCGGACCATCCGGTCCCGCGCGCTGGAGGAAGAATGACCCCCCTGCCCGATTTCCTGCTCGAACCCGTGATCCGCGCCGCGCTGATGGAAGACCTGTCGCCGATGGGCGATGTCACCACCCGTGCCGTCGTTCCCGCCGCCACCCGCTACGAGGCCCGCGTCAACGCCCGTGAAGAGGGTGTGGTCTCGGGGATGCAGGTGGCCACCCTCGCCTTCCGCCTTGTCGATCCGACGCTCGTGGTCACGACCCATGTCGCCGACGGCCATCCCTGCGGCAAGGGCCAATGCCTGATGACGATTTCGGGCTCGGCGGCGTCGATCCTGATGGGGGAACGGGTTGCGCTGAACTTCGCGGGCCGGATGACCGGCATTGCCAGCCTGACCGCCAGTTTCGTTGCGCAAACCCGCGGCACCAAGACCCGCATCACTTGCACCCGGAAAACCACCCCCGGTCTGCGCCTGATCGAGAAAACCGCGGTCGCGCATGGGGGCGGCTCGAACCACCGCTTTGGCCTCTCCGATGCGATCCTGATCAAGGACAACCACATCGCCGCTGCCGGGGGCATTCGCGCCGTTCTGGAAGCCGCGAAAGCCGCGCGCAGCCACATGATGCGCGTCGAACTCGAGGTTGACAGCCTCGATCAGCTCGATCAGGCGCTGTCGATTGGCGGGGCTGACGTGATCTTGCTCGACAACATGGACACGCCCACCCTGCGCGAGGCGGTGGCACTGACCCACAGCCGCGTCGTGCTGGAAGCGTCAGGCAACATGCGTCTGGAACGCATCGCCGAAGTCGCCGCGACCGGGGTCGATTACATTTCGTCGGGTGCGCTGACCCATTCGGCGCGCACCTTCGACCTTGGCCTCGACTTCTGACGGATCAGATCATTTCTTCAGGTGTTCGGCGAAGGTGTCGAACACCTGCTCATAGACCGCGCGCTTGAACGGCACGATCTTTTCCACCAGTTCGGCCGGTTCCATCCAACGCCAGACCGAAAATTCCGGGTGTTCGGTCGCGATATTCACATCGCTGTCCTGGCCGAGAAAGCGGAACAGGAACCATTTCTGCTTCTGGCCGCGATATTTGCCACCCCAGATGTTGCCGATCAGATCCTCGGGCAGGTCATAGATCAGCCAATCCTCGGTCTTGGCGATCTTCTCGACCAGATCCGCGCGAACCCCGGTTTCTTCCTCCAATTCGCGCAGCGCGGCTTCCTTCGGCCGCTCGCCATCGTCGATGCCCCCTTGCGGCATCTGCCAGGCGTTGCCCGGATTGTCGATGCGCTGACCGGCAAAGATCAGGCCTTCGGCATTGATCAGCACAAGGCCGACATTCTTGCGATAGGGCAGCGCGGCAAGCTCTTCGGGGGTCATCTTGTCCTCATGAAGCAAGGGGGCCTTTCGGCCCCCCGTCTTGTTACGGTTTTGCGGGTTTGGCCGCGGTTCTCGGATCGTCCACCGGCACCAGCGTCTGACCGGCAACGGCCAGCCCCTTGATGATGTCGATGGCATAGGCCAACTGGAAGTCCTCGAGCCGCAGTTTCGCGGCCTCCTCGGCCTTGCTGCGCTCTTCTTCGGCCTGCTTCTTCTCGTCCTCGGTCATCGAGTCGTTCGACAGCACGCCGCGCAGATCGGCTTCGGACCGGGTTTCCGGTGTGTCCTCGGTCGCCTTGTCGGCATCCGGCGCTTCGGGCGGCTGCGGCACGACGATATCGGGGGCAATCCCCAGCGCCTGAATCGACCGCCCCGAGGGCGTGTAGTAGCGCGAGGTGGTCAGCCGCATCGCGCCTTCGTTCTGCACCGGAATGACCGTCTGCACCGAGCCCTTGCCGAAGCTCTTCGTCCCCACCACGATGGCGCGGTGGTGATCCTGCAGCGCCCCGGTGACGATTTCCGAGGCCGAGGCGGAGCCACCGTTGATCAGCACCACGATTGGCTTGCCATTCACCAGATCGCCCGGTGTGGCATTGAACCGCTCGCTGTCCTCGGACTTGCGGCCGCGGGTCGAGACGATCTCGCCCTTGTCGAGGAACGCGTCCGAAACCGCGATCGCCTGCGTCAGCAGACCACCGGGGTTGTTGCGCAGATCGATCACGACACCATTCAGCTTGTCGATCCCGCCCGCCTCGTCGGCGACCTTCTTCAGGCTTTCTTGCAGGTTCGGGAAGGTCTGGTCGTTGAAGGTGGTGATGCGCAGAACGGCGGTATTCGCCTCGAGCCGTCCCTTCACCGCGGTCAGCTTGATCGTGTCGCGCGTCAGGGCCACGTCGAAAGGCTCGGTCTTGCCTTCGCGAACGATCTTCAGCGTCACTTCGCTGCCGACCGGGCCGCGCATCTTGTCGACGGCGTCATCCAGCGTCAGCCCCATCAGGCTTTCGCCGTTCACATGGGTGATGAAATCGCCCGACTGAATGCCGGCGGCTGCGGCGGGCGTCCCGTCCATCGGCGACACGACCTTGACCGCGCCGTTTTCCATCGTCACTTCGATGCCCAGACCGCCGAAGGAGCCGCGCGTCTGCACCTTCATGTCGTCGTATTCATCGGCGGGCATGTAGCTCGAATGCGGATCAAGCGAGGACAGCATCCCGTTGATCGCGGCTTCGATCAGCTTCTTGTCATCCACCTGCTCGACGTAGTCGCTGCGGATGCGCTTGAACACATCGCCAAACAGGTCCAGCTCCTGATAGACCGAGGCCGGTTTCGACGTCTCTTCCGCCAGCAGCGGCGCCACCTGCACCGAGAGCAATGTCCCGGCGATCGTTCCGCCCAGTGCGGCAATGACGAATTTCTTCATTTTCAGCCCTTGTTCTGGTCTTTCGTCGGGGTGAACCACGGCGCGGGGTCCACGGGCTTCTTGCCCTTCCTCAACTCGATATAAAGCGTTTCCGAGCGCGTGGCGCCACTCCCCATCTGCGCGTTCTTCAGGAAATCCTCGCCGAATTCCTGTGCTCCGGGTTCGCGCCCGCCCATCAGCCCGACCGGAGCCCCCGCCGCAAGCACGTCTCCGGTCTCACCATAGACGCTGCCCAGCCCCGCCAGAACCAGAAGATAGCCTTCCGCGGGTTCAAGGATCATCACATTTCCGTAGTCGAGAAGCGGGCCGCGATAGCGGATCGTGGCGGGCCAGGGCGTCGTCACCAGCGCTGCGGGCGCGGTGGCCACCACCAGCCCCGGACGACGGATCCCCGCCGCATCGGCCTCGTTGAATTTGCGCAGCACCGTGCCAAGAACCGGCATCGGCAGATCGCCCTTGGCTTCGGTGAAATCGGCCAGCGGCGGGCCGATATCGCCTTCCAGATCGGCCAGACCCGAGGCGAACCCCTCCAGCGTATCGACACTTTCGACCAGCTCGCGCAGCTCTTCGGGTTCTTCCATGTAGCGCTTGGGCAGTTTCGAGCGATCCGCCATCGCCTTCGACAGCGCCGTGCGGGCCGCCTGCACCGAGCTCAACCCGGTTTCGAGCACCTTTTCGGCATTGCCCTGCACGCTGCGAAGCTCCTGGATCTCGACCAGATCGGTGCGCATCTTTTCCGCCTCGGCCTGAAGCGCGGGCGTCACGGCGCCGAGCATCATGCCCGAGCGCGCGGTGCCCAAGGGCCCGGAGGGATGCAGCAGCAAAAGCGGCCCTTCGGTGCTGCTCATCGTGCTCATCACGCCCAGAAGCCGGCCGATGTCTTCGCGCTTCGCCTCGAATTTTGCGCGGATCTCGGCTTCGCGGACCGAGGCCCGACGCAGCCCGTCGCGCAGCGCGCCAAGGCCCTTTTCATAGGCGGAAATCGTCTGCGTCAGCGCCGCCACCCGGTCGGCCTTGGTCTGTGCGGCATCCAGCGCCTCGATCGAGGCGCGCAGATCCTCGGCGGCCTTTTGCGCCACGTCACCAGCGGGGCTGGCCAAGGCCGCCCCCGCCGAAAACAGGAAGGCAACGACCGCCTTGCGGATCATGTCTCGATCAACGTCTTGCCGGTCATTTCCGGCGGCACGGGCAACTTCATCAGGTCAAGCAACGTCGGCGCCAGATCGGACAGCCGCCCCGGATGCAACCGCGCGCCCGCGGGGCCGCCGACCAGCGCCACCGGCACGAGGTTCGTCGTATGCGCCGTGTGCGGCCCGCCCGTCACCGGGTCGATCATCGTTTCGCAGTTGCCGTGATCGGCGGTGATGATCATCGCCCCCCCGGCCTTTTCGAGCGCGGCCAGAACCCGGCCCAGATCGCGGTCGATCTCCTCGCAGGCGGCAATCGCCGCCGGAAGGCTGCCGGTATGGCCGACCATGTCCGGGTTGGCATAGTTGACGATGATCAGATCATAGCCCTTTTCGATCGCCTCGACGAATTTGTCGGTGACCTCGGGGGCCGACATTTCGGGTTGCAGATCATAGGTCGCCACTTTCGGCGATTTCGGCATGTAGCGATCTTCGCCCGCCCAGGGCGCTTCCTTGCCGCCGTTCAGGAAGAAGGTCACATGCGGGTATTTCTCGGTTTCCGCCAGATGGAACTGTGTAAGACCTTGTTTCGAAACCCATTCGCCCAAAGTATTGACGATATCGCGTTTGGGATAGGCCGCCGTCATGTAAGCGTTATGCGTGACGGAATATTCGACCATGCCGAGCATCGCCGACCAGGTCGGCCGCGCCGAGACGTCGAATTCCGCAAAGCCCGGCTCGCCGAGCGTGCGCAGGATTTCCCGCGCCCGGTCGGCCCGGAAGTTCAGGCAGAAGAAGCCGTCGTGATCTGCCGTGCCCGCATAGCCTGCGATCACGGTCGGCTTGATGAACTCGTCCATCTCGCCCTTGGCATAGCTCTGCGCCACGGCTTCGGCCGGAGTGGCCGCGCTGAACCCCTGCCCTTTCACGATCGCATCAAAGGCGGTGCCGACGCGTTCCCAGCGGTTGTCGCGGTCCATCGCCCAGTAACGACCGATCACCGTGGCAACGGTGCAACCCGCGGGCAGGCGTTTGCACAGATCGTCAACGAACCGGGCCGAGGAATCCGGGGCCACGTCGCGCCCATCGGTGATCGCATGCAGCACCACCGGAACCCCTGCCCCGGCAATCATCTTGCAGGCCGCCAGAACGTGTTCGATGTGGCCATGCACGCCGCCATCGGACACCACGCCCATCAGATGCGCGCGGCCCCCCGCGGTCTTCACTTTTTCAATGAATTCAAGGATCGGCGCGTTCTGGAAGAAGCTGCCATCCTCGATCGCCAGATCGATCTGCCCCAGATCCATCGCCACGACGCGCCCGGCGCCGATGTTGGTGTGCCCGACCTCCGAATTGCCCATCTGCCCGGTCGGCAGCCCGACATCATTGCCATGGGTGATCAGCGTCGCTTTCGGACAGGTCGCAAAGACCCGGTCGAGGTTCGGCGTATGGGCCAGTTTCGGCGCGTTGCCCTCGGTTTCGGCGCGCTCGCCCCAGCCATCGAGAATGCACAGAACAACGGGTTTCGGACGGGTCATGAGCGCCTCCTGACGAATTTGCCCCTTCCTACGCTGCCCGTGCTGAAACGGCAAGTTCGGCGGGCTCAGAGGCGGTGATAGGGCGTGCCCGCCAGAATCTGCCCGGCGCGGTAGAGCTGTTCGGCCAGCATCACCCGCACCAGCATATGCGGCCAGACCATCTTGCCGAAACTGAGCGACCAGTCGGCCTTGGCGCGCAGCGCCGGGGCGATGCCATCCGCCCCGCCGATGACAAAGGTCACATCGTGCGAGGCATCCCGCCAGCCGCCCAACCGCGCAGCAAAATCGGGCGAGGAGACCACATCCCCCCGCTCGTCCATCGTGATCAGCACCGATCCGGCAGGAACCGCGCGCTCCAGAAGCGCCGCCTCGGCCTCCATGCCCAGATTGCGCTTGTCCTCGACCTCAAGAAGTGTCGCCGGACCAAGACCGAAAGACCGCCCGGCCTTGCCGAAGCGGTCCAGATAATCATTGATCAGATCCAGCTCGGGGCCCTTGCGCAGCTTGCCCACCGCGCAGATGGTCACCTTCATGCGCCGCCCCTTTCAGCTGCCGATCAGACCTTGGCGCCGGTCGGCATCCACATCTTTTCGAGCTGATAGAACTCGCGCACTTCCGGGCGGAAGACATGCACGATCACATCGGTGGCGTCGATCAGAACCCAGTCGCCCTGATCCTTGCCCTCGATCTTGCAGGTGCGGCCGAAGGCTTCCTTCAGACGCTCGGTCAGCTTTTCGGCGATGGCGCCGACCTGACGCGACGACCGGCCCGAGCAGATCACCATGTGATCGGCAATCGAGGACCGACCCCGCAGGTCGATCGAAACGATGTCCTCGGCCTTGTCGTCGTCAAGGGAAGAAAGCACGAGCGCCAGCACCTGATCGCTCGTTTCGGCATCCGTGACGTTCATGGTCATGGCTGCCACCGGTGCACCCGAAGCGACGGGCGCGGCATTGAGATGAGACAGGACATTGTCCTCCGAAACTCCACACGCCACTAACCCCGGGCGCCAGGTCGAAGCCCAAACTAACATTGCGGGCGCGAAATCTCAACCGATGGGCGACAGAATTGGTGTAGCCGTGGCAAAGGGCGGCGGAGGGTGGCCAAATTCCTTGCGTCAAGGGTGCCCTTGGCCTATATCCGGCCCATGATCCGCATCTTCGACATGGACGATCGTGCCCGGCTTCGGGAACGCTTCTACGGCGAAAGCCGTTCCATCCTCGCCCGACTTTGACGTTGGCGCGGGGGCCTCGCCCCTGTCTGTCCGGCCGTTTCGGCCAAGATCTTCCTCAGCTATCCAAAGAGAGAGCCATGTCCGCTCCGAAGACCCTTTATGACAAGATCTGGGATGCCCATGTCGTCAGTGAAGACGCCGATGGCACCTGCCTGCTCTACATCGACCGCCATCTGGTCCATGAAGTGACCAGCCCTCAGGCCTTCGAAGGCCTGCGCATGACGGGTCGCAAGGTCCGTTGCCCGGAAAAGACCATCGCTGTGCCGGATCACAACGTCCCCACCACCGAGGGCCGTGACAAGCACATCGAAAACGAGGAAAGCCGGATTCAGGTCGAGGCGCTGGATAAAAACGCCCGCGATTTCGGCATCCATTACTATCCGGTGACGGACATCCGTCAGGGCATCGTGCATATCGTCGGCCCGGAACAGGGTTGGACGCTGCCGGGCATGACCGTCGTCTGCGGCGACAGCCACACCGCGACGCATGGCGCCTTTGGCGCACTGGCGCATGGCATCGGCACCTCCGAGGTGGAACATGTTCTGGCGACGCAGACGCTGATCCAGAAGAAATCGAAGAACATGAAGGTGGAAATCACCGGCAAGCTGAAGCCGGGTGTGACCGCCAAGGACATCACCCTCGCCGTGATCGGCCTCACCGGCACTGCGGGCGGCACCGGCCATGTGATCGAATATTGCGGCGAAGCGATCCGCTCGCTGTCGATGGAAGGCCGCATGACCGTCTGCAACATGGCGATCGAGGGCGGCGCCCGTGCGGGCCTCATCGCGCCGGATGAAACCACCTTCAACTATGTGCGCGGTCGTGCCCATGCGCCGAAAGGCGCGCAGTTCGAAGCCGCGCTGAGCTGGTGGAAGACCCTCTTCACCGACGAAGGCGCCGTCTTCGACAAGGTCGTGACCATTCGTGGCGAAGATATCGAGCCGGTCGTCACCTGGGGCACCTCGCCCGAGGACGTGCTGCCGATCTCGGCCGTGGTTCCCGCGCCGGAAGATTTCACCGGCGGCAAAGTCGAAGCCGTGCGTCGTTCGCTCGACTACATGGGTCTGACCCCGGGTCAGAAACTGACCGACATCGCCATCGACACGGTGTTCATCGGCTCCTGCACCAACGGCCGTATCGAAGACCTGCGCGCCGCGGCGAAGATCGTCGAAGGCAAGAAGATCAAGCCGGGGATGCGGGCGATGGTGGTTCCGGGTTCGGGCCTCGTGCGGCATCAGGCGGAAGAAGAGGGCATCGCGCAGATCTTCATCGACGCCGGGTTTGAGTGGCGTCTGGCCGGCTGCTCGATGTGTCTGGCGATGAACCCCGACCAACTCGGCGAATACGAGCGCTGCGCCTCGACCTCGAACCGCAACTTCGAGGGCCGTCAGGGCTACAAGGGCCGGACCCACCTCGTCAGCCCGGAAATGGCCGCCGCTGCGGCGCTCACCGGTCACCTGACCGATGTGCGTGAAATGATCTGAGAGGGCAAAGCGATGAAAAAGTTCGAAAAATTCACCGGCATCGCCGCCCCCATGCCGCTCGTCAACATCGACACGGACATGATCATCCCGAAAGGGTTCCTGAAGACGATCAAGCGCACCGGTCTGGGCGTGCATGCCTTCGACGAGATGCGCTATGACCGTCAGGGCAACGAGATCCCCGATTTCGTGCTGAACAAGCCGCAATACCGAAAGACCGAGATCCTGATCGCGGGCGACAACTTCGGCTGCGGCTCGTCGCGCGAGCATGCCCCCTGGGCGCTCGCGGATTTCGGCATCAAGGTGATCGTCTCGACCTCGTTCGCGGATATCTTCTTCAACAACTCGTTCAAGAACGGGATGCTGCCGATCGTGCTGCCCGCCGAACAGGTCGAGCTGCTGATGAAGGACGCCGAGCGCGGCGAGAATGCCCGGATGACGGTGGATCTCGAAGCGCAGGAGATCACCACCTCGGATGGTCAGGTGATCACGTTCGAAGTGGACGCCTTCAAGAAGCACTGCCTTCTCAACGGTCTCGACGATATCGGGCTGACGCTGGAAAAGGCCTCCGCGATCGACAGCTTCGAGTCGCAATCGGCGCAGGCGCGTCCCTGGGTCTGAGGCCTTTTGTGGGTCCAACCCATTGACGCACAAGATGAAGGGCCGCCCGCTGGGCGGCCTTATTTTTGCGCCGAAATTGATGCAATCGCGCACCAGTTTTTCCCACAAAACGGCTGATTACTGATCGAGACGTTAAGCATCCGTTGCCACCCACGGTGAAACAGGGCAATTTCATGGCAAGAATGAGGCAGTTCGCCACAATTGGCGGAAACGACTGGCACGAACCCGGCAGAGTATCGGGATCGGCAAAGGTAAAGGGCAGTACCGTGGTGGCACGTTATCTGGGCGCTTTGGTGCGGGCGATTTTGGTCATTGCGGCCATCGCCATGCCGTCGCTCATCCTTCCTTCCTTCAGCGATGACACCGGCCAGATCGTGGCGCTGGTGGGCATCTTCGCGGCAGCGCTGACGTTTTTCGAATATGCCTCGGTGTATCCGGGCCTGATCGAGTTTCGCGATGCGCCGCCCTTCAACCGCATCCGCTACGCCTCGCTTGTGGCGACGGTGGGGATGCTGTCGATGGTGGTTCTGGCGCGGACGAACCCTTCGACGCTGACACTCTTCGTCGATGTGCTCGGCTCGGCCATGGCGCGCTCGATCGATCTGCCCTATTCGCCGGTGCGGCTTCTGGTTCTGATGCTGCCCGCGAACGCCTCGAGCGAGCAGGTCGAGATCGTCCGCACCGCGGGCGGCATCGCCTACATGACCTCGCTGATCACGCTTGGGTATTTCGTCGTGGTGATCCGTGCGCTTGGCTGGCCGACCTCGGGGCAAAGCTTCAACGTCTGGGTCAACCTGCCGACCTTTGACCCGACCGCGGGCGGCGATGTGGTCGAGCGTCTGCGCCGCGACGCCTGGTTCAATATTGCGCTGGGCTTCCTTTTGCCCTTCCTTATTCCGGCGGTGATCAAGGCGATTTCCTCGGGCTTCTCGCCGGTCTCGCTCGAATCGCCGCATACGATGATCTGGACGGTGACAGCATGGGCCTTTCTTCCGGCCAGCCTGTTCATGCGCGGCATCGCGATGGGCCGGGTGGCGAACATGATCGAGGAAAAACGCCGCGCTTCGGGGCTGGCAGAGTTTCAGCTGGTCTGATCGCGCTTTTCCTTGGCGCTCCGGCCGCAGCCGACACGCTGCGGCTGGCGACATTTTCCCCCGCGCTCTCCCGCCCCGGTCCCGGTCTGCTTCTGGCCGCGCTGCAAAAGGGCGATGATCCGCAGATCAGCGCCGTCGTCGATCTGATCGTTGCAACGAAGCCCGATGTTCTGCTTCTGACCGATTTCGACTGGGATTACCGGGCCGAGGCGCTGGGCGCGCTGCAGGCGCAACTGGCAGGGCAGGGGTGTGATTACCCCTTCGCCTTCGCGCCGCAGCCGAATACCGGGGTCGAGACCGGCTTCGACATCGATGGCAACGGACGACTGGCCGAACCCCGCGATGCGCAGGGCTATGGGCAATTCACCGGCCAGCATGGCATGGCCTTGCTCTCGAAACGGCCGATGCGCGCCGATCAGGCGCGGGATTTCTCCACCTTTCTCTGGCGCGATCTGCCCGGATCGCAACTGCCGCAGGCGCAGCTGCCCGAGGGCGCAGCGCAGGTGCAGCGTCTTGCCACGACGGCGGTCTGGGACGTGCCGGTGCAAGCCGGGGCAGGGGGGCTGCATCTGTGGGCCTATGCGGCGACGACCCCGGTTTTCGACGGGCCGGAAGATCGCAACGGCCGCCGCAATGCGGACGAGACCGGCTTCTGGTTGCGCTACCTGAACGGCGATCTGCCGCAACAGCCGACTGCGCCTTTCGCGATCCTTGGCCTTGCCAATCTTGACCCAGACCGCGGCGAGGGGCGGCGTGAGGCGATGCGAAAGCTTCTTGACGATCCGCGGCTGCAGGACCCGAAACCGACCGCCCCGGATGCGCCCTCAAGCCACCCGCTTGCGACCGCCGATTTCGGTGGCGCCATCGGCCCGCTGCGGCTTGATTACATCCTGCCCGCCGCCGGGCTGAGGGTTCTGGGCGCGGGTACGGCGGGCAATCCGCAGGCGAGCAAACACCGTCTTGTGTGGGTCGATCTGGCGCTGCCCTGAGAGCCGCGCTTGACCCCGCCCCGGCCCTCGGCTAGGCCGCTTGCAACCCTTGTTCCGTTGGAGAAAACGATGGCCAACCCTTCCATTCTCATCCTTGCCGGTGACGGCATCGGCCCCGAAGTCATGGCCGAAGTGAAGAAGATCATTTCGTGGTATGGCGACAAGCGCGGGCTGAGCTTCGACGTCAGCGAAGATCTGGTCGGTGGCGCCGCCTATGACGTCCATGGCGTGCCGCTGGCCGATGCGACGATGGCGAAGGCGCAGGAAGTCGATGCCGTGCTTCTGGGCGCCGTCGGCGGGCCGAAATACGACGTGCTCGACTTCTCGGTGAAGCCGGAGCGTGGCCTCTTGCGTCTGCGCAAGGAAATGGACCTTTACGCCAACCTGCGCCCCGCCCAGTGCTTCGACGCGCTGGCCGATTTCTCCTCGCTGAAAAAGGATGTCGTCGCCGGTCTGGATATCATGATCGTGCGCGAGCTGACCTCGGGCGTCTATTTCGGCACGCCGCGCGGCATCACCACGCAGCCCGATGGCTCGCGCGTCGGCATCAACACCCAAGTCTACACGACCGAGGAAATCCGCCGCGTCGCGCGCTCGGCCTTCGAGCTGGCCCGCCGTCGCAACAACAAGGTCTGCTCGATGGAGAAGGCCAACGTGATGGAATCGGGCATCCTGTGGCGCGAAGAAGTGCAATGGGTGCATGACAACGAATACCCGGATGTCGAACTGAGCCACATGTATGCCGACAACGGCGCCATGCAGCTGGTGCGCCGGCCGAAGCAGTTCGACGTGATCGTGACCGACAACCTGTTTGGCGACGTGCTCTCGGACTGCGCCGCGATGCTGACCGGCTCGCTCGGCATGCTGCCCTCGGCCAGCCTTGGCGCGCCGATGGCGAATGGCCGTCCGAAGGCGATGTACGAGCCCGTGCACGGCTCGGCGCCCGATATCGCGGGGCAGGGCAAGGCGAACCCGATCGCCTGCATCCTCTCGTTTGCGATGGCGCTGCGCTACAGCTTCGATCAGGGCGCCGAGGCGAGCCGTCTGGAAAAGGCGATCGAGAAAGTGCTGGCCGATGGCGTCCGCACCGCCGATCTGATGGGCCCCGAAGGCGGCAAGCCGGTCTCGACCACCGAGATGGGCGACAAGATCATCGACGCGCTGAACGCCAGCCTCTGATCGCTTGCGCTGATGACAAGACGGCGCGGGGTAACCACCTCGCGCCGTTTTTATTGGCGCCGCTTGCATCCGCGACATATCGGCGCGATTGTCAGCGGTAACGGAGGGCAATCATGCATTTGGGAAAGCAGAACGCGAAAGGGGCCGGTCTGGGGCTTCTGTCGATGGCGATCTATGCGACGCATGACGCGGTGGTGAAGCAGCTCGGCTACACCTATTCCGCGGTGCAGATCATCTTCTTTGCCGCGCTGCTCAGCTTTCCCTTGCTCACGGTGATCCTGCTGCGCGATCCGCGCGCGGGCAGTCTGCGCCCGGTGCGGCCGTTCTGGGTGATCCTGCGGGCGGTGGCCACCGTCGCCACCTCGGTCAGCGCCTTTTACGCCTTCGCGCATCTGCCGCTGGCGCAGGTCTATCCGTTGCTTTTCGCGATGCCGCTGCTGCTGACGATCATGGCGATTCCGATCCTGGGCGAGCGCGTCGGCTGGCACCGCTGGGCCGCCGTCATCGTCGGGCTGATCGGCGTCATCATCGTCGTGCGGCCGGGGCAGGCGGATCTTGGCCTCGGGCATTTGGCCGCAGCCTTCGCGGCCTTCTGCGGCGCGCTCGCTTCGGTGATCGTGCGCAAGATCGGCAACGAGGAGCGCTCGGTCGTGCTGCTGCTGTCGCCGCTTCTGGGCAACTTCATCGCCATGGGGGCGGCGCTGCCCTTCGTCTGGGTGCCGCTGCAACTGCATGATCTCGGCCTGATGTCGGTGGTGGCACTGTTCGGGCTGGTGGCGGCCTTCCTCAGCATCCTTGCCTATCGCATCGGCGAGGCGGTGATCGTTGCCCCCATGCAATATTCGCAGATTCTCTGGGCGGTCTTCTTCGGCTGGGTGCTGTTTCACGAAAAGGTCGACACCCAGACGCTGGTGGGCGCGGGGGTGGTGATCGCCTCGGGGCTTTACATCGTCTGGCGCGAAAGCACCGCGGATGTGTCGCAAAACACCCCGGTTCTGCAGACCCGCGGCCGCACAGAAACCGTCACCACCCCCCGCGCTTCGATCCTGCAGCGCGCATTGAATTTGGGAACGCGCAGATAGCCGCACGAATCCCCCTTGCAAATACCTTCGGGGTTCGGTAACTCCCGCCCCACACGGTCGGAGCGTAGCGCAGCCTGGTAGCGCACCTGCTTCGGGAGCAGGGGGTCGGAGGTTCGAATCCTCTCGCTCCGACCATGTAGAACCCCCTGAAAATCAAAATGAATTGCCCCTCGGGGCGCCTTTGCGGCATTCGTTGGGAATTGACACCCGCCGGCCAAGCGCGCATCTTCGCGCTGCCTTGGTTCCGCGGCTGATCCCGCGGACGAAGAGGGAAGCCGGTGCAAGTCCGGCGCTGCCCCCGCAACTGTAAGCGGCGAGCCCAAAGCACTGCCACTGACGGCCCGGTGATCCGGGCATCGGGAAGGCGCTGCGGGCGTTCGAGCCGCAAGCCAGGAGACCTGCCAGGCCATCGACCATCCCGGGCGGCGGGCCCGGAGGCAGGGTGCTTCGGCTTGTCCGGGGCCTGTCCCCTTACCGCTTTCCGGCCCACTGCCAAGGACAGGGTATGGAGCCGAAAGACACGACCACCAACGAGGCCTTCAAGGGTTTCACCAATGCGAATTGCCCGTTTCTGCCCTGCCATCCGGGGGTGAAGCGGGCCTTCAACTGCCTGTTTTGCTATTGCCCGCTGATCGGCTACGAATGTCCCGGTCCCTATCAGACCTACACCGACCGCAACGGGCTGACGCGCAAGGATTGTTCCGCCTGCACCCTGCCGCATGACGGCTACGAGCCGTCGTGGAACTTCATCCAGAAATGGCTCGAATATCCGCAGCCCTGGTCGGGCAAGCCGCAGACCGACCCACCAACACCGCGCCCGAAACCCGGTCAGGCAGAGGGGCAGGGTCATCATGGCTGACGGCGGCTCTCCGTCCCGAATGCGCCCGCAGCGAATCCTGCGCTGCACCGCCTGCCACCATGGCAGCGCGGCCTGCTCCCCCGGCATCGATTTCCTTGCCCGTCTCGGCGCCGCCATCGCGCTTGCGCCGGTCGGCGCAGAGTTCGAACTCGTCGGCTCGGCCAGCCTGATCTGCAACGGGCAGGTCTGCCCGGCGGTCTGGCGGGCCACCGCCGATGCGACATGGCTTTGGGGCGATGTCGCCCCCGATGTACCGATCGCCGCGTTGCTGGACACGGGCGAAGGCGATTGCGTCATCGCCGCGGCCGAGATCATGACCGGCGCGGTGGTGGTGCAGTGAGGCCGGGGTCACCCGGCTTCGGTCAGCGAACCGCCGTGATGATCATGCGCGCATAGACCGTGATCGCCCAGCACCTCGATCACCCGACAGGTGGAGACCGTACCCTGCGCGCAGGCGCCGATCATCCGCGTCAACTCGTCCTCGAGCGCCCGCAGCCGCGCGATTCGCGACTGCACGGCGGTCAGCTGCGCCCGCGCCAGCGCATCCACCCCGGCGCAGGACTGCTCGGGATGATCCGACAGCGACAGCAGATCGCGGATCGCCTCAAGCGGAAAGCCAAGGTCGCGGGCATGGCGGATGAAGGCCAGCCGCCGCTTGGCCGCCGCGCCGTAAAGCCGTTGATTGGCGGCGCTGCGCTCAGGCTCGGGCATCAGGCCGATCTCTTCGTAATACCGGATCGTTGGCACCTTGACCCCGGTCGCCTCGGACAGCTTTCCGATCGTCAGCATGAAAACCCCCTTGCCCCTCTAGTGACTGGAGAGATTAGGCAGGAAGCTGGGCCCCGGCAAGTGACCGGGCGATGAAGCGGCAAGAGGGTGAGATGACAGCGCATTCCCGGAGCGAATCGGTCGAGTGGCAGGTCGGCGGCATGGATTGTGCCGCCTGCGCGGGCAAGGTCCGCACGGCGGTGGAACGCCTGCCGGGCGTCGAGGCGGTGGAGATCGCGCTGATCTCGGAACGGCTCACGGCGCGGCTCAGCCCCGAGGGCGCCGGTGCCGCGGACATCGAGCAGGCGGTCAGGCGCCTTGGCTTCACCATCAGTCGCACGGCGAAAAAGGCGCCGCCGCGTTTCGTGATGCCGGGCGAGTCGAGCTGTGGTTGCGGCAGTTGCGGCTGCGGTGGGGCCGCGACCTCGGAGCCCGAAGCTGAACTGCAGGAAACCGCCGTCGAACCGACCGCAACGCCGCGCTGGTATCAGCTGCCGAAGGGGCGACTGGTGCTCGCCTCCGGCGCGGCGCTTGCGCTCGGCTGGGCCGTGTCGACCCTGCTGCCGGGTCTTGAACGTCCGGCCTTTTCGCTGGCCTGTCTGGTCGGGCTGATCCCGATCGCCCGCAAGGCCTGTGCGCTGTTGCGCAGTGGTCAGCCCTTCACCATCGAGATGCTGATGACCGTCGCGGCCGTCGGGGCGCTGGTGATCGGCGCCGCGGCCGAAGCGGCGATGGTGGTCTTTCTGTTTGCCGTCGGCGAGGTGCTGGAAGGCGTCGCCGCCAACCGCGCCCGCGACGGCATCCGCGCCCTGACCCGGCAGATGCCCGCGACGGCCCTGCTGGATCATGGCGGCCATACGCATGAGGTCGCGGCCTCCAGCCTGCGGCCGGGGCAGATCATCCGGCTGCGGCCGGGCGACCGGCTGGCTGTCGATGCCGAGATCGTCGATGGGGTATCGCGCCTTGATGAAAGCGCGGTGACCGGGGAAAGCCTGCCGGTGACGCGCGGGCCGGGGGCGAAGGTGCCCGCCGGGGCGATCAATGCCGAGGCGCTGCTCACCCTGCGCGTGACCCATTCCGCCGCCGACAGCACGCTGGCCCGGATCGCCCGGATGGTGGCCGAGGCCGAAGCCGCCCGCGCCCCGGTCGAGCGCTTCATCGAGCGTTTCAGCCGCTGGTATATGCCGCTGATCGTCGGCCTTGCGGCGCTGGTCGCGGTGCTGCCGCCGCTGCTTTCGGGCGGGTCCTGGGCCGACTGGACCTATCGCGCGCTTGCGCTGCTGCTGATCGGCTGCCCCTGCGCGCTGGTGATTTCCGTGCCCGCGGCGATGGCGGCTTCGCTGTCCTCGGGGGCGCGGCGCGGCCTTCTGATCAAGGGCGGCGCGGTGATCGAGGCGATGGCAGGGCTGCGCATGATCGCTTTCGACAAGACCGGCACTGTCACGCTGGGCCGTCCCGCCGTGACCGACCTGCTGCCCGCCGAGGGCATCGAGGCGACCGTTCTTCTGCAGCTTGCCGCCGGGGTCGAGGCGGGATCCTCGCACCCGCTCGCCCGCGCCATTCTGAGCGAGGCGAAGGGCAGGGGGATTGCCCCCGCCGCCGTCACCGCGGCCCGCGTCATTCCCGGGATCGGCGCCGAGGCGATGCAGGACGGGGCCGTGCTACGCCTCGCGGCACCGACAGGCGCAAGCGCCACCGTGGCCGCCTTGCAGGCGACGGGCAAGACGGTGGTCGAACTGACCCGTGATGGTCAGCCGCTGGGCCTCATCGCGCTCTCTGACACGCCGCGCCCGGAGGCGAAAACGGCGCTGGCAGAGCTTGACCGGCTTGGTCTTGGCAACCTGATGCTGACGGGTGACGCGCTGGCTCCGGCGCAGGCGGTGGCCGGGCCGCTGGGCCTTGCGGTGGAGGCCGGGCTGCTGCCCGAGGACAAGCTGGCCCGCATCCGCAATCTTGGCGCCAAGGGCGGGGTGATGATGGTGGGCGACGGCATCAACGATGCGCCTGCGCTGGGGGCGGCGGATGTCGGCGTCGCCATCGGCGCGGGAACCGATGTGGCGATCGAAACCGCCGATGCAGTTCTGCTGCACGATCGTCTGACCGATGTGCCCGCGCTGATCCGGCTCTCGCGGCAGACGATGCGCAACATCCGGCAGAATGTGGCGATCGCACTCGGGCTGAAGGGGGTCTTCCTTGTCACCTCGGTTCTCGGGCTGACCGGGCTCTGGCTCGCGGTCCTCGCCGACACCGGCGCCACCGTCCTCGTCACCGCCAATGCGCTGAGGCTTCTGCGCTTCGATCCGCTGACCGAGAGGTGATCTTTCGTCGCGAGATTAAATTGACAAAAACACTAAGCTACATGTAGGGATATCCGACATAAACACTCGGGGTTGAGGCCCGCCTTCCCCTTCCGCGATCGAGGTCCGCCATGCCCCCCGTCACCCCCGTGCCCGCCGATGACGCGCTGATCTTGCTGCTCGACCATCTCGGCCTGTCCGGCTTGGCCGAGCCCCTGCGCGCGGCGGCCAGTTCCGAGGCGCTGACCCCGCTTGCCATGTTCGCCCATGCCGATGGGCTGGTGCAGGCGGTGATGCTGGGGCTGCTTGCGGCCTCGGTGCTGGCTTGGGCGATCTGGGGGAGCAAGCTGGTGCAACTGACGCTGGCGCAGCGCCGCCTTGGTCGCGACTACCGAGCGCTGGCCGCGCGCGGCAGTCTGGGCGCCGCCCTGTCCAAGGGAATGCTGGCCCGGATGCAGGCGGCGGCCCTGGCCGAGATCCGCGCCTCGGAGGGGCTGCCCGCGGCAGGCGTCAAGGAACGCGTGGCGAACGAGCTTTCCCGGATCGAGGCCGGGGCGGCCCGGGCGCTGCAATCGGGGGTGACGGCCGTCGGTTCGATCGGCTCGACCGCGCCTTTCGTGGGCCTCTTCGGCACCGTCTGGGGGATCATGAACGCCTTTGTCGGCATCGCCGAAAGCGGGTCTTCCAGCCTTGCCGTTGTCGCCCCCGGCATCGCCGAGGCGCTGATGGCCACCGCGCTTGGCCTTGTCGCCGCCATTCCCGCGGTGCTGCTTTACAATCACCTGACCCGGGCCGTCGGCGGCTATCGCGCCTGCCTTGCCGATGCGGCGGCATTGGTCGAGCGCACGCTGTCGCGCGACCTTGACCGGGCGCGGCTTGCGCCCACCGTCACGGCCCTGCATCTGGTGGCGGAATAATGGCGGTCCGGCTGTCCGACAGCGACGACCTCGCGCCCGACGCGGCGATCAACATCACCCCCTTCATCGACGTGATGCTGGTGCTGCTGATCATCTTCATGGTGGCGGCGCCGCTTTCGACCGTCGACGTGCCGCTTGATCTGCCGGTCGCCAGCGGCACGTCGCAGCCGCGCCCGGCCGAGCCAGTGGTGCTGAGCCTGACCCCGGACAAGGGCCTGATTTTGGGCCGCGAACCGGTCACGCAAACCGATCTGCCCGCGCGGCTGGCTTCGGTCACGGGCGGCAAACTCGACACGCGGATCTTTGTCTCGGCTGACAAATCCGTGCCCTATGGCGAGATGATGGCTCTGCTCAATCAGCTCCGCGCGGGCGGATATCTGAAGATCGGCCTTGTCGGTCTGGAGGAGGAAAAGCCGTGAGCCTTGCCCTGTCCGAGCGCCCCGAAGGCCCCGGCCGGGCATTGTTGCTGGGGCTTGCCGTCTCGGTCGCCGTGCATGCGGTCGCGGTCACGGTGCTCTCGCAGACCGAGGCGGCGCCCTCGGCCCTTGTCGCCGCAGGCGCGGGCGGAGAAGACCTCGACAGCATCGAGGCGATCGCCGCGGCCTTTTTCGATCTCGCCCCCGCGATCCGGCTGCCTGCGCCCGAGATGGCTTTGCCGCTGACCGCCCCGCTGATCGAGGTGCCGCAGGTGAAGTTGCCCGATCCGGTGCTTTTGCCGCCCGCGCCGCCGAAGGTGACACTCGAAAAGCCGAAACCCGCGCCGCCGAAACCAAAGCCTGTGCCGCGCGAAAAGGCAGAAAAGCCGAAACAGGCGAAGCCCGCCAGGCATCAAAGCGACAGCCGGGCGGCTTCGCGTGCGGCGGGATCGGGTGGCGCCGTGCAGGCGGGCACCGGCGGGCAGGATGCCCAAGCGACGGTCTCGGCGGGCGCGGTGAAAAGCCAGCTTTTGAAATGGGGGGCGACGATCCGCACCCGGATCGAGCGGCGCAAAAGCTATCCGTCCGCGGCGGGTCGGGCGTCGGGGGGGGTCGGGCTGGCGCTCAGCATCGCGCGGGATGGCACGCTGCAATCGGCCTCGGTCAACCGCTCCTCGGGCAATGCGGCGCTGGATGCGGCGGCCTTGGCAGCAGTGCAAAAAGCGGGGAAATTCCCCGCCGCGCCCACCGAATTGACGAAACCGAGCTACGCCTTTTCCGTCGCCGTCAAGTTCAGCCGCTGATCCGGCCTCGGCCCGGGCAAGTAAATCTGTTCTTAGGTGTTCAGTCCCGGCATCTGGTGGATCGGGTTTCTGGCGTTCTTGGCCGCCGGTCATTCTCCGTCAAAGACGATGCGGCATTCGAAGAACGGCGCGACGCGCCTCTACATGGACGAGGCGGATCGAGAGGCGTTCCATCAACGCTTCGCGACTCTGTCGACGCTTTCCGAAAATCTGGAGCTGCATCGCAACACGGTTCTCGCACCTCTCGACAAGGCAGCCGTGCGCCCCTTTGCTCCGTTCGGTCAGACTTTTGGCCCGATCTATCTGCGCGAAGAGGCGGAAAGGGTGTTTCGGCGCAAAACCTGAGAAGCGGGAAAGCCCTGCCGGATTGGCCTGATATTTATTATATATAACAGAGCATTGGCCAGCCCTGAGAGGAGTTGTCGCCGTCGCAGGAAAGCGGATGCTGTGACTTCCGGAAAAGACATGGTGGGACTGACAAAATCGGAAAATTGGCGACCCCGAGTGGATTCGAACCACCAACCTGCCCCTTAGGAGGGGGCTGCTCTATCCAGTTGAGCCACGGGGTCGTACCGGCTTTTTGCGGGCATCGGCGCGAAAACGCAAGCCACCTTGCGCAATGGGAAAGGGGGAGCGTATTGGCCCACCGCTCCCCCCTTCACTTCCCCGGCGGCTGAGGAAGGATCGCCGCTGCCGAGGTTTGAACGAATGCGCCCGGATTTGCAGCCGATTGCACCGTTAGCGATAACATACGGATGCGCTTCGACTTGCACAAGCGAAATGTTTGACGCTATCTGATAGCGTTCCCATGGAAAGGACCCGCCTTGGCCCGTTCGCCCAATGACACCCGCCGTCCCCTGACCCTGCGCGACGTCTCCGAGGCATCGGGGGTCTCTGAAATGACGGTCAGCCGCGTGCTGCGCAACCGGGGCGATGTGTCGGAAGCGACACGCGAAAAGGTGCTCGAGGCGGCGCGGACGCTCGGCTATGTGCCCAACAAGATCGCGGGCGCGCTGGCCTCGCAGCGGGTCAACCTGGTGGGGGTGATCATCCCGTCGCTCTCGAACCTCGTTTTCCCGGAGGTTCTGTCCGGGATTTCGACCGAGCTCGAGGATACCGGGCTGCAGCCTGTCGTGGGGGTCACCGACTACTCGCCCGAGAAGGAAGAGACCGTCCTTTACGAGATGCTCTCGTGGCGGCCGTCGGGGGTAATCATCGCGGGGCTGGAACATACGGCGACGGCGCGGGCGATGCTCGACAATGCCGGCGTGCCGGTGGTCGAGATCATGGATGTCGATGGCGAGGGGGTCGATTCGGTCGTGGGCATCTCGCACCGCCGCGCCGGGCTGCAGATGGCGCAGGCGATCGTGGCTGCGGGCTATCGCAAGATCGGCTTCCTCGGCACGAAGATGCCCGAGGATCATCGTGCCCGCAAACGGCTCGAAGGGTTTTCGGAAGGTCTGTCGCAGGCCGGCATCGCGCTGCGCGATACCGAATTCTACTCCGGCGGCTCGGCGCTTCTGAAGGGGCGCGAAATGACCGAGGCGATGCTGGCGCGCAGCCCGGACATCGATTTCCTGTATTACTCGAACGACATGATCGGCGCGGGTGGTCTGCTCTACTGCCTTGAAAAGGGTCTCGACGTGCCGGGTCAGCTGGGTCTGGCCGGGTTCAACGGCGTCGAGCTGCTCGACGGTCTGCCGCGGCGGCTGGCGACGATGGATGCCTGTCGGCGCGAGATCGGGCGCAAGGCGGCCGAAATCGTCGCGGCGCAATCGGGCAAGACCTCGGCCGCGGGCGAGGTGGTCGAACTGCAACCGGTGATCCAGTTCGGCGACACGATCCGCAAGCCGTAAGGGCGAGCGGATCTCAGTGCTTCGCGGACCAGCTCGCCGAAGCATATTGGCGGGTGTAGAACTCGCCCATCATCCCGATCGCGAGCAGCGCCAGCGCGATGTTGAGCGCATATTCCCAGTTCGAGAAATGCGGGTTGTAATTGATGAAGGTGTAGCCGCGCGCCTGATCGATGATGTGAAACAGCGGGTTCCAGCTGAACATCACCAGCATCTTGTGCGGCAGCGTGTTGGCAAGAAACATCTTCCCCGAGGCGATCATGTTCACCCGTCCGTAGATCTGCTGGATCATGTTCACCAGCGAGGGGTTCCAAGGTTTGATCGCCAGAAACACCATGCCGAGCGAAACGCCGGAAAACCAGCCCAGCATCACCATGCCCATCGCGCCGGACCAGTCGTAGATTTCGATCGGCTTGATTGCGGCGTGATAAAGGTAAAGCACGACGAGCATCGACAGCATCTGCGTGTAAAGCGCGCCCAGCGCCGCCGCCGAGATCGAGATCGCGGTGGTCATCGGCCCGTGTTTCATCATCGCCGAAGATGACCCTTCGGAGGCGAACACGGCCGACATCGCCTTGGTATAGGTCATGTAGAGGAAGATCCCCGACATGATGTAAAGCATGAAATCCCCGCGCACCGCGCTGCCGCGCATGCCGAGGATGGAATACATCAGGTAAAAGGTCGCCACGAGCATGATCGTCTGGAACATGTTTTGCAGCAGGCCAAGCACGGCATTGCCTTGCGACTTGCGGATCGATCGCACGGTGGCGTGGTAGATCAGCTCCAGCAGGCTGAAGGTCGATGCAAGGGCACTGGTGTTGCGTTCGCTTCTGAACATGGGTCCGCCGGGCTGCCTGATGTTGGTTTATAGGCTGGAAAACTTGCCGTTCCCTTGCCATCGCATCATAAAGATGCGGAAATCACATGGCAATCTGGCCGAATTGGGGCCGACAGGGAGAGAACGATGGACTTTGACCGTCTTGTGAGCGTGATGCGCCGACTGGCGCTGGAGGCGGGCGATCGGATCATGCAGATCTACGAATCTCCCGATTTCGACGTGAAGACCAAATCCGATTCCTCGCCGGTGACCGAGGCCGACGAAGCCGCCGATGCGCTGATCTCCGAAGGGCTGGCCGAGGCCTTTCCGCAGCTCGCCCTCGTGACCGAGGAACAATCGGCCAGCCACGGCCAAAGCGTGAAGACCTTCCTGATCGTCGATCCGCTCGACGGCACCAAGGAATTCGTGCAGCGCCGCGGCGATTTCACCGTGAACATCGCCTATGTCGAAAACGGCGTGCCGCTGCGTGGCGTCGTCTATGCGCCCGCCAAGGGGCGGCTGTTCTACACCCTCGCCGATGGCCGCTCGGTCGAGGAGCTGGGCGCTTTCGACAAGGAACATCCGGGCGAGCAGAAGCCGATCACGGTTTCCGTGCCGGACAACCGCGCGCTGATGGTGGTGGCGTCGAAATCGCACCGCGATCAGGCGACCGATGATTACATCGCCCGTTATGCGGTGGCAGACATGACCTCGGCGGGCTCGTCGCTGAAATTCTGTCTGGTGGCGACGGGCGAGGCCGATCTTTACCCGCGTCTGGGCCGCACGATGGAATGGGATACCGCGGCCGGCGATGCCGTGCTGCGCGGCGCGGGGGGCGAGATGGTGCGGTTCGAGGATCACAGCCCCTTCACCTACGGCAAGGACGGTTTCGCCAACCCGTTCTTCATCGCCTACGCCCCCGGCGTGATGCTGGTGAAATGATGTCGGTTCTGGTCGTCATCCCCGCCCGCTACGCCTCGACCCGCTATCCGGGCAAACCGCTCGTCGCGCTGAAAGGCGCCAGTGGCACCGCAAAGACGCTGATCCGGCGAAGCTGGGAAGCCGCGATGGCGGTGCAGGGCGTGGCCCGGGTGGTGGTGGCGACCGACGATGATCGCATCCGCGCCGAGGCCGAGGGCTTCGGCGCCGAGGTGGTGATGACCTCCTCGGCCTGCGCCAATGGCACCGAACGCTGCGCCGAGGCTTACGCAAACCTTGGCGGTGGCTATGATATCGTGGTGAACCTGCAGGGCGATGCGCCGCTGACCCCGGCCTGGTTCGTCGAGGATCTGGTCGCGGGCCTGATTGCCAACCCCGCGGCGGAACTGGCGACGCCGGTTCTGCGCTGCGAGGGCGCGATGCTGGCGAGCCTGATCGAGGACCGCCGCAACGACCGCGTCGGTGGCACCACCGCCGTTTTTGGCGCGGGCCATCGCGGGATTTACTTCTCCAAGGAAGTGATCCCCTACACCGGCAAGATCTATGGTGCCGAGGAGCCGACCCCGGTTTTCCATCACGTCGGCGTCTATGCCTACCGGCCCGAGACACTCATGGCCTATCCCGGCTGGCCGGTAGGGCCGCTCGAAACGCTCGAAGGGCTTGAACAGCTGCGGTTTCTGGAAAATGGCCGGTCTGTGCTGTGCGTCGAGGTCGAATCGCGCGGACGGCAGTTCTGGGAGCTGAACAACCCCGCGGACGTGCCGAAAATCGAGTCGATGATGGCCGCGATGGGACTCGACTGACACATTCATCGCGTCAAAGTGAGAGTTGTTTCTGCAGCGGCAAAAAACCGCCTGCTTTTCTCGGCACGGGGTTAACTTCTGCACAGGCGAAGCTTGAGCAGGTCTTCAAAACGGTGGATTATGCTCCCAACTAGAACACGAGCAGCCCACACACACAAAGGTGCTATATGAAACGCAAGGTCACCAAGGCGATTTTCCCCGTCGCTGGCCTCGGCACACGCTTTCTTCCGGCCACCAAGTCGATCCCGAAAGAGATCCTGACGCTGGTTGACCGCCCCCTCATTCAATATGCGATCGATGAGGCCCGTGCGGCGGGCATCAAGGAATTCATCTTCGTCACCTCGCGCGGCAAGTCGGCGCTGGAAGACTATTTCGACGATGCGCCCGAGCTGGAAACCTCGCTGCGCAAGAAGGGCAAGACAGATCTGCTCGAGGCGCTGAAGGCCACGAACATGGATTCGGGCGCCATCGCCTATGTCCGGCAGAACCGCCCGATGGGGCTGGGTCACGCCGTCTGGTGCGCCCGCCGTCTGGTCGGTAACGAGCCCTTTGCCGTCATCCTGACCGACGACGTGATCGCGGCCGAAAAGCCCTGTCTGCAGCAGATGATGGAAGCCTATAACGAGACCGGCGGCAACGTCGTTGCGGCGATGGAAGTGCCGCATGAGAAAACCTCGTCCTATGGCGTGCTCGACATCGCCGAGGACATGGGCTCGCTTGTAAAGGTCAAGGGCATGATCGAGAAGCCTGCGCCCGATGTCGCGCCCTCGAACCTCGCCGTGATCGGCCGGTACATCCTGACGCCGCGGGTGATGCAGAACCTGAACAAGAAGAAAGAGGGCGCGGGGGGCGAAATCCAGCTGACCGACGCCATTGCCGAAGAGATCGAAGCCGGGCAACCGGTCTACGGCTTCCGCTTCCGCGGCCAGCGCTATGACTGCGGCTCGAAAGCCGGGTTCCTGCAGGCGACGGTGGCCTTCGGTCTGGCCCGCGAAGATCTGCGTGACGAGTTCGGCGATTTCCTCGGCGACGTCATGGCGATGCGCACGGCCGCGCAATAAGATGGCGCGGCACGTTCTGGTCACCGGGGGGGCCGGTTACATCGGCTCCCACGCCTGCAAGGCGCTGGCCAAGGCCGGCTACGTGCCCGTCACCTATGACAGCCTCGTCACCGGCTGGCGCGATGCGGTGAAATTCGGCCCGCTCGAAGAGGGCGATCTCTCCGACCGCGCGCGGCTCGACGAAGTCTTCGCGCGCTGGCAGCCGGTGGCGGTGATGCATTTCGCCGCCCTCAGCCTTGTCGGCGAGTCGATGAAGAACCCGGGGCTGTACTGGCGCCACAACGTCCTGTCCTCCCTGACCCTGATCGAGGCCGCCTGCGCCGCGGGCTGCCTCGATTTCGTCTTCTCCTCCACCTGCGCCACTTATGGCGATCAGGACGGGGTGATCCTGAACGAAGCCACGACGCAGGCGCCGATCAACGCCTACGGGGGGTCGAAGCAGGCGATCGAGATGATCCTGCGCGATTTCGAGGCGTCGCACGGCCTGCGCTCGGTGATCTTCCGCTATTTCAACGTCGCGGGCGCCGATCCGGACGGCGAAGTGGGCGAGTTCCACCGCCCCGAAACCCATCTGGTGCCGCTGATGCTTGACGCGATCGACGGCAAGCGCCCGGCGCTGACGGTCTTCGGCTCGGATTACCCGACCAAGGACGGCACCTGCATCCGCGACTACGTCCATGTCTCCGATCTGGTCGATGCCCATGTTCTGGGGCTGCAGTGGCTCGAAGCGGGCAAGGGGTCCGACGTGTTCTGCCTCGGCTCGGGCACCGGCTTTTCGGTGCGCGAAGTGATCGCGCAATCGCGGGCGGTGACGAACCGCGAGGTGCCGATCGTGGAGGGCAGCCGCCGCCCGGGCGATGCCGCCGTGCTGGTCTCGGGCTCGACCAAGGCGATCCGCGATCTGGGCTGGGCGCCCAAACGCAGCGATCTCGCGACGATGATCGCCGACGCATGGCGCTGGCATCAAAGCGGACATTATGAAAGATAACCCCCAACGGGGGTAAGATGGCGCTTTGGTCGAAGCTGTGGCAGGCCTATCGGTGGCGGCTGAGACGCCGCTATCTGCTGCTGCGTGCGCTGCGCCGTCGCCGCCGTCTGACCGCGGTGCAGGACCGGACCCGGGCGATCCGCAAGGGCGATATCCTGCTCTTTGCCTCGGTCCGGAACGAAGCACAGCGGCTGCCGCATTTCCTCGATCACTACCGGCGTCTGGGCGTCGATCATTTCCTGATCGTGGACAATATGAGCGACGATGGCAGTGCCGATCTGCTGGCGGTGCAGCCTGATGTGTCGCTGTGGCAGACCGGGTCCAGCTATCGGCTGCACCGCTTCGGGCTGGATTGGCTGACCTGGCTGATGATCCGCCACGGCCATGACCATTGGTGCCTGACCGTCGATGCCGACGAGTTGCTGATCTATCCGCATCACGACACCCGCCCGCTGTCGGCGCTGACCGGCTGGCTGGACGAGAGCGGGCAGCGCGTCTTTCCGGCGATGATGCTGGAACTTTACCCGAAGGGTCCGGTGCAGGCGCAAGACTTCACGCCGGGCAGCGATCCCTTGCGGCTGTTGCGCTGGTTCGATCGGGGCAATTACACGATCACCCGGCAGGAAAAGACGAAAGCGCTTTGGATTCAAGGCGGTCCGCGGGCGCGGATGTTCTTTGCCGACCGCCCTCGCCTTGCGCCGACGCTGTCGAAAATTCCGCTCGTGCGCTGGAATCGGCGTTGGGTTTACCTCAATTCCACCCATGCGATCCTGCCTTCGCGGCTGAACGAGGTCTATGACCGCGCCGGGGGCGAGGCGATTTCGGGGGTGCTTCTGCACACGAAATTCCTGCCCGAAGTGGTGCGCAAGGCCGCCGAGGAAAAGGACCGGCGCGAACATTTCGGCCGTCCCGAGGTGTTCGATGCCTATTACGACAGCCTGATGGGTTCGCCCGATTTCTGGACGCCACAGTCGACGCCGCTTGGCGGCTGGCGACATCTCGAGGCGCTGGGCCTGATGTCGCGCGGCGGCTGGCTCTGATCGCGGACCGTATCTGCAGAAGAACCAAAGGTTTACCTGCTGCACGGTTCCGCCTATGCTGTTCTCCGCGTGGCCGGGATGGGCTTAACCCTGTCGCAAGCGGAATGCGATAAGAAGGGGCCGCAGGGCACCACAGGGGACGAGGGCGGTTTGGGACTGAGACAGGCGATCAAGCTTCGGCGGGAGCGGCGTCAGCGCCAGTGGCGCGCGTTCCGCAAGCGGCGTCAGCTGAAGCCCGTGGCGGACCGCACCGCGAAGATCGGCGCCCGCGATGTCATCGTCTTTTGCACCCTGCGCAACGAACGCATTCGTCTGCCCTATTTCCTGCGCTACTACCGCGACATGCGGGTGGGTCATTTCATCTTCGTCGACAACGACAGCGACGATGGCTCGCGCGAATATCTGATGGCGCAGCCCGATTGCTCGGTCTGGACGACGAAGGCGTCGTACAAGGCCGCCGCTTTCGGCATCGATTGGCTCAATCACCTGCTGCGCAAATACGGTACCGGGCATTGGACGCTGACCGTCGATCCGGACGAATTCTTCGTCTATCCGTTCTGCGATACCCGCCCGATCGATGCGCTGACTGATTGGCTCGATACCTATCATCTGCGTTCTTTCCCGGCGATGCTGCTCGACATGTATCCCAAGGGGCCGATCGATGCCGTTCCCTACCGCGAGGGGCAGAACCCGTTCGAGATCGCCAGCTGGTTCGATGCTGGCAATTACATGATCTCGCGCAATCGCAAGCTGCAGAACCTGTGGATTCAGGGCGGCCCCCGGGCGCGGGTGTTCTTTGCCGATGATCCGCTCTCGGCCCCGTCGCTGAACAAGACGCCGCTGGTGAAATGGCAGCGGGGCTATGTCTTCGCCTCGTCGACCCACATGATCCTGCCGCGCGGGCTCAACATGGTCTATGACGAATGGGGGGGTGAAAAGGCCTCGGGGTGCCTTCTGCACGCCAAATTCCTGTCACCGATCACCGCCAAGGTGGCCGAGGAAATGGTGCGGCGCGAGCATTACGCAGGCTCGCGCGAATACGAGGCTTACAGGGACCGGCTCAGCTCCGAGCCCGATCTGTGGACCAAGTGGTCGGAAAAGTATATCAACTGGCGCCAGCTGGAAATTCTGGGGCTGATGTCGAAGGGCAACTGGGCATGAGGGCGCGGCGGTGACGGTCGGCTTCATCATGATGTGTCACACGGCGCTGGACCGGGCGGCGCAGGTTGCGCGCTATTGGGCAACGCATGGGGCCCCGGTGGTCATCCATGTCGATGCCCGCGTCTCGGCCGAGGATTTCGGCCATCTGGGCCAATCGCTGGCCGATCTGGACACTGTCTCGTTCTGCAAGCGCTTCAAATGCGACTGGGGTACCTGGTCGCTGGTGCAGGCGGCGCAGACCGGGGCGGAGCAGATGCTCGCCCGCCACCCCGAGGTCGGCCATGTGTTTCTGGCCTCCGGCTCGTGCCTGCCGCTGCGGCCGCTGCAAGAGCTGAGCGATTACCTCGCCGCTCGTCCGACGACCGATTTCATCGAAAGCGTCACCACCGCCGAGGTGGGCTGGACGGTGGGCGGCATCGACATGGAACGCTTCACCCTGCGCTTCCCGTTTTCCTGGAAGAAGCAGCGCCGCCTGTTCGATTCCTATGTCGATTTCCAGCGCCGCATCGGCTTCAAGCGCAAGATCCCGGGCGGCATCGTCCCGCATCTGGGCAGCCAATGGTGGTGCCTGTCGCGCTCGACCCTGGCGGCGATCCTGCAGGACCCGGACCGGCCGCAGCATGACCGCTATTTCAAGCGCGTCTGGATCCCCGATGAAAGCTACTTCCAGTCGCTGTCGCGGCTTTATTCGACCAATATCGAAAGCCGCTCGCTGACGCTGTCGAAGTTCGACTATCAGGGCAAGCCGCATATCTTCTACGACGATCACCTGCAGCTTCTGCGCCGCTCGGATTGCTTCGTGGCGCGCAAGATCTGGCCGAAGGCGGAAAAGCTTTACGCCACCTTCCTGTCGGACCGGCCCTCGGAAAGTCTGGCCGAGCCGAACCCCTCGAAGATCGATCGGCTGTTTTCCAAGGCGGTCGAGCGGCGCACCCGCGGGCGGCCCGGGCTTTACATGCAAAGCCGCTTCCCGCGGCAGGACCACGAGAACGGCAAGACCTCGGCGCAATATTCGATCTTTCAGGGATTTTCCGATCTTTTCGAAAATTTCGAAGGTTGGCTCGCAAAGTATGTCGGCGCCCGGGTGCATGGCCATCTGTTCGGGCCCGAACGGGCCGCCTTTGCTGGCGGCGAGCGGATGTTCAACGGCTGTCTGACCGACTCGGCCCTGCTGCGCGACTACAATCCGCGCGGGTTCCTGACCAACCTGATCTGGAACGGCCGCGGCGAGCGGCAGTGTTTCATGTTCAGCCCGCGTGACACGCAAGACATCAACTGGTTCACCGCCACCGATCCGAATGCGCAGATCTCGATCATCTCGGGCGCCTGGGCGGTGCCGCTCTTTCATGCGCAGATGGATTTCGCCGAGATCCGGCGCGAGGCGGCGCGGCTGCAGCAGATCGAGATCGAACAGTTGAACATCCTGCGCTCGATGTATGTGAAGGCGCGGGTGCGGATCTGGACGATGGCGGAATTCATCGAAAACCCGATGGAGCCGTTGCAGACGATCATCGACGAAATCAGCCCGCGGGCGACGCGGCGGCTGACCGAAGCCCCGCAGATGATCGAGCTGACGGGCTTTGGTCAATTCCTGCAGAATCTGAAGAATCAGGGCATGCAGCCGCGGTTGATGGGCGATTTTCCGGTGGCGGGCGAAGCCGTCTCGCAGCCGCGTCGCCGCCCCTATCTGGTGAAATGAGATGAGCCAGTTTGATTGCTTTGTCGTCTTTGCGGAAATGCGCACGGGATCGAACCTGCTCGAAGCCGCGCTGAACGACCTGCCCGGCGTCACCTGCCACGGCGAGGCCTTCAACCCCGCGCTGATCGGCTATCCGAAACGGACCGAGATTCTGGGCATCACCCGCGAGGCCCGCGATGCCGATCCGAGCGTGCTCTGGACCCGGATCAAGACGGCCGAGGGGCTGAACGGCTGTCGCTTCTTTCATGACCATGATCCGCGCGTGCTGTCCGCGATGCTCGAAGACAGGCGCTGCGCCAAGATCGTGCTGACCCGCAATCCGGTCGAAAGCTATGTCAGCCTGAAGTTGGCGCGGGCGACCGGGCAGTGGAAGCTCGGCGATGCCAAGCACCGCAAGGACACGCCGCAGGCCGCGTTCGACGCCGCCGAATTCGAGGCGCATCTGGAGGGGTTGCAGGGCTTTCAGATCGGTCTGATGCGGGCCTTGCAGGTCACGGGGCAGACGGCCTTCTACATCGATTACGAAGACGCGCAGGATCTCGAGGTGCTGAATGGTCTCGCCGTCTGGCTCGGGATCGAGGGGCGGTTGAGTGCGCTTCCCTCGAGCCTTGTGGTGCAGAACCCCGAGGCGCTTGCGGAAAAGGTCGCGGATTTCCCGGCGATGGAGGCGTCGCTGGCGAAGATCGACCGCTTCAACCTGTCCCGCACGCCGAATTTCGAGCCGCGCCGGGGCCCGGGCGTGCCCGCTTTCGTCGGCTGCGGGGCGGGGCTTTTGTATCTGCCGATCCGGCCGGGGCTGGATGCGCCGATCCGCGACTGGCTGGCGAAGCTTGGGCCGCTCGAAGGAGATTTCTCGCAAAAGACGCTGCGGCAGTGGAAGCGCAAGCATGTCGGTCACCGCAGTTTCGCCGTCGTCCGCCATCCGCTGTTGCGCGCGCATCTGGTCTTTGCCGCGCTCCTGTCGCAGGACGGGATGCTTGAGATACGCGAGGTGCTGCGTCGCACCTACAAGCTGCCGCTGCCGCCCGAGGGCAAGCCGATGGCGGTGCAGGACTGGGCGGCGGGATTGCTGGCCTTCCTCGGCTGGCTGAAAGCGAACCTGAACGCGCAGACGAGCCTTGCCGTGCATCCGCTCTGGGCCAGCCAATCGGCGAGCCTGCAGGGCATCGCGCAATTCGCGCTGCCCGATCTGATCGCGCGCGAAGATCGCCTGCCCGACGACTTGGCCGCGCTCGCGCAAGCTGTCGGGATCGAGGCTCCGGTCTTCACGGCACCGCAGGGCGATACCGCGCCGGTCAAGCTGGCCGAGGTCTGGATGCCGGACTTGGAACAGGCCGCCGCGGACACCTATTCCCGCGACTACATGCAGTTCGGCTTTGGTCCGTGGAAACGGAAGAAAGGCTGATCAGGCCGCCTGAACGCCGCCATTCGCGGCCGTCAGCACCGCATGCAGCGCCGCCGGATCGGAATTGGCGCGCAGCTTCGCGCAGGTCTCGGCATTGCGCAGCGTCCGCGACACCAGCGCCAAGGCCTTCAGATGCTCGACGCCCGAGTCCTTCGGCGCAAACAGCGCGAAGATCAGATCGACCGGAAGCCGGTCCACCGCGTCGAAATCGAGCGGCCTTTCAAGGCGCAGGAACACGCCCACCACCGACTTCAGCCCGTGCAGACGCGCATGGGGCAGCGCAACCCCGTGACCGACCCCGGTCGGCCCCAGCATCTCGCGTTCCTGCAGCGCGTCCACGGTCTGGATCGCATCCAGCCCGTAGGCTGAATGCGCGATTTCGGAAAGGTCCTGAAACAGGCGCTTCTTGCTCGTGACGTTGGTCAACACCTTGACCGCTGCCGGTTTGAGCAGGGTGGAAAGATCCATCTGTCCTTTTTCCGCGCCCATCGTCGAACGCTCACTTGATATTGCGAGGATCGATCCAGCCGACGTTGCCATCGTCCCGCCGGTAGACCACGTTGACCCCGCCATGTTTCTCGTTGCGGAACACCAGAAGCGGCTTCGTCGACAGTTCCATCTGCATCACCGCTTCGCCGACCGAAATCGTGGGGACCTTGGTCTCCATCTCGGCGACGATCACGGGCGCAAGGCTGTCGCCCTCGGCCTGCTCTTCTTCTTCCGCGGCGAGCACATACAGGCCCGCGGCATCGAATTCAACCGGCGTCACGCGTTCGCGGTGATGGTCTTTCAGGCGGCGCTTGTGACGGCGCAGCTGCTTGTCCATCTTTTCGCGGCAAGCTTCGAACGCGGCATAGACTTCGCCAGCCCGGCCCGCGGCCGAGGCGGTCAGACCGGTGGAGAGGTGCACGGTGATTTCGCAGACATACTCATGCGAGGTCCGCGAAAAAACGACGGTCGCATCGGTGGGTCGTTGCATGTATTTGTCGACCGTTTCCCCCAATTCGGTCTTCACATGGGTTTGCAGGGCTTCGCCAACGTCGAGCTGTTTTCCGCTGATCTGGTAACGCATGGCTTCTCCTTCACGTCATTGTCCCGCAACCGGAATGCTCTGTCCGGGGTGCGAGGTGGTTGAACTCTTCTTTGAAACCGGGGAGGTCGAGCCCCAAACCCGATTGGGGCCGGGAATCGGACCGAACGGGAAACGGGGCGAGGGTGCGTTGGTGCACATACCCTGTATTTGGGAACGGAACCGGGGGGCTGTCAACTGCCCGAACGCATCCTTTGTGAAACGTTTCTTACTGAATGCGGAAATTCTCGCCCAGATAGACGCGGCGCACGTTTTCGTCCTGCACCACCTCGTCGGTGCGGCCCGACATCAGCACCCGTCCATCGTGAAGGATATAAGCCCGATCAACGATTTCCAGCGTTTCCCGGACGTTGTGATCGGTGATCAGAACGCCGATACCGCGTTCCTTCAGATGTGACACCAGAGCGCGGATTTCGGCCACGGCGATCGGGTCGACCCCTGCAAAGGGTTCATCCAGAAGAAGATATTTTGGGTCAGCCGCCAGACAGCGGGCGATCTCGACGCGCCGCCGCTCGCCGCCCGACAGCGCCAGCGCCGGCGCCTGCCGCAGATGGGTGATGGCAAAATCGCCGAGCAGTTCTTCCAGCCGCTCGCGGCGGTGATGCGGATCCGCGACGGCGATTTCCAGCACCGCCATGATGTTCTGCTCGACCGTCAGGCCACGAAAGATCGAGGCCTCCTGCGGCAGATAGCCGATGCCCAGCCGCGCGCGGCGATACATCGGCATGCCCGTGGCATCGATCCCGTCGATGCTGACCCGCCCGGCATCGGGCGCCACCAGCCCGGCGATGGTGTAAAAGCAGGTCGTCTTGCCCGAGCCATTCGGACCGAGAAGCGCCACCACCTCGCCACGTTCCAGCCGCAGCGAGACATCGCGCAGCACCAGACGCTTGCGATAGCTCTTGCGCAGGCTGGTGACATCCAGTCCGGTCAGGCTCTCGGTCACGATCGGCTTCGCTTCGGTCATGGTGTTCCCCCCGGCTGCAGGACAGAGCGCACGCGCCCGTCCATCCGGCCGGTGCCGGTCTTCAGATCGATGGTCATGTGCTGCCCCGAGAGCACGTTTTCGCCCTGCGTCAGCAGCACGTCGCCGGTCATTTCGACGGCGCCCGTCGCGACGGCATAAACGGCTTCCCTGGCTTCGGCGGCATCGGTCTTCGAGGCGAGCGTGACCCCGCCCGAGGCATGCAACTTGGCGATTTTGCTGCGGTCGGCGCCATATTCGACCTCGACCTTTTCGGCCTTCAGCCGCATCGGCCCCTGCACGATCAGCACATTGCCGGTGAAGACCGCGGTGCCCTTGGCCTGATTGACCGAGAGGCTGTCGGCGGTCACCTCGACCTGGGCCTCGGTATCGGTGCGCAGGCCGGGAAAGGCGACCTCCTGTGCCGATGCCGTCGCAAGGCCGAGGGCAAGGATCAAAACGGCAAGAGCAGGAAGGGAACGCATCGAAACCTCATTTCTGCGGCTGATATATCAGCTTCACGCCGCCTTTGAAAACCAGATCGGAGCCGGTCTTCGGGTCGGTGGCATCAATCTGCATTTGCCCCGCGTGCAGCGTGCCGAAGGGGGCCTTGGCCTCGACCGTGCCCGGGGCGCTGAGCGAGGTGCGGTCGGTGGCCATGTCCACCCGCTCGGTCGAGATCCGGTAGCCCGAGGAGGTCTGAACCGCCACCCCGTCCGAGAGGCTGATCTGCCCGGAGGCGGGATCGATCCGGCCGGTCTTCGCGCGCATGTCGGTGACGACGCCGGTGCCTTCTTCAAGCTTGGCGATGATCTTGCTGGCCGAAGCGCCATTGCCCGACGGATCGGGGGCGGCGGTCGCGGCTTGCACGGTCAAGGCCGCGCCGTCTTCGGTGACGCCCGAAAATTCGGGCGCGGTCAGGCGCTGTTCGCGGGCAAGGGTCGTGACATCGACCTTGGAATAGATCGCCGCCGTCGTCGGATCGACCTTGCCCGAAAACAGGAATAGCGTCGAAAGCAGCACCAGCGCGCTGAGCGGCAGGGCGATTTTCGCCCAATGCACGAGCGCGGTATGGCGGCTCTCAGAGGTCATCACACCACCCCGGCGCGCAGGCAGTCGTGGATGTGCAGGATGCCGACCGGAACGCCCTCGTCGACGGCGAAAAGGCAGGTGATCTTGCACTCGTTCATCACCGCGACCGCCGCCTCGGCCAGCGCCGTCGGGGCGATGGTACGCGGCGTGCGGGTCATCACCTCGGCGACCGAGCGCGACAGCAGCCCGTCCATATGACGGCGCAAATCGCCATCGGTGACGATGCCGATCAGCCGCCCCTCGGCATCAGTGACGCCGACGACACCAAAGCCCTTCTGACTGATGATCAAGAGCGCCTCGGGCATGGCCGTCGTCGCAGGGACGATCGGCATGTCGGTATGCATCAGATCCGCGACCTTCGACAGCTTCGCCCCAAGCTTGCCGCCCGGATGGAAGGTGCGGAAATGCTCGGGCGTGAAGGCGCGATGCTCCATCAACGCGACGGCCAAAGCATCGCCGAGCGCGAGCGTCATCGTCGTCGAGGTGGTGGGCACGACGCCGGTGCCGCAAGCTTCGGTGGCCTGCGGCAGCACCAGCGCCACATCGGCCTGCCGCAGAAGCGTCGAGTCGGGCCGCGCGGCGACGCCGATCAGCGGGATCGAAAACCGCCGCGTATGGGCGATCAGGTCGGCCAGTTCCGGGGTCTCGCCCGAATTTGACAGCACCAGCGCCACATCCTCGCGGGTGACCATGCCCAGATCGCCGTGGCTCGCCTCGGCCGGATGCACGAATTGCGCGGGCGTGCCGGTCGAGGCCAAGGTCGCCGCGATCTTGCGGGCGATATGGCCCGACTTGCCCATGCCCGAAACGATCACCCGCCCGCGCGCGGACAGGATCATCTGCACCGCCGCGCCAAAGGCACCATCGAGGCTTTCGGCCAGCGCCTGCAGCCCCGCGATCTCGATCTCGATGACGCGCCGCGCGGTATTGGCGAAATCAGTGGTGGAAGATGTCATTCGGTTCCTCCCAGCCCATCAGATCCAGGCGCGCCCGGGCGGGCAGGAAGTCGAAACAGGCCTGTGCCAGCTCGGTCCGACCTTCGCGGGCCAGCCGCTCGACCAGCGCCGCTTTCAGCTGGTGCAGGTAGAGCACGTCCGAGGCGGCATAATCGAGCTGCGCCGCCGTCAGCTCGGCCGCGCCCCAGTCCGAGGTCTGCTGCTGCTTCGACACATCGACGCCCACCAGATCCTGAAGAAGGTATTTCAGCCCGTGCCGGTCGGTGAAGGTGCGCACCATCTTCGAGGCGATCTTCGTGCAGAAGACCGGCGCCGTCACGACGCCGAAGGCATTGTAAAGCGCGGCAATGTCGAAACGGGCAAAGTGAAACAGCTTTTCCACCTTCGGATCGGCCAGCATCGCGCAAAGCCGCGGCGCTTCGGTCTGACCGCGGCTGATCTGCACCAGATGCGCATGGCCATCGCCCGAGGACATCTGCACCAGACACAGCCGATCGCGGCGCGGATCAAGCCCCATGGTTTCGGTATCGATGGCGACGACGGGGCCAAGATCCAGCCCCTCGGGCAGATCGTTCTTGTGCAGGTGAATGGTCACGGACGGTCCTTTCGCGACGTTTGGCGCAGGTATAATGGCTTTGGCCGCGCTTTGCCACGGCCCAACGGGTCACGCCCCGGTGACACAGCCGAAAACCGCAGGCGCGGGGCCGTCAGCCCTTGCGCACCAGCCAGCCGTTCGGACACCAGGTCACGTTATGGCCGAAGAAATCGCACAGATTCCGCGCGATTCGGTAGTCTGCCTGTCGCTCCAGCAGGAAATTCCGCACCGCCCGGTTCGGTCCATCCTCGTATTTGCGATAGGGGGGCTCCGGCAGATCGGCAACGACGCCATCTTCGACGACCAGATGGTCCCCCGGCGCCAGAAGCGGAGCGAAGTAGGCCAGCACCGCCGCCGTCGCCTCGAAGGTATGGGCGCTGTCCTCGATCACCAGCCACGGATGCGGCGCGTCGGCGATCGCTGCATGCGGAAAGGTCCCGGCCGGATCGGAGGCGTCGACGCGGAAGATCTCGACCCCGTCGATCGGCTCTTCGGGCGGGGTGATGTCCATCGTCAGAATGCGGCAGTCGATCCCGAGCGTCCGGCATTGATCGCGCAGCCAGACCGCGCTGCCACCTTCCGAAGTGCCGATCTCGAGGATCGTGCGCGGCCGCAGCCGCTCCAGCACCTGCAGGTACAGCACCAGATCGAACGGGTTCTTCGCCAGGCGCCGGTCGCGATAGCGCGTGCGCAGCGTGCCTTTCTGGATTGCGCTCATCGCCGCAGTCGGCAGCGCGACCTTGAACGGACGTCCGAAGACCGCTTGAGCCTGCCGCGGTGGTCCCGCCGGCTCGGGGGCAAAGCGCTCGGCCAGATCCGGCGACAGCGTGCCGATGAACCGCGGCGTATAGGCGGCAGGTGCGATCGGGGCGCCGAAGATCTGCTGATATTCGGCGGCCATCGCCTGGCGGTCGTCTTCGGTCCCGTTCGTGGCGGCGCCGCCGTGGATCTGATGGAAGGTCCCTTCGCCCAGAATGATCCAGGGCTGCCCGTCCGACGCGGCAATGGCGCGGCGCCAGAATTCGAGATTGACCAGCCCGCCGCCCGGGCTGAGGAACCGTTCGTCAAGCCCGCCCAACTGCTGCCACAGCGTCCGATCCAGAAACAGCCCGTTCGACTCGCCGATGGCTCCGAACCAGCCACCGCGCGACGATCCGGCCAGAACCGACCGCGTGAACAGGCTGTAGCCATCCTGTCGCCAGGGGATCTCGGCCAGCAGCGCATCCTCGACGCTCTGGTTGTAACCGTTCAGCATCGCGCGTTTCTGCAGATCCGGCCCAAGATGAAAGCCGAGCGAGCCGATCACCCGCATCGGATCGGCCCGATGCGCCTGCATCGCCATCGCCAGAAGCCCGGGTGAGGCCATGCGGGCGCCATCGATGAACAGCCCGACAACCCGCCCCGTGGTTTGCGCCACCGCCGCATTCAGTGCCGCCGCTGGCGAGGGCGCGGCGCTCTCGATCCGCAGCACCCGCAGGTTGGGGGCGATGGCCTGCAGGGCCGCCGCATCGACGGGGTGTGGCGAACCGTTGTCGAGCACGACGATCTCGTAGCGCAGAGCACCCAGATCACGCTGATACTGCGGGCTCAGCGTCTCGATCGTTCGCGGCAGTTCCCGCGCCATGTCATAGGCGCAGACGACAAGGCTCAGATCCATCGCGGCCTCACTCCTGCGAAATCGCGGCAGCCAGCGCCGCGCGCGTCGGTTCCAGCGCTTCGGAGCGGTCAAGCACCTCGGGTGGCAGCGTCGCATCCTCCGCAGCGAGATCGCGCAAGATCCGGTTGTAGCCGTTCCAGAGCACCTTGTTGGCGGGCGCAAGCCGGGTGATCACCAGAAGCCCGGTCGGCGCGGTGTCGAAGAGTGTCAGCTTCAGATCGGGGCGATGCTTGCGCAGCAGCGGAACGATCCGCCAGACATCACCGCACCAGACCCGGGATTGCCGATCGCGCTCGGCCTGCACCGGATGGTTGGGCAGCACGTCGTCGATCACGATCACGCCCTTGCGCCGCATCAGCCGTTCCACGTTCATGAAATCGCGCAGCGCGAATTCCAGCAGGTGCATGCCATCGATGAAGGCCAGATCGGGCGGCCGCGGATAGGCTTCGGCGCCGTGGAAGAAGAAGAAATCGTCGCTGGCGCAGTCATGCAACGTCACCCGGTCGGGCAGCGCTTCGCTCAGCGCCGGCTCGGGGTCGACGGCCACCGCCTCGCAGCGGGCCAGCCGGAGGCTGTTGCCGCGCCGCACGCCGATCTCGGCGTAAAGCCCGGGTTTGACCAGCTCATGCAGGTCGGCCAGGACCTCGAGATAGGGGCGGGCGCCCTTCGTGATTTCGGCGGCCGGTTCGGGATGGACCACTTCGCGCAGGATCGAGGCGGCAAGCTTCGGCGGCGCGGTCAGCGGCTGCAGATCGCCGCCCTTCTGGAACACGCCGAGCAGATCGCACCAGGGGCCGCGCTCGTCGCGCCAGCAATGCACCAGCCGCAGCCCCGCCCAATCGGCCAGCGCCTGATAGGCGTCCGGGTAGAAGCGATAGCAATCAACCGGATAGCGATGGATCGGCCCGGCCGAAGGCGCATTGATGAAGGCCAGCCCACCCGGTTTCAGCACCCGGCTGATCGCGGTGAAGACGCGCCAGAAATGCGCGCAATGCTCGATCATCTGGCCCGACAGCACCAGATCGACCGAGGCATCGGGCAGCGGCAGGCTATAGGGGTCATCCAGCACGACATCGACACCCGGTCCGGGGGCAAGATCGAACCCGGTGTAACGGACGCGCGCGGGCATCAGCTGCCGATAGGAGCCGTTCACGTCGGAGGCGCCCAGATCGATCACATGCAGATCGCCCTCGGGCAGATACCAGTCGACGCAGCGCTTCATATTTTCCATCGACGCCGGATGCATGCTTGGCTTTTCCTCCTCGGGGCTGCTTCGCCAGTCGTGCGCCACCCTTGGGCGACCGCGGGCAAGCTAACATCTTGGCGCGGCAGTGCCAGCCGCGTTTTTCGTCCCGGGTGCGAAAACCAAAAGGCCCCGCAGTCTGATGACCGCGGGGCCTTTTGAGTATTGGTGCCCAGAAGAGGACTCGAACCTCCACGCCTTGCGGCACTGGTACCTGAAACCAGCGCGTCTACCAATTCCGCCATCTGGGCGATGTCGTGAGGCGGGGTTTAGCCGGGCAGTTCGGGAGTGTCAACAGGGCGTCGCAAGAAAAATTTGACCGACATGTCAGATGCTCTACCCTCCTGCCACGCGGGGCTTGTTTGACCGGGGCCTTGCGGCTAAATCAGTGCACAACGGTATGCAATGAGGACGGAAGCGATGTCGAAGCTTGTCACCATCTATGGCGGTTCGGGATTCGTCGGGCGTTACATTGCCCGACGCATGGCGAAAGAAGGCTGGCGCGTCCGCGTCGCCGTGCGCCGCCCGAACGAGGCGCTTTTCGTCAAACCCTACGGTGCCGTGGGGCAGGTCGAACCCTTCTTCTGCAACATCCGCGACGATGCCTCGGTGCGCGCGGCGATGCAGGGCGCGGATGCGGTGGTGAACTGCGTCGGCATTCTGGTGAACGAAGGCCGCAACACTTTCATGGACGTGCAGGCCGATGGCGCCGGGCGCATCGCCCGCATCGCGGCCGAACAAGGGGTCAAGCGTCTCGTGCATATCTCGGCGATCGGCGCCGACAACGAATCGGACAGCGCCTATTCCCGCACCAAGGGCTGGGGCGAGCTGGCGGTGCTGAAAGCCTTCCCGAAGGCGGTGATCCTGCGTCCTTCGGTGATCTTCGGGCCCGAGGACGGCTTCTTCAACCGCTTCGCCGCGATGGCGAAGTTCGGTCCGCTCTTGCCGATCACCGCGCCGCTGACGAAATTCCAGCCGGTCTATGTCGATGACGTTGCCGCCGCCGCGGTGCACGGGATCCTCGGCGAGGCCGAGGGCGTCTATGAACTGGGCGGCCCCGATGTCGAAACCTTCGAAGACATCATGAAGCTGATGCTGAAGGTGATCGGCCGGAAGAATTTCGTCGTCGGCCTGCCGCAGGTCGTAGCCCGCACCACCGCGGCGATCGGGGACACCGTGCAATGGCTGACCGGCGGTCTGCTGACCAACCGCATCCTGACCACCGATCAGCTGAAGAACCTTGGCCGTCACAATGTGGTGGGCAAGACGGCTAAGACTTTCGCCGATCTTGGCATCACGCCGACGCCGATGGCGGCGGTTCTGCCCGATTACCTCTGGCGCTTCCGCCCGCATGGGCAGTATGAGGCGATTCAGGCGTCTGCGAAGAACCTCAGGAAGGTGTAATCTTGTCCTATCTGGCCGATGTCGTTCTGGGGGTGATCGAAGGGATCACGGAGTTCCTGCCGATCTCCTCCACCGGGCATCTGCTGCTGGCCGAGCAATGGCTGGGCGCAAGGTCGGAGACTTACAACATCGCGATTCAGGCCGGAGCGATCCTGGCCGTGACGCTGATCTACTGGCGCCGCGTCACCGGGATCTTTCTTGGCCTTGGTGAGGCGGAAAACCGCGATTACCTGATCAAGCTGATGCTGGCCTTCGTCATCACCGCCGTTCTGGGGCTGGTGGTGAAGAAGCTTGGCGTCGAGTTGCCCGAAACCGTGATGCCGATCGCCTGGGCGCTGGTGCTGGGCGGTTTCTGGATGATCGCGGCCGAGTGGCTGGCGGGCAAGAAACCGGACAATGACTTCATCACCCTGCGCGTGGCGATTGCGGTCGGCCTCGCGCAGATCATCGCCGGGGTGTTTCCGGGCACCTCGCGCTCGGGCGCGACGATCTTTGTCGCCATGCTGATGGGCGCGACGAACCGCGCCGCCGCCACCGAATTCGCCTTTCTCGTCGGCATTCCGACGATGTATGCCGCCACCGGCTACGAGTTGCTCAAGCAGCTCAAGGGGGGTGCCCCGGCCGAGGACTGGACGGCGCTGGGTATCGGCTTTGCTGTTTCGACCGTGACCGCCTTTGTCGCGGTGAAATGGCTGCTGACCTATATCCAGTCGCATCGCTTCACCTACTTCGCGATCTACCGCATCATCTTTGGCGGGGTGCTGCTGGCGCTGGGCGCCGCGGGCGCTCTGGTCTGAGCATTCCAAAAGAACCGAATCACCCCCTTTCCGCACAAGATCGTTATCGGTTTTTCACGATAGGTAAGTTGAGCTGCCCTATTATTTCACCCCAAACCTCTCCCTGTGGGGCATTGCGACGATAAATCCCCATTTAAGGTCATAATTGCTGACTTTTATTTTGATTGGACCGGGTGTAACAAGACCTCCCGAATTGACCCCAGTGGGAGGCGCAGCCATGGCTCAGCAACGCATGCTCAAATTCGTCACGACGGCGAAAGAGACGCCGGAAAAACGCGATGCCACCGCGCGCACCCATGACTTCGACGAGATCTACGCCGAATTCGCCGATGCGAAAGCGGCCGAGCAGGCCAGCCGGTGCAGCCAATGCGGCGTGCCCTACTGCCACAGCCATTGCCCGCTGAACAACAACATCCCCGATTGGCTGCGGCTGACCGCCGAGGGCCGTCTGGAAGAGGCCTATCAGGTCAGCCAGTCGACGAACTCCTTCCCGGAAATCTGCGGCCGTATCTGCCCGCAGGACCGCCTGTGCGAAGGCAACTGCGTCATCGAGAACTCGGGCCACGGCACCGTCACCATCGGCGCGATCGAGAAATACATCACCGACACCGCTTGGGAACGCGGCTGGGTCAAGGCGATTGCCCCGGCCATCGAGCGGCCGGAATCGGTCGGCATCATCGGCGCCGGTCCGGGAGGCCTTGCCGCGGCCGACGTGCTGCGCCGGGCGGGGGTGCAGGTCACCGTCTATGATCGCAACGACCGCGCGGGCGGGCTGCTGACCTATGGCATCCCCGGCTTCAAGCTGGAAAAGGAGGTGGTGATGAGCCGCGTGCAACAGCTGGAACAGGGCGGCGTCGATTTCGTGCTGAACTGCAATGTCGGTACCGACATTTCCTTTGACGCGATCCGCGGCAAGCATGATGCGGTGCTGATCGCGACCGGCGTCTACAAGACCCGCGCCCTGACCGATCCGGGCGCCGACGCCAAGGGCATCGTCCGCGCGATCGACTATCTGACCGCCTCGAACAAGAAGAGCTTCGGCGATGACGTGGCCGAATTTGACGATGGCACGCTGAACGCCACGGGCAAGCGCGTGCTGGTGATCGGCGGCGGCGACACCGCGATGGACTGCGTCCGCACGGCCATTCGGCAGGGCGCGACCTCGGTCAAATGCCTCTATCGCCGCGACCGGGCCAACATGCCGGGCAGCCAGCGCGAAGTGACCAACGCCGAGGAAGAAGGCGCGGAATTCGTCTGGCTTTCGGCGCCGAAGGCGTTCTCGGGCAATCCGGTCGACAGCGTCACCGTGCAGCGCATGCGTCTGGGCGCCCCGGATGCCTCGGGCCGTCAAAGCCCCGAGCCGATCGAGGGCGGCATCTACGAGGAACCGGCCGATCTGGTGATCACCGCGCTTGGCTTCGAGCCCGAAGACCTGCCCGCGATGTGGAATGTCTCGGCGCTGGAAACCACGCGCTGGGGCACCGTCAAGGCCAGCTTCGGCACCCATGTCACCAGCCTTCCCGGCGTCTATGCCGTGGGCGACATCGTGCGTGGGGCCTCGCTCGTCGTCTGGGCGATCCGCGATGGCCGCGAGGCCGGGGCCGAGATCGTGAAATACCTCGACGGCGCCGGTCGCGTCGCCGCCGAGTGATCCGCAATCCGCGAAAGGGCAGAGCCATGCTTCGGCATTGGGCAGGTCTTGGGGGCATTCTGGCCGCGATCGGGGGGCTTTTCACCGCCCTTCCCGCGGCTGCGGAGCCCAAATTCACCCCGCCGCCCGGCTGCACGCTGAACACCACGGTGCAGCTGCATTCCTGTCAGGTGGCCAATTACTACACCTGCGCGGGGGATGCTCCGGGTGATCAATGGGTGTCCTTCGCCGATGGCGAGGGCGAGTTCTTCGTCAGCCATACCGATGCCGAAACCCGCTGGGTGGAATCGGTCAGCCTGAAGGACGGCGAGGTCGAAAAGCTGGATGTGGCCGGGTCGAAGGACAATGCCTCGTTCAGCACGCTTCTGGCTCAGGGCCGGGACGATTACGACTTCGTCACCCGCAGCAGCTCGGGCATCGTGCAGCGCTTCAAGGGCTATGACCAGCTTGGCGGCGAAGGCACGGTGATCGACGGGGTTCCGCTCGAACGCTGCAGCTTCGAAATGACGATCGAGGACGAGGCGGGCAACACGGTTGCCACCCGCAAGGGGCAGCAGTTCATCAGCCGCCAGATGCGCGTCTTCTTTGCCGATACCGAAAGCTACGAGAATTCCTACGGCGACAAGGCCACAAGCTTCGAAGCGCCGGTGACCTTCGCCTTTCCCGGTGACGACGATTTCGCCGCCGCCAAGCCGCAATATGACTGCGACATGATGATGACCGATCTGTCGCTTGACCATCCCTCGAAGGAGGCCTTGAGATGACGAACTACGACGAAGCCTGGGTTGCCGCCGAGGAAGCCAAGCGCAAGTGGATGGACGAACATTCGCTCTACAAGACCGAGGACGAGCATTCGTCCTGCGGCGTCGGGCTTGTGGTGGCGCTGGATGGCAAGGCCAGCCGCAAGGTCGTGGCCTCGGGCATCGACGCGCTGAAGGCGATCTGGCACCGCGGCGCGGTCGATGCCGACGGCAAGACCGGCGACGGCGCGGGCATCCATGTGCAGATCCCGGTGCCCTTCTTCTACGACCAGATCCGCCGCACCGGCCACGAGCCGGACATGGAGAAACGCGTCGCCGTCGGCCAGATCTTCCTGCCGCGCACCGATTTCGGCGCGCAGGAACGCTGCCGCACGATCGTCGAATCCGAAGTGCTGCGGATGGGGCACTACATCTACGGTTGGCGCCACGTTCCGGTGAACACCTCGGTTCTGGGCGAGAAAGCCAATGCGACCCGTCCCGAGATCGAACAGATCCTGATCCGCTGCGAAAAGGACATCGACGACGAGACCTTTGAACGCGAGCTTTACGTGATCCGTCGCCGGATCGAGAAAGCCGCGATCGCCGCGCAGATCGCGGGCCTTTATCTGTGTTCGTTCTCGACCCGCTCGATCATCTACAAGGGCATGATGCTGGCCGAACAGGTGGCCGAATTCTACCCGGACCTGAAGGACGACCGCTTTGAATCGGCCTTCGCGATCTATCACCAGCGCTATTCGACCAACACCTTCCCGCAATGGTGGCTGGCGCAGCCCTTCCGCATGCTCGCCCATAACGGCGAGATCAACACGATCAAGGGCAACATCAACTGGATGAAGAGCCACGAGATCCGCATGGCCTCGACCGCCTTTGGCGACGCGGCCGAGGATATCAAGCCGATCATCCCGGCCGGTGTGTCGGATTCGGGTGCGCTTGATGCGGTCTTCGAAGTGATGGTGCGCTCGGGCCGCTCGGCGCCGATGACGAAAACCATGCTGGTGCCGGAAGCCTGGTCGAAAGCCACGACCGACATGCCGAAGGCCTGGCAGCACATGTATGCCTATTGCAACTCGGTGATGGAACCCTGGGACGGTCCGGCCGCCCTGGCGATGACCGATGGCCGCTGGGTCTGCGGCGGGCTTGACCGCAACGGCCTGCGCCCGATGCGCTATGTTGTGACGGGCGACGGCATGCTGATTGCCGGCTCGGAAGCCGGGATGGTGCCCGTTGACGAGATGAACGTCCGCGAAAAAGGCGCGCTCGGGCCGGGGCAAATGATCGCCGTCGACATGCGCGAGGGCAAGCTTTACCACGACAAGGACATCAAGAACCGTCTGGCGAACAGCCAGCCCTTCGGCGAATGGGTCGAGAAGGTGGTGGATCTGAACGCCATCCTGCGCGACGTGCCGGAGAAAGCCGTCTACACCGGCGCCGAGCTGCGCAAGCGCCAGATTGCGGCGGGTTATTCGGTGGAAGAGCTGGAAAACATCCTCGCGCCGATGGCCGAGGACGGCAAGGAAGCCATCGCCTCGATGGGCGACGACACCCCGCCTGCGGTTCTCTCGAAGCAATACCGGCCGCTGAGCCATTTCTTCCGGCAGAACTTCTCGCAGGTCACCAACCCGCCGATCGACTCCCTGCGCGAAAGCCGGGTGATGTCGCTGAAGACGCGCTTTGGCAACCTGAAGAACGTGCTGGATGAGGACGGCTCGCAGACCGATATCTGGATCCTCGAAAGCCCCTTCATCGCGAACACCGAATTCAACGTGATGATGAAGACCTTCGGCGCGAAAGTGGCGCAGATCGACTGCACCTTCCCGGCGGGCGCCGATCAGGAAGCCCTGCGCGAGGGGCTGGAACGCATCCGTGCCGAGGCCGAGGATGCCGTGCGCTCGGGCGCGTCGCATCTTGTGCTGACCGACGAGCATCAAAGCCCGTCGAAGGTCGCGATGCCGATGATCCTTGCCACCTCGGCGGTGCATTCGTGGCTGACCCGCAAGGGCCTGCGGACCTTCACCTCGATCAACGTGCGTTCGGCCGAATGCATCGACAGCCATTACTTCGCCGTGCTGATCGGCGCGGGGGCGACGACGGTGAACCCCTATCTGGCGCAAGACAGCATTGCCGACCGGATCGAACGCGGCCTGCTGGAAGGCACGCTCGAAGATGCGCTGCGCCGCTATCGCGATGCGATCGACGCGGGGCTTTTGAAGATCATGTCGAAGATGGGGATCTCGATCATCTCGTCTTACCGCGGCGGTCTGAACTTCGAAGCCGTGGGCCTGTCGCGTGCGATGGTCGCCGAATATTTCCCGGGCATGCAAAGCCGCATCTCGGGGATCGGTCTGCACGGCATCCAGCACAAGCTGGAGCAGGTGCATGGCAAGGGCTGGCTCGGCGGTCAGGACGTGCTGCCGATCGGCGGCTTCTACAAGGCGCGGAAATCGGGCGAGAAACACGCCTGGGAAGCGCAGACCATGCACATGCTGCAATCGGCCTGCGAGCGCTCGAGCTTCGATCTGTGGAAGCAGTATTCCGCGACGATGCGGGCCAATCCGCCGATCCACATCCGTGACCTGCTCGACATCAAGCCGCTGGGCCGTCCGGTGCCGATCGAGGAAGTCGAAAGCATCACCGCGATCCGCAAGCGCTTCGTGACGCCGGGGATGTCGCTGGGCGCGCTCTCGCCCGAGGCGCACAAGCTTCTGAACGTCGCGATGAACCGCATCGGCGCCAAGTCTGACAGCGGCGAAGGCGGCGAAGACCCGGCGCATTTCGTGCCCGAGCCGAACGGCGACAACCCGTCGGCGAAGATCAAGCAGGTGGCCTCGGGTCGCTTTGGCGTCACCGCCGAATACCTGAACGCCTGCGAAGAGCTCGAGATCAAGGTGGCCCAAGGGGCGAAACCCGGCGAGGGTGGCCAGCTTCCGGGCATGAAGGTGACCGAACTCATCGCGCGTCTGCGGCACTCGACCAAGGGCGTGACGCTGATCTCGCCGCCGCCGCACCATGACATCTACTCGATCGAAGACCTCGCGCAGCTGATCTATGACCTCAAGCAGATCAACCCGCGCGCCAAGGTGACGGTGAAGCTGGTGGCCTCGTCGGGCGTCGGCACGATCGCGGCCGGGGTGGCGAAGGCGAAAGCCGACATCATCCTGATCTCGGGCCACAATGGCGGCACCGGGGCCTCGCCTGCCACCTCGATCAAATACGCCGGTCTGCCGTGGGAGATGGGTCTGACCGAGGCGCATCAAGTGCTCGCCATGAACAACCTGCGCGAGCGGGTGACGCTGCGCACCGATGGCGGTCTGCGCACCGGCCGCGACATCGTCATGGCGGCGATGATGGGGGCCGAGGAATACGGCATCGGCACCGCGGCGCTGATCGCGATGGGCTGCATCATGGTGCGTCAGTGCCAGTCGAACACCTGCCCGGTGGGCGTGTGCACGCAGGACCCGAAACTGCGCGCCAAATTCACCGGCACGGCGGACAAAGTGGTGAACCTGATCACCTTCTACGCGCAGGAAGTGCGGGAACTGCTGGCCTCGATCGGCGCGCGCTCGATGGATGAAATCATCGGCCGGGCGGATCTGCTGACGCAGGTGAACCGCGGTTCGGCGCACCTTGACGACCTCGACCTGAACCCGCTGCTGATCACCGTCGATGGCTGGGACAAGATCGTCTACGACCGCTCGAAACCGCGCAACTTCGTGCCCGATACGCTCGATGCCGAGATCATCAAGGATGGTCACCGCTTCTTCGAGGACGGCGAGAAGATGCAGCTCTCCTATGCCGTGCGCAACACGCTGCGCACCATCGGGACGCGGGCTTCGAGCCATATCGTCAAGAACTTCGGGATGCGCAACGCGCTGCAACCCGACCATCTGACGGTGAAGCTGACCGGATCTTGCGGGCAGTCGCTCGGCGCGTTCGCGGCGCAGGGGCTGAAGCTGGAGGTCTCGGGCGATGCCAACGACTATGTGGGCAAGGGGCTCTCGGGCGGCATCATCGTCGTGCGCCCGCCGATGTCCTCGCCGCTGACCGCGGCCGAGAACACGATCATCGGCAACACCGTGCTGTACGGTGCGACCGATGGTTACCTGTTCGCGGCGGGCCGGGCGGGTGAGCGCTTTGCCGTCCGCAACTCGGGCGCCAAGGTGGTGGTCGAGGGCTGTGGCTCGAACGGCTGCGAATACATGACCGGCGGTGTTGCGGTGATCCTTGGCCGGATCGGCGCCAACTTCGGCGCGGGCATGACCGGCGGCATGGCCTACCTTTACGACCCGGACAACGTGGCCGAGGATTACATGAACCTCGAAAGCCTCGTGACCTGTGGTCTGGGCCACCCGCATTGGGAGGCGAGCCTCAAGGGCCTGATCGAGCGGCACGCGGCCGAGACCGGCTCGGTCAAGGCCAAGGCGATCCTGTCGAACTGGCAGGCCGAGCGGGCGAACTTCCTGCAGGTCTGCCCGAAGGAAATGCTGGTGCATCTGCCGCATCCGCTGTCGGATGAACCGAAAGCGGTTCCGGCCGAGTGATCGGGCGCGAGATCAACGGGGGGCGGGGTCGGGTGACCCCGCCCCTTCGCGTTCCGCCGCGGCTTGACCGGGCTGCCCCCGGCATGACAGATGGCGCAATGGCGCCGCGCAAGAAAACCCCGATCAAAGCGACGATTCCCCCGGGGCGGGCCGCCTCGCTCGGGAGCGTTGTGCGCGCGCCGCTGCGCCTTGCCGGGGCCTGGGCGGCGCGGATCGGGCTGGGGATTCTGGCGGCCTATCTGGCGCTGATCGTGCTTTATGATGTCGTCGATCCGCCGACGACCCTGACGATGTGGAGCGAGAAGCAGCGGCTGGGCAAGCTCGATCAGGAATGGACCGATTTCGAGGATATCGCGCCGGTGATGGCCCGGTCTGTCGTCGCGGCCGAGGATGCGAATTTCTGCACCCATTGGGGCTTCGACATGGGGGCGATCCGGCAGGCGATCGACAAGGGCGCCAATCGCGGGGCCTCGACGCTGTCGCAGCAGGTGACGAAGAACGTCTTCCTGTGGCAGGGCCGCAGCTGGGTGCGCAAGGCGCTCGAGGCGCTTCTGACCCCGGCGGTCGAGGCGGTCTGGACGAAGCGGCGCATCCTTGAGGTCTATCTCAACGTCGCGGAATTCGGCGAGGGCGTCTTTGGCGTCAATGCGGCAGCCTTCCATTATTTCCGCACCACCCCGGCGAAACTCTCGCCGCGGCAGGCGGCGCTTCTGGCCGCGGTGCTGCCCGATCCCAAGGACCGCAATGCCGCCCGGCCCTCGCGCTATGTGTCACGCCGAGCCAATCAGATCGCGGATGGTGCCGAGACGATAAAGGTCGACGGCCGCGCCGATTGTTTCTCGCGCTGAGGCCGAAGGCGCGTTTGCCGCGCGCAGAAGCGCCTTCGGGCAACCTGATGGACAGCCGGTGGTCCCGGCGGTAGTCTGGGGACATGGTGGTGATGCCTCTGATCGCATTCGGGAGGGTTCTTGTGATGATGGGTGCAGGCCTTGCCCCCGTCCAGGGCAGTGATGACCCTGGTCTCACCCTGAGCTGCCTGCCGCAAACCGCAGAGGTGGCGAAAGTCTGTGCGCTGATGCGGGACGTGATCGCGGCGGGACGGCCCGATCATGCGGTTCAGATGGTCGATGCGGAAATGCATCCCGAAACGATGATCGCCGTTCGGCTGAACGTCGAGGAGATCAAAAAGGACGCGCTTGCCGTCCATCTGGAGTGGCGGCAGCCGGCCCAGGACTGGCAACGAGGCGAGACCAGGGTCTTGACTGTCATGGATCGCGACTTGAATGAGCGGATGATTACCTGGTTTTTTGAAACCCTCTGGGCCGAAAGCCCCGGCGCCAGATAAGGCGCGGCGGAAGAATTATGGAAAGGAATGAACTGATGACGTCACGTATCAGCGAGCCTGCAAGGGACGCGGTGAATGCCCCTGTTTATCAGGTGATCACCGAAACAACAGATGCAGGACATGGCACCTCGAGCACCTATACGATGTCGGTGGGTGACACGTTCAGCGGCGTCATCGGCTATGCGGGCGACTACGACGCCGTGCGGATCTATCTGACCGCGGGCCACAGCTATCAGTTCAACGTGAACGGCATAACGCTGGGGGATTCCTGGCTGCAGGTCTTCAACCCGTCCGGCACGATCGTGGCGACGAACGACGATTACAATTGGCTCGATTCCCAGATCACCTATACCGTCTCGACTTCGGGCTATTACTATATCGAGGCCAGCGAAGCCAGTGACTCGCTTACCGGCTCCTATCAGATGACCGCGATCGAGGTTGCGACGCCATCGGTTCCGGCCGATGGCACGATCAACCAACTGGTCGATTATCTGGTGAACGGCTATTGGGAAGCGGGGGGCGAGCAGGCGCGCAGTTTCGACACCTCGGTCAGCAATGTCATCACCGTCGATCTGCACAACCTCACGACCGCCGGGCAAACGCTGGCGCGCTGGGCGTTGCAGGCCTGGTCGGCCGTCGCCAATGTGACCTTCCAGGAAACGACGGGCGCGGCCGATATCGAATTCGATGACCTTCCCGACGCGACTGGCAGTGCCTATACAAGTTCCGACACGACGGGCACCACCATCAACAGTTCGTCGGTCAACGTCGGCACGGATTGGCTGAGCGATTACGGCAAGTCGATGGACAGCTACAGCTTCCAGACCTACATCCACGAGATCGGCCATGCGCTGGGTCTGGGCCATCAAAGCTATTACAATGGGACCGCAGACTTCCCGACCGATGCCGATTGGGGAAATGACAGCTGGCAGCTGTCGATCATGTCCTATTTCGACCAGGAGCAAAACTGGACCACCGGCGCTTCCTTCGCCCATGACATGACGGCGATGATGGTCGATATCGTCGCGATCCAGTCGATGTACGGGGCCTCGACCCGCTCTTCGGGGAACACGATCTACGGCAAGAATTCCAACGCGGGCGGGTATCTGGAAACCCTGTTTGACAGTATGGTCGCAGGCAGCTCGTCGACCTACACCGGGTCGGCGGTCGCGATCACGATCTGGGATTCGGGCGGGCGCGATACCATCGATTACAGCTTCTCCAACGTCGCTCAGTCGCTCAGCCTCGTTGCCGGCACCTTCTCCGACATGCTCGGCCTGGTGGGCAACCTTGCCATCGCCATCGGCGCCGTGATCGAGAACGGCATCACCGGCGGCGGCAAAGACAAGATCGTCGGCAACGCTGTAGCCAACAATTTGCAATCCGGCGCGGGCAACGACACGCTTCAGGGCGCGGCGGGCAATGACACGCTGGATGGTGGCGCCGGTGCCGACTCGCTGCGGGGAGATGCCGGGGCCGACAGCCTCATCGGTGGCAATGGCAATGACCTCCTGATTGGCGGGATCGGTGTGGACAGGCTGGTCGGTGGCGCTGGCCAGGACGCATTCCTGTTCAACGCGGCGGCGACGGCGGGCAATGCCGATGTCATCACCGATTTCGTCGTGGTCGATGACACGATCCGCCTTGACCGCTCGTTCTTCACCGGCATTGCGAGCACGGGAACGCTGGCGGCGAGTGCCTTCACCTCGAACACCACGGGGCTTGCTGCCGATGCGTCGGACCGGATCATCTACGAAACCGACACCGGCAAGGTCTGGTATGATGTGGATGGCCAGGGGGGCGCCACGCGCGTCCTTGTCGCGACGCTCGACGACCATCTGGCCATGACGAACGCGGACTTCCTGGTGATCGCCTGAGGCGGCGCGCGCAGGTTGCAAGACGAGACGATGCGCGGCAGGCGGGAGAACCGCCTGCCGTTTCTCCTTCGCCTTGTCTCGGCTCGGCCGAGATGTCATTGTGCCCCCGAAGATGGGCCGCGCAGTCTGCTGGGAATGTTCGGTACGGAAGATCACGTTCCGGGCATTCTGTAGGAACGAGACCTTTCGGGTCGCATTTGTCCTGATTTTCAAGGCTGCCTGGACCAGGACCATAAGGAAAGCTGACAGATGAGCGATTTTGCCCCCCCTCTTTCCGGTGCAACGGATCACGCGGATCTTCCGGTGACAAATGGCATTCTCAAGGGGCGGGATGGCTGGCTTTTCCTTTGGGATGGCTCGAACGAAGTGCATCGCTATTATACCGAGCCCGAGTTCTTTGCGGCGCCACAAGTCGCAGGCTGGGCCGCGCTGCTGAAGGGCCGGTCGGAGCGGTGCGCCCGGATGGGGGCCGAGTATCGTCACCTCGTCGTGCCCGACAAGATCTCCGTCTATCCGCAATATCTGCCTGTCACCCTGCCGCATTATGGCGGCCATCCGACGGCACAATTTTCCCGCGCGCTTTCGGGCGACGCGGCCTATGTCGACATCCTGCCGGATTTGCGCGGGGAACGTGGCAACTGGGCCGAGCGCGTCGAACGCGGCGGTGGCGAGGCGGTGGGATCGGATGTGTTCTTCTTCAAGACGGACAGCCACTGGACGTTCGAAGGCTGTCAGGTCGGCTATCTTCGGCTGTGCGAAAGCCTTGGCGTGACGCCCTGCGATTTGAGCAAGGCCCGCCCCGGCGCCGGACGCGAGATGACGCTCGATCTTGGCGGGAAGCTGTCTCCGCCGGTGCTCGAACATGCCCGTTTCGGTCGGGTGCTGCGCCAGTCGAAGCGGCAACGCGAAAACGAGATGGTCCGCTACAATGAACGCGAGGGCCTCGCCAAGGGGGCGCCGGCCTTTGTCGGCTGCATGGTGCACAACCATAATGCCCAGCCGCAGGCGATCCAGAAACGGGTCGTGGTCTTTGGCGATTCCTTTTGCGAATTCCGCGGACATCTGCTGACAGCGATGCTGTCAGAGACGTTCCGCGACGTTCATTTCGTCTGGTCGACCAGCCTTGACTGGGGGTTCATCGAGGCGTTGAACCCCGATATCGTGATCACCGAAATCGCCGAGCGTTTCGTCAACCGGCTGCCCACCGACGATTTTACGGTCGATCCGGCATGAGGAAGGGGGCAATCCTGCCCCCTTGTCACTCGCCCAAAAGCTTGCCGTAAACGCGGCGCTCGATGCTCGCCCAGGTCGGGTTTGCGGCGTAAAGCTCCCGCAGTTCTTCGGGCGTGAACCAGAACGACAGGTTGCGGACGTATTCGATCTTGCCCTCGTTGGCATGGATCAGCTTCAGGTCCGGCAGGGCAAAGATCCGCTTGAGATCTTCTTCCATGTTCTCGACGCGGACCCACTCGTCCACAGTCGGACGGTTGAAACGGCGCATGACGTTTTCGACCGAATTCAACGCGCCGTTCCGTTCAAGAAATTCACCGCGCAGAAGCTGTTCGCGCTTCGGACAGACCGCGCCTTTGGTGCGGTTGACCTCATAGTGCACGCGGCTCAGCAGCCAGGCAGGCAGACGACGGATCGCCGCCACCACCTTCTTGCCCGCGGGGTCGAAGGTGCTGTCATGTTCCTGCCGCATCGGGATCGTGTGGTGCCAAAGCACCCGTCCGTTCGCGTCGGTGTTCTTGATATCCTTGACGTCGAAATGGATATCCTTGCGATGGGCGAAGGCCTGCCGCAGCGTCCGTTCAATCGAAGTCCCGCCGCACTTGGGCACATGCAGCCAGATAAAGTCCGGTCCGATGATCATTGCAAATTCCTGTCCTTTCTAGCGGTTCGGTGCCTCGTCATTCGTCGGGCGTTGGCCAACTGAAGTGGATATCGTATTTCTGGCAGAATGCTTCGTAATCGGGGCGCAGGATGTGGCTGAGCCGGTCGAAGGTCTTGCGCGAGATGTCGGCCAGCTCGGTCTGGTGGCTGTGCTTGATCTCGACGAAGCCGTCCTCCCAGATCGGATCGACACCCACATGTTCGAACATCCGTCGCACCGTGCCTTGCGGATCGTTGCGCAGCTGGCTGTTGTCGAGCACCAGAAGCCGATCTCCGAAGGTCCGGCGGAAGCGTTCGGCCTTGGCCTGATAGAGGCTGAAATTGATCACGTTCATGAAGTGCATCGGGATCACGCCAGTCCCCGCGAGCATCCGACCGAGATCGCGGGACAGGAACGCATCCGCATCCATCTCGAGCAGGGGCGCAACCTTGTTGACCTTGCGCAGGTGATGGAAGTGCGAAATCGCCCGTTCGATCGGGTTGCGGGTGATCAGGATCAGTTTGCCTTGCGGTGCATAGTGATCGATCAGCCGCGGGATCAGCAGCGTATTCGCCGTGTCGAAATAGGTCGGGCTGGCGTCGACATAGTGCTGCCCTGCCGGCAGACCCTCGAAATGGCGGTGATACCAGTCCTCGCCCTGCGCGTAATGCAGCGAGAAGTAGTGGATTTCCTTTTGCGTGCCGGAATGGACGTCCGGATGCGCGGTCAGGATGCGATGGGCTGCGGTGGTGCCGCCCTTCATCGTGCCGATGATGAAAATGTCGGGCCGGTTGACGGTCTGGTTCATGATCGGCCCGTTCAGTTCGTTGACACGGTGCTGGTGCGCACCGAATGCGTTTGCGCCATCGTTTCCTGGATCCGCTCCATATCGAAGGGGGCGCCAAGGAAGTCGAACAGGCCGCGCAGCGCTTCGGGATCGGCGGTGTAATCGTCGTAATGCACCCGGTAGCAATGATCCGGACGCTCTTCGGCCAGACGGCGGAAGTTCGCATCGGCTTCGCGGACCTTGTCTTCGACGACGAAATGCTTGGCCTTGCGGTTGCTCTCGATCACCGCATCCAGCGCGCGGGTGTTGAAGATGATCGCCGTGCGCGAGAAATTCGCGCGCAGGTAATCAATGTATCCCGCCAGCTGCGGATAGGGGATCTGAAAGCGGATTTCCTTGAAGCCGATCAGGCTGCGCCCCTCGCGCGGGGCCAGCACGTCGCGCTTGAACAGATCGAGCGTGTCGCGGTGGTAGGTGTCGAACGGAATGCGATCGGCGCCGAACCACGGATGGGTGGAATCCGTCGCCGCCGCCTTCTGGCGTTTGCAGATCTGCAGGCCTTCGGAGATCTTGTAGATGAAGAACAGCAGGTTGGCGTTCTCGCCGCGGATCTCGGCGCCGGGAATGGTGTTCAGGAGGCCCTGCAGCAGGGTCGAGCCCGAGCGACCATAGGTGATGATGAAGGCGTGGTCGAAATTCATGCTTTCGTCTTTCCTTTCAGGCCGAATTGCACGGCAAGCTCCGTGACATAGTCCTCGGCTCTTTGTTTTTGCGCGCTGCCCAGCCCGTGGCGCGCCAGCACGTCGCGCTGAACGGCTTCGATCTCGGCCAGCTGCTTGGCGTCGAAGTTCGAAATGGTGACGCTGTTCTGATGGCGCCGGTGGATGTTCTTCGAGGCGGTGTTGAAGGCGATGCCGCCATGCTCGAGAAGCCACAGATAAACCAGCCAGTCGCCGACGAAGCGCACAGATTCAAGCTCGCTCCGATGCTCGGCCAGAACCGCTTGCAGCGCCTTTGCCGCCATCACCACGCCCGAGACATTCGGAATCGTGTTCTTCAGATACAGCACCTCGGAAATCTCCTCGGCGCCGTCGCGGCAGTAGTTCTGCGCCCAATGCGTCGGGCTGATCTTGTCGGTGTAATAGCGATAGTTCGGCGCCAGCGGCGTGCCATTCTCGTCGATCTGCGCCGAATCCGTATAGGACAGCACCGTGCCCGGTTTTTCGAAGCCGCGCATCGCCGTGGTCAGGAAATCGGGCAGGGCCAGATCGTCGGCCTCGGCGATCCAGATGTAATCGCCATGCGCGAGCTCGAGCCCCTTGATCCATTGCCGGAACACATTGCCCGAATTGGTCTCGTTCGGGACAATGCGGATCGGCCGGTCGCAGCGCGCGGCAAAGGCGCGGATGCGATCAAGGCTGTCGTCACTCGAGCGGTCATCCAGCACGATGATTTCGTAGATCGGGAAATCCTGCGCCAGAACCGTGTTCAGGCGGTCCTCGATGTAACGGCCGTAATTGTAGTTCGGCACGATCACCGACACCCGCGGCACATGCCGCCCCGAGAGCCCCAGCAGATCCAGCGTGTATTTGGTGAAATCGGCCTCGGCCTCGATGTAGTCGCGCGCCGCCGCCACCATCTGACCGCGCCGCTCGGGGTGGTCGATCAGGCTTTCCACCGCGTGGGCCATTCCGACCGGGTCCGTGCCCGTCACGGCAATCGCCAGACCGCGCTGGGCCAGCAGCTCGCAGCCGGTGGTGCCGCCGAACATCACGCAGGGCAGGCCCGCCGCCATCGCCTCGAGCACGACCGAGGGGAAGGGATCCTCGCGCGAGGACAGCAGGAACACGTCCGAGGCGGCATAGAACGGGATCGGGTTCTGTTGCCGACCAAGGAAACGCATGTGCTCGGCTACGCCCAACTCGCGGGCAAGAGCCTCGACCTGCGGTTGGAAGTGGATGTCGCCATGGCCGATCCAGATGCCCTGCACCTTGCGCCCGACGCCGCGCAGCGCTGCCAGCGTGCGCACGAACAGATCGCCCCCCTTGCGGTGATCGACATAGCCGACCCCGAGAAGCACGGTGGTCTCCGCGTCGATGCCCAGTTCGGCGCGCAGCCGGGCGCGTTCGGCGGCCAGCTCGGCCGAAGAGGCAAGCTCGTGCAGGTAAAGCCCCTGCGGGCGCACCATGGCCTGAGGCAGTTCGCGGCCCAGATAGGTCTCGAACTGTGTCTGTACCAGCGGCGCCGGGAAGACGATGCGATCGGCGTGATCGGCGACCAGGGTCATCTGTCGCCGCAGGTTCATCTGGTCGTAGACCGATTTCATCTCGTGGATCAGCGAGATGGTGCGATAGCCGGCGTCGCGCAGCATCGGCAGGATATCGGCGCTGACCGTGGTATTGACGATCGCCACCTGCCCATCCTCGGCCCGCAGGCTGCGCAACAGCGGGGTGGTGTTCTCGCCCGCGAAGGCCGGATCATCAAGCATGATCACCTGCGCATGACGGGCATATTCGGTGACCAGCTGCCCGCCTTGCAACAGCACGATCTGCACCTTCAGCCCGTTCTGCGCATAGCTGCGCGCCAGGTTCAGAAGCAGGATCTGCGCCCCGTGCGGATGCGCGTCATGGCCGACCAGCGTCACCGTGCGCGGCACTTCGGCCGGGTTCAGCGCCGCCCGCGAGGCATCGAGATAGGCATAGCCGTATTTCGTGTCGGGCTCGAGATGCGCGCCCTCGGCCCATTCGTTCCAGGCATTGACGAAGATCACCCGCTCGTCCGGAGTGCGGGCATCGGCGAGCGTCCGGGTGACGGCGTTTTCAAGCCAGACCCGATAGTCGGCCGGGTTCGAATTGGCAAAGATCGCGCCCTTGTTCTTGCGCCGGGCCGTGTTGTCCCAGGATGGGCAGACCGAGCGGTAAAGCTTGTAGTCCGGCATCGGATAATTGCGCGAACGCGTGACGTAGGACCGCCAGTCATAGACGATGCCGCCGAAATCGGAGGCAAGACCCGGAACGCGGCTGGTCAGATTGTCGGGCGAATAGTTGTTGGGCGGGAATTCCACCGCTGCGTCGAACCCGTATTGCGCCGGATCGACCGTCTCGAAGCTTTGCGGATAGGCCAGATAGATCTCGCCGATGCCGTTCTGACGGCACCAGTCGCGCCAGCGCGCCGAGGTTTCGACGACATTCGGCATCAGGCTGGGACGATAAAGCAGGATCAGCGGTTTGCCATCGATGCGGATGTACCGCGGATCGCGCAGATAGGGCGCCAGCTCGGCGATGAAGGCCAGATCATCCTCGGGGCTGTGGTTTTGCGAGATCAGCAACTCCTGATCCAGCCCGTCCCAGCGCCGCGACCAGTTCTCGTTCGCCCAGCAGATGCAGAAGGGGAAATCGAGATCGGGCGTGTCGAGCCAGTTGCGCACCGGCTTCTCCAAAAGCCGCTTGCCGCCGAACCAGTACCAGTAGAAGCAGAAGCCGCCGATGCCGTAGAGCTTGGCGAGCGCGATCTGCTTGCGCTGCACATCGGTGTCGAGCAGGTCATACTGACCCAGCTCGGGCACCGGCTCGTGCGGCTGATAATGACCGGGGAATTGCGGCTGTGCCGGGCCGACATTCGTCCATTCGGTGAAGCCCTTGCCCCACCAGGCGTCATTTTCCGGGATCGGATGGAACTGCGGCAGATAAAAGGCGATCAGCCGCGCTTTCGGATTGGTCAGATCGGTAGTCGGGCGGCGGGCGACGAAGGTGTTCGTCTCGGCGATCAGCACCTGTTCGACGGCCACCGGCTCCATCGCGGCTTCCGGGGGCTCCGGGGCGACTTCGGCGGGCGGCTGCGGTTGCGCGGGACGCAGATGTTGCGCCTGCTGCCGCTGGATCGCCTGCAGCTGTTCTGCGGCCACTTCGCGGTCGCGCTTCGCCTCCTGCCAGGCATGGTAGAAATGCGTTCCACCAAGCAGGAAGCCGATTTTGCTCAGGACCTTGTCCTTGAACTGCAGTTTGCGCGACCACGGCAGCGGGAAGTGATGCCAGACGAACCGGGCCGTCACCGAGGCCGAGCGTCGGCTGCCGCGCTTGACCCATCGCGTCCCGGTCATCACCACACGCATCGGCGCGGTGATGCGCCAGGACGTGCTCGAGCGCAGCGCGGAGATCGTCGTTTCATGCGCGGCGATGACCCGGTCGAGATGCGCGATATGGAGGTAAAGCGCCTGCATCTGCGCCTGCGCCTGATCGCGCTCGGCGCTCAGTTGCCGGTCGTGGTCCTGCAGCAACGCCTGCATCTGCGCCTGCGCCTGATCGCGTTCGGTGCCCAGTTGCCGGTCGCGGTCCTGCAGCAATGCCTGCACATGCGCCAGCTCTCCCGCCCGGGCCTGAAGCTGCTGCACGATCTCGGCGCGGTCCGCCACGGTCTGATCGAGCCGAAGGTTGCGGTCGGCAAGCTGGCTGGTCACAGTCGTGAACGCCTGCCGGCTTTCGTTCAGCTGCGTCGTGGTGTCCGTCAGGGCCTGCCGGCTTTCGATCAGCTGACCCGAGACGTCGCCCAGCTGCGCAGTGGTTTCTGTCAGCCGGATCTCGATGTCGCGCCGTGCATCACGTTCGGCTTCCAATGCCCCGGAGGTCTCGGCCAGCTCTGCGGCCTGCCGCTCGAGTTGGGCGCGGCTTTCGCTCAACTGCATCTCTGCAGCGCTCAGGCGTGCAAACATGTCGTCGTGTTCGGCCCGGTGCCGCTCGATTTCGGCGCGGCTCGCGTTCAGCTTCGTTTCGAGATCGACCAACCGCAGCCGCAGGTCCTGTTCCAGCTGCAGCCGCTCGCCCTCGGCGCGGTTGCGCGCCTCGTTGCTCGTCTGCAGTCTCTCCCAGGCTTCGCTCAGTTGTCCGTCGAGCTGGGTGATGCGGCCCTGCATCGCCTGATCGAAAAGCGCGCGTTCCGCATAGCTTTCGTCGAGCCGCTTCGCCGTTTCGTCGAGCCGCTGCTGCAGCATCTGACCCGCATGAGTCAACTCTGTCAGGCGGGCGTTCAGCTCATTGATTTCGTGTATCTTTTCGTTCAGCGCAATCTGCGCCCGCGTCAGTTCCTCGCTGCGCAGGTGTACCGCTTCCTCGCGATCGGCAAGCCGCGCCGTCAAGTCCGAGATGTAACTCTCGTTCTTCTTGTTGAGGTCTGCGATCGTGTCGTGCAGTTCCCAAATGCCGCCGACATTTCGGCTCATCTCGTCGTAGCGGGACTTGAGATCGACATGTTCGACCTCGAGCGCCCTCAGGGCAGTTTGCACCTCCATCAGCAGACGGTCGGTGTCGCGCTGGGTGGGCAGCGTCAAATGCTCGATCTCGTCAAGCTGCAGACGCAGCTGGTCGAAGGTCGCCATCACCTCGGCGTTGTTCGGATCGGCGCAGAGATCGGCCAGGGCGCGATAGATCGTCAGCGCCATCCCGGCGGTATAGTCGATCACCTCAAGAGTGCCGATATCGCCCGAATGGTGCCGATGTTCGTCGGAAATGAAGGAATCCGCCTCTTCGGCGATCTCGTCGATGCGGGCGAGCCGGTCAAGCCCGAGGTCCCGGCTGAGCCGCTCCGCCTCGATCGCCCAATCCTGCATCAGTTGCGCGTAATCGACGAAGCTGCGCCGGAGGCCACGGCTGAAGACTTCCGCGTCAAGCACATGCCGCATCCAGATCAGCACGCCCCGGCGCAGCGGGATCTGATCGCGCACCTCAAGCGATCGCGCCACGTCCAGCGGGTTGCGATAGGGGATAATGACGCGGGTTTCGAAGTCCTCGTCTGCCAGCGCGTCAAGGATCGGAAACGCCAAACGACAGGCGCGGGGCTCCTTCAGCACAAGGCTGTAGCGATTTCCTTTTTCGGCGCGAAGCCAGGCGCGCAGATCCGAACGATAGGCGGCCAGAACATCGCCGGGCAGCGCTTCGAGGTCCAAATGCGACCAGTCTGACCAGTCGCTGCCGATCCGCTCCAGAAACTCCTGATTGAGCTTGTTCAGGACCGTGGGCTCCCAATGCCCGGTCGGGTTGTCTTTCGTCGCGCCGATCAGGTCTGCCGGCAGCGCATAGCCCGCGATGTTCAGCAGCCGCGTCAGCATGCTGGTGCCCGAGCGATGCATGCCGAGGATCAGCAGGCAAAGCGGCTTCGACGTCACGGGCTTGCGCTTGCGGGCGGGGCGCGCGTCACTCGCCTGGACAGGTGCGGATGCCTTGGTACGCAGCGAGGGGCTTCCGACGGTCTCTGTCCCGATGTTCTTCATGCTTTGCCTTTGATGTTAACGGAGTTCGGCCTTGCAGCATTTCATGTCGCCACCGCACCGGTGCCAGCAGGGCAGGGGCGTCGTCAAGTGTGTTGGCGGACCTACGCTGCAGATGCGCGAGGCTTTGCCGGGAGTTTCAGCGTTCTGAGAGAATTTCGCGGTGGTGGCGGTGCAGCAACAGCATCCCGATCGCCCCGATCACCAGCGCGACGCCGTAGACGTAGAGCTCGGAAACATAGGGGGCGTCGTAGGTGTCGTAGATGCCTTTGCGCATCATCATGATGAAATGGGCGGGCGGCAGCAGCAGGCTGATGTCCCGGATCGTATCGGGCAGCTCGTCGACCAGATGCAGCACGCCCGCGACCAGAAACAGTGGCCGGTTCATGATCGCCCAGATCGACTGCCAGACCGGAAAGGTGGTCATCAGATAGCAGTTGAGCAGACCGACAGCGGTTCCCAGCGCCATCATCATGCCCCAGGCGCGCGCAAGGGCGATGAAGTCGATGTTGATCTGCATGTTCTGCATCTCGATGGCGCCGATGATGACGATCGCGAAGACCTGGATTTGCGTGAGCGTCGTCAGCAAAAGCCGCGCGACGATGGCATCGATATAGGTGACGCTTGGATAGGCCAGCAGCGCCTTGGAGAAGCGAATCGACATCGCGACGTTGATCGAGATCGCGTTGTAGGAACTCAGGGCCAGAAATCCGCTGGCATAGAACAGCAGAAAGCTCTGCCCCAGCGGCGGATTGCGCACGATCAGCGAAAAGACCACCGACAGCAGAAGGATCGCGCCGACCGGCTCGGCGATCGCCCAGAAATAGCCCCCTGCCGACTTCCCGTAAGTCGTCGTCATCTCGCGCAGGATGAGCGCGAAGACGGCGCGCGCGCCGATCAGTCTGCCCCGGTTGGTGCGGACGGAAACTGCGCCTTTTTCCATGTAAAACGGGCCTCCCACGGGGTTCTCCGCCTGCTTGCTAGTGCTTTTTAGCTTGCAATGCGAGAGACAAATAACCATGACTGGCGGCACTTCGATAGCGCGGCGGGAGTAAGAGCGATTAACAGGCAGCTCTCGGATGCGGCCAATGCCGCGGTGAAAAAGGTCACGAAAACGATTGGCAGCCCCGCCGGTGCCCGACCGAGGTTTCGGCACAAGATCCTGCTTCTCAGCTTCCTTCTTGGTGTCGTGGCTCCGGTTTCGCTGGGAGTGCTCTATCTCTACCTGATCGCTGCCGATGAATATGCTTCGAAGGTCGGCTTCACCGTCCATTCCGAAGACATGGGGTCCGCCGGCGATCTGCTCGGTGGCCTCTCGATGCTGACGCATTCCAGTTCGTCCGATTCCGAGGTCATCTACGCCTTCGTCCAGAGCCGGACCCTTGTCGAGCGCATCAACCGCAAGATCGATCTTGCCAAGGTCTTCTCGCGGCCCGCTTTCGACCCGGTCTTCTCCTATGACACCGATGGCACGATCGAGGATCTGGTCGATTACTGGCAAAGCATGGTCAAGGTCTCCTACGCCTCGAACAGCGGCCTGATCGAGGTCGAGACCCGCGCCTTCACCCGCGAGGATGCGCTGGCGATCTCGAAGGAAATCGTGGCGGAATCGACCGCGGTGATCAACGAAATGTCGGCAATCGCCCGAGAAGACGCCACCCGCTACGCCAAGGAAGAGCTGGGCATCGCCATCGAGCGGCTCAAGAAGGCGCGGGAGGAACGCACGCGCTTCCGCTCGAAGACCCGGATCATCGATCCGGCCGCAGATGTGCAGGGGCAGATGGGGCTTCTGACCTCGCTCGAGCAGCAATTGGCACAGGCCTATATCGACCTGAACCTGACGCTTGAGACCTCGTCCGGCGATGACCCGCGGATCTCGCAGTCGCGCCGCCGCATCGATGTGATCCAGACCCTGATCGAGCAGGAAAAAAGCAAGTTCGGCATGGGAACGGCCGAGAGCCCGGAGGTCGAGTCGGACGAAGATTACCCGACGCTGATGGCCGAATACGAACGCCTCTCGGTCGATGTGGAATATGCGAACTCGGCCTATGTGGCCGCGATGGCCTCGCTTGACTCGGCCAATGCACAGGCGCAGCGGCAAAGCCGGTATCTGGCGACCTACACGACCCCGTCGCTGGCCGAGGCTTCGACCTATCCCGAGCGGGGCGTGATCACCCTGATGATGAGCGTATTCCTGACGCTGATCTGGTCGATCTGCGTTCTGGTCTACTACAGTCTGCGCGACAGGCGTTAAGCGATGATCGAGCTGCGGAACCTGAACAAGACCTTCCGGCTTGGCGGGGTGTCGAAGTCGGTGGCCCGCAACATCAACTTCGTCTTTCAGACGGGCGAGGCCACGGCATTGCTCGGTGGCAACGGCGCCGGAAAATCCACCATGCTGCAGATGATCGCAGGCACGGTCGAACCGGACAGCGGCGCGGTGATCTCGGACGGTTCGGTCTCCTGGCCGATCGGCTTTGCGGGCAGCTTCCATGGCGATCTGAGCGGGGCGCAGAATGTGCGCTTCGTCGCCCGGGTCTATGGGGTCGATACCGATGAGGCGATCCGGTTTTGCCGCGACTTCGCGGATCTCGGGCAGCATTTCCATTTGCCGACGCGGACCTATTCCTCGGGGATGCGCTCGCGCCTTGCCTTTGCGCTTTCGATGGCGGTCGAGTTCGACACCTATCTGATCGACGAGGTGATGTCGGTCGGCGATGCCTCGTTCCGCGCGAAGTGCCAGTCCTTCATGAGTGAGCGGCTGAAGAAATCCGGCGCAATCATCGTGTCGCACCAGCGCGGAGAGCTGAAGCGGCTGTGTTCCTCGGGGGCCTATCTCGAAGACGGGCAGCTTTTTTACTACCCCGATGTCGGCGATGCGATCGAGCATTACCAGAAGGCGATGCAGCGCAAGGGCCTCAAGGTCAACCTGATGGACGACTGAGCCGTTGCGCGCGACACGGTGTCTGCGCACGCCGGTCTTCGGGCATATTTACCTTCCGGCAGGAAAGCTTGCGCAAATCCACCTTTGCGGAGATTTCCCATGGCCGATCAAACCCCGCTTCTGGGGCTGCCCCTCATCCTGCCCTCGCAAGCGCAAAAGCATGTCACCCACAACGAGGCGCTGAGCCTTCTGGATGCGATCGTGCAGCTGGCCGTCCTCGGCCGACTGCTGAGCACGCCGCCCGCTTCGCCGCAGACCGGGGATCGCTACATCGTTGCCCCGGGCGGTGCGGCAGGCTGGAGCGGGCAGGATGCGGCGGTGGCGCTCTGGACCGGCAGCGGCTGGCTTTTCGCGACACCGCAACCGGGCTGGGTGGCGCGCGATCTGTCCGACGGGGCGGTGCTTGTCTTCGACGGAACCGCCTGGGGGGTGGCCCCGGTCCAGACCGACAATCTGCCGGGCGTGGGGATCAACACCACGCATGACGCCACCAACCGGCTCTCGGTCCATGCGGCGGCGACGCTGCTCAGCCACGAGGGGGCCGGGCATCAGCTGAAGATCAACAAGGCGCTGTCGAGCGACACCGCAAGCCTGCTGTTTCAGACCTCGTGGTCGGGCCGGGCCGAGATGGGCACGACCGGCAGCGACGGTTTTGCGATCAAGGTCAGCGCCGATGGCGCGGCCTGGACCACGGCGCTGAGTTTCGCGGGCGCAACGGGGATTGCCTCGGGGGCGGCGGTGCAGCAGTCGCGCACCGATGTGACCGCAGGGCGGTTGATGCGGGCGGATTACGGCTACGGGCCGGGCAATCTGCTTGGCACCGTGGCGCAAAACACGGGCGTGCCGACGGGGGCGGTGCTCGAGCGCGGCACGGGCACGAATGGCGACTACATCCGTTTCGCCGACGGCACGCAGATCTGTTTCGCGCAGCGCACGCTTGGTTCGATCATCGCGGTCGGCTCGGGGTCGTTCACCGCGCCCTACAAGACCGCCGATTTTACCTGGACCTATCCCAAGGCCTTCTCGGCCGCACCGGTGCTGAGCGCGCGCGGGGTGGCGCCGACCGGGTTGACGCAGGATCGGCGCAGCTGTTCCGCCTGCGTCGGCGATCTCGATGCCACGGCGGCGGCGGGCATCCATGTCGTGCGGCTGGGCAATGCGACCAATGCCGATGTCTTCAAGATCGATCTGATCGCCGTCGGCCGCTGGGTCTAGAGCCGCTTCAGCAGCGCCCCGGCATACAGCGACAGCTGCCCGCGCAGGCCTTGCCGATAAAAGCCCGCCTTGCGGATCGCCGCGAGGCTTTGCAGCGGCGGCAGGGCGCGGGCGGTTTCGAAGGCACTCAGCAGGGCGCGGTTTTCCGGCGTCAGCATGTCCTCGATCGCCCGCAGCGCCGCGATATTGCGCCGGCACCAGTCGGAAAACCGCCCGGTCACCAGCATGTGCGCCCGCATGAGTGTCGCCAATGCGCCGCGGTTCGCGCCGATCACATTGCCCCCGTGCTGGCGGTAGAGCAGATGCGGCGTATCGTCGAAGATCACCCGGCCCCCGATGCCGGTGATCACCTGATAGACCCACCAGTCATGGATCACCGTATCCGTCGTGCGCAGCGCGGCTTTGCGGATCGCCTCGGCCGCGGCGCGGTTCAGCACCATCGTATTGCCGCCCGCGATGTTCTGCACCAGCGCATGGGCAAAGGAGGCCGGCCAGGGCGCGCCGCGCGACAGCCGATGCCCGGTCAGATCCTCGTTCACCTCGAAGGAGCGGCCGCAGTAAAGCGCGGGCTGATCCGCCCGCCCCTGCGCCAGCGCCGCGGCCGCGACGCGCAGCTTTTCCTGCAGCCAGACATCATCCTGATCCGAGATCGCCCAAAGATCGGTCTCGACCGGCTGGCGCAGCAGCGACAGGAAATTCTGCGCCGCCCCCGCCTTCGGCCCGTCCATCAGCCGCAGCGCAATCGCGGGATGGCGGGCCGCCCAATCGGTCAGCACCTGCCGCGTCGCATCGGTCGAGCCATCGTCACTGACGATCAGCTGCGCCGGCGGCAGGTCTTGCGCGGCAAAGCTGTCGAGCTGCGGCACCAGCCGCGCCGCGCCATTCCACGTCGCCATCAGGATCGAGACCGAGGTCACGGGCCGCCTCACGCGTCGAGCAGTTTGAGCAGATAATTGCCGTAGTCGTTCTTGCCGAAGAGCTTCGCCCGGGCGCGCAGGCCATCGGCGTCGATCCAGCCGCGTTCAAAGGCGATCTCGTCCGGGCTGCCGGTCTGCAACCCTTGGCGTTCTTCGAGCGTGCGCACGAAATTCCCGGCGTCAAGCAGGCTGCCATGTGTGCCGGTGTCGAGCCAGGCATAGCCGCGGCCCATCTGACAGACGCGCAGGCTGCCCTCGGCCAGATACATTTCCAGCAGCGTGACGATTTCCAGCTCGCCGCGTGCCGAGGGGGTGACCTTGCGGGCGCGTTCGGGCGCGGCACCGTCAAGGAAGTAAAGCCCGGTCACGGCGAAATTCGACGGCGGCACCGGCGGTTTCTCGATGATCGCGCGGACCTTGCCCTCGGCGTCGAAATCGACGACGCCATAGCGTTCCGGATCGGCGACGCGATAGCCGAAGACGGTGCCACCCGCGGTCTGGGCATCGGCCTCGGCCAGCAGTGCCGAGAGGCCGTGGCCAAAGAAGATGTTGTCGCCCAGCACCATCGCCGAGGGCGCACCATCAAGGAAGTCCTCGGCCAGGATATAGGCCTGCGCCAGACCATCGGGCGAGGGCTGCGCGATATAGGTCAGGCTCAGGCCCCATTGCGAGCCATCGCCCAAGGTGCGCTTGAACTGCTCCTGATCGATCGGCGTGGTGATGATCGCGATCTCGCGGATGCCCGCGAGCATCAGCACCGAGAGCGGATAATAGACCATCGGCTTGTCGTAGATCGGCAGAAGCTGCTTCGAGACGCCGATGGTGATCGGGTAAAGCCGCGTGCCGGAGCCGCCGGCCAGAATGATGCCCTTGCGTGCCGTCATTTCAAACCTCCAGATCTTTCAGGACTTTGGCCAGACCGGCCTTCCAGTCGGGGGCGGCGACGCCGAAGTCGCGCGCGAGCGCCGCGCAGTCCATCCGGCTGTTCAGCGGCCGCACCGCAGGCGTCGGATAGGCCGCGGTCGGAATGCCCGTCACCGCCACCTTGCGCCCGGACAGCGCAAAGATCTCGCGGGCGAAATCGGCCCAGCTGACCGAAGGGCTGCCGCCGAAGTGATAGGTGCCGCCCGGCTGCCCGGCGACCATCTTTTGCGCCATCACGACCAATGCCGCCGCGATGTCGGCCGCGGGGGTCGGACCGCCGATCTGATCCTCGACCACGTTCAGCGCATCGCGGGTCTCGCTCAGCCGCAGCATGGTCTTCACGAAATTCGCCCCATGCGCCGAGAACACCCAGCTGGTACGCAGGATCGCGGTGTTGCCGCCCGCCGCACGGGTGCCGATCTCGCCCGCGAGCTTGCTGCGGCCATAGGCATTCGACGGCGCCACCGGATCGGTCTCGACCCAAGGTGTCGTGCCTTCGCCGGAAAAGACGTAATCGGTCGAGATGTGCAGGAAGGGGAGGCCCTTTTCCGCACAGGCCCGGGCCATGGCTGCCGGGGCCTCGCCATTGACGACGGTGGCCGCGGCTTCCTCGGTCTCGGCCTTGTCGACGGCCGTCCAGGCCGCGGCATTGATCACCACCTCGGCGTCGCTGTCGCGGATCGCCTGCGCGCAGGCGGCCGGGTCGCTCAGATCTGCTGCCTCGCGGCCCAGAAAGATCGCCGCGGGCAGCAGGCGCTGCAGTTCCTGCGCCACCTGTCCGGTCTTGCCGAAAACGAGAACCCTCATTCCAAATCCCTCTTGCGCGTGTTGAGACGGATGTCGAGGCCGTCGAACAGACCGGGCTGGCCGATGATGCGCGCAAAAGCGGGCAGGACATCGCCCTCCTCGGCGCAGATCCGGTCGTAGTCGAGCACCACCGGCGTGCCGATCCCCTGCCAGAACCTCAGGAGGGCGGCGATGTCATAATACCAGGCGCCATCGGTGCTTTGTTCGTCCGGCAGCGCCTTTTGCGCCTCCCAGTTGCCGGTCTTGCGCAACTGATTTGCGCGCGAGGCGCGCCAATCCTCCAGCTTCCGCAGCGCGATCAACGGCACGATCCTGTCAAACCCCGCGCCCAGCGCGGTCTTCAGCGCAAATGCTTCAAGCGGCGTGCGCAGCAGACAGAATTCCTCGCTGCTGATGACCATGTCCGGTGCGGTGCCGCGGGCGGCCGCGATTTCGGCGTGAACCCCCTCGAGCTGTGCGAGATCGGGCAGGGGATGCCCGCCGCTCAGCCGCGGGGTCGAGCGCACTTCGGGGCGCAGGAAGGTGTTGGCGAGCGCCCAGGCGTTCTTTTCGGGATGCGTCGCCACATTCGCCTGTCGCAGCCGGTCGGCCGAAAGCTGCAAGGCCCTCTGGATCGAGGTCGTCCCGGTCTTGTGGGTGCCGACATGCAGCCAGAGCGTGCCCTTGCGCGTTTCCGTCACGCCTTGACCCCCAGCCGTTTGCCGACGCCGTCGCGCTCTTGCAGCGGCCGCCACCAGCTTTCATGCGCCAGATACCAGTCGACGGTGCGCTCAAGCCCCTCTTCGACCGTCACCGAGGGCCGCCAGCCCAGTTCGGCGCGGATCCGCGTCGGATCGATCGCATAGCGCGCATCATGGCCGGGCCGGTCGGTGACGAAGGTGATCTGATCGGCATAGCTGCCCGAGGCTTTCGGTTGCTTGCGGTCGAGAATGGCGCAGAGCGTGCGCACCAGTTCGAGGTTCGTGCGCTCGTTCTCGCCACCGATGTTGTAGCTGCGCCCGACCTGGCCCTTTTCGACCACGGTCAAAAGCGCATCGGCGTGATCTTCGACATAAAGCCAGTCGCGGATGTTCGAACCGTCGCCATAGATCGGCAGGGTTTTTCCCGCGAGCGCGTTCAGGATGATCACCGGAATGAGCTTTTCCGGGAAATGGAACGGGCCATAGTTGTTCGAGCAATTCGTCAGCACGACCGGCAGGCCATAGGTCTCGTGCCAGGCGCGGACCAGATGATCCGAGCCCGCCTTCGAGGCCGAATAGGGGCTGCGCGGATCGTAGGGCGTATCCTCGGTGAATTTCACGGAGGGGTCATGCGGCAGCGATCCGAAGACCTCGTCGGTCGAGATGTGGTGGAAGCGGAAGCTCTCGGGACGGCCGCGGCCCTCCCAATACTGCCGCGCGGCCTGCAGCATCTGATAGGTGCCCATCACGTTCGTCTCGATGAAGACGCCCGGCCCGTCGATCGAGCGGTCGACATGGCTTTCGGCGGCCAGATGCATCACCGCATCGGGTTGATGCCGATCAAGGATCGCAGCGATCGCCGCGCCGTCGCGGATGTCGGCCTGTTCAAACGCATAAAGCGGGGAGGAAGCCACCGAAGCCACGTTGTCGAGACAGGCGGCATAGGTCAGCGCATCGACATTGACGACGGCATGCCCGCGCGCGATCGCCAGACGCACCACGGCGGAGCCGATGAACCCCGCCCCTCCCGTCACGAGAATCTTCATGGCAAATTCCATTTCTTCCGGTTTGAAACAGGCTTACTTGCCGCAACTGCAAAGGACAACCGAGCATTGCAGTTGCGGCGCTTGACCTCAGCCCTGCCAGCTGAAGGCGCTGTCGAAATCGGCGATCCGGCCCGCGACCGCATCCTTGGCCGAGAGCACAGGCTCGAGATCGCCCATCGTCCAGTCGATGCCGATGTCGGGATCGTTCCAGATCAGTGCGCCCTCGGTTTCCGGGTGATAGTAGTCCGAGCATTTGTAGATGATCTCGGTCTCGGGCAGGCGGGTGACGAAGCCATGCGCGAAGCCCTTCGGGATCAGCAGCTGGCGGCCGTTTTCAAAGGAAAGCTCGGCGCCGAACCAGTGCCCGTAGGTGGGCGAGCCCTTGCGGATGTCGACCGCCACATCGAACAGGCAGCCCTTGCCACAGCGCACCAGCTTGTCCTGGGCATGCGGCGGGTTCTGGAAATGCAGGCCGCGGATCGTGCCCACCGTCATCGAGACCGAATGGTTGTCCTGCACGAAGACGGTGTCGACGCCATGTTCAGCCAGCGCCTTGGCCGAATAGCTTTCGGAAAAGAAGCCCCGGTGATCGCCGAAGCGGCGCGGGGTGATGAGTTTGACACCGGCAAGCGGCGTGTCTTCGACGAGCATCGCGGTCCTCGTTGCGGCTGGGTTTCCGCGTTTGCTTAACAACTGCCCGATGCAAAGTCACCCGGCACATTACACCAGCAGATAATGCGTTTCGGTGCCGATCTGCAGGGCCAGGCGCTGTAGGCTTTCGGCATCGATCACCGTCCAGATCGCCATGCCGGTGGGGCGGTAGATGATCTGCACGTCGCGCACATCGCCGTCGCCGCCCAGATCGACCCAGCGCAGTCCGATGTCGGCAATGCTGGCGGAGGGGCGCAGGAAAACAAACCTGTCCTCGGCCATGCCGTCGGTGATCCAGTCCGTGCCGGAGACGGTTCGACCATCATGCAGGAAAAGGTCGCTGCCGGGTCCGCCGATCAGCGTGTCATCCCCGGCGTCGCCATAAAGCCAGTCATTGCCGCTGCCGCCATCGATCAGATCGCCCGCGCTGCCGCCGCGCAACGTGTCGTTGGAACTGTCGCCCCGCAGCGTATCCGCGCCCGCGCCGCCCCAGATCCGATCATTGCCGCCGCCGCCCGACAGGCTGTCGGCCAGATCCGGGTCCAGTCCGCTCTCTGCCCCGCCGATGATCGTATCGTTTCCCGGTCCAGCCAGAACCGTATCCGCGCCCGCGCCCGCGTTGATCAGGTTGGCGCCGTCGCTGTCCGCGATCCGATCGTCGCCGGCGCCGCCCTTGATCGTGTCGTTGCCCGCCTCGCCCAGGATCGTGTCATTGCCAAGCGACCCGTTCACCCGATCATCGCCCTCTCCGGCCGCGATGCTGTCGGCATCGCGCCCGCCGCTGATCCGGTCGTTGCCCGCACCTGCCAGCACGGTATCGGCGCCGCTGGAGCCGTAAATCGTATCGTCGCCCGCGTTCCCAACGAGGGAATCGGCATTGAACCAGCCATTGAGCAGATCACCATCCATGCCCCCGATCAGCGTGTCATTGCCGTTGCCGCCGTCCAGCTTGTTCGCGCCATCCCCGCCGTCCAGAAAGTCGTTGCCGGCATCGCCGAAGATCGTGTCATTGCCGCCATCGCCCTCGATCACGTCGCGGCCCTCGCCGCCGCGGATCTGGTCGCTCGATCCGAGGCCGTGGATCGTGTCGTTGCCTCGACCGCCCAGCAAGGTGTCGCGGCCGATCGTGCCCTCCAGGACGCCACCGCTCTGACCGGCCTGCAGCCGTTCGCCATCGAGTTCGCCGAGCACGATCACCCGGTCGGGTAGGCCGAAGCCGAGCCCCGACCAGATATCGCCCAGCGACAGCGGTTGCCCGGTGCTGGAAACGATCTCGATCTCGATACCGAAATAGGTCAGCAGGATGCCGCGGCTGGTGGGCGTCGCGGTCAGCTGCGCGGTCGAATGCAGCATCGGCAGGCCGCTGAGGTCGATACGGTCGCCGGGGGTGTAATCCATCACATATTGCCGGTTGCCCGAGCTGCGGATCACGAAGAGGTCGTTGCCGTCGCCGCCGAACATCTGCGTGCTGCCCGGACCCGAGACCAGCACATCTTCTCCCGCGAGGCCCATCAGCGTATCCTGACCAGAGCTGTTCGAGATCAGCAGATCATCGCCCGCCGAGCCGTCGCGGCGCGTACTGCCGGTGACAGTCCCGTTCACGGTCGCGCCCAGATCGCCCAGATCGATGCGCAGAAGGCTCAGCCCCGTCTCGGCCCCGGAGGAAACGAACAGGCGAATTTCGCTGCCCACCACCGTCATCGCCAGCGCGGTGATATTCTCGAGCCCGAGGCCGGGTTCCTGTTCCAGCACCTGCAGCTGCACCAGCCGACCGTCGGGCAGAAGCGTGAACAAGGTCAGCCCGTCATCGCCACCGCCCGCCACCACGAAGACCCGCCCCTCGACCGCGACCGCCTTCAGCACGGTGAGGGTGCCGAACCGACTGTCGCGCGTGTCGAGCAGGTGATCGGTCGGGCGCAGGCTGCCGGTTGCCGTCAGCTCCATCACCGAAATCGTGCTGCTGCCGCCCGCGCCCAGCAGCACGAAAGTCTTGCCAAACGCGCTGACCGTGGCCATCGCCGTGGGATCGTTGACGCCAAGCCCGTTCGCGGCCCCAAGCGAACCGACCTGCACCAGGGTCCCGGTCGCGCCGATTGCATAGCAGGCGACGCCGTCGAAACTGCCATCGGCGCGCAACAGGAACTCCGTCCCTGCGACGCTCACCCGATCGAGCAGCACCTGTGTTGCCGAAGCCGCGCCCGAGGGGCTGGCCGTGGCAGAGACCCAGCGCGGAATGCCGTCGCGGTCGATCGCATAGCCGTTCAGCGCGCCGCTGATTGCATCGGCCACATAGATCATGTCGGCCCCGCTGGCGATTTCCGCCGTCAGCAGCCCGTTCTGCAGCCAGGGCGAATGCGCATCGTCGAGCCGCACCGTCGTCTGCCGGTCCAGATCGCCGGGCCCGGCGGAATTGCTGGTCAGCAGGTCCCCGCCCTGGGTGACGCCGAAGATGATCCGCGTGTAGCCGTTGAAGGTCGCCCAGGACAGATCGAGCACCGCCATCGAGGCGAGGCTGCCCGGGAAGTAGAAACTGTCGACGACATTGGGCACGGCGCCGCCATCGACCCGCCAGGCGACGATGCCGCCATTGCTGCCGGTCTCGCTGTAGAGGAACGTTCCCGAGGCCGTCACGGTGATCTCGAGCCGTTCGATATTCGTGTCGAGCAAAGAAAAACCAGACTCGAAACGTCTCGAAAACTCGATCCGCATCGTGTACCCTCTCTGTGAGCATATTGGGAACATAACGGAAACAATCCGCGTCGTCGCGGCGTGATTGTTTCGGAATTATTTAGAGTTTTCCCGAATTCGGCCCGGCTCCCGGTCTGGGGTGCGTCGCCGCCCCGCGCGTTCGGTGCTTGCCAAAGCGCGAGCGACGGGTCTAATCGGCACATGACCCAGTTTGCCCTTGCCGCCCTTGCCGCCACCCGCGCCCTGCGCACGCTCTTCGAGCCGACGCCGCTGCAGCGCAACGAATTCCTGTCCAAACGCTACGAGGCCGATATCTGGCTCAAGCGCGAGGATCTGACGCCGGTGCGCAGCTACAAGCTGCGCGGCGCCTTCACCGCGATGCGCAAGCTGCTGGAGGTCAACCCCGAGGCACGGCAGTTCGTCTGTGCCAGCGCGGGCAACCATGCGCAGGGCGTCGCCTTTGCCTGCCGCCATTTCGGTGTGCGGGGGACGATCTTCATGCCGGTGACGACGCCGCAGCAGAAGATCGACAAGACCCGCACCTTTGGTGGCGATGCGGTCGAGATCGTGCTGACGGGCGATTATTTCGATCAGACGCTGGCGGCTTCGCAGAAATTCTGTGCCGAGGTGGGGGCGCATTTCCTGTCGCCCTTCGACGATGAGAATGTGATCGAAGGTCAGGCCTCGGTCGGCGTCGAGATCCTCGATCAGCTCGGCAAGGCCCCCGATCTGGTGATCCTGCCGGTCGGTGGCGGTGGTCTGTCGGCGGGCGTCACGGGGTATCTGCGCGCGACGGCGCCGCAGACGCAGTATCGCTTCGTCGAGCCTTTGGGCGGCGCCAGTCTGACCGCGGCAGTGGCCGCGGGCGAGCCGGTGACGCTGAAACATGTCAACAGCTTCGTTGACGGCGCGGCCGTGGCCCGGATCGGGGCGCTGCCGCTTGCCGCGCTCGACTGGGTGACCCCCGCCGAGATCCTGCTCGCGCCCGAGGATCGGATCTGCCTGACCATGCTCGAGATGCTGAACCACGAGGGTATCGTGCTGGAACCGGCCGGGGCGCTGGCGCTGAACGTGCTGCCCGAACTGGCCGAAGAGATCCGCGGCAAGACCGTCGTCTGCCTGACCTCAGGCGGCAATTTCGACTTCGAGCGCCTGCCCGAGGTCAAGGAACGGGCACAGCGCTATTCGGGGCTGAAGAAGTATTTCATCCTGCGGATGCCGCAACGGCCCGGCGCGCTGCGCGAATTCCTGTCGATGCTCGGCCCCGAAGATGACATCGCGCGGTTCGAATATCTGAAGAAATCCGCCCGCAACTTCGGCTCGGTGCTGATCGGCATCGAGACGAAGCAGGCAGGCGCTTTTGATGCGCTGACGCAGAAATTGGATGCCGCGGGCTTCGATTACCGCGACATCACCGACGATTCGGCGATCGCCGAATTCCTGATCTGAGCCTCAGGCGGCGGACAGGAATTCGTCGACCCGGCCCATGAAGATGTCCTTCGAGCGGCCATAGCAGTCGAGCACGGCGGGAATGTCGACCGTCGCGGCATTGCCCGCGGCGCAGCGGCGTTCGCCGTCCTGACAGATGGCCCCGAAGTCGCGGAACCCCAGATTCCAGGCCGAACCCTTGAGGAAATGCAGCTCGTCGCCCAGCTTGTCGGGGCGGTGGCCAAGGTTCATCACCACATTCTCGACCTCGTCGAGAAAAAGCTCCAACACTTCGGCAAACCCTTCGGCGCCGATTTCGGATCGCAACTCGGCGACCCGTTCCCAATCGATCATCTTGCCCTCCACGGAGCCCTGTTCTTCACCACGGTCCGAGGCTACGGCCCATTCATTGCGGAAGGCTTAACCCTTGGCAGGATTACGATGATTCACCTGTTCTTAAGGTCGATCGCGGAAAGTGCGCCATGCATAGTTCCGGTGAGCCCGTGACCGATCCGATTTCCGACCGTCAAGACCCGACCCCCGTTTCCCAGACCGGCGCCGCGTTGCGTCGTGTGCTGGTCGTGGATGACAGCAAGATGCAGCGTCGTATCCTGTCCGCGCAGCTGTCGCGGTCGGGCTACGAAGTGCTGGAGGCGGGCACGGCGGAAGAGGCGCTGGAAATCTGCACCCAGATCGAACCCGATTTCGTGCTCTCCGACTGGATGATGCCCGGCATGTCCGGGATCGAATTTTGCCACAAGTTCCGGGCGATGCCGCGCGAGGGCTATGGCTATTTCATCCTTCTCACCTCGAAGACGGAAAAGAACGACGTTGCCGAGGGGCTGCAAAGCGGTGCCGACGATTTTCTCGCCAAGCCGGTGAACGGCGACGAGCTGCGGGCCCGGCTGACGGCGGGCGAGCGCATCCTGACGATGGAACATGCGATGAAGGAGAAGAACCGTCAGCTCTCCTCGGCGCTGGGCGAGTTGCAGACGCTCTACGATTCGATCGACCGCGATCTGGTCGAGGCCTGCAAGCTGCAGCAAAGTCTGGTCAAGGAACGCTTTCGCAGCTTCGGCAATGCGCAGGTCTCGCTGACGCTGCGGCCCTCGGGCCATGTCGGCGGCGATCTGGTGGGGTTCTTCCCGATCAACATTCGCCGCATCGGGCTTTACGGCATCGACGTGTCGGGGCATGGCATCACCTCGGCGCTGATGACGGCGCGGCTCGCGGGCTATCTGTCGGGCACCTCGCCCGAACAGAACATTGCGCTGATCCAGACCGAATTCGGCTTTTACGACGGCCGCGATCCGGCCGATCTGGCGGCCTATCTGAACACGCTCGTGCTCGAGGAAATGCAGACCGACAGCTATTTCACCCTGATCTATGCCGATGTGGACCTGATCTCGGGCAAGGTGGCGCTGGTGCAGGCGGGCCATCCGCATCCGGCGGTGCTGCGCGCCGATGGCTCGGTCGAGTTTCTGGGCGATGGCGGTCTGCCCGTCGGGTTGATCGAGGGCGCGCAATACGAGACGGTGACCACCAAGCTTGCCCCCGGCGACCGGCTTTTCCTTGGCTCGGACGGCATCACCGAAGCGGAACCGCCGCGGCGTCCGCAGATCGGGGAAGAGGGGCTCGCGATGCTGCTCAAGCGGCTTCACCTGCTGCGCGGCCCGGCGTTCCTCGATGCGCTTTACTGGGAGTTGCAGCGCATGACCTCGGAGAACCTGTCCGATGACGTCTCGGCGGTGCTGTTCGAATTCGACGGCGCCAAGGAAAACGTCGGTTAAGGCTCCCGCAGGGCTTCGCGCGACTTGTAGAGCGGCTTCAGCAGATATTGCAGCACGGTCTTCTGCCCAGTGTGCAGTTCGACCGTCGCCTGCATCCCCGGGCGGATTTCCAGACTGCGCTGCCGCTCGGTCATATGCGCCAGATCGACCCGCAGCGTCACCTTGTAATAGGGTTCGGCATCGGGCTTCTGCTCTTCCTTGAAAGTGTCGGCCGAGACGAAATGCACCGCCCCCTGCAGGCTGCCGAAGATCGTGTAATCATAGGCCGAGAGCTTGATCGTCGCATCCTGCCCGAGCTTGACGTTGGCGATGTCCTTGGGCGCGATCCGGGCGTCGATGAACAGCTCCTCGTCGAGCGGGATGATCTCCATGATCTCCTCGCCCGGCCGCACGACGCCGCCGATCGTCGTCACCGACAGCTTGTTGACGATCCCGTGCATCGGCGAGGTCAGGGTCGTGCGCTCCAGCTGATCCTCGGCCAGTTTCAGCTGTTGCCGCAGCGTGCCGAGCTTTTCCAGCGTCTCGGAATAATCCGAGGCGCGGTCCAGTTCCGCCTTGGTGGTGACGTCGTTCAGCTGCGCCTCGGCATCGGAATAGGCCTTGCGCGCCTTCGTCACCTCGATCAGCGGGGCGACGTCCTTTTCATACATCGCTTCCAGCATGTCCCGCTCGGCCTTGGCCTGTTTCAGGATCGCCTTCGCCCCGTCCCTGCGCGAAGAAATGTCGCTCAGCCGCGCCCGCAGCAGCGCCCGTTCCGAGGTCACGATCTCGGGCACCAGATCCTCCTGATCGAGGCTCGGTTCGAAATCGTCTTCCCCGTTCATCTCGGCCTCAAGCCGCAGCTTGCGGATTTCCAGCGCCGCGATCTGCGATTGCAGATCATCCACCTGCGTCTTGTAGGAGGTCTCGTGCAGCTTGCCGAGCATCGTCCCGGGTGAGACCTCGTCGCCCTCGGACACATTCAGCTCCGCCAGAATCCCGCCTTCGAGGTTCTGGATGATCTGCGGTTTCGACGAGGACACGATCTCCCCCGGGCCGCGCACGATCTGATCGACCGAGGCGAAGGCCGCCCAGACAAGGAAGGTCGCGATGGCAAGGCCGATCAGCCAGATCGTCCAGCTCATCCGCCGCGCGGCCGTGTTCACCGCCGAAGCGTCGACGGTGCTCATTTCGGACCCCCGGTTTTCGCCTTGGTCAGATGCGCCAGCACGGCATCGCGCGGCCCGTCGACCGCCATCCGGCCGCTTTGCAGGATCAGCGTCCGCGCCGTCAGGGCGAGGATCGGCACCCGGTGCGTGGCGATGATCGCGGTGCGGCCCTCAAGCCATGTTTCCAGCCGACTGACCAGCGTGGTTTCCAGCGTCGTGTCCAGCGCCGCCGTCGGCTCATCAAGGATCACCACCGAGGGGTCCTGCAACCAGAGCCGCGCCCAGCCGATCGACTGGCGTTGCCCGACCGAAAGCCCCTCGCCGCCGTCGCGGATCTCCAGATCGAGACCCTTGGGATGGGTGCGCAGGAAGGGGCCAAGCCCGGCGAAATCAAGCGCGCGGTAAAGCCGGTCTTCGTCGCGCTCCAGCTGGGTCAGGTTCAGGTTGTCGCGCAAGGTGCCGGAAAAGAGCCGCACGTCCTGCGACAGATACCCCACCGCCCGGCGCAGATCGCGCGGATGCAGCTGGCCCAGATCGACGCCATCCAGAAGCACCCGCCCGCCCGAGGGCTCGTAGATCCCGGCCAGAAGCTTCAGCAGCGTCGACTTGCCCGAGCCGTTCGCACCAAGGATCGCCACCCTTTGCCCGGGCGGAATCCGCAGCGCGGAAATGTCGACCGTGGCGGATCCGTCGGGATCATATTTGAACTCGAGCCCGCGCAGCTCGTATTCGCCCTCGATCCGCTCGGCGCGCAGATAGCTGCGGCTGGTTGCCTGCACCTGATCGGCCCCGGCAATCTCGTCGAGCCCCGTCAGCGCCGATTTCACATTCGCCCAGCGTGAGAGCGTGCCCGCCAGCTGCGTCAGCGGCGCCAGCGTGCGCGAGGTGAGAAGCCCGATGGCGATGATCGCGCCGACGGTGAGATCACCGTTGAAGACCATGTAGGCGCCGACCATCACCGCGGTCACATAGGTCGCCTGCTGCACCATCTGCGCCCAGTAGGTCAGCGCCGACGACAGCTTGCGGCTTTCCGAGGATTTCACCGCGGCGAGCGTCGTCAGCTCTTCCCAGACCCGCTTGAACCGATCCGCGCCCCGCTGGGTCGAGACGGTCTCGTGCTCGTAGATCGCCTCGTGCAGAAGCTTCGCCGCCCGGGCGGACGCTCCTTGCGTCGATTGCGTGATCTTCATCATCTTGCCCTGCATCAGGAAGCCGGGAACCACCATCAGGATGGCGCCCGCGACCAGCACCCAGACCAGATTGCCGCCGATCGAGGCGACAAGGGCCAGGAAGATGAAGATGAAGGGGATGTCGGCGATCGTGCCGATGGTCGAGGCGGTGAAGAACTCCCGCACCGAGGAAAATTCCCGCATCGCGGAAAACAGCTGGCTGGGCGAGCGGCGTCCGGGGACCGCCTTCATTCCCAGAAGCCGGTCCATCAGCAGGCTTTGCACCGTCAGTTCGATCTTGCGCCCGGCCAGATCCATCAGCCCCGAGCGGGCGAGTTTCAGCGCCATTTCGAAGATCAGCGCCAGCAGGGCGCCCAGCGCCAGCACCCAGAGCGTCGCCTCGGATTTGTGCGGGATGACGCGGTCATAGACCTGCATCGAGAACATCGACACCGCGACGGCGAGGATATTGGCAAAGAGCGAGCCGAGCGCGACCTCGACAAAGGCGCGGCGCTGGGCCTTGAAGGCGCCCCAGAACCAGTGCTCGGGCGTGCTGTCGGGGGCGTGCCGCTGTTCAAGCTGGCGCAGGCTGGTGCGGGCGCGGATGATCTTGCCCGAAAAGAACGGCGCAAATTCGGCCAGCGGCACTTCGGCGCGCTGATCCGGGCAGGTCTTGTCGTAGACGAAGAGCAGGTCGGCTTCCTGCTTGATCACCAGAACAAGCTGGCCCGAGGTCATCTGCGCCAGCGCGGGCCATTGCCCGGGCGAGAGACGGTCGATCGTCTCGACCGCGGCGGTCATCCCCGCGACGCGCAGCACGGCCGCGATGTGCTCGGGCTGGACTTCGCTCGCGTCGCCCCCGGTGACGGCGGCGGTGGCCTCGCCCACGGCCAGCAGCATCTGTTCAAGGATATCGGCGGCGGGCACCTGTGCGCCCAGAAGCCCGGCATAGGCCGAGGCCAGTTCCGCCCGGGCCCGCGCCCGTTTCGGGGCCTTGGGCGCAGTGGCAGAGGCCGGCACAGCTTTGGGCAAAACGCCTTCGGACGCCCCGCTGACACGGGCCGCATTCAAATCGAAAGCTATGACCCGGTCTGCCGCCAAAACCCCCTACACCGCCTCAGATGGTACCCCCGTCCACCAATATCCCGTGTTTGCGGGCAATTTCCAGCTTTATCAGCGCGATGTCATATTTCAGACCGGCCTGCGCATGGGCCATCTGGGCATAGCTTTCATACAGGCTCACGAGATCCATCAGGGTCCGCCGACCCATCTTGTATTGCTCGGTGAACATCTCGAGCCCGGCGCCGGTTTCGGCCACCACGGCGCCGTCGCGGGCTTCCTTGGCTTCCAGCGCTGCGATCTTGGCGCGCAGCGCCGCGATGTCCTGCGTGTCCGATTGCTCGGTCCGCGCCACCCGGGCCGCCGCCGCTTCCCGCGTCGCCGCCACGGCCTCCAGTTGCGCCTTGGTCCCGAAGCCCAACATCTGGTCGATGCCGACCGTCAGCCCGACATCCGGCGCGTCCGTTCCGACGCTCGCCTCGGCGCCGATCTTCGGCAGGTTCCCCGCGCGCGAGATTTGCGCCTCGGCTTCTGCGCGCTCGGCCTCGGCGCGCGATTTCGACACGGCCAGCGACCCGGGCAGGGGCTCGGGCAGGGCCAGGTCGCTCATCCCGACAAGCCCGTCGAGCGGCGCCGAGGTCATCGAACCCAATTGCGTCATCGCCGCCTGCGCCGTATCCCGGTCGGCCTGCGCCGTCGCCTGCATCTCGGACAGCTTTTGCGACAGCACCCGGGCCTCGGTCCCGTCCGACAGCCCGCCTTCGACGCGGATCTTCATGATCTCGTTGAAGTCATTCAGCTTCGCCACCGAGCGATCGGCCACTTCGGCCTGCTCGCGCGCCTTCAGCGCATTCACATAGGCCTTCAGACCCTCGGCGACGGTGTCGTTCATCTCGGTCGACAGCGAAACCGCCGCGACTTCGACATCGGCCGCCGCCGCTTCGCGCTCGGCTCGCTTGGCGCCATTGTCCCACAGCGTCTGGCTGATCAGAAGCTCCGCCGCCAGATCGCCCAATCGCGTCAGGCTGAGGCTCGGGCCGATCTGCGGCAGCCAGTTCTTCGATTTCGCCTGCGCCGTCAGCCGCGCCACGCGCAGCTCGGCCTTGGCCGTGCCCTTGGCATCGCGCAGCACCGCATCAGCCACCTGCGCATAGGGGCCGGAGGCGGGAAGGACAGACACCCGGCCCGACAGATCGGCGATGATCGCCGAGGTTTCGGCGGTGGTGCCGGGCTTGCCCGCCACCAGACTGGCCGTCGCAGGAGAGAAGGCCGAGCGCCCCGAGGGGAAGGGGGTCCCCTCCATACAGCCGCTCAGTCCCGTCGCTATCAGTGCCGCCGCCGACATCCGGGCCACGGTGGAGGCCCGGAGAAGCGGCGCGAAGCTGCTTTTCCGGGTCATGGGGGCACCGTCAGATCGTCACGTTGGTGATCGAGTCATCGATCAGCAGACGGCTGCCCTCGTCGCCCAGCGTGTAGATGCTGAAGGTGTGCCCGTTGATCGACGCGGTTTCGCCCGTATCGGTCGCGCCGGTCGCGATGATGTGGTCGTTGGCGTCGCCGGCGACGATCAGATCATTGTCGCCACCGGTCAGCGATTGCAACTGATCGGCCGTGATCGTCAGGTTCACCGAGGCATGGTGCAGGTCGATCGAGGCGAAGTCGAACTGGCTCAGCCCGTCATTGTTCAGATCCATCGTCACGGTGCCGTTCGGGTTCACGACAAGCAGCGTCGAGGCCTCGTTGCCCGCGGTATCGCCGTCGCTGACCACCAGGAACTGGCCATCCGGCACGCGGTTGAACGAGTAGTACTCGTCATCGCTGGCGGTGATCGTCGGTTCGCTGTCGCGCAGCAGGGTCACGGTGCCGTCGGCATCGATGGTGTTGATCACATAGTGATCGCCCTCGCTGACATCGGCATAAAGACCGCGGGTGCCGTTGCCGTTGTTCGTCACGTCGCCGATCTGCGGTGCATCCGGGGCCACGAGGTCGTAATCGAAGCTGCCAGAGGTCGTCGCAGTGTTCTGCGCCGCATCGGTGGCCACGGCGGTGTAGTCCATCGAGCCCGAGCCGCCCGGCAGGTCCGAGGTCGTGAAGACCGCCGACCAGGTGCCGTCGCCATTGGCCGAGACCGTCTGCGTCGCGCCATTCTCGAGCGTCACGGTGACCGTCGAGCCCGCTTCGACCGTGCCGGTGATCGCGAAGCCCGCTTGCGCCTCGGCATGGTTCACCACATTGTCGCTCGTCACCGAATTGGCCGCGGTGAAGTTGCGCACCACCGGGTCGATGTCGATCAGGCTCGTCTGCGTCGCGGTGTTGCCATAGGGGTCGGTGGCATTCACCGTCAGCTGCACGTTGTTGGTTTCGCTCGTCGGAATGTCCGCGGCCGGAACCGTCGCCGACCAGGTGCCATCCGAATTCACCGCAGCGGTGACGATCCGGCCCGAGGCCAGCTGCACGGTGACGGTTGAGCCCGCCTCGACGATGCCCTCGATCACCAGCCCGCCCGAGGCCTCGGCGGCATTCACCACGCCATCGGTGCCGGGGGTGTCGGTCCAGTGCGAGAGCGGCGACACCTCGGTGTCGACGTCGATCATGTGCGTCGTCGTCGCGGTGTTGCCCGCAAGGTCGGTCGCGGTGACCGTGGCCGTTGCGGAGTAGGTGCCCGCGGCATATTCACTCGAGGAGAACGCGGCGCTCCAGCGCCCGCTCGCATCGGCGGTCACGGTGCGGCTGCCGGTGCCGAAGTCGACCACCACCGAGGCGCCCGCCTCGGCCGTGCCGCTGAGCACCAGATTGCCCGCGGCGCGTTCGGCCGCATTCACCAGATCGTCGCCACCGGACAGGTTGGAGTCGACGCTGACGCTGGTTTCGGTATCGACCACCAGCGTGTCGGTGATCGTGGTGACGTTGCCATGGATGTCGGTCGCGGTGACCGTCATGCCCTGGGTATATTCCCCGTTCGGCAGATCGCTCGTCGGGAAGGTCACGCTCCAGCTGCCATCCGTGGCAACGGTCGTGGTCTGCTGATGGCCCGCGATGGTGACGGCGATGCTCGCCCCCGCCTCGCTGGTGCCGCCGATGGTGATGCCGTCAGCATATTCGGATGCATTCTCGACATCGCCGGTTGATTGCGCGCCCCCGGTGATCTCGACCTCGGGGCGGGTCATGTCGATCAGGTAGTCTGGGCCGTCGAGGTTGTAGACGGTGCCATCGGGCGCCGTCACGACGACGCTTGCCGAATAATCGCCATCTGCCGGGAAGGTCGAGCCGGAGAAGCTCACCTCCCAGGTGCCTTCGGTGCCGACGGTCACGGTCATGGTCTCGCCGCCAAGCGTCACGACCACGGTCGAGCCCGCCTCGCCGGTGCCAGAGACGGTCGCCTCGGCCTCGGTGTTGGTGGTCAGCGTCGCATGATCGCGCTCATCGACGGTTGGCGTCGGATGCGTCGGGTCGGTGGGATCGGTCGGCACTGTCGGGTCGGTCGTGTCCGTCGGATCGGTGACGTCGGTCGGGTCAGTCACATCCGTCGGATCGGTGACGTCGGTCGGGTCAGTCACATCCGTCGGATCGGTGACGTCGGTCGGGTCGGTCACATCCGTCGGATCGGTGACGTCCGTCGGGTCAGTCACGTCCGTCGGATCGGTGACGTCCGTCGGATCGGTGACGTCGGTCGGATCGGTGACGTCGGTCGGATCGGTGACGTCGGTCGGATCGGTGACGTCGGTCGGGTCAGTCACGTCCGTCGGATCGGTGACGTCGGTCGGGTCAGTCACGTCGGTCGGATCGGTGACGTCGGTCGGGTCAGTCACGTCGGTCGGATCGGTGACGTCGGTCGGGTCGGTGACGTCGGTCGGATCGGTGACGTCGGTCGGGTCGGTCGTGTCCGTCGGGTCGGTGACGTCGGTCGGGTCGGTCGTGTCCGTCGGATCAGTGACGTCGGTCGGGTCGGTCACATCCGTCGGGTCGGTGACGTCGGTCGGGTCAGTCACATCCGTCGGGTTGGTGGTATCCGTCGGGTCGGTCGAGCCGCCGCCGCTATCGCTGCCAACGAGGCCGAGACCGGCCAGACCCGCCGCGGCCCAGCCCAGCGGGCCAAGCGCCAGCGCGGCCGGGGCAAAGGCCGCCATACCGGTCGTGTCATCGCCCGCCGGGCCGATGATCTCGTCGCCATCCAGGAAGGCAAGCTGCTCGTTCGGGCTCCATTTGCCCATCACTTCCGGGGTGCCGTAATCGGCATAGATCACGCCGTCGCCGCCCGCATCCACCGTCACCGGGGTCAGCTCGCCGTTCGAGGAGATGCAAAGCTCTCCATGCGCCGGGTAGAAGCCCGACAGCGTGATCGTGCGACCATCGACCAGAACGATCTCCAGATCGTCGCCGTCCCGCATGTATTTCAGGATGCTGGTCTTGTTCAGGTTCAGCGAAATCTCGTCGCCGGTTCCCACCTGAATGAAATCGCTCGCGCCATCACCGGCCACAGAGCCCCGAGAAATACCGCCCATAGAATCACGGACGACAAAGTCGACTGACTTCACCATTATACTGCTCCGCCTCGAACATGGCCCGGCTCTTGCGACCGGCTGACAACTCTTGAAGGCCGAATACCCCAAATTGGGCACAAAGGCTAGTAATAATTATTAACGCGGAAACAATTGGGAGTTGAGGCGACCAAGTGATGCAGGGCGCGCACGCCAATTAACCTATATTTTGTAGGACTTTGGCGAGGAAGTGCCTGTCGCCGGAGTTGGCGAGCGCGGCCAGAGCCTCGCCTCCGGACATCCAATGCGCGACATGTCCGGCTTCGGTCGGCGGCCCCAATCGCAGCGCCGGACGCGCAATATAGACGTGGCAGATCTTTTCGGCCCAAATATTGTATTCCGGCATATAGGTGAAGCGCCGATAGGCCCCCAACCGCCGATGCCCGGTGATCGACCAGCCGGTCTCCTCGTAAACCTCGCGGTTCAGGGCGGTCAGCGGCCCTTCGCCGGGGTCGATGCCACCGCCGGGCAGCTGGAACTCGGGCTTCGGCTCGGCCTGATGCGTCAGCAGGAACCTGTTGCCCTGCACCAGCACCGCATAGGCCCCCGGCCGCTGCCTGTAGCGCTGCCCCGAGACCACCCGTTCGCCAAACCGCCGCATTTTCGCACATCCTCTGTTGGGGGAACCGGTTGCCCCGCCTATATAGGCACGGTATGCCAGCCCAAGGGCTGCTCGAAAACCCCCGGGAACCAGATGACACCGCTTTCGCAAATCGCATGGGACGATACCGTCCTGCCGTTCCAACTCGACCGCTCGGATGTGCGCGGCCGCATCGCCCGCCTTGATGGCGTGCTGGAAGACGTGCTGCGCCAGCACGACTATCCGGCCATCGTCGAGGGGCTGGTGGCGGAAATTGCCCTGCTGACGGCGCTGATCGGGCAGACGATGAAGCTGCGCTGGAAGCTCTCGCTGCAGGTCCGCGGCAAGGGGCCGATCCGCATCCTGGCCACCGACTATTACGCGCCCACCGAAGAAGGTGCCTCCGGCCGCATCCGCGCCTGGGCGAGTTTCGATCCGGAGCGGCTCGATGAAAGCGCCGATGCCTTCAGCCAGATTGGCGAAGGGTATCTGGCCGTGCTGATCGACCAGGGCGAAGGCATGCTGCCCTATCAAGCCATGACGCCGCTCGCCGGTGGCTCGCTTTCGGCCTGTGCCGAAACCTATTTTGCCCAGTCCGAACAGCTGCCGACGCGGTTCCAGCTCGCCTATGGCCGCTCGACCGAGGCGGGTCAGGCCGAGCGCTGGCGGGCCGGCGGGGTGATGCTGCAGATGATGCCGTCCTCGCCCATCGCTGCCCGCGAAGGCTCGGGCGAGGGCGGGCTGCTGCGCCACGCCGACATTCTGGCCGGGGCCGAGGACGAGAACTGGACCCGCGCCAATGTGCTGCTCGACACGGTCGAGACGATGGAGCTGATCGGCCCGTCGGTCGGGCTGACGAACCTGCTGGTGCGGCTCTTCAACGAGGAAGTGCCGCGGGTCTATGATCCGACGCCGGTGCGGTTCGGCTGCACCTGTTCGGAAGATCGGGTCCGCACCAGCCTCTCGATCTATTCGGCGCGCGACATCCGGCACATGACGACGGCGGACAACACCGTGACCGCCGATTGCCAGTTCTGTGGCGCCCATTACGTCTTCGACCCGCTGACGCTGGGCTTCGAAGCGCAGAAGAACGCCGATGGCAGTCCGAAAGAAGCCGCGGATGGCTGAGGGTTTCACGCCCCTTCTTGCCGCTTTGGCGCGGCCGGGGCGGCCCTCGTCGGATTATGACCTGAACCCGGAAACAGACTTGCCCGCGGGGCGCGTGCTGCGGCCCGCGGGCGTTCTGATCGTCTTCGAGGAGACGCCCGCGGGGTTGCAGCTGTATTTGACCAAGCGCGCCTCGCATCTGCGCCACCATCCGGGGCAGATCGCCTTTCCGGGCGGCAAGGTCGATCCCGCCGATGATGGCCCGGTCGCTGCGGCGCTGCGCGAGGCGGAAGAAGAAATCGGCCTGCCGCGGGAAAACGTCGAAATTCTGGGTGTTCTCGAGCCGCATGAAACCGTGACCGGCTTTCTGGTCACCCCGGTTCTGGCGCGGCTCGTCGCGCCCTTCACCCCACGCCCCGACCCCTCCGAAGTGGACGAGGTCTTCACCGTGCCCTTCGCGCATCTTGCGTCACGCCGGTTCCGGGTCGAAAGCCGCCGCTGGCGCGGCCGGATGCGACACTACTATGTTGCGCCCTTCGGCCCCTATTACATCTGGGGCGCCACCGCGCGGATGCTGCGGGCGCTGTGCGACCGGATGGGCCGATGAAGATCGCGGGCGACTGGCTTTCGGCGGGCCATGTGCAGAAGGTCCTGGCGATGCTCGCGGGCGGCGGGTATCAGGCGCTGCTGGTCGGCGGCTGCGTGCGCAATGCGGCTCTGTTTCAGCCTGTTGCCGATATCGACATCGCCACCGATGCCCCGCCCGAGCGGGTGATCGAACTGGCGAAAGCCGCCGGGCTGAAGCCGGTGCCGACGGGCATCGATCATGGCACGGTGACCGTCGTTGCCGATCATGTCGGCCACGAGGTCACCACCTTCCGCCGCGATGTCGAGACCTTCGGCCGTCATGCGACGGTCGCCTTTTCGACCGATATCCACGACGACGCCGCGCGGCGCGATTTCACCATGAACGCGCTTTACGCGACGGCCGATGGCACGGTCCTTGACCCGCTGGGTGAGGGGCTGGCCGATCTGGCGGCGCGAAGGCTGCGCTTTGTCGGCGACCCGGCGCAGCGCATCACCGAGGATTACCTGCGCATCCTGCGTTTCTTCCGTTTTACCGCCTGGTACGGCGATCCCGAACAGGGGATGGATGCCGAAGGTCTGGCTGCCTGCGCCGCGTTTTCTGCTGGAATAGAGACGCTTTCGCGCGAACGCATCGGCCATGAGATGCGCAAGCTTCTCGCTGCCCCCGATCCCGCGCCCGCCGTCTGCGCGATGCAGGCGAGCGGTGTGCTCATGCAGGTCCTGCCGGGGGCCGAGGCGCAGTTTCTGGCGCCGCTCGTGCATCTGGACGGGGATCTTCCGCCCGATCCGATCCGCCGTCTGGCGGTTCTGGGCGGTGCCGATGTGGCGTCGCAGCTGCGCCTGTCGAAAGCCGAGGCAAGGCGGCTCGAACGCTTGCGGGACGCTTTGGCCGATCCGGGGTCCGACGCTGAACTTGGCTATCGTTACGGGGCCGAGATCGCCCGCGATGCGCTTTTGATCCGCGGCGCCTCTCTGGGGCAGGACATCCCCGAATTGAGCCTGAACAGGGTCGCATTCGGCGCCGCGCAGCGCTTCCCGGTCACCGCGTCCGACCTGATGGCCACTTATCAGGGCCCGGCCCTTGGTGCGAAGCTGAAAGAACTGGAGGCGCGCTGGATCGCCTCGGGCTTCTCGCTTTCGCGTGAGGCGCTGCTTGCCGAGGACGGCTGAGCTTTCCCTTTCGCCGTCGCCCGCTATATTTGAGGGCGAAAGGACCTCCGATGATTGACGCCTTCCTGCCTGCCGAGGGACCGCCCCCCTCGCGACTGACCCCGTTTCTGCGCTGGTGCCTGAAGGGCGCCTGGCCCGCTGTCTGGATTGCCGCCCTTGCCTCGTCGCTGGCAGGCTCGATGGAGGTGGGGGCCGCCTGGCTTCTGGGGCTGGTCATCGACAGCGTCGTCAGCGCCGATCCGGCGACCTATGCGGGGCAGCATCTGTGGCTGCTCTTCGCCTTTGTCGTCTTCTATCTGGTGATCCGGCCGGGGGCCTTTGGCCTCTCCACCTGGACGACGAACATGCTGGTGGCGCCCAATGTCATGCCGCAGGTCCTGTCGCGGCTGCATCGCTGGACGATGGGCCATTCGGTCACCTTCTTCGACAATGATTTCGCCGGCCGTATCGCGCAAAAGCAGATGCAGACCGCCCGCGCGGTGACCGATGTGGTGTCCGAAATCATCGGCACGGTCTTCTTCGCGCTCGCCTCGATCATCGGCTCGGTGGTGCTTCTGGCCGGGATCGACGGCTGGGGCGCGCTGTCGCTGGCGCTGTGGCTGGTGTTCTACTTGGCTTTGATCCGCGCCTTCCTGCCCCATGTCCGGGGGCGGTCGAAGGCCCGCGCCTCGGCCCGCGCGATGGTGACGGGGCAGGTCGTCGACACGATCACCAACATCAAGACGGTGAAGCTCTTCGCCCATGCCGATCACGAAGACCGTGTGGCCTTGGGCGCGATGGAGGGGTTCCGCACCGCCACCAAGCGCTTCGGCGTCACCACCACCTGGTATCGGCTGAGCCAGATCACCTTTTCGGGCCTGTTGCCGATCCTGCTCGTGGGCGGCGCGATGCTGATGTGGCGCAAGGGCGCCGCGACGCCGGGCGACATCGCCGCCGCGGGCGCCGTCGCGATGCGGATCGCGCAGATGTCGGGCTGGGTGTCGCAATCGCTGATGGCGCTCTGGTCGAACGTCGGCGAGGTCGAGGATGGCATGCGCACCCTCACACCCGCCCATGCGATCACCGACGCGCCGGGCGCGCAGGTGCTGGGCCGGGTCAAGGGCGAGGTCCGGTTCGAGGCCGTCAGCTTTGCCTATGGCCGCGAAAAGGGCGGTATCGACGGGGTGGATCTGGCGATCAAGCCGGGCGAACGCATCGGTATTGTCGGCGCCTCCGGGGCGGGGAAATCGACGCTCGTCTCGCTGTTGCTCAGGCTCTATGACACCGAAAAAGGCGCGGTGACGATCGATGGCGTCGACCTGCGCGAAGTCACGCAGGAAAGCCTGCGCCGCAACATCGGGATGGTCACGCAGGAAACCGCGATGTTCAACCGCTCGGCGCGGGAGAACATTCTTTATGGTCGCCCCGACGCGAGCGATGCCGAGATGATTGCCGCGGCGCAGGCCGCCGAGGCGCATGAGTTCATCCTTGGGCTGGTCGATCACACCGGCAAGACCGGCTATGATGCGGCGCTGGGCGAGCGCGGGGTGAAGCTTTCCGGCGGGCAACGGCAGCGCATCGCCTTGGCTCGGGCCTTCCTGAAGAACGCCCCCATTCTGGTGCTGGACGAGGCCACCTCGGCGCTGGACAGCGAGGTGGAGGCCGCGATCCAGAAGGCGCTTCGCCGGGTGATGGAGGGCAAGACGGTTCTGGCCATCGCGCACCGGCTTTCCACCATCGCGGAAATGGACCGGATCGTCGTGCTGGATCAGGGGCGCATCGTCGAGGAAGGCAGCCATGCCGAACTCTTGGCGCAGAACGGGCTTTATGCGCGCTACTGGAACCGGCAGTCGGGGGGCTTCCTGGGCACCGACGAGGAAGAGGCCGAGGAGATGCTCGGCATCGAAGCCGCGCAATAGGCTTGGCGGGCGCGGCCCCATCGGCTAAGCGGGCGCAAAGGAGCCCGCCCATGTCATTCACCATCGACCGTCTCTCCCTGCTTGCCGATGGCGTCGCCCACGGGCCCGAAGGCACCGTGCATGTGGCGATGGCGCTGCCGGGCGAGGTGGTCGAGGGCACGGTCGAAAACGGGCGCATTGCGGCGCCGTCGATCGTCACCCCCTCGCCCGAGCGGATCAAGGCGCCCTGTCCGCAGTATCGCGCCTGCGGGGGCTGTCTGCTTCAACATGCCTCGGACAGTTTCGTGGCGGGCTGGAAGGCGCAGGTGGTGGAAACCGCGCTCGCCGGGCGCGGCATTGCGGTCAAGATCGACCGCGTCGAAACCTCGCCCGAGTTTTCGCGTCGTCGCGCCACCTTTTCCGGGCGGCGCACGAAAAAGGGCACGCTGGTCGGCTTTCATGCTCGCGCCTCGGATACGGTGGTCGAGGTGCCGAACTGCCGGATCCTGCGGCCGGAATTGCTTGCCGTTCTGCCCGCGCTGCACGAGATGACCGCGGCGGGTTCCTCGCGCAAGGGCGAGATCTCCTTTGCGGTCACGCTCTCGGAAGCCGGGCTGGAAATCGCGGCCAAGGGCGGCAAGGAGATGGACCCCGCGCTGTTTCAGACCCTCGCGGGGCTGGCCGAACGGCATGATTTCGCCCGCCTCAGCTGGGATGCCGACACGGTCGCCGCCCGCCGTCCGGCGCTGCAAAGCTTTGGCGCGGCGCGGGTCAACCCGCCGCCCGGGGCCTTCCTGCAGGCCACCGCCGCGGGCGAGGCCGCCCTGGTCGATTTCGTGCGCAAGGCCACCGAAGGCGCGGCGAAGGTCGCTGATCTCTTCGCCGGTTGCGGCACCTTTGCCCTGCCGCTCGCCGCCACGGCCGAGGTTCATGCCGTCGAAAGCGAAGCGGCGATGCTGATGGCGCTCGACAAGGGCTGGCGCACTGCGCAGGGGCTGAAGCGGCTCACCCATGAGGCCCGCGATCTGTTCCGCCGCCCGCTTCTGCCCGACGAGATTGACCGCTTCGACGCCGTGGTGATCGACCCGCCGCGGGCCGGGGCCGAGGCGCAGGTGGCCGAGATTGCGGCGTCAAAGCTGCGCAACCTGACCTATGTCTCCTGTAACCCGGTGACCTTTGCCCGCGATGCCGAGCGGCTGGTGCAGGCGGGCTTTGAACTGACCCACGCAATCGTGGTCGATCAGTTCCGCTATTCCGCGCATATCGAGCTTGCGGCACGCTTTCGGCGGACGTAAGGCCATCGCGCCCGGCCGATCTTTCTGCTAAGCTGGGCGCAACCATAATACCAACACGATACCGGCAGCACACAGGCACGTCATGAACCGTCGCACGCTTCTTCTGGGGCTTTCGAGCCTCACTCTTCTGGCCGCTTGCGGCGGCGATTCCGCGAAATTCCGGCATTACTCCGGCCCGCCCGTCACGCAGATCCAGGTCTTCAAGCGCAAGCGCAAGATGTTCCTGTTCTCGGGCGAGGAGATCGTCGCGAAATACAAGATCGCGCTCGGCGGCAATCCGGTCGGCAAGAAGCACTTCGAGGGCGACGGCAAGACGCCCGAGGGGCTTTACTACATCTCGATGCACAATCCGAATTCGGCCTATCACCTGTCGCTGCGGGTGTCCTATCCGAACGCCGAAGACGTGGCCTTTGCCGAGGCGCACGGCCGCAAGCCCGGCGGCGACATCATGATCCACGGCCAGGGGCGCCGGTATCGCGGCACCCGCGGCGACTGGACGGCGGGTTGCATCGCCGTGAAGGACGCCGAGATCGAGCAGATCTTCTCGATGGTGCCGAATGGCACGCCGATCTTCATCTTCCCCTGATCCGGGTGACCCGGACATGCAAAAGGCCCCCGCGGGGGCCTTTTTCGTATCGGGCGGTGCCGGAGTTACTGGCCGGTGACCATCGTCCACCAGATCTTGCCCGAGGGTTCCTGATACCAGGAAAAGCCCATCTGCGTCGCCGCCGGGTTCAGGATCACGTCGCGCGTGTCGGCCAGCGCCATCCAGGCGGACAGCGTCTCGGTCTCGGTCTCGTAGGTCTCGGAGATGTTCTCGCCCAGGAACTGGCCCATGAAGCCCGCGCGCTGCACGCGCTGGATCGGCGAAGACCCGTCCGAGCCCCAGTGCCACGGCCGGTTCTGGTCGGCCATGTCGCGCGAGTGACGCTCGGCCGCGGAATTCAGCGAGGGGTTCAGCGCCAAGGGGGCGGTGCCGCGGGCAGAGCGCAGCGTGTTGACGGCCTCGAGCACGCGCACCGGGATCTCTTTCGCGTCCCCCTTGGAGATACGGTACATTTTCGGCAGCGGCTTGCCATCCGGCCCGATCTGTTCGCCGGACGTGGTGCAGCCGAAAAGAGCAAGACTTGCCGCAATGAGCAGGGCGGTTGCGCGGATCATGGTATTCCCCCGGGGTTTGAGCGGTCCCTTACACTGCTCCGCTCTGCGGCGCAAACCCACAGTTGCGTGAAACGTCACAATGACGTCGGTTTGATTTGCACATGCAGCGCAGCGGCATTATGGAAGCGCCCTGAATAGTTTCCCGCCCTACGGAGTTCACCCATGTCGGATGCGCGCAAGATGCTCGATCGCCGTTCCTTCCTCGGCACCGCCGCATTTGCCGGTGTTTCGCTGGCTGCACCCGCGGTGCTTGCCCAGGCCCTGCCCGATACCGGCCTCGAGCAGCACGAAGAAAGCGCCAACACCAACATGCGGCGCAACATCTCGAGCTTCCGCGAGCTCGACTGGAAGCCGTATTTCAGCAACACCAAGAACGGCATCATCCTGGTCGACACGATCTCGCGGGCGCTGCATTTCTGGTCCGAGGATCAGTCGGTCTACAAGCTCTATCCGACCTCGGTGCCGGTGTCGGATGACCTGACGCGGCGCGGCCGCACCGAGATCATCCGCAAGGTGAAGAACCCGACCTGGTCGCCCACGCCCTCGATGAAGCAGCGCAACCCCGACTGGCCGGATTTCGTCGATGCCGGTCCGGACAATCCGCTCGGCACCCGCGCGATGTATCTGAGCTGGCAATATTACCGCATCCACGGCACCCACGACACGCGCAAGATCGGCCGCAAGTCGTCGAACGGCTGCATCGGTCTCTTTAACCAGCATGTCGAAGAGCTTTACGAACTGGCGCAGGTCGGCACGCAGGTCGTGCTGATCTGAGACCGGCGCGATCGCCAAAACGAAGGGGGCCAGCGGCCCCCTTTTTCATGCGCGAGGATCGGCGGATCAGTCGATCCATCCCGCCAGATTTTCCTCGACCACCTCGAGCAGCGCCGCGATATGCAGGTCGTCGTCATTGAGGCAGGGCACATAGGTGAAGCTTTCGCCCCCCGCATGTTCGAAGGCCTCGCGGATCTCGCCGTTGATTTCCTCGAGCGTCTCGATGCAATCGGCCGAAAAGGCGGGCGAAATCACCGCGATGCTCTTCTTGCCCGCTTCGGCCAGCTGCACGACATGCTCGACCGTATAGGGGCGCAGCCATTCCTCGGTGCCGAAGACCGACTGGAAGGTGGTGTCGATCGAATCCGGCCCCCAGCCCAGCCGCTCGCGCAAGAGCCGCGAGGTCTTCTGGCATTGGCAATGATAGGGGTCGCCCTCGCGATGATAGCGCTTCGGCATCCCGTGATAGGAGGCCACCAGCACATCAGGGCGTTTTTCGAGCGTCGCATAGACCCGCTCGACCGAGCTGGCCAAAGCCTCGATATAGCTGGGCCTTGCGAAATATTCGGGCGCGGTGCGGGCAGCGGGCTGGCGCTTCACCCCCATCAGCGCGCGGAAGAACTGGTCGTTCGCCGTGGCCGAGGTGGCCCCCGCATATTGCGGATAGAGCGGCAGGAACAGGATGCGCTCGCAGCCCTGTGCCAGCATGTCATCCAGCACGTCGCGGGTCGAGGGGTTGCCGTAGCGCATGCAGAAATCGACCACCACATTGCCCGCGCCATAGCGCGTATCGATCGCGCCGCGCAGCTTGCGCACCTGATCGCGGGTGATCGTCATCAGCGGGCTTTCGTCACGCTCTTCGTTCCAGATCGTGCGGTAGTTGTTGCCCGAGGTGAAGGGGCGTTTCGACAGGATGATCAGCTGCAAAAGCGGCTGCCATTTCCAGGTCGGATAGTCGATCACCCGCTTGTCCGAGAGGAACTCGTTCAGATAGCGCCGCATCGACCAGTAGTCGGTGGAGTCAGGCGTTCCGAGGTTCGCAAGCAGCACGCCGACACGCGGAACCGGCACCGACGGGTGGTCGGCGGGGGCGTGCGGAAGGATGCGGTTGGCGATCGTCATGACTCGTCCTGCTGGCTGTCCGGTCCCGGAGGTATAGCTTTTTCATTTGGGGTCAATGAAAAGCTTCACAATATCCTTGCGCAATGATTGCGACCCGTCACGCCTGCGGCGTTTTGCCCAGAACATCGGTCAAGGAACAGGCAGCCGATCCCGGTCGCAGCGGTTTTTGTTGACTTTCATGCGGTTTCCAGCCGGTCAGCCAGACCATGTCGAAGCTCGCGCGCACCCGTCCCTCGGCATCGGCGAAATGGGCGACATAGCGCGAGAGCGCCTGCATCAGCACCGCGCGCGAGGTGAAGCTGCGCCGTCGCTCGATCAGCGCATTCGTCTCGCCCATCGCCCGCAGATCGCGCAGCAGCTTCATCGGATCGCCATAGCTGACCCGGCGCAGCACGCTGTCGGCGACCGGCAGCGCCAGCCCCGCGCGTTGCAAAAGCGCCCCCAGATCGCGGATCTCGCCCATCGGCAGCACCCGCGGCGACAGGCCGCCGGTCACCTCGACCTCGGCCTCGGCCAGAACCGCGCGCAGTTCGGACAGCGTCTGTCCCCCGAACAGCACCGCGATAAAGAGCCCGTCGGGCCGCAACGCCCGGGCGCATTGCACGATCTGCCCCACCGGATCATCGGCCCAGTGCAGGCACATCGCATGCACGATCAGATCATGCGCCTCGGGGGCAAGGTCGAGCAGATCCTCGTCCGCGACGACTTTCGCCCCCGGCAGAATTTCCGCCCAAGGTTGTGAAAAATTCGTCACCACAGCCGGAGATGTAAACGATCTGTTAACCTCGTTCAGTCTCTCCTGCAGTTCGATGGCGGCGTCTTCGTGCAGGAAAAGCTCCGGCCCAAGCGATCGGGCGCGGGCACGGTGACGCGTCAGGGCGGTGCGGTCGGTCAGTCGTGGAGAGTGTGTCATGGTCAGGACGAAAGATAGGGCGGTTCGCCCGCAGATGCCAGATGCCGTGCGGTCCGCCCTGCGCATGGCGCTGCATACGGTATTTCCGCCGCGCTGCATCTGCTGCGGCGCGGCGGTCAGCACCGATTACGGCCTGTGTGGCCCGTGCTGGCGCGAGACCAGTTTCATTTCCGGCGCGGTCTGCGATTGCTGCGGCCTGCCGTTGCCGGGCGACGAGGCGGGGACGGTGCTGTGCGACGACTGTCTTGCAAGCCCGCGGCCCTGGGCGCGGGGGCGGGCGGCGTTTCTTTATGCGGGGACCGGGCGCAAGCTGGTGCTGCAGTTGAAACATGCCGACCGGCTCGATCTGGTGCCGCCGCTGGCGCTGATGCTGGCCCGCGCGGCCGAGCCGATCCTGCGGCCGAAGATGCTGGTGGCGCCGGTGCCCTTGCATCGGCTGCGTCTGGTGCGGCGCAAGTTCAACCAATCCGCGATGCTGGCGCAGGGGCTGGCGCGCGAACGCGGTCTGGCCTGCGTGCCCGATCTCTTCGTGCGCACCCGGCCGACGGCGGCGATGGAGGGGATGACCCGGGGCGAGCGGAGGACCAATCTGGAAGGCGCCATCGCGGTGACGCCCAAGCATCTCGACCGGATCAAGGGCAAACACCTGCTGCTGATCGACGACGTGCTGACCTCTGGCTCGACCCTTGAAGCCACGGCCGAGGCGGCCTTGGCGGCGGGTGCGTCCAAGGTCTCGGTCGCGGTGCTGGCCCGCGTTGCGCGCGACGGCTGAAAACCTTACGTTGGGGCCAACAAGGAGCCCCCATGAAACGCGTCGAAATCTACACCACCCGCACTTGCCCCTATTGCCTCGCCGCCAAGGAGCTTTTGACCACCAAGGGCGTCGCCTTCGAGGAGACCGATGTCGGCGCCGATCCGGCGCTGCGGGTGGCGATGCGCGAGCGGGCAAACGGCCGTCATACCGTGCCGCAGATCTTCATCGGCGGCGTGCATGTCGGCGGCTGCGACGACATCCATGCGCTCGACGCCGCGGGCAAGCTTGACCCGATGCTGGCAGACTGATGCGCGCCGCTCTGGTCCAGCTGTCGGTGAGCGAGGATCCGGCCGCGAACCTGCCGGTGACAGTCGAGTTCATCCGGCAGGCCGCGGCGGGCGGCGCGGGCTTCGTGCTGACCCCGGAATGCACCAATCTGCTGTCCTCGGACCGGGCGCATCAGCGCGCGGTGCTGGCGCATGAGGAAGACGATGCGACCTTGGCCGCGCTGCGGGCCGAGGCCGAGCGTCTGGGCCTCTGGCTGCTGATCGGCTCGCTCGGGCTGAAGACCCATGATGCGGATGGCCGATTTGCCAACCGCTCCTTCCTGATCGGTCCGGCGGGGCAGATCGTGGCGCGGTATGACAAGATCCACATGTTCGATGTCGATGTGAGCCCGACCGAACGCTATCGCGAATCCGAGGCCTACCGCCCCGGCACAAGCGCCGTTCTGGCCGATGCGGGCTTTGCGAAACTGGGCATGGCGATCTGCTACGACCTGCGGTTTCCGCAGCTCTTCCGTCGGCTCTCGCAGGCCGGAGCCAATGTCCTGACCCTGCCCGCGGCCTTCAATGACACCACGGGCGCGGCGCATTGGGAAAGCCTGATCCGCGCGCGCGCAATCGAAAATACCTGTTTCGTGCTCGCCCCCGCGCAATGCGGCACCCATGCCGCCCACGCCGGAAAGCCGCGACGAACGCATGGTCACAGCCTCGCCGTCGCGCCTTGGGGCGAGGTGCTGGCCGATGGTGGCACCGAGCCCGGGGTGACGTTTGTTGATCTCGACCTCGCCCGCGTCGCCGAGGCCCGCGCCCGCGTGCCCTCGATCACCCATGACCGCGGGTTTGACGGGCCATGAGCGATCCGACCGACCCGCTTGCCGCCGCGCTCTTCGCCGAGGTCTTCATGGCCGATCAACTGGCGCGCAACGTGGTCAGCCGGGCGCTGCCGAAGGGGATGGAAATCTCGCATTTCTCGGTGCTGAATCATCTGGCTCATATCGCCGAGGAACGCACCCCCGCGCAGCTGGCCGCGACCTTCCACGTCACCCGCGGCGCGATGACCAACACGCTGTCGAAACTGGTCTGGGCCGGGCATGTGCATATCCGCCCCGACTGGGATGACGCGCGGCGCAAGTTCGTGGCGATCTCACCCGCCGGGCGGCAGGCGCGGGATGCCGCGCTGACCTCCTTCATGCCGGTGATTGCCGATATCGTGCGCGACATCGGCGCCGAGAAAGTCCGCGCCGCCTTGCCGGTCCTGCGCGAATTGCGGCTGCGGCTCGAGGAAAGCTGAAGCCGCGGAATCGGGGGGCTTTCCGCCCCCCGCACCCCCCGAGCGTATTTGCGCCAAGAAGAAGCGAAGGGGTTTCTTCTTGGCTCAAATACGCCCTTTTTCTTGGCTCAAATACGCCTCCTTCAAATCAAAAAGGCCCCGCCGAGCAAACGGCGGGGCAAGGTCGTGCCTTGGACCATCGTCCAGACACCGGCGGTAACCTTGAATTGGGTCAGTTCATCTCGGCGCGGATTTGCTGGCGCAGCAGGTCGATCGGCACCATCTTGCCGTCGCGCTTGAAGTGCCAGTAGGTCCAGCCGTTGCAGCTGGGCGCGCCTTCGAGATGGGCGCCGACCTGATGGATCGAGCCCTTCACGTCATTGCCGACCAGCGTGCCATCGGCGCGGACCTTCGCCTTGAAGCGATTGCCGATCGAATACAGTTCCTCGCCCGGGCGCAGCATGCCGCGTTCGACCAGCTGGCCAAAGGGGATGCGCGGCTCGGCGCGTTTCGAGCCGGTGATCTCCAGCGCCTCGCGGTCGAATTTGCGCACCTTCTCGATGCGCTTGCGGGCGGCCTCGCGATAGGCTTCCTCGCGTTCGATGCCGATGAAGTCGCGGCCGAGCATCTTCGCCACCGCGCCCGTCGTGCCGGTGCCGAAGAACGGGTCCAGCACCACATCGCCCGCATTGGTCGTGCCCAGAATGATCCGGTGCAGCAGGCTTTCGGGCTTTTGCGTCGGATGTGCCTTGTCGCCCGCATCGTCCTTCAGCCGCTCATTGCCGGTGCAGATCGGCAGCACCCAGTCCGAGCGCATCTGGATGCCCTCGTTCAGCGCTTTCAGCGCCTCGTAATTGAAGGTGTATTTGGCGCCCTCGCCTTTCGACGCCCAGATCAGCGTTTCATGGGCGTTGGTCAGCCGCTTGCCGCGGAAGTTCGGCATCGGGTTCGACTTGCGCCAGACCACGTCGTTCAAAATCCAGAAGCCCTGGTTTTGCAACTCGGCGCCCAGACGAAAGACGTTGTGATAGGACCCGATCACCCAGATCGCCCCATTGGGCTTCAGGATGCGTTTCGCCGCCGCCAGCCAGTCGCGGGTGAAGCTGTCGTAGTGATCGAAGCTGCCGAACTGGTCCCAGGCGTCATCCACCGCATCGACCTTGGAATTGTCGGGGCGATGCAGATCGCCGCGCAATTGCAGGTTGTAGGGCGGGTCCGCAAAGATCAGATCGACGCTTGCCTCGGGCAAGCCGTTCATCACCTCGATGCAGTCGCCTGCAAGAATTTCATTGAGCGGAAGCGCCGCCTGCGGCTTCCGCGTCTCGGATTTGGTCATATCTGCCTCATTCTGCCCGTTCGGGTCTTGCCCACCAGAGCTGCCCATCGGTCGCCAGCTTGTGCCGGTCTATGGTGCCAAACATGAGTCAAACACGATTCGCCGTCAATTTCTTTTTTGAATCAACGGGTTAGAGAAATGTCTTGGCACAAGATGTTGTGCACGGGGCGGAACGAACGCCTATGAACGGGGGTGACCCCAAAATCTAGAAGCGCCTGCAGATGGTCCTTGGTCGGGTAGCCTGCGTTCCTCTCCCAGCCGTAGCCGGGGAATTGTTGCGCCAAATCCACCATCAGCGCATCGCGCACTTCCTTGGCCACGATCGAGGCGGCGGCGATCGAAACCGAGCGCGCATCGCCCTTCACGATCGTCTCGGCGCTGATCGCGAGCGCTTTCGGCATCCGGTTGCCGTCGATCAGCACATGGTCGGGCGGCACCGTCAGCCCCTCGATGGCGCGGATCATCGCCAGATGGCTGGCCTGCAGGATGTTGAGCGCGTCGATCTCTTCGACGCTGGCATGGGCGACCGAGATCTCGGCCGTGGCGGTGATCTCGGCCACAAGCTCGGCGCGGCGCTTGGCGGAGAGTTTCTTCGAATCGTTCAGCCCCACCGGAATGCGGGAGAGGTCGAGCACGACGGCGGCCGCGGTGACCGGGCCGCACAGCGGTCCACGGCCGACCTCGTCGACGCCGGCGATGCGGGTGAAGCCGCGGGCGAGGGCGGCCAGTTCGAAACTGCTGTCAGGGGTGCTGCTCATGCGCCCGGTGTGCCGCCTGTTGCCGACGCTGGCAATGAAAAAGGCGCGGGGAATGCCCCGCGCCAGTCCGATCCGGCCTCTTGCGTCCGGTTGCCTGTTCTGTCGCGCCCCGACCCGGGTCAGCGGCGATAGCGCGGCTCGTTGCAGCCGGGCGAGCTCACCTCGACGCGGCGGCCATAGCGGTCGTAATGCACCCGCACCGTGCAGGCCTCGGCGCGGCGGTGGTGACCGCGATAGTCACCGGGATAATAGCCGCCCGGGTCCCCCGGGTAGTAGCCACCCGGAGGGGGCGGCGGCGGATAGTGGCGCGGCGGGGGCGGCGGGCGGTGATCATTGTTCGCGTCGGCGATGGCGGCCAGCACGCCCAGACCGACGATCAGGCCAAGCGCGGCGCGGTCGCGGTCGTTCATCGCGCTTGCGGGGGTAGCCGAGAGGCCCGTCACCGCCAGAGCGGCGGCAAGCGCGGCTGCAGTCAGGCGGGGGAAGGCGAAGGCAGTCATGGCAGCGATCCTTTCGATGCGGGCCTGACGTTGCGACGATGCGACGGGGTCCGCTTTTGCCTGTCCCGAACATGAGGTCCGCCCCCGCCGCAGCGCAATATCAGCCCCTTGTTATCGGATAGCAGCCGCGAAAACCCCTTTGGTTCTTGCATAACGCGGCCTGCGCGGGCAGCCTGCGGCCATGATGAAGACCCTGCTCCTCACCCTGCTTCTTCTGGCTGCCGCCCCGGCGCAGGCGCAGTGTTTCGCCTCGTGGAAGGCGAAACAGGACGCGCCCTTGCGGCTGACCTATGGCGTCTCCGAGGTGCCCGACAGCGCCTGTTCCAAGAAAGCCGCCAAGGCGGTGCTTGCGCCGCGACTGGCGGCGGGCGGCTGGAAACTGCTGACGGTGGTGGCCGTCTTTGGCCCCGAGGGCCTCGAACAGAGAAAGGTCAGTTCCGGTGAATTCTTCCTCCGTTACTGAGGGGCTGAAGACCGGCTCGCGGGCGCTGATCTGGGGGGTGGTGGCGATCGGGCTGGCCCTGTCCGCGGCGGCGGCCTTCCTGTTCCTGTCGCTGCCCGACAGCAATGCCTTCGATGCGCGGGTCGAGCAGATCTTCGTGCAAAACGACGTGCTGACGAATCCGACGCAGTTGCGGCTTTTGGAGGTGCTCGCCTCGTCCTCGAACACCTTCGCCGACATGCTGCAATCCTATCGGGTGATCATCTTCATCCTCCTCGTCTTTGCGATGGTGCTGATGATTGCCGCGCTGGTGCTGCTGGTGATCATCGCGGGGCTGAACCGGCGGATGAGCGCGATTCAGCGCGCCGGGATCGAGGTGCAGTCCCTGCGCATCCTGCGGGCGGAAAACGCGGTGATGCTGAACGACATGGTCTTCACCCTGACCCCCGCCGCGATCGAGACGCTCGCCGTTCTGGCCGAGGCGCGGATGGATGACGAATGGCTGACCGGGTCAAAGATCGAATCGGTGATCTCGGGGCGGCCCGAGCCCGATTGCGAGGAAGCCGCGGGGGCGACGCGGATCAAGCGGCTGCGTGACGCGCTTGGCAATGCGCTCGTCTCGGAGCTGCTTGTGAGAAATGTTTCACGGAAAGGTTACACGCTTGGCGTAGCGAAAGAGCGGCTGCGGGTTGACTGACCCCCTTTTCGCCCATCCGCGAATCCTGTTGCGCGGGGGGGGAGGGGGTCCTATATCGCGGCTTCACTTTCGCGCGGGGGGGCGCCCTTGATTCCGACACCCTTCTACCTGATCGACGAGACGGCTCTTTTGCAGAACCTGCAAAAGATCGACCTGCTGCGCGAGGCCTCCGGGGCCAAGGCGCTGCTGGCGCTGAAATGCTTTGCCACCTGGTCGGCCTTCGACATCATGCGCCCGCATATGGATGGCACGACCTCCAGCTCGCTCTTCGAGCTGCGTCTGGGGCGCGAGAAGTTCGGCAAGGAAACCCATGCCTATTCGGTGGCCTGGTCGGATCGCGAGATCGACGAGGCCTGTTCCTATGCCGACAAGATCATCTTCAACACGGTCGGGCAGTTGACCCGCTTTGCTGAACCGTCCCACGGCATCAAGCGCGGTGTGCGGCTCAATCCGCGGTTCTCGACCAGCGGGTTCGATCTGGCCGATCCGGCGCGGCCGTTTTCGCGGCTGGGCGAATGGGACGTGACGAAGCTTCTGGGCGTCGCCGACCTGATTTCCGGCGTGATGATCCATTACAACTGCGAGAACCGCGATTTCGCGCTGTTCGATGCGCAACTGGGCCGGATCGAAAATGAATTCGCGCCGCTGCTGGAGAAACTGGAGTGGGTCAGCCTTGGCGGCGGCATCCATTTCACCGGCGAGGGCTATCCGATCGAGGATCTGGCCAAGCGGCTGAAAAGCTTCTCGGATCGCTTCGGGGTTCAGGTCTATCTGGAACCGGGCGAGGCCTCGATCACCAAATCGACGACGCTCGAGGTCACGGTGCTCGACCTGCTCGACAACGGCAAGCAACTCGCCATCGTCGACAGCTCGATCGAGGCGCATATGCTCGATCTGCTCATTTACCGCGAAAGCGCGAAGCTGCCGCAGGTGGGCGATTACCCCTATCAGATCTGCGGCAAGTCCTGCCTTGCGGGCGACATCTTCGGCGAGGCGCGGTTCCCCGCGCCCCTGAAGGTGGGCGACCGCATCTCCGTGGCCGATGCCGCGGGCTACACAATGGTGAAGAAGAACTGGTTCAACGGCGTCAACATGCCGTCGATCGCGATCAAACGCGCCTCGGGCCAGATCGATCTGATCCGCGAGTTCACCTACGAGGATTACCTCTCATCCCTGTCCTGAGGGGCTGATCGCCCCCTTCCCTGTCTCGTGAAAGGAGCCAGAAGAAGTGAAGAAGAACGTGCTTATCATCGGTGCCGGTGGCGTCGCGCAGGTGGTTGCCCACAAATGCGCGCAACACAACGACATTCTGGGTGACCTGCACATCGCATCGCGGACAACCGCGAAATGCGACGCCATCATCGCCTCGGTGCACGCAAAGAACGCGATGAAGGTGCAAGGCACGTTCGAGGCGCATGCCGTCGACGCGATGGACGCGGGCGCCGTCGCGGCACTGATCCGCAAGACCGGCGTGCAGATCGTCATCAACGTCGGCTCGTCCTTCGTCAACATGACGGTCCTGCAGGCCTGCATCGAGACCGGTGTGGCCTATATGGATACGGCGATCCACGAAGACCCGAAGAAGATCTGCGAAGCGCCGCCGTGGTATGGCAACTATGAATGGCACCGCCGCGAGGCCTGCAAGGCCGCCGGCGTCACCGCGATTCTGGGTGTGGGCTTCGATCCGGGCGTGGTGAACGCCTATGTGCGTTTGGCCGAGGAAGAGTTCCTCGACACGATCGAGAGCATCGACATCGTCGATATCAACGCGGGCTCGCACGGGCGCTGGTTCGCGACGAACTTCGACCCCGAGATCAACTTCCGCGAATTCACCGGCACGGTCTATTCTTGGCAAAAGGGCGCCTGGCAGACGAACACGATGTTCGAAGTGGGCAAGGACTGGGATCTGCCCGTCGTCGGCACGCAGAAAGCTTACCTCACCGGACATGACGAGGTGCATTCGCTCTCGGCGCGCTACCCGCAGGCGGATGTGCGCTTCTGGATGGGCTTTGGCGATCACTACATCAACGTCTTCACCGTGCTGAAGAATCTGGGCCTGCTCTCGGAAAAGCCGGTCAAGACCGCCGAGGGGCAGGAGGTGATTCCGCTCAAGGTGGTGAAAGCCGTGCTGCCCGATCCGGCCAGCCTCGCGCCCGATTATACCGGCAAGACCTGCATCGGCGACGTGATCCGCGGCACGAAAGATGGCAAACCGGCCGAGGTCTTCATCTACAACGTCGCCGACCACAAGGAAGCCTACGAGGAAGTCGGGTCGCAGGGCATTTCCTACACCGCGGGCGTGCCCCCGGTGGCCGCCGCGATCCTGATCGCCAAGGGCATCTGGGACGTGGGCCAGATGGCCAACGTGGAAGAGCTTCCGCCGCGGCCCTTCCTCGAACTGCTGGGCGAGATGGGCCTGCCGAACCGCGTGATCGACGCGACCGGGCAAGATCGTCCGATCTGAGCCGCCAGCCATTGCAAGACACCCCGGGCGCAGGCACTCTGCCCGGGGTTTTTCTTTGCGAGGCTCCGATGCCGATTTCCGCCTATGCGCTGCAATATTCCGATGTGGACGTGGCGCAGGTGATCGCCTCGGGGGTTGATCTGTTCATCACCGAAGGTGGGGCCGAGACCAATTTCGCCGCCTCGGCCATCACCGAGGCGGAACTCGCGCAGATGCAGGCCGCGGGCGTGCGGGTGGTGGCCTATGTCAATCTGGCGGTGACCGATTCCGGGCGACCCTATTGGGATCCGGCCTGGACCGATACCGGCACCGATACCGGAACGCCAACCGGGGCCGCCCCGGACTGGCTGCGCGATCAGCCGCCGAATCCCTGGGGCTATGTCGTCGATTTCACCGATCCCGACTGGCAGCAGATCGTCATCGCCCAGGCGGTCGATCTGGTGACACAGGGTTTCGACGGCGTCTTTCTGGATGATCTGGCGCAGTATTTCGTCACCGGCGCCACCGGCCTGACGATTTCCGAACAGGCCAGCGCGATGATGACGCTGGTCTCGGAGGTGACCGAGGCGATCCGCGCCGTGAACCCCGAGGCGATGGTGGTGGTGAATGGCACCCCCTATGTGGTGTCGGATGCCGTGGGAGGCTCTGCCTCGGCGGTTTCGACCGCCTTTCTGGCCGATATCGACGCGATGCTGTTCGAAACCTACTGGGGCATCAGCAATACCGAGGCCGCCGCGATCGCCTATGCGCAAGCGGTGATCGGGCCGCATGCGCAGATGCTGGCGCTCGATTACGGCGGCACGGCGCTGCAAAACGCTCTGGTCGCGGCCTATGCGAGCACGCATGGCTTCCTGCCCTATCTCGCTGCGGATGCCAGCTATTCCGGCCCGGGGGCGATTGCGCTGCCCGGCGCGGGCAATGACAGCGGCCTCGGCACCAATCTGGCCGATACGCTGGCGATGGGGGCGGGCGATGACAGCCTCGACGGCCGCGGCGGCAATGACCGGCTGAGCGGCGAGAGCGGCAACGACAGCCTGACCGGGGGCGCGGGAAACGACCGGCTTCTGGGCGGGACGGGCAACGATCTGCTGATCGGCAGCGCCGGGGCGGATGTGCTGACGGGTGGGGCAGGGGCCGACCGGCTGCGCGGCGGCGCCGGGGCGGATACCTTCGTCTTTCAGAGCGCGGCCAGCAGCACGGCAACCAGCCGTGACACGATCCTTGATTTTACCGCCGGGCAAGATCGGATCGACCTGCGCCAGATCGATGCCGACACGACCGAGACAGGCCTTCAGGCCTTCACCTTCATCGGCACCGCCGCTTTCGACCATGTCGCGGGCGAGTTGCATCTTGTGCAGCGCAGCGGCTTTGCGCTGATCGAGGCCGATCTGAACGGCGATGGCCGCGCCGATCTGTCGATCCGGGTGAATGGCGAGCTGCCCGGCGCGGGGGATTTTCTCTGATCCGGGACGCAAAGCCGGATCGCGAGGCCCTCCCCGCCCTTGCGCCCCTTGAGATACGGGCGAAAACCCACTAGACCCGCGCAAAACCGCATCCTCGGAGGCTTTCCATGTCCGCTCCCAAGAAAGTCGTGCTTGCCTATTCGGGCGGCCTCGACACCTCGATCATCCTGAAATGGCTGCAGACCGAATACGGCTGCGAGGTCATCACCTTCACCGCCGATCTCGGTCAGGGCGAAGAGCTGGAACCGGCCCGCGCCAAGGCCGAGCTGATGGGGATCAAGAAAGAGAACATCCACATCGTCGACGTGCGCGAGGAGTTCGTGCGCGACTTCGTCTTTCCGATGTTCCGGGCGAATGCGCTTTACGAAGGGCTGTACCTGCTCGGCACCTCGATCGCGCGGCCGCTGATTTCGAAACATCTGGTCGAGATCGCGCAAAAGCACGGCGCCGATGCGGTGGCGCATGGCGCGACCGGCAAGGGCAACGATCAGGTCCGGTTCGAACTGTCGGCCGCGGCGCTGGATCCGTCGATCCGGGTGATCGCGCCGTGGCGGCTGTGGGATCTGACCTCGCGCACGAAACTGCTGGAATTCGCCGAAGCGAACCAGATCCCGATCGCGAAAGACAAGCGCGGCGAGGCGCCGTTCTCGGTCGATGCGAACCTGCTGCACACCTCCTCGGAAGGCCGCGTGCTGGAAGACCCGGCGCAGGAATTCCCGGAATATGTCCTGCAGCGCGTCGTGCCGGTGGAACAGGCCCCCGATCAGGCCGAGATGGTCGAGATCACCTTTGAAAAAGGCGATGCCGTCGCGATCAATGGCGAGCGCATGTCGCCCGCAACGATCCTGGCCAAGCTGAACGAGATCGGCGGCAAACACGGCGTCGGCGTGCTCGATCTGGTGGAAAACCGCTTTGTCGGCATGAAGTCGCGCGGCGTTTACGAAACCCCCGGCGGCACGATCCTCTTGGAAGCCCACCGCGGCATCGAACAGATCACGCTCGACGCGGGCGCCGGTCACCTGAAAGACAGCATCATGCCGCGCTATGCGGAGCTGATCTACAACGGCTTCTGGTACAGCCCCGAGCGCGAGGCGCTGCAGGCGCTGATCGACAAGACGCAGGAGCATGTGACCGGCACCGTTCGGGTCAAGCTTTACAAGGGCAAGGCCTCGACCGTCGCGCGCTGGTCGGATCACAGCCTTTACAGCGAAAAGCACGTCACCTTCGAGGAAGACGCGGGCGCCTACGATCAAAAGGATGCGGCGGGCTTCATTCGCCTGAATGCGCTGCGGCTGCGCCTGATCGCCACCCGCAACGCCCGGGTGGAAAAGAAGTGACGGCAAAGGTTGCCGCCAAGGTCGCCATTGTCACCGTGTCCGACCGCGCCTCGCGCGGGGACTACGAGGACAAGGGCGGACCGGGCTGCGAAGATTGGCTGAGGGGTGTCGTCACGACACCCCTTTCCATTTCCCGCGTGATCATTCCCGACGGCCGCGACAGCGTCGCCGACTGCCTGAAGGAGCTGGTGGCCCGTGGCATGGATCTGATCCTTGTCACCGGCGGCACCGGCCCGGCGCCGCGCGATGAAACGCCCGAAGGCGCGGCCGAAGTGATCGAAAAGGAACTTGCCGGCTTTGGCGAGGAAATGCGGCGGGCGAGCCTGCTCGAAGTGCCGACGGCGATCCTGTCGCGTCAGACCGCGGGGATTGCGGGCAAGAGCCTGATCATCACCCTGCCGGGCAATCCACGCGCGATTGCGACCTGTCTGAATGCGGTCTTTGCGGCGGTGCCCTATTGCCTTGATCTGATCGGTGCCGGGCATGTCGACACCGATCCGGCGAAGATCGCGGCGTTCCGCCCGAAGACGAAGTAAAAAGGGGGCGCTGCCCCCTCTTTGCCTGTCGGCAAATTCACCCCCGAGATATTTGGAGCAAGATAAAGGAGCCTGTTTTTATCTTGCTCCAAATATCTCGGGGGTCTGGGGGCAGAGCCCCCAGCCGTTTCGATCCGGCCTTAGCGTTTCACGCAGGCGGCGGCGTAGTTCACGCTGAGGTCGCGCGACGAGAGCGACCAGCTCCAGCCGAGCGGATTGAACACCATCCCCTTGCGGTCGATCGGATCAACACCCGCCTTGCGCATCAGCTCGTAAAGCTCGTCGGGCGTGACGAATTTCGACCAGTCATGCGTGCCGACAGGCAGCCAGCGCATCACGCGCTCGGCGCCGAAGATCGCCATGACGTAGCTTTTCGGGTTGCGGTTCAGCGTCGACATGATCATCAGCCCGCCCGATTTCAGCAAAGCTGCGCAGGTGTCGGTGAAACCCTGCGTGTCGGAGACATGCTCGATGATCTCCATCGCCAGCACGACATCGAAACGTTCGCCAGCCGCCGCCAGATCCTCGGCGGCGCAGTTGCGGTAATCGATCGTCAGGCCGGATTGCTCGGCGTGCAGCTTCGCCACCGGGATGTTTTTCGGGGCGGCATCGGCGCCCACCACCGTCGCGCCGAGCCGCGCCATCGGTTCGGCCAGAAGCCCGCCGCCGCAGCCGATATCCAGAAGGCGCAGCCCCTCGAAGGGCTTCGGCGCCCGCAGATCGCGGCCGAACTGTGCCGCGATCTGGCTGGTGATGTAGTCCAGACGGCAGGGGTTGAGCATGTGCAGCGGCTTGAACTTGCCGTTCGGATCCCACCATTCCGCGGCCATCGCCTCGAATTTCGCCACCTCGGCGGGGTCGATTGTCTTCGTTGCGGTTTCCATGCCATCCTCCGGTCAACTTTTCGGTCAGCCCCATGGCGGGGGCGTTTGAGGCGTTATATAGTGCAGTGATGGACAAGAACGCAGGGCAAAAGCGCACGGCAAGTGCCTTTCTCTATCCGCCGATCGAACCTTTCGATCAGCGGATGATCGATGTCGGATTCGGCCATCACATCTATGTCGAGCAGGCGGGCAATCCGCGCGGCCAGCCGGTCGTGGTCTGCCACGGCGGGCCGGGCGGCGGCTGCAGCCCCGCGATGCGGCGCTATTTCGACCCGGCGCAGTATCGCATCGTGCTTTTCGACCAGCGCGGCTGCGGGCTGTCGAAGCCGCATGCCTCGGTGGGCCACAACACCACCTGGGATCTGATCGCCGACATGGAGCGGATCCGCACCGAGCTGGGCATCAACACCTGGATCGTCTTTGGTGGCAGCTGGGGGGCGACGCTGAGCCTGCTGTACGCCCAGACCTACCCCGACCGGGTGCAGGCACTGGTGCTGCGCGGCGTGTTCCTCGCGCAGAAATCGGAACTCGACTGGTTCTATGGCGGTGGTGCGGGGCAGTTCTTTCCCGACCTCTGGACGCAATTCATCGCGCCGATCCCCGAGGGTGAACGTGGCGATCTGATTGCCGCCTATCACAAGCGGCTGTTTTCTGGCGATTACCTGCAGGAGGCCCGCTTTGCCCGGCATTGGGCAATGTGGGAAAACGCGCTCGCCTCGGTCGATTACGACGGCTTCCCGGGCGAATCGCCGCCCGATTACGCCCATGCCTTCGCGCGGCTGGAAAACCACTTCTTCATGAACCGCGCCTTCCTTGAAGTCGACGGTCAGATTCTGCGCGACCGGCACCTGATCGAGCATATCCCGACGACGATCGTGCAGGGGCGGATGGACATGATCTGCCCGCCGATCTCGGCCTGGCGGTTGGCGCATGGCTGGAAGAAATGCGAGATGCGCCTCATTCCCGCCGCGGGCCATGCGCTGAGCGAGCCCGGCATCACCGCCGCCCTTGTCGCGGTGATGGACCGGATGAAGGCCTGATCCGAGAGAAAGCTTGCAACGGAAGGGCGATTCGCCTATATGCAATGCAACAGCGGCGTTTCAGGGTCCAAACCTGAAGCCCACCGGATCCATGTGACGGGCCGCTCGGGCCCGTTTTTTGTTTTCAGGGATCGGAATGACCGACCTCATCGCCAAGACCGGTATCGACCGGCGTCTCGCCGACATCGTCGGCCCCACCATCGAAGGCCTCGGCTTCGAGCTGGTGCGCATCCGCATGCAGGGCGGGCGTCACCCGCTCTTGCAGATCATGGCCGACCGCCCCGAGGGGGGCATCGACGTTGACGATTGCGGCGCGATCTCGACCGCGGTCTCGGCGCTGCTCGATGTCGAAGACCCGATCGAGGAAAAATACACGCTGGAAGTCTCGTCCCCCGGGATCGACCGTCCGCTGACCCGGATGAAGGATTTCGACGTCTGGGAAGGCTACGAAGCGCGCATCGAGACCGACGAACAGATCGACGGCCGCAAGCGCTTCAAGGGCATCCTGCGCGGCACCGAAGACGACGAGGTTCTGATCGAGATCGAAAATCAGGGCGAACAGGTCACCATCGGCCTGAAGTTCGACTGGCTTTCGGATGCGAAACTGATCCTGACCGACGAGCTGATCGCCGAGATGCTGCGCCAGCGCAAGGCCGCGGGCATCATCGACGAAGACCAGTTCGACGAGATCCAAACCGAAGACGACGACCAGACTTCCCCCGACGAGGAGACCTGAGAGATGGCAATCACCTCTGCCAACCAGCTCGAGCTTTTGCAGACCGCCGAGGCGGTTGCCCGCGAGAAGATGATCGACCCCGACCTGGTCATTCAGGCGATGGAAGACAGTCTCGCCCGGGCGGCGAAGTCGCGCTATGGCGCCGAGATGGACATCCGTGTCAGCATCGACCGCAAGACCGGCCGGGCGCGGTTCACCCGCGTGCGCACCGTGGTCGAGGATGATGCCGTCGAGAATTATCAGGCGCAACTGACCGTCGCGCAGGCCAAGCAATACAAGACCGCGCCGCAGATCGGCGACGAGATCGTGGACGAGGTTCCCCCGGTCGATCTGGGCCGGATCGCGGCGCAATCGGCGAAACAGGTGATCTTGCAGAAGGTCCGCGAGGCCGAACGCGATCGTCAGTTCGACGAATTCAAGGATCGCAAGGGCACGATCATCAATGGCGTCGTCAAGCGCGAGGAATACGGCAACATCATCGTCGACATCGGTCGCGGGGAAGCCATCCTGCGCCGCAACGAAAAGATCGGCCGCGAAAGCTATCGCCCGAACGACCGCATCCGCGCCTATGTGAAAGACGTGCGCCGCGAAACCCGGGGCCCGCAGGTCTTCCTGTCGCGCACCGATCCGCAGTTCATGGCCGAGCTCTTCAAGATGGAGGTGCCGGAAATCTATGACGGCATCATCGAGATCAAGGCCGTGGCCCGTGATCCGGGCTCGCGCGCGAAGATCGCCGTGATCTCGAACGACAATTCGATCGACCCGGTCGGCGCTTGCGTCGGTATGCGCGGGTCGCGCGTGCAGGCCGTCGTGGGCGAGCTGCAGGGCGAAAAGATCGACATCATTCCGTGGAACGCCGATGCGGCCACCTTCCTCGTGAACGCGCTGCAACCGGCCGAAGTCGCGAAGGTCGTGATCGACGAGGAAGCCGGCAAGATCGAAGTGGTGGTGCCGGACGAGCAACTGAGCCTCGCCATCGGCCGTCGCGGTCAGAACGTGCGTCTGGCCAGCCAGCTGACCGGGCTCGACATCGACATCCTGACCGAGGCCGAAGAATCGTCCCGCCGTCAGGCCGAATTCGCCGAGCGCACCAAGCTCTTTGTCGATGCGCTGGATCTGGACGAATTCTTCGCCCAGCTGCTGGTCGCCGAAGGCTTCACCAATCTCGAAGAAGTCGCCTACGTCGATCTGGATGAACTCCTGTCGATCGAAGGCGTCGATGACGGCACCGCCGAGGAGTTGCAGGCCCGCGCCCGCGACTATATCGAGGCGCAGAACGCCAAGGCGATCGCCGCGGCCAAGGAAATGGGCGTCGAACAGTCGCTCTTCGACTTCGACGGCCTGACGCCGCAGATGATCGAGGCTCTGGCCAAGGACGACGTGAAGACGCTGGAAGATTTCGCCACCTGCGCCGACTGGGAACTGGCTGGCGGCTGGACCACGGTGAACGGCGCCCGCGTCAAGGACGAGGGCATTCTCGAGAAATTCGGCATGAGCCTCGAGGATGCGCAGAAGCTGATCATGACGGCGCGGATCCAGCTCGGCTGGGTTGATCCTTCGGAACTTGAAGCCGAAGACGCGCCCGAAGAAGACGACGAAGAAGAAACCGAGGAATGAGATGAGCCGCGGCGGCAAGGACAAAGACAGCGAAGATCCGGAACGGCGCTGCATCGTCACGGGCGATGTGGGGCCGAAGAACGGGTTGGTGCGCTTTGTCCTTGGCCCCGATGGCATGATCTACCCGGATCTGGCCGAAAAGCTTCCCGGCCGCGGGATCTGGGTCACGTCGGACCGTGACGTGCTTGAAAAGGCGGTGGCCAAGGGGCTGTTTGCCCGCGCCGCAAGGTCGCAGGTGACCCTGCCCGAAGACCTGTGCAAGATCGTCGAAGACGGTCTCGCGCATCGGGTGGTGGAGTTGGTTTCGCTGTCGCGCAAGACCGGGCACGCGGTCTGCGGCTTCGAAAAGGTCAAGGGCTGGCTGGCGGATGGCAAGGCCAAGGTTCTGTTCCAGGCCTCGGACGGGTCGGAGCGCGGCAAGGGCAAACTCTGGACTCCGCCCGGCGGGCGCTGGTTCGGCTGTCTGACGGCCTCGGAAATGGGTTTGGCTTTTGGCCGCGACCATGCCATACACGGCGCGCTTGCGGCTGGGGGACTCACCCCGCGTGTAATCAGAGAAGCGGCAAGGCTTGCAGGTTTGCGCAAGCAGGACGGCGGCGATACCGCCATGAAGGATACGAAGACGGCATGAGCGATACGGACGGCAAAAAACCCCTCGGTCTTGGCGGCGCCCGCCCCGGTTCGGTGAAGCAGAGCTTCAGCCACGGACGCACGAAAAATGTGGTGGTCGAGACCAAGCGCAAGAAGGTGGTTGTGCCGAAACCCGGTGCAGCCCCTGCCAAGACGGCCGGTTCGCCCGCGCTGGGGGATCCTTCGCGTCGTCCTGCCGGCATCTCGGATGCCGAGATGGAACGCCGCCTGAGGGCGCTGCAGGCCGCGAAAATCCGCGAGGTCGAAGAGGCCGCGCAACGCGCCGCCGATGAAAAGGCCCGCGAAGAAGAACGCGAACGCCGTCGCGCCGAGGCCGAGGCCAAGGAACGCGAAGAACGCGAACGCGAAGAAGCGCTGCGGCTGAAGGCCGAGGAAGAAGAGCGCAAGGCCCGCGAGGCCGAGCTGCGCGCGCAGAAAAAGGAAGAGGTCCGGGCGAAACCGGCGCCGAAGCCCGCTCCGGCCGATCCGGCTGCCGCCGAGGCCGCCGCCGCGCGCGCCGCGACGAAGGGCGTTTCGGCGACCGGTCCGCGCAAGACCGACCGCGACCGCGACGATCGCAGCGCCACGCCGGACCGCAATGCGAAAGCCGCCAAGGGCGGTGACGAAGGCCGTCGGGCCGGCAAGCTGTCGCTGAGCGACATCGAAGGCGAAGGCGGGCGTCAGCGCTCGCTCGCCGCGATGAAGCGCAAGCAGGAAAAAGCGCGTCAAAAGGCGATGGGCTTCGGCCAGAAAGCCGAAAAGATGGTCCGCGACGTGCAGTTGCCGGAAACCATCGTGGTGTCTGAACTGGCGATCCGGATGGCCGAACGGGCTGCCGACGTGATCAAGGCCCTGATGAAGATGGGCATGATGGTCACGGCCAACCAGGCCATCGACGCCGACACCGCGGAACTGATCATCGAGGAATTCGGCCACCGCGCCGTGCGCGTCTCGGATGCGGACGTGGAACAGGTGATCGACACCGTCGAGGACAAGGCCGAAGACCTGCAATCGCGTCCGCCGATCATCACGATCATGGGCCACGTCGACCACGGCAAGACCTCGCTTCTGGATGCGATCCGCAAAGCCAATGTGGTGGCGGGCGAAGCGGGCGGGATCACCCAGCACATCGGCGCCTATCAGGTGACGACCGAGACGGGGGCGGTTCTGACCTTCCTCGACACCCCCGGCCACGCCGCCTTCACCTCGATGCGCGCCCGTGGCGCGCAGGTGACGGACATTGTCGTGCTCGTGGTGGCTGCCGATGACGCGGTGATGCCGCAGACGATCGAGGCGATCAACCACGCCAAGGCCGCCAAGGTGCCGATGATCGTCGCGATCAACAAGATCGACAAGCATTCGGCCAATCCGCAGAAAGTGCGGACCGACCTTTTGCAGCACGAAGTCGTCGTCGAAGAGATGGGCGGCGAGGTGCAGACGGTCGAGGTTTCGGCCAAGACCGGCCTCGGTCTCGACAAGCTGCTCGAAGCGATCGCACTGCAGGCCGAGATCCTCGAGTTGCGCGCCAACCCCGGCCGCGCGGCGCAGGGCGCGGTGATCGAAGCGAAACTCGACGTCGGCCGCGGGCCGGTGGCGACGGTTCTGGTGCAGCACGGCACGCTGAAGCGCGGCGACATCTTTGTCGTCGGCGAGCAGTGGGGCAAGGTGCGCGCGCTGATCAACGACAAGGGCGAGCGCGTCGACGAAGCCGGTCCCTCGGTTCCGGTCGAGGTGCTGGGTCTCAATGGCACGCCGGAAGCCGGTGACGTGCTGAACGTCGTCGAAACCGAAGCCCAGGCGCGTGAAATCGCGGATTACCGCGAGAAAGCCGCCAAGGACAAACGCGCCGCTGCGGGCGCCGCGACGACGCTCGAACAGCTCATGGCGAAGGCCAAGGCGGATGAGAACGTCTCGGAACTGCCGGTGCTGGTCAAGGCCGACGTGCAGGGCTCGGCGGAAGCCATCGCCCAGGCGCTGGAAAAGATCGGCAACGACGAGGTCCGCGTGCGCGTGCTGCATTCGGGCGTTGGCGCGATCACCGAAAGCGACGTCGGTCTGGCCGAAGCTTCGGGGGCGCCGGTGATCGGCTTCAACGTCCGGGCCAATGCGCCCGCGCGTGCCGCCGCGAACCAGAAGGGCGTCGAGATCCGCTACTACTCGATCATCTACGATCTGGTGGACGACATCAAAGCCGCCGCCTCGGGCCTGCTCAAGAACGAAGTCCGCGAGAACTTCATCGGCTATGCCGCGATCAAGGAAGTCTTCAAGGTTTCCGGCGTCGGCAAGGTCGCTGGCTGCCTTGTCACCGAAGGTGTGGCCCGTCGCTCGGCCGGTGTGCGCCTGCTGCGCGACAACGTGGTGATCCACGAAGGCACGCTGAAGACGCTCAAGCGCTTCAAGGACGAGGTCAAGGAAGTGCAGTCCGGTCAGGAATGCGGCATGGCCTTCGAGAACTACGACGACGTCCGCGCGGGCGACGTCATCGAAATCTTCGAGCGCGAGGAGGTCGAGCGCAAGCTCTGACCTTCGTCGCCTCGGCGAGACCGCGGAAAAGAAAAGGGGGGCGAAAGCCCCCCTTTTGCTGTTCGTGAGTGGTATTCGGTTGGTCGATCAGGCGTTCTGACGCATCACGGGCTTGCCGGCGAACAGCCGATCGCCGACGCGAACAACGATTTTTCCGTTTTCGAGCTGCGACTCGAACGTTCCCTGCACGGAGACGCAGCTGCCGACAACGATAGTGCGAAGCATGAGACATCCTCCCTAGAAATCTCGATTACACCTTGAGCTTAGTCACGAATGGTTAACAAAGTGCAAACGAAAAGTTACCCGGGAAGTATCTTTTGGATAGCTTTGTTGCTGTCTGTGGCGCCATGACGCAGGAAAATTGCTGCACTGCAGGAATTTATGCTGCGCCCGCGCCGTCAGAGCCAGTCCTGAAGCACCGGAATGAGTGGCTCGTCGGCGGGCGGCATCGGGTAGTCGCGCAGCTTCGCGGGCGTGACCCAGGCCAGTTTCTGCCCTTCCCGCGGTTGCGGCGTGCCCGCCCAGCGACGGCAGGCGAAGAGCGGCATCAGCAGATGGAAGCTTTCATAGCTGTGGCTGGCAAAGGTCAGCGGCGCCAGGCAGCTGCCCCAGGTGTCGATGCCCAGTTCCTCGTGCAGCTCGCGGATCAGCGCCGCCTCGGGGGTTTCGCCCGGCTCGACCTTGCCGCCCGGAAACTCCCAGAGCCCGGCCAGCGACTTGCCTTCCGGGCGCTGCGCGAGCAGCACCCGGCCATCGGTGTCGATCAGCGCCACCGCGCTGACCAGAACCACCCGCGCCGTGGTCAGCGCGGGCGACGGACCACAGGGCGAGGTCACGAGCGGTAATCCGCGTTGATGTCGATGTAGCGATGCGTCAGGTCGCAGGTGAAGACGGATTTCGCCGCCTTGCCCAGCCCCAGATCGATGCCGATCACCAGCTCCTGCCCCTTCATGTAGGCCGAGGCCGCTTCCTCGGAATAATCCGGCACGCGCCAGCCATTCTCGGCCAGAACCATGTCGCCGAAGGAAATCCGCAGCTTGTCGCGGTCAGCCTTGGCGCCCGACTTGCCGACGGCCGCAACGACCCGCCCCCAGTTCGCATCCTCGCCCGCGATCGCGGTCTTCACCAGCGGCGAATTCGCCACCGCCATCGCCACCTTGTGCGCATCATCGGCATTGGCGGCGCCACTCACCCGGATCTCGACGAATTTCGTCGCGCCTTCGCCATCGCGCACCACCTGCTGCGCCAGATCGAGCATCACGCCATGCAGCGCGGCCTCGAAATCCTTCGCCGCGCGCGAGCGCAGATCGGTGATCTCGGCCGCCGCCGACCGGCCGGTGGCGGCAAGGATCAGCGCATCCGAGGTGGAGGTATCGCTGTCGACGGTGATCGCGTTGAACGTGTCATCGACATGCCGCGACAGCATCTTTTGCAGCATCTTCGACGGGATCTTCGCATCGGTGAAGAGATAAACCAGCATCGTCGCCATGTTCGGCGCGATCATCCCCGAGCCCTTGGCGATGCCCGCAATGCGGATCACCCCGCCTTCGCCCTGCACCTCGGCGCAGGCGCCCTTGGGGAAGGTGTCGGTGGTCATGATCGCCCGCGCGGCGGCCTCCATGCCCGCCGGATCGAGCGCGGCCACAAGGCCGGGCATGGCGGCAACGATGCGCTCATGCGGCAGCGCCTCGCCGATCACCCCGGTGGAGGACGAGAAGACCCGGTTGATCGGCAGATCGAGCGCCGCGGCCACGGCGCCGGTCACCGCATCGACCGAGGCCTGCCCGGCGGCGCCGGTGAAGGCATTGGCATTGCCCGAGTTCACGACAATCGCCGCACCCGTGGTTTCATCCGCCATCCCGGCCAGTTTCGCCTGACAGTCGAGCACGCAGGCCGCCCGGGTCGTGGAGGTGGTGAACACCCCCGCAATCGTCGATCCGGGCGCGATCTGCGCCAGCATCACGTCGGTCCGGCCCGCATAGCGCACGCCCGCGGCGGCGGCGGCGAAGGACACGCCCTCGATCACCGGCAGCGCCGGGAAAGCGGCAGGGGCGAGGGGCGAGACCGGGTTCTTGGCCTTCACGGGCGGCGCAGCCGTTTCGCTGGCCGCGGCGGCAGCTGCGGCAGCGGCTTCGGCCACGCCTTCGCGCAGCGCCGAGGCGACTTCCGTCACCTCGTCACGCAGCATCGCCACCGCATCCTCGGTGATCTCGCCCAGTTGCGAGCGCAGATCCTTCACCTTGGATTTCAGCCGCTCGATCTTTTCCTCGAGTTCGCGTTTCTTCGCCATCGTCCTCTCCCCTCAGTCCGGTGGTCTTACTTTTCGCCGAAGAAGTTCGGGGCCTTCAGCACGGCCGGATCGATCCCCTCGACATGCTTTTCAACCTTGGCCTTCGCCACGGTGTCATTCACGCGATCCTGCACGGCCTTCTGGCGCAGGTCGCCCGACAGCTCGGCGGTGGCTTCTTCCAGCGTCGGCGCCGCCGCCAGACGGCTGTCCATCAGCTTGATCACGTGCCAGCCATATTCGGTCTGCACCGGGCCCTTGACCTCGCCCGGCTTCATCGCGGCCACGGCTTCGGCAAAGGGCGGCACCATCGCAGAGAGGTCGAACCAGCCCAGATCGCCGCCATTCGCCGCCGCGCCATCTTTCGATTTCGACTTCGCCTCTTCGGCGAAATCGGCGCCGCCGTCGATCTCGGCCTTGATCTTCTTCGCCTCGTCCTCGGAGGCCACGATGATATGCGCGGCGTGATATTCGCGGCTCGGTTCGGCCTTGGCGAATTTCGCGTCATAGGCGGACTTCAGCTTCTCGGGCGTCACCGCGCGGTCGGCGGTATAGTCGAGCAGCATCCCGGCCAGATAGGCGCGGCGTTCGACTTCAAGCGCAACCTCGTCGCGGTGCGTCATCATGCCTTCGCCGATCTTGGCGAGCGCGGTCTGCTGCACCAGCTGATCCAGAACGCCGTTGAACAGCACCTGATCGGGCAATTGCTGATATTCCGCGGGCAGGCTGTTGCGGACATTGACCATCATGCCCAGCGTGATTTCGGTGCCGTCGACGGTGGCAACGACCGTATCCGGGCTCGGCATCTTGGCCGGTTTGGCGGCGTCTTCGGCCAGCGCCGGGGCGGCCAGAAGCGCCATCACGGCCGCGGAACCCAGAACTCGTGTGAAAATCGGCATCAAAGCCTCTCCCGCAGGGCCGCGGCAGCCCGCGGCGTTGACACTCGGACGGCAGCCCCTTACATCGCCAAGGGTCCTGTGAAGGCCGTTTCGCCCTTATCCGCTTGCCGTTCTACGGTCGTGTGACGGGTGCGACAAGACCGCATTTCACACGATTTGGTCAGACGAACCCGCGGAGAAAAAATGCTGGGCCTCGGTTACATTGGAAGAAAGCTCTTCGGCACGCCCAACGACCGCAAGGTCAAGCGCACGCGTCCGCTGGTGGCGAAGATCAACGCGCTGGAACCGGCCTTCGAAAAGCTCTCCGATGCCGAGATCGTGGCCAAGACCCGCGAATTGCAAGCGCGCGCGCAATCGGGCGAGGATCTTGACGATCTTCTCGTCGAAGCCTTTGCCAATTGCCGTGAAGCCGCGCGCCGGGCGCTTGGCCTGCGTGCCTTCGACACCCAGCTGATGGGCGGGATCTTCCTGCATCAGGGCAACATTTCCGAGATGAAGACGGGCGAGGGCAAGACCCTTGTCGCGACCTTCCCGGCCTATCTGAACGCGCTCGCGGGCAAGGGCGTGCATATCGTCACGGTGAACGATTACCTCGCCAAGCGCGACTCGGAATGGATGGGCAAGGTCTATCGCCATCTGGGCCTGACCTGCGGCGTCGTCTATCCGTTCCAGCCCGATGATGAGAAGCGCGCCGCCTATGCCGCCGACATCACCTATGCGACGAACAACGAGCTTGGCTTCGATTATCTGCGCGACAACATGAAATCCTCGGTCGCCGAGATGTATCAGCGAGATCACTTCTTCGCCATCGTCGACGAGGTGGACAGCATCCTGATCGACGAGGCGCGGACGCCGCTGATCATTTCCGGCCCGTCGCAGGATCGCTCGGACATGTATCGCACGCTCGACGCCTACATCCCGTTCCTGACCGAAGAGCATTACAAGCTCGACGAAAAGCAGCGCAACGCGACCTTCACCGAGGAAGGCAACGAGTTTCTGGAACAGAAGCTGCAGGCCGATGGTCTGCTGCCCGAAGGCCAGTCGCTTTATGACCCGGAAAGCACGACGATCGTGCACCACATCGGGCAGGCTTTGCGGGCGCACAAGCTGTTCTTCAAGGATCAGAACTATGTCGTGGCCGATGACGAGATCGTGCTGATCGACGAATTCACCGGCCGGATGATGAAGGGCCGCCGCCTGTCGGATGGTTTGCATCAGGCGATCGAGGCCAAGGAACGGGTGACGATCCAGCCCGAGAACGTCACGCTCGCCTCGGTGACCTTCCAGAACTACTTCCGCCTCTACGAGAAACTGGCGGGCATGACCGGCACCGCCGTGACCGAGGCCGAGGAATTCGGCGACATCTACAAGCTCGGTGTGGTCGAAGTGCCGACGAACCGGCCCGTCGCCCGGAAGGACGAACACGACCGCGTGTATCGCACCGCGCGGGAAAAATACGCCGCGGTGATCGAGGCGATCAAGACCGCGCATGAAAAGGGCCAGCCGACGCTGGTGGGCACCACCTCGATCGAGAAATCCGAGATGCTGTCGGACATGCTCAAGGCCGAGGGGCTGCCGCATAACGTGCTGAACGCGCGTCAGCACGAACAGGAAGCGCAGATCGTTGCCGATGCCGGTCGTCTGGGCGCGATCACCATCGCGACGAACATGGCCGGTCGCGGCACCGACATTCAGCTGGGCGGCAACGTCGAGATGAAGGTGCTGGAAGAAATCGCCGCCAATCCCGAAGCCGCACCCGAAGAAGTCCGCGCCCGGATCGAGGCCGAACATGCCGACGAAAAGCAGAAGGTGATCGAGGCCGGTGGCCTGTTTGTTCTGGCCACGGAACGGCACGAAAGCCGCCGCATCGACAACCAGCTGCGCGGCCGCTCGGGCCGTCAGGGCGACCCCGGCCGCTCGCTGTTCTTCCTGTCGCTCGAAGATGACCTGATGCGCATTTTCGGTTCGGACCGGCTCGAAGGCGTGCTGTCGAAACTGGGCATGAAGGAAGGCGAGGCGATCATCCACCCCTGGGTGAACAAGTCGCTGGAACGCGCCCAGGCCAAGGTCGAAGGCCGCAACTTCGACTGGCGCAAGCAGCTTCTGAAATTCGACGACGTGATGAACGACCAGCGCAAGGCGGTGTTCAGCCAGCGCCGCGAGATCATGGAAACCGAAGAGATTTCCGAGATCGTCGCCGACATGCGTCAGCAGGTGATCGACGATCTGATCGACGATTACGCGCCCCCGAAAAGCTATGTCGATCAATGGGATGTGGAAGGCATGCGCGAAGCCTTCATCGAGCACACCGGGGTTGATCTGCCGCTGGCGCAATGGGCTGCCGAAGAAGGCGTGGATCAGGTCGAGCTGGCGCAGCGCGTGACCGATGCGCTGGATGCGGTGATGGAACAGAAAGCGCAGGCCTTCGGTGGCGACACGATGCGCGTGATCGAAAAGCAGATCCTGCTGCAGACGATCGACAGCAAATGGCGCGAGCATCTGGTGACGCTCGAACATCTGCGCTCGGTCGTGGGCTTCCGCGGCTATGCGCAGCGCGATCCGCTGTCGGAATACAAGACCGAGTCCTTCCAGCTGTTCGAAAGCATGCTCGACAGCCTGCGTTATGAAGTGACGAAGCGCCTTGGCCAGATCCGCCCGATGAGCGAGGAGGAACGCGCCGAACTGCTGCGTCAGCAGGCGGCCGCCCTTGCCGCGGCCGAAGCGACCGTGGCGGCCCCGGCCGAGGTTACGGCCCCCGCGCCGCAGCCCGCGCTTGAGATGGCCGCAGCCGCTCCGGGCTTCGTCGAATCGGACCCCACGACCTGGGGCGAGCCCTCGCGCAATGATCCCTGCCCCTGCGGCTCGGGCGAGAAGTTCAAGCACTGCCACGGCCGTCTGGTCTGAGGCGATTGTGGAAGAATGATGGCGGCGGCGTGGAGAAGATCCGCGCCGCCGTTTTCCACCCTGCTGATTTTCGTTAAATTTTAGAGGATCTGCCCGAAACGACTCCGTTTCCGATTTGGAAACCATGCCGCAGTCCGGCCCAAGCTTTGCCGAGATCTTCCGTTAACCTTCCGGCAAGATGTCAGGAGTTGACGGACATGAAACCGCTTCACAAGATTGCGCTTGTTTGCACCACCTTCGTCTTGGCCGCGGCCACCGGCCATGTCATGCAGAATTCTGTCCCGGAAGGCCAGATGGCGAGTCCTGTTCCCTCTGCCTCGGAGCCCGTCACCCTGCAGCAGGCCCGGCCCGCCGCGCGCAGCGAAGTACATCTGGCCGAGGCCGCTCTCGCCCCGCCGCCGCTGCCCCGCCCGGAGATGCGTGGTCCCGCCGTCGATGCCGCGCTCGGTCCCCTGCCCGAGGACAGTCCCGCGCAGAGCCACGGCTTTGCCAAACCGGCTTGCGCCGAGCCGCAGCTTCGCGGCGAACCCGCGCCGGGCGGTTCGGTCCTGCTGACGGTCAGCGCGCCCTGTGAGGCCGGGCAAAAGGCCGAGATCCGCCACGAAGGGCTGCGCCTGCCGATCCAACTGTCCGCCGAGGGGGGCTGGCAAGGCATCGTCCCCGCCTTTGCCCCGGAGGCGCTCTTCCTGCTCCGCCTCGACCGGATCGGGCTGCCGCCGATGGTCACCGTGACCGTGCCCGAGGTCGCCGACTACAACCGCATCGCGGTGATCACCGCAGCCCAAACCGGGGTGCAGTTGCACGGCTACGAATACGGCGCCGAGCCGGGATCGATCGGCGATGTCTGGCAACAGGCGCCGCGGACGCCCGACACCAGGAACGGCGGCTGGATGGCAAGCTACAGCGTTCCCGGGGAGGTGATGGCGGTGCAGATCTATTCCGCCCCGATCGCCATGTCCGACATCGATCTCGTGCTCGATGCGCCGGTGACCGAAAAGACCTGCGGTCAGAATGTTACCGGCGTTGTCCTGCGGAAGCTGGGCAAGGGCTCCGACGATGCGATGCTGGCGATTGCGATGCCCGACTGTGGCGATGGCGAGGGCTCGGTGCTGATGCAACTGCCGGAGTTCCCGCTGAGTGTCGCAGAGAACTAAAGCAGCCCCTCGGCCCGGAAGCTGAGCTCGCGACCCTTGCCGATCACCAGATGGTCGTGCAGCACCAGCCCCAGAGCCTCGGCGGCACGGCGGATCTGCTCGGTCATGCTGACATCGGCCGGGGACGGCGTTGGATCGCCCGACGGGTGGTTGTGCACCAGGATCAGCGCCGAGGCATCAAGTTCCAGTGCCCGTTTCACCACCTCGCGCGGATAGACGGGCACATGATCGACCGTGCCGCGCGCCTGTTCCTCGTCGGCGATCAGCAGGTTCTTGCGGTCGAGATAGAGCACCCGGAACTGCTCGGTCGGGCGATGCGCCATCGCGGTGTGGCAATAGTCAAGCAGCGCCTGCCACGAGGATAGCACCGGCCGTTGCAGCACCCGCGAGCGGGCCAGCCTTTGCGCCGCCGCTTCGATGATCTTCAGCTCCTGCACCACGGCCGCGCCGACCCCCGTGACCTCGGCCAGCCGGGCTTGCGGTGCGGCCAGCACATGGCCGAAGGTTCCGAAAACCTCGATCAGTCGCCGTGCCAAGGGCTTCACATCCTGACGGGGCAGGGCGCGAAACAGGATCAGCTCCAGCAGCTCGTAATCGGGCATGGCCTCGGCGCCGCCCGCCATGAACCGTTCCCGCAGTCGCTTGCGGTGATCGGTGATGTAAGAGGGCAGCCGGTCGGAGGAGAGAGATACCGGCTGCGCCTCATCAGGGTCGCCAAACAGCGTCGGCCCTTCGTCAAAGCTGGAGGAACGGGTCTTCATGCCCTCAGCTTGCCTTGGCGTGGTAAATAAACGGTTAACGCTTTTCCTGATCCAAATACGCAAAAGGGCGCCCGCAGGCGCCCTCTCTTGACCGTTTCAGGAACTCAGCCCTTCATGCCATCCCAGAAGCTTTTCACCTTCTGAAAGAACGACGCCCCTTCGGGGTTGTTCTCGGCCTGAATGCGCTGGAACTCGTCCAGCAGTTCCTTTTGCCGCGTGGTCAGGTTCACCGGCGTTTCGACGGCGAGTTCGATCACCATGTCGCCGATGCCGCCGCCGCGCAGGGCGGGCATCCCCTTGCCGCGCAGACGCATCTGCCGACCGGATTGGCTGCCCACCGGCACCTTGACCTTGGAGCGCCCGCCATCGATCGTCGGCACCTCGACCTCGCCACCAAGCGCAGCCGAAACCATGCTGACCGGCACCCGGCAGAACAGGTTCACCCCGTCGCGCTGGAAGATCGCGTGGTCGCGCACTTCGATGAAGATATAGAGATCCCCCGAGGGTCCGCCGCGCATCCCGGCTTCGCCCTCGCCCGCAAGACGGATCCGCGTGCCCGTTTCCACCCCGGCCGGGATGTTGACGGACAGGGTGCGTTCCTTCTCGATCCGGCCCGAACCGTGGCAGGCGCGGCAGGGGTTCTTCACCACCTGACCTTGGCCACCACAGGTGGGGCAGGTGCGTTCGACGGTGAAAAAGCCGTTCTGCGCCCGCACCTTGCCCAGACCCGAACAGGTCGGACAGGTTTGCGGCTCGGCCCCGCCCTCGGCCCCCGTGCCATTGCACGAGCCGCAAGCGGCCGAGCCCGGAACGGTGATCGTCTTTTGCGCGCCCTTGAACGCCTCTTCCAGCGTCACCCGCATGTTGTAGCGCAGGTCCGAACCGCGGGTCGCCCGCGACCGGCCGCCACCACCCGGGCCGCCACGCCCGCCCATGAAGTCGCCGAACAGATCCTCGAACACATCCGAGAAAGCCGAGGAGAAATCCGCGCCCTGACCATAGGGTCCGCGCGGCCCGCCGCCGCCCATGCCGCCTTCGAACGCCGCATGACCATAGCGGTCATAGGCGGCCTTCTTGTCGCCATCCTTCAGCACGTCATAGGCTTCGTTCACTTCCTTGAACTGGGCCTCGGCCTGCGGATTGTCCTGATTGCGGTCGGGGTGCAGTTCCTTCGCCTTGCCGCGATAGGCCTTCTTGATCTCCTCGGCCGAGGCGCCCTTGGACACCCCCAGAACCTCGTAGAAATCACGCTTCGCCATTGGAAAGCCCCACTGCGAGAACACGGAAGCGAGCCCCATGACGGGGCCCGCTCCTCAGGTTCCGGCGCTTACTTGCGCTTGTTTTCACCCATGTCCTCGAAGTCGGCATCGACGATATCGTCGTCGACCGACCGCGGGCTTTCGTCGTCATCCGAGGCGGCACCGCCCTCGCTCGACGCCTGCGCCTTGTAGATCGCCTCGCCCAGCTTCATCGCGGCATCGGTCAGGTTCTGCACCGCGCCCTTGATCTTGCCCGGGTCTTCCGACTTCAGCGATTCTTCCAGCGCGTTGCAGGCCAGCTCGATCATCTCGACGGTCGAGCCATCGACCTTGTCGCCATGCTCTTCCAGCGATTTGCGGGTCGAATGCAGCAGGCTTTCGCCGGTGTTCTTCGCTTCGACCAGTTCCTTGCGCTTCTTGTCGGCTTCGGCATTGGCCTCGGCGTCCTTGATCATCTTCTCGATGTCGTCGTCCGAAAGACCGCCCGACGCCTGGATGGTGATCTGCTGTTCCTTGCCGGTGCCCTTGTCCTTGGCCTTGACCGAAACGATGCCGTTCGCGTCGATGTCGAAGGTGACTTCGATCTGCGGCACGCCGCGCGGCGCCGGGGGGATGTTCTCGAGGTTGAACATGCCCAGCATCTTGTTGTCGGCGGCCATTTCGCGCTCGCCCTGGAACACGCGGATCGTCACCGCGTTCTGGTTGTCCTCGGCGGTCGAGAAGATCTGGCTCTTCTTCGTCGGGATCGTGGTGTTGCGATCGATCAGACGGGTGAAGACACCGCCCAGCGTCTCGATGCCGAGGCTGAGGGGGGTGACGTCAAGCAGCACGACGTCTTTCACGTCGCCTTGCAGCACGCCCGCCTGAATCGCGGCGCCAAGGGCCACGACTTCATCCGGGTTCACGCCCTTGTGCGGTTCCTTGCCGAAGAACTTCGTCACTTCCTCGACCACGCGCGGCATGCGGGTCATCCCGCCGACCAGAACGACTTCGTCGATCTCGTCTTTCGACACGCCCGCATCCTTCAGCGCCGCGGCGCAGGGCTTCAGCGAGGCCTTGATCAGATCGTCGACGAGGCTTTCCAGTTTCGCACGGGTCAGCTTCATGACCATGTGCAGCGGCACGCCGGTCGCCGCGTTCATCGAGATGAACGGCTGGTTGATTTCGGTCTGGCTGGCCGAGGACAGTTCGATCTTCGCCTTTTCGGCGGCTTCCTTCAGCCGCTGCAGCGCCATCTTGTCCTTGGTCAGGTCGACGCCATGCTCCTTGCGGAACTCGTCGGCCAGATAGTTGACGATGCGCATGTCGAAGTCTTCCCCGCCAAGGAACGTGTCCCCGTTGGTCGATTTCACTTCGAACAGGCCGTCGTCGATCTCGAGGATCGTGATGTCGAAGGTGCCGCCGCCAAGGTCATAGACCGCGATCGTCTTGCTGTCCTTCTTGTCGAGCCCGTAGGCGAGCGCCGCCGCCGTCGGTTCGTTGATGATGCGCAGCACTTCCAGACCGGCGATCTTGCCCGCGTCCTTGGTGGCCTGACGCTGGGCGTCGTTGAAGTACGCCGGAACCGTGATCACCGCCTGCGTCACGGTCTCGCCCAGATAGCTCTCGGCGGTTTCCTTCATCTTCTGCAGGATCACGGCCGAAACTTGCGCCGGGCTGAATTTCTCGCCGCGCACTTCCACCCAAGCGTCGCCGTTGCCGCCGTCGACGATGTTGTAGGGCACCAGTTTCTTGTCCTTTTCCACCTCGGCATCGGTGGTGCGGCGGCCGATCAGGCGCTTGACCGCAAAGACGGTGTTGGTCGGGTTGGTCACGGCTTGCCGCTTGGCAGGCTGGCCGACCAGACGCTCGTTGTCGGTGTAGGCGACGATCGAGGGGGTGGTGCGCGCCCCTTCCGAGTTCTCGATCACGCGGGGTTGCGAGCCGTCCATGATGGCGACGCAGGAGTTGGTCGTCCCAAGGTCGATCCCGATGACTTTGGCCATTTCAATACCTCTTCTTTCGGCGACAGGTGGGGGCGGGTCCCATCAGGCCCCCGGCCCCTATCCCAAGGTTTCCAGACGGTCCGGCGCAGGTGGCCTGCTCCGGCTTCCCGGCGTATATAAGGAGGGGAAAATAGCCCTGCAAGAACTGACGCGCGGGAGTTTGCGACAAATGCCACAATCCGCCCGACCGGTGCAAATTCGCCCTGATCCGCAGGAGATCCGCGGCTTTCGGCATTACCCCGGCTGGCTCGTGCCCACGGAACAGGCCGCCCTTGTCGAGGAGCTGCGTGCGGTGGTCGCGGCAGCCCCGCTGTTCTCGCCGATGACGCCCTACGGGCGGCCGATGTCGGTACGGATGACCTCGGCCGGGCGCTTCGGTTGGGTGAGCGATCGGCGCGGCTATCGCTACAGCGAAACGCACCCTTCGGGCGGGGCCTGGCCGCCGATTCCCGAGCGCATTTTGGAGATCTGGCGGGCAGTGTCCGGCTCCGATCGCAGCCCGGAATGCTGTCTGGTGAATTTCTACGCCGAAAAGGCGCGGATGGGCCTGCATCAGGATCGCGACGAGGCGGATTTTGCCGAGCCCGTGGTGTCGATCAGCCTCGGTGATGACGGGCTTTTCCGCATCGGCAACGAGACGCGGGGCGGGGCGACGCAAAGCCTGTGGCTGCGTTCGGGCGACGTGCTGGTGATGGGCGGCCCGGCGCGGCTGCTTTACCACGGCATCGACCGGATCGCGCCCGGGACCTCGACGCTGCTGCCGCAGGGCGGGCGGATCAATCTGACCTTGCGCGTGGTGACGTGACAGAGAAGGGCGTATTTGCGCCAAGAAGAAACCAATCCCTTCATCTTGCCTCAAATACCTCGGGGGTGCGGGGGCGCCGCCCCCGCCTGTGCCCTCGCTTGCGCCAGATCCCAGACCTTGCGCATCACTGTGGGCAGGGCGGCGGGGGAAAAGTCCTGCCTTGGGGTGAAGCCCTCGCCCTCGGCTTGGGCGACGAAGACCCGCAGCCGCAGGTGGAAATGGGTGAAGGTGTGGCGGACCTCGTGCGAAAGCTGGGTCCAGTCGGCGGCAAGCGGCGGGCAGGGGGCGGGGGCGGTCTCGGCCCAGTCCGAACCGGGAAAGCCGAGCATGCCGCCGAGCAACCCCTTCTCCGGGCGGCGCTCCAGCAGCACCCCGCCCGCGGCGTCGAAGGCGACATAGGCCAGACCGAAGCGGGTCGGCTTCTCGGGTTTCGGGGATTTGCGCGGCAACTCGGCCGCGATGCCCTGCGCCTTGGCTGCGCAGAACGCATTGACCGGGCAAAGCGCACAGGCCGGGTTGCGCGGCGTGCAGATCGTCGCGCCAAGGTCCATCATTGCCTGCGCATGATCGCCCGGGCGCAGCTGCGGCGTCAGGCGCCCGGCCTTGTCGACAAGCTCCGGTTTCGCCGCGGGCATCGGGGTCTCGATCGCCCAAAGCCGCGCCACCACCCGTTCCACATTGCCATCGACCACCACCGCCGGTTCGTCGAAGGCAATCGCCGCCACGGCCGCGGCTGTATAGGGACCGATCCCGGGCAGGGCCCGCAGGCCCTCGGCGGTTGCGGGAAACTGCCCGCCTGCCGCCGCCACGGCCCGGGCGCATTTCAAGAGATTGCGGGCGCGGGCGTAATAGCCAAGCCCCGCCCATTCCGCCATCACATCGCCATCCTCGGCCGCGGCCAGATCGGCGACCGAGGGCCAGCGCGCGGTGAAGCGGCGGAAATAGTCGCGCACGGCGGCCACGGTCGTCTGCTGCAGCATCACTTCCGAGAGCCAGACGTGATAGGGATCGGGCCGCACGCCCGCCGCCCGCTCGGCCGGACCGACCCGCCAGGGCATCACCCGCGCATGGCCATCATACCAGAAAAGCAGCGCCGCCCCCGCTTCCGCCTCGCTTCCGTCACGCAATCTTTATGGCCCCCCGCCCCATTCCTCTGGCTTTGCCCCGCGGCCTGCCTAGAATAGGGCCAAGTTCCGGGAAGGACAGGGATGGACGACGATCGCCACGACCACGAGCCATTCGAGCGCCCCGCGGCGCCGACCAAGCTGCGCCGGATGCGCGGCTTTGAACCGGCTGCGGGTCTGGTCAAGGATCGCATCCGCACCGCGGGCGAATCCCGCGGCTTTGCCGTGGCCCGGCTGGTCACGCATTGGGCCGAGGTCGTCGGCCCCGAGATTGCCGCCCATGCGGTGCCGGTGAAGATCGGCTACGGCCGCGAGGGCATCGGTGCCAGCCTGACGCTGCTTGTCGCCGGGCCGATGGCACCGATGATCGACATGAGCCGCGAGAAGATCCGCAAAAAGGTCAACGCCTGCTACGGCTACAATGCGATTTCCCGCATCCTGATCACGCAGACCGCCGCCACCGGCTTTGCCGAGGGGCAGGCGGCCTTTGCCCCGGCGCCGAAAAAGGTGCCCGCGAAACCCACCCCCGAGGTCTGCGCCAAGGCGCAGGCGGCGACCGAAGGTCTGGCCGATGCCGGGCTGCGGACGGCGCTGGAAGACCTTGCCCGAAACATCCTGATGAAACCCGCAAGACAGCGGGACGACCTGAGAAAGGCTGATCCATGAACCGACGTTCCCTTCTTCTTGGCCTTGCCGGTGGCGTCGTGGTTGCCGCTGCTGGCGGCTATGTCGCGCTCGGCCGTGGCCCGGCGGAGACGCTGATCGCGACCCCGGCGCTTGCCGCGGGGGCGACCGGCACCATCCTGCCCGATATCCCGCTCGGCAAGGCCGATGCGCCGATCACGCTGATCGAATATGCCTCGTTCACCTGCCCGCATTGCGCGCATTTCCATGAAGAGGTCTTCACCCAGCTCAAGCGCGACTACATCGAGACCGGCAAGGTGAAGTTCATCCTGCGCGAGGTCTATTTCGACAAGTTCGGGCTCATGGCCGGGCAGATCGCGCAATGCGGCGGCGATCTGAAATATTACGGCATCGCCGGGATGATGTTCGCCGAGCAGAAGGGCTGGATCGGCGACGGCACCGAAGCGACGATCACCGAGAACCTGCGCAAGATCGGTCTCAAGGCCGGGCTGACGCCGGCGCAGATCGACACCTGCCTGAAGGACAATGCCCGCGCCGAAGCGATGGTGATGACCTATCAGAAGAACGCCTCGGCCGATGCGATCGAGGGCACGCCGACGCTGGTGATCAACGGCGAGAAGCACGACAACATGAGCTATGAGGATCTGAAGAAGATCCTTGATGCGAAGCTTGGCGGCTAAAGTCCGAGGCTTTCGAGCGCTTTGAGAAGCGGTGCGGCGTCTTCGAAGACCAGCCGCACCGGCAGCGCCAGAACCTTGGGCCGGAAGGCCGGGGGCAGGCGCACGGCATCCTTTTCCGTCGTGACCAGCTGCGCATGCTGGAACAGCGCCTCGGTCTCGAGCCGCGTCAGCAGTTGCGGCGAGAAGGGCTGATGATCGTCCAGCGCTTCGGCCCGCACCACCTCGGCGCCAAGGCCGCGCAGGGTGGCGAAGAATTTCTCGGGATGGCCGATGCCCGCAAAGGCGAGCACCCGCTGGCCCTCCCAATCCATCCCGGTGGGCAAGGGCACCAGTTGCCCGCGCAGATGCGGCACCGGGATCTGACCGCCCCAGCGCGCGGCAAAGCTTTCCTGCGCCGGGACCTGCCCGATCGAGAGCAGCAGATCGGCACGGGCCATCCCCGTGGCCACCGGCTCGCGCAGCGGTCCCGCGGGCAGGCAAAGCCCGTTGCCGAAGCCCTTTGCCGCATCGACGACGACGATCGAGAGATCCTTTTGCAGCGCCGGGTTCTGATGTCCGTCATCGAGCAGGATCACCTTCGCCCCGGCCGCGATCGCCGCCCGAGCGCCCTTGGCGCGGTCCTTCGCGACCCAGGTGGGCGTGAAGGCGGCAAGCAGCAGTGGCTCGTCGCCGACATCGCTGGCGCGGTGGCGCATTTCGTCGACGCGGACCGGCCCGGCCAGACTGCCGCCATGACCGCGGCTGACCACATGCGCCTCGAGCCCGCGCGAGGCCAGCAGTTGCGCCAGCGCGATCACCGTCGGCGTCTTGCCGGTGCCGCCCGCGTTGATGTTGCCGACCGAAATCACCGGCACCGGCAGGCGCAGACCGTCCTTGGCCACCCGTGCCCGGGTCGCGGCGCCATAGACCTGCCCGAGCGGCTTCAGCAGTCGCGCCCGCAGCGCGGGGCGGGCCGGGTCGGTGAACCAGAAAGCGGGGGCCTGCATCAGCTTGTCCTTTCTGCGCGGGCGGCGTCGAATTCCCGCAAGATCGCCCGCACGATGGCCTCGGCCGCGGCCGCCCCGCCCGAGGTGACGGCCCAGGCATTATGCGCCAGAACCGCCGCCCGGTCGGGCGACATCAGATCGGCGATGGCCTCGCCGAGCGAGGTTTCGTCATGGATCGACCGCGCCGCCCGGGCCTCGTCGAGCCGGACATAATCATCGGCGTAAGGCGCCGTCTGCGGCCCGTGCACCACCGCCGAGCCGAGCGAGGCGGGTTCGAAGGGCGAGCGCGCATGACCCGCCGCGCCGATCAGCGTACCGCCCATATAGGTCACCGGGGCGACGCGATACCAGAGCCCGTATTCGGCCGGATCATCGGCCAGAAAGATTTCCGTTTCCGCATCGGGTTCGCCTTCAAGCGAGCGGCTCGCCACCGTCCAGCCCTCGTCGGTCAGCCGGTCGCCCAGTTCCAGCGCGTCATCGGGCTGGTCGGGGGCAAGGATCAGCAGCATCCGATGCGCGTGATGCTGCGCATGCGCCTGCGCCGCCAAGACCGCGGCGAGTTCCGCCTGCGGCACCGAGGCCGCCAGCCAGACCGGCCGTGTATGGGTCAGCGCCGCCATCGAGGCCCGCTCGGCCTCCGAACAGCGCAGCGGCTCGGGCGGCAGGCCAAGAGCGCCGCCGACATCGATCTGCGCCGGATCAAGGCCTTGCCGTTCCAGCAGCCCGAACGAGGCCTGATCGCGCACCACAATCCGGCCGATGCGCCGCAACAGGCCGCGCTGCCCGATCCGGCCCAGACGGCGCAGGGGCGGCGGCAGGCAGACATCGACCATCATCACCGGGATGTTCTCGCGGTCGGCGCCGGTGATCAGCGTGCCGGGCAGTTCATTGCCGAAGAGCACGACAAGCCCGGGCTTGACCCGATCGAGCGCGTCCCGGGCGACGCCGATGCTTTCGTCGGGCGGGGGAACAAGCTCGACCCCCTCGGGCAAAATGGGCTCGAGCCCCGGCGGCAGCGCCAGTATCACCCGCATCTCGGGGCGCACCCGGTGCAGCCGGGTCAGAACCTGCAGCGCGCCGTCAAGACCGGCACTTGCAGCCTCGGGGCCGATCTGCATCCAGATCATCGGCCCCGGAGCATCGGGCTGCAGCACATCTTCCCCGGTCCCCGCCGCGGGGTCGGGGCTGCCGCGCCACCAGCGTGCAAGCGATCCCAGCATCGGGGGTCAGTGTCTCAGCTGCCGAGTTCCTCGGTGGGCGACGCGTCGGTTTCCTCGTCGCGCAGCCGGTGCAGGTGGGCGATGAAATAGCGCATATGCGCATCGTCCACGGTGCGCTGCGCTTCGGCCTTCCAGGCGGAATAGGCTGTGGCGTAATTCGGATAGATGCCGACGATATGGATGGCGGACACATCCTTGAACTCGCTGCGCGAGGCGGAGACAAGTTCGCCGCCGAAAACGAGATGCAGGCGTTGGGGAGAAGGTTTGCTCATGGGCCATCCTGTCGGAGAAGTTATGCGGTGAGACTATGCGAAGCCCCGCCGCCTCTCAAGCGGGGATCGGGCGGCGGTTATTGGGCGAGACCGAGCCCGATCAGGTAGTCTGCCCCCTTGCGCAGCCCGCGCGGGTCGAAAACCTCGAGCAGCAGCCGCGGCATCTGCGGCAGCCGGTTCAGCGCGGCAAAGACCGCCCTCCAGGGAATGTTGCCTTCGCCCGGGTGCCAGTGCCGATCGGCAAAGCCATCGACATCCTGCAGATGCACATGGCGCAGCGCCGCGCCCGCCGCCAGCGCGAAGGCATCGACCGGCGGCGCCCCGCAGCGGTGGTGCATCATCTGCGCATGGCCGGTATCGAGCGACAGCTTCACCATCGAACTGCCAAGCGCCTCGGCCAGCCGGGCGCGCAGCCCCGGATCGGTGTCTTCGACATTTTCCAGCACCAGCTCGACGCCCAACCGCTCGGCCCGCTCGATCACCGGCCCCATCACGAAGCGTACCCGCTCGAAGGAAATCGCGGCCGCCACCGACGAGGTGGCGATCTCCGCCTCGGTCCAAAGGCCATAGGGCGAATGCACGACCATCTGATCGGCATTCAGATCGGCGCAGATTTCCAGTGCCCGCAAGAGCCGGTGCCGGATCATCGGGGTGATTTCGGGGTCGGCGCAATCGATGCGGAAGGACATGAACGGCCCATGCAGCCCGAGCCGCCCCTTGTGGCCGTCGAGCAGCTGTTTCGCCCGCGCCACCAGTTCGGGCGTGTCGCCGTCATGGGTGGTCGGCCAGCAGAAACTTTGAATCTCGATGTCGCGGTCTTTTTCGAACAACCAGTCGCGATGGAACTCGATCATGTCGAGGCTGAGCGCCGCGCCCAGAACGGGTAACTCTTTTGTCATCGCTGATCCCTAAGGTTGTTCGCGCTGATAGAAGCTGCGCCAGCCGCGCGCGCTTTTCAATCCGGATTCAAGCCGTTAATCAGGCGCCATGCACAGAAGTCTGACTCAGATCTACGATGGCCGCGTCGCGGCGGGAACCCTGCGGGCCGATGCGGCCCAGCGTGCGGTGCTGCCGCTCCTCGACCGGGTGCGGACCGAGCTTGAGGCGCCGGTGAAAAAGCCCGGTCTGTTCGGGCTGTTTGCGAAGCCGCCCGAACCGGTGAAGGGGCTTTACCTCTGGGGCGGCGTCGGGCGCGGCAAGTCGATGCTGATGGATCTGTTCGGCGAGGCGGCGGCCGTGCCCAAGCGCCGGGTGCATTTCCACGCTTTCATGCAGGAGGTGCAGGGCAAGATCGATGCGCACCGCCGCGCCAAGGAGGAAGACCCGATCCAGCCCGTCGCGGCCGAGATCGCGGCCTCGGTCCGGCTGCTCTGCTTCGACGAGATGCAGATCACCGACATTGCCGATGCGATGATCGTCGGTCGGCTCTTTGACGAGATGTTCAAGCGCGGCGTGACGGTGGTGACGACCTCGAACCGGCCGCCCTCCGATCTTTACAAGAACGGATTGAACCGGCAGCTGTTCCTGCCCTTCATCGACATTCTGGAACACCGGCTCGAGGTGCACGAGATCGTCTCGGAGACCGACTACCGGCTGCATCGTCTCTCGGGGGCGGAGGTCTATTTTGCACCCGCGGGCACGATGGCGCACAAGAAGATGGATATGCTCTGGAACGAGCTGACCGGGCATGACGGCACGACGAAGCTGCGCATCGAGGTCAAGGGGCGTTCGGTCGTGGTCCCGCATTACCATAACGGCGTCGGGCGGGCGCGGTTCTGGGATCTGTGCGGGGCGATGCTCGGGCCGGCCGATTATCTGGCGATTGCCGGGGCGCTGCGGGTGCTGATGATCGACGACATTCCGCATCTGTCATCGTCGAACTTCAACGAGGCGAAGCGCTTCGTGACGCTGATCGATGCTTTGTATGAGGGCAAGGTGCGGCTGATCTGTTCGGCCGCCGATGTGCCCGAGCGGCTGTACAACGAGGGCGAGGGCAGTTTCGAATTCGCCCGCACGGCGTCGCGGCTGCGGGAAATGCAGTCCGCCGACTGGTCGCAGGAAAACCGGTAGGCCGTCGCTTCGGGGCTTTTGACCGAGGCCATCGCCGAGGTCACGCGGGACATTGGCCCCATGACTGCCGAGGGCCCAAAGGCACTCGGCCAGCGCCCGCCCCGCCCATGGCGGGCGCTTCTCGCCCGCCGGGGCAGGCGCCGGCCTCTGTCGCGCTTGGGGAAGCGGTCGTGGCTTCAGCGTGGCTCTGCGGGCGGGGAAAGGCGGTGCCTTTCCTTTTCCGCCCGAAACGCCCCTAGCCCAGCATGTCCCGCACCAGCGGCGCGACCTTGGCGCCGTAAAGCTCGATCGTGTCGCGCAGATGCGCGGGGTTCTGCGGTCCGGCCGAATATTTCAGCGTGAACCGCGACAGACCCAGCGCCTTGACCGTCGTCGCGATCTTCCGCGCCACCGTCTCGGGGCTGCCGACATAAAGCGAGCCATGGGCGATTTCCGCCTCGAACGCCGCTTTCGTGAACCGCGGCCAGCCGCGCGAGCGCCCGATCAGATCGTGCATCGTCGCGTAAGCGGGGAAATAGCGCTCTTTCGCTTCCTCGTCCGTCGCCGCGACATGGCCCGGCGAATGCACTGACAGCGGCAGCATCTTCGCCCCCATCCGCTCGCGGGTGTGGCGGTAGAGATCGGCCAAGGGCGCAAACCGCGCCGCATTGCCGCCGATGATCGCCATGACGAGGGGCATGTCCATCGCCGCCGCTTCCATCACCGACTCCGGGCTGCCACCCACGCCGCGCCAGACCTGCAGCGGGCGCTCGGGGCGCGGATAGACGGTCACGCCTTTCAGCGCGCGGCGGTGTTGACCCTGAAAGCTGATCTTCTCCTGCGCCACAAGGCTTTGCAGCAGCTGCGCCTTTTCGGTGAACAAGGTCTCGTAATCGTTCAGATCGAAGCCGAAGAGCGGGAAGCTTTCGGTGAAGGACCCCCGCCCGATCGTCAGCTCCGCCCGCCCGGGGGCGAGTGCATCGAGCGTCGCAAAGCGCTGGAACACCCGGATCGGATCATCCGAGGACAGCACCGTGACCGAGGTTCCGGCATGGATCTTCTCGGTCGAGGCCAGGATCGCCCCCAGCAGCGGCTCCATCGAGGAGATCGCGAAATCCGGGCGGTGGTGTTCGCCCAGACCGATGAAATCGAGACCGACCTGATCGGCCAGGATCGCCTCGGCCAGCGTATCGCGGATCACCTGCGCGCCGGACCGCAGCCCCTGCGCATCGGCGGTGATGTCGCCAAAAGTATCAAGGCCGAATTCAAGCGTCATAGCTGGCCTCCTTTCCGTTGCGGGAAAGATAGGCAAAGCGAGCCTGTGCGCCTAGGCACAGGGGCGCACAGGACTTGGCACAGAAATGCGCAGGTCTCAGCCGTTCTCGCGCAGCACTTGCCCGGCAAGATACAGCGAGCCACAGATCAGAACCCGCGCCTGCGGGTCGGTTTGCGCAATCGCGCCAAGGGCTTCTGTCACCGATCCGGCCTCGGTCACCTGCGCGAAACCGGCCGTGCGGGCGGCCTCGGCGGTGGCGGCGCTCGGCAGGGTGTTGATCTCGTTCGGGATCGAGACAGCGGTCAGGCTTTGCGCCTGCCCCGCGAGCGGGCGCAGATAGCCCGCAATGTCCTTGGTATTGAGCATGCCGCAAATCAGATGCGTCGGGCGTTTCGCCATCCGCGCCAGCGTCGCGGCAACGGCCTCGCCCCCGGCCGGGTTGTGGCCGCCATCGAGCCAAAGCTCGACCCCGGGCGCATTGGTCGCAAGCGGCCCCTGCCGCAGGCGCTGCATCCGTGCGGGCCATTCGGCGCGCGTCACCGCCGCCTCGCAGGCCAGATCGTCAAAGCCGAGAACGCGCAGGGTGGCAATCGCCGCGCCCGCGTTTTCGATCTGATGCGCGCCCAAGAGGTTCGGCAGCGGCAGATCCAGCAACCCGGTGTCGTCCTGATAGATCAGCCGCCCGCGCTCCTCGAAGGCGTGCCAGTGCTGGCCATGCGCAAACAGGGGAACGCCCAGACGCGCGGCTTTCTCCTCGATCACGGCAAGCCCGTCGGGGTGCTGCGGACCGACGATGCAGGGCACGCCGCGTTTCAGGATCCCGGCCTTTTCGCCTGCAATCTCGGGCAGGGTCTCGCCCAGATATTGCTGATGGTCGATCGAGACCGGGGTGATGATCGTCACCGCCGGTTTCGCGACGACATTGGTGGCATCGAGCCGCCCGCCAAGGCCGACTTCCAGCAGCGTAAAATCCGCAGGCGTGCGGGCAAAGGCCAGAAACGCCGCGACGGTGGTGATTTCGAAGAAGGTGATCGGCTGCCCGCCATTCGCCGCGTCGCATTCATCAAGAAGCGCCGAGAGGGCGGGTTCGGAAATCAATTCGCCCGCCAGCCGGATGCGTTCGTGAAAGCGGGCGAGATGCGGCGAGGTGTAGGCATGCACGCGCTTGCCCGAGGCCTCGAGCCCGGCGCGGATCATCGCCTGCGTGGAGCCCTTGCCATTCGTGCCCGCGACATGGATCACCGGCGGCAGGTGCGTTTCCGGGTGGTCGAGCGCGGCCAGCAGCCGATGCACCCGGTCGAGCGTCAGATCGATGATCTTCGGATGCAGCCCCATCAGCCGCGCCAGAATTTCGTCGGAAGGTTGCGGCATGCTGGGCTCCTTTCATGCAAAGGCCGGGGGCGCTGCCCCGCCGGGGCAATGCCCCGGCCCCCGGGATATTTAGAGCAAGATGAAGGTTATTCAGCCGCAGGTTGGTCGGTGGGCGGGGTGGCCTCGCTTGGCGCGGGGCCGGGCGGCGGCAGTTCGCCCCAGATCGGCGGCGGCAGGCGCATCATCATGCGCAGGATCACGATGAGTTCCTCGCGCAGTTTCTTGCGATGCGTCACGCGGTCGAGCATGCCATGGTCGAGCAGGTATTCGGCGCGCTGGAAGCCCTCGGGCAGGGTTTCGCGGATCGTCTGTTCGATGACGCGCGGGCCGGCAAAGCAAATGAGCGAATTCGGTTCGGCGATCTGCACGTCGCCGAGCATCGCATAAGACGCCGTCACGCCGCCCGTGGTCGGGTGCGTCAGGACGACGACATAGGGCAGGCCCGCGTCTTTCAGCATCTGCACCGCGACAGTCGAGCGCGGCATCTGCATCAGGCTCAGGATACCTTCCTGCATCCGCGCGCCCCCCGCGGCGGAGAACAGCACCATCGGGCAATGCAGATCGATCGCGCGCTGGGCGGCGGCCAGGATCGCATTGCCGACATACATCCCCATCGAGCCGCCCATGAAGGAGAAATCCTGGCCCACGGCGACGATCTGGGTCTTTCCCACCTCGCCTTCGACGACGAGCATCGCTTCTTTCTCGCCGGTCGATTTCTGCGCCGATTTCATCCGGTCGGGATATTTCTTCTGATCGCGGAAATGCAGCGGATCGGCGATCGGCTCGGGGACTTTCACCTCGGTGAAGGCACCAAGGTCAAACAGCGCCTCGAAGCGCTCGCGCGGCGTGATCGCCATGTGATGGTCGCAGTTGGTGCAGACGTTCAGATTGTCCGCCACTTCGCGGTGGAACAGCATGGTTCCGCATTCGGGGCATTTCGTCCACAGGTTCTCGGGCATCTCGCGGCGCGAGAACAGCGAGTTGATCTTGGGTCGGACGTAGTTCGAGATCCAGTTCATCGGGGGGCCCCTTGGTTTCCGCGACGTCGCTTTGTGAGCTTGGGCTCAGATAAGCCCGCGCGCGGGCAAATGCAATCAGCGCCGCAGCCGCAGGCGCGCCGCCAGCCAGAACGTCACGATCGCCAGCGCATCAAGGGCAAGATAGGGCGCCATCGCCCCGATGTCGCGGGTGTTGATGACGAGCGTGTAAAGCGAGAGCCCGTCGAGCTGGCCGTAGAGACCGACAAGGAAGATCGCCGAGATGTTGTTGGCGAAATGGAAGGCGAGCGAAGGGCCGAGGTTTCCGGCCCGCGCGGTCAGATCGGCGGACAGGCAGCCGAACAGCATCGCCCAGAGCACGAAGATGATGGCCGTGGGGCCGTTCTCGTCGGGGGCATAGTGGAGCGCGCCAAACAGGGCGGCGGGCAGCACCATCCACAACAGGCGCGCGCGGCTGCGGGCACCCATCTGTTGCAGGAAATAGCCGCGAAAGAGCAGCTCTTCCGAGGCGATCTGGATGAAGAGGAGCGGCAGCGCGATCGGCAGCCAATTCAGCAGCACCGGCAGGGGCGTCGATTTGCCGAGGTTCGGATCCAAGGCCGAGGTTGCGGCGACCAGCGCGACAAGCCCGAGCAGGGTCGGGAAGACCTTAAGGAAATCGCCAAAAGCTCCGGTGCCGAACAGGCTGGCGATCGGGCGGCGATGCAGGAAGCGGGTGACCAGCATCACGCCCGCCGCCAGCGGCAGGAAGCTGAGCATCACCAGCACGAGGCCGCCCGGGGTGCCGCCGCGCTCCATCGCCATCACGACGGCGGCGAAAACGATCGGGCCGCCGAAGCGGTACAGCAGCGCCAGCGCGCCCATCACCGCGCCCCAGTAGATCCCCGCAATCAGGATCAGACCGGCAAGGCTGCGCAGCCACTCGGCGCGGGCCCGGGCGGGGGCGGTGAAAAGCTCAAGTCTGGGGTAGGGCATTGCGGTCTCCCGATCTGGCGGGTGACCCTAGCGGCGCGGCCTGCGCGGGACAAGTCGCTTTACTTTGGACGGAGGCTGGCGGAAGAGGGGTCTCTGCCCGGAGGACCCATGTTCGAAGTTTCCCTTGATCTGGCCCTGTCCCTGATCGGCGCGGCCTTCGTGGCCGGGTTTGTCGATTCCATCGCGGGCGGCGGCGGGCTGATCACCCTGCCGGTGCTGCTGCTGGCCGGGGCGACACCGTTGCAGGCCTTTTCGACGAACAAGGTGCAGGGGTCTTTCGGCGCGGCGACGGCGGCGCTGACCTATGCGGCGAAAGGGCAGGTGAACCTGCGTGCGCAGGTGGGCGCCGCCTCGCTGGCGTTTCTGTCCGGTCTTGCGGGGGCGTTTCTGGTCTCGGTCCTGCCGACCGAGGCGCTGCGCCGCGTGCTGCCGTTCATCCTGATCGCGATCGCGGCCTTCTTCGCCTTTCGCAAGGGGCTCGACGACACCGACCGGGCCGAGCGGATCAAGCCTGCGGCCTTCACCGCCTTTGTCGTGCCGCTGATCGGCTTTTACGACGGGCTGATCGGGCCGGGGGCGGGGGCGTTCTACATGATCGGCTTCGTGATGCTGGCGGGCTATGGCGTGCTGAAGGCCACGGCGCATACGAAGCTTCTGAACTTCGCCTCGAACCTTGGCGGGCTGGCAGCCTTTGCCGCGATCGGCGCGCCGTGGTGGGTGACCGGTATTGCGATGGGTCTTGCGCAGGTGGCGGGCGCCAGCCTTGGCGCAAGGCTGGCGATGAAGAAGGGAGCGAAGCTGATCAAGCCGCTTCTGGTCGTGACCTCGACCGCGCTGGCGGTGCGGCTGATCTGGCAGATGATCTGAGGGGGGCTGGCGGGCTTGCTTTGGCCTCGGCCATCGCCGAGGCCATGTGGGACATCAGCCTCGCAACCGCCGGAGGCCCAAAGGCCGCCGGCCAGCGCCCGCCCCGCCCTCGGCGGGCGCTTCTCGCCCGCCGGGTCAGGCGCCGGCCTCTGTCGCACTTGCGGTGACCGGTCCCGTGACGGCTGCCCCTTTCGCGGGCGGGGAAAGGCAATGCCTTTCCTGATCCGCCCGGCCCGAGGTCGGTTTCTCAGCAAAACCCCTTCGCCAGCCGCATTCCTCCGGTCGCGAGCCCGCGCCAGTTCTTGCTGACCGGCGGCAGCAGCTGCGCCACCACCGGGTGATCCGGCGCCAGCGCGCCCAGATGCACCAGAAGCGCGGTGATCGCCGCTTCCGAGGCGCGGCTGGCGCCATCGGTGATCTTCAACGCGATGCCGCGCTTCTGCTCGGGCAGGATCGCGACGAAGACCCCCTCGGCCCCGGTCTTCACCGCGACCTTGCCGCCCGTGGCCCGCATCAGCTTCGTGCAGGCACGATTTTCTCCCGCCACCAGTTCGGGGAAAGCCGTCATCGCCTCGATCAGCCGCGCCGCGGCGGCCGCGCGCAGGCCGCCCTCGGGCCGGGCGGCGGCAAAGAACTGCATCGCCCGCGCCAGACCTTCCAGCGTGCAGGCGAAATTCGGGGCCGAGCAGCCATCGACCCCCCAGCCCGGCGAGGTCTCGCCCGTCACCTCCTCGAAGGCCGCGCGCACCGCGCGCTGCACCGGATGGTCGATCTCGACATATTCGGCGCCGCCCTTCAGGTGCCGGTTCAGCGTCAGGAACCCGGCATGCTTGCCCGAGCAATTGTTGTGCAACTGGCAGGGCTTTTCGTCCGAACAGGTCAGCCGCGTCGCCTCGACCTTGTCAAAGGGCAGATGCGACCCGCAGCGCAGATCGGCCTCGCCCATCCCCAGACCCGTCAGCCACTCGCCGACCGCGCCCACATGCAGCGCGGCCCCGGAATGGCTGGCGCAAGACAGCGCCAGGTGTCGCAGACCGAGCCCCGCAGCCTCTGCCGCGCCGCTTTCGATCAGCGGCAGCGCCTGTACCATCTTGCACGACGAGCGCGGAAACACGACCGCCCCGGCCTCGCCCCAGACCAGTTCCGCGCCCTGCGGCCCGCACACGACCGCATGGCCGTGATGCAGGCTTTCCAGCAAATCCCCGCGCCAGATCTCGATCAATGCGGCCGCCGTCATGCGATTCCTTCCTTTCATGCGCGAAAACCCGCCGGGGGGGCTTTCCCAAAACGCCACTTTTGCGTTATCACTGGAATATCGAGTTGAAATCCGGTCTGCCACAGTCAAGAAGGGCCAATAGCCCACGGGCGGACCAGAGGCACAGACAGCTGGAGGCTGTTTCATGAAGACGATCATCACGAGCGTCGCTGCGTTTGTCGCCGCGTCGCTGGCATTTTCCCCTGTCGCGCAAGCCCAGGAAAGCTCGAACCGCGTCGCCGCGAAAACTGACTGGAGCGTCTTCGTCGAAGACAGCCCGAAGGAATGCTGGGGCGTGTCGCCGCCGAAAAAATCGGTGGCCACCAAGGATGGCAAAACGGTGCAACCGCGCCGCTCGGAAATTCTGCTCTTCGTCACTTATCGCCCCGGCAAGGCTGGCGAAGTGATGTTCATGGCGGGATATCCCTTCGCCGATGGCTCGACCGTCGATCTGAAGGTGAACACCGGCGCGACCTTCACCCTCTTCACCAATGGCGAAGGCGCCTGGGCGGGCTCGCCCGAGGACGACGCCAAGCTGATCGCGGCGCTGAAATCCGGGGCCGAAGTGACGATCTCCGGTCATTCGGGTCGCGGCACCAAGACCGAGGACACCTTCTCGCTGATGGGCTTTACCGCCGCGCTCGACGAAGCGTCCAAACGCTGCAAGTAAGATCACGGCCCACCGGGCTCAGGCGGGATGCGTCACGCGCATCCTGTCTTTTTGTTTTTGCCGTGCCCGTCCCGGGGTCAGGATCGGCAGGCAGGGCAGCATCGCCTCGGGGCAAAGCGTGGCCAGTTCGGGATGCTGCGCCAGCACCTGTGCACCGAGCAGCAGCGTCTCGACCGCAAGCCCGCGCGCCAGCACCAACGCATGCCGATCCAGCAGGAAGCAGATGTAGCGGATGGCGCCGTGGACCCGGTCGCGCCGGGCCGGGCTGCACGTGTCCCCGCGGCAGGCACAGTCGCGCAGGCGGCAGATCTCGGGCGCGCACAGATGCTGCGCCGCGATCAGTACCTCCTCGCCGTCACGCAGCCGGACGCGCAGCCGATGCTGCGGCGAGACCCTGAGCGGCGGATCTGCGGCCGCGCCCCCGAATTGCGCCACCGGCACGAGGATCGGCAGATCCCGGGCAGCGACCTCTGCGGCGGGCACCTCGCGCCGCCCGATCCAGCGGATCGGACGCGGCCCCGCGGGCGTCAGCACCTGCATCCCGGGGGTCAGATCCTCGGCCCGGACAGGCCCGGCAACGGTTTCGATCGGCGTATCGGGCCAGAGGCACAGCTGCGTCTTCGTGATCGGGTCATAGCCGACCGGGGCCGCATCGATCACCATCGCGATCATCCCCGTCGCATTCGGTACCCCGTCGGGAAAGACGAAATACATGTGATGCGCGGAATCCTGCAGCAGGATCATATCCTTGGCGGTGCCGGTCGGGATCGTGAGGCCAAGAATGTTGATCCCCGGCTGCGCCGTGCCCGAGCCCAGAACGGTGTAGTTCGTGCCCCCGACCGAAACGAGTTCGCCGACCGAGATCTTGCCATTGAGATCGGTCAAGGTCAGCCCGTCCGTCAGGCTGCCAAAGCTCGACAGCAGCAGGGTCTGCTGTGCCGACAGAAGCGAGACGGACAAAAGCGAGCCGTTGTATTGAAGAATGCTGACTGGAAAGTCCATGACCGGTTCGGGGTGGGCAACAGGCACGGGCAACTTCGCAAAACAGTCCTAAGAATGCTTTAACCGTTCTGGATTCCGGCTTTGTTTTCCGCGCCGAATCCCCTATATGCACGGCTTGCCCAACGCTGGACCTGCCATGACCGAGCCGACCTCTCCGATCACGCAAGACGTGCTGACCCTGCCGCGCAAGCTGCCCGAGGGCGGCAAGGTCAATCTTGTCGGCCTGACCCGCGAGCAGCTGCGCGCGGCGCTGATTGCCGCGGGCACGCCCGAGAAACAGGCGAAGATGCGGGTCGGTCAGGTCTGGCAGTGGATCTATCACTGGGGTGTGCGCGACTTCACCGCCATGACCAATCTGGCGAAAGACTACCGCGCGCTGCTCGACCGCAATTTCGAGATTGCCCTGCCCGAGGTCGTGACCTGTCAGGTGTCGATGGATGGCACGCGGAAATATCTTCTGCGCATCGCGGGCGGTCACGAGGTCGAGGCCGTCTACATCCCCGAGGAAAACCGCGGCACTTTGTGCATTTCCTCGCAAGTGGGCTGCACGCTGACCTGCTCCTTCTGTCACACCGGCACGCAGAAACTGGTGCGCAACCTGACGGCGGGGGAAATCGTCGGTCAGGTGATGGTGGCGCGCGACGATCTGGGCGAATGGCCGGTGCCGGGCGCGCCGAAGGACGAGACGCGGCTGATCTCGAACGTCGTGCTGATGGGCATGGGCGAGCCGCTCTACAATTTCGAAAACGTCCGCGACGCGATGCAGGTCGTGATGGACAACGAAGGCCTGACGCTGAGCCGCCGCCGGATCACGCTTTCCACCTCGGGTGTCGTGCCGGAGATTGCCCGCACCGCCGAGGAAATCGGCTGCCTGCTGGCGATTTCCTTCCACGCCACCACCGATTCCGTGCGCGACAAGCTGGTGCCGGTGAACAAGAAATGGAACATCGCGACGCTGCTCGATGCGCTGCGCGACTATCCGCGGCTGTCGAACTCCGAGCGGATCACCTTTGAATATGTGATGCTCAAGGATGTGAACGACAGCGACGCCGACGCGCGGCGGCTGGTGAAGCTCATTCAGGGCATCCCGGCGAAGATCAACCTGATCCCCTTCAACGAATGGCCCGGCTCGCCCTATCAGCGCTCGGACTGGGAGCGGATCGAGGCGTTTGCCGATATCGTCTACAAGGCCGGTTACGCCGCGCCGATCCGCACGCCGCGGGGCGAGGATATCATGGCCGCCTGCGGGCAGCTCAAATCCGCCACCGAACGGGCGCGGAAATCGAAGGCCGAGATCGAGGCCGAAACCGGTCTCTGATCCCCGCCGTCGCAAAGGGCGTATTTGGACCAAGAAGAAGCCGCATGTTTCTTCTTGGTCCAAATACGCCCTTTCGCGGTTGGCTTCAGGCGTGGCCGTTGGCCCAGGTCTCGATGACGTCCACCGCTTCCTCGGCGGTTTCGACAAAGCTGATCAGGTCGATGTCCTCGCGCGCGATCGTGCCTGCCTCGGCCAGATAGTCCCAGTCGACGACGCGGCGCCAGAATTCGGCGCCGAACAGGATCAGCGGAATCCGCTTCATCCGCCGGGTCTGGATCAGCGTCAGCGTTTCGAACATTTCGTCGAGCGTGCCGAAGCCGCCCGGAAAGACGCAGACCGCCTTCGCCCGCATCAGGAAATGCATCTTGCGGATCGCGAAATAGTGGAAGTTGAAGCACAGATCCGGCGTCACATAGGCATTCGGCGCCTGTTCATGCGGCAGCACGATGTTGAGCCCGATCGATTGCCCCCCGGCCTCGTGGGCGCCGCGGTTGCCCGCCTCCATCACGCCCGGCCCGCCGCCGGTGCAGATGACATATTCGCGCCCGTAAGCCGCCATCGAGCGTTCCGTCATCATCCGCGCGAAGGTCCGCGCCTCGTCGTAATAGCGGCTGAGGTCCGCCAGAATGGGGGTCTTGGCGGTGTCTTTTTGCGCCGGTTCCGGGATGCGGGCGCCGCCAAACAGCACCACCGTGCTTTCGACGCCGCGTTCGTCCATGATCAGCTGCGGCTTCAGCAGTTCCAGCTGCAACCGCACCGGGCGCAATTCCTCGCGCATCATGAAGCCGCCATCGGTGAAGGCGAGCTTGTAGGCGGGCGCGCGGGTCTGCGCGGTGGCGGGGATGTCCTGCGCCGTTTTCGCATCCATGATGCTGTCACGGAACGGGTGGGATCGGCTTTCGTCTTTCATATCCTGCTCATTGCGCGAAGGGCTTTCCCCAACTATAGGGGGAAAACCATGAAGACCACTTGAAAGAGGACCGTTCCGATGTCGAACGCCATGCTCGAAGCTGCCATCGAAGCCGCCTGGGAGGTTCGCGACACCCTCACGCCCCACACCAAGGGCGAGACGCGGGACGCGATCGAGGCCACGCTCGAGGCGCTCGACAAGGGCGTGCTGCGCGTCGCCGAGAAGAAGGACGACGGCAACTGGCATGTGAACCAATGGGCGAAAAAGGCCGTGCTGCTGGGCTTCCGCGTCAAGGACATGGAAGTGCATTCGGGCGGGCCGCAGAACGGCACCTGGTGGGACAAGGTCGACAGCAAATTCGCCCATTGGGGCGAGGCGCAATGGAAGGCCGCGGGCTTCCGCGCCGTGCCGCACTGCATCGTGCGCCGCTCGGCCTATATCGCCAAGGGCGCGGTGCTGCTGCCGTCCTTCGTCAACCTCGGCGCCTATGTCGATGAAGGCACGATGGTCGACACCTGGGTGACGGTGGGCTCCTGCGCGCAGATCGGCAAGAACGTGCACCTCTCGGGTGGCGTCGGCATCGGCGGCGTGCTGGAGCCGATGCAGGCCGGTCCGACGATCATCGAGGACAACTGCTTCATCGGCGCGCGCTCGGAGGTGGTCGAGGGCTGCATCGTCCGCGAGGGCTCGGTTCTGGGCATGGGCGTCTTCATCGGCAAGTCGACGAAGATCGTTGATCGCGAGACCGGCGAGGTCTTCTATGGCGAAGTGCCGCCCTATTCGGTGGTCGTCGCGGGGTCGATGCCCACGAAGGGCGGCATCAACCTTTACTGCGCGGTGATCGTGAAGCGCGTCGATGCGCAGACCCGCTCGAAGACCGGCATCAACGAATTGCTGCGGGACTGATCATGCTTTTGTCGCTGGCGGCCAAGGTGGTGGATGCGGTGCGCCAGGGCGCGCTGCCGCAGCCCCTGCGCTTCGTTCTGATGGTCGCCGATCTGGCGATGATCGGTCTGGTGACGCCCGTGGCCCTGAGCAAACTGGGCGAAATGGCCAAGGCTGCCGCCCCCGGGGACTGGATGCCCGGGGCGGCGATCGGGCTTTATGTACTGGTCGCAGCCTGGCTGGCCGTGACCTCGCTGCGGTCTTTGCGCCGCAGTTGAGAAGGGAAACAGGATGACCGAGACGGCCGAGAAACCCGAAAAGGCGAAACGCCCGCAGCAGGTCTATACGCTGCTGGTCGAGGTGGGGCGCTCGGCCAATGATGGGTTGCCGAAGGGCTCCACCGGGGCGGGGCTTTTGTGCTACGCCAGCGGCGTCGACGAGGCCGAGGCGGTGCGGGAAACCGTGGCGATCCTGAAGCAGGCGGATATGGCGCCCCTCGATGTGACCGGCTACGGCACTTTGGCCGAGCGCGAAAAGGCGGGCGACGAGATCGACGCCGCCGAGAAGGAGCTGATGCAGCGGGCGCTGGATGAAAATTCGGTCGTCGTCGCGCAGATGACGCCCTTCTACGACGAGAAGGCCTGAGCGGACACCCGCCAAGCGGGTTTGCGCCCTGCCCATAGCCTGCTAGACTGTTTTCAAACAACGAACAGTCGGGCAGGCCATGAAACGCGCGTTGAAACCCATCCTCTTCTCCCTGTTGGCTTTTTCGGCGCTGACCGCCTGCGGCGGGCCGCTGGATCGGGGAGGCGTTTCCATGAACACCATCGAAGAGATTCCCCCCGTCGATGCGGCGACGCAGGCGGGGATGGATGCCTGGGTCGCGGGCTTCAAGCCCCGCGCGATGGCGGCGGGGATTTCCGAAGCGACCTGGAACCGCGCGATGCGCGACGTGCCCTATAACCCGAAGGTGATCGAGCGGCAGCAGTTTCAGGCCGAGTTCGTGAAGCCCATTTGGGACTACATGGACAGCGCGGCCTCGGACGAGCGGATCGCGAATGGCCGGGCGGCGCTTGCACAATATGACGGCGTGCTGCGCGAGATTGAGGCACGCTATGGCGTCGACAAGGAAGTGGTCGTCGCCGTCTGGGGGATGGAGAGCCGCTACGGTGCCAAGCGCGGCAACACCCTGATCATTCCCGCGCTGGCGACGCTGGCGCATGACGGGCGGCGGGCCGAGTTCTTCGAAGGCCAGCTGATCGGCGCGCTGAAGATCCTTCAGGCGGGAGACATCGACCCGGCGCACATGACCGGGTCCTGGGCCGGGGCGATGGGGCATACGCAGTTCATCCCGACCTCCTATCTGGCCTTCGCGGTCGATTTCACCGGCGATGGCAAGCGCGACATCTGGTCGGACAATCCGGCCGATGCGCTGGCCTCCACCGCCGCCTATCTTGCGCGCTCGGGCTGGTCGAAGGGGCAGCCCTGGGCGGTCGAGGTCAGCCTGCCCGAGGGCTTCGACGTGGGGCTGGCGGGCAAGGGCACGAAACGGGCGCCCTCGGACTGGGCGGCGCTGGGCGTGCGGGGCGTGAATGGCGGGGCGGTGCCGAATTACGGCGCCGCCTCGATCCTGCTGCCGGCCGGGCCGCAGGGGCCTGCGCTGATGATCTTTGGCAATTTCACTGCGATTTCGCGCTACAACAATGCCGATGCCTATGTGATGGGGGTCGGCCATCTGTCGGACCGGCTGAAGGGGCAGGGGCCGTTCGTGCATCCGTGGCCGCGCGAAGGCCGGGCGCTGACCGATGCCGAAAAGGTCGAGGTGCAGCAACTTCTGACCGCGCAGGGCTATGACACCAAGGGCACCGATGGGCTGATTGGCGCGGGCACGATCATGGCGGTGATGGACTACCAGCGCGCCCACGGCATGACGCCGAATGGCTGGGTGACGATCAAGCTGCTGGAGAGCCTGCGCGGCGGTTGAGCGGGTGTTTCGGGCGGATCACGGCGCCGGGCTGAGGCCGATCACCAGCTCATGCAGGTGAAAGACCGCCGCCCAGGCGAAGACCGCGATGCCGAGCCGGAGCAACGAAGGGTGTCCCTGCGGGCGCCAGCGCCCGCTGAGGACGGCGGCAAAGGGGATCAGGCTGGTATGCGCGGCCAGACGGCCGAATTCCGCCGCGCCGATGCGGCGGATCAGGCGCTTTTCCATCGCCCGCATGCCGATCAGCGAGAAGACGAGGAACACCCCGAACAGGATGCCGTGCGCCAGATCGCCGTTCACCAGCAGATGCGCCGCCGCCCAAAGCACCAGCGCCCAGAGGAACGGTTGCCGGGTGATGCCGACGATGCCGGGCCGCGCCGGGTCGAAGCCGGTCGAACGGCCCTCGAAGGCGAAGGGGTTCGGGGCAGCGATGGCATAGCTTGAAATCAGGATCACCACAGGCATCACGAGATTCGTGACCCAGCGCATCCAGACCTCTTGCGGCCAAAGCTCGACATAGGGCGCGCGGGCGGCAGCCCCGATCAGCCAGTAAAGCAGCCCCAGCGCCAGAAGGCCGAAGGCGATGCCGTAGCCCGCACGGCCGAGTGTGGCGACCAGCAGCCCCTTGATCCGCGGATTGGCCGGGATCAGGTGGGTCGACAGGAAGGCAAGCCCGGCAAGGGCGAATTCGAGCCAGTCCATCACTTACCTCTGTTTCGACAATTGCACGGCCAGAATCCCGCCCGCGATGATGATCACGCCCAGAAGGTCAAGCAGGCCGAGCCGCTCGCCCAGCACCAGCGCCGCGATGGCGACGCCGAAGAACGGGTTGAGGAAATGGAAGGTCGCGGCCTTCACCGCGCCGATCCGCCCCACCAGCTTGAACCAGATCCAGGTGGCCAGAAGGCCCGGGATCAGTGTCGTGTAAAGGAAGGCCAGCACCAGCCGGGTCGAGGGCATGACATCCCAGGTTTCGGTGAAAGCCGACACCACAGCCAGCACGGCGGCGCCGACCCACATCTGCAGCCCGACGATCATCAGCACATTGCCCCCCGACGACGCGCCGCGTACCGAAAGCGTGGCCACCGACAGCGCCAGCGCCGCCGCGAAGCACAGCGCCAACCCCACCGGATCGACCCCGCCCGAGAGCCGCGCTCCCATGATGATGGCGACGCCGATCACCCCCGCCACCAGCCCCGCAAGGCCAAGCGGGCGCACGGTGTCCCCAAAGACCACCCGGCCGAGCAGCGCCACCATTAGCGGCATGGTCGAGGCGACGATCGAGGCGACCGAGGCCTGAATCCACTGCATCGCAACGAAATTCAGCCCCAGATACAGCGCGTTCTGGCAGATGCCGAAGATCAGCGTCGCCTTCCATTGCGCCCGGCTCAGCCGCCAGCTTTGCCCCAGCGCCAACGCAATGGCGACGCCCAGCCCGCCCGAGATCAGGAACCGTGCCGAGAGCGCCAGCAGCGGCGGCGCCTCGGCCACGATGATCCGCGCCGAGGTAAAGGCCGAAGACCACATCAGCGCGAAAGCAAGGCCCATGGCTATGGCGCGAATATCCATTCTGTTCCCATCCGTCGGTGCGATTTCGAACAGCCAGAGCCGAATTTGCCCCGGCCGGACAAGACAAAACCTGTATGCGATACAGGTTATTTCTCCGTCTGCGCCTTGGCGCAGGCCCGGTGCCCAAGAAGAAGGCCGCCCTGCGAAGCAGAGCGGCCCAAATACGTCAGCACCCTTGCGGGGGCCTCAGGGGATCAGACGTTGACGCTGTCCTTGAGGGCTTTGGCGATCGTCACTTTCACCTGCTTGTCAGCCGGTTTCATCATCGTCTCGCCGGTGGCGGGGTTGCGCACCTGACGCTCCGGACGGGCCTTGCACGAGACTTTGCCGATGCCCGGCAGCGTGACCGAACCGCCCGCCGCGACTTCCTTCGTCACGACATCGGCGATGGCGTCGATGGCGGCGGTCGCGGTTTTCTTGTCCGACCCCATGGCTTCGGCAAGCGCGGCCACCAGCTGGGTCTTGGTCATCGGTTTCGACATGGGTCTTCCTCTCATATGCCCCGGTGGGCGGGGCTATCTTGATCCGTCTGCACGGTTTGATGCGCCCTCTAACACACCGTTTTTTCCAGCATGGCAAGCCTTTTCGGGCGAGTTTTGCCGATTTTCCCGGCGTCAAGGCAGCGCATCAAAGGAAGGCTGTTTCGTCGAAAGAGCGCAGTTTCCGGCTGTGGATCCGCTCCAGCGGCATGGCCCGAAGCTTCTCCATCGCGCGCACGCCGATGAGCAGATGACTGGCCACCTGAGTGCGGTAAAACTCGGTCGCCATGCCCGGCAGCTTGAGTTCGCCATGCAAGGGTTTGTCCGAAACGCAGAGCAGCGTGCCGTAGGGAACCCGGAACCGGAAGCCGTTCGCGGCGATGGTCGCGCTTTCCATGTCGAGCGCGACGGCCCGGCTTTGGTTCAGCCGCTGCACCGGGCCGGATTGATCGCGCAATTCCCAGTTGCGGTTGTCGATCGTCGCCACGGTGCCCGTGCGCATGATCCGCTTCAACTCGTAGCCCTCGAGCTGCGTGATCTCGGCCACGGCTTCCTGCAGCGCCACCTGCACCTCGGCCAGGGCCGGGATCGGCACCCAGACCGGCAGATCGTCATCCAGAACATGGTCTTCGCGCAGGTAGGCATGGGCCAGAACGAAATCGCCCAAGCTCTGCGAGTTGCGCAGCCCTGCACAATGGCCGACCATCAGCCAGGCATGCGGCCGCAGCACGGCGATATGGTCGGTCGCTGTCTTCGCATTCGACGGCCCGACGCCGATATTGACCAGCGTAATGCCGTTCCCGTCCGGCCGCTTCAGGTGATAGGTCGGCATCTGCGGCAGCTTTGCGAGCGGCGGGATCACGCCATCGGCGGTGGTGATTTCCACATTCCCCGGCGCGACGAAACTTGTGTAGCCCTGCGCCGGATCGGCCAGCATCTGCCGCGCGACCTTCTCGAATTCGTCGACGTAGAACTGGTAGTTGGTGAACAGCACATGGTTCTGGAAATGCTCGGGCGCGGTCGCTGTGTAATGCGACAGCCGCGCGAGCGAGTAATCCACCCGCTGCGCGGTAAAGGGCGCCAGATGCCCCGAGCCATCCGGGTTCGGCTTCGCCGTGCCGTTCACGATGTCGTCGTTCATGCTTTCCAGGGACGGCACGTCGAAGACATCGCGCAGCGAGATCGTCAGCGCGCCTTCCTGCGGGATCGTCACCTCGGGTTGCCCTGCCACGGCGAAATGCACCGGGATCGGGGTCGAAGACGGCCCGACCGTCACCGGAACCCCATGGTTGCGCATCAACAGCCCGATCTGCTGCGTCAGGTAGTTCCGGAACAGATCGGGCCTTGTGATCGTCGCCACCTTGGTGCCCGGGGACGACACATGGCCGAAGCTCAGACGGCTGTCGGCCTTGAGGTGCGAGGTGACGGTGATCCGCACCTCGGGGTAGAAGGCGCGAAAGCGCGTGTCGGCGTCGCCATTGGCCAGCACCTCGTTGAACTTTTGCAACAGGAAGCTTGTCGCCTCGGCGTAGAGCTGTTCGAGCCGGGCCACGGCAGCGGCCGGATCGGTGAAGGTGTCATGCGCCGAGGGCGGCGGGGTCAGGATCGTGACGGGATCATTCATGCGAAAAGCTCGGTCAGTTGGAATTTCGTCACATCGACAAGGCCAAGGTCGGAAATGCGGATTTCCGGGATCACCACCAGGGCCAGCAGCGAGTGCTGCATATAGGCGTTGTTCAGCGTGCAGCCGCAGTCGGCCATCGCCTTGACCATCGCCGCGGCACGGGCGGCGACCTCGGCGGCGGGGTCGTCGGACATCAGCCCGGCAATCGGCAAGGGTACGGCGGCCAGCTCGGCGCCGTCTTTCCAGACGCTGATGCCGCCGCCCATCTCGCCCAGACGGTTGGCGACGGCGGCCATCGCGGCGCGGTCGGTGCCCACCACAATCATGTGGTGGCTGTCATGCGCGACGGTCGAGCCGATGGCCATCGAGCCCTTGTAGCCAAAGCCCGAGACGAAGCCGTTCACCACCTTGCCCGTGCCGCGGTGCCGCTCGACCAGCGCGATCTGCGCCACGTCTTTCATTTCATCCGGCTGCGCCAGCCCATCCATGACCGCCAATTCCGCGGTCAGCGCCTTCGTCGGCGCCTGATTTTCAACGACGCCGATCACCTTGGCGGTCACCGTATTCGCGCCCTCGGGGGCGGGAATCGCGAAATCCGCAGGCGCGAGGTGCTTGCCCAGATGCACGGTCTGACGCGCGCTGTCGGGCCAGTCGTAATGCGGGCAGGCGACTTTCAGGGTGCCGTTCTCGGCCACCACTTCGCCCCGCGCGATCACCATCTCGACCGGCAGGGCGACCAGATCCGAGGTCAGGATCACATCCGCCCGCCGACCCGGCGCAATGGAGCCCAATTCCCGTTCCAGCCCGAAGTGGCTCGCCGTGTTCACCGTGCACATCTGCAGCGCGATCAGCGGATCGCAATCGCAGGCGACGGCATGGCGATAGACGCGGTTCATGTGGCCTTCGTGGACCAGCGTGCCGGAATGGCAATCGTCGGTGCATAGGATGAAATTACGCGGATCGAGCCCGCGCTTCGTCACCGCGGTGATCTGGCTTTCGACATCATACCAGGCCGAGCCGAGCCGCAGCATCGCCCGCATCCCTTGCCGGACCCGGGCCACGGCGTCGTCTTCGCAGGTGCCCTCATGGTCATCGGCCGGACCGCCCGCGGCATAGGCGCGGAACGGCGCGCCCAGATCGGGGCTGGCATAATGCCCGCCCACGGTTTTCCCCGCCCTCTGCACGGCCGCGATCTCGGCCAGCATCTTGGCATCGGCGCCAATGACGCCGGGAAAGTTCATCATCTCGCCCAGACCGATGATGCCGGGCCAGGACATCGCCTTGGCCACATCCTCGGGGGTGATTTCAAAGCCCGTCGTCTCCAGCCCCGGCGCCGAGGGCGCGCAAGAGGGCATCTGGGTGAAGATGCTGACGGGCTGCAGCATCGCCTCGTCATGCATCATCCGCACGCCCGCCAGACCCAGCACATTGGCAATTTCATGCGGGTCGGTGAACATCGTCGTCGTGCCATGCGGGATCACGGCGGCGGCAAATTCCGCGGGCGTCAGCATGCCGCTTTCGACATGCATGTGACCATCGACGAGACCGGGGATCATGTAGCGGCCCTGCGCCTCGATCACCCTTGTCTCGGGCCCGATGGCCGAGCTCAGATCCGGGGCGATGGCGGCGAAACGCCCCTCGGCAATCGCGATGTCGTAACCGTCCAGCACTTCGCGGCTTTGGACGTTGACCCATTTGCCCTGCCGGATCACGCAATCGGCGGGTGCTCTGCCCGCGGCGACGGCAATCAGACGCGGCGCGGCCTCGGGCCAGGTTTTGAGAGATGTCATATGTTCCATGACCAAAGGTGCCAGAGCTTTTTGCCCTTCGCAAGTGACGACGTGATGACTAGGGTGCGAGGCGAAGGAGAAACCCATGAAAACGCTGCTGTCGATCGGTCACGGCTATTCCGCGCGAGCGCTGGCCCGGCTGCTTTTGCCCGCGGGCTGGCGGATCATCGCGACGACGCGCAGCGCCGTGAAAGCGGAAATGCTTCGAGCCGAAGGGGTGGAGCCGCTGGTGTGGACGGGGGGGCCGTTGCCGCTGGCGGAAGCCACGCATCTGCTCACTTCCGTGGCCCCCGATGGCTCTGGCGACCCGGTTCTCGCTGCGCAGCGAAATGAAATTGCTGCGGCGCAGCATTTGCGCTGGGTGGGGTATCTTTCGACCGTCGGCGTCTATGGCGATCATGGCGGCGGCTGGGTGGATGAAGACACGCCCCTGACCCCCTCGACCACGCGCGGCGTGCAGCGGGTGGCGGCCGAAGCGGCTTGGCAGGCGCTGGGATTGCCGCTGCATATCTTCCGCCTTGCCGGGATTTACGGCCCCGGCCGTGGCCCGTTCGAGAAGGTCCGGGACGGCACCGCGCGGCTGATCCTGAAGCCCGGACAGGTGTTCTCGCGCATCCATGTCGAGGACATCGCGCAGGTTCTGGCGGCCTCGATCGCGCACCCGAACCCCGGGCGGGTCTACAACGTCTGCGACGACGCGCCCTCGCCGCCCGAGGATGTGCTGGCCTATGCGGCCGAGCTTCTGGGCCTGCCCCGCCCGCCCGAGGTGCCCTTTGACCCCGCCAGCATGACCCCGATGGCGGCCAGTTTCTATGCCGAAAACAAGCGGGTGCGGAACGACCGGATCAAGACGGAACTCGGGGTGAGCCTGCGCTACCCCGAGTTCCGGTCCGGTTTGGAAGCGATGCTTCAGGCCGGTTGAGCGATCAGCGGGCGCTCTTTCACCGGCAGGTGGACGAGCGCCGAGAACGCCCCCATGCCGACGCCGACCCACCAGACCAGCGTGTAATCGCCCGAGATGTCGTAAAGCCGCCCGCCCAGCCAGACGCCCAGAAACGCGCCGACCTGATGCGAAAAGAAGACGACGCCATAAAGCGTGCCCATGTAGCGCAGCCCGTAAATCTCGGCGATCAGGCCCGAGGTCAGCGGCACCGTCGCCAGCCACAACGCCCCCATCACGAGCGAGAACACCAGCACCGTCGCGGGCGTCATCGGCACCAGGATGAAGGCGGCAGCGGCGATCGTGCGCAGCAGGTAAACGATGGCGAGCGCATATTTCTTCGAATAGTGCCGCCCGGCCCAGCCCGCAAAGATCGTGCCTGCGATATTGGCCAGACCAATGAGCGAGATCGCCACGGCGCCAAGGGTGGACAGGCTTTGAATGCCGATTGCCGCCAGCAGCGATCCGGGCGGAACGGCGCCGCACATCTCGGTCACCATCGCGGGGAAATGCGCGGTGATGAAGGCGAGCTGATAGCCGCAGGAAAAGAAGCCAAGGAAGATCAGGGTGAAGGACGGGTCCCGCAGGGCCCGTTTCAAGACCGTGCCCATCGGCTCGCTTGTGCCATGGTGCGCGGCGCGGGCGGGGCTGCGCAGAAGCGGCAGGGCGGCCATCGCGGCAAGGATCGTGACCGAGAAGATCACGAAGACGGTCTGCCACGGGAAGTGGCTGAGCAGCGCCTCGGCCACCGGCGCGCCGAAGACCTGACCTGCCGAGCCCGCGGCAGTGGCGATGCCCAGCGTCAGCGAGCGATTCTCGGCCGAGGCGGCGCGGCCGACGACGGCCAGGATCACGCCAAAGCCGGTCCCGGCAATGCCGAAGCCGACGAAGATTTCCAGCAGATCATGTTGCCAGGGCTGGGTGGCAAAGGCCGACAGCACCAGACCGAGCGCATAGAGCAGCGCGCCCAGCACGATCGCCTTGCGGTCGCCGAAGCGTTCGGCAATCGCGCCGAAGATCGGTTGCCCGATCCCCCAGGCGAGGTTCTGGATCGCGATGGCGAGCGAAAACTCCGCCCGCGGCCAGCCGAATTCGGTGGCGATCGGGATCTGGAACACCCCGAACGAGGCCCGGATGGCGAAGCCAAGCATCAAGATGATGGCACCGCCCACAAGGACGGGGGTGATCAGGCGGGTCTGGGTCATCTGCGTCTCCCTCGCAAGGGGGCCAGTTCGCCATGCGCGGGGGGCTGCGTCAATCTGTCGATTGTGCCCCGAACAATCGCGCCGCCGCCTGCCCCGCGATGCGGCCCGTGGCAAGGCAACCGGTCAGGAGGTATCCGCCCGTCGGCGCCTCCCAATCCAGCATCTCGCCCGCGGCAAAGACCCCGGGCAGGGCCGTCAGTTCAAGACCGTCGGTCAGGGCGGTCTCGGCAATGCCGCCCGCCGAGGAAATCGCCTCGGTCAAGGGGCGCGGGCCCAGATGGCGCACGGGGAGCGCTTTCAGCTTGCGGGCGAGCGCCAGCGGATCGGAGGGCAGCGGGCGGCCCCATTCCTGCAGCAGGGCGAGTTTCACCGGATCGAGCCGCAGCGCCTTGCGCAGCCGATTGGGCAGGCTGTCGCGCGCAGGCGTGCGGCTCAGCCGATGCGCGATGTCATCGAGCCGCAGATCGGGCGCAAGGTCGAGCGACAAAGGCGCCCCATCCCGCACCCGCGCGGCAATCGCATAGATGCCGCCGCCTTCGAGCCCCCGGGCGGACAGCACGAATTCGCCCCGGCTTGTGTGATCCGGCGTGATCAGCGCCGCGCCTTTCACCGGCTGGCCCAGGTGCGCGGCCATGTGGGGAGACCACTCCACCACCAGCCCCATGTTCGCGGGTTTGAACGGGGCAAGGCTCACGCCTTTCTCGGCCAGCCACGGCACCCAGGCGGCATCCGAGCCAAGCCGCGGCCAGCTTGCGCCGCCAAGCGCCAGAACGGTCACCTTGGGGGTCAGCAGCTTCGGTCCGTCGGGCGTGTCAAAGGCGAAAGCGTCGTTCGCAAAGCCGGTCCAGCGCCAGCGCGTGCGGACCTCCACCCCCAGATCGGCCAGCCGTCGCGCCCAAAGCCGCAGCATCGGCGAGGCTTTCATTTCGACCGGAAACACCCGCCCCGTCGAGCCGGTGAAGAGATCGAGCCCAAGTCCGCGGGCGAAGTCCTTCACCCCCTCGGGGCCGAAACCGGCCACATGCGGGCGAATCCAGTCGGGGGAATAGGCGTCGAGAAACTGCGCCAAAGGCTCGTCGCGGGTCAGGTTCAACCCGGATTTCCCCGCCATCAGGAATTTCCGCGCCAAGGTCGGCTTCGCTTCGGCCAGAATGACCCGGATGCCCGCACGGGCCAGTTCCTCGGCCGCCATCATCCCGGCCGGACCGCCGCCAATCACCAGCGCCTGCATCATCCGAGCTTCGCCGCCATCGAAGCCAGCCGCATCAAGGCCCGTTCGATCACCGCCATCTGCGGCGCCTTGGAGGCCGAACGCAACGTGAGGTCAGCCTCGATCAGCACCTTCAGCGCCTCTTCGAGTCGCATCATCCCCCAGCGGCTCGCCTGCCGCTGCAACACGTCGCGGCGCGGGCCAAAGACCGGCGGACGCAGCTTGCCGATGCCCGCCCCGGCCCCGCCGGGGTCCGAGGCCGCCATGTGCAAGGTGCGGAAATGCCGGGTCGCCATGATCGCCAGCGTCACCGGCTGCACGCCCTGTCCTTCGATCCGGCGCATCATCCGCGCCAGATCCAAGGGCCGCCCGTCAGCCACCAGTTCCAGCACTTCGTCGATCTCCGCTTCGACTGTCGTGGGGGCGCAAAGCGCCACCTCGGCCGGGGTCAGGGGGCTGCTATCCCCATGTTTGTAAAGCGCGATCTTTTCGATCGTCTGGCGAAAATCGCCCGGATCAAGCGCCTTCGACAACGCCAAAACATCGGTCATCGTCTCGTTCGGGATGGTCCGCAGCCCGGCCTTTTTCAGGATCTCCTCGATCTCTTCGCGGCTCGGCGGATCGTCATAAATCCCGATCGCATAGGCGTTCGGGTGATTCTCGAAGATCTTGCGCAGCGCAGATTTCGCGGTCAGCCCGCCTGCCGTGACGATGATCTGCGCATCGCCATGCGTCCAAGCCTTCACTGCGGCGTCGAAGGCCGGGGCGGTGGTGTCGGTGGCTTCTTCGACAAAGACCACGCGCGGACCGGGAAAGAACCCGATCTCCTTGATGCCGTCGATCACCTGTGAGGCATCCTTGCGCAGATCGGCGCCCGAAAGCCGGGTCAGCCGCATCTCGGCCTCGCCCTCGGGGCCGATCAGCGCCGCGATGACCTCTTGCCGCCGCAGGGCGACCCGCATCGCATCGGCGCCATAGATCAGAAGCCCGAGCCGCGCCGGATCGGGTTTGCCGAAATAGCGCGTCGCGGCGATGCCGGTCAGCTTCATTTCGGCAGCGTGCTCGCCTGCGCCAGCAGACGGGTGACGATCTGATCGGCGAGCATCCGCATCAGGCGGCGATGGGCGTCATCCTCGGCCGAGGAGGTCGCGACCACCGAGCCAGAGGCCGACCACGAGGTGAAGCTGCTCACCTTGCCCGCCAGCAGCACGGCATCCGAGCGACTGTCATGCAGCGTGTAATCGACCTGCCCGGTCAGCGAATAGCGCGTCGTCGCCCCTTCGGGCGTGATCGCCTGCCCGAGCACGTCGGTCGTGACGGTGTAAGACAGCCGATACCGCGCCTTTTCGACCGGGCCGAGCCGTTCCGACAACCGCCGCACCAGCGCGAAATCGTCGGGTGTTTGCGGCATGTCGGTTTCGACGCGGCCCAGAAGTCCGGTCGCGCCGCCCTTCGGCCCGAAGGCCGGGGTGAAGCCGCAGCCCGAGAGGGCCGCAGCGCTGATCAGAAGCAGAAAGGACCGACGGTCAGACGACCACATTGACGATACGCCCCGGGACGACGATGAGCTTTTTCGGCTGGCCACCGGCCAGAACCTTGATCACAGTCTCGTCCGCCAGCACGAGCTTTTCAACCTCGGAAGCGGGCATGTCTTTCGGCACGACCACTTCGCCGCGGCGCTTGCCATTGATCTGAATCGGCAGCGTGACGGTATCCTCGATCAGCATCGCCGGATCGGCCTTCGGCCAGGGCGCGCGCACAACGAGCCCCTCGCCGCCCTGCTGCGCCCAGACATCCTCGGCCAGGTGCGGCGTCATCGGCGCCATCAGCTGGGCAAGCGTGCGCATCGCCTGTTGCCGCACCGGTTTCGACGCATCCGATTTCGCCAGCGTGTTGGTGAATTCGTAAAGCTTCGCAATCGCCTTGTTGAAAGCGAAATTCTCGATCGAGAAGGTCACATCGGCAATCGCCCGGTGCATCGCGCGCAGCAGCGCCTCGTCTTCGCGGGGCGGCAGGTCGGCGGGCAGGGAGGCGATACGGTCGCACAGGTTCCAGACCCGGGTCAGGTGCTTGCAGGCGGCCTCGGCCCCCGAAGCGGTCCATTCCACGTCACGCTCGGGCGGGCTGTCCGACATCACGAACCAGCGCGCGGTATCGGCGCCGAATTGCGCGATGATGTTCATCGGATCGACGACGTTCTTCTTCGACTTCGACATCTTGGCCGAGGGGATGACGCTTACTCGCCGGTTTTCAGGTTGAGACTGGTATTTGATAAACAGCTCTCCCTCGGTCAGTTCTTCCAAGTTAAGGTTTGGGAATTTCGCGCGTTCTAGCGCAAGGCGAAGTGGCCCAGCGTTGAAGACATGAACCTCTTCTGGGAGGTGATAGACCGGACGGCCATTGGCGTCGCGGGTCAGGTAGATCTCGTGCGTCACCATGCCTTGGGTGAAAAGCGCGTCGAAGGGCTCGATCGCTTTCGCGGGCAGGTGCCCGGTCTTCGCCATCGCACGGGCGAAGAAGCGCGAATAGAGCAGGTGCAGAATCGCATGCTCGATGCCGCCGATATATTGATCGACGTTCATCCAGTAGTCGGCATCCTCGGCCACGGTCGGCGTGGTGGCATGGGGCGCAGTGAAGCGCGCGTAATACCAGGACGAATCGACGAAGGTGTCCATCGTGTCGGTTTCGCGCCGGGCGGGGGCACCACATTTCGGGCAGCTGCAATCGCGCCAGGTCGGGTGCCGGTCGAGCGGGTTGCCCGGCTTGTCGAAGGTGACATCATCGGGCAGCCGGATCGGCAGGTTTTCCTTCTTCTCGGGCACGACACCGCAGGCGGCGCAATGCACGACGGGAATCGGGCAGCCCCAGTAGCGCTGACGGGAAAGCCCCCAGTCGCGCAGGCGGTATTTCGTGACGCCGGTGCCCCAGCCTTGCGATTCTGCCACGGCGATGGCGGTGGCCACGCCCTCTTCGCCGGTCTGCACTTCCGCCCCGGCAAAGCCGCGGATGTAGTGGACGGTTTCCGATTTCATCGGCACGAAAGCTTCCGTCAACGCCGCTTCTTCGGCGCCTTGCGCAACGAAGACCGGGTTGATCGGCAGGGCGTATTTCGTGGCGAATTCGAAGTCGCGCGCATCATGCGCCGGGCAGCCGAAGATCGCGCCGGTGCCGTAATCCATGAGGATGAAGTTTGCGATCCAGACCGGCAATTCCCAAGCCGGATCAAGCGGATGCTTGACGCGAATCCCGGTATCCAGACCGATCTTCTCGGCGGTTTCGATCGCTTCCTCGGTGGTGCCGCCCTTGCGGCATTGGGCGATGAACTCGGCCATTTCCGGGTTCGCCGCTTCCAGCACTTTCGCCAGCGGATGGTCGGGCGAGATGCCGACGAAGCTGGCCCCCATCAGCGTGTCAGGCCGGGTCGTGTAGACCTCGATCTGGCCGAATCCCTCGGGCGCATCGACGGTGTCGAAGCTGAATTGCAGCCCGCGCGACTGGCCGATCCAGTTCGCCTGCATCAGCCGCACCTTTTCCGGCCAGTCCTTCAGACCATCGAGCGCCGCGAGCAACTCGCCCGCGTAATCCGAGATCTTGAAGAACCACTGCGTCAGTTCCTTGCGCTCGACCAAGGCGCCCGAGCGCCAGCCGCGCCCGTCCTCGACCTGTTCGTTCGCCAGAACCGTCATGTCGACCGGGTCCCAGTTCACCACCGCATTCTTGCGATAGACGAGACCGGCGTCGAGCATATCAAGGAACATCGCCTGCTGCTGGCCGTAATATTCCGGGTCGCAGGTGGCAAACTCGCGGCTCCAGTCGATCGAGAGACCAAGCGGCTTCATCTGCGCGCGCATGTCGGCGATGTTCGAATAGGTCCAATCCTTCGGATGGCCGCCCCGCTCCATCGCGGCGTTTTCCGCGGGCATCCCGAAAGCGTCCCAGCCCATCGGATGCAAGACGCTGAATCCGCAGGACATTTTATACCGCGCCACCACGTCGCCCATGGTGTAGTTGCGCACATGGCCCATGTGGATGCGTCCCGACGGATAGGGGAACATCTCGAGCACGTAATATTTCGGCTTTGCGGGATCGCGCCGCGCGGTGAAGACGCCCTCCGCCTCCCAGGCGGCTTGCCAATTCTTTTCGCTCTGGCTCGGCTCGTAACGCGACATCTGGCCCCTCGTTCGTCATCGGTCGCGGTTTGCTACACCGCGCGGGGCCGGAAGGTCCAGTGATCAGGAAAGACAAGTGACAAAATAACCCCGCCGCGGGACGGCCCGGGCGGGGAAATCGCAGGCTTGTGACGGCTCAGAGGCCCGAGTCGCGAATCCGCAGCTGCCGGGCCCGGGTCAGGATTGCATCCTCGACCGCACGCGTGGTTTCCGGGGACACCACGCCGCCGCGGCTTTCGAGCGACACTTTCAGCGACCGCGCATCCAGCGCCGGATCGGTGATGTGGATCGTCGCCTTGTAGGCCTTGCCGCCACCGGGCGGCGTGCCGTAGCCCGTCACGATCAGGCCAGAGAACGGATCGACCGATTGAATCGGCAGGAAGTCGAGCACTTCCAGCGAGGCGCTCCAGAGATACTTGTTCACCGCGAGCGAAACGTTCGGGTCCTCGTTGTTCGAAAACAGGTCGAACAAGGAAGATTGCTTCGGCTTTGCATTGAACTTGTCGAAAGCGGTTTCCTGCTTTTGCGGGGCCGCCGCGGATCCGCCCCAGTGAAACAGCTTGCCACTGGAGGTGCCGCCGCAGCCTGCAAGGCCAAGCGCAAATCCCAGCACCGCCGCGCTGCGCAGAAAGGTTGCTTTCTTCATACGATCGACTGCCCCCGCAGGCTGAACCCATTGGCTTTTCCTGTCTCTAGCCGAAGGCCCGAAGGGCGACAAGATTTTTCCCCCGTCAGTCGGGCTGCGCGGCGGCCTGAAGTCGTCTGGTCCCAGCGGGGCACTGTGGCAAAGCTGCACCACGCGGTTTCGCTTTGGCCGCTTCGGCCCTGTTTTCGTTGCAAAGAGGGGCGTGGCGAGAGAAAAAGCCTGCATACCCACCTCGGATTCCCCTGAGTTGGGGCTGACCTTAGCAAATGAGGGAACAAATGAAAAAGCTTCTCATCGCGACGACCGCGCTCGTCATGACCGCTGGCATGGCTTCGGCCGAAGTGAAACTGTCGGGCGACGGCCGCATGGGCGTGGTCTATGACGGCGCCGACTGGAACTTCTCGAGCCGCGCTCGCGTCGCCTTCACCCTCTCGGGCACCACCGACTCGGGTCTGGAATTCGGCGCTTCGTTCAAAACCTCGGACATCCGTGGCGACGCCGCTGGCGCTGATGGCCTCGAAGATCCGCGCGCTGGCAACCGTGGCACCGTGTTCATCTCGGGCGCCTTCGGCAAGCTGACCATGGGCGACGTTGCTTCGGCTCCGGAAGAGCTGTTCGGCGACCTGGCTGACGTCGGCTACATGGGCGACGACTGGGGCACCGCGAACGGCGGCACCAACGACATCCCGTACCTGACCCTCGACAACGAGACCACCTCGGGCCTGATGTACACCTACAGCGCCGGCTCGTTCTCGGTCGCCGCTGCGATGACCGACGGCAACGGCTACGGCTCGGCGCTGCAAGGCACCTTCGAAGCTGACACCCAAGCTTACTCGGTCGCCGCTGCCTACACCTTCGGCAACTACACCGTTGGCCTCGGCTACGAGCAGCTGGACCGCACCGGTTCGGTTCTCGACATGAGCCAAACCGAACTCGCCGGCATCGCCAAATTCGGCAACACCGACGTCAAAGCCTACTACGCCATCGGCGGCGATGCGAACCCGGTTGACGACGCTGTCGGCCTGAGCGTTGCCTCGACCTTCAACGCGATCACCGTCAAAGGCTACGTGCAAAACGTTGACTATGTTGCCGCTGGCGTCGACAGCGTGACCTGGTACGGCCTGGGCGCCGACTACGATCTGGGCGGCGGCGCGATCCTCGCCGCTGGCGTGCAAGACGACGACATCAACGGTTCGGATCCGACCGCCAACGTCGGTGTGAAATTCAAGTTCTGATCTTTCAGAACCTGATGGGAAAGAGCGGGCCTTGGCCCGCTCTTTTCTTTTTCGGCATCCTGTGCTGGATTGTGCCGCAAAGGAGATCGCCATGGGATTGCAGGATATTCAGGCCCGGATTGCCGCCGCGGTGCGGGCAGCCGGGCGGGCCGAGGGGTCGGTCTCGCTCATCGCCGTGTCGAAGGTGCAGCCGCCCGAACGGGTCGCGGCGATTCTGGCCGAGGGGCAGCGGCTCTTTGGCGAGAATTACGTGCAGGAGGCGGCGGGCAAATGGCCCGCATGGCGGGTGCAATTCCCGGGCGTGGCCGTGCACATGATCGGGCCGTTGCAGACGAACAAGGCCAAGCAGGCGGTGGAGCTGTTCGAGGCGATCCACACGCTCGACCGGCCGTCATTGGCCACCAAGCTTGCGTCTCTGGCGCAGGCGCGCGGGGCAAGCCCGAATCTGTTCGTGCAGGTCAATACCGGCGCCGAGCCGCAAAAGGCGGGGGTTCTGCCCGAGGCGCTGGATGCCTTCGTGGCCGAGACGCGGCGGCTGGATCTGCCGGTGGTCGGGCTGATGTGCATCCCGCCCGAGCAGGAAGACCCGGCTCCGCATTTCGCGCTGCTGGCCGAGATGGCGGCGCGGAACGGTCTGGCCGGGCTGTCGATGGGGATGAGTTCGGATTTCGAAGCGGCGATTGCCGCCGGGGCGACGCATGTGCGGGTCGGTTCGGCGATCTTTGGCGCGCGCGATTACGGCGCGAAGGCTTAAGCCTTGTCGGCGGACCGGGGCGCTGCCCCGGACCCCGGGATATTTTTCGCAAGATGAAAACAGGCGAGGTTCGGGATTTCGATCTCGGTGCCGGGTTTCAGGCTGCGGGCGAGCTTGATCAGATCGGCACGGCGCAGCGCAAGGCAGCCCGCGGTCGGGTAGCCAAGGCGGCGGTGCTGGTGCACGAAGATCGCCGAGCCCTTGCCGGGCGTCGCCTTCGGGTAATTCCAGTCCGTCACCAGAACGATGTCGTAAAGCGGATCGCGGCGGGCCAGTCGTTCATGGCTGGCCTTGAATGGCGCCGTGACCGGCTGGTTGTAGGCGGGGTGATCGGCGGCGTCGCACCACAGGTCCTGCGGTCCGATCGGCCTTGCCCAAGGTGCCGGGCGGGGCAGCCGGTCGGCGCGGTAAAGCAGCCCGACGATGCGCAACCGGCCAACGGGGGTGGCGCCGTCGCCCTCGCGCTTGGCGGTGGAAAGACCGCCGCGGCCGATCTGCACCGGGTGGCGACGGCCGTTGAACAGAAGTCCGGTGGCGGTCAGGCGGATCACAAGAGATGCCCCGATTTCGCGGCCTTGGTGGCCAGATAGGCGGCGTTATGGGCGCTTTGGCCGACCTTGAGCGGCACGCGCTCGGTCACCTCAATGCCGTGGGTTTCGAGCATCCGCACCTTGGCCGGGTTGTTGGTCAGAAGCCGCACCGATTTGAAGCCGAGTTTTTTCAACAGCGCCGCACCGATGCGGAAATCGCGCTCGTCATCCTCAAACCCCAGCCGATGGTTCGCCTCGACGGTGTCAAACCCCTGATCCTGCAAGGAATAGGCGCGCATCTTGTTCGCCAGACCGATGCCGCGGCCCTCCTGATTGAGGTAGAGCAGCACGCCCGCTCCCTCGGCGCCCATCTGCTGCAGGGCGGCATCGAGTTGCGGGCCGCAGTCGCATTTCAGCGACCCCATCACATCGCCGGTGAAACAGGCCGAATGCAGCCGCGCCAGCACGGGCTGCATCCGGTCGGGGGAGCCGATCTCGATGGCGTAATGTTCGGGGCCGCCATCGTCGGGGCGGAAGATATGCAGCCGCCCCTTTTCCGCCGCCCGCATCGGCACCCGCGCCGCGGCGACGGGGGCAAAGGCGGCCTCGGAGGACAGCAGTTGCAACACCTGCGCGGCGTCAAGGCCCGTCAGCCCCTCCGGCGCGGGCGTGGGCAGGGGCGCGAGCAGCGCGGCGGGCAGAAGTTGCGCCGTCTTGCACAGGCCGATCGCGGCCCGCGCCAGCCTGGCCTCGCCGCCGCGTTGGCTGGTCAGCGGCCCCTTCATCGGCACCCGCAGATCATCGGCCGGATCGGCCAGCGCTCGCAGCCAGGCGAGATCGGCGTCTTCGGGGACGGCGATCCGGGCCAGATCCCCGTCATAGACCCGGGCCTTCAGCGTCTCGGCCCGCCACGAGGTCAGCGCCAAAGTCAGCGGCCCTAGGCCGCGCAGGGCGCGCAGTCGCTCGGGCGAGAGCGTCTCGACAGCGACGGCCAGCATCTGCCCCGACAGCACGACAGGAAGACCGAGCCGCAGGTCGGCGCGGGCGCGGTTCACAAGTTCAAGGGCGCTCGGGCCGAGAAGGGAGGGCGTTTCCATGGCCGGAAGATAGCGGTGACTGAAACAGATTGAAACACTTCCCGCCCCTGCGTCACCCTTGCGTGAGAAAGATTTCACCTCCCTTGCCGCGGTCGTGATCAGGGTCCAGCTTGACGGAAACCGCAGCGAGACCGGGAGGCAAAGATGGCCGGGCTGAAGAAAATTCTTCTGGTGGATGACGACAGCGACCTGCGCGAGGCGCTGGCCGAGCAGCTGATCGCGACCGAGGAATTCGACGTGTTCGAGGCGGGCTCGGGCGCCGAAGGGGTCGAGAAGGCCAAGGGCGCGCTCTATGATCTGGTCATGCTCGACGTGGGCCTGCCCGACACTGATGGCCGCGAGCTGTGCAAGAAGCTGCGCAAGCAGGGGGTGAAATGCCCGATCATGATGCTGACCGGCCATGATACCGACGCCGACACGATCCTTGGGCTTGATAGCGGCGCGAATGACTACATCACCAAACCGTTCAAGTTCCCGGTGTTGCTGGCCCGCATTCGCGCCCAGCTGCGCACGCATGAGCAGTCGGAAGACGCGGTGTTCCAGCTTGGGCCGTATACGTTCAAGCCGGCGATGAAGATGCTGATCGACGCGAAGGACCGCAAGATCCGGCTGACGGAAAAGGAAACCAACATCCTGAAGTTCCTTTATCGGGCGCAGGATGGGGTGGTGGCGCGCGATGTGCTCTTGCACGAGGTCTGGGGCTACAACGCGGGCGTGACCACGCATACGCTCGAAACCCACATCTACCGGCTGCGTCAGAAGATCGAGCCCGATCCGTCGAATGCGCGGCTGCTGATCACCGAGTCGGGTGGCTACCGGCTGGTGGCCTGACGCAGGGCAGGAGCGGGGGTTTCACACCCCCGCACCCCCGTGGCGTATTTTGCCAAGGAAAGGCCGGGCGTTTTCTTGGCAAAACACGCCGGGGGCGGGCCACTTGCGGACGGGGGGCAGCGCCTCCCTATACCGTCGGGTGGATCTCGTCCTCGGCCTCTTCGAGGCTGATGCCCATCGCATTCAGCCCGTCTTCAAGGTAATCGGCCAGCATCGGGATGCCGAGAAGATAGTCCTCGGTCGGTGCCGTCGCCTCGACCTTGGCGGTCTCGAAAGCCTCGTCGAATTCCTCGGGTTCAAAGGTCTCGCGGCCGATCCACATCAACGCGGTCAGGGCGGCCTGCTCATCTTCGTTCAGCGCGGCGATGAAGGCGCGCAATTCGCGCGCTTGACCGGACCCCGGCACCTCGGCGTCGAATTTCCGGGCGTTGATGATCACATGGGCGATTTTCGACGGGCTGATCGGCAGCATGACACGTCCTCCTGTGGCGCCAGTCTCGCCCCGGATCGGCCGTGACGCAAGCGCCATCTCAGCTTTCGACGGGAAGCCGCAGGGGGGGCTCGGGGGCGAGTTCCTCGAAGTCGAAATTGTCGAGCCGATGCGCCCGTTTCCCGGCCTTTTCGGCGGAGGTCTTGATCTCTTCGATGTCGCGTGCGGCCATGCCGAAGTGGCGATCCAGATTGGCCACCCGCTCGCCCAGCCGCCCGACATCGGCATGCAGCGCGGCGAGTTCGCGCCGGATCGCCCCCGCCTGCGCCCGCATCCGCGCGTCTTTCAAAACGGCGCGCATCGTGTGCAGCGTCGCCATGCAGGTGGTGGGCGAGACGATCCAGACCTTGGCGGCAAAGCCCTCGCGCACCAGTTCGGGGAAATTCGCGTGCAGTTCCGCATAGACGGCTTCCGAGGGCAGGAACAAAAGCGCCCCGTCCGAGGTCTCGCCCTCGAGGATGTAGCGATCGGCAATGGCGCGGATGTGGGATCGCAGCGAGATCCGCATCATCCGCTGCGCCTCGATCAGCTGGCTTTGATTTTCGGCCCGGCGCAGGGCTTCGTAGGCTTCCAGCGGGAATTTGCTGTCGATCACGATCGGGCCGGGCGGATGGGGCAGATGGATCAGGCAATCGGCGCGGCGCCCGTTCGAGAGCGTCGCCTGCATCGTATAGGAATCGCGCGGCAGCGCCTTTTGCACGATGTCATGCAGCTGGATCTCGCCAAAGGCGCCGCGGGTCTGCTTGTTTGACAGAATATCCTGCAACCCCAGCACATTGCCCGAGAGCTTCTCGATATTCGCCTGCGCCTTGTCGATGGCGGCCAGACGCTGTTGCAGGTCGCCCAAGCTGCGCGCCGTGCGGGTGGCCGAGCCGTGCAGGCTTTCGGTCATCGCGCGATTCACCTCGGCCAGCCGGGCCTCCATCAGTTGCAGCATCCGGCTTTGGCTGGCGGCCTGCGCCTCCGACACATGATGCAGCCCGCCTGCAAGTTGGTGCTGGCCATCGGACAGCGCCTGCACCCGTTGCGCCAGATGCAGCAGGTTTCCCGCGAGCGGATCAAGCGCCTTTGCCGCGCGCAGGGACGCCCGCAGCATCATGAGGACGAGCAGCAGCAGCAAGACCGCCGCGCCCAAGGCACCCTGCACCAGCGGGTCCTGCAGGTCGATCACATGCGTGCCGATCTGGATCATGTCCGGCCGAACAGGCGTTCGATGTCGGAAAGCTTCAGCTCGACATAGGTCGGGCGGCCGTGGTTGCACTGGCCGGAAAGCGGCGTCGCTTCCATTTCGCGCAGAAGCGCGTTCATCTCCTCGACCCGCATCTGCCGACCGGAGCGGATCGAGCCGTGGCAGGACATGCGCGACAGAACCGCGTCGATCTTCGATTGCAGCCGCAGGCTGTCGCCCTGATCGGCGAGTTCGTCCAAAATATCCCGCAGCAAAGCCGCCGCGTTGATTTCGCCAAGGATCGCGGGGGTTTCGCGCACGGCGATGGCGCCGCCGCCAAAGGGCTCGATCGCAAGGCCAAGCCGGTGCAGATCGTCGGCGACCTCCAGCAGCCGGGCGGCATCGGCGGCGGAAAGCTCGACGATTTCGGGGATCAAAAGCGCCTGCGCCGCGATGCCCTTTTCCGCGCTTTGGGCTTTCAGCCGTTCATAGACCAGCCGCTCATGCGCGGCGTGCTGATCGACGATCACCATGCCGCGCTCGGTCTGGGCGATGATGTAGTTTTCATGCAGCTGCGCGCGGGCGGCGCCGAGCGGGCGGTGGATCAGCTCCGCCGTCTCGGGCGGCGGCGGCTCGACCCGCGCCGAGGGGGCAAAGGGCGCGGTGTAGCTTTGCGGCGCCTCGTCAAAGGCGGCAAGCGGCATCTGCGCGGCAAAGGCACTGCGGATCGCCCCGTAGCTTGGCCGCTCCATCTGATAGATGCGGGGTTGTGCCGGTTCGGGCTGCATCGCGCCTAGGGTGGCGGTGGCGACGGTCGAGGAGGACCGATGCCCCGATTGCGCCAGCGCATGGCGAATGCCGGTGACGATCAGGCCCCGCGGCACGCCCGCCTCGCGGAAGCGCACCTCGGCCTTGGCGGGGTGGACGTTCACATCGACCGACTCGGGATCGCAGGTCAGGAACAGCACGGCGGCCGGGTGGCGGTCGCGGGACAGCACATCCATGTAGGCGGCACGCAATGCGCCAAGCAGCATCTTGTCGCGCACCGGGCGACCGTTGACGAAGAGAAACTGCTCGATCGCGGCGCCACGGGAATAGGTGGGCAGGGCGGCATAGCCGGTCAGCCGGATGCCTTCACGTTCGGCATCCAAAGGCACGGCATTGTCGGCAAAGGCCCGGCCGAGGATGCGGCCGAGACGGCCCGAAAGCGCCCCGAACAGCTCGCCCTGTTCGGCATCGGCGCGGAAGATCTCGCGGGTGTCGGTGCCCGCGATCTCGCGCAGGGTGAAGCTGACATAGGGCTCGGCCATGGCGAGGCGCTTCACCGTGTCGGCGATCGCCTGCGCCTCGGTCCGGTCGGTGCGCAGGAATTTCAGCCGGGCAGGGGTGGCGTAGAACAGATCGCGCAACTCGACCACGGTGCCGCGATTGAGCGCCGCCGGTTTCACCGCGCTGATCTGCCCGCCCGCGACGGTGATCTGCGCGGCGTCATAGCCCTCGGCGCGCGAGGTGATGGTGAGCCGCCCGACCGCGCCGAGCGAGGGTAGCGCTTCGCCGCGAAAGCCGAAGGTGTGGATGTTCAGCAGGTCCGAGCCATCGATCTTCGAGGTGGCATGACGCGAGAGTGCCAAGGGCAGGTCTTCGGCGGTCATGCCGCAGCCGTCGTCACTGATGCGGATCAGCGTCTTGCCGCCGTCGGCATAGGCGACCTCGATCCGGCTGGCCCCGGCGTCGAGCGCGTTTTCGACCAGTTCCTTCACCGCCGAGGCGGGGCGTTCCACCACCTCGCCCGCCGCGATGCGGTTGGCGGCGGCGTCGTCAAGCTGGCGGATCACCGGGCGGGATGCGCCCATTTGGGGGGGCTGTGCGTTCATTCCACAAGGGATAGCACAGCCCGAAATCAAGCCCAACAGATTCGGACTTACTTCAGCCCCTCGGGCTGCCCGACGACGACGAAGCGCAGCCCGTCGGCCTTCAACAGCCGCTTCGCCACGCGGGCGATGTCGTCTTTCGTCACCGCATTGACCTTGTCGTTGCGGGTGTTGATGTAATCGACCGGCAGGCCGTTCAGCTGCATCCCGGCCAGAATGTCGGCAATATTGCCGTTGCCGTCAAAGCGCAGCGGATAGGCGCCGGTCAGATAGGTCTTGGCATCGGCCAGTTCCCGGTCCGAGACCTTGCCGGTCGCGGCCTTCGCCCATTCCTTCTTCACGATCTCGACCGCCTGCGCCACCTTGCCATTGGCAGAGGCGAAGCTGCCCTGCCAGGTCTCGGCCAGATCCTTCGGAACCAGATAGGTGTAGATCCCGTAGGTCAGGCCGCGCTTTTCGCGCACCTCTTCCATCAGCCGCGAGGAAAATCCGCCCGCGCCGAGGATCTCGTTGAAGACATAGGCGGGGAAGAAATCCGGGTCCGACATGGCCAGACCCTGTTCGCCAAAGATCACCGTCGCCTGCGGTGTGTCGAAGGGCACGACAGTGACGCCGCCAGTCAGGGCCAGATCGGCGCGCGGCGGCAGGGGGGCGCCGGTGGCTGGCAACTCGCCCAGAAGCTTGTCGAGCAGCGGGCCGAGGTCCGCGGGGGTAATGTCGCCCACGGCCGAAACCACCAGCCGGTCGCGCGCCATCACCCGGGCCTTGGCGGCGAACATGTCCTCGCGCGTCAGCGCCTGCACGCTGTCGACCGTGCCGTTCAGCGACGTTCCATAGGGGTGATCGCCGTAAGCCAGCTTGCGGAAGGTCTCGCCCGCGATCGCCTGCGGGTCCTGCGTGTCCGAGGCGATGATCGACAGCACCTGCCCCCGCACCCGATCGACCGAGGCCTGATCGAAATGCGGATCGCTCAGGGCGCCATGCAGCAGCTCCACCGCCTTGTCGCGGTTTTCGGTCAGCATGCGGGCGGAAATGCTCAGCGTGTCGTCATCGACGTCGAATTTGAAACTGGCGGCCAGTGCCTCTTGCGCGGCGGCAAAGCCCTGACTGTCGAGATCGGCCGAGCCTTCCTCGAGCGTCGCCGTCATCAGATTGATCGCGCCGCGCTTGCCCGGTTCGTCCAGACTGGCGCCGCCGCGGAAACGGATTTCCAGCGCGGTGAAGGGGATGTCATGCGCCTCGACCAGCCAGGCCTTGATGCCGCCGGGCGAGGTGACCTCTTCGATCTCGATCGCCGCGGCGGGCAGGGCGGAGAGCAGCGCCAGGGTCAGGGCGGCAAGCATGCGGAAGGGGGCGCGAAGGATCATTTCGTGGCCTCCGGGGTCAGGGCAGGTTCAGCGGCGGCTTGCGCCGGGGCGCCGCCCTCGGGTTCGGCGAAGACGGTTACCGATTGCGCCGGATCGAACAGCGCCTTCGCCGCCGCCATCACCTCGTCGGGGGTGACCGACATCAGCACTTCGGGCCAGGCCGCGATGTCGTCGATCGCGAAGCCCGAGGCCAGCGCCTCGCCATAGCGCTGCGCCAGCGCCTCGGTATCGTCCTGTTCGTAGATCTGGCTGGCGCGGATCTGCGTGCGGATGCGCTCGAACTGTGCCGGATCGATGCCATCCTTGAAGAAATCGGCCAGCGCCTTGTCGAGCGCGGCTTCGGCTCGGGGCAGGTCGACATCCTTCGCGGGCATCACGGCGAGCGAGAAGGTGGTCTTGTCGATCGACATGCCGTCATAGCCCGCCGAAACATGGATCGCATCGCCCGCCTCGAACACCAGTTTGCGGCCGAGAACCGAAGTCGCCATGTTGCCGCCCAGCAGTTCCGCCAGAATCGTCAGCGCGGCGGCCTGTTTCTGATCGCCCGGGTCACGCTCGGGCGCCAGATAGCTGCGCATCACATAGGGCTGGGCGATCCGGGGATCGCGGTAGACCATCCGCCGCTCGGCCAGCTGCGGCGGCTCCTGCGGGCGGACACGGGCGGGAATGTCGGCCGAGGGCGCGAGCGGGCCATAGTAGGTTTCGGCCAGCGTCTTCACCTGATCGGGTGTCACATCGCCCGCCACCACCAGCACCGCATCGTTCGGCGCATAGTAGCGGCGATACCAGACCAGGGCGTCGTCGCGGGTCAGTTCCTCCATCTCCTGGCGCCAGCCGATCACCGGCGTGCCATAGGGGCTGTTGAGGAATTGCGCCGCCCGCATCTGCTCGCCCAGAAGCGCCGAAGGATCGCTGTCGGTGCGCTGGGCGCGTTCCTCCAGAATCACCTCGCGTTCCGTCTTCCAGTCGTCCGGCGAGATCCGCAGGTTGCGCATCCGGTCGGCTTCCATCTTCATCACCAGTTCCAGACGGTCGGCGGCGATGCGCTGGTAATAGGCGGTGTAGTCATAGCTGGTGAAGGCATTGTCCGAGCCGCCATTCGCGGCCACGACCTTCGACAGCTCGCCCGCCGCCATCGTGTCGGTGCCCTTGAACATCAGGTGTTCAAGGTAATGGGCAATGCCCGACTTGCCGCGAACCTCGTCGGCAGAGCCAGCCTTGTACCAGACCATCTGCACCACGACCGGGGCGCGGTGATCCTCGATCACCACGGCTTCAAGGCCGTTTGGCAGGGTAAAATGGGTCACCGGCGCGGCCTCGGCGCCAAGGGCGGTCGCCGTCAGGAACAGTCCGGCAAGCATCGTGCGCATGGGCACCTCCGTCGATCTGGCGTCAGGGTAGTCCCACCGCCGCCACAGGCAACCGGGGCCGGAAGGGGCTGACGCAGGTTTGATCGGCCGTTACGGCAACGAGTCCTGCGCCGAGCCCGAGGGCGGGGCCGCCGGCGTGCGCAGGCCAAGCTTGCGCCAGCGGTCCAGTTCGGCCTGCTGGTCAAGCGACATCGGCCGGTAGGCCTTGAGGTAGACGTTGATGTTGAAGAGCCGCTCGAGCAGGCGGCCGTCATGCTTGCGCCGCCAGTCGAGATCTTCGGCGGCAAGCTGGTCGCGAATCTGGCCATCGACGCCGAAGCGGTCGGCATGGGACAAAAGCCCGCCATCGCCCGCGGTGCTGCCCTTGGCGGTCACCCGCTCGGGGTTGCCGCCCAGCGCGGCGATCGCATCGGCTTCGGGCGTCGGATCGGTGAGGCTGGTGCCGCCCGGCGTCGGCTGGGGCAGCTCGGTCAGGCTGTCAGGCATCGCCAGCGGCTTCGTCGGCAGGATGCCGAATTCGTCCGGGCCCGAGGTGGTCGAGCGCAGATGCATCAGCTCGGGTTGCTTGTCCTTCGCGCCGCAGCCGCCAAGGGCCAGCGCCGTCACCAGCGCAATCCCGAGCGTTCCAGACACCGATCGCATGCAGCACCCCATCGTCGTTTGTCCCGTCTTAGCCTATCACTCTGCGCGCGTCACGTCCCAAAGGCGTCACGCCCGGCCGGACTTGCTGTCGCCGGTGAACAGCACCAGACCCGCCGCGCCGAGGAAGATGGCGATGTCGGCGACGTTGAAGGAAAACGGGTTGTCCCAGAACGGCGCCGAGACATTGAGGAAATCGGCGACCGCGCCATAGGCGATGCGGTCGATCACGTTTCCGAGCGCGCCGCCGATCAGCAGACCCGCCGCCAGCTGCACCCGCCCTTCGTGCGGACGCCGGGTCACCCAATGCCAGACCCAGGCCGAGATCAGCAGCGCCATCACCACCAAGGCCCAGCGGGTGATCGCATCCTCGCCCGCGAACAGGCCGAAGTTGATGCCGCGGTTCCAGGCCATGCGCAGGTTGAGCCACGGCGGCAGCACCGCCATCTGTCCGATCCGGTCCAGCCCGAGCCCCTGCACGACCAGGAATTTCGATCCCTGATCGAGCAGCAGCACGAAGGCCGCGATCCGCGCCATCAGTCGCATGATGCCTCAGTGCCGGAAATGGCGCATGCCGGTGAAGACCATCGCCAGACCGCGCTCGTTCGCGGCGTCGATCACGTCCTGATCGCGCATCGAGCCGCCGGGCTGGATGATCGCCGTCGCGCCCGCCTCGGCCGCGGTGATCAGACCGTCGGCAAAGGGGAAGAACGCGTCGGACGCCACGACCGAGCCCTTGGTCAGCGGGCCGGAGAGGCCCATCACTTCGGCCATGTCCTCGGCCTTGCGGGCGGCGATCCGGGTGCTGTCGACGCGGCTCATCTGGCCCGCGCCGACGCCGACGGTGGCGCCGTCCTTGACGTAGATGATCGCGTTCGACTTGACGTGCTTGGCGACCTTCCACGCAAACAGCAGGTCTTTCAGTTCCTGTTCGCTCGGCGCGCGCTTGGTGACGACCTTCAGATCATCCATCGAGATCGCGCCATTGTCCTTGCCCTGAACAAGGAAGCCGCCCGCCACCTGCCGGAAGCTGGTGATCGCGGCTTTCGGATCGGGCAGGGCGCCCGTGGTCAAGAGGCGCAGGTTCTTCTTCGCGGCAAAGATCGCCTTGGCCTCGTCGCTCGCCTCGGGGGCGATGACGACTTCGGTGAAGATCTTGCAGATTTCTTCCGCCGTCGCGGCGTCGAGCGTCTGGTTCAGCGCGATGATGCCGCCAAAGGCCGAGGTGCGGTCGCAGTCGAACGCCCGGGTGTAAGCCTCGAGCATCGTCTTGCCAGTCGCGACGCCGCAGGGGTTGGCGTGCTTGATGATCGCGCAGGCCGGGGCGTCGGTCGGGAATTCCGCCACCAGTTCAAAGGCTGCGTCGGTGTCGTTGATGTTGTTGTAGCTCAGTTCCTTGCCCTGATGCTGCTTGGCCGTCGCCACCCCCGGACGGGCCGAGCCGTCCAGATAGAAGGCCGCCGACTGATGCGGGTTTTCGCCGTAGCGCAGGGTCTGCGCGAGCGTCCCGGCAAAGGCGCGGCGGCGCGGGGCGTTCTCGCCGATCGCCTGCGCCATCCAGGTCGAGACGGCGGCATCATAGGCGGCGGTGCGGGCATAGGCGATCTGCGCCAGCCGCTGCCGGAAGGCGAGCGTCGTCTTGCCGTCGTTGGCATCGAGTTCCGCCAGCACGGCGGCGTAATCCTCGACATCGACCACGGTCGCGACGAAAGCATGGTTCTTCGAGGCCGCGCGGATCATCGCCGGGCCGCCGATGTCGATATTCTCGATGCAGTCGTCATAGTCGCCGCCCTTGGCGACGGTGGCCTCGAACGGGTACAGGTTCACCACCAGCAGATCGATCACCTCGATGCCGTGGGTTTCCATCGCGGTCAGGTGCTCGGTGTTGTCGCGCAGCGCCAGCAGGCCGCCATGCACCTTCGGGTGCAGCGTCTTCACCCGGCCGTCCATCATCTCGGGGAAGCCGGTCACTTCCGACACGTCGCGCACCGACAGCCCCGCTTCGCGCAGCGTCTTCGCCGTGCCGCCGGTCGAGAGCAGTTCGACCCCGCGCGCGGCCAGCGCACGGGCGAAATCGACCAGACCGGTCTTGTCGGAAACCGAAAGCAGGGCACGGGTGAGCGGAACGGGACGGGTCACGAGACTTTCCTTCTTTGCAAGGGCCGTCGCGGCCCGTGGTCAGGGAGCGGGAGAGGGCGGTGTGGGCTCGCCCGGATTGGCGCCGGGCGTATCCTGAGCCTTGGCCAAGGTCCAGCCGATTTGCAGCACAGGCTCCTGCAAACGGCCCGAAAGCACGATTTGTTGCGTCGCGCGCGGGCGCAAACGGCCCTTTTCCAGATAGACCGAGGGGTCGAGCGTCAGATCGACCGGGCCATCGAAGCGGAAAACCCAGATTTCCCCGGATTTGAGCGCCATCGACACCGCCCAGCCGCCCATGTCGAGCGTCGCATCGACCTCGGGGTGGACGTGGAAACGAATCTGAAACGGAATGCCGCGCAGGGCATCGGCCTGAAACACCGTCTCGAAGCGGGCCTTGTCGGCGCTGGTCATCGCGCCAAGCGTGTCTGTGCCCTTCAGGCTGTTGCCGTCGGGGGCAAGCTCCAGCTCGCGGATATGGGTCAGCCCGTGGGTGATCAGATAGCCGTCATGGCCGAAAAGCGCATGCCGGGCCGGGTCGGTTTCCGGCCGCATCCAGACTTCCGAGGGTGTTTCCTCGAGCCAGGTCCGCATCGCCGCGCCCGTGCGGCGGGCGGGACCAAGCCGCGACGACGAATAGCCCTCGATCGCCAGCGTCGAATGGCTGGGCGTGGCCCGACCGGCGCGGTGCCAGTCGGGGCCGAACATCGCGCCCGAGCCGCAACTGACGATCAGGGGCCAGCGCCCCGAGGTCATCTCGAAGGCCAGCGTCGAGGCATGGGCATTGGCCGAGGCGGCGCCCTTGGGCGGCGGCGCGGCATCGACGATCAGGCTGGTGCGCCCGGCATGCAGCCGCACAAAGCCCATCGCCAGCCCTTGCCGCGCCACGGCCCGGGTGCCCGAGGCATTCAGCGCCGCATCGAGCCGCCCCTCGGCGCCGCGGCCCCCGCCATGAAACCGCGCCAGCCCGCCATCGGAATGGCGCAGCGCCCGCAGCGTCGGCGCGATCCGCGCGATCGCGGCCAGATGCGCGGGCAGGGGCGTGCGCCCGGCCGCGGTCATCGCATCGGCGGCCCATAGAAGCAGCGTCAGGACCTCCAGCAATTCCTCGGGGTTGCGGGTGGGAATGCCGCCCGCCGCGTCGATGTCTTCGGCGCATTCCTCGGCCAGCGCCTCGGCGGCGGCCGTCGCATGGACCTCCATCCCGGTCAGCGCGAGGCTCGCATAGATCAGCCCGGTCAGCGCCTCGACCCGCGGCAGGCCGGGGCTCGCCGAACGCCAGCGCCGCGCCAGAAACAGCGTCTGCTGGCCCAGGGTGCGGAAGAAGGCCTGCGCCTCGGCCTTGTCGCGACCGTTGAGCAGGAACAGCGCATGGTTGATCAGCCGGATCAACCGCCGCCCGGTCAAGTCCGGCGTCCAGCCCGGCCCCTTGGCAGTGCCGAAGCGGGCGATCCAATCAAAGACCCAGGCCTGCGCCCGTTCCCGCGCGGGCCGGTCGCCCACCGCGGCGAGATCGTCGAGCCAGGTGCAGCCCTGCAGCGCCTCTTCGAAGCTCGGATCGGGCATCGGCAGATCCCAGATCGAGCGATCGGCGCCCTCGACCAGAAACCCCGCAAACAGGAAATTTCCCGCGATCATCTGCCGTCCGCGGGCAAACGAGCCGATCGAGCGCGGCTCGGGCTGGCTGACGAAGCCGGTCGCGGGGCTGGCCTTGGCGGCACGACGCGCGGCCAGCCGGTCCAGCCAGCCCGTCAGCCGCCCACGCGACTCGGCCCGAGAGGATTTGCCCTTGCCCGCAGTCATCGCACCCGCCATCGGAGTTGAACCGTCATGCCTTTTGTTGAGTTTGGCGCAGCTTAAAGCTGCGGCCTGGTCCTGTCATGGTCTGAATTTGCCCTTCAGTGACCCTGTTGCAGCACGGCGACGAAGAAGCCGTCAAGGCCGCCGCGCTCGGGCCAGAGGTCGGGGCTCAGACGCAGGCAGCCGGTTTCGGTCAGCCAGCCGGGCTCGAGTCCGGGGGCGCTGATCGGGGTGATCGTCAGCCCCGGATGACGGGCGAGCGCCGCGGTGATCTGCGCCTCGCCTTCTTCGGGCAGAAGCGAGCAGGTGGCATAGACAAGCCGCCCACCGGGGTTGAGCCAGCCGAGCGCCCGGTCAAGGAGCGCCGCCTGCAGTGCCACCAACTCCTTGATGCCGCTCGCGTCTTTCACGAAGGGCAGGTCCGGGTGGCGGCGAATCGTGCCGGTCGCCGAGCAGGGCGCATCGAGCAGGATCGCATCGAACGGCGCCTCGGGGGTCCAGTCGAGCGCATCGGCGGCGACGGTTTCGGCACGCATCCCGCAGCGGGTCAGGTTTTCTTCCAGCCGATCCAGGCGCGGCGCGGAGATGTCGAGCGCGGTGACCGTGGCGCCTGCCGTCAGCAGTTGCAGCGTCTTGCCGCCCGGCGCAGCGCACAGGTCGAGCACGCGCTCGCCCGGCTTTGCATTCAGCACCTTGGCGGGCAGGGCGGCGGCGGCATCCTGCACCCACCAGTCGCCCGTCTCGTAGCCCGGAAGTTCGGTGATCTGGCCGGTCTGTGCCAGACGCAGCGAGCCGGTGGGCAAAAGCTCGGCGCCCAGGTTTTCGGCCCAAGTTTCGGGATCGGCCTTCACCGACAGATCGGTGCGGGCGCCGGCCAGATGCGCGGCCTCCATCCGCATCACCGCGACCTTGCCGTAAGCGGACATCAGCCGCCCGCGCAGCCAGCCGGGCAGGGCGGGGGCATCGAGCCGCGCCCAGCGCTCGCTGTCGGCCGCGATCTTGCGCAGGACCGCGTTGATCAGCCCGGCGAAGCCCTCGGTCTTTTGCCCGCCGGATCGGGCGAGGGTGACCAGCGCATCGGTGACGCCATGCGGGGCTTCCTGCAGCGCGCAGATCTCGACCGTGCCAAGCCGCAGGAGCACATGCAGATCGGGCGGCGGCGCCTTGCGCAGATGCGGTTTCAGCATCGCATCGGCGCGGGACAGGTTGCGCAGCGTGGCAAGGGCGAGCCTTTGCGCCCGGGCGCGCTCGGGCGGTGCCAGCGCGGCCAGCTCGCCCGCCTGTTCGGCGAGCGTCAGCCGTTCCTGCAAAACGCCCGACAAAAGCGCCGCTGCCGCACGACGGGCCGGATCGATCGAAGCCATGGCGCTTTCCCTTGCTTGTTCCCGTGGATGGGGCGGCCTATATCAGGCCCGACCCGAAACGCAAAGCCGGAGGCCTTGATGAGCGAAGACGCCCCGAAGGATCTGCCCCCCGCCGCGATCCGCGCGCTGGCCGAGGCCGAGGAACGCCGCAAGGCCGCCAAGGCCGCGGAGCTGCCGAAGGAATTCGGCGGTCGCGATGGTCCCGAGCCCGTGCGCTTTGGCGATTGGGAGAAGAAGGGCATCGCCATCGACTTCTGAGCCGCCCTTGACCGGGCGTGGCGGCGGGGGAGGTCAGATCCCCAGCACGTCCAGCATGTCGTACTGGCCGGGCTTCTGGGTCTGACCCCAAAGCGCGGCCTTGAGTGCGCCGCGGGCGAAGATCGCGCGGTCGGTGGCGATGTGGCGCAGCACGATGCGCTCGCCCGCCGCGGCGAAGATCACGTCATGCTCGCCGACGATGTCGCCGCCGCGGATCGCCGAAAAGCCGATGGCTCCATGTTTGCGGGCGCCGGTGATGCCGTGCCGACCCGATTCGCTGTGGCCCTCGAGGTCGATGCCGCGGCCCTCGGCGGCGGCTTGGCCCAGCATCAGCGCCGTGCCCGAGGGGGCATCGACCTTGCGGTTGTGATGCGCCTCGACCACTTCGATGTCCCAATCGGCATCCAGCGCCTGCGCCACGGTCTTGGCGAGTTTCGTCAGCAGGTTCACGCCAAGGCTCATGTTGCCCGCGCGGATCTGCACCGAATGCCGCGAGGCGGGTTCAAGCGCCTCGATCTGTTCCCTCTCGAAACCGGTGGTGCCGATCACATGCACGGCGCGGGCCTGCGCGGCCAGCCGGGCGAAGTCGAGCGTCGCGGCGGGGGCGGTAAAGTCGATCACCGCCTGCGCTTTCGCAAAGGCTTCGAGCGGATCATCGGTGACGATCACGCCATTTTTCGCCCCGCCCAGAGCCTCGCCCAGATCGCGGCCGATCCAGTCATGGCCCGCGCGTTCGACCGCGCCGACGAGCCTGGCCTTGTCCGAGGCGCCGACCGTCGCGGCCAGCATCCGCCCCATGCGTCCCGAAATCCCCGTGATCACGATCCCCGGCAGGTCACTCATCTGTCTCTCCATGCGTTTCTCCCTTCCTAGCCCGCGGCTGCCCGCTTGGCAAAGCCCCGTTGCAGGCCCCGTTGCGGAATGGGCCCGAAAGCCCTATGTGCGGGACATGGCAAAGAACCGTTTCTCCTCGGGCGATGGCCCCTCGCAACGTCAGCTTCGCGTCGGCGAACTGATCCGGCGTACCCTTTCCGACGTGCTGTTGCGCGGCGATGTGCATGACCCGGACCTGAACAAGATCTCGATCACCGTGGGCGAGGTGCGGACCTCGCCGGATCTGAAGGTGGCGACGGTCTATGTGGCGCCTTTGGGGGGCACGCTGGGCGGCGAAACCGCCGAGGCGATGCTGGCCGCGCTGCGCCGTCATTCGGGCGAGCTGCGCCATCATGTGGCAAAAGCGATGACGCTGAAATATGCGCCCGACCTGCGCTTCCGGATGGACGAGACCTTCGACCGGCTCGACGAGACGCGGCGGCTGTTTTCCGATGAAACCGTGCAGCGCGATATTGCCGCGAAGGACGAAGACGAAGGTGATGAGGACTAAGCCGCTCTGGGCCCGGCTGTTTGCCGCCCTTGCGCTGATCGTGCCGCGGGTGGCGCTGGCCGCCGATCCCTGCCACACCGTCACCTTCGAGGACACGCCCTTCACCGTCTGCGAGGCGAAAGCCGGGCAGGATGTGCGGCTGTGGCTGAAGAATGATCAGGGCCAGTTGCTGGGCAATGCCGAGCGGGTCAAGGCCACGCTCGCCCCGGGCGAGCGGCTGGTTTTCGCGATGAATGCCGGCATGTATGCGCCCGACCGCGATCCGGCCGGGCTTTACATCGAAAATGGCGCCGAGCGGAAGCCGATCGTCACCCGCGAGGGGCCGGGCAATTTCGGCCTGCTGCCGAACGGGGTCTTCTGCGTGTCGGACACCTTTGCGGTGATCGAAAGCCGCGCCTTTGCCGCGGCGCCGCCCGCCTGCCGCTTTGCCACGCAATCGGGGCCGATGCTGGTGATCGACGGCGCGCTGCATCCGCGGTTCCTGCCCGACAGCACCTCGACCTATATCCGCAACGGCGTGGGGGTGTCGGCCGACGGGCTGACGGCCTGGTTCGTGATTGCCGACCGGCCGGTGACCTTCCACCGCTTTGCCCGGTTCTTTCGCGACAGCCTTGGCGCGCCGAATGCGCTGTATTTCGACGGCTCGATTTCGCGGCTGTTCGTGCCGTCGCAGGGCCGGGCCGATTTCGGCCTGCCGCTTGGTCCGATGGTCGGACTTGTCGCCCGCGATTGACCGACACGCCCCAAGGCGCTAGCACGCGAACCTGCATCAGGGAGTCGGTCATGGGTCGCAAGAAGGGTCGCGATATTTCGGGTTGGGTTGTCGTGGACAAACCCGCGGGGGTGACCTCGACCGCGGTTGTGGGCAAGGTGCGCTGGGCCTTCGACGCGAAGAAGGCGGGGCATGCGGGCACGCTCGACCCGGCCGCGACCGGCGTTCTGGCCGTGGCGCTGGGCGAGGCGACGAAGACCGTGCCCTTCATCACCGATGCGCTGAAGTGCTACCGGTTTCAGGTCCGCTTCGGCGCGGCGACGGCGACCGATGATGCCGAAGGCGCGATCATCGCCCGGTCCGACAGCCGCCCGACCGATGCCGAGATCGAAGCGGCGCTGACCGCGTTCCGCGGTGACATCCAGCAGGTGCCGCCGCAATATTCCGCGGTGAAGGTCGAGGGCGAGCGTGCCTATGATCTGGCCCGCGAAGGGGTCGGTATGGATCTGGCGGCGCGACCTTTGTGGGTTGAAAGCCTCGAGATGATTTCGCGCCCCGATGCCGACACGGTCGAACTTGAAATGGTCTGCGGCAAGGGCGGCTATGTCCGCGCCATCGCCCGCGATCTGGGGCAGGCTTTGGGCTGCCTTGGCCATGTGCTCTGGCTGCGCCGGGTCTGGTCCGGTCCCTTCGAGGCGGAAAAGGGCCTGAGCCTTGACGAGATCGACCGCATGGCGCGCTCGGGCGAGATCGACGCGCATCTGCTGCCGCTCGAACTTGGCCTCGACGATCTGCCCGAGGTCAAGGCCACCGTCGAAGGTGCGGTGCGGCTGAGCCACGGCAATCCGGGCCATGTCATCTGCTCGGGCGTCGATTTTGGCGCCGAGGTCTGGGTCAGCCACCACGGCCTTGCCATCGCCGTCGGCCGCTACATGGGTGGCGAGGTCCACCCCGACCGCGTCTTCAACCGGGTCGAGGCATGATCACCCGGACCCACGTCAAGGGCGATGCCCCCTCGGTGGCGGTCTATTCCGACTGCGAGGCCTATCGCTATCTGCTGACGCGGGTCTGGGACGACAGCCTGCCGCGCGCCTTGTTCGTGATGCTCAACCCCTCGACCGCGACCGAGGTGCAGAACGATCCGACGGTGGAGCGCTGCGAGCGCCGGGCGCGGGCTTTGGGTTTTGGCGCCTTCCGGGTGACGAACATCTTTGCCTATCGCGCCACCGATCCGCGCGCGATGCGGGCCGTGGCCGATCCGGTCGGGCCGGAGAACGACGCGGCGATCCGCGCCAGTCTGGACTGGGCGGGCGGCCCCGCGGATCGCATCGTCTGCGCCTGGGGCACGCATGGGGCGCATCTGGACCGTGGCGCGGCGGTCGCGCGCCTGCTGCGCGACTCGGGGCGCGATCTGCACCACCTTGGCCTGACGGCCGCGGGGGCGCCGAAACATCCGCTCTACATCGGCTATGCGCAGCCGCTGCAGCTCTGGAGCTGAGGCTCGGGCCCGTCTTCGCGATATGTTAACCAAGCCTTAAGAAAACAGCGGCGCGGCCTTGGCCGTGCCATGTTTTGCTTTTGTTCGACAGGCCCGTTTCGGCTATGCTCCGGCGGTAAAGCTGGGGTGTGCCATGTTGTTCCTGTCGGGGTTTCTGGGTCTTTTGATGGCGGGTCTTGCGGCCGGGGTGTCCCCCGTGTCTGGGGACGAGGACGACAGCGCCGAGAGTTCTGAGTCCGATGCTCCCGAAGAGACGTCCGAGGACGGCTCTCAGGCGCAGGATGACACGGCGACACCACCCGCACCTGACGACACGGCTGGCGACACGACCGAGGATGGCGCCGCCGACGACACCACCGACAGCGGCACCGAAACCACCCTGCCCGGCGATGAGCCCACGGACCCCGCCCCCTCGCCCGAGGCGACGGAGGGGAATGATATTCTCTGGGGCGATCTTTTCGGCGATGTGCTCGATGGTCAGGCCGGGGATGATCAGATCAATGGCTATGCGGGCGATGACACGGTTTCGGGGGATGCGGGCGACGACACCCTGCTCGGCGACGCAGGCGATGACAGTCTGGACGGCGGCACCGGCGATGACAGCCTGAACGGTGACTATGGCTCCGACACGCTGAGCGGCGATGCGGGCGATGACACGCTGGTGGCCTGTTTCGGGGACGACAGCCTGAGCGGCGGCGAGGGCGCGGATTCGCTCTTGGGCGGGGCCGGGGACGACAGTGTTTCGGGCGATGCCGGCGATGACAGTCTGGAAGGCAACGATGGCGATGACACCCTCGACGGCGGATCGGGCGAAGACGACCTGAGCGGCGGAAAGGGGGACGATCTGCTCATCGGGGTTGTTTCAGACGCCCAAAGCGGCAACACTGACACCGACGGGTTGGATTTCCTCAACGGTGGTGTGGGGGCTGATACATTTATCATGGGTACAGGTGATTGGGCCTCGGGTGGGGAGGATGGCGATCTGTTTGCGCTGGGCGAATGGATCGATCCCGACAGCCCCGCCACGATCACCGATTACGATGCGAGCGCCGATCAGATCGTCGTCGTCTATGATCCCGACAGCGGCGCGACGCCCGAGGTGACGCTGGAGCCGTCCGAGACCGAGGGCAATGTCTGGATCACGCTGAATGGCACGCGTCTGGCCGAGGTGGTCGATGCCGCCGATCTGCGCCCCGAGGATATCCTGCTGATCACCCCCGAGGAGTTCGGCGCCGCCTGATCCGGGCTTTTTCCTTTCCTTCTGGCGGTTTTTCCGCTAAGTGCCGCCATCCGCCGGATTCGGCGGAGCCTCCACGGGCCCTGCTGGACGACATCCCGGCTTGCGCCATCACCCTTTGAACAGGAGACCCCGATGTCGATCACCGTCGAAGAAAAGAACCGTCTGATCAAGGAATTCGCGACCAAGGAAGGCGACACCGGTTCGCCCGAAGTTCAGGTTGCGATCCTCAGCTCGCGCATCGCGACGCTGACCGAGCACTTCAAAGCCCACAAGAAAGACAACCACTCGCGTCGGGGTCTTTTGATGATGGTGGCCCAGCGCCGCAAGCTGCTCGACTATCTGAAGAAGAAAGAAGTGGCTCGCTACCAGTCGCTCATCGAGCGTCTCGGCCTGCGCCGCTGATCCTTTCGAGGTTCGGAAAACGAAACGCCTGTCGCGCAAGCGGCAGGCGTTTTGTTTTGGGATTTCGCCTCGGCGGCCCGTCGCGCAAGCCCTTGGCGGAGCAAGTCGAACCCGGGTTGCGGGGGCGAGTCAGGGGCGGGGTTTCGCGACTTTCACGCCGCAAGGATCTGTTGCCCGGGACGGTCTGGGTAAAAGATTATTTCGAAGGATCATTTTCGGTCGATCCGCGCGGATAACTTGCAACAATCTTGTCATGCCAAATTTGCAAACCTGCTGCAGCGTCAGAGGTAACCATATGAAATCGCGTGTATATTTACTTATGACGCAACGTCAGATTGGTTGATTTATGGGGTGGTTTCCGGTCAACTAAACTTACCGGAAGATCCAATCCGCCAGCCCCTCAGCGCCGAAAGTGCCGCGTCTGGTGATCCGGGTGCGATCCTCCCTCATCCGACCGTCAGGCCGCCAATCGGGCTTTGTGCCCGCGGGAAAGGACCGCTCCATGAATGCCATCACCGAAACTCCGATCCCTGCGGTCGCCGCCGATCCGTGGCACGGGTTCTCGGCCGGGGCTTGGCGCGACAGCATCGACCTGCGCGGCTTCATTCAGGAAAACTACACGCCCTTCCCCGGCGATGCGGGCTTTCTGGCCGGGCCGACGGCGCGGACGCAGAAGCTTTGGGCCGATGTCGCGGCACTGTTGAAGCTCGAGCGGGAAAAGGGCGTGCTGGATGTCTCGGCCGACCGGCCTTCGACGATCACCGCGCATGACGCAGGCTACATCGACCGCGAGGCCGAGCTGATCGTGGGCCTGCAGACCGATGCGCCGCTCAAGCGGGCGATCATGCCGAACGGCGGGCTGCGCATGGTCGAGACGGGGCTGAAGGCCTATGGTTTCACCCCGGATGCGACGGTGGCCGAGATCTGGACGAAATACCGCAAGAGCCACAATCAGGGGATTTTCGACACCTATTCCCCCGACATTCTGGCGGCGCGGAAATCGGGCGTGATCACCGGCCTGCCCGATGCCTATGGCCGCGGCCGGATCATCGGCGATTACCGGCGCGTGGCGCTGTATGGCATCGACCGGCTGAAGGCGGCGAAACTGGCCGAGTTTCATGCGCTGGATGACGCCGTTTTCGACGAAGACACCTTGCGGCTGCGCGAGGAGCTTTCGGAACAGTTCCGCGCGCTGGAAGAGCTGCGCGAGATGGCGCGGAAATACGGCATCGACCTGTCGGGTCCCGCGTCGACCGCGCGCGAGGCGGTGCAGGCGACCTACCTTGGCTATCTGGCGGCGGTGAAGGAACAGAACGGCGCGGCGATGTCGCTCGGCCGGGTCTCGACCTTCCTGGATGTCTATTTCGAACGCGATCTGGCGGCGGGGCTTCTGACCGAGGAAGCCGCGCAGGAGCTGATCGACGATCTGGTGATCAAGCTGCGGATCATCCGCTTCCTGCGCACGCCCGATTATGACGAGCTGTTTTCGGGCGATCCCACCTGGGTCACCGAAGCCATCGGCGGCATGAGCGAAGACGGCCGGACGCTGGTGTCGAAGACCTCGTTCCGGGTGCTGCAGACGCTTTACAACCTTGGCCCGGCGCCCGAGCCGAACCTGACCGTGCTTTGGTCGGTCAGTCTGCCGCGCGGCTTCAAGGCGTTCTGTGCCAAGGTGTCCAAGGATACCTCGGCCATTCAATACGAGAACGACGATCTGATGCGGCCGAAATGGGGCGACGATTACGGCATCGCCTGCTGTGTGTCGGCGATGCGGATCGGCAAGCAGATGCAGTTCTTCGGCGCGCGGGCGAACCTCGCCAAGGCGCTGCTCTATGCGATCAACGGCGGCGTCGATGAAAAGTCGGGGGCGCTGGTCGCCAAGGGGCTGACGCCGATCACCGGTGATGTGCTCGACTATGACGAGGTGCAGGCCAAGTTCGATCTGGCGATGGATTGGCTGGCGCGGACCTATGTCAAGGCGCTGAACGCGATCCACTACATGCACGACAAATACGCCTATGAGCGGATCGAGATGGCGCTGCATGACCGCGATATCCTGCGCACGATGGCGACGGGGATTGCGGGGCTCTCGATCGTTGCCGACAGTCTTTCGGCGATCAAGCACGCCAAGGTCCGGGTCATTCGCAACGACGCCGGTCTTGCCATCGATTACGCGATCGAGGGCGACTATCCGGCCTTTGGCAACAACGATGACCGCGTGGACGAGATCGCCGTCGCCGTGACCGAGGCCTTCATGGCCAAGATCGCCGCGCAGCCGCATTTCTATCGCAACGCGATGCCGACGCAGTCGATCCTGACGATCACCTCGAACGTCGTTTACGGCAAGAAGACCGGCAACACCCCCGATGGCCGCCGCGCCGGTGAACCCTTCGCCCCGGGGGCCAACCCGATGAACGGACGCGACAAGAAAGGGTTTGTCGCCGCTGGCGCTTCGGTCGCGAAGCTGCCCTATGAAGCCGCGCTCGATGGCGTCTCGTGGACCGCCTCGGCCACGCCCGGTTCGATGGGCCATACCGAGGCCGAGCAGGTGACGAACCTTGCCAATTGCCTTGACGGGTTCTGCGGCGCGGGGGGCTTCCACGTCAACGTCAACATGCTGACGCGCGAGATGCTGGAAGATGCGATGGACCACCCCGAGGCCTATCCGCAGCTGACCGTGCGCGTCTCGGGCTATGCGGTGAACTTCGTCAAGCTGACGCGGGCGCAGCAGCTTGACGTGATCAGCCGCACCTTCCACGCGAACATGTGAGGCGCGATGACGTTCCTGACGCCGCATCCCGGGTTCGACACCTTTTGCGATCCGCATGAGGCCGCCTGTCACGGCTTCCTGCATTCGCTCGAATCCGGGGCGGCGGTCGACGGGCCGGGAATGCGCTTCGTGTTCTTCCTGTCGGGCTGTCAGTTCCGCTGTCTGTACTGCCACAACCCCGACACCTGGAAGCTGCATGCCGGGCGTCGGGTCGCGGTCGAGGATTTGCTGGCCGAGGTTGCCCCCTTGGCCAGCTTCCTCAAATTCGCGGGCGGGGTGACCTTTTCGGGCGGCGAGCCGATGATGCAGGCGGCCTTTGTCAACGCGACCGCCCGGGCGCTGAAGGACCGCTTCGGGCTGCATATTGCGCTCGATACGCAGGGCCATCTGCATGACCGCGTGAGCGACGACTGGTTCGATCCGATTGACCTCGTGATGCTCGACATCAAGCATATCGATCCGGCGCGGCATCTGGCGCTGACGGCGCAGCCCTTGCAGCCGACGCTCGATTGCGCCGATCGGATGGTGCGGCTCGGCAAGACCATGCGCATCCGCTACGTTCTGGTGCCCGGCTGGACCGACGCCCCGGACGAGATCGCCCGCATGGCTGATCACGTTGCGGGGCTGGGCCGTGCGGTCGAGCTGGTCGAGGTGCTGCCCTTCCATCAGCTTGGCGCCTCGAAATGGGCGATGCTCGGCCATCCCTATGCTTTGGCCGAAACCCCGACGCCCGCGCCGGAAGTGGCCGAGGCGGCGCGGGCGGTGTTTCGCGCCCGGGGCCTTGTCGCCTGTTAGAGCTTACTCGTTCGCGTCGCGCAGGATGCGCCCGTGCTTGCGCACCTCGGTCAGCACCGCGCCGAAGGTGGTCAGCCCGCGCGCCTTCAGCGCCGGCAGCAGCCGCAGGAAGGCATCGGCCGTGGCGATCGTGTCACCGATGGCGGTATGGCGGGCCTCTTCGGGGATGGTGATGCCCAGCCGATGCGTCAGCGCGTCAAGGCTGTGACTTTCGGACGGGCCAAAGATCACCGCCGACAAAAGCACCGTATCCAGCACCGGATTGTCGAAATTCTTGCCGATCAACAGTTCCTTGCGGCGCAGGAATTCCATGTCGAAGGGGGCGTTATGGGCGACCAGAACCGCCCCTTCGGCGAATTTGTGAAACCGCCGCCCGACCTCGGCGATCGGCGGGGCCTCGGTCACCATCGCATCGGTGATGCCGTGAATCACCGTCGAGGCCTCGGGGATATGCCGCCCGGGGTTCACCAGCGTGTCGAAAACCTCGGTGGCGACGCGCCGCCCGTTGACGATCCGCACCGCCGCGATCTGCACGATCTCGTCGCCCTCGGTCGGCAGAAGCCCCGTCGTCTCGGTGTCGAAGACGACGAAGGTCAGCTTGTCGAGCGGCGTTTCGGCAAAGGCGCTTTCCTTGCCGCGCCCGAGCAGGTCGAAATCATAGACCACCTTGCGCGGCACCGGACGCGGCCCGTTGCCGATCCGCCGCGCTTCGCGCAGCGGAAGGCAGAGCCGGTGCCGCCCCTCGTGCAGCCGCTCGGGCCAAAGGTCGGTCGCATGGACCGAGAGCACCCGCCGCCCGGTCACATCCGGAATGCCGACATCAAGCGGCTCGGTCAGCCAGCCGTCGAGTTCGGCAATCGCCACCGCCTCGCCGCGCCATTCCAGCGCCAATAGCGCCCCCGCCCCTTCCTCCAGCACCTCGAGCCGCTTTTCGAGCCGGCTCGCGCCCAGACGGCGCACCAGATGCGCGATCAGCGCCACCATCTCGAAGCCCTCGATCCGCAGCATCAGAGGTGCGGTCACCGGCAGCAGATCGCCATTGCCCTCGGCCGCGACGCGGGCCTGCACGGCGGCACCGAAATCCGAGGCGCGGATCATCGCGAGCGGCCACCAATCGGCCCGCATCGCCTCGTGGCGTTCGAAAAGCGTATGGATCGCATGGGAAAGACTGCCCGCCTCGGCCCGGGCGGCGCCGCGCAACTGCGCGCGGGCCTGCGGTTCGGTCGGGCCGTCATCGGCGATCAGCACCCCGGTCAGCGATTGCAGCGCGGCGGCCGGACGACGGATGCGGTCGAAAAGCTCGTCCATCAGCGCCTCGCGCCCGGCATGGGCGCGCATGTCGGCCGACACATCGCGCAGCGTCAGCACATAGCCCGCATTGCGCACCACATGGTGATCCTCGCCCTCGGAAATCAGCCGCATCCGCGCGGCCAAGGTGCGGCCATCGGCAACAGTGGCGCAGAGCAGATCCGAGGCCGCATCGGGATCGGCCGTCGCCAGAAGCCGCGCATAGGCATGCTGGATCGGCGCCGGGTTGAGAAAATCGAAGACGCGCCGATCGAGGCCCGGCGCATGGGTGCCGCCCAGCAGATCGACCGCCTGACCGTTGTAAAAGACCAGCGCATGATCGGCGGTGCACAGAAGCACCCCCACCGGCACGTCCGAGAGCAGCGTTTCCAGCCGTTCCTTTTCGCGCGCAAGCCGCGTGGTTTCCCGCTGCACCGATTCCGTCAGCGCCGAGCGGGTCTCGTTCAGGTTTTGCGCAATCGCGGCCGCGGCGGGGGCCAGATCGCCCAGATAGCGGCCGGGCAGCTGATCCAGCGCGCTTTCGACCGAGGTCTGCGTGCGGGCGCGGATCGAGCCCGCCAGCCGCTCGATCGGCTTGGCCAGGTTCGCATCGAACAGAAACCAGACCGCCGCGATCAGGCCAAGGATCGCCAGACCTGCAACCGAACCTCCGACGACGAAGCCATCCAGCGCTTCGGGGCGGCCCAGCTTGTGAAACCCGAAGATCAGACCCGCGACGAGGGCGGCCAGATTGCCGAAGGCCAGCGCGGCGAAGAACAGGAAGATCCGCAGCCGCAGGCTGAGCCGGGTCAGGTCCATCACGCCCCCTCCGCATCGAGCAGCCGGTGCAACTCGTCGCGCAACTCCTTCAACTCGAACGGCTTGGCGATGAAGCCATCGGCGCCCAGGGCCAGCGCCTTGCGCCGCTCCAGCGCCGAGCCGCGGGCGGTCATCATCACGATCCGCACGTCGGACAGCGCGCCATCGGCCCGGACCTCCTGACAGATCTCGTAGCCCGAGACTTCGGGCAGCATCACGTCGAGCAGCACCAGATCCGGGTGGTCGGCGCGGATGCGATCGACCGCGCCCAGACCCGTGTCCATGCGCGTGTGATCCAGCCCCTCGCGGCCCAGAAGATAGTCGAGCGCGATGGCGATATTGTCCTCGTCTTCGACGATCAGCACCCGCCTTCTGCGGCCGCTTTGCCCGTTCATTCCGTCCTCCCGCGCAGGCCGCGCTTCATCTCAGGTCACCACGGCCTTGCTGTGCCCCACCGCCGATTGCATCGTGCGGACCACCACGAAGGCGTCGCGCAGATGCGAGCGTTCAAAGTCGCTCATGTCGGAAGGCGCAAGGAAATTGTCGGGCGCACGCCCGAGCTTGATCAGCGTCACCTGATTTTCAAGCCGGGTGGCGGCGATCAGGTCATAGGCCTCGATCAGGTCGCGCGCATCATTGGCCGAGATCACCCCGGCCTCTTCCGCCGCCTTCAGCCGGGCGCGGGTATTGGCAAGGCCAAGCCGACCCTTCAGCGCATAGACCCGCGCCAGATCGATCACCGGCACCACCCCGTTCATCTTCAGATCGATGTGGTTGCGGTGCTCGCCCGAGCGGATCGTGGCAAAGCCGCGCAACAGGCCCAAGGGCGGCGTGTGCTTGAGCGAATTCGCCAGCATGTTCGAAATGAAGATCGGGCTGTGCGAGGCCAGCCGCAGGGTTTCTTCCTGCAGCGCGGCGAACAGGTCGGCGCCATTGCCGCCGATCGGGCGCAGGTCGAACATCACCGAAGCCAGCATCTGCGCCTCGGGGTTCGGCGTGTCGATCCAGTCGTGGAAATAGCCGCGCCAGACCTTGAGCGGCTGGCACCAGCGCTCGGCCGTCGCCATCATGTCGCCCGGGCAATAGACGTAACCGCAGGCATTCAGCCCGTCGCAGACGATCTTCGCCAGCGCGCGGAAGAAAGCCATGTCCTCGGGTGTCGCGCGGTCATCGACGATGATGCAATTGTCCTGATCCGAGACGCCGGTCTGTTCCTGCCGCCCTTGGCTGCCACAGGCCAGCCACAGATAGGGCACGGGCGGGGGCCCGAGTTCGCGCTCGGCCATCACCAGCAGGCGCCGGGTGACGGCATCGGCGATATCGGTGATCAGCCGGGTCACGACGTCATGGGCGTGATGGGCGCCGACCAGTTGCAGCAGCAGTTGCGGGATGCGGGCGGTGACGGCGGTCATCTCGTCAAGCGTCTCGGCCGAAACCACGTCGCGGATCAGCACCGCCGAGGAGACGGCCTGAAACCGCGTCAGATCGGTCTGCGTGATCATGCCGACGAAGCGGCCCGCTTCGGTGATCGGCAGATGGCCGATGCGCTTTTCCAGCATGATATGCAGGATGTCCGAGCCAAGCGCCGTGGGCGGCAGGCTGATCGGATCGGGGGTCATCACCGCGGCCACCGGCGTCTGCGGCGGCTGGCCATCGGCGAGGATCTTGTTCGACAGATCGCGCTGCGTGACGATGCCCAGAAGCTTCTCGTCGCCCTCGACCACGCCCAGTGACGAGACATGGGCATCGCGCATCATCCGCGCGGCCTCAATCGCGGGGGTGCCCGGCGCGCAGGAGAGCGGCTTTCTGGCGATCAGATCGGCCACCTTCTGCGTCGCGATATCGGTCGAGACCTTCTCGCCGCGCTTGCGGTTGAAGAACCGCTCAAACGCCGGATAGGTCTCGATCAGCCGCTTGAAGGTGGGGGTGGGCAGCACAAGGCAGACGGTCTGCGCCGTCGCCCGGGCCTGCGTCGCGGCCAGACCGTCGCGCAAAAGCCCGCGTTCGCCAAACGAGTTGCGCGGACCGAGCAGCGAGACGAGCCCGCCATTGCCATCGGTGATTTCGACCGCGCCCTGCTTGATCAGGTACAGCCCGCCAAGGGGGGTCTGATAGACGTAGATCAGCGCCTCGGGGCGGAATTCCATGCGGCGAAAGGAACTGGCCACGTCGGTCAGCTCGTCACGCGGCAGGGAATCGTAGGGATGCACGGTTTCCAGAAAGGCGATGATGGCCTGACGATCGGTGTCCATGATGTCTCCTGCGATCAGGGGGAGGCCCGCCCGCCGACTTCGAAACCGGTTTGGCGGAGGGGCCGAGGGAGAACGGGCGGGGCATGACCCCCGCCCGCCTTGATCAGTGCGCCGAAGCTTCCGCAGCGCCGATGCCGGTTTCCGAACGGACTTCCTGCGCCAGGTAGCCGTCACGATCCTGATCGCCACGGCGGCTCTTGTCGGTGATCGAGAAGAGCCAGATGCTGACGAAGGCGAGAGTCATCGAGAACAGCGCCGGCGAGGTGTAGGGGAACGGAGCCGAGCCCTTTTCAAAGCCGAGCGTCACTTCCCAGACCGAGGGCGAGATGACGGTCAGGCCGACCGAGACGATCAGACCGATCGCGCCGCCGATGACCGCACCGCGGGTCGTCATGCCCTTCCACAGAAGCGACATGAAGAGCACCGGGAAGTTCGCCGAAGCCGCGATGGCGAAGGCCAGCGACACCATGAAGGCGATGTTCTGCTTTTCGAACGCCAGACCCAGAACCACCGCGACGAGGCCGAGGCAGATCGTGGTGATGCGCGAGACCCGCAGTTCCGACGCGCTGTCGGCCTTGCCGTTCTTGACCACGGTCGCATAGAGGTCATGCGACACCGCCGAAGCCCCCGAGAGCGTCAGACCGGCGACCACGGCGAGGATCGTGGCGAAAGCCACCGCCGAGATGAAGCCGAGGAAGACGTTGCCGCCGACGGCTTGCGCCAGATGGATCGCGGCCATGTTGTTGCCGCCCACCAGCGCCAGAGCGCCTTTGGCATCATGGGTGATCAGGTTCGGGTTGGTCAGCACGTAGACGATCGCGCCGAAGCCGATGATGAAGGTCAGCATGTAGAAGTAGCCGATCCAGACGGTCGCCCACATCACCGACTTGCGCGCTTCCTTGGCCGAGGGAACGGTGAAGAAACGCATCAGGATATGCGGCAGACCGGCGGTGCCGAACATCAGCGCCATGCCGAAGGAGATCGCCGAGATCGGGTCTTTCACGAAGGTGCCCGGGCCCATGATCGCGATCCCGGCCTTGGCGGCTTCCTCGGGCGTCTTGCCGTCGGCGGTCGCAAGGGCGGTCTTCACCTGCACGGATTCGGCGAACAGGCTTTCAAGGCTGAAGCCGTAATGCGCCATCACCATCAGCGCCATGAAGGTCGCGCCGCCAAGCAGCAAACAGGCCTTGATGATCTGCACCCAGGTGGTCGCGGTCATGCCGCCGAACAGCACGTAGACCATCATCAGGATGCCCACGATGATCACGGCGTAGAAGTAGTCGAGACCGAAGAGCAGCTCGATGAGCTGGCCCGCGCCGACCATCTGCGCGATCAGGTAGAAGGCCACGACGACAAGCGTCGACATCGCGGCGAAGACCCGCACCGGGGTTTGCGCGAAGCGGAAGGCCGCCACGTCGGCGAAGGTGAACTTGCCGAGGTTGCGCAGGCGCTCCGCCATCAGGAAGGTCAGGATCGGCCAGCCCACAAGGAAGCCGATCGAGTAGATCAGCCCGTCGAAGCCCTGCATCATCACGGCCGCGGAAATCCCGAGGAACGAGGCCGCCGACATGTAGTCGCCCGCGATCGCCAGACCGTTCTGGAAGCCGGTGATGCCGCCGCCGGCGGTGTAGAAGTCGGCTGCCGATTTCGTCTTCGCCGCCGCCCATTTCGTGATGAAGAGCGTCATCACGACGAAGAAGCCGAACATGCCGATGGCGGTCCAGTTCGTGGCCTGTTTCTCGACCGTGCCTTCCAGCGTGCCCACGGCCATCGCGAAGCCGGGGACCATGGCAAAGCCGGTTGCCGCCGTCAGGCGGGTCAGGGTGGTGATCCGGCTCATTTCAGCACCTCGCGCTTCACTTGGGCCGTCAGGTCGTCATATTCGCGGTTGGCGCGGGTCACGTAGATCGCGGTCACGATGATGGTGAAAAGGATCACGCCGAAGCCGACCGGAATCCCCCAGGTCATCACGCCCTCGCCCATCGGAATGGCGAGCAGGTCCTTGCGGAAGGCGATGACGGTAATGAAGCCGTAATAGACAAGCAGCATCGCGATGGTCAGCGTCCAGCCAAAGCGCAGGCGCTTGCCGCGCAGCGCCTTGTAGGACGGGCTGTTCGCGATGCGTTCAAGCATCGAGTCTTGCATGGTGATCTTCCTCCTCGTTGTATCGTCGCTGACCCGGCTTTGCGCGCGGTGTCAGTGTTTGCTCCCTGTCGGCGGTGATGGGCGGAACATCTCCCCGTCCGCCCGCCGCCTTTCAGTGTCTGGATGCCGCCCGACCAGGCTGGTCGCAGGCCGCCCCCGTCAGGCCGTCACGTCCTCTACGATCGACCCGAGTGCGCCTGCGACGGTATCGATGCCGTCCATCGCATCGACCGAGCGCAGGACGCCCATGCCCCGGTAATGGGCGATGAGCGGTGCCGTCTGCGCGTGATAGGCTTCAAGCCTTGCCCGCGCGGTCTCGGCGGTGTCGTCGGCGCGGCGTTTGAAAGCCACCCCGCCGCATTTGTCACAGCAGCCCGAAACGGCGGGTTGCTTGAAACTGTCATGGTAGCCCTCGCCGCAGGCGGCGCAGGTGAAGCGACCGGCGACGCGGGCGATCATCGCCTCGTCATCGACGTCAAGGCTGACAGCCGCGGTGACCTTCTGCCCCGAGGCGGCCAGCAGCGCATCGAGCGCCGCCGCCTGCCCCGCGGTGCGGGGAAACCCGTCAAGGATCACCCCGGCGGTCACATCCGGCTCGGCCATGCGGTCTTGCAGGATCGCCAGCACGATCTCGTCGCTGACGAGCCCGCCCGCTTCCATCACGGTCTTCGCCGCAAGGCCCGCAGGTGTGCCCGCGGCGACGGCCGCGCGCAGAAGATCGCCGGTTGAAAGCTGGATCAGGCCGAAGCGCTCTTCCAGCATCCGGGCTTGCGTGCCCTTGCCGGCCCCGGGGGGGCCAAGCAGGATCAGCACGGCGGGGGTGGTCACGGTGTCCATGCTCACGCCCGGTTCATTCTGTTGTCGATGAGTTCCTGGACGACGCCGGGATCGGCGAGGGTGGAGATGTCGCCCAGCGCGCCATAGTCGTTCTCGG
>NZ_QJTK01000001.1 GCF_003217355.1 Rhodobacter viridis | reverse complement strand
GACGGCATTCGAAACTGGGCTATCTCAGCCCCATGGAGTTCGAGGCCCGCGCTATGCTAGCTTAACCAGCTGTCCACGAAACCGGCAGCAGGCCATGGAATGGACGGCAACGGCTGGCGAAATGATCGCCAAGCGTGAATATCGCTATCTCAGCCCCGCCTTCACCTTTGACCAGAACGCGAAAGAGGTTCTGCGCCTGAAGGGCGCGGGCCTCGTCCACAACCCGAACCTTCACCTGACCGCTCTTGCCAGCGAGGAAAGCGACATGGCCACCCCCGAAGCGTTCGCAGCGCCGCAACCGAAGACCACGGACACCGGAGGCGGAACGATCGACCCCGCGATTCTGGCGAAACTCGCGGCGTCGCTCGGTCTGCCCGAAGACAGTGACGCCGAGGCGGTGCTTGCCGCGCTGATTGCGCAGATGCAGAAAAAGCCCGCAGCCGACGCCGTCGCAAGCCAGATACCCGACCCGTCGCGGTTCGTGCCGATCGAAGTGGTGCGCGACCTTCTGGAAGATCGCAAGGCGCAGATCGCCACCATGCGCGAGACCGAGGCCGATGCGAAGATCGGTGCGGCCATCAAGGAGGGGCATATCACGCCCGCGATGCGCCCCTGGGCAACCGCCCTGTGTCGGCAAGACCCGGCGCTGTTCGACGATTTCCCGGCGAAGTCGCCCGCGCCCTTTGCGCATCTTTCGCGGCCGGTCACGCTTGGCAACGCTTTCGGGACAGCTTCCGAAAAGGCGGCACATTCGGCCGAAGCGGCGGCGATCTGCGCGCAGATCGGCTTGTCGCCGGATGCGCTGAACAGCTGAAACAGGGGCGGGTGCTGGTTGGGGCACCCGACCTTGCGGCGGAGGACGAGCCGCCAGTGATGCCCACGCCCGGATGCATGCTGGGTTCTGGTGGGGGCATCGTTCCACTTCACATGCCGAGATCGCCGACATGAACGAGCTGCAACGCCCCTCGCCGCCCCCGCCCGCGAACATCGCGCCCTATGTCGAAGTTCTGGGCGTCGATCTGGCGATCGAGTTCTTTCTGGCCTTTGGGGGTGCTTACGTCACTTTCCCCACGACATCGGACCGCAGGCCCATCGACGGGGCTGCGGCGCAACTCGGGGGCGTGGAACGCCTGATCGCCCTGGGCGATGCGCTCGCCGTCGCTCACACCCGCATTCCCTTGGCCAACAAATGGCTTGCCAAGGTGCTCGCCTGGAAGGGCTTTGCCGTCGCGCAAATCGCCCGACGGATCCGGGTAGCGGATGTGACCGTGGTGCGGTGGCTGGACGATCGGGTGAACCCGTGGCCGTCCGGATGGATCGGCAATGGCAAGGATGCGCAATGAGTGAGCCACAAGACCAGGTGCAAGCCGCTCTGACGGCGGTGCAAACCGCCTTGAATGCTCTCGAAAGCCTGCTTCAAGGGGCATTCACCGCGATGCACGCCTCTCGCGCCGGGACCGATCACGTTCGCGCGCATCGTCCTGGGCGCGCCTCTAAGATCGAGGCTGACCCGGAGTTGCGCGCCTTCATCACCGAGCGCATCGCAGCCATGACCTTCGCCGAGGTGGTTGAGGCGGTGCGCCACCAGTTCCCGCCCGATCGGCAAACGAGCGTATCCGCCCTGCATCGCTGGTGGCACCGGATCGGAAAGCACCTGCCCGGCTCCCACCTGTAACCGCCTGCTCTCAGCTGTTCCCAGAATTCCCCAGCTTGCACCAACAGTTATGAAATGACGTTTGGCAGGAACTGAAAGACAACACGGGGGCTCCGCCCCCGCACCCCCGGGATATTTGAGGCAAGATGAAGGGGCTGGTCGGGGGGGGCATTTCGCCCGGCTTTTGAAAAGCAAGCGGCCCCGCCCGGGAGGTGCGGGGCCGCCTTTTCCGGGGCGGAGGGTGAGGAGAGTTACTGCCCCAGATAGTCCGCGATCACCGCGCGCGAGCCGCGCGCCCAGATCGCTTTCAGTGCCGTGGTGAAGCTTTCGATCACCGCCGGGTTGCGGCCGACATCGGCGTAGATGTCTTCCATCTCGAGCCAGGCTGCCGGTCGTTCTTTCGCGGCTTTCGACACGGCCACCAGACGGTCCCAGTTCGGATCGTTCGGCTCGATCACCGCGCCCGATTCCGTCGTGCCGTAGCAGTAGCGGCACCAGAGCGCGGAGAGGAGCACCAGCCCGTCGAAGCTGCCACCCGTCGCGATGCGGTCGCGGATCGAGGGGATGATGAATTTCGGCTGCCGGTTCGAGCCGTCAAGGCAGAGGCGGCGCACGGTGTCGGCCACCTCGGGGTTCGAGAAGCGCTCGATGATCAGCGCCTTGTAATCGTTCAGATCCTGCCCGGGCACCGGCGGCACGATCGGCAGCACTTCCGCCGTCAGCACGCGGTTGAGGAAGGCGCGGATCTGCGCATCGGCCATGTCTTCATGCACGAAATGGATGTCGTTCAGCCCGCCCGGATAGGCGATGATCGCATGGCCGCCGTTCAGGATGCGGATCTTCATCGTCTCGAACTTGTCGACATGCGGCGTGAAGGTGACGCCGACCTTTTCGAGCGCGGGGCGGCCGGCGGGGAACTTGTCCTCGATCACCCATTGCCGGAAGGTTTCGCAGGTGACGGGCGCGGCATCCGCGAGGCCAAGATCGGCGGCCATCTTGCGTTCGCGCTCGCCGGTGGCCGGGGTGATGCGGTCGACCATCGAATTCGGGAAGGCGACCGAGGCAAAGATCCAGTCCGCCAGGTCCGCGTCGGACAGCCGGGCCAGACCCACCACCGCGTCGCGGGTGACGTTGCCGTTATGGGGGACGTTGTCGCAGCACATCACGGTGAAGGGCTGCACGCCCGCGGCGCGGCGGGCCTTCAGCGCGGCGATGATCGCGCCAAAGGCGGTGTTCGGCGCAGCAGGGTTCGCGGCATCGGCCTTGATGTCCGGGTGATCGGGTGAGAACGTGCCGGTGTTCGGGTCGATGTAATAGCCGCCCTCGGTCACGGTGAGCGAGACGATGCGGATTTCCGGCCGCGCCATCGTGGCGATGAGCGCGGCATTGCCGGGCTCGACCGCGACGAAATCCACCATCGCGCCGATCACGCGGGCGGAATGGGCGCCCGGCGCCAGTTCGATCACCGAGGACAGGCAATCCTGCGCCAGCAGGGTCTCGCGCATCGCGGCGTCGGGGGCGCGGACACCGGCGCCGATCAGCGCCCAGTCATGGCCTTCGCCCAGCGCGAAGAGGTCATCGAGATAGACCGCCTGATGCGCGCGGTGGAAGTTGCCAAGCCCGATATGGACGATGCCCGGCGTCAGCTTCGCGCGGTCATAGCGCGGCGCGGCGACGGTGGCGGGCAGGGCGGAAAGCGTAGCGTTCGAAAGGGTCATGATTCAGCTCATCCAGTTGCCGCCATCGACGTTATACGTCTGGGCGACGATGTAATCGGCCTCGGGGGTGGCAAGGAAGATCGCCATGCCGGTGAGGTCCGCGGCAGTTCCCATGCGGCCGAAGGGGACGGAGGCGCCGACCTCTTTCTTCTTCTGGCCCAAGGGCTTCTGTTCGTATTTCGCAAAGAAGGCGTCGACGCCGTCCCAATGCTCGCCATCGACCACGCCCGGCGCGATGGCGTTGACGTTGATGCCATGCGCGATCAGGTTCAGCCCGGCCGATTGCGTCAGGCTGATCACCGCGGCTTTAGAGGCGCAATAGACCGCGACAAGGCTTTCGCCACGACGCCCGGCTTGGGACGCCATGTTGATGATCTTGCCGCCGCGCCCTTGGGCGATCATTTCCTTCGCCGCCGCTTGCAGCGTGAAAAGCGTGCCTGCGACGTTGATCGCGAAGACGCGGTCATAGTCATTGCGGGTGATCTCGTCGATCGGCGCGGCGGTGAAGATCGCGGCGTTGTTGATCAGGATGTCGATGCCGCCGCCCGCCCGCATCGATGCCATCGCGGCGTCGATCGAGGCTTGCGAGGTCACATCGAGATGCACGGCCGCGCAGCCGATTTCCGCGGCGGTCTTCTGTGCCCCTTCAAGGTTGATGTCGCCGATGGTGACATGGGCGCCCTCGCGCAGGTAGCTTTCCGCGAAGACCCGCCCGATGCCGCGTGCGGCGCCAGTGATCAGGGCGCGTTTGCCTTGCAGTCTCATTTGAGCGCTCCTCCTTCCTTGTCGAAGCGGTGCAGTTGCGCCATGTCCGGGCTGAGGAACACGCTGTCGCCGTGGTGCAGATCGACCTCGCCGCCCGCGCGGACGTTCAAAAGCCCATGCTCGGTCGTCACATGCAGGAACGTGTCCGAGCCAAGGTGTTCCGAGACGCCCACGGTGCCCTTCCACATCCCCTCGGTCGTCGAGATGCGGATATGTTCCGGGCGGATGCCGATGGCGTGCGCCCCGTGTTTCGCGGCTTCGGCGCCTTCGATGAAGTTCATCTTCGGCGAGCCGATGAAGCCCGCGACGAAGCGGTTGCGCGGCGTGCGGTAGAGTTCAAGCGGGCTGCCCACCTGTTCGATCCGACCCGCCTGCAGCACCACGATCTTGTCGGCCATGGTCATGGCTTCGACCTGATCATGGGTCACATAGATCATCGTCGTCTTCAGCGTGTGGTGCAGTTCGGAAATCTCAAGCCGCATGTTCACCCGCAGCGCGGCGTCCAGGTTCGACAGCGGTTCGTCGAACAGGAACGCCTCGGGCGAGCGGACGATGGCGCGGCCGATGGCGACGCGCTGGCGCTGACCGCCCGACAACTGGCCCGGCTTGCGATCCAGATAGGCGCTCAGGTTCAACACTTTCGCCGCTGCCTGCACCTTGGCCTCGATCTCGGCCGGGGGCAGCTTCGCCATCTTCAGCGGAAAGGCGATGTTCTTCTTCACCGACATATGCGGATAAAGTGCGTAAGATTGAAACACCATCGCCAGACCGCGGTCCGAGGGCGCGGTTTCGGTCGCATCCTTGCCGTCGATCTCGATCTTGCCGCCCGAGACATCTTCCAGCCCCGCGATCAGCCGCAGAAGCGTCGATTTCCCGCAGCCCGAGGGGCCGACGAAGACGACGAATTCGCCGTCGTGGATGGCAAGGTCGATCGGCGGGATCACCTCGACATCGCCGAAGCGTTTCGTCACGCCCTTGAGAACGATTTCACCCATGATTGGCTCCTTACTTCACGGCGCCGAAGGTCAGACCGCGCACCAGCTGTTTCTGGCTGAACCAGCCCAGGATCAGGATCGGTGCGATGGCCAGCGTCGAGGCGGCAGAGAGTTTTGCGTAGAAAAGACCTTCGGGGCTGGAATAGCCGGCGATGAAGGTGGTGAGGGGGGCGGCCTTGGAAGTCGTCAGTTGCAGCGTCCAGAAGGCCTCGTTCCAGGCGAGGATAACGTTCAAAAGCAGCGTCGAGGCGATGCCGGGCACGGCCATCGGCGTCAGAACATGGATCAGCTCGTCTTTCAGCGTCGCCCCGTCCATCCGCGCGGCTTCCAGGATCTCGCCCGGGATTTCGCGGAAATAGGTGTAAAGCATCCAGACGACGATCGGCAGGTTCATCAGCATCAGCACCACGACCAGACCGATGCGGCTGTCGAGAAGGCCAAGATCGCGGAACAGAAGGTAGATCGGCACCAGAACGCCTACGGCGGGCATCATCTTGGTGGACAGCATCCACATCAGCAGGTCTTTCGTCTTCGGTCCCGGCACGAAGGCCATCGCCCAGGCGGCGGGGATCGCGACGACAAGCGCGAACAGGGTGGAGCCAAGCGAAATCACCACCGAGTTCCAGAAGTGCAGGAAATAGTTCGAGCGGTCCTGCACCACATGATAGCTTTCGAGCGTGAAGGGCGTGGTCAGCACGGTCAGCGGCGAGGCGATGGCGTCGCCCTCGGTCTTGAAGGACAGGATCACCGTCCAGAGGATCGGGAAGAACAGCGCCAGCCCGATCGTCCAAGCAAGGACGGTGACAAGGGCTTTGCGGCGGGGGGTGACGGCGCGGGCCATGGCTCAATTCTCCAGGTTCTTGCCGATCATCCGCATCAGGAAGATCGCGACGATATTGGCCAGAACGACTGCAACGATGCCGCCCGCCGCGCCCGAGCCCACGTCGAATTGCAGCAGCGACTGGACGTAGACGAGATAGGTGAGCGTGGTCGAGGCCGTTCCGGGGCCGCCGTTCGTGGTGACGAGGATCTCGGCGAAGGTCGAGAGCAGGAAGATCGTCTGGATCAGGATCACCACGGTGATGGCGCGGGCGAGGTGCGGCAGCATCACGTAGAAAAAGCGCGAGATCGGACCGGCGCCGTCCATTTCGGCGGCTTCGAGCTGCTCGCTGTCGAGCGATTGCAGCGCGGTGAGCAGGATCAGCGTGGCAAAGGGCAGCCACTGCCAAGCGACGATCAGCACGATCGAGGCAAGCGGTGATTGCGCAAGGAAGTCATAGGGTTGCAGGCCGATGCTCTTCGCCAGATGGGCGAAGACACCGTTTACCGGGTTCATGAACATGTTCTTCCAGACCAGCGCCGAAACGGTGGGCATGACGAAGAAGGGCGCGATGACAAGGACGCGCACGATGCCTTGGCCCCAGAAGGGTTGATCCAGCAGCAGCGCCAGCAAAAGCCCGCCGACCGTGGTGATGGCAAGGACGCCCAGAACCAGCACCAGCGTGTTCTTGATCGCGTCGAAGAAGGCCGGATCGGTCAGGAAATAGCTGTAGTTGTCGAAGCCGGTGAAGCCGCCCATGCCGGGCATGAGCAGGTTGTAGCGCTGCATCGAAAACCACAGCGTCATGGCAAGGGGAACGATCATCCAGCCCAGAAGCAGGATCACGGCAGGCGAGATCATCAGACGGGCTGCGGTGCGCGAGGCTTGGGTCGACATCGACTGCTCCGGCATGAGAGGGGGAATGGCGGGCGGCATGGAAGGCCGCCCCGCCGAGGTGCCGGTCGGGCGATTGGCCCAGCCCGACCGGGTGCGGGGAGGCCTGGGCCTCCCCGTCTGTCCCAAGGGCGCTGCCTGACGGCCGCACCCCGGGGGTCTTACTTGATGTAACCGGCTTTGGTCATTTCGCGCGTCGTCAGCGATTGCGCGGCGGCCAGGGCGTCATCCGCCGAGGTGGTGCCCGCAAGTGCTGCCGAGAACTGCTGGCCGACCGCCGTGCCGATGCCCTGGAATTCCGGGATCGCCACGAATTGCACGCCGACATAAGGCACTTCGTCCACGGTCGGGTGGGTCGGGTCAGCCGCGTTGATCGAGTTCAGCGTCATCGCCGCGAACGGAACCTTTTGGTATTCCGGGTTCTCGTAGAGCGAGGTGCGGGTGCCCGGAGGAACGTTCGCCCAGCCTTCTTTCGACGCCACAAGGGCGGTGTACTCTTTCGACGTCGCCCATTCGACGAACTTCAGAGCCGCATCCGCTTTCTGGGTGCCCGCCGGAATGGCGAGGTTCCAGGCCCAGAGCCAGTTGCCATGCTTGGCAACACCGGCCTTGTTCGGCGCGAGCGCGAAGCCGACCTTGTCGGCCACGGCCGAGTCCTTCGGGTTGGTCACGAACGAGGCGGCGACCGTCGCGTCGATCCACATGCCGCAATGGCCTTGCTGGAACAGCGCGAGGTTTTCGTTGAAGCCGTTGTTCGAGGCGCCGGGCGGCCCGTAATTCGTCATCAGGTCGAGATAGTCGGTGAGCGTTTCCTTCCACGGCCCGCCGTCGAACTGGGGTTTCCAATCCATGTCGAACCATTTGGCGCCATAGCTGTTGGCCATCGCCGACAGGAACGCCATGTTCTCGCCCCAACCGGCCTTGCCGCGCAGGCAGATGCCGTAGATTTCCTTGTCCTTGTTGGTCATCGCTTTCGCGGCGGCCTTCACGTCGTCCCAGGTCGGCTCGGCGGGCATCGTCAGCCCGGCCTCGGCCATCAGGTCGGTGCGATACATGATCATCGAGCTTTCGCCGTAGAAGGGCGCGGCGTAAAGCTTGCCATCAACCGTCAGACCGTTGCGGATCGCGGGCAGAAGGTCATCGACATCGTAGCTGGCCGGGAAGTCGAGCGGCAGCAGCCAGCCCTGTTTGCCCCAGATCGGCGCTTCGTAGGTGCCGATGGTCATCACGTCGTATTGACCGCCCTTGGTGGCGATGTCGGTCGTCACTTTCTGACGCAGCACGTTTTCCTCAAGCGTCACCCACTCGACCTTGATGTCGGGGTTCGCCTTGTAGAATTCGTCCATCAGGCCCTGCATGCGGACCATGTCGCCGTTGTTCACGGTCGCGACGGTGATGGTGGTTTCCGCAAACGCAGCAGTTGCAAGCGCAGAAAGCGCGCAGGCGCCCATGAGCGCCCGGATCGTGATCTTCATGGTTCTCCTCCCAGAGTGTGAGCAAATGCCCAACCAATGAGAAAATGTTCACAGAAGGTCACGCATCTGTCAACGGGGAAATTTTTGGGCGATAAAAAACCGGATTGCGACGCTTCTTGAGCGGTTTGCGAAGCGCCTCAGGCCAGAAGCGCCCGCGCCGTCGATTCGTCGGTGACGAGGCCGTTGACCAGTTGCCCCTTCAGGGCGGCCCGCATCGCGCCGATCTTCGACAGGCCCGCGGCAATGGCGATCACCGGCTTTTCCCGTCCTGCGGGAATCCGGAACGACCCGATCAGGCGCGTCGTCTCGGTGTCGATGTAGCGCCCCTCGGCGTCAAAGATGCCGCCGACGATCTCGCCCACGGCGCCCGCGCGCTGCAAGTCTTCGAGCTGGCTGCGGGTGATGAAGCCGTCCTTGTAAAGCGGGGCCTCGCCGTTCATCTGGCCGATGCCGACGAAGGTGACATCGGCGTTCGCGGCGAGCTCCATCACCGCCTGCACCGGGCGCAGCGCGTTGAAGAGCGCGCGTTCGGCGATCGTGTCGGTGATGACGGGCACCAGCATCGGGTAATGCGGCAGTTGCAGCTTGTCGGCCATCCGCATGATGACGTCATAGAAGCTGGCCGAGCCGTCGGGCGCGATGTTCGAAATCAGCGAGACGATGCGATGCGGCGCATGCGGGGTGCGGATCACCTCCGACGCCATGGCCGAGAGCGAGCGGCCGGTGCCGAAGGCGATGATCAGCGGCTCGGGCTGGGCGAGATAGCGTTCCAGCACCTGCGCCGCGGCGGGCGCGGTCGCATGCGAGGTCTCGAGCCCCGCGGGCAGGGCGGGCACGACGCGCGCGAGTTTCAGCCCGAAGCGGCGGGTCAGATCGACCTCGAGATCGAGACAGGCGGAAATCTTGTGTTCAAGCCGCACATGCACCAGCCCGTCGGCCATCGCCTTCGCCACCAGCCGCTGCGCCCGCTGGCGCGAGACCCCAAGCTCGGCCGCGACCTGATCCTGGGTCAGGCCGCCGACGTAGTAAAGCCATCCGGCGCGGGCGGCTTCGTCCTGGGGCGTGATCTCGGGGTCGGTCATGGTCGTCATGTCTTTGTGCGCAGGGACCCGGGCCAAAGCGTCTCGAACCGGGCGAAATCGTCGAAGTCGAGGGCCGGGCGGGCATCCTCGGGCGGGGTCAGGTCGCGGCCGCGCAGATGGCTGCCGCCGGTGAAGCGCCAGACCGTCATGCCGGCGGCCAGCCCCGCGCGGATGCCGTTCAGGCTGTCCTCGATCACCAGACAGCGGGCGGGATCGGTGCCCATCTCTCTGGCGGCGAGAAAGAAGAGATCCGGGGCGGGCTTGCCGCGCTCGACCTGGCTTGCGGTGTAAAGCCGGGGGCCAACCCGTTGCGCAAGATCGGCAATTTCGAGCGAGCGCTCGGCCCGCGGGCGCGACGACGAGGTGGCGACGCACCAGGGCAGGGCGAGGCGGTCGAGCAACTCGGTCACGCCGGGCATCACCTTCATCTCGCGTTCAAAGGCAGCGAGCAGCCGCTCGCGGTAGCGCGCCTCGAAATCGGCGGGCAGATCCAGCCCGAATTCGGTGCGGATCTGTTTCAACACGGTCGGATAGGAGCGGCCCAGAAAATGCGTCGCCACGTAATCCAGATCGATCTCGACGCCATTCAGCGCGAGTTCCGCAATCAGCATCTGTGCCGAGATGATCTCGCTGTCGATCAGCACGCCGTCGCAGTCGAAGATGATCAGATCGAACATGGGGGCTCCTTCCGGGGGCAAGCCTAGCGGCTTCGCGACCTGCGGAAAAGGGGGCGGGTTGATTGCGCTATCAAATAATAAATCAACATGAGTTATCTATTGACCGAAGCGCCGACTCGCGCCAAAGTTCGAGCAGAGCCCCGGAGGAGGGGCCGCGAACGCGAAACGCAAAAACGGGAGGAGAGACCGTGATGATGCGCAAACTGGCCCTGCTGGGGGCGTCGGCTGTTGCCATGACTGCCCTTGCGGGCGGGGCCTTCGCCGAAACCGGCGCGTGCCTGATCACCAAGACCGACACCAACCCCTTCTTCGTCAAGATGAAGGAAGGCGCGCAGGCCGAGGCGGAAAAGCTGGGGATCACGCTGAAAAGCTACGCGGGCAAGGTGGATGGCGACAACGAAGCGCAGGTCGCCGCGATCGAAACCTGCATTGCCGATGGCGCCAAGGGCATTCTGATCACGCCGTCCGACACCAAGGCGATCGTGCCCACGGTGCAAAAGGCGCGCGAGGCGGGGATTCTGGTGATCGCGCTTGATACGCCGCTCGATCCGATGGATGCGGCCGACATGACTTTCGCCACCGACAACTTCTCGGCCGGGCTCTTGATTGGCCAATGGGCCAAGGCGAACCTTGGCGACGCGGCGGCCAATGCGAAGATTGCGATGCTCGATCTGGCCGTGTCACAACCCACCGTCGACGTGCTGCGCGATCAGGGCTTCCTGCAGGGCTTCGGCATTGATCTCGGCGATGCGAACAAATGGGGCGACGAGACCGACGCCCGCATCGTCGGCCATGACGTGACCGCCGGCAACGAGGAAGGTGGCCGCAAGGCGATGGAGAACCTTCTGGCGAAAGACCCGGATATCAACGTCGTCTATACGATCAACGAACCGGCCGCGGCGGGCGCCTATGAAGCGCTGAAGGCCGTCGGCAAGGATCAGGGCACGCTGATCGTCTCGGTCGATGGCGGCTGCCCGGGCGTGAAGAACGTCGAAGGCGGCGTGATCGGCGCCACCTCGCAGCAATATCCGATGCTGATGGCCTCGAAAGGCATCGAGGCGATCGCCGCCTTTGCCAAGGACGGCACCAAACCCGCTGCGACCGAGGGCAAGACCTTTTTTGACACCGGCGTGCAGCTGATCACCGACAAACCGGTCGAGGGCGTGCCCTCGATCGACAGCAAGGCGGGCCTTGGCATCTGCTGGGGCTGAGACGAACACCACTCGCGAAACGGGAGGGGGCGGCGGCAGCCGCCCCTTCGCACACCCGGCCCGGGGGTGGCTGGGCAGCCGGGAGGAGAGCATGGCAAGTGAAACACGGGGGCCGCAGGGCTTCGAGAGGGTGATCGAGGCGGCGCCTGCGAAGGTTGCCGAATTCGCCGAGACCAAGACACCAGTGCAAAAGCTGCAATATGCGCTGCACCAGACGCCCGCGCTGGTGCCGCTGATCGTGCTGGTGGCCTCGATCATCGGCTTTGGCCTGCTGCTGGGGCACAAGTTCTTTTCCGCCTATGCGCTGACGCTGATCCTGCAACAGGTGGCGATCACCGGCATCGTCGGTGCGGCGCAGACGCTTGTGGTGATGACCGCGGGGATCGAGCTGTCTGTGGGGGCGATCACCGTTCTGTCTTCGGTGATCATGGGGCAATTCACCTTTCGCTATGGCATCCCGGCGCCGATCTCGGTGCTGTGCGGGCTGGGCGTGGGCACGTTCATCGGGTTCCTCAACGGCACGATGGTGGCGCGGATGAAGCTGCCGCCCTTCATCGTCACCTTGGGCATGTGGCAGATCGTGCTGGCGGCGAATTTCATCTATTCCGCGAACGAGACGATCCGCGCGCAGGATATCGAGGAAAAGGCGCCGATCCTGCAATTCTTCGGCGAAACGATCCGCATCGGCGGGGCGGTTCTGAACTTCGGCGCCATCCTGATGATCGCGATCGTTGCGGTCTTGGCCTATGTCCTGCGCCACACCGCCTTTGGCCGCCATGTCTATGCGGTGGGCGATGACCCGGACGCGGCGGAACTGGCGGGGGTCAAGGTCAAGTCGATCCTGATTTCGGTCTACACGATTTCGGGCCTCATCTGCGGGCTGGCGGGCTGGGCGCTGATCGGGCGTCTTGGGTCCGTGTCTCCGACCTCGGCGCAGCTCGAAAACATCAACTCGATCACCGCGGTGGTGATTGGCGGCATCTCGCTCTTCGGTGGGCGCGGCTCGATTTTGGGGATGATGTTCGGCGCGCTGATCGTCGGCGTCTTCACGCTCGGTCTGCGGATGTATGGCACCGACCCGCAATGGACCTTCCTTCTCATCGGCTCTCTCATCATCGCGGCGGTCGCGGTGGATCAATGGATCAGAAAGGCGGCGGCGTGATGGATCCCATTCTGACGGCACGCGGTCTGACGAAACGCTACGGCAAGGTCACCGCGCTCGATCATTGCGACTTTGAACTGTATCCGGGCGAGATCCTCGCCGTGATCGGCGACAACGGGGCGGGAAAATCGACGCTCATCAAGGCCTTGTCGGGCGCAGTTATTCCAGATGAGGGCGAGATCCGGCTCGAGGGCCAGCCGATCAACTTCGCCTCGCCCCTTGATGCGCGGGCGAAGGGGATCGAGACGGTCTATCAGACGCTGGCGATGTCGCCTGCGCTCTCGATTGCCGACAACATGTTCATGGGCCGCGAGCTGCGCCGCCCCGGTATGATGGGCAAGCTGTTCCGCATGCTCGATCGCCCGCAGATGGAGCGGATCGCCCGGGAGAAGCTGTCCGAGCTTGGTCTGATGACGATTCAGGACATCAATCAGGCGGTGGAATCCCTCTCGGGCGGGCAGCGGCAAGGCGTCGCGGTGGCGCGCGCGGCGGCCTTCGGCTCGAAGGTGATCATCCTTGACGAACCGACCGCGGCCCTTGGTGTCAAGGAAAGCCGCCGGGTGCTGGAGCTGATCCTCGACGTGAAGGCCCGCGGCATCCCGATCATCTTGATTTCCCACAACATGCCGCATGTCTTCGAGGTTGCCGACCGCATCCATATCCACCGGCTTGGGCGGCGTCTTTGCGTCATCGATCCGAAGCAATACACGATGTCGGATGCCGTCGCCTTCATGACCGGCGCGAAGCTGCCGGAAGGAGCCGAGGCTGCCTGACCCCTGCGACAAAAAGCACTGCACCTTGCCCGGGGGGAACCCCGGGCTTTCTCTTGCTCTGGCCCGTGTTGCTATCGCAGATTGTGCGTCTGCGCCGAAGCTTCGAGACGGCAGAATGGAATATCGGGAGTTGGAATGAAACTGGTTCGGTATGGAGCAAAGGGCGCGGAAAGGCCCGGTCTCCTGCACGTCGACGGCACGATCCGTGATCTGTCCCGTGTGGTGCGCGATATCGATGGCAAGGCGCTGAGCGACGAAGGCCTGTCGAAACTCTTTTGGACGGATGCGGGCAAGCTGCCGATCGTGCCCGAAGGCGCGCGGCTGGGCGCTCCGGTCGCGGGGACGGGCAAGCTGATCGCGATCGGGCTGAATTACGCCGATCACGCCGAGGAGGCCGGTCTGACCGTGCCGCCGGAGCCCGTGGTCTTCATGAAGGCGACCTCGTCGATCTGCGGGCCGGATGATGATGTGGAATGCCCGCGCGGCTCGGAAAAGCTCGACTGGGAGGTGGAGCTGGCCTTCGTCATCGGCACGCGGGCGAAATATGTGAGCCTTGAAGACGCGATGGATCACGTCGCGGGCTACATGATCTGCAACGATGTGTCCGAACGCGGCTTCCAGATCGAACGCTCGGGGCAATGGGTGAAGGGCAAGAGCCATGACACCTTTGCGCCGCTCGGTCCGTGGCTGGTGACCAAGGACGAGATCAAGGATCCGCAGGCGCTTGATCTGTGGCTGAATGTGAATGGCGTGCGGCGCCAGACCGGGACCACGGCGACGATGGTTTATGGCGTGGCCTTCCTCGTGCATTACCTGAGCCAGTTCATGACGCTGGAACCCGGCGACATCATCACCACCGGCACGCCGCCCGGCGTCGGCATGGGATCGAGGCCGCCGAAGTTCCTGCGTCCGGGCGATGTGATCGAGCTTGGGATCACCGGGCTTGGCTCGCAGCGCCAGGTCGTGGTGCAGGCATGAGTGCCGCCGCCGAGGCCTATGCGCGTCTGAGTGCGGGCGACGCCCGGCGGCGTATCGAGTTCACGCTGCAAAAGCGCCGCGCGGTGCTGAAGCGCCTTGCCGCGGAGATCCGCGCCCGCGAGGCCGAGATCATGGCTGCTTTGGCCGCCGATCTGGGCAAGCCCGCGGTCGAGGTGCGGATTTCCGAGATCATCCCGATCCTGTCGGAGATCCGCCATTCCGCGCGGCATCTGAAGGCTTGGGCGCGGGTGCGCCGGGTGCGCCCGACGCTGTCGATGATCGGCACGCGGGCGACGATCCGGCCCGAGCCGAAAGGCACGGTGCTGATCATCGCGCCGTGGAACTATCCCCTGTGTCTGGCGCTGGGACCTTTGGTCAGCGCGATCGCCGCGGGCAATGCGGCGGTGGTGAAACCCTCCGAGATGGCCCCGGCCACCTCGGCGCTGATCGCGAAGATTGTCGCGGCCTGCCTGCCCGCCGATCTGGTTGCGGTCGTCGAAGGCGGCATCGAGACTTCGACCGATCTTCTGGCGCAGCCCTTTGACCATATCTTCTTCACCGGCTCGCCTGCGGTGGGCAAGGTGGTGATGGCGGCGGCGGCGAAGACGCTGGCCTCGGTCACGCTGGAGCTGGGCGGCAAGTCGCCCGTCCTCCTTGGCCCCGATGCCGATCTGAAAAAGGCGGCGCGGATGGTGGCCTGGGGCAAGTTCGCCAATGCGGGTCAGACCTGTATCGCGCCCGATCATGTCTTCGTGCCGCGGGCGCAGCAAGATGCCTTTGCCAAGGCGCTGCGGGCGGAAATCGCGCGGATGTATGGCGCCAATCCGCAGACCTCGCGCAGTTTCGCGCGGCTGATCGGTGCGAAGCATTTCGAGCGGCTGCGCGCGATGGTGAGCGAGGCCGTGGGGCAGGGGGCGCAGGTGATCGCGGGCGGCGATGCCGAGGCCGCCAGTCGTTATCTGGCGCCGACGGTGCTTTCGAACGTGCCCGAAACCGCGAGCCTGATGCGCGAGGAGATCTTCGGCCCGGTCCTGCCGGTGATCGCCTATGACGATCTCGACACCGTTCTGGCGGGGATCGAAGCGGGGGAAAAACCGCTCGCGCTTTACGTCTTTGCCCGCGACCGGGCGCTGATTTCGCGGGTCTGCCGGGCGACGACCTCGGGCGCGGTGGGGGTGAATGTGACGCTGGCGCATTTCCTCCACCTCAATCTGCCGTTCGGCGGGGTGGGCAATTCCGGTCTTGGCGCGGCGCATGGGCATTGGGGGTTCCAAGCTTTTTCCCATGAAAAGCCGGTGCTTGAGAACCGTTTTGCCGTTCTCGACCCGCTGATGCCGCCCTATGGCACGCTTGCCACCCGGCTCGCGCGGATCGTGCAGGCGCTTGTCGGCTGAGCTGTCATGAAAATGCTGCAACTGCGAAGGTGACTTTTCTGCACGGCAGCGATACACTCAACCTATGCGATATCGCGTTCGGGCTGGAATCGGCGCGACGCGGGTGAAACTGGGTGTGCATGCCTGCAGGGGGACACGATGGACGAGCAGACACCAAAGGATCAGACGCAGACCGAGGCGGCCGCGAACCCGGCCGCTCCGACCGAGCCCGCTGCCGATCCGGCGCTGAAGGACGCCGCCGAGAAAGAGGCGGCTGCCAAAGAGGCGGCCGAGAAAGAGGCAAAGGCAAAGGAAGTCGCCGCCAAGGAAGCGGTGGCGAAAGAGGCTGCAGCCCGTGCCGCGGCAAGCGAGGTGGCCGCGCAGGAGGCCGCCGCCCGGGAGACCGCCGCCGCCGCTGCTGCGCAGGACGCGGCCGCGAAGGAGGAAGCGGCCAAGGACGCCGCCAAGGACGCCGCGGCAAAGCCGAAACCCGCCGCGCCCTCGAAATCCGAAAGCGGCGCGAAACCCGCCCCGGAGCCGGTGCTGGAAAAGGTCATGAAAACCTCGGAAACCGATGTCGCCTTCGCGCTTGGCGGGCTTGCGGGCAACAATGCGCATGGCGCGGGCTTCCTGCAGGCGGCGCTGGAGGGCGGCGTGCATCCGCGCGCGATTTCCTGCACCTCGGGGCAGATCTACTGGGTCTATCTTTACCTGCGCGCGCTCGAGGCGGGCGGCGACGATCTGGAGACGCAGCTGGCCGATGCGATCGCCGAGCAGCAGCCCTTCGGGCAGCGCGACGCCGATCTGATGCATCTGGCGATGTATGGCAAAAGCGGGGTGTTCCGGCCCTCGTTCTTCGAATGGCCGATCGACATGATGCAGAATGTCTCGGCCTGTCTCGACAGCATTTCGCGCAGCCGCGGCGATGTCTTCTACCTGCGCGAAATGGCGAGCCTCGTGCCCGCGCGGACGCTGGTGCCGCTGTTTGACGAAAGCTTCTTCGAAAAGATTTCCGATGCCTTCAACGCCACCGGAATCGGCATCCTGTTCAACAGCTTCGATCCGCGCACCGGCACCGAATACGTGCATATCAATCCCTCGGCGCAGGCGCAGATCGGCATCGAGCCGGGCGATCGCAAGCCCTACCGCAGCCACACGGTCTACAAGGAAATCACCCCCGAGGCGGTGCGTGACGGGCTCTGGCTTTATGAATACGGCTTCGAGGGTGACTTCACCGCGATCGACGGCGTCTATTACCGGCCGATCATCCTGAGCGAACTCTCGGCCGCCAAGAGCATCTTCGTGGTGCGGCCGGTCAACCGCACCTGGCTCGGCGATCTGCCGACAAGCAAACCCGCGCTCGAAGACCTGAAGACCGAGGTGGCGTTCAACGGCATCTATCACGCCGAACGCGACCGGATGGTGATGGTGAACCGCTGGATCAAGGAGGGGGTGATCTGCGATCCGCGCTTCAGCCCCATCGACATCTACGAGATCGAGGTCGAGACGCAACGCAGCTTCTTCGACTATGTCTTTGAAAGCATGGAGGTCTTCGAAGATGCCCGCGCGCTTGCCCGCACCGCCTTTGCGGGCGATCTGATCCCCGTGGCCTAGCACGCCCCTTGCCCCCGCCGCCATTTCGGCCCAAACCAAGGCCAAAGCGCGGGAGGCGGGGATGAGCGAGACGAAAGGCGGCTGGAAGCTTTGGGCGGTGCTGGCTCTGCCGCCGCTCTTCTGGGCCGGAAACTTCATCGTCGCGCGGGCCTCGCGCGGCGAGTTGCCCCCGGTCGCGCTGTCCTTCGGGCGCTGGTCGATCGCGCTCGTGGCGCTGCTGCCCTTCGCCTGGCCGCATCTGCGCCGCGATTTTCCGCTCTACCGGCGCTATTTCGGCCGGATCCTGCTGCTGACCTTGCCCGGCGTCGCGGCGTTCAATTCGCTCGTCTATTGGGGGCTGCAGACCTCGACCGCGACGAACGGGATGCTCTTGAATTCCACCATTCCGCTCTTGATCATGGCCTTGGGGGCGATGTTCTGGGGGCAGAGGCTCGGTCTTTGGGCGATCCTTGGGCTTTTCGTCTCGACCGCCGGGGTTGCGGTGGTGATCCTCAAGGGCTCGGTCGACAATCTGGTGGCGCTGAACTTCGAGCGCGGCGATCTGATCATCTTTGCCGCGATGGTCGCCTGGGCGCTTTACACGATGGGCTTGAAGCTCTTCCCACCCGAGGTGAACCGGATCGGCCTGCTGGCGGTGCAGATCGCTTTGGCGCTGCCGATCCTTGCACCGTTTCTGGCCTTCGAGATCGCCTCGGGCCGGGTGCCGGTCTGGACGCCCGCCTCGATCGCGGCGCTGGTCTATATCGGCATCGTGCCCTCGGTCCTGGCCTATCTCTTCTACACGAAGGCGGTGGAGATGGCGGGTCCGGCAAGGGCGGGGCAGTTCATCCACCTGCTGCCGGTCTATGGCGCGATCCTGTCGGCGGCGCTGCTGCATGAGCCGCTGCGCCTTTATCATGCGGCGGGCTTCGGCCTGATCCTGACCGGGATCGTGCTGGCGGCGCGGAAATAACCCTTGGTTTCCCGGGGATTTCGCTTGCATTGCGGGGGCCGACCGCCTAGAAGCCCCTGACTTCCGCCATGATATGAACCGGCGACGCCTCTCGTGGTGGGCTGCGGAAGTCTTGGCCCCCTATGAAGCCGCCTTGTGAAACAGGAGCCTACATGCCGCTTTACGAGCATGTCCTCATTGCGCGTCAGGACCTTTCCAACGCGCAGGCCGAAGGCCTGATCGAACATTTCTCGACCGTGATCGGTGACAACGGGGGCAAGATCCTCGGCACCGAATACTGGGGCGTGAAAACCATGGCCTACAAGATCAACAAGAACCGCAAGGGCCACTACGGCTTCCTGCGCACCGACGCGCCCTCGGCCGCCGTGCAGGAGATGGAGCGTCTCGCCCGTCTGCACGACGACGTGATGCGCGTTCTGACCATCAAGGTCGACGCCCATGACGAGGGCCCCTCGGTGCAGATGCAGAAGCGTGACGACCGTGGCGACCGCGAAGAGCGTGGCGACCGCGGTGATCGTGGCGACCGTGGCCCCCGTGGCCCGCGCGAAGATCGTGGCCCCCGCGAAGATCGCGGCCCGCGTCCCGAGCGTCGTTGATCCGAGGAGAGTGACCCATGGCTACCAAACCCTTCTTCCGTCGCCGCAAGGTTTGCCCGTTCTCGGGCGATAACGCGCCGAAGATCGACTACAAGGACGTCCGTCTGCTGCAACGCTACATCAGCGAGCGCGGCAAGATCGTTCCCGCCCGCATCACCGCCGTCTCGGCCAAGAAACAGCGCGAACTGGCGCAGGCGATCAAACGCGCCCGCTTCCTCGCCCTGCTGCCCTACGCCGTGAAGTAAGGAGACCTGAACATGCAAGTCATCCTTCTGGAACGCGTGGCCAAGCTTGGCCAAATGGGCGACGTGGTGAAAGTGCGCGACGGCTACGCCCGCAACTTCCTCTTGCCGCAAGGCAAGGCGCTGCGCGCCAACGACGCCAACATCAAGAGCTTCGAAGCCCGCAAGGCGCAGCTGGAAGCCCGCAACCTCGAGACCAAGAAAGAAGCTGAAGCGGCTGCCGCCAAGCTCGACGGTCAGAAGTTCGTGGTCATCCGCTCCGCTTCGGACGCCGGTGCGCTTTACGGTTCGGTCACCCCGCGTGACGCCGCCGAAGCGGCCACCGCTGGCGGTTTCTCGGTCGACAAGCGTCAAGTCGCGCTGAAAGCCCCGATCAAGGAACTGGGTCTGCACGAAGTGCACGTGATCCTGCACCCGGAAGTCGAAGCGACGATCACCATCAACGTCGCCCGTTCGGCCGAAGAAGCTGCCATCCAGGCGGCCGGCAAATCGATCCAGCAGCTCGCGGCGGAAGCCGATGCGGCGGCCGAGTTCGAAATCGCCGAGCTCTTCGACGAAGTCGGCGCCGCGGCTGCCGACGAAGAATAAGACCCTTCCAACCGGAAGAGTTGCAACCGCGCCCCTCGGGGCGCGGTTTTGTTTTGCGCCGATGTGAGGTCGCGCGAAGCGTGGCCGTTTCAGGGCAAATGCACAAAATTTGACTAAACTGTTTCCAATTCCTGCCGGATTTTGCCGCCAAGGTTGCAAGGCCTCGATTGGAGGCGTTTTCGAGTTGTTCAGGACCGGCAGGCCCCTCCCGTGCCGACAGGCAGCGGACCCGGGGACTGCGAGGAGGATGGTATGGAATTCAGGATCGCTGCCCTGATCCTATTGGGTTTGACTTTGGGAATTTTGAACGCACGGCACGAGTTGCCCGCGCCCTTGGCGAGGGTGATGCCGGATTTCGGACGCAACACGCCGGTGCAGATTTCGGATGGGCTCGAGGTCTCGCGCTCGGTCTTCGATCCTGTGGCGCTGCCGTCGATTCTGTCGATCGGCCACGGTCACGCCGCGAAATTCCTGTCGGTGAATTGAGCCGCCATGCACCCCGAAAATGAAAAAGGCCGCCCGAGAGGGCGGCCTTTCTGTCACTGTCCGGTGACGATCAGAGCTCGTCGAGCGCTTCGATCGCTTTCTGGAGCTCTTCCTTGCTGACCTCTTTCTCGGTCACGGCAGCGCCGGCAACGATGAAATCGATCACTTTTTCTTCGTAGAGCGGGGCGCGGATCTGCTGTTGCATCTGCGCGTTGCCCTTCACGAATTCAAAGAATTCGCGCTCGTGGCCCGGGTATTGACGCGCCGCGGCAAGAACCGCTTGCGTCATCTCGGCGTCGGTCACTTCGATCTTCTGGTTGCGGCCAAGCTCGGCCAGCAGCAGGCCCAGACGCACGCGGCGCTCGGCCAGCGTCTTGTGCTCTTCGGTCGGCTCGACGGCGCCGTGGTCGTGGCCGTGGTGATCCGGGTTCTCTTCGTGCCAGAGCTGGTGCGCGATCTGACCGGCTTCGGCTTCCACCAGCGACGGCGGCAGGTCGAATTTCACCTGCGCGTCAAGGATGTCGAGCAGGGCGCGTTTCAGGATCGCGCGCGAGGCGCCCTTGTATTCCGCTTCCAGACGCGAGGCGACCTGGCCCTTCAGGGCTTCCAGATCGGCGGCGCCGAATTTCTTCGCCAGCTCGTCGTCGAGTTCAGCCGGTTTCGGGGCCTTCACCGCATGGACGTGGCATTTGAAGGTGGCTTCCTTGCCCGCCAGATGCGCGGCGCCGTATTCGGCCGGGAAGGTCACTTTCACTTCGGCATCTTCCCCGGCTTTCACGCCGACGAGTTGCTCTTCGAAGCCCGGAATGAACGAGCCCGAGCCGAGCACGAGCGGGTATTCCTCGCCCTTGCCGCCTTCGAAGGGTTCGTCGCCGAGGAAGCCTTCGAAGTCGATCACGACCTGGTCGCCGTCCTTGGCCTTGGTGCCTTTCTTGCGGTCCTCGAAGGACTGCGCCGATTTGGCGAGGTTTTCGAGCGCTTCGGCGACCGAAGCCTCATCGGCCTTCACCACGAGACGCTCGAGCGCGACGGTGGTGCGGTCGAATTCCGGGATCGGCGGCAGGGCTTCGTAGGCGACGGTGAAGATCGCGTCGGTGCCCGGCTTCCAGTCCTTGCCGTTTTCCATCTCGACCTTCGGCTGCAGCGCCGGACGGTCGCCCGATTGCTCGAGCAGATCCTTGATCGCGCCGTCGACGGATTCGTTCAGGACATCGCCCAGAACGCGGTCGCCGAAGTTCTTGCGCAGCATCGCCATCGGCACCTTGCCCTTGCGGAAGCCCTTGATCTCGACTTCGGGCTGCACCTCGATCAGCTTCTCGGTGACTTTCGCATCCAGTTCGGCGCCGGTCAGCGTGATCGTATAGCCGCGCTTGAGGCCTTCGTTGAGGGTCTGGGTGACCTGCATGGGGTTTCCTCTGGTTCGGGCGCACCCCCGCGGGCGCGCTCAGGCAAAATTTCAGCCGTCCTTCTAGGGGCTGGCGACCTTGCTGGCAAGGTGAAAAGCCGCAAATTGATCGCATCTTGAAAGGGTATCGAATAGCCGCTTATGCCATTATGAGGGGAATGTGGCCTGCAAGATTCGCGCGCAGGTAGTACTGGTGAGGAGAATTGAATGCTACGCGGAATTTTGATGATCCTTGCGTCGATGGCCCTCATGGGGGGCGTGACGGTGCTGGGCGGACAGAAATGGGAGTCGCGCAAGGTCGACTTGTCGCATCTGCCCGAAGATCCGACCCTCTTCGATTGCAAGGAGATTGCGAAGCTTTACGACAAGGAAGTCGAGGCGCTGGCGCGGGACATGGCGCAGCAGGCCTTTGCGCCCCCGACGGCGAGCGGAACCCGTTTCATCAGTGCCGGGGGCTTCGGGACCGGGGTGAAGGCGGTCTCGAAAGCCGATGGGCACGGCTTTGGTGGCACGCAAGCGCGGGAAAGCCTGCTGGACAAGGTGGATCGCTATCTGAACCGGGAATGCCGCTCCGGCGGGGAGGCGGCGCAAAACTGAGCCCTCGCGGCGAGCCGGACCCCGTATGGTGCGGGTGAAGGGACTCGAACCCCCACGCCAAGGCGCCAGAACCTAAATCTGGTGCGTCTACCAATTCCGCCACACCCGCACTTGTCTCTCTTTTAGCAACTCTGCTGCCCCCTGTGTAGGGGGGGCAACAGGTCTATCTGCAAAATAGGTTTGATTAACCTTTCCCCTCGTCAGCGCCGGGGGCTTGGCCTAGTCTGGGATCAGAGCCGCAAAGGCCGCAAGACCAGAACAGCCGGAAACCGGCACGAGAGCAGGAAGACCCGATGGACAGGCAGGCCACGGGGCGCGATGACGGCGGGGCCAAGGGTCCTGCGTCTTCTGCGCCGTCATTCACCTTCGATACCCGCAAGAGCGCCGAGGGCGCGCATGGGGTGGCCGGAATTGCCATGGGGTCGCGCGTGGCGACCATGGATGGGCTCCTGCCGGTCGAGTTTCTGAACCTTGGCGATCGCATCGTCACCCGCGCGGGTCTGCGGGTGCTGCGCGGGCTGTCGAGCCTGCCGCTGGTGTCGCGGCTTGTCGCGATCGCGCCCGGGGCGCTTGGCCATGACCGGCCGGGGCAGGCGATGGTTCTGGGCGCGGGCACGCGGGTGCTTCTGCGCGACTGGCGGGCGCAGGTGATGTTCGGGGCGCCGCAGGCGCTGGTCCCGGTCGAGCGGTTGATCGACGGGCAATTCATCACCCGCCTCAGCGGCCGCAAGATCCGGCTGTTCGCGCTGCATTTCGAGGCGCCCGAGGTGATCTATGCCGACGGGGTCGAGATCGGTTGTACGCCGCTGGCCGTGCGCGCGTAACCAAGGCTTCAAAAGGGCGTATTTGCACCAAGAAAAAGGCTGCGGGTTTTTTCTTGGATCAAATACGCCCTTTTCGCGGTTTCAAACTGCGGATCAGAGGTTCAGCGCGCGAAAGACTTTCGGCAGCTCCTCAGGCAGGTCTTCGGCGATGAGGCCGGGGCCGAAGCTCAGCGCGGCCTCGACATGCAGCCAGGTGCCGGTGCAGGCGGCTTCGAAGGGCGAGAAGTTGCGCGCCATCAGACCGGCGATGATTCCGGCCAGAACGTCGCCCGATCCCGCGGTCGCAAGCCAGGGGGCGGCGCGGCTGCCTGTCGCGCTGTGCACTGCGGCCTCTCCCGAAGGATGCGCGATGGCGGTTTCCGGGCCTTTCAGCAGCACGGTGCATTTGACCCGATCGGCGGCATGGCGGGCGGCTTCGACCAGCGTCAGCGAGCCGTCTTCAAGGGCATGGGCAAGATCGGGGAAGAGCCTGCGGAATTCGCCCAGATGCGGGGTGATCACCACCTGTTCGTGCAGCGCAGTAAAGAGCGGGCGCGGATCGGCGGTGAAGGCCGTCAACGCATCGGCGTCAAGCACGGTCGGGCGGCGCAGCCAAAGCGCGGCCGGGGCCATTTCAAGCGCGCGGGGCTGACCCAGCCCGGGGCCGAGGCAAAGCGCATTCAGCCGCGGATCCTGAAAATGGCCGCGCAGGGAATAGGCATCGGGCAGGGCGGTCAGCATGATCGCATTCAGCTGGGCCGCATTCTCGGCCAGGCTGATCTGCGGGCAGGCGAGCGTCACAAGGCCCGCGCCCACGCGCAGCGCCGCACGGGCGGCCAGACGGGCGGCGCCGCCCTTGCCGGGGCTTCCCGCCAGAACCATCGCATGGCCGTGGTCGTATTTATGCGCCGCAGCCGGTTTGGCGAGGCGGGAGCGCATCTCCTCGGTCAGGGTGATCTGGCGGATCATGGCGGTCTCCGGCGCGGTCGGTCCTTCCGCACCATATAGTCAGGCGTTGGTGTGGAAAGGGTGAAGATTTGCGTCAGAGCCCGATCGGCTTGACGATGACGCCGATGCCTTCGGCGCGCAGGCGGGCGTGCAGCGGTTTCTCGCGGTGAAAGGTCACGGCGAGCGAGCAGGGCGCGGAGGGCCAGCCGACGGAATCGGGCAGCGCATCCGCGTCACGCCCCGAGGGCAGGTCAATCGCCAGCACCGGGCGTCCGGCCGTGGCCAGCGCGCTGAAGATCGGGCCGAAGCCGGTCAGCGGCCGTGTCAGCCCGAGGCCGAAGAGCGCATCGACGACCAGATCGGCCGTGCTGAAATCGGGCGCGGCGGGCAGGGCCGAGAGCGTGCCGATGCGACGCCAGCGGTCGTGATTGGTGCGCGCGTCCGGCGGCAGCCTCTCGGGGTCGCCATAAAGATAGAGCGTCACCTTCCAGCCGCGGCGGCGCAGCAGGCGCGCGACCACGAAACCATCGCCGCCATTGTTGCCCGGGCCGCAGAGCACCACCGCATGGCGGGGCACATCCGCCGGGGTGCGAAAATCGGGCCAGGCCTCGCCGATCGCCTCGACCACGCCGGTTCCGGCGCGCTCCATCAGATCAAGGCCGCTGATGCGGCCGGAGGCAATGGCGGCTCTCTCGAGGCTGCGCATTTCATCACTCGTCAAGATTTCCGTCATTTGCCGCCCGAAGAGTTTCCATTTCGCACAATAAACATGCTAACCGCTCAAATCATCATCGCTGCCGGGGGAATCCCCCGGTGCGGCACCCGGGGCAAAAGCTAGCCGATTGCGGGGCGGCGTGGAAAGTGGTGAGACGAGTGCGCAAGATCGAAAGGGGGAGTCGGCATGAAGAAGGTCGAGGCGATCATCAAGCCTTTCAAGCTCGATGAAGTGAAGGAGGCGCTTCAGGAAGCTGGAATCCAGGGGCTGAGCGTGATCGAGGTGAAGGGCTTCGGACGGCAAAAAGGCCACACCGAGCTTTATCGCGGGGCCGAATATGTCGTCGACTTCCTGCCCAAGGTGAAGATCGAGATGGTGCTGCCCGACGAGATGGTGGATGCCGCCATCGAAGCCATCATCGGCGCCGCGCGCACCGAGAAGATCGGCGACGGGAAGATCTTCGTGTCCTCCATCGAACAGGCGATCCGCATCCGCACCGGCGAGACCGGTGAAGACGCGGTCTGAGATTAGACATTCGGGCCTTCGGCCCTGAACCGCAACGGGCTTGCCCGGAACCCATGCTCAACGAAAGGGTAATTTGCAAATGAGCGCAGTCAAAAAGGCTCTCGATCTGATGAAGGCGGAGGAAGTCGAATATGTCGACATCCGTTTCTGTGACCCGCGTGGCAAACTGCAACACGTGACGCTGATCGCCGACCTCGTCGACGAAGACTTCTTCGAAGAAGGCTTCATGTTCGACGGCTCGTCGATCGCGGGCTGGAAGTCGATCGATCAGTCGGACATGAAGCTGATCCCCGACGCCTCCTCGGTCTACATCGACCCCTTCTACGCCGAAAAGACCATGTGCGTGCACTGCAACGTGGTCGAGCCGGACACCGGCGAAGCCTATTCGCGCGACCCGCGCGGCATCGCGCTGAAAGCCGAAGCTTACCTGAAAGCCTCGGGCATCGGTGACGCCGCCTATTTCGGGCCGGAAGCCGAATTCTTCATCTTCGACGACGTGCGCTACTCGGTCACCCCGGCCAAGGTCGCCTACCAGATCGACGCCGAAGCGGCGGCCTGGAACACCGATGCCGAAGTCGAGATGGGCAACCTCGCCCACCGCGCCGGCCACAAGGGCGGCTACTTCCCGGTGAACCCGGTCGACGAGGCCCAGGACCTGCGTGGCGAGATGCTCTCGACCATGAAGCGCATGGGCATGAAGGTCGACAAGCACCACCACGAAGTGGCGACCTGCCAGCATGAACTCGGGCTGATCTTCGGTGGTCTCACCGAACAGGCCGACAACATCCTGAAATACAAATACGTCATCCACAACGTCGCGCATGCCTATGGCAAGACCGTGACCTTCATGCCGAAGCCCATGAAGGGCGACAACGGCTCGGGGATGCACGTGAACATGTCGATCTGGAAAGACGGGAAACCGCTCTTCGCCGGCGACAAATATGCGGACCTGTCGCAGGAAGCGCTCTACTTCATCGGCGGCATCCTGAAGCACGCGAAAGCGCTGAACGCCCTGACCAACCCGGGCACCAACAGCTACAAGCGTCTGATCCCGGGCTTCGAGGCCCCGGTGCTGCGCGCCTATTCGGCCCGCAACCGCTCGGGCTGCGTCCGTATTCCGTGGACCGAGTCGCCGAAAGCCAAGCGCGTCGAAGCCCGCTTCCCCGATCCGTCGGCGAACCCCTATCTGGCGTTTGCCGCCCTCCTGATGGCCGGTCTCGACGGCATCAAGAACAAGATCGATCCGGGCCCGGCGTCGGACAAGGACCTCTACGATCTGCCGCCGGAAGAACTGGCCGCGATCCCGACCGTCTGCGGCAGCTTGCGTGAAGCGCTGACCGAGCTCGAGAAGGACCACGAGTTCCTGCTGGCCGGTGACGTGTTCACCAAGGACCAGCTGGAAGGCTACATGGCGCTGAAGTGGGAAGAAGTCTACGCTTACGAGCACACCCCCCACCCGGTCGAATACCAGATGTACTACTCCTGCTGATTGGCGGGATGGTTCGGGAAAGGGCGCCTGTCGAGGCGCCCTTTTCTTTTGTCGTGGAAAGGGGCGTATTTGAGCCAAGAAGAAACCCGGGGCTTCTTCTTGGTGCAAATACGCCCTTTTGCCTGCGGCGCTTGACCCCGGGCGCCGCGGTTGCCCCGGACGCAGCGTCACGGTATGAAACGGCAGCATTACCAAGGAGGCGGGCATGAGCGTGGCATGGGTGTTCCCCGGTCAGGGGGCGCAGACGATCGGAATGGGCAAGGCCTTGGCCGAGGCTTATCCGGCGGCGAAGGCGGTCTTCGACGAGGTGGACGCGGCTCTCGGTGAAAAGCTGAGCGCGCTGATCTGGGAAGGCGAGATCGAGCGGCTGACGCTGACGGCGAATGCGCAGCCGGCGCTGATGGCGACCTCGCTGGCCGCGGTTGCGGCGCTGAAGGCCGAGGGGATCGAGATCGGTTCGGCCGCCTTTGTTGCCGGGCACAGCCTTGGGGAATATTCGGCGCTGTGCGCGGCGGGGGCGTTGACGCTGGCCGATACGGCGCGGCTGCTGCGCATCCGCGGCGAGGCGATGCAATCGGCGGTGCCGGTGGGCGTGGGGGCGATGGCGGCTTTGCTGGGACTCGATTTCGCCACGGCGGCCGAGGTTGCGGCCGACGCGGCGCAGGGCGAGGTCTGTCAGGCGGCGAATGACAATGATCCGGCGCAGGTCGTCGTGTCCGGCCACAAGGCGGCGGTCGAGCGTGCCGTCGAGATTGCCAAGGGCAAGGGCGCGAAGCGCGCGGTGATGCTGCCGGTGTCCGCCCCCTTCCATTGCGCGCTGATGCAGCCCGCGGCGGACCGGATGGCCGAGGCGCTGGCGGCGGTGACGGTCTCGGCGCCGATTGTGCCGGTCGTGGCGAATGTGCGCGCCGAGGCGGTGTGTGACCCCGAGACAATTCGCCAACTGCTGGTGGCGCAGGTCACGGGCTCGGTGCGCTGGCGCGAGTCGGTGCTGTGGATGGTGTCGCAAGGCGTGACCGACTTCTGCGAAGTGGGCGCGGGCAAGGCGCTGTCGGGCATGATCAAGCGCATCGCCAAGGAAACCACGCAGAAGGCCGTTGGCACGCCCGAGGATGTGGCGGGCTTGAAGGGCTGAACGGGCCAAGCCGGGGCTCCGCCCCGGACCCCGAGGTATTTGTGGCAAGATGAATGCCATGACAGGAAAGGCTTGCAGATGTTTGATCTGACTGGGAAATCGGCGCTGGTGACGGGCGCCTCGGGTGGTATCGGTGGCGAGGTGGCGAAGGCGCTGCATGCGGCCGGGGCCAAGGTGGCGTTGTCGGGCACGCGGGTCGAGCCGCTTGAGAAACTGGCGGCCGAGCTGGGCGAGCGGGCCTTTGTGTGCCCGGCGAACCTCTCGGACCCGGCGTCCGTGGAGGCGCTGCCCAAAGCGGCGATCGAGGCGATGGGATCTGTGGATATCCTTGTGAACAACGCGGGGATCACGCGGGACAATTTGTTCATGCGGATGTCGGACGAGGAATGGGCGAGCGTGATCGACGTCAACCTGACCGCCTCGTTCCGGCTGATGCGCGGCGTGCTGCGCGGCATGATGAAGGCGCGCTGGGGGCGGATCGTGAATATCACCAGTGTCGTCGGCCAGACCGGCAATCCGGGCCAGGGCAACTATGCCGCCGCGAAGGCGGGCCTCACCGGCATGTCGAAATCGCTGGCCTATGAAGTGGCCAGCCGCGGCATCACCGTGAACTGCGTCGCGCCCGGTTTCATTGCCACGGCGATGACCGACAAGCTGAATGACGAGCAGAAGGCGAAGATCCTGACGCAGATCCCGGCCGGGCGCATGGGCGCGGCCGAGGAGATCGCGGCGGCGGTGCTGTATCTGGCTTCGCCCGAGGCGGGCTATGTCACCGGCACGACGCTGAGCGTCAACGGCGGCATGGCGATGATCTGAGATCGCCGGTGTGACGAGTTGCCCCTGCCGCAGCGGCAGGGGCGAAAGCAAAACGGCTTGCCTTGTGCTTTCACTGTGATATGAGCGGCGGGGACGAGCGGGGGGTTAGCCTCGGCTCGCGGCAGCCCGGCAAAACCGGTGTTGAAGCCGCTCGAACGAGCACTGACAGGATGGGTTTCGGCCCCCTAAACGAGGAAGAAACATGAGCGACATCGCGGATCGCGTGAAGAAGATCGTCGTGGAGCATCTGGGCGTGGAAGAGGACAAGGTCACCGAGACCGCCTCGTTCATCGACGATCTCGGCGCCGACAGCCTTGACACCGTGGAACTGGTGATGGCTTTCGAAGAAGAATTCGGCATCGAAATCCCGGACGACGCCGCCGAAACCATCCAGACCTTCGGCGATGCGGTGAAGTTCATCACCGAAGCCGCCTGATCGGTTTTTGAGCTTTCGAGCTTGACGAACGGCGCCCCTCGGGGCGTCGTTTGCGTTTTGGCGCTGTCTGGACCTGCGACGCTTGCTGAATCGTTAAAATAGATACATGCTGAACTCCGGATTTCGTCAGAAGGAGTTGGTGATGGTTCTGTCCAAAGCTGTTTTCGCCGTAACTGTTGCGGCCCTGATGTTGGCGGCGCCGGCCCGTGCCGACCCTGCCGTGGGTCTTGGGGTGTCGATCGCCTTCGGCGGCGGTCAGGTACAATCCGGCGTCGGCCTGCGGGTGTTTTCGGATGACGAAGACGACAGCGTCGTTGCGACGGCCGGTGTCGATTATCTGTTTCAGAGCAAGTCCTGGCGCGGCACCTTTGGCGGTGCCTATGTGAATGACGATGCCTATATCGGCCTCGATCTGGGCTACGGCATCGGCGGCGGTGGCTTCACCTACGGTCCGAGCGGTGGTTTTGTCAACACGAGCGCGCCTGCGGTCGCGAGCACCGGCGGCGGCGGCGGTGGTGGCGGGCCGGAGGCGCAGTCGCCGTTCTGATCGGCTTGCCGTCTCATCAAGCCATCGGGGCTGGCGGACCCTTCGCCAGCCCTTTCGGTTTCTGAGGCGATCCCTCTTTCGCACGGCACGGAGTTCGGGCACGATTGAGGGACACAAGGAGGGGCGATGCGGGTCTTTCTGGGCATCATGGTTCCCGAGGCGCTTTGGGGCGCGATTGCGGCCTTGCAGGGCGAATTGGGCTGCGGGCGGGCCGTGGCCGAGGAGGCGCTGCATCTGACTCTGGTGTTTCTGGGTGATGTCGAACCGCCGGAACTGGAGTTGCTGCACGAGGAACTGGTCGGGATTTCGGTTGCGCCGGTCACGCTGGGACTGGCGGGGCTTGATGTGCTCGAGGGCGGTGATCGGACCCGGGCGCTGGTGCTGAAGCTGCGGCCCGAACCGGCGCTTGAGGCCTTGCAGGCGAAACTGGCACAGGCCGCGCGGCGGGCGGGGATTGATCTGGAACGGCGGCGGTTTCGGCCGCATGTGACGATTGCGAGGTTCAACAAGGGCTTGACCGAGACGCAGGCGGCGCGGCTGGGGCATCTGCTGGAAAGCCGGGGCGATGTGGTCTTGCCGGAGTGGCGGGTGACGGGCTTTGCGCTGCTGCGCTCGCATCTGACGCGGGAGGGGGCGGAGTATGAGGTGCTGGCCGAGTATCCCGAGCGCGCAGAGTTTACCTTGGGGCAGGCGAAGTGATGCCTGCGGCGGCGCATGACGTTGCACGGCTTTTGCGGCCCGTGTAGAAGGCCTTAACGAAACGCGAAAGGGGTTTGCGATGCGTCGGGTTGTCGTCACGGGTCTGGGTCTGGTCACGCCGCTGGCTTGCGGGGTCGAAGAAACCTGGTCGCGGCTTCTGGCTGGTCAGTCGGGGGCGGGTCTGATCTCGCGCTTTGACGCCTCGAATGTGGTGACGAAATACGCCTGCGAAGTGCCGCGCGGCGATGGCACCGAGGGCACGTTCAATCCCGATCAGTGGATGGAGCCGAAAGAGAGCCGCAAGGTCGATGAGTTCATCCTGTATGGCGTCGCCGCGGCGGTGCAGGCGGTGAAGGATTCGGGCTGGGAGCCGGAAGACGAGGAGGACCGCTGCCGCACCGGCGTGATGATCGGCTCGGGCATCGGCGGGCTGCAGACGATTGCGGAAACCGCCGTCCTGATCAAGGAGAAGGGGCCGAAGCGCGTCAGCCCGTTCTTCATTCCGGCGGCGCTGATCAACCTCGTCTCGGGGCATGTCTCGATCCGCTTCGGCTTCAAGGGGCCGAACCATGCGGTGGTGACGGCTTGCGCGACGGGCGCCCATGCGATCGGCGATGCGGCGCGGCTGATTGCGCTTGGCGATGCCGATGTGATGGTGGCGGGTGGCGCCGAGAATCCGATTTCCGAGATCGGCATTGCCGGGTTCAACGCCTGCAAGGCGCTTTCGACCAAGCGGGCCGAGGAGCCGACGGCGGCGAGCCGTCCGTGGGATGTCGACCGCGATGGCTTCGTCATGGGCGAGGGCGCTGGCGTCGTCGTGCTGGAAGAATACGAACACGCGAAAGCGCGCGGCGCGAAGATCTATGCCGAGGTGCTGGGCTATGGCATGTCGGGCGATGCCTATCACATCACCGCGCCCTCGGAAGATGGCGATGGCGGGTTCCGGGCGATGACGGCAGCGGTGAAGCGCGCGGGCATTGCGCCGAGCCAGATCGATTACATCAACGCGCATGGGACCTCGACCATGGCCGACACGATCGAGCTGGGCGCGGTCGAGCGGCTTCTGGGCGAGGCGGCTTCGAAAGCGACGATGTCCTCGACGAAATCGGCGATCGGGCATTTGCTGGGCGCGGCCGGGGCGGTCGAGGCGATCTTCTGCATTCTGGCGATCCGTGATCAGGTCGCGCCGCCGACGCTGAACCTGGATAACCCGGCGGTCGAAGCGAAGATCGACCTGGCGCCGAAGGCGGCGGTGAAGCGCAAGATCGACATCGCGATGTCGAACAGCTTCGGCTTTGGCGGCACCAATGCGGCGCTGATCCTGGGCAAGGTGAACGGATGATGTGGCGCAACATCGTCTCCAACTTCCTCACCCTGTTGATTGTTCTGATGGTTGTGTTGGGGGGAGTGGTGACCTGGGCGAAGCGTCAGTATGACGGGTCCGGCCCGCTGACGGCGGGGATGTGTCTGCGCGTCGAGCCCGGCGCGAAGTTTCGCGATGTGTCGGAGACGCTGAAGAACAAGGGCGCGATTTCCTCCGCCTATATCTTCCGCGCCGGGGCCGATTACGACAAGAAGGCCGACAAGCTGAAGGTGGGCTCCTATCTGATCGCACCCGGATCCTCGATGGCGGGGATTGTCGAGCAGATCACGGCGGGCGGGCCCTCGACTTGCGGCACCGAGCTGAATTACCGCATCGGGGTGAATGGCCAGCAGATGATCCTGCGCGAGCTGGACCCTGCGGTGGGTGATTATGTCGAGGTGGCGAAGTTCGATCCGAAGCTGGAGCCCGCGCCTGCGGGCTTTGCCGAGGACGCGGCGATGTCGGATGTGCGGCTGCGGGTGACTTTGGCCGAGGGCGTGACCAGTTGGCAGGTGGTCGAGGCGCTGAAATCGGCGGATTTCCTGACCGGCGAGGTGGCGAAGCTGCCGCCGGAGGGGAGCCTCTCGCCCGACAGTTACGAGATGAAGCGCGGCGCGAAACGGGCCGATCTGATCGCCGAGATGGAAGAGCGGCAAAAGGCGGTTCTGGCGGCGGCCTGGGCCGCGCGTGCGCCGGGGGTGCCCTATGGCACGCCCGAAGAGGCGCTGGTGATGGCCTCGCTCGTCGAGAAGGAAACCGGTGTGCCCGAAGAGCGCGCGCGGGTGGCGAGCGTCTTCGTCAACCGGATCGCGCAGGGGATGCGGCTGCAGACCGACCCGGCGGTGATCTATGGCGTGACCAAGGGGCAGGGCGTGCTGGGCCGCGGTCTGCGGCAGTCGGAGCTGCGGCGCGAGACGCCTTACAACACCTATGTGATCGACGGGCTGCCGCCGGGGCCGATCTGCAACCCGGGGGCGGCGGCGATCAAGGCGGCGCTGAACCCTGATTCGACGAAATACCTGTATTTCGTCGCCGATGGCACCGGCGGTCATGCCTTTGCCGAGACGATCGCGGAGCATAACAAGAACGTCGCGCGTTGGCGGGAGATCGAAAAGACCCAAGGTCAGGGTGCAACCGACGGAAACTGAAGAAAAACCCCGGCACTGCCCGGGGTTTTTCCGTTTTCCGGCGCGCAACCTTGGATTTAGCGCTTGACATTGCGCGCGCCCTAAGGTAGATATCTGTCATGCTAGGAGAGGTGGGCAAGCGCCGCGGGAGACCGTGTGCGCTTTTTTCATTTCGCTCGTGCGGATCAGGCATGAGAGGCGGGTAACTCAGAACATGGATATGGGGTTCAAGGGTGGGGACACTCCTCCGGTGGATTTGCTGGAGGAGACGGAGGAACTTTATCGGGAAATTGCCGGGGAACTGGCGCTGGCGATGAAAGGGGTTCGCCAGGGCGAGATGAAGGAGGCCAAGGCCGCCGCGCAGGCGGTCAAGGACCTTCGCACGGCCTTCCAGATGGTGATGGAAGAAAGGGTGCGCGTTGAAAAACTTCGCAGACAAGTGGCCGGAGTCGTCTCCGGAAGCGAGCTCGACCTGGATTCTGCCCGGGCTGAGATCGGGCGCCGCCTGGCTTGCCTCCGCGACGCCGCAGGAGGTTGACGCCTTTCTGAACGGGCTTGGGGACAATGCGTTGCTGGCTTTGCCCTGGATCTTCGAGTTCTGGGCCTTGCCCCATCAGCTGCCCCCCGTGGGCGGCTGGAAGAGCTGGGTGATCATGGGGGGACGCGGGGCTGGCAAGACACGGGCCGGGGCGGAATGGGTGCGCGCGCAGGTTGAGGGCGCGCGGCCCGCCGACCCCGGCCGGGCGCATCGGGTGGCGCTGGTGGGCGAGACCTTCGATCAGGTGCGCGATGTGATGATCTTTGGCGAGAGCGGGATTCTGGCCTGCTCTCCGCCCGACCGGCGCCCGGAGTGGGAGGCGACGAAACGCAGGCTCGTCTGGGCGAACGGGGCGACGGCGCAGGCCTATTCGGCGCAGGAGCCCGAGGCGCTGCGGGGGCCGCAGTTCGATGCGGCCTGGGTCGACGAGTTGGCAAAGTGGAAAAAGGCCGAGGAAACCTGGGACATGCTGCAGTTCGCACTGCGGCTGGGCAAGCATCCGCAGCAGGTGATCACCACGACGCCGCGCAATGTCGGTGTGCTGAAGGCGATCCTGAGCAACCCCTCGACGGTGCTGACCCATGCGCCGACCGAGGCGAACCGGGCCTATCTGGCGGAAAGCTTCCTGACCGAGGTGCAGGCGCGCTATGCGGGCACGCGGCTTGGGCGGCAGGAGCTGGAGGGGGTGCTGCTCGAGGATGTCGAGGGGGCGCTTTGGACCACGGCGCAGCTGGAGGGGCTGCGGCTGGCGGCTCCGCCCGAGATGGACCGGGTGGTGGTGGCGCTCGATCCGGCCGTGACCGGGGGCGCGGGGTCAGACGAATGCGGGATCGTGGTGGCGGGCGCGGTGACCCGCGGCCCGGTTGCCGAGTGGCGGGCCTATGTGCTGGAGGATGCCTCGGTCCGCGGTCGGCCGACCGATTGGGCGCTGGCGGCGATTGCCGCGATGGAACGCTGGGGTGCCGAGAAGCTGGTGGCCGAGGTCAATCAGGGCGGCGACATGGTCGAGAGCGTGCTGCGCCAGATCGATCCGCTGGTGCCGTTCAAGGCGCTGCGGGCCTCGCGGGGGAAATCGGCGCGGGCGGAGCCGGTGGCGGCTTTGTATGAGCAGGGCCGGGTCAAGCATTGCCGTGACGGGCGGCTTGGCGCGCTTGAGGATCAGATGTGCCGGATGACCGTGCAGGGCTATTCCGGCAAGGGCTCGCCCGACCGGGTGGATGCGCTGGTCTGGGCGATGACGGAATTGATGATCGAGCCCGCAGCGCATTGGCGCCGGCCGCAGGTGCGTGGGCTTTGAGGGCGCAAGGGCGTATTTGGGCCAAGAAGAAGCAGGCTGCTTTCATCTTGCCGAAAATACCTCACGGGGGTGCGGGGGTGTGAAACCCCCGCTCTTGACCGCTGATGACGTGCCGAAAGGGTCGGGAGATTTCCCGGCCCTTTTTCTTTGGCCGGGGCCTTGGGCCGGGCCGCGACGAGGAGAACGGGATGGGACTGAATTTCTTTCGCAGGGCGGCCCCGGAGGGGACAACCGAGACGGCCGTCGAGCGCAAGGCCTCGGTGACGGGGCGGATCGTGGCGATGGCCTCGGGGGCGGGACGGCCGGTCTGGGGACCGCGCGATACGGTCAGCCTGATGCGCGCGGGGTTCAATGGCAATCCGGTCGGGTTCCGCTCGGTCAAGCTGATTGCCGAGGCGGCGGCGGCGGTGCCCTTGATCTGTCAGGATGCCGAGCGGCGCTACGACGTGCATCCGGTGCTGGATCTTTTGCGTCGTCCGAATGCCGGGCAGGGGCGGGCGGAGTTGTTCGAGGCGCTGTTCGGGCAGATCCTGCTGTCGGGCAATGGCTATCTGGAGGCGGTCTGCCCCGAGCCGGGTGTGCCGAAGGAGTTGCATGTGCTGCGATCCGATCGGATGGCGGTGGTGCCGGGGACGGATGGTTGGCCGGTGGGGTATGATTACACCGTGGGCGGGCGCAAGCATCGCTTCGACATGACGGGCCATCCCGATCCGATCTGTCACATCAAGAGCTTCCATCCGACCGATGATCATTATGGCCTTTCGCCCATGCAGGCGGCGGCGGTGGCTTTGGACGTGCATAACGCCGCGAGCGCCTGGTCGAAGGCGCTTTTGGACAATGCGGCGCGGCCCAGTGGCGCGATCATCTACAAGGGCGCGGATGGGCAGGGCGTTCTGGCGCCCGAGCAGTATGAGCGGCTGATCTTCGAGATGGAGACGCATCATCAGGGCGCGCGGAATGCCGGACGGCCGATGCTGCTTGAAGGTGGGCTCGACTGGAAGCCGATGGGGTTCAGCCCCTCGGACATGGAATTTCACGAGACGAAGGCGGCGGCGGCGCGGGAGATCGCGCTCGCCTTCGGGGTGCCGCCGATGCTGATCGGTATTCCGGGCGATGCGACCTATGCCAATTACGCCGAGGCGAACCGGGCGTTTTATCGGCTGACCGTGCTGCCGCTTCTGACCCGGGTTTCGGCGGCGTTGGCCTGGTGGCTGTCGGGGTTCTGGGGCGCCGCGATCGAGTTGAAGCCGGATCTGGATCAGGTGCCCGCGCTTTCCGCCGAGCGCGATCAGCTTTGGTCACGGATCGGCGCGGCCGCTTTTCTGAGCGACAGCGAGAAACGGGTGCTTTTGGGGCTGCTGCCGGTCGCGGAGGGGTGAGGCATGGTGGTGGGGGGGTCGCGCTACCTCAAGGAGCCGTTCGAGGTGCATGAGCAGCGGTTCGAGGCGACCGAGCGGATCATGGAGTTGCAGTTCACCCAGGTGGACCGGCGGCTCGAGAAGATCGAGGTGATGATCGAGCGGCTGGAAAAGCGGTTGTTCATGACGGTTTACGGCGTCGTCGCCGTGATCCTGACGCAGGCGGTGCAGGGCATTTTGAATTTTGCCCCGAAGTGAGGAGCGGAGAATGGAGAGAGGCGAGAGCGGGCTGGAGGTGAAGTTCTGTGGCGCGCAACCGGTGCAGGTGCAGGACGGCACGCGGATCGAGGGCTATGCGAGCCTGTTCGGTCTGCCCGATCAGGGCGGCGACGTGGTGGCGAAGGGCGCTTATGCGAAAAGTCTTGCGGCGATCAAGGCGCGGGGCGGCTCGGTCAAGATGCTGTGGCAGCATGATCCGGCGCAGCCGATCGGCGTCTGGGACGAGATCCGGGAAGATGCGCGCGGGCTTTACGTCAAGGGCAGGCTCTTGCCCGAGGTGGCGCGGGCGCGCGAGGCGGTGGCGCTGATTGAGGCGGGGGCGATCGACGGGCTGTCGATCGGCTATCGCACGATCACGGCCGAGAAGGACGCAAAAGGCCAGCGGCTGCTTGCGGAACTGGAGCTTTGGGAAGTGTCGCTGGTGACCTTCCCGATGCTTCGCGAGGCGCGGGTGGCGGCGAAGGGCGAAAGCCTTGCGGCGGCTGACTGGCGCGATCTGGCCGAGGCGCTGGCAAGGGCCACGGCCGAACTGGCGGCGCGCTGAGCCCCGCCGCTGCTGCAGGAGAGTTGAGAGGATGAAGACCGAGACCAAGGCTCGGGCCGGATCGGGCATGCCCGAGGCCCCCGATCCGGCCGCCGAGGTGAAAACCGCGCTGGCCGGGTTCCTGAAGGAAGTCAAAGGCTTTCAGGACGACGTGAAGACGAGATTGCAACAACAGGAAGAGCGTGTGACCATGCTGCAGACCAGAACTTTCGCCGGGCGTCATGCCCTTGCCGCCGCCGCCTCGGAGGAGGCGCCGCATCAGAAGGCTTTCGCGGCCTATCTGCGCTCGGGCGATGACGGGGGCCTGCGCGGCCTGACGCTTGAGGGCAAGGGGATGACCTCGGCGGTGGCGGCCGATGGCGGCTATCTGGTCGATCCGCAGACCGCCGAGACGATCCGCGGCGTGTTGCGCTCGACCGCGTCGCTGCGCCAGATCGCCAATGTGGTGAATGTCGAGGCCACCGCCTTCGAGGTGCTGGTGGACAAGACCGATCTGGGCTCGGGCTGGGCGACCGAGGTGGCGGCGCTGACCGAGACTGCCGCGCCGCAAATCGACCGCATCACCATTCCGCTTTACGAGCTGGCGGCGATGCCGAAGGCGTCGCAGCGGCTTCTGGATGACAGCGCCTTTGATATCGAGACCTGGCTGGCGGGGCGGATCGCCGACAAATTCGCCCGGGCGGAAGCGGCGGCCTTCATTTCGGGCGACGGGGTGGACAAGCCGACCGGGTTCCTGACGAAGACCAAGGTGGCGAATGGCTCCTGGGCCTGGGGCAGCCTTGGCTATGTCGCCACGGGCGCGGCGGGCGATTTCGCGGCGGTGAATGCCTCGGATGCGGTCGTTGATCTGGTCTATGCGCTTGGCGCCGAGTACCGCGCCAATGCGAGCTTCGTGATGAATTCGAAGACCGCGGGCGCGGTGCGCAAGATGAAGGATGCCGACGGCCGGTTCCTTTGGGCGGACAGCCTGTCGGCGGGTGAACCGGCGCGGCTGATGGGCTATCCGGTGCTGATCGCCGAGGACATGCCCGATATCGCGGCCAATGCCTATGCGATCGCCTTTGGCGATTTCGGCAATGGCTACACGATCGCGGAACGCCCGGATCTGCGGGTGCTGCGTGACCCCTTCTCGGCCAAGCCGCATGTGCTGTTCTATGCCTCCAAGCGCGTCGGTGGCGATGTCAGCGATTTCGCCGCGATCAAGCTTCTGAAGTTTGCCGCCTCGTAACGGGCGGTGAAGGGGCCGGGGGGTGACCTCCGGCTCACCGGTTCGCCGGCGGGCGGGCGCGGGTCTCGAGCCGCTGCCTAGCTGCTCCCTCCGTCCGAGTGGCGGTGCGGGGGCCGCGCCCGAACGCCGGGCCTGACTGCCCAATCGCAGGACCGCCGGGGGCGGTCAGCCTTTCGGAGAATTTCCATGATGCTGAACGAACTGACGGCGGTGCCCGGGACGGCGCTGCCGGTGGCCGAATTCCGCGACCATCTGCGGCTGGGCACCGGCTTTGCCGATGTGGGCGCCGAGGATGCGGCGTTGCAGGCCTATCTGCGCGCGGCGATGGCCGCGATCGAGGGGCGCACGGCCAAGGCGCTGATTTCCCGAGACTTCCGGCTTTCTCTGACCTGCTGGCGCTGGGGCGAGATGCAGACCTTGCCGATTGCGCCGGTGAGTGCGGTGACTGCGTTGCGGCTGGTCGACAGCGCGGGCGCCGCGACGTTGGTGCCCGGGGGCTGGCGGCTGGTGCAGGACATGGCGCGGCCGCGGGTCGAGGCGCTGGGGGCGTTGCTGCCCGATATCCCGGTGCATGGCCGTGCCGAGATCGATTTCATCGCCGGGTTCGGGGCGGGCTGGAGCGCGCTGCCGGTCGATCTGGCGCAGGCGGTGTTCCTGCTCGCGGCGCAGTATTACGAGTTGCGCCATGACGGGGCGGCCGAGGGCGGCGCGATGCCTTTTGGCGTGATGGCGTTGATCGAACGCTGGCGCACGGTGCGGGTGCTGGGGGGGCGGCCATGACCGTGCCGCGGCTGAACCGCAAGCTGGTGCTGGAGGAGGCCACGCGCGGCGCCGATGGCGCGGGCGGGCATCGGCTGAGCTGGGTCGCCAAGGGCGAACTCTGGGCCGAGGTGACGGCGGGCAGCGGGGTCGAACGGGCGGGAGAATTCGTCACGCTGGCCTCGGTGCCCTGGACCATCGTCGTGCGGGCGGCCCCTGTTGGGCATGCCAGCCGCCCGAAGCCCGAGCAACGCTTTCGCGAGGGCACGCGGATCTTTCGCATCCTCGCCGTCGCGGAGCGCGACCGCGAGGGGCATTACCTGACCTGCTTTGCCCGTGAGGAGGTGGTGGCATGAGCTATGCGGTTGCGGGCGCGCTGCAGGCGGCGATTTACCAGCATCTGCGGGCGGATGCGCCCTTGGCTGCGCTGGTTGGGGCGGCGGTTTACGATGCGATGCCGCCGGGCACGCTGGTCGGCACCTATGTGAGCCTTGGGCCCGAGGACGTGGCCGATGCCTCGGACAAGACGGGCGATGGGGCGACGCATGATTTCGTCGTTTCCGTGATCACCGACGAGGCGGGATTTGCGACGGCGAAGGCGGCGGCGGCGGCGGTCTCGGATGCGCTCGTCGGCGCCGATCTGATGCTGACGCGCGGGCGGCTGGTCGGGCTGTGGTTCCTGCGCGCGCAGGCGCGGCGGGTGGAAAAGGCCGACACGCGGCGGATCGATCTGACCTTTCGGGCGAGGGTCGAGGGCTGACGCCCTCGGGTCGGGCGCGCGTCGAGGGCTGACGCCTGCTCGGGCGATGCAATTTCAACATCTGGAGTGACGACATGGCGGCGCAGAACGGCAAGGACCTTCTGATCAAGATCGACCTGAACGGGTCAGGGCAATTCGAGACCATCGCGGGGCTGCGCGCGACGCGGATCAGCTTCAATGCGGAAACGGTCGATGTGACCTCGCTGGAAAGCCAGGGCGGCTGGCGGGAATTGCTGGGGGGAGCGGGGGTGCGCTCGGCCGCGATTTCCGGCTCGGGGGTGTTCAAGGACGCCGATACCGACGAGCGGGCGCGGCAGATCTTTTTCGACGGCGAAGTGCCCGAGTTTCAGGTGATCATCCCCGATTTCGGCATCGTGCAGGGGCCGTTCATGATCACCTCGATCGACTATGCGGGCAGCCACAATGGCGAGGCGACTTACGAGCTCGCGCTGGCCTCGGCGGGTGCGCTGAGCTTCACGGCGATCTGAGGGCGATGATGGCGAACCCTTGGGCGGGCGAGGTCGAGGTGGTTCTGGGGGCCGAGCGGCGGGTGGCGAAGCTGACGCTGGGTGCGCTTGCGGAACTGGAGACGGGGCTGGGCGAGGTCTCGCTGATGGATCTGGTGCGGCGGTTCGAGACGGGGGCGTTTTCGAGCCGCGACGTGCTGGCGCTGATCGTGGCGGGGCTGCGCGGTGGCGGCTGGGAGGGACGGGCGGAGGATCTGCGCACGGTCGAGATCGGCGGCGGGCCGGTCGGTGCGGCGCGGATCGCGGCCGAGTTGCTGGCGCGCGCCTTCACCGTGCCGGGGCAGGGCGGATCGTGAGCGGTGGCCTTGACTGGCCGGGTCTGCTGCGGGTCGGGCTGAAGGGGCTGGGGCTGCGGCCATGGGATTTCTGGCGGCTGACGCCGGCGGAGCTGGCCGTGATGCTGGGCGAGGTGGCGGGGGCGCCGCCCTTGACGCGCGGACGGCTTGCGGAGCTTGCGGCGCGGTTTCCCGATGTGCCGCGCGACGGCGAACTGAAAGGATAAGCGATGATCGATGGCAACGGGCTCGATGCGCTGAGCCAGCAGGCGGCGGAGCTGGAGCAGGCGCTGGGGGGCGCCGAGGGGGTGGCCGCGAGTTTCAGTGATGAACTTGGGCGGATGCGGGAAAGCCTGACCTACACGAGCCGCGAGGTGGGCAGCCTGTCGCAAAGCTTTGGGCGCTCGATCCGGCGGGCGTTCGATGGCGTGATCTTCGACGGCATGAAGCTTTCGGATGCGCTGAGTTCGGTGGCCGAGGGGATGGCGCAGGCGGCCTATTCGGTGGCGATGAAGCCGGTGCAGGATGCGATCGGCGGGGCGATTGCGACCTCGCTCAGCGGGATGCTGGGCGGGGTCTTCGGCTTTGCGAAGGGCGGGGCCTTTTCGCAAGGGCAGGTGCTGCCCTTTGCCAAGGGGGGCGTCGTCTCTTCGCCCACGCATTTTGCGATGCGGGGCGTGACGGGCCTGATGGGCGAGGCCGGGCCCGAGGCGATCATGCCGCTGGCACGGGGCGCGGACGGGCGATTGGGCGTGCAGGCCGCGGGCGGGCGGGTGGTCAATGTGGTGATGAACGTGACGACGCCCGATACGGCCGGGTTTGCCCGCAGTCAGGGGCAGATCGCGGCGCAGGTGAACCGCGCGCTCGCGCGGGGATCGCGCAACGCCTGAGGAGGAAAGCATGGCATTTCATGAAGTTCGGTTCCCGGCCAATCTGAGTTTCGGCTCGGTCGGCGGGCCGGAGCGGCGCACCGAGATCGTCACGCTCTCGAGCGGGTTCGAGCAGCGCAACAGCCCCTGGGCGCATTCGCGGCGGCATTACGATGCCGGGGTGGGGTTGCGCAGTCTGGATGATGTCGAGCGGCTGATCGCGTTTTTCGAAGCGCGGGGCGGGCAGTTGCACGGGTTTCGCTGGAAGGACTGGGCCGATTACAAGAGCTGTCCGGCCTCGAAGGCGGTGGCGCATGAGGATCAGTTGATCGGCATCGGGGATGGCGTGACGGCCGCGTTTCAGCTGGTCAAGACCTATGTCTCGGGCGGGCAAAGCTATGTGCGGCCGATCGCGAAGCCGGTCGAGGGCACGGTCAAGCTGGGCATTGCGGGGGATCATCAGGCCGAGGCGGTGAATTTCGGCGTCGATCATGGCACCGGGATCGTCATCTTCAACGAGCCGCCGGCAAAGGGGGCGCGGGTGACGGCGGGGTTCGAATTCGATGTGCCGGTGCGGTTCGATACCGACCGGATCTCGGTCTCGGTGCAGTCGTTTCAGGCGGGGGATCTGCCGCAGGTGCCGGTGCTGGAGGTGCGGATCTGATGGCGTATCCGGAGAGTTTGAAGGCGCATCTCGCGCAGGGCGTGACGACGGTGGCGCGGGCCTGGGCGCTGGCGCGGTCGGATGGGCGGGTGCTTGGCTTCACCGATCATGACCGGGCGCTTGCGTTCGCGGGGATCGGCTTCGAGCCGGGCAGCGGCATGACGGCTAAGGCGCTGATGCAGGGTACGGGGCTGTCGGTGGACAATACCGAGAGTTACGGCGCGCTGAGCTCCGAGGCGATCACCGAGGCCGACATTCTGGCCGGGCGCTATGATGGCGCCGAGGTCCGGGTCTGGCTGGTGAACTGGGCCGAACCGAGCGCGCGGGTGCTGACCTTTCGCGGCCGATTGGGCGAGGTGTCGCGGGGCGCGGGCGGGTTCACGGCCGAGTTGCGAGGCTTGACCGAGGCTTTGGGGCTGGAGCGGGGGCGGATCTATCACCCGCGCTGTGCGGCCGTTCTGGGCGATGGCAAGTGCCGCTTCGATCTGACGAAGGATGGCTATGCGCTGGAGGCGGCGTTGGGCGATGTCGACGAGGCGGTGGTTCTGCGCATCGCCGAGGGGGCGGGCTTCGAGGATCGCTGGTTCGAGAAGGGGCGGTTGGTCGTGCTGGGCGGCGCGGCCGCGGGCCTGATCGGCGTGGTGAAAAACGACCGGTTGCAGGCGGACGGGTCGCGGCTGATCGAGCTGTGGCAGCGGCTGGGGGCCGATCCGGTCGCGGGCGATCTGGTGCGGATCGAACCGGGCTGTGACAAGCGTGCCGAGACCTGTCGGCTGAAATTCGACAACTTTCTGAATTTCCGCGGATTTCCTCACATCCCGGGGGAAGACTGGCTGGTCTCCTATCCGGTGCAGAGCGGCACGAATGACGGCGGGAGCCTGTTTCGATGAGCGCGGTCGGGCCACAGGCGGTGGCGATCGCGCGGGCGTGGATTGGTACGCCCTATCGGCATCAGGTCTCGGTGCAGGGCGCGGGGACGGATTGTCTGGGGCTGTTGCGCGGGGTCTGGCGGGCGCTTTACGGGGCCGAGCCGGAACTGGTGCCGCCCTATACGGCCGATTGGTCCGAGCCCGCGCGCGAGGAAATACTCTGGCGGGCGGCGGCGCGGCATCTGGTGGCCCTGCCGAGGGGCGGTGTGCCCGAGGCGCCCGGCGAGGTGCTGCTGTTCCGGATGCGCACGGGCGCTGTCGCCAAGCATCTGGGCATCGCCACCGAGATCGGGGCGCGGGCGAGCTTCGTGCATGCCTACACGGGCCATGGTGTGGTCGAGAGCCCGCTGTCGGAGCCGTGGGCGCGCCGGATCGTGGCGCGGTTTCAATTTCCTGAGGGGGCCAGGTGAATGGCGACGATTCTGCTTTCGGCGGCGGGGGCCGCGATTGGCGGCGGCTTTGGCGGCACGGTTCTGGGCCTGTCGGGGGCGGTGATCGGGCGGGCCGTGGGGGCCACTTTGGGGCGGGTGATCGACCAGCGGCTTCTGGGATCGGGGTCGCAAAGTGTCGAGACCGGACGGGTCGACCGGCTGCGGCTGTCGAGCGCCTCGGAGGGCGAGGCGGTCGGGCGGCTTTGGGGGCGGATGCGGGTTCCGGGGCAGGTGATCTGGGCGACGCGGTTCTTCGAGACGAAATCGGTGGAGAAAAGCGGCAAGGGTGCGCCGCGGGCCTCGGTCACGAGTTACAGCTATTCGCTGAGCCTCGCGCTCGCCTTGTGCGAGGGCGAGATCCTGCACGTTGGCCGGGTTTGGGCGGATGGCAGCGAGATCGATGCCTCGAGCCTGAACATGCGGGTTTACAAGGGGGCCGAGGATCAGCTGCCCGACCCGAAGATTGCGGCGGTCGAGGGGGCGGAGGCGGCGCCCGCCTATCGCGGCATCGCCTATGTGGTGATCGAGGATCTGCAGCTTGGCCCCTATGGCAACCGGGTGCCGCAGTTCAGCTTCGAGGTGGTGCGCGCGGCGCAAGGGGCGCTGGCCGAGGCCGAGCCCGATCTGACGCGGGGACTGCAGGCGGTGGCGCTGATCCCCGGCACGGGGGAATATGCGCTGGCCACGACCCCGGTCTATGTGACGACGGGCAGCGGGGTCACTGCAACGCAGGTGGCGGCGAACCAGAATGCGCCCGGGGGGCAGACCGATCTGGTCGCCGCGCTCGAGCGGCTGGAGGAGGAGCTGCCGAACTGCGGGGCGGTGTCGCTGGTGGTGAGCTGGTTTGGCGATGATCTGCGTTGCGGGGCTTGTGATGTGAAGCCCAAGGTTGCCTCGGTGCTGGAGGATGGCAGCAACATGCCCTGGCGGGTCTCGGGAGTGGCGAGGGCGGCAGCCGAGGAAGTGCCGCGGCTGTCGGGGAGCTCGGTCTATGGTGGCACGCCCGCGGATGCTGCGGTAATCGAGGCGATTGTGGCCCTGCGCACGGCAGGCAAGGCGGTGATGTTCTATCCGTTCATCCTGATGGAACAGCTGGCGGGGAATGCTCTGCCAGATCCTTGGAGTGAGGCGGCCGAGCAGCCGACCTTGCCGTGGCGGGGGCGGATCACGCTTTCGGTTGCGCCGGGGCGGGACGGCAGCCCGGATGGCACGGCGGCGGCGGTGGCGCAGGTGGCGGGTTTCTTCGGGACGGCGGAACCGGGTGATTTCGCGATCTCGGGCGGGGAGGTCGTCTATTCCGGCCCTGAAGAATGGTCAATGCGTCGCTTCATCCTGCATTATGCGCATCTGTGCAAATTGGCGGGGGGCGTCGATGCCTTTTGCATCGGCACCGAAATGGTGGCGCTGAACCAGATCCGGGGGCCGGGAAACAGCTTTCCGGCGGTGGCGGCATTTCAGCAACTCGCGGCCGAGGTCAAGGCGATCCTCGGGACCGGATGCAAGATCGGCTATGCGGCGGATTGGTCGGAATATTGGGGTTTCGCGCCCGGCAATGGCGATCGGTTTTTCCACCTTGATCCGCTCTGGGCGGATGCGCATGTCGACTTCATCGGCATCGACAATTACATGCCGCTCTCGGATTGGCGCGAAGGCGAGGATCATCTCGATGCCGGTTGGGGCGCGATCTATGCGCTGGACTATCTGCAGTCCAACATCGAGGGCGGCGAGCTTCATGACTGGTATTATGCCGCACCCGAACATCGCGACGCGCAGATCCGCACGCCGATCACCGATGGCGAGCACGGCGAGCCCTGGATCTGGCGGGCGAAGGACATTCGCAGCTGGTGGCTGAGTGACCACCATGAGCGGGTGGGGGGCTTGCGCTCCGAGGTGGCGACGGCTTGGGTGCCGCAGTCCAAACCCGTGTGGTTCACCGAGATGGGCTGCGCGGCGATCGACAAGGGCACGAACCAGCCCAACAAGTTTCTGGATCCGAAAAGCTCGGAATCGAGCCTGCCGTACTATTCGGACGGGCGGCGCGACGAGCTGATCCAGATGCAATATCTGCGCGCGATGACGCGCTATTGGGGGGATGCGGAGAAGAACCCTGTCTCGGAGGTCTATGGCGGGCCGATGCTGGACATGAGCCGGGCGCATGTCTGGGCCTGGGATACCCGGCCCTGGCCGCAGTTTCCGCTGAATACCACGCTGTGGTCGGATGGCGACAATTATCCGCGCGGGCACTGGATTTCCGGGCGGGCAGTGTCGCAGCCGCTCGCGAATGTCGTGGCCGAGATCTGCAGCGTGGCCGGGATCGAGGAGATCGACGTGAGCGCGCTATATGGCCTTGTGCGCGGCTATACGATGACCGGCGACCAGACCGGGCGCGCGGGACTGCAGGCGCTGATGCTGGCCTATGGATTCGAAGTGCTCGAGCGTGAGGGCAAGCTCGTGTTCCGGATGCGCGACGGCCGGGTCGATGCGGTGCTGAGTGCGGCGGATCTGGCCATTGGTGAAGGCGATGCGGTCGTCGAGACCGTGCGCGCAGCCGAGGCGGAGATCGCGGGGCGGGTGCGGCTCGCCTATGTGGAGGCGGATGGCGATTTCGAAGTCAAGGCGGTCGAGGCGGTCTTTCCCGACGAGGCGGCGGGGGCTGCGGCGGGATCGGAGCTGTCGCTTGCACTGACGCGGGCGCAGGCGCAGGGGATCGTCGGGCGCTGGCTGGCCGAGGCACGGGTGGCGCGCGACAGTGCCCGCTTCGCGCTGCCGCCCTCGCTTGGGCATCTGGGCACGGGCGATGTGGTGGCGCTTGATCTGGCCGAAGGGCAGCGGCGCTATCGGATCGATCGGGTCGAAGGGGCCGGGCTGCTGCAGGTCGAGGCGGTGCGGGTCGAACCCGGTCTTTATGCGCCTGCCGACGAGGTCGAGGATCCGGCGACGCTCCGCCCCTTTGCGGCGCCGGTGCCGGTGACGGCGGTGTTCCTCGACCTGCCGCTGATGAAGGGCGACGAGGATCCGATTGCGCCGCATCTGGCGGTGACGGCGACGCCCTGGCCGGGGACGGTGGCGGTCTGGTCCGCGGACGAGGATGCGGGCTATGCGCTGAATGCGACGCTGGGCACGCGGGCGGTGATCGGGCAGACGCTGACGCCGCTGCACCGGGCCGGGCCCGGGGTCTGGGACCGTGGGGCGCCACTGCGCGTGAAGCTGGCGAGCGGGGCGCTGGACTCGGCGACGGCGCTGCGGGTGCTCAATGGCGCGAATGCTATGGCGATCGGGGACGGCAGTTCGGGCAAGTGGGAGGTGTTCCAGTTCGTCGAGGCGGCGCTGGTGAGCGGCAGGATCTGGGACATCTCGCTGCGGTTGCGCGGTCAGTTGGGCACCGATGCGCTGATGCCCGAGGTCTGGCCCGAGGGGAGCGTGGTGGTGGCTCTGGACGGGGCGCCCGAGCAGATCGCCCTGCCGAGCGCGTCTCGGGGGTTGGCGCGGCATTACCGGATCGGGTCTGCGGCGCGGTCTTATGACGATCCCTCGTTCGTGCATCGGGTCGAGGCTTTCGACAGCGTCGGGTTGCGACCGCTCAGCCCCTGTCATCTGCGCGCGAACCGCGAGGCAAGCGGCTGGACGTTTCGCTGGATACGTCGGACGCGGATCGATGGCGACAGTTGGCAGGGTTACGAGGTGCCGCTTGGCGAGAGCTCGGAGCTGTATCTGATCCGGGTGCTGGAGGGGACGGCCGTCAAGCGGGAGGTGATGGTGGGCACGGCAAGTTGGACCTATCCTGCGGCACTTCAGGTGGCGGATGGCGTTACGGGGCCCTTTTCGGTGAGCATTGCGCAGGTCTCGGACACCTATGGCCCCGGGCTTGCCGCGGTGATCGAGGTCACGACCTGAGCCATGCGGCCGATCCTGATCGATGATCTGCTGATTGCGGCGCACGCGGTCGCGGCGGTTGAGGTCGCCGCACGGCCCGCAGTGTTGGCACAATGGTTGCGCGAGGCGCATTGGGCCGATCTTTACCGCAAGCGGCTCGCCCGGTCGCATCCGCGCTGGGGCAATGGCTCGCTGATGGCGCGGGCGCTGCGGGAACCGGCTCTGCGGGGGCTCCGTCCGGATCAGGCCGAAATCGATCATCTGGCCGAGGTGATCGCGGCCGTTCAGCATTGGCGTGCGCGGGGGCTTTGCACGGGCGGTCAACTCCCCTATCTGAGGGGCGAAGCCTGTGTTAGGCTGACCCAAAGTCAAGGAGAGCGCCATGTCCAAAACCCGCGCGAAGGTGGCTGCCATCGATCCGGTGTGGATGCGGATCTGTGAGGAAGCGCATGATGCCGTCAATCAGGAGCCGCTGCTGGGGGCGTTGATCCATGCCGGTCTTCTGCACCATGCGACGATGGAAAAGGCGCTGGCCTATCGGTTTTCGCTCAAGCTGGCCTCGGGCGAGATGAGCGAGCAATTGCTCCGCGAGATCGCCGACGAGGCTTATGGCGCCGATCCCGATCTTGGACAGGCGGCACGGGCGGATTTGGTGGCGGTTTACGACCGCGACCCGGCCTGCCATCGGTTCTTGCAGCCGATCCTGTTCTTCAAGGGCTATCAGGCGCTGCAAAGCTATCGCATCGCGCATTGGCTGTGGCGGCAAGGGCGCAAGGACATGGCCTATTTCGTGCAGATGCGCACCTCGGAGGCCTTTGGCGTCGACATCCATCCGGCAGCCCGGATCGGCCGCGGCGTGATGATCGACCACGCCCATTCGATCGTGATCGGTGAAACAGCCGTGGTGGGCGACAATGTGTCGATGCTGCATTCGGTGACGCTGGGCGGCACCGGCAAGGAAGAACAGGACCGCCATCCGAAGATCGGCAATGGTGTGCTGATCGGCGCGGGCGCGAAGGTGCTGGGCAACATCCATGTCGGCGACAACTCGCGGATCGCGGCGGGCTCGGTGGTGCTTGCCGATGTGCCGCGCTGCAAGACCGTCGCCGGGGTGCCCGCGAAGATCGTCGGCGAGGCGGGTTGCGCCCAGCCCTCGGTCAACATGGATCAGCAATTGCGCGGTTGTGACTGCGAGGGCTGAACCGGATCATGACGGGGGTTGAGCGGATCAAGGCGCTGCCCTACCGGATCGTCACCAAACTTGCGGGCGACGCGATTTCGCTGTTTGCCCGCATCCTGACCGCGCCGCGGGCGATCTGGTCGGGGTCGGATCCGCTGCCCGGGCCGCGGGTCTATTATTCCAACCACACCTCGAACGCGGATTTCGTGCTGATCTGGACGGTGCTGCCGCCCGTGCTGCGCGGGCGGACCCGGCCGGTGGCGGCGCTGGATTACTGGCTGGCCTCGCCGCTGCGTGCCTTTGCCGGGCGCGACGTGTTTCGGGCCGTGCTGATCGACCGTCGCCCCGAGGCGCGGACCGAGGATCCGGTCGGGCAGATGCTGACGGCGCTGGACGCGGGTTCGGCGCTGATCATCTTTCCCGAGGGGCGGCGGAACACCTCGGATGACGCTTTGCTGCCGTTCAAATCCGGGCTGTTTCATCTGGCGCGGCAACGGCCTGCGGTTGACCTCATTCCGGTCTGGATTTCGAACCTGAACCACGTCATGCCGCGCGGCAAGGTGATCCCGGTGCCGCTGATCTGCACCGTGACTTTCGGGGCGCCGATCCGAATTGTGCCCGATGAACCGAAAGAGATCTTTCTGGCCCGCGCCGCGGCGGCCTTGGCGGATCTGGGGGCGGCCCGATGATCGGCCTTGCCCCCGCGTTGTTCGGTCTTGGGGTCGTCCTGTTTCTGGCGGCGATCCTTGGTCAGGTGCTGCGCGAGGCGATCGCGCCCGATGGATCGCACCCGGTCATCGAGACGATGAATGCCCGCATTGCGGCCTGGTGGGCCTTTGCCGTTCTCATGGCGCTGGCGCTTCTGGCGGGGAAAGCGGGGGTGATTGCCCTCTTCGTGATCGTGTCATTTTCGGCGCTTCGGGAATTTCTGACATTGACGACAAAGAGCGTCGCCGATCACTGGACACTGGCCGCAAGTTTCTTTCTGGTCTTGCCGGCGCAGTATACGTTCGTCGCCGCGGGATGGACGAGCCTTGCCGCGCTGTTCGTGCCCGTGCATGTTTTTCTGCTGCTGCCGGTCATTTCTGCGCTGCAGGGGCGGCCCGAGCAATTTCTGGCGCGTGTCGCCGAAACGCAATGGGCGGTGATGATCAGCATCTACTGCGTCAGTTCCATTCCGGCGCTGCTCTGGCTGCAGATCCCGGGGTTCGAGGGGCACACCCTTCTGCTGATCGGCTTCCTGATCCTTGTCGTGCAGATCTCCGACATCGCGCAATATGCGATCAGCCGCGGGATCGGGCGGCGGCTGATTGCGCCGGCGCTTTCGGGCTCGAAGACTTGGGAGGGCACGGTGGGCGGTGTCGTTGTGGCGGTGCTGGCCGGTGGCGCGCTGTCGTGGCTCACGCCCTTCACGCAATTGCAGGCGATGGGGATGAGCCTTGTCCTTGCCCTGATGGGGTTCTTCGGGGATCTCGTCATGGCGGCGATCAAGCGCGACAAGGGCACGCGCGACTGGGGCCATCTGATCGCGCCGCATGGCGGCTTCCTCGATCGGCTCGACAGCGTGATCTTTGCCGCGCCGATCTTTTATCACCTGACCCGCTTCTTCTGGGTAACCCCCTGAACTGAAAAAGCGGCAGGGTTTCCCCTGCCACTGTCACATTGGTCGGCCCTTTCAGGCGAGCATCGCCATCGGGTTTTCCAGATTGGTCACGATCGCGGCCAGCAACTCGGCCCCCAGCGCGCCATCGATCACCCGGTGATCGACCGAGAGCGTGAGCGACATCATCGTCGCCACCTCGATCTCCCCCGAGGCGTTCACGATCGGCTTCTTCACCCCCGCGCCCACGGCCAGAATCGCACCATGCGGCGGGTTGATCACCGCATCGAAGCTTTCGATCCCCATCATGCCCAGGTTCGAGATCGCAAATGAGCCGCCCTGATATTCATGCGGCGCCAGTTTCCGATCCCGTGCGCGCTTGGCCAGATCCTTCATCTGCGCTGACAGCTGGCTCAGCGATTTCGTGTCGGCATCCTGCAGGACCGGGGTGAACAGCCCGCCCTCGATCGCCACGGCCACGGCCACGTCCGAGGCTTTCATCTGCAGCACCCGATCACCCGCCCAGACCGCATTCGCCGCGGGAACCGCCTGCAGTGCCAGCGCCGAGGCCTTGATGATGAAATCATTCACCGAAAGCTTGACGCCCCGCGCCGACAACTGCCGGTTCAGCTCCTCGCGGAAGGACAAAAGCGCATCCAGACGCACCTCGCGGCGCAGATAGAAATGCGGGATCGTCTGCTTTGCCTCGGTCAGCCGCGCCGCAATCACCCGGCGCATGCCATCGAGCGGAACCTCGGTATAGGCGCGACCCTCGTAAAGCTTTGCCACTGCGGCGGCAGAGACCGGTGCGGGGGCAGGGGGGGCCGCCGTCACCGCAGCAACAGGGGCGGCTGCCGCAGCTTTGGGCGTCGCGTTTTCGACATCGGCCTTGATGATCCGCCCATGCGGGCCCGAGCCCGACAGCGTCGCCAGATCGAGCCCCTTGTCGGCCGCAATCCGCCGCGCCAAGGGCGAGGCGAAGATCCGCGTGCCCGCAGCTTTCGGCACAACCTGCACCGCCGCAACGAGGGGCGCAACGGCAGCCACAGCAACCGGGGCAGGGGTCGCGGCTTTCGGCGCGGGTGCGACCTCGGCACTGCCGCCCTCTTCCACCAGCACCGCGATTGCCGCGTTCACCTTCACTCCGGCGGTCCCTTCGGCGACCAGCAGCTTGCCGATGACGCCTTCATCGACCGCCTCGAATTCCATCGTCGCCTTGTCGGTCTCGATCTCGGCGATGATCTGGCCCGATTTGACCGCATCGCCTTCCTTGACCAGCCATTTCGCCAGCGTGCCCTCCTCCATCGTAGGGGAGAGCGCAGGCATCAGGATTTCCACAGCCATCTTTCCCTCACCGATAGCAGACGCGTTTCACCGCCGCGACAACCTCGTCCGAGGTCACCAGCGCCAGCTTTTCAAGGTTCGCCGCATAGGGCATCGGCACGTCCTTGCCCGTGCAGTTGATCACCGGCGCATCGAGATAATCAAACGCGCGCTCCATGATCGTCGCCGACAGATGGTTGCCGATCGAGCCCACCGGCCAGCCTTCTTCGACGGTGACGCAGCGGTTCGTCTTCATCACCGAAGCCAGAACCGTGTCGTAATCGATCGGGCGCAGGGTGCGCAGGTCGATCACCTCGGCACTGATGCCCTCGGCCGCCAGCTTGTCGGCGGCATCAAGCGCATGCGCCATGCCGATGCCGAAGCTGACGAGCGTCACATCCGTCCCCTCGCGCCAGATCCGCGCCTTGCCGAAGGGGATGGTGAAATCGTCAAGCACCGGCACCTCGAACGAGCGCCCGTAGAGGATTTCGTTTTCAAGGAAGATCACCGGGTTCGGATCGCGGATTGCCGATTTCAGCAAGCCCTTCGCGTCCGAAGCCGAATAGGGCATCACCACCTTCAGACCCGGAATTTGCGCATACCAGGCTGCATAATCCTGAGAATGCTGGGCCGCAACGCGCGCGGCAGCCCCATTTGCCCCCCGGAACACGATCGGACAGCCGAGCTGACCGCCGGACATATACAACGTCTTCGCGGCCGAGTTGATGATCTGGTCGATTGCCTGCATGGCGAAGTTGAAGGTCATGAATTCGACGATCGGTTTCAGCCCGCCAAAGGCGGCACCGACCGCGATGCCGGTGAAACCATGCTCGGTGATCGGCGTGTCGATCACGCGCTGCGCGCCGAATTCATCCAGCAAGCCTTGGCTGACCTTGTAGGCGCCCTGATATTCGCCGACTTCCTCGCCCATCAGGAACACCGTCTGATCGGCGCGCATCTCTTCGGCCATCGCTTCGCGCAGGGCCTCGCGCACCGAGATCGTCTTCATCGGCGTGCCTTCCGGCCAATCCGCCGAGGCTTTCGACACCACCGCCACCGGAGCCGCCGCGACTGGCGCCGCTGCGACCGGGGCAGGGGCCGCCACAACCGGGGCCGCCGCTTTCGGCGCGGGGGCGGCTTCCACACCTTCGCCCGCCAGCCGCAGGATCGGAGTATTCACCTTCACCCCCGAGGTGCCCTCGGCCACCAGCAGCTCAACCACCGTGCCCTCGTCCACCGCCTCGAATTCCATCGTCGCCTTGTCGGTCTCGATCTCGGCAAGGATCTGGCCCGATTTTACCTCGTCGCCCGCCTTCACCAGCCATTTCGCCAGCGTGCCCTCTTCCATCGTCGGAGACAGCGCGGGCATCAGAACGTCAATTGCCATCGTCTTCTCTCCTCAGGCGTAAATGTCGGTCCAAAGCTCGGTGAGCGCAGGCTCGGGGCTTTCCTTCGAAAACTCCGCCGCCTCGTTCACGATTGCCTTGATCTCGCGGTCGATGGCCTTGAGGTCATCATCCGTTGCCTGACCCGAGGAAATCAGCAATTCCCGCACGTTTTCAATCGCATCGCGCTCGTCGCGCATCTTCTGCACTTCCTCGCGGGTGCGGTATTTCGCCGGATCCGACATTGAATGGCCGCGGTAGCGATAGGTCTTCACTTCCAGAATGTACGGCCCGGCACCCGAGCGGCAATGCGCAACCGCCTTTTCCGACGCCGCCTTCACCGCCAGCACATCCATGCCATCGACGATCTCGCCCGGAATGCCGAAAGCTTCGCCGCGCATGTAGATATCCGCCGACGAGGTCGAGCGTTTCTGCGCCGTCCCCATCGCGTATTGGTTGTTCTCGATCACGAAGATCACCGGCAGCTTCCACAGCGCCGCCATGTTGAAGGTCTCGTAGACCTGGCCCTGGTTCGCCGCGCCATCGCCGAAATAGGCGAAGGTCACATTGTCATTGCCGAGATATTTGTCGGCGAATGCCAGCCCGGCGCCCAGCGGCACCTGCGCGCCGACGATGCCATGCCCGCCATAGAAGTGCTTTTCCTTTGAGAACATGTGCATCGAGCCGCCCTTGCCTTTCGACAAGCCACCCTCGCGCCCGGTCAGTTCCGCCATCACGCCCTTCGGGTCCATGCCGCAAGCGAGCATGTGGCCGTGGTCGCGATACGAGGTGATGCGCTTGTCGCCCGGCTTCGTCGCGGCCTCAAGGCCGACGACGACCGCTTCCTGCCCGATGTAAAGGTGGCAGAAGCCGCCGATCAGGCCCATGCCATAAAGCTGACCAGCCTTTTCCTCGAACCGGCGGATCATCAGCATGTCACGGTAATAAGTGAGCAATTCTTCCTTCGAGACATTGGGGCGCGTGGGCGCCGCGGTCTCGGGGGTCTTGCGTGTCGCCATCGGACAGCCTCCCAAGTCGTGATAGTTCAACGTTAAACCATTCTCTACAGCATGCGACGAAAAGATGCAATCGCGTGAACGCAAAACGCCCGCACGAAGCCGTGCGGGCGCAAAAACAGGCTTTAGGATCGCTTAACGGATCACGATTTCATCGCCGCGCAGCGTGCCCAGCACCTCGCGCGCGCGTTCATCAAGCAGATCAAGGTCGAGATAATCGTCCGACAACCGCCGCGTCAGATTCGCCATCCGCTCTTCCTCGGCTTTCAGCTTGTCGCGCTCGACCGTCAGTTTCTCGATCTCGGCATCGACCTGAACGCGATGGAAGATGCCATTCGGCCCCTGCATCGCGGCAAAGGCGAATTTGAGCCCAAGCACGGTGGCGGCGGAATAGAAGACGAAGGGGGCGACCCTTGGGCCTTTCGGAAGATTCATGCTGTGCCTCTCATGCGGCCTCTGACGGACGTTGGCACAACCTTGCCACAAAGGCGCTGGCGTGAAAAGGCCCGGAACGCAAACGGGCCCCCAATGGGGGCCCGCGGGATTACCTTATACGCAGATCAACCGGCGATCGAGGCGCGGTAGATGCTGTCGATCGCTTCGCCGAGCGCCGCGTCGAATTCCGCATCGGTCATCTGCGCGGTCAGCCCTTCGGTCAGCGCGCGGCTGAAGGACGCGATCATGCCCTTGTTGCGGGCCAGAATCGCATTCGCGTCGTTGCGGGCATAGCCCCCCGACAGCGCCACGACCTTGATCACGTTCGGATGCTCGACGAGCGGCAGATAGAAGTTGTCGATCGTCGGCAGGCTGAGCTTCAGCATCACCGGCGACGACACGGTTTCGAGACCGGCCAGCAGCGCATCGCGCAGCATCGCTTCGGCGTCGATCTTGTCGGCGATCGAGATCGTCACCTCGGGTTCGAGGATCGGAACCATGCCCGCGCCCAGAACCTGTTCGCCCACTTCGAACTGCTGCGCCACGACCGAGGCAATGCCCATCGGATCAGCGGCCGAAATCACCGAACGCTCTTTCGTGCCAAAGATCCCGGCTTCCGCGGCGCGCTCCAACAGCGCGTCCAGCGTCGGCATCGCCTTCAGCATCTGGCAGCCGTTCTTTTCTTCTTCCAGACCCTTGTCGATCTTCAGGAAGGGCACGACGCCGCGCTTTTCCCACAGATAGGTGGCGGTCGGGATGCCGTCGATGTCGCGGTCCATCGTCTGTTCGAACAGGATCGCACCGACCACCTTGTCGCCGGTGAAGGCCGACGACTTGATGATCCGCGCGCGCATCGCGTGGATCAGGTCGTACATTTCGGTTTCGTTCGAATAGGCGTCTTCGGTGATGCCATAGAGCCGCAGCGCCTTCGGCGTCGAGCCGCCCGACTGGTCAAGAGCGGCGATGAAGCCTTCGCCCTTGCGCATGTGTTCCATCATCGTCTTCGCCATATTCGACCCCCGATCCTGGGCCCGGACCATTCCGGGCAGCGACTTTGCAATTGCAGCACCCGGTTAAACTCTTGTGACAAAGGATGCAATTCCGGTTTCGCTAACAGCGAAGCCGTCATGAAAAAATCGGGGCGCTTCGCAGCGCCCCGACCGTAACCCGTCGCAATCGGGCAAGCTTATTTCGTCAGCGCCGCAACGCCGGGCAGTTCCTTGCCTTCCATCCACTCGAGGAAAGCGCCGCCCGCGGTCGAGATGTAGCTGAAATCTTCCGCAGCACCCGCCTTGTTCAGCGCGGCCACAGTGTCGCCACCGCCCGCCACCGACACCAGCTTGCCCGCCTTGGTCAGATCCGCCGCCTTCTGCGCCGCCGCATTCGTCGCCGCATCGAAGGGCGCGATTTCAAAGGCGCCGAGCGGACCGTTCCAGATCAGCGTTTTCGAGGCTTCGAACACCTTGGCGATCTCTTCGACCGACTTCGGCCCGGCGTCGAGGATCATCGCATCCGAGGGGCAATCGGCATTGCCGACGACCTCGTTCGCGGCGCCAGCCTTGAACTCGCGCGCCACCACCACATCGGCGGGCAGGTGAATCGCGCAGCCCGCGGCCTTGGCCTTTTCGAGGATCTCGCGTGCGGTATCGGCCATCTCGCGTTCAGCAAGCGACTTGCCGACATCGATGCCCTGCGCCACCAGGAAGGTGTTCGCCATGCCGCCGCCGATCACCAGATGGTCGACCTTGCTGACAAGGTTGCCCAGAAGATCAAGCTTGGTCGAGACCTTGGCGCCACCGACAACCGCCGTCACCGGCCGCACCGGATTGCCCAGCGCCGCTTCCAGCGCCTTCAGTTCCGCTTCCATCAGACGACCCGCCGCGGACGGCAGGATATGCGCCACGCCTTCGGTCGAGGAATGCGCGCGGTGCGCCGCCGAGAAGGCGTCGTTCACATAGATCTCGCCCAGCGCCGCCATCGCGGCGCTCAGTTCGGGGTCGTTCTTTTCCTCACCGGCGTGGAAGCGGGTGTTTTCCAAGAGCAGAACCTCGCCCGCGGCCAGCGCCGCCACGGCGGTCTTCGCTGGCGCGCCGATGCAGTCCTCGGCGAATTTCACCGTCACACCCAGCGCCTTGGCCAGTTCCGGCACCAGCGGACGCAGGCTCATTTCCGCGACGGGCTTGCCTTTCGGACGACCGAAATGCGCCAGCAACACCGGCTTGCCACCCTTGGCGAGGATGTCCTTGACCGTGGGCGCGATCTTCTCGATCCGCGTCGCGTCGGTCACCACCCCGTTTTCCACCGGCACGTTGATGTCCACGCGCACCAGCACCACCTTGCCCGCAAGATCCATCTCGTCGAGCGTTTTCCAAGCCATGTCCGTTCTCCAGTTGTGGGTCGCGAGGTGGGGGCCGTCCACCTGCGGCTCGCGCAAAATTGCCCGGATGTGTGGGGGGCGTCAACGCCTCTCCCCCCCTTGGGGGCCGAAAACTCGCCCGGCTGCGACGAAATTCCCGCACCGCTTTGCCCTTTCCTTGGCGCCTCCCAGCCCTTAAGTTGCGCCCAGACCAAATTCAGGAGAGCCCCATGGCCGAGATCAAGGATCCCGAAAACACCATCATCATCACCCTCAAGGATGGGCCCGTGGTGATCGAGCTGCTCACCGATGTGGCGCCGCTGCACTGCGAGCGGATGAAGCAACTGGCCCGCGATGGCGCCTATGACAACGTGGCCTTCCACCGTGTGATCGACGGCTTCATGGCGCAGACGGGCGACGTCGAAAATGCGAACATGGAAAAGGACTACAACCCGCGCCGCGCCGGCACGGGCGGGTCGCAATACCCCGACCTGAAGGCCGAGTTCTCCAAGGTCCCGCATGCGCGCGGCTCGCTTGGCGCGGCGCGCTCGATGAACCCGAATTCGGCCAACAGCCAGTTCTTCATCAACTTCGCCGACAACAATTTCCTGAACGGCCAATACACCGTCTACGGTCAGGTGATCTCGGGGATGGAATTCGTCGACAAGATCGCCCGCGGCGAGCCGCCGGCGTCGCCGGACCGGATGATCACCGTGCGGGTGGCGGCCGATGCGTAAGCTGCTTCTCGCCACGGCACTGGCCTTCGCGGCCACGGGGGCGATGGCGCAGGATGGCACCACCGCGCCCGACGGCCCGGGTCCGAACCTCGTGCTTGAAATCGGGGGGGGCGTTTCGGGCAAGGTCGTCATCGACCTGTCGCCCGATGTCGCGCCGCAACATGTCGAGCGCATCACCCAGCTTGCCAATGAACATGCCTACGACGACGTGGTCTTCCACCGCGTGATCGAGGGCTTCATGGCGCAGACCGGCGACGTGCAATTCGGCAAGCGCGGCGGCGATCTGTCGATGGCGGGCATGGGCGGGTCGAAATACGGCGACCTTCCGGCGGAATTCTCGAACCGCTCCTTCACCCGCGGCATGGTCGGCATGGCCCGTTCGGCGAGCCCCGACTCGGCCAACAGCCAGTTCTTCATCATGTTCGACGCTGCGCCGCATCTCGACGGCCAATACACCATCGTCGGCCATGTGGTCGAAGGCATGGATCTGGTCGACAAGCTGAAGAAGGGCGCGCCCGAGATGAACGGTCTCGTCGAAGATCCGGACTACATCGTCAAAGCCACGATCGAATGACGCTGGCACAGGGGGCTCTGCCCCCTGACCCCCGAGATATTTGACGCAAGATAAAAGGGCGCCCGTCAGGAGCGCCCTTTTCCTTTATCTTGCCTCAAATATCCCGGGGTCCGGGGCAGAGCCCCGGCCTTGCTCAGCCCAGGCTCACCAGCGCATGGCGTTTCTTCCCCGCGCTCAGCTTCACCGGTGCGGCCAGATCGGCGGGCGCGAACATCCGCCCGGCATCGGTGCAGATCTCGTCATTGACTTTCAGCCCGCCCTCGGAAATCAGCCGCTTGCCGTCCTTGCCGGTCTTGGCGAGGCCCGACCGCACGACGAGCTGCGCAAGGCTGATCCCCTCGGCCACTTCCTCGGCGCCGAGGCTCAGCGTCGGCAGATCCTCGCCCACGCCGCCTTTTTCAAAGACCTCGCGCGCCGTGGCCTCGGCCGCGGCCGCCGCTTCGGCGCCGTGCAGAAGCCGCGTCACTTCATTCGCCAGAATGATCTTCGCGCCGTTGATTTCCGAGCCCTCGAGCTTGCCCAGACGCTCGCATTCCGCGACCGGCAGATCGGTGTAAAGCTTCAGGAACCGCCCCACATCGGCATCGGTGGTGTTGCGCCAGAACTGCCAGAACTCGTAAGGCGACAGCATCTCGCCACTCAGCCAGACCGCGCCCCCCTGCGACTTGCCCATCTTGCGCCCGTCCGAGGTGGTCAGCAGCGGCGTCGTCAGCCCGAAGATCTCGCGATCCAGCACTCGGCGCGTCAGATCGATGCCGTTGACGATATTGCCCCACTGATCCGAGCCCCCCATCTGCAGCAGACAGCCATAGCGGCGGTTCAGCTCAAGGAAATCATAGGCCTGCAGGATCATGTAGTTGAATTCGAGGAAGCTCAGCGACTGCTCGCGATCGAGCCGCGACTTCACCGATTCGAAGCTCAGCATCCGGTTGACCGAGAAATGCCGCCCGATATCGCGCAGGAAGTCGAGGTAGTTCAGATCATCAAGCCATTCGGCATTGTTGCGCATCAGCGCGCCATTGCCTTCGTCCTTGTAATCAAGATAGCGCGCAAAGACCCGCTGCATTCCGGCGATGTTCTCGTCGATCTTTTCGGGCGTCAGCAGCGGCCGTTCCTCGCTGCGGAAGCTCGGATCGCCCACCTTCGTCGTGCCCCCGCCCATCAGCGTGATCGGCTTGTGCCCGGTCTTCTGGAACCAGCGCAACAGCATGATATTCAGAAGATGCCCGACATGCAGCGAGGCCGCCGTGGCATCATAGCCGATATAGCAGGTGACCATCCCCCCCGCCAAAGCGGCGTCGAGTTCCTGAAGATCGGTGCAATCGGCCAGAAAACCGCGCTCGATAATGACGCGCAGGAATTCCGATTTCGGATGATAAGTCATCGTGCTTGTCCCTTGGCTGGCCCCATGCGTATATCGGCGCAAGCGCAAAAGGGGAAGAGATGTTGAAAACGGGCGCAAAAACGGGGCCGGTCTGGGCCATCGGCACGATGTCGGGAACCTCGCTTGACGGGGTCGACGCGGCGGCGCTCTTGACCGACGGCCATGCGATCCTCGATTTCGGCCCCAGCGCCTATCGCCCCTACACCCCCGCCGAGCGCGGCGTCATCCATCAGGCGCTTGGCCGCTGGCAGGGCGAGGATGGCGTGGCCGAAGCCGCCGAGGTGGTCGAGACCGCGCATGCCGAACTGCTCTCGGGTCTTCTGGCCGACCTGCCCGAAGCGGCGGGCGAGGTGCTGGTGGGCTTTCACGGCCAGACCCTCGCGCATGATCCGAACGCCCTGCACGGGAAACGGCGCACGCATCAAGCGGGCGATGGCGCGGTTCTGGCCGAGGTTTTGGGCCAGCCGGTCGTCTGGGATTTCCGCTCGATGGATGTCGAGATGGGCGGGCAGGGGGCGCCTTTGGTGCCCTTCTTCCACTTCGCCTGCGCGCGATGGGCCGGGCTCACCACGCCTTGCGCCTTTCTCAATCTGGGCGGCGTCGGCAACGTCACGTGGCTCGATCCGCGCCACGCGGCGCCCGAGGCCGAGGGGGCCGTTCTCGCCTTCGACACCGGCCCGGCGAATGCGCCGATCGACGATCTGATGCGGCATCGTCTGGGGGCTGCGGCCGATATCGGCGGCGCGCTGGCGCTGAAAGGGCGGGTGGACGAGGCCGCCGTGACCGCTTTCCTCGGTCATCGGCATTTCTTCCGCATGCCGCCGAAATCGCTCGACCGCAACGAATTCGGCGCGGCCTTGTCCTTTGTCGATCGGCTTGATGATGCGGATGCGGTGGCAACGCTCACCGCCTGTGCCGCCGCCGCGGTCGCCCGCGGTTTCGAGCATTTCCCGAGCCCGCCCGAATGCGTTCTGGTCTCGGGCGGGGGGCGTCTCAACGCGGCGCTGATGGCGGAACTGGACGCGCGGCTGCCCTGTCCGGTGGCGCCGATCGAAGACATCGGCCTCGATGGCGACATGCTCGAGGCGCAGGCCTTCGCCTATCTCGCCGTCCGCGTCGCCCGCGGCCTGCCGACTTCAGGGCCCTCGACGACCGGCGTTGCGGCGCTGGTGGGCGGCGGCAAGGTCAGCCGCCCGCGGGGATAGACGGAAATCGCCCCCTTCTGCGTATCAGTGGAAACGACAGGAGGATGCGATGACACACCTTGCTTCCCAACCGTTTTCGAACCGGGCCGCCGCGGTCTTTCTGGCGGGCTTCACCTTCCTCGGCCTTGCCGTCTCGGGCCTTGCGGTCGCGATCGCCCCCTCCGGGCGGATCGCGCAAGAGATCGGCTGGCGTCTTGCCTTCCTCTCCCGCGCGCAATGGGAAAGCCTGCATCTGACGCTCGGCGTCTTCTTCCTCTTCGCGGTGGGCTGGCACATCTGGCTGCATTGGCCGGTGATCACCAACCTGCTGTGGCAGGCGAGCACCCGCACGCTTTCGCACCGGCGCGAGGTGGGCCTGGCCCTGATTGCCGTGCTGTTGCTGATGACCCTGGCCGTGCGCGATCTGCCGCCCGCAAGCTGGTTGACCGACCTTTCCGATCTCTTCAAGCGCGGCGTCTGGAGCTGAGGGGGCAGGTCAGCCCCCTTGACCGAATCTCGGCGCGCCCCTATCTGAGCCTCAGCCGAAAAACGTAAGACCGGTCAGGTTATCCCGGTCACCGCCCTTCGGGCGGGAGCTAGTCGATCTCGAACCCGCGGCACTTTATCGAGAGAGACCATGCAAAAACCCGATCCCAAACGCGAAAAGCTGACCATCATTCTGGCGCAGGTCTTCATCTCCTGCCTGATGGCGCTGATGATGACCTTCCTCTTCTCCATCCTGCCGCACGGCTTCCCCGAGGGCTGGGCGCTGATCTGGCTGCGCAACTGGCTGACCGCCTGGCCGGTGGCCTTCCTGCTCTCGCTCGGCGTCGGCCCGCTGTCGTTCAAGCTCGCCTTCCTCGTGATGCACCGGACAGTGCGCGAGGGCTGATCAGTCTGGGATCTCGAACCCCGGCGCGGCCATCTCGAAGCCTTCGAAGCGAAAGCCTGGGCTGACGGTGCAGCCGACCAGCGTCCAGTCGCCAAGTGTCCGAGCCGCCTGCCAATGGCCGACCGGCACGATGCCTTGCACGACCTCGGCGCCGAGCACGTCGGGGCCAAGCCGCAGCCGCGTCACCGGCCCGGCGTCGCTTGCGGCGATCCGCAATTCAAGCGCCGCGCCCGCGTGGTAATGCCAGATCTCGGCGGCATCGACCCGGTGCCAATGGCTTGCCTCGCCCGCCTTGAGCAAGAACAGGATCGCCGTGCCTGCCGGACGCAGGCCCGGTTCCGCCTCGGCAATCCATGTCTGGCGATACCAGCCGCCCTCGGGATGCGGTTCCAGCCCGAGTTTCGCGATGATCCGATCTGCCGCGCCCATGATCCCCTCCGGGTTTCTTCTTGGCGCAAATACGCCCGCCGCAGGCTTCAAAGTCAAAGAAAAACCGCCGGGGGCACAGGGCCTCCGGCGGGATTTGCGTATTTGGACCAAGAAGAAGCCGAACGGCTTATTTCAGGATCGCGCGGCCCATGTATTCGGCGGTCTCGCCCAGCATTTCCTCGATACGGATCAGCTGGTTGTATTTCGCGAGCCGGTCGGACCGGGCGAGCGAGCCGGTCTTGATCTGGCCGCAGTTCGTCGCGACGGCGAGATCGGCGATCGTCGCATCCTCGGTCTCGCCCGAACGGTGCGACATCACGTTGGTGTAGCGCGCGCGATGGGCCATATCGACGGCCTTCAGCGTTTCCGAAAGCGAGCCGATCTGGTTCACCTTCACCAGCATCGAGTTCGCCACACCGGCCTTGATGCCCTGCGCCAGACGCGCCGGGTTGGTCACGAAGAGATCGTCACCCACCAGCTGCACCTTGGAGCCGAGCGTGTCGGTCAGCAGTTTCCAGCCGTCCCAATCATCCTCGGCGCAGCCGTCTTCGATCGAGATGATCGGATAATCGGCGACCAGTTTTTCCAGATAGGCGACGTTTTCGGCCGAAGTCAGCGACAGACCTTCGCCCTTCATCTCGTATTTGCCGTTCTTGTAATATTCGGTCGAGGCGCAATCCATCGCCAGATAGATGTCGTCGCCCGGCTTGTACCCGGCCTTCTCGATCGATTTCAGGATCAGGTCGAGCGCGTCGCGGGTCGAGGCGATATTCGGCGCAAAGCCGCCTTCGTCGCCAAGGCCGGTCGACAGGCCAGCGGCCGACAGTTCTTTCTTCAGCGTGTGGAAGACTTCCGAACCCATGCGGACGGCGTCGCGGATATTGCCCGCGCTGACCGGCATGATCATGAATTCCTGAATGTCGATCGGGTTGTCAGCATGCTCGCCGCCGTTGATGATGTTCATCATCGGCACCGGCAGGACGCGGGCCGAGGTGCCGCCGACATAGCGATAAAGCGGCTGCGCGGTGAAATCGGCGGCGGCTTTCGCGCAGGCCAGCGACACGCCCAGAATGGCGTTGGCGCCCAGACGGCCCTTGTTGGCGGTGCCGTCCAGCTCGATCATCAGCTTGTCGATGCCTTCCTGATCGGTGACGTCTTCGCCGACGAGGTTCTCGGCGATCTCGCCGTTCACCGCCATCACGGCTTCCAGCACGCCCTTGCCCATGTAGCGCGACTTGTCGCCGTCACGGCGTTCCACCGCTTCATGCGCACCGGTCGAGGCGCCCGAGGGCACGGCGGCGCGGCCCATCGTGCCGTCTTCAAGGGTCACGTCGACTTCGACGGTCGGGTTGCCACGGCTGTCGAGGATTTCGCGCGCGTGAATGTCGATGATCGTGCTCATGGGAGTGCTCCGATTGGGAATTCGCCCTCTCCATAGCCCAATGCAGCCGCAGCGAAAAGGCCCTTGATAGCGGTAACAGCGGTGTTAGCGTCCGACTTCGCGTGAAATTTTTGCGTCAGGCGGCGGGGACTTGCGCCTTGGCCAGACGGCGCTGACGGGCCAGCGTGTAAAGACCCGAGGCGACGATGACCGCGCCGCCGATCAGCGTCCAGCGGTCGGGCGCTTCGGCAAAAACGGTCGCGCCGATGATCAGCGCAAAGATCAGCCGCGTGTAGCGGAAGGGGGTGATCACCGCGACTTCGCCAATCCGCATCGCCGCGATCAGCGCATAATAGCCCGCCGTGCCAAAGATCAGCGCTGCCGCGATCGAGGCGAGATCGAAGGCGCTCGGCATCACCACCGGCCCCTGAAACGGGATCAGCATTGCCCCCGCCGGAATCACCGAAGCAAATCCGTAGGTTGCGAGCTGCATCGAGGTGATCGACTTCGGCACGCGACGCGTCACCACATCGCGCGCGGCAAGGCCCAGAACGCCGACGACGGCGAAAAGCGACAGCACCGAAAACCCCTCGGTGCCGGGGCGGATCACGATCAGCACGCCCGCAAAACCGACGCCGATCGCCAACCAGCGCCGCCAGCCGACATGCTCGCCAAGGAAAAGCGCAGCCCCCAGCGTCACCGCCAAGGGCGTCGCCTGCAGGATTGCCGACGCCTGCGCGAGCGGCGTGAAGGCGACGGCGCAAACAAAGGCAAGCGTGCCGATCAGTTCGCCGAAATTGCGCCCGATCACCGCGGGTGCCAGAAGGTCGCGTGAAAACAGCCGGTCGCCCTTGCGCAGCGCGAGCGTGGCAAAGATCGCCGTGCCGCCGATGCCAAGCAGCATCAGCACCTCGCCCACGGGCATGTGCCCGGCCAGGAATTTGACGCACATGTCCTCGATGGCGAAGCCCGCCATCGCAAGCACCATCAGCAGACTTCCGCGGAGATTTTCAACACCATGTCCCATGGCGGTCCCCTGCCAGCGCGCCACTCAAAGGTCCAGCGTGCGATTGTATCCGCCACAAGTCAGGTGCCGCAGAAGGTGCGGGTGACGCGCTCGTCGAGGGTGGGGGCGGCCTCGTAGGCGGCAAAGTCCTCGTCGGGATCGAACGGATGTTCCAGCGCCGCCTGCAGCCGGTGGAACGGTGCGAAATCGCCCAGAACGGCGGCGGTGATCGCCTCTTCGATGCGGTGATTGCGCGGAATGCGCACCGGATTGGCGGCGGAAAGGACCGCCTGCGGCACGACCTCCTGCGCCAGCCGCGCCTGCCAGAGCGGCGCCCAGGTGTCGAAGGCGGCCGGATCGGAAAATTCCGCGCCCGCCTGCCCGGTGGCAAGGCCGCGGAAGGTGCGGGTGAAATCGGCGCCTTCGGAGGCCATGCGCGACAGCAGGCTTTCGATCAGCGGCCGGTCGGCTTCCTTCGCATGTTCAAGGCCGATCTTGCGCCCCATCCGGCACAGCCAGGCCGCCTGATAGGCCGGGGCGAAGCCATCCAGCACCGCCCGCGCCTGTTCGACCGCGGCTTCCTCGGGGCCGATCAGCGGCAGCAGGCAGGAGGCCAGCTGCGTCAGGTTCCACAGCGCGATCTGCGGCTGGTTCGCATAGGCATAGCGGCCATAGTTGTCGATCGAGGAAAACTTCGTTTGCGGGTGGTAGCTATCGAGAAAGGCGCAGGGGCCGTAATCGATCGTCTCGCCCGAAAGCGCGCAATTGTCGGTGTTCATCACGCCGTGGATGAAGCCGAAGGAAAGCCACTGCGCGACAAGTTTCGCCTGCGCCCCGACAACGGCAGCAAGCAGACCAAGCGGGCCATCTGCCTCGGGGTAGTGGCGGGAAATCGTGTATTGGCAAAGCGTTGCCAGCGCTTCCTGATCTTGCCTTGCCGCAAAATATTCAAAGGTGCCGACGCGGATATGGCTTGTCGCGATGCGCGAGATCACCGCGCCCGGCTTGTGGAACCCGTCGCGATAGACGGTCTGCCCGGTCAGCACCGCGCCAAGCGCCCGCGTCGTCGGCACGCCAAGGGCCGCCATCGTCTCGGAGACCAGATATTCGCGCAACACCGGCCCGAGCCAGGCCCGCCCGTCACCGCCGCGCGACCAGGGCGTGCGACCGGCGCCTTTCAGCACCCAGTCGAAGCGCGCGCCATCGGGCGCCAGCACCTCGCCCAGAAGGATCGCCCGGCCGTCGCCGAGCTGCGGCACGAAACCACCAAACTGATGCCCCGCATAGGCCTGCGCGATCGGCTCGGCGCCCTCAGGCAGGCGATTGCCCGCCAGAACCGCGGTGCCCTCGGGGCTCGAAAGCCAGTCGGGATCGATCCCCAGACGCTCGGCCAGAGCCCGGTTGACGACGATGGGGAGAGGAGACGCGACCCTGTCGGGCGCCAGCCGGGCAAAGAAGCGCTCGGGCAGGCGGGCATAGGAATTGTCGAAAACGGGATGCATGTGCAAAGATGTGCCGCGCATGCAGTTTTAGTCAAGAACATGTGCGCAGAAAAGCGGGTCAGCCTGTTCTGCGATCGAGACAGTCGGCGTCAGAGCCGTGCGAGGCGCTCGGTCAAGAGCGTGTAGAACCCGTCGGCATCGACGTCGCGCAGGAAGAGCGCATTCGGTTCGCGCTTCGTCACGCGCCACCAGTCGGCGACCGTCATGCCCATGGTCAGTTCCGAATGGGTCTCGATCTCGACGTTGATGAAGCGGCCCTCGAAGAGATCGGGGCGCAAAAGCCAGGCGATGACGCAGGGGTCGTGCAGCGGCGCGCCTTCCGAGCCATATTTCGCCATGTCGAAGCGCTCGAAGAAATCGGTCCAGCTTGCCACCGCCGCACCGACGGGGGTGCCAAGCGCCCGGAACGCCTCGATCCTTGGCCTGGTGGTCAGCGCCTTGTGCGTCGCATCCAGTGGCACGACAACCACGGGTGCGCCACATTTGAAAACGATTTCCGCCGCTTGCGGGTCGACGTAAATGTTGAACTCGGCCGCCGGGGTGGTATTGCCGACCTCGAAATAGGCGCCGCCCATCAAGACGATCTGCTCGACCTTCGAGATGATCTCGGGCGCGCGGCGGAAGGCGGTCGCGATATTCGTCAGCGGCCCGAGCGGGCAGAGCGTCACCGTCCCCGGGGCCTCGCTGCGCAGCGTCTCGATGATGAAATCGACCGCATGTTGGTCTTGCAGGGCCATCGTCGGCTCGGGCAGCGGGATGCCGTCGAGCCCGGTCTTGCCATGCACATATTCCGCCGTGACGAGCGGGCGCAAAAGCGGCCGGTCGCAGCCCGCAAAGACCTTCACATCGCGCCGCCCGGCCAGCTCGCAGACGATCCGCGCGTTCTTCGAGGTCAGCGCCAAGGGCACATTGCCCGCGACGCAGGTAATCCCCAGCACCTCAAGCTCGGGGCTGCCAAGGGCCAGCAGGATCGCCACGGCATCGTCCTGCCCGGGGTCCGTATCGATGATGATCTTGCGCGTCATGTTTCACCTGTGCCTTCGGGCTTTGCCCTCAGCCCGCCATCGCGGTTTCCAGCGCTTCAAGCGCCGCCATCCAGAGTTCCTCGGCCCGCGCCATCGCCTCGCGGGCCTCGGCATGCTTGAGCATCCATTTCTCGCGCTCGGCAGCGCGGGCCGCCTCATAAAGCGTAGGATCGGCCAGTTTCTCGTCAAGCTTGGCGAGCATCTCGGACAATTTCTCGACGCGCTCTTCGCATTTGCGGGCCTCCGCGCGCAGCGCCAGAATCCGCTCGCGCGAGGGCGGAGCGGCCTTCTTCTCGGCAGGTTTCGGCGCGGGCCGGTCGTCGGGATCGCCCGCCAGCAATTCGGCCCGGTAGGCTTCCAGATCGGCGGGGTAGGGTGCCACGGCCCCGCCCTTCACGAGCCAGAGCCGGTCGGCGACCAGCGACAAAAGGTGCATGTCGTGGCTGACGAGGATCACCGCGCCCGAATAGGCGGTCAGCGCTTCGACCAAAGCCTCGCGGCTTTCGATATCAAGGTGGTTCGTCGGTTCGTCAAGGATCAGCAGATGCGGCGCGTCCAAAGTGGCCAGAAGCAGCGACAGCCGCGCCTTCTGCCCGCCCGAGAGCTTGCCGACCGCGGTTTCGGCCTGATCGGCCAAGAGCCCGAAGCCCGCCAGCCGCGCGCGCAGTTTCGCCTGATGCTCCTCGGGGCGCAGGCGCTGCAAGTGCAGCAGCGGCGTCGCGTTCAGATCCAGCTCGTCCACCTGATGCTGGGCGAAATAGCCGATCCGCAGCTTGGAGGACCGGGCAATTCGCCCCTCGCAGGTTTCCAGCTTGGCCGCGAGCAGCTTCGAAAGTGTCGATTTCCCCTCGCCGTTGCGGCCCAGAAGCGCGATCCGGTCGTCCTGATCGATGCGCAGATTGAGCCGCCGCAGGATCGGCTTTTCGCCATAGCCCACCGCCGCGCCATCCAGCGTGATGATCGGCGGCGACAGCTGTTCCGGCGTGGGGAAGCTGAAGACCTGCTTTGCCGCCTCCTCGGGGGCGGTGATCGGCTCCATCTTTTCCAGCATCTTGACGCGGGCCTGCGCCTGCGCGGCCTTCGTCGCCTTGGCCTTGAAGCGATCGACGAAGCTTTGCAGATGCGCCCGCCGCGCCTCCTGCTTCTTCGCCGCCGCAGCGAGGTTCGCCCGCGCCGCCGCGCGTTGGCGGGCGAATTGATCGTAAGGCCCGTTCCACAGCGTCAGCTTGCGGTTTTCCAGATGCAGGATCGAACTCACGGCGCGATTGAGCAAATCGCGGTCGTGCGAGATGATGATGACCGTATGCGGGTAGCGGGCCAGATATTGTTCGAGCCAGAGCGCCCCCTCGAGGTCGAGATAGTTCGTCGGTTCGTCCAGAAGCAGCAGATCGGGCTGCGCGAACAGCACCCCCGCCAGCGCGACGCGCATCCGCCAGCCGCCCGAGAAATCCGAACAGGGGCGCCGCTGCGCCTCGGCGTCAAAGCCCAGCCCGCGCAGGATCGCGCTCGCCCGGCCCTCGGCCGACCAGGCGTCGATATCGGTCAGCCGGGTCTGGATCTCGGCGATGCGGCCGGGGTCGGTCGCGGTCTGCGATTCCGCCAACAGATCCGCGCGCTCGGTATCGGCGGCCAGAACGGTGTCCAGAAGGCTCGTTTCGGACGACGGAACCTCCTGCGCGACGCCGCCGATGCGGGCGCGCACGGGCATGCAAATCTCGCCCGATTCGAGCGCAAGCTCGCCCCGGATCAGCCGGAAAAGGGTGGTTTTCCCCGCGCCATTGGCGCCGACAAGGCCGACTTTGTGGCCGGTGGGAATGCGGGCCGAGGCTGCGTCGAACAGCGGGCGGCCCTCGATGGCATAGGTGATGGCGTCGAGCGTGAGCATGGGGTGGCTGTGCCTCAGCCGGGGCCGCGCGTCAATGGCGATGGCGCCTTCGGGGCCGCCGTGGGCACCGCCAGAGCGCTTGCGGCGCGGGGCCCGCTGCCCTCGACCGAATTGGCGGGATTTTCAGCATTCCCTTTGCGCATTTGTCGCATTTCTTGACCAAAACGGCAGGCGTGCAGGGGTTTTCAACGTCTCTGCCCCATGGTAGCAGGCGCCAGACGCTTTTCTGACCGGGCAGTCAGCCCCGGTCCCCAACCAAAGAGGCTTTCCCTCATGGCCATCGAACGCACCCTTTCGATCATCAAACCCGATGCGACCCGTCGCAACCTCACCGGCAAGATCAATGCCAAGTTCGAGGAAGCCGGTCTGCGCATCGTCGCGCAAAAGCGCATCAAGCTGAGCCTCGAACAGGCCGGCAAGTTCTACGAAGTCCACAAAGAGCGCCCCTTCTATGGCGAGCTGTGCGAATTCATGGCGTCGGAGCCGGTCGTCGTGCAAGTGCTCGAAGGCGAAGGCGCGATCGCCAAGAACCGTGAAGTGATGGGCGCCACCAACCCGGCGAACGCCGCCGATGGCACCATCCGCAAGGAATTCGCCCTCTCGGTCGGCGAAAACTCGGTCCATGGCTCGGACGCGCCGGAAACCGCCGCGGTCGAAATCGCTTACTTCTTCTCGGGCCTCGAACTGGTCGGCTGATCGCCGGACCGGACGGCTTGCGCCTGACGGCGCAGGCCGACGCCAATCATATCAAGGGCCGCCTCGATCCCGGGGTGGCCCTTTTGATTTCCGGCCACGCGCGCTTTCAGCGCATCGAACTTGACCCGCAATGCGTCCTTTTCCGCGCCGCGGCAGTCGTTCCACGGCCGACCCTGCAGCGCCATGACGAGCGCGTAATATCCGATGAAATGCGGCGGGTTCCCGCCCCGAAGCCAGGCCTCGTAAGCGGCATCGGCGCCCAGGGCGCGCAGCGCTTCGGCACTTGCGATCCCGGCACGGGTAAACCCCTCCGCCGTGGCGGGGCCGATCCCGGGGATGTCGGTCAGGGGTGATGAGGTGGGCGAAGTCATGGGACGCTCCGGATCAGGGCGATGATCCCCGATCAGGAGCGGTCCCGCAAGTCTTGCCCGCGATCGGGCAAGTCCGCGTCAGACCCGCGACGGGTCCGGTCCGCGGGCCTCAGATCGAGGCCCAGTCGGTGATCGTCTTGCCAGCCTGCACGGGCTTTTCCGCATGGCCCTGCTGCTGCACCGAAGCTTTCGCGTCGGCCTGTTGACGTTGCACGCCTTCCGGTTGGTCGGAAGACACCATTCCCATTTGTTGCGTCTGTTGCATCTCGGGCCTCGTTATTACCGCTTGCCCCTTCATGGGGCGCTTGAATTGCGGCGACACTATGACGCAGCTAAACAGGCCTGCCCGAAAGTGCAACTCACGATGAAAGGAGCGTTAGCGTTACCTTGAAATCGCGGGCGGAAAATGGCCGAACCCGCGCCGTGTCCGGGCGCGGGTTCGTGAGAATTCCGTTTCTTTCGAAACATTTCCGTGAGGGGTGATCAGGCCTCGAGTTCGGCCGCCACGCTCGCGCGCGCCCGTGCCGGGCCGCCGCAGATCGAGATCCTTTGCGCGCCGGGCAGCCGCAGGAGGTGTTCCAGTGCGGCGTTGTCGCGCACCAGATCGCCCACCGAATGCGCGTCCATCGCGGTGTAAAACGCTTCCAGCGCCGCGCCGATCGCATCGCGGAAGCGGCAGGCGTCGCACAGCGGGCAGGTGTTGTTCTCGCCGTCCAGACATTCGACGAAAGGCAGCACCGCCTCGAAGGTGCGCAGCACCTCGCCGACGCCGATCTGATCCATCGGTCGCGCCAGCCGCAGCCCGCCCGAGCGGCCGCGTTGCGTTTCGATGAAGCCGCGTTGCGCAAGCGTGTTCACCACCTGCGCCAGGTGGTTTTCAGAGGCGTTGCAGGCCTCGGCGATCTCGTGCTTGCGCACGATCCGGTCGCCATTCACCGCGCAAAACATCAGGGTGCGCATCGCCAGGTTGGTCCGAGTCGTCAGTCGCATGCTGGCTCCAGGATTTGCCGAAAAACGGAATAGGCATGTCACAGATATTGTTTTGACATATGTCAGGAAACCGCGCCGATTGACAGTGCAACGGTGTCCTTGCGGCAATATGTCTGCGAGGTATTCCTTTTCCCGGGGCCGCCGCGGCGGGACTGCCGAAAAGACAGGCGCGAGCAATAACCCCGCGCCTCTCGTGCCGAAATTTGGTGCGATATCAGTTCATCTGCACCGGTTTCGGCGTCTCGGTCGTGCGCGCGGGCAGGATCGGATGCATCACCTCGGGCTGCTCGCCGGTCAGCGTGCCAAGGAAGGCGACGATCTGATCAAGCTGCTTGTCCTCGAGCTTCGCGCCCAGCTGCGAATTCGCCATCACCGACACCGCTTCTTTCAGATCCCAGACCTTGCCGGAGTGGAAATAAGGCGCCGTCAGCGCGATGTTGCGCAAGGGCCCGGCGCGGAAGACATATTCGTCCGAGGCGGTTTTGGTGACCTTGAAGCGGCCCGTGTCGCCCGCGGGCAGGATCTCGGCGCCGGGGGCCTCGACCACGCCGAAGGGATAATAACCGTTGCCGCCGATGTTGATGCCGTTGTGGCAACTTGCACAGCCGGTATCGATGAAGAGCTTCAGCCCGGCCTTTTCATCCTCGCTCATCGCGCTATCCGAGCCGGTGAGCCATTGGTCGAATTTCGAATTCGGCGTGATCAGCGTCGCCTCGAAGGCTTCGACGGCGAGCGCGAAATTGTCGAAGCTGACCGGATCGGATTGACCGGGGAAGGCTTTGGCGAAGGCCTCGACATAGCCCGGCATCGATTTCACCGTCGCGACCAGATTGTCGGCAGTATTGTTCATCTCGACGCCGGCCTGCACCGGCCCCTTGGCCTGCGCGGCCAGATCGGGGGCGCGGCCGTCCCAGAATTGCGCGATGTTGAAAACGGCGTTCAGCGCGGTCGGCGCGTTGCGCGGACCTTTCTGCCAGCCGTGCCCGATCGAGGTTTCCAGCCCGTCGACGCCGCCCATGCCGACGTTGTGGCAGGACTGACACGAGAAGACGCCCGATTTCGACATCCGCGGGTCGAAGAACAGCTTCGCGCCCAGATCGATCTTGTCGCGGGTGACGGCATTGTTGTCCGCCAGCTGCGGCGCCTGCATCGGGATCACTTCGAAAAGACCTTTTGCCTGCTCGCGCAGCGCTGCATCATCGGCGCAAGCGGGGGCGGCAAGCAGCGCCGTCAGTGCCAACAGGCTGATCTGGTTACGTTTCATCGGTGTCCCTCCGTGTCTTCGATATGGAATACTTCTAAACTCACGGTCGCGTGAAGATCTTGATCTGCGTCAAGTTAGAATAAGTCCAAACGTGGCGGGGTGACGCAGGTTTCGGTTGACACCCGCGAGTGTATCAAGGTGCTATGGGATGAAAAGGGGGCATGTCCATGGCACTGGAAGACGCGAAAAATCAGATAGATATGGCGTTCACGCGGCAAGATCCGCGCGGCCTTGCCTTCGAGAATGCCTTTGCGGGTGCGACCTCCTTCCTGCGGCGCCGCTACACCAAGGATCTGCGCGGCATCGATCTGGCGGTGACCGGCGTGCCCTTCGATCAGGCGGTGACGCATCGGCCGGGCACCCGCTTCGGGCCGCGCGCGATCCGCGAAGCCTCGACGCTGCAGGCGTTTGACGCGCCCTATGGCTGGGGCTTCGACCCGTTCAGTGAACTGGCGATTGCCGATTACGGCGATCTTGCTTTCGACTACGCCCATACGGCGAGCTTCCCGGACCGGGTCACCGATCACATCGCGGGGATTCTGGCGCAAGGCGCGGGGACGATCACGCTCGGCGGCGATCATTTCATCACGTTGCCGATCCTGCGCGCCTATGCGGCCCATCACGGCCCCGTTGCGCTCATTCATTTCGACGCCCATTCCGACAGCTGGGCCGATGACGACATGAGCCGGATCGATCACGGCACCTTCCTCTACAAGGCGCTGAAACTGGGCCTCGTCGCGCCCGAGACGACGGTCTCGGTCGGCATCCGCACCGACAACCCCGACACCTGCGGCGTGACCATCCTTGATGCGCCCTTCGTGCATCGCGCGGGCGTCGACGAAACCGTGGCGCGGATCAAGGCCGTGGTGGGGGACCGGCCGACCTATATCAGCTTCGACATCGATTGCCTCGACCCGGCCTTTGCCCCCGGCACCGGCACGCCGGTCTGGGGCGGTCTGGCCAGCTGGCAGGCAGCGGCGATCCTGCGTGGCTTGGCGGGCGTCCATCTGGTCGGCGGCGATGTGGTCGAGGTCTCGCCCCCCTATGACACCACCGGCGCCACCGCGATTGCCGGGGCCCATGTCGCCACCGAACTGATCGCGCTTTACGGCTACACCCGGCGCAAGACCCCGAACGCACCGTGACGCAGGGCAAAGGGCTTGCACAGCAGGCCTGCTCTGCCTACATCGCGCACAAGACAACAGGCCGATCGGCCGCAAAACGGGGACGTCATGCGCAGCACCTTGCAATATTTCAGCTGGGCATTCGGGTTCACCGCGGTCGGTCTGGCCTTGGCGATGTGGCTCGGCTTCGTCTATGAGCACACGACGCACGGGGCGCTGTCGTTCTTCTTCGTCGCCTGCGTGCTGGCGGTGCTGGAAATCTCGCTCTCCTTCGACAATGCGATCATCAATGCCAACAAGCTTGGCCAGATGACGCCGGTCTGGCAGCGCCGCTTCCTGACCTGGGGGATCCTGATCGCCGTCTTCGGCATGCGGATCCTGTTTCCGCTGATCATCGTCGTCGTTGCGGCGGGCATCGGCCCGGTCGAGGCCCTGCGCATCGCGGCGACACAACCCGCTGAATATTCCCGCATCATCGGCGAGGCGCATCTGTCGATCGCGGCCTTTGGCGGCGCCTTCCTGATGATGGTGGCACTGAGTTATTTCGTCGATGAAAGCAAGGAAGTGCACTGGTTCGTCGCGCTCGAGCGGCGGCTGAGCGACTGGGCCTCGATCCGCGGCATCGAGGTGGGCTTCCTGCTGGCGATCGTGCTGACCTTCGCCTGGTGGCTGCCCCCCGCGACCGAGGGCACCTTCCTGATCGCCGCCTGCACCGGGCTTTTGACCTTCCTGGCGGTCGAGGGGCTGGGGCAGGTGCTCGACAAGGCCTCGCTGACTGGCGATGTCGCGCGCGGCGGGCTCGGGGCGTTCCTTTATCTCGAAGTGCTCGATGCCTCCTTCAGCTTCGACGGCGTGATCGGTGCCTTTGCGCTGACGCAAAACCTGTTCCTGATCGCCATCGGCCTTGGGATCGGCGCGTTCTACGTGCGCTCGATGACGGTGATGCTGGTCGAGCGGCAGGCGCTGAGCGACTTCCGCTATCTCGAACACGGGGCGTTCTGGTCGATCCTCGTGCTGTCGGTGGCGATGTTCGCGCAGACGTTGATGCATGTGCCGGAATGGGCGACCGGGCTCTTGGGCGTCGTCTTCATCGGCGCAAGCCTGATGTCGTCGCTGCGCTGGAGCCGCTCGAACGCGGCCTGATCGGACCCAGACCGAACCGAAACAGACCCGGGCCGCATCGCGCGCCCGGGTTTTCTGTTTCCCTGCTCCGATCCTTACGAGGCGCGGCGGTAGCTGACCTGAACGTCGCCGCCGGTACGGAAATTCGCCCCTTGCGCCGACAGATGCCCCGCCTGATCGCGCAGCACTGCCACGGCGGCCGAGCTTTCCTCGAACATCGCGGCGTTCTGTTGCGTCACCTGATCGAGCTGGTTCACCGCCGAGGAAATCTCGCCCAGACCCATCGACTGTTCCACCGCCGAATTGGCGATCGCCTGCACCAGCGTATCAACCTCGGCCACGAGATGGTCGATCTCGCCCAGAGCCTGACCCGAGGAATTGACCAGATCGACGCCCTGCCGCACCTGCCGGCCCGAGGTTTCGATCAACTCCGCAATCTCGCGCGCGGCTTCGGACGAGCGCTGCGCCAGCGCCCGCACCTCCGAGGCGACGACGGCAAAGCCGCGGCCGGTTTCGCCCGCGCGCGCCGCCTCGACCCCGGCGTTCAGCGCCAGAAGGTTGGTCTGGAAGGCGATGTCGTCGATCACCGAGGTGATGCGCGAAATCTGTTCCGAGCTGCGGGCAATGTCGTTCATCGCTGCGATCGTCTCTTCGACGACGCGCCGTCCCTCGGTCGAGCGATGCCGCGCCTTGCTCACCGCGCCCGCCGCATTGCGCGCGCCGCTCGACGAGCTTTCCACCGAGGAGGCGAGCTGATTGATCGCCGCCGCGGTTTCCTCGAGCGAGGCCGCCTGCGTTTCCGTGCGCCGCCCGAGTTCCGCCGAGGCCCCGGACAGGCTTTCTGTCTCGCTCTGGATCGATTGCGCGCTGTCGAGGATCGAGCCGACAAGCTCCGCCATCCGGCCGATCGCCTCGTTGTAGTTCTGCCGCAGCGCCTCGAATTCCGTGGTCATCGGCCGGTCGAGCCGGTGGTCGAGTTCGCCTGCGCTGAGCGCCGCGACGGCCTGCTGGAAGTCGAGAATGGCCGCCTTGCGGGCGGTGATATCGGTGGCGAATTTCACCACCTTGTAGGGATTGCCCTCGGCGTCGAGGATCGGGTTGTAGCTGGCCTGAATCCAGACTTCCTGCCCCGACTTGCCGACACGGCAGAATTCGCCCACTTGCGGGATGCCCGCGCGCAGATTGGCCCAGAATTGCCGGTACGCCTCGGTGTCGCGCTCTTGCGCCCGCAGGAAGGTCGCGTGGGGCTTGCCGATGATCTCCGGCAGCGAATAGCCCATCGCCTTCAGGAAGATATCATTCGCGGTCAGCGTCGTGCCGTTCATGTCGAATTCGATCGTCGCCTGCGAGCGGTTCAGGGCCGCGATCTGACCGGCCTGATCGAGCGCGACCTTCTTCACCTCCGTCACGTCATAGGCGAATTTCACGATTCCGGTCAGCTTGCCGTCGAGCCCGAAGAGCGGGTTGTAGGTGGCGCGCAGCCAGATGTCCTGGCCGCCCTTGCCGATGCGCAGGAATTCGCCCTCGATCAGCTCGCCTGCGCGCAGCCGGTTCCAGAACTGCGCGTAGTCCGGCAGATCGGCCTTGCCCGAGGGCATGAAGACGCGGTGATGCTTGCCCACCACCTCGGCGGCGGTGTAGCCGGTGACCTTCAGGAAATTCTCGTTCGCTTCGGTGACGGTGCCATCGAGACTGAACTCGATCACCGCGGCGGAGCGGCAGATGGCTTGCATCATCGCTTCCATCCGCTTCGTTTGCTTCGTCTTTTCCGTGACATCCGCGGCGAAGTTCACGACATGCGCGACCTGTCCGGGGGTATCACAGACCGGAACATAGGTCGCCTCGATCCAGATCGTTTCGCCGGTCTTGCGTTTGCGCGCGGCGGTGACGCGTTGCACCTTGCCAGCGCGCAGCCCGTCCCAGAACGCACCTTGGCCGACCCGGCCAGCTTCCTCCGGCGGCATCAGCACCGAGACCGGTTTGCCGACCAACTCACCCGGCGCATAGCCAAGCAGCGCAGAATAGACGGTGTTCACATGCCGGATGGTGCCGTCGATTTCGATGATGATCACCGCAAGCGCCGTTTCGACGGCACTGCGCTCGGCTCTTTCAAGGATCGACTCGGTAGCAGGCTTGTGGCGGAAGAACATGGCGACTCCGGTGGCACGTTTCAGCGCGATCACCATAGGAGCCGGGTCTTGCCGTCACGTTAATCCACGTCGCCTTTTGGCGCTTCGCCTCAGCTTTTTGCCCAGCTTTGCATCACCTTGATGTAGTTCGCCCGCTCGTAGCCCTCTGGGTCGTCGATCGCGCCATGGGCCAGCATCCCCCGCACCGCGGCAAGCGAATTCACCCCGCGCGCGGCGAGCCAATCCTCGAGCCCGCGCACCAGCACCTCCATATGCCCCGGCCCGTGACGCAGAAGCGCCGAGGTGGTCATCACCACATCCGCCCCGGCCAGCAGATAGCGCACGACGTCCTCCGAGGTTTCGACCCCGGTCGTCGCGGCCAGCGATCCGCCGAGCCGCCCGGAGAGCACGCCGATCCAGAGCAGCGGCAGCCGCATCTCGTAACGGTGCGACAGCTGCAGCGCGGGCGTCACGGTCAGGCCGACCGGGTCGATCTCGGGCTGATAGAAGCGGTTGAAGAGCACGACCCCCTTCGCGCCCGCCGCGATGATGCGCTTGGCCATATGCGCGGGCGACGAGAAATAGGGCCCGATCTTCACCGCCACCGGGATCTTCACCGTCTCGCAGACCGCGCGCACCACATCGAGCGTGCGCCGTTCGACATCCGAGCCCGAGACCGTCGGATCGGTGGGCAGGAAATAGATGTTCAGCTCGATCGCCGTCGCACCGGCTTCGGCCATGTCATGGGCGGTGTCGGTCCAGCCGCTGTCGGTCGTGCCGTTGATCGAGGCGATGACCGGGATCGACAGCGTCTTCGCGGCCTTTTCGACCAGGCCGATCGTGTTCGAAGACTCGAAGGCGAAGGCCGCCTGGGTCGGAAAATAGCTCAGCGCCTCGCCATAGCTCTCGGTGCCATGCTCGACCAGTTGATCGAGGATGCGCTGCTCGTGCCAGATCTGTTCCTCGAAGACCGAGGGCAGCACCACGGCGCCCGCGCCGCCATCGGCGAGTTGTTTGAGCACGTCGAGCCGCGCATTCAGCGGGCTCGGCGAGGCGACGACGGGGCTTGGCAGCTCAAGGCCCAGGTAGCGGGTTCTCAAATCCATTCCGGGGTCCTCACATCTTGCCTGCCGCGCCCATCGCACGGGCCGGGTCGGGTCCTGCATCCATACGCGCAAAGTCTTCGTAACTACGGTACTTTTCAAGCACTGCCTGCTGCGCCTCGGCCAGAAGCGCCGCCGCCTCCTCGGGTCGCGTCGCGGCAAGGGCCGAATAGCGCAACTCGTTATAGGCGTAGTCCTTGAAGGGCAGGGTTGGACGCGGACTGTCAAGGCGAAACGGTGCCGCGCCCGTGCCGCGCAGCTGCGGGTCGTAGCGCAAAAGCGGCCAGTAGCCCGAGGCGACGGCGCGGTCTTGCTGGTTCAGCCCACGCCGAATGTCGAAGCCATGCGCGATGCAATGGCTGTAGGCGAGGATGAGGGACGGGCCGTCATAGGCCTCGGCCTCGCGGAAGGCCTGCAGGGTCTGCTGCGGGTTTGCCCCCATCGCCACCTGCGCGACATAGACATTGCCGTAAGCCACGGCCTGCAGCGCCAGATCCTTGCGCGCCGTGCGCTTGCCCGCGGCGGCAAATTTCGCAATCGCGCCAAGGGGGGTGGCCTTCGATGCCTGCCCGCCGGTGTTGGAATAAACCTCGGTGTCCATCACCAGGATATTCACGTTGCGCCCGGAGGCGAGCACATGGTCCAGCCCGCCATAGCCGATGTCATAGGCCCAGCCGTCGCCACCGACGATCCAGATCGAGCGGCGCACCAGATGGTCGATCACGCTCATCAGATGTTTCGCCCGCCCGTCGTCGCGATGCGCCAGCAACCGCGTCTTCAGCGTCGCCACCCGCTCGCGCTGCGCCCGGATCTCGCTTTCGCGGATCTGCGGCGCGCTCAGGATTGCGGCGACCAGATCCTCGCCCACTTCAGGCGCCATTTCTTGCGCAAGGCTGCGGGCGAGGTCGAGATGCTTGTCGGCAGCAAGCCGGAAGCCCAGACCAAACTCGGCGTTATCCTCGAAGAGCGAATTCGCCCAGGCCGGGCCGCGTCCCTCGGCGTTCTTCGTCCAGGGCGTCACCGGCAGGTTGCCCGAATAGATCGAGGAACAGCCGGTCGCATTCGCGATCATCAGCCGGTCGCCGAAGAGCTGCGACAGCAGCTTGACGTAAGGCGTTTCCCCGCAGCCCGCACAGGCGCCCGAGAATTCGAAGAGCGGCTCAAGGAATTGCACGCCGCGGACGTTGGCGAAATCGACGCGCGAGCGATCATTGACCGGCAGATGCTCGAAGAAGGTCATCGCCTGCCGCGCGTCCTCCAGAAGCGCGGCCTTGTCGGTCAGGTTGATCGCCTTGACGCCGGGCTCGACCGGGCTTTGCGCCGGGCAGGCCTCGACGCAAAGGCCACAGCCGGTGCAGTCTTCGACATGGAATTGCAGGCTGAACCGCGCGCCGGGGTAGCCGCGGGCATTGACCGGGGCGGATTTGAACCCCTCGGGCGCGCCTTCGAGCAGGTCTTCGTCGAAGTATTTCGCCCGAATGACCGAATGCGGGCAGACGAAAGAACATTGGCCGCACTGGATGCACAGATCACTGCGCCATGCCGGAACGTCCTCGGCGACATTGCGTTTTTCCCAAGCGGCAGTGCCGGTCGGGAAGGTGCCATCGGCCGGCAACAGGCTGACCGGGATCGTGTCGCCCATATCCTCCATCATCGGCGCGGTGACGCGGCGCACGAAGTCGGGCGCGGTCGGTGGCACGGCCGGGGGACGCTCGAAGCGCGAGGTGACGCCGGCGGGCAGCTTGACCTCGTGCAGCCGCTCGAGCGCGCCATCGACGGCGGCCCAGTTCTGCTCGATCACCCGTTTGCCCTTGCGGCCATAGGTTTTCTTGATCGAGGCCTTGATCTGCGCAATCGCCTCTTCGCGCGGCAACACGCCCGAGAGCGCAAAGAAGCAGGTCTGCAGGATGGTGTTCGTCCGGCGCCCCAAGCCCACCTCGCGCGCGGCCTTGTTGGCGTCGATGACGTAGACTTTGAGCCCCTTCGTCAGGATCGTCTGTTGTGCCGAGCGGGGCAGGCGGTCCCAGACCTTTTCCGGCCCGAACGGCGCATTGAGCAGGAACGTCGCCCCCGGCGCCGCAACGCGCAGCACGTCGATTTTCGACATGAAGGGGAACTGATGGCAGGCGACGAAATTCGCCGCATGGATCAGATAGGGCGCCTTGATCGGGCGCGGCCCGAAGCGCAGGTGCGAGACCGTCTGCGCCCCCGACTTGTGGCTGTCATAGACGAAATAGCCCTGCGCACACAGCCCCGCCTCCTCGGCGAGGATCTTGACCGAGTTCTTGTTCGCGCCCACCGTTCCATCCGCCCCAAGGCCGAAAAAGACTGCGCGGACAACATCTTCCGGTTCGGTGTTGAAGGTCGGATCGACGCTCAGGCTGGTGAAGCTGACGTCATCGGTGATGCCGACGGTAAAGCCCTGTTTCGGGGCGTCCTTCGCCAGCTCGTCATAGACGGCCTTCACCTGCGCCGGGTCGAAATCCTTCGAGGAAAGCCCATAGCGCCCGCCGGTGACGCGCGGCATCGCCGCCCGCTTGCCGGTCGCCACGGCCTCGGCCAAAGTCGCCACGACATCAAGGAAAAGCGGCTCGCCCGGGGCACCGGGTTCCTTGCAGCGGTCGAGCACGGCAAGCTTGGTGCAGGTCGCAGGCAGGGCGGCCAGAAAGGCTTCGGCCGGGAAGGGGCGGTAGAGCCGCACCACCAGCGCGCCGAGTTTTTCGCCCGTGGCAGTCAGCGCCGAAAGCGCCTCCTCGACCACTTCGGCGCCCGAGCCCATGATGACGATCACCCGCGTCGCCTCGGGATCGCCCAGATAGTCGACAAGGGAATAGGACCTCCCGGTCAGGGCACCCAGCCGCGCCATTTCCTCGGCGACGATCCCCGGCACGGCGGCGTGGAACGGATTGCCCGCCTCGCGGCCCTGAAAGAACACGTCGGGGTTTTGCGCCGTGCCGCGCACGACCGGATTGTCGGGCGACAACGCCCGGGCGCGATGGGCGCGCACCAGATCATCATTCACCATCGCCCGGATCGTCTCGTCGGGGATCAGCCGCAGCGTGTTGACCTCATGGCTGGTGCGGAAACCGTCGAAGAAATGCACGAAGGGCACGCGGGCGCGCAGCGTGGCGGCCTGCGCGATCAGCGCCATGTCGTGGGCTTCCTGCACCGAGCTTGATGCCAGCATCGCAAAGCCCGTCGCCCGCACTGCCATCACGTCGGAATGATCGCCAAAGATCGAGAGCGCATGGGTGGCAAGCGCCCGCGCCGCCACATGAAAGACCGTCGGCGTCAGCTCGCCCGCGATCTTGAACATGTTCGGGATCATCAGCATCAGGCCTTGCGACGCGGTGAAGGTCGTCGTCATCGCACCCGCCTGCAACGCGCCATGCACGGCGCCTGCCGCCCCGGCCTCGGACTGCATCTCCTGAATCACGGGCACATTGCCCCAGATGTTGCGGATCTCGCGCGCGGCCCATTCGTCGGCCAGCTCCGCCATCGTCGAGGAGGGCGTGATCGGATAGATGCCGCAGACCTCGTTCACCCGGTAGGCGATATGGGCAACGGCGGTATTGCCATCCATCACCGCCTGCAGGCCCTGATCGGCCGGGGCCTTGGGCTTTTCAGCAACCGCATCACGCATGGGAGGTCTCCTCGGGCATCAACTCCATCGCGCCGCAGGGGCATTGCTCGACGCAGGTCGAACAGCCGGTGCATTTCGTCAGATCGATGCGATAGCCACGGCCGGGGCCGTGCTTGACGATCGCTTCCTCGGGGCAGGCGGCAAAGCAGTTGTCGCATTCGTAGCACTGGCCGCAGGAATAGCAGCGTTGCGCCTCGTAGCGGGCTTCCTTGGTGGTCAGCCCCTTGATGATTTCCTGAAATCCGCCCATCCGCGCGGTTTCCGTCAGCCGCCGCTGTTCGCTTTGCAGCGCATCGGAATAGACCGGCAGGTTGAGGCGGCCAAATCCGGCCAAGGGGGCAGGGATCTTCGGCTCATGTACCGCGCCCGAAAGCCAGGCATCGATATGGCGCGCGGCGAGTTTGCCGTGCCCGGTCGAGATGGTGACGGATTGTTGCGCGGGCACCATGTCGCCGCCCGCGAAAATGCCCGCCGCGCCCGTCTGCATGTCGGGGCCGACGACCAGCGCACCATCGGGGGTGAAGCTGAGGCCCGGCACCGCCTGCAAAAAGCCCGTGTCCGATTGCTGTCCCAAGGCCAGCACCAGCGCATCGGCGGAGAGCGTCTCGATCTCGCCCGTGGGCTGCGGCCGACCCTCGGCATCCAGTTCCATCCGTTCGATCTGCAGATCCGAGCCCGAGATTTCCTTGATCGTCGTCAGCCAGCGGATCTTCACGCCCTCTTCCAGCGCCTCGTCGGCCTCGAACCCATGCGCGGGCATATGCGCGCGGTCGCGCCGGTAGACGATGATGGTTTCAGTGGCGCCCAGACGCTTCGCCGTGCGCGCCGCATCCATCGCGGTGTTGCCGCCGCCATAGACGACGACGCGACGGCCCAGCATCGGCGGCGCCGCGGACGAGGTGTCACGCAACAGGTTCACCGCATCAAGCACCTTGGCCGCATCGCGGGCCGGGATCTCGACATGCTTGCCCATCCCCGCGCCAATGGCGAGGAAGACCGCATCAAAGCCCCCCGTCGTCTTTTCCGCCATCAGATCGATGACCCGGTGGTTGAGCGTGATCTTCACCCCCAGAGCCTCGATCCGCGCCACATCGGCGGCAAGTTCCGCGCGCGGCATCCGGTAGGCGGGAATGCCGAAATGCATCATGCCGCCCGCGACCGGACCGGCCTCCCGGATTTCGACCGCATGGCCTGCCCGCGCCAGATGATAGGCGGCTGACAAGCCCGCAGGCCCTGCGCCGACGATCAGCACGCGCTTGCCGGTGGCATCGCGCAGGCGGTGGAATTGCCAGCCCTCGCGCGTGGCCATGTCGCCCAGAAACCGCTCGACCGCATGGATGGAAACCGCGCTGTCGACCTCGCCGCGGTTGCAGCCGCTTTCGCAGGGGTGATAGCAGACGCGGCCATGCACGGCGGGCATCGGGTTGTCTTCGGTGAGCTTTTCCCAGGCCTGCCGGTAGCGGCCCTCCTGCGCGAGCGCGAGCCACGCCCGGATGTTTTCCCCCGCGGGGCAGGCGGCCTGACAGGGCGGGGTGAGGGTCACATAGAGCGGATGTTCCGTGCGCACTGGCCCCGTGCTGCCCCGCGATCCGCTTGGAACGATCGAGGGCGTCAAATCCCGTAGCCGCGTGCTCATGGCCTTCTCCGGTGGTGGTGGTCCCGACCGTGAAAGCCTAGCGCAGCTGTGCAAAGCTGTGCATGATTTGGATCATTTCGAAAAAGATGTGCGCGGGGGGATTTTGCGGCTGAAATGGCAGGGTCGGGCGGATCAGGAAAAGCATCGCTTTTCCCCGCCCGTCGCGACCACGGTCCCGCAAGACCGTTTCCCCAAGCGCGCGAGAGGCCAGCGCCCGCCATGGGCGGGGCGGGCGCTTGCCGAGGGCCTTTGGGCCCCCGGCGGTCAGGGGGAAATGTTGCGCATGGCCGCGTCACTTGCCGCGGCCAAGACAGGCTTGGGCGATCAGGCCGAAATCGGGTGCTGCCAGTCCGAGCCCGACGGCCCATCGAGGAAGCCATCGGCAAAGCGGCCGCCGGGGGCCTCGGGCAGCAGTTTCGCCACCAGATCCGCGGGCGAGATCTTGCCCGCCAGACGATCCGCATAGCCCTGACAGAGTGCGTTGAAATCGCCCGTCTGCGGCGAGAGCCGCAGCGTCGAAACGCCCGCCTCGGCCAGAGCCTCGGTGTAATAGGCCGCGCAGCCCGTGGCGGCAGAGAGCGTCTGCACTCCGTTCACCGACAGGAAGGCCTGACCGTCAAGCGTATCGACCTCGCGCCCGTCCAGATCGACGCCGCAGATGAACTGGCAGTTGTCCTTGGCCCGGTCATGCAGCCGCGCATGATAGCAGCGCGCCGACATGGCAAGCGGCAGACGCCCGTGGCCCCAGACCTCGACCGCGACGCCCGCATCCTTGCCCGCCTTGCACAGCGCGGCAATCGACTTCAGCGGCAGTTCCGGCGGCAGACAGATCCGCGTCGCGCCCTTGCGGGCGAGATAGGCGAGCGTGCCCTCGTTGTAGACGTTCACCAGCGGGCCGACCCAGAACGGCGTGCCTTCGGGAATGTGCTTGAGCGCGGTGATATCGTTGATCTCGACCGGCAGACCCATGTCGAACAGGTCTTTCGTCTTGCCGCGTTCGCGGTTGAGCGTGATCAGGCCAAGCGTGGACAGCGCCACTTCCTTGCCCGCATCCTTCAGCGTCGCAACGATCAGCGGGATGTCATGTTCCCAAAACGGCAGCCGTTTCGAGCAGACCACCTCGCCCACCACGACCCGGGCCACCGGCGCCGCGCGCAGGCGTTCGTAAAACCCGCGCGTCGCATCGGTGGTCCAGAAAAACAGGTTGGCGCCAACCGTGAGGTCCATCGTCATCTTCAAATCCTCAACGCCAGGTCTTCGCATAGGCCCCGGCCGTGGCCTGTTGGCCCTCGGTCAGGCGGGCCAGTTCGGCCAGCGGCAGCTCGCGGCCCTCGGCCAGCGCATCGGTCGCGGCGCGGAAGGCGCGCACGACTTCGGCCACATAGGCGCGCGAGCGCTGCCGCCCCTCGATCTTCAGCGCGGTCACCCCCGCTTGCGCCAGCGCCGGGATCAGGTGGCGGGCGTCAAGGCTCACCGGATCTTCGAACACATGGCCGGTCTGCTCGCCCGAGGTGAAGCAGCCCTTGCAGAGCGTCGGATAGGGCGCGGGCTGTTCCTTGGGGGTGCGGTGAATGGTGAAGCCGCCAAGCTTCGCCGCCAGATCCGGGCCTTCCTCGGCATAGACGACGTGGCTTGCGGGCGAGCAGACGCCGTTCATGTTCGGCGAAAGCCCCGTGGCATAGGACGAGAGCGCACAGCGCCCCTCGGCCATGACGCACAGACCGCCGAAAACAAAGGCTTCCGTCTCGACGTCGATTTCCTTGTTGATCGCGGCAATCTCCTGCACGGTCAGCACGCGCGGCAGAACAACCCGTTTCACATCAAAGGCTTCGGCGTAGAAGTTGATGGCATCCGGGTTCGCGGCGGCAGCCTGCACCGACAGGTGACGGCGCAGCTTCGGATGGTTCGTCGCCGCGTAGTCCAGAAGCCCGATATCGGCGAGGATCACCGCATCGACGCCCGCGGATTCCGCATCGGCCAGACGCTTGTGCCACAGCCCCTCGGCGCCCGCGCGCGGGAAGGTGTTCAGCGCGACCAGAACCTTGGCGCCGCGCTTGTGGGCCCCGGCCACGGCGGCCGTCAGCTCCTCGGTCGAGAAGTTCAGCCCCGGGAAGTTGCGCGCGTTCGTCTCGTCCGAGAACCCGCAATAGACGGCATGCGCCCCGGCCTCGACGGCTGCACGCAGTGCAGCAGGCGTTCCCGCGGGGCAAACAAGTTCCATCATGTCCAGTCTCCTGCCAGCGTATCGACGCGGTGCAACACCACGCCCGACCCCTTTTCGGCGAGGGTCACCGCCTGTTGCACGAAGGGTTTCAGCGGGCCCGCCATCTCGGCCAGTTCGGCCGCAAGGTCAAGTTCCGCATCGTCGATCGCATTGCGCAGCGCGACCACGGCCGAGGTATCCCCCTCGACCACCAGATCGCGCGAAAAGAACAGGGCATCGCCGTCATAGGCGCCGTGCATCATGCCAAGGAAAGCCGCGATCGGCCCGGCAATCCGCGCTTCCGCCATCGGCGGCTTGCGATGCGCGCTGACCTTCACCCCGCCAGACCGCAGATCAAGAAGCAGCATGAACGGCAGATCGGTCGGGTCGAGCAGGAAGCGGCATTCGCGATATTGGCCGAGCCGGGCGAACAGCCCCGGATGGCGTGTGGCAATCCGTCGCGCCAGCATCGACAGCGTCACCGAGAGCGGCGCAAGCGGCAAGGGCCGCATCGCCCGGCCCATCAGGCTTGGCAGGCGGGGAATCGTCTGGTCATGATCGGACATGGCGCTCCTTTCGTCGGGCGGGAAGGCCCCCCCGTTAGATGGGCTGCTTTAACGCGGCTCACAATGCGGCAACTTGATCAATATCAAACCTCTCTTTAACCGGGGATGGTAGCGGACCGACAGAACTCCGGAGATATCATGCGCAGCCTGCCCGTTTTCACCGACCTGCGGTCCTTCCTCGACTGGACGAAATCGAAGGGCGACCTGCGCGCGATTCCCGAACCTGTGCAGACCGATCTGCAAATGTCGGCCGTGCATCGCGCGGTACTGGAGCAGGGCGGGCCGGTGCTGCGCTTCGAGGCGCCGGTGCTGCCCTCGGGCCAGCGTTCGCCGATTCCGGTCGTGACGAATCTTTTCGGCACGACCGACCGGGTGGCGGCGGGGCTGGGGCTGACGCTCGATCAGGTGCCGGAGCTGGGTCAGTTTCTGGCGGACCTCAAATCCCCCGCGCCGGTGGAGGGCATGCGCGATGCGTTCAGCCGCCTGCCGATGCTGAAGGCGGCGCTCTCGACGCGGGTCAATATCTCGAAAAAAGGCCCGGTGCAGGATGTGGTGCTGGAGCCGGGCAAGGGGCTGAACCTGGAAGACGTGCCGGTGCAGAAGCTCTGGCCCGGCGATGGCGGGCGGCTCTTCACCTGGCCCGTCGTCATCACGCGGCCGCATGGCACCGCCGCCGATGCGGTGATGAGCTACAATCTGGGTATCTACCGGGCCCAGCTGCATGGGCCGGAAAGCATCATCATGCGCTGGCTTGCCCATCGTGGCGGCGCGGCGCATCACCGGTCGTGGCTCGCCGCGGGGCAGCCGATGCCGGTCGCGATGGTGCTCGGCGCCGATCCGGCCACGCTGCTTTCGGCCGCACTGCCGCTGCCGGAAACGGTGTCCGAACTCACCTTCTCGGGCGTGCTGCGCGGCGCCCGCAGCCATCTGGTGCCCGCGAAGACCGTGCCGCTGATGGTCCCCGCCGAGGCCGAAATGGTGATCGAGGGCTGGATTCACCCCAATGACACCGCGCCCGAAGGCCCCTTCGGCGATCACACCGGTTACTATAACTCGGTCGAGCCCTTCCCGGTGCTGCGCGTCTCGGCGCTGACGCATCGCAAGGACCCGATTTACCTCTCGACCTATACCGGCCGCCCGCCGGACGAGCCCGCGATCATCGGCGAGGTGTTCAACCAACTCGCCATGCCGGTCTTCCGCCAGCAGATCCCGGAAATCCGTGACCTGTTCCTGCCGCCCGCCGCCTGTTCTTACCGCATCGCGGTGGTGCAGATCGCCAAGCGCTACCCCGGTCAGGCGAAGCGGGTGATGATGGCGCTGTGGGGGATGCTGGCGCAGTTCAGCTATACGAAGATGATCATCGTCGTCGATGAAGACATCGACCCGCGCAACTGGGATGACATCGCCTGGGCGATGGCGACGCGGATGGACCCGGCGCGCGATACCGTCATTCTGGACCGCACGCCGATGGATTATCTCGATTTCGCCTCGCCGCTGGAAGGCTTGGCGGGCAAGATCGGCATCGATGCGACGAACAAGATCGGCACCGAGACCACGCGCGAATGGGGCACGGTGATGAAGATGCGCCCCGAGGATACGGCCTTTGCCGAAACGCTGCTCAAGCGCCATTTCCCCGGCGGTGTGAAATGACGGCCCGCGTCGTTTTGGGCGTCTCGGGCGCCTCGGGGGCGCTTCTGGCGCTCGCCGTGGGCGAGGCGCTGGTCAAGGTCGGCGCCGAGATTGATCTGGTCGTCTCTTCCGCCGCGAAGCTGACCTTCGCGACCGAGGCCGATGCGGGCGCCCTGGAGCGGCTGCAAGGGATGGCGGCGCATGTCCACGCCATCGGTAATGTCGGCGCGGCGATTGCGTCCGGCTCCTGCCCGGTGACGGGGATGATCATTGCGCCCTGTTCGATGCGCTCGCTCGCTGCTGTCGCGCATGGGCTTGATGATAACCTGCTGACGCGGGCGGCCTCGGTGCAACTGAAGGAACGCCGTCCGCTGATCCTGATGGCGCGCGAGGCGCCGCTGACGCTGGCGCATCTGCGCAACATGACGGCGGTGACGGAAATGGGCGGCATCATCCTGCCGCCCGTGCCCGCGTTTTACCTGAAACCCCAGACTGCCGAGGAGATCGCGGCGCAGATCGGGGCAAGGGCCGTCGATCTGCTCCGCCTGGGTCCGGCACAGGCTCAGGCCTGGTCGCCCTGAACCGGGATCTTCGGGCCATGGCCCAAGGGCCGCGCGCCGGGCGTGCCGGGTTGCAGCTTCTCGCCCGTCAGCGACGGCCAAAGCCCGACCAGCATCGCGCCATAGGCCGCAACGAAGAGCAGCGCCGAGGCGATCAGCGCCATCGGCTCCGAGCTTGACGCCCGCAGCCCCGCTGCCGCGATCAGCAGCAGCCCCGCGGCTTTCAGCGGCAGCGTCGCGACCGAGCGACGGCCCGATTGCCCAAGGCTCATCTTGATCATCACCGCGCTCGACAGCCCCGCCACGGCGCCGATGGCGAGCAGGTGCACGGCGCCCGGATAGATTTCCATCGACATAACCCCCGCAAGGCCCATCGCGTAAAGCCCGGTGCCAAGGCACAAAAAGCCAAGGTGGAAGCCCGAGATCAGCGCGTCATTCTTGAAGGCCCAGCCATTGCGCCAGCCCATCGCACGGAACAGGTTCGTCGCCCCGGCAAGCACCATCACGGCGCCAAAGGCGCGCGGCGGCAAGAAGGCCGCGGGCACGCAGAAGGCGGTGAAGATCGGCCCCCAGGTGTCGAGCCCGCTGGGCCGCGGCAGGGCGGTCTCGCCCTTGTGCACCATCGCGTTGCGCGTCAGCCCTTGGGTCAGCTTGCCGCCAAAGGCCGCGTTCATCGTCGCACAGGCCATCAGCCCCGCCATCGCGCCCTTCGGCGCGAGCCCCGGTGCCATGCCCATCCAATCCAGATGCATGACCAGGTCCGAGACCCAGTGCAGCGCGAAAATCCCCAGATAGCTCAGCGTTTCGAGCTTCTTCAGTCGCGCCACGGGCCAGGCCATCTTCGCCATCACGATGACGCCAAAGCCAAGATCGATCAGCGCCACCACGGGCGCCGGGATGAAGGCCGAAAAGGCGATCGCCAGACGACCGGCGAGCCACAGCGCGGCAAGCACCGGGAAGTAAACGCCCTGCAGCGATTTCGGCGCCGAGGCGAGGAAGATCCCTGCCAGAACCGCGCCGCCATAGCCGAAGATCATCTCATGCGCGTGCCAGTCGATCGGCATCGCCCGGGTGGGCAAAAGCCCCTCGGTCAGGCCCGCGCCGATCCAATGGCCCCAAAGCGCCATAGCCAGGATCGCGAACAGGATCGCGGCAAGGTAGAAGGTGCGGTGACCCTCGCGGAAGATGCGGGACATGGGGTGGCTCCTTGGTCTTTGGCCTTTCGTGCCTGCACCATCGCCTTTTCGCAAGCCCCGTGGCAGGCGGCACGTTGGCTCACCCGTGCGGTGTGACGCGGCACACTTGAATGTGATGGGCCGGAAGGCTAGGGCAGGGCGACGCAGCAGACCCGAGGCAAAGATGACCGCTTCCGCCCCGCAAACCCAGCGCCTGATCGGGCTTGATCTGCTCAAGCTGTTTCTGGCGCTTCTGGTGGTGACGATCCACGCGAACCCGTTTCGCGGCGTGAATGACGAGGCGATGTGGGCGCTTGGCAATGGTCTCGCCCGGATCGGGGTTCCGGCCTTCTTCGTTGTCGCGGGCTACACCTTCCGCCCCGAAGTGCCCGGGCGCTCGGTGAAGCTGATGCTGCGCTATCTGAAACTGCATTTCCTCTGGCTGGCGATCTATCTGCCCGCCTGGTGGCAGACGGTCTGGGACCACGGGCTGATCGAATATGGGAAGTTCTGGGTCTTCGGCTATTGGCATCTGTGGTTTCTGGTCGGGCTGGCGATGGCGGTGGGCCTGTCGCAGCTGGTCTGGCGGTTTTCCGACCGGACGATCTGGGCGATTGCGATCGCGGTGCTTCTGGCGGGCTTCGCGCTGCAATGGGCGATCGGCTTTTACCTCCTGCCGCGCGGCTTTTGGCCCGATGCGAAGAACGGCGTGCTGATGGGTTTTCCGTTCTATCTGATCGGCTACATGAGCAAGCGCAGCGGCCTTGTCGCGCGCATCCCGCTGCGGGTGGCGTTCTGGGGCTCGTTGATCGGCCTCCTGTCGGTCGTGGGCGAATCCGAGCTGATGAAGGCCTTGGGGGGCGAGCATCCCTTGGCGCCCGAGACGCTGCTGACCGCCGCCGTCACCGGGCCTTTGCTGGTGGCGCTTGGCGTCAAGGCGCAGGGCTTTCCCGGCTGGCTGGTGCGGCTTCCCATCGGCACGCTTTCGGCCGGGATCTACTTCCTCCATGTGGGCATCGTGATCTGGCTGAACCATTTCACCCTGCCGCGGGTCGAGGTCTATCTGATCGCCGTCACCGGGGCCTCGCTGATCACGCTCGGGCTGATCCGGACGGGATTGGACAAGAAGCTGTTTTGAGCGCGCTTCCTTGACCGAGGCCATTGCCGAGGTCACGCGATGCATTGGCCCCGTGACCGCCGAGGGCCCAAAGGCACTCGGCCAGCGCCCGCCCCGCCCATGGCGGGCGCTTCTCGCCCGCCGGGACGGGCGCCGGCCTCTCGCGGGCTTGGGGAAACGGTCTTGCGATCTGCGTCGCGCTGCGGGCGGGGAAACGCGCTGCGTTTCCTGATCCGCCCGACCCCGAGGGCCTCATACCCCCTTGGACTGATCCCGCAGCGCCGTGCCGACCTTGGCGATCACCGCCGCCACCTCGGTCAGCTGCGCGGCCAAGGGCGACGACCGCCGCCACACCATCCCCACCCGCCGCGCGGGCGCGGGCGCGGCAAGCCGTGCCACCGACACCGGGGCCGAGCGCGTCTCGACCGGCAGCGCGATTTCCGGCAGCAGCGTCACCCCGATCCCGGCGCCCACCATCTGCGTCAGCGTCGCCAGGGACGACCCCTCCATCACCGTGCGCGGGGTCACGCCGCCGACCTTGCAGAATTCGAGCGCCTGATCGCGGAAGCAATGGCCTTCCTCCAGCAGCAAAAGCCGCATCTTCGGCAGCGCCTCGGCCGAGGGGACGGGCTTGCCCGCATCCGCCGCAGGGCGCACCAGTACGAAATCCTCGGTGAACAAGGGCTCTGACGCCAGCGAGGGCTCGGAGACCGGCAGCGCCAGGATCGCGGCATCGAGCTGCGCCTCGGTCAGCGCCGCGACCAGCTTGCCCGTCACCGCCTCGCGCGGCGCGACTTCCAACCCCGGATGGCTGCGCGCCAACCCCGCGACGAGCGCGGGCAACAGATAGGGCGCGATCGTCGGAATGACGCCCAGCCGCAACCGCCCCGAGAGCGGCCCCTGCGCCGCGCGGGAAAGATCGCCAAGCTCGTCCACCGCGCGCAGGATCGCGCGCACCCGCGGCACCAGCACCGCCCCAAGCGCCGTCAGATGCACCCGACCCGACCCGCGCTCGAAGAGCGCCGCGCCCATCGTCTCCTCCATCTCGCGGATCTGCACCGACAAAGCGGGCTGCGAGATCGCACAATCCTCCGCCGCGCGACCGAAATGCCCGGTCCGCGCAAGCGCGTCGAAATAGCGAAGCTGTTTCATCGAGAGATTGATCATAGGAAAAAACTATCGCGACCTTCGGATAATGCAATTGGAATTTATCATCACCGCCGCTTAACCTTCTTGCAGACAGCAACCTAGGGAGATCAGAATGAACGGCAGCGAAGGCAAGACCGGCAAATGCCCGGTGATGCATGGGGCGGTGACGGCTGCGGGGGTCTCGAACACCAGTTGGTGGCCGAATGCGCTCAACCTCGACATCCTGCATCAGCATGACACCAAGGGGAACCCGTTGAAAGGGTTCGATTATCGCAAAGCGGTCAAGGGGCTCGACGTGGCGGCGCTGCGCGCCGATCTGCACGCGCTCATGACGGACAGCCAGCCTTGGTGGCCAGCGGATTGGGGTCATTACGGCGGGCTGATGATCCGCATGGCCTGGCACGCGGCGGGCAGCTACCGCGCGGCGGACGGGCGCGGCGGCGGCAATACCGGCAACCAGCGCTTTGCACCGCTGAATTCCTGGCCCGACAATGTCAGCCTCGACAAGGCCCGCAGGCTTCTGTGGCCGATCAAGAAGAAATACGGCAATGCCGTCAGTTGGGCCGATCTGATCCTGTTTGCGGGCACGGTGGCTTACGAGTCGATGGGGCTGAAGACCTTCGGTTTCGGCTTTGGCCGCGAAGATATCTGGGCGCCGGAGAAGGACGTCTACTGGGGCGCGGAAGAGGAATGGCTGGCGCCCTCGGACGGTCGCTATGGCGATCTGACGAAGCCCGAGACGATGGAAAACCCCTTGGCCGCGGTGCAGATGGGGCTGATCTATGTGAACCCCGAAGGCGTGAACGGCCAGCCCGATCCGGCCCGCACCGCGCTGCATATCCGCGAGACCTTCGCGCGGATGGGGATGGACGACGCGGAAACCGTGGCGCTGACCGCGGGCGGCCATACGGTCGGCAAGGCGCATGGCAATGGCGACGCGAAGGCGCTCGGGCCTGACCCCGAGGCCGCCGATGTCACCGATCAGGGTCTTGGCTGGGCGAACCCGCATATGGGCGGCAAGGCGGCGCAGGCCGTCACCTCGGGGATCGAGGGCGCCTGGACGACGCATCCGACGCGCTGGGACATGGGCTATTTCGAGATGCTCTTCGGCCATGACTGGGAGCTGACGAAATCCCCCGCGGGGGCCTGGCAGTGGAAGCCGGTGACGATTGCGGAGAGTGACAAGCCGCTCGATGCGACCGATCTGACCACCCGCCACGATCCGCTGATGACCGATGCCGACATGGCGATGAAGGTCGATCCGATCTACAATGCGATCTGCCAGACCTTCATCGCGGACCCCGCGGCCTTCGATGATGCCTTTGCCCGCGCCTGGTTCAAGCTTCTGCACCGCGACATGGGGCCGAAGGCGCGTTACATCGGCCCCGACGTCCCGGCTGAGGATCTGATCTGGCAAGACCCGGTGCCGCTTGGCCCGACCGGCTGGGATGTGGCCGCGGTGAAGGCAAAGATCGCCGCCGCGGGGCTGTCGGTCGGTGATCTGGTGGCGACGGCTTGGGATTCGGCGCGGACCTTCCGGCAGTCGGATTATCGCGGTGGTGCGAATGGCGCCCGCATCCGGCTCGCGCCGCAAAAGGACTGGGCGGGCAACGAGCCCGAACGTCTGGCCCGTGTGCTGTCGGTTCTGGAACCGATCGCGGCGGGGGCAGGGGCTTCGGTCGCCGATGTGATCGTGCTCGCGGGCAATGTCGGTGTCGAACGGGCGGCGACAGCGGCCGGTTTCGCGCTGGAGGTGCCCTTCACGCCGGGCCGCGGCGACGCGACCGAGGCGATGACCGACGGCCCCAGTTTCGACGTGCTCGAACCCGTGCATGACGGCTTCCGCAACTGGCTGAAGGCGGATTTCGCCGTCTCGCCCGAGGAGCTGCTGCTGGACCGCGCGCAGCTGATGGGGCTGACCGCGCCCGAGATGACCGCGCTTCTGGGCGGTCTGCGGGTGCTGGGCGCCAATCACGGCGGCACTCCGCAGGGCGTCTTTACCGATCGGCCGGGCGAGCTTTCGACCGATTTCTTCGTCACGCTCACCGACATGGGGCTGAGCTGGCACAAGGTCGCGGTCGGCTACGAGCTGCGCGACCGGGCGACCGGCGCGGTCAAGCACACCGCCAGCCGCGTCGATCTGGTCTTCGGCTCGAACGCGATCCTGCGCGCCTATGCCGAGCTTTACGCGCAAGACGACAATGCGGGCCTGTTTGTGACCGATTTCGTCGCCGCCTGGGTCAAGGTGATGCAGGCCGACCGCTTCGATCTGCTGGCCTGAGCCGCCCGGAGCCTGGCGTTACTCCCGAAAGGCCCCGCACCTCGCGCGGGGCCTTTTGGCGCGTCGGGGGCGGCATCGCGTGCCATTGACTTTGCGCCCTCCTTGGCAAAGTTTGCCCGCGCGGGGCGCAAAGGGCACTCCGCGATCTGCAACCCACCCGAGGGAGGGCCCATCCTTGGCCATTTTCGATCATCCCATGCTGCGCCCGCTGCCGATGCGGCTTTTGCCCGTGATCTTCCTCGTCGGCTGGGCCGTGTTCGAGGCGGTGTTCCTGGGCGGCATCCTGTGGCCGGTCCTGTTCATCGGCGCTGCGGCCTATTGCTACTATGTGCTGATCCACACCTACACGCCCCCGGCCGAGAAGGCGTCGAAAGACGCCTGACGCCGCGCACGGCCTGTGACGAAAGCCGAACCCGGCCCTGCACCCGCAGGACCGGGTTTTCTCATGGGGGGGAGGGTCCGGAGGCGCGAGACCTTGCCGCAGAGAACATGCGATTTGGGCGCATAACTTGCGTCGCGAAAGCGCTTGTGATGTCCTGAGGAACGACGGAACCACTTGGATAAGTGGCGGAGAGGGAGGGATTCGAACCCTCGGACCCCTTGCAGGGTCAACGGTTTTCGAGACCGCCGCAATCGACCACTCTGCCACCTCTCCGCATCAGGGGTCGTCGTGAGGCGGGGGTTTAACGTGAGCCTCCGGGGGGCGCAACCGGTTTTTTCATCCTCGGGCAAACTTTTTCATCACCGCCACGGAGGCCCCTTTCCCGCGGTCAAAAACAACCGTGCTGCAGGGGCTTTCCTGCGGGAAACCGGATGTCATGCGGTCGGGCGGTGGGGGCAAGCGCGGCAGCCGGACGATGTCCGGCGGGTGAAAAACATCCGTTGCAATTAAGCGCGCATCGGCGATGATCCGGTCGAAGGGCTATTTGAGCGGATGAATCGCGGTGATGGACGAGATCGACAGAAAGATTTGCGCCCTTCTGGGCGAGGATGCGCGGCAGTCGATGGCGCAGCTAGGGGCGCGGGTGGGGCTCTCGCCCTCGGCGGTCAATGATCGGCTGCGGCGGTTGATCGAGCGCGGCGTGCTGCGCCGGACGCTCGCCGATGTCGATCCCGAGGCGGTGGGCCTGCCCGTTGCCGCCTTCGTCTGGATCGCGCTGGCCGAGGGCATCGACGAGGCTGCCTTTCGCGCCGCCATCGCCGACAATACCGCCGTCACCGCCTGTCATCATGTCACCGGGGGCTGGTCCTATCTGGTGCAGATCCGTGTTGCCTCGCTCGTCGCGGTCGAGGCGTTTCTGGTCGCGCTGAAGCGCGCGGGCTGGATCGCGCGGACCGAAACCATGCTGGCGCTCTCGACCGTGGTCGAGCCGCCGTTTCGCTACAGGAGATAGAATGGACGCGCTGGTGCTGTTCGGAAAAGGGCTGTTCATAGGGCTGGCGATCGCCGCGCCGATCGGGCCGATGGGGGCCTTGTGCATCCAGCGCACGCTGGCGCGCGGCTTCTGGGCGGGTGTCGCGGGCGGTTTGGGCACGGCGCTGGCCGATCTGACCTTCGCCACCGGGGCCGCGGTCGGCTTTGCCGTCTTCAAGGATCTGGTCGAGCGCATCGCGCTGCCCCTGGGCCTGATCGGCGGGGCCTTCCTGATGTATCTCGCCTGGAGCGGCTGGCCGCGGGGGGGCGCAGGGGCCGAGCCTGCCGCGGCGCGGGCGCCCGAGACGCGGGGGCTTTTGCGCACGACGATCGTCACCTATGGGCTGACGATCACCAACCCGCCGACGATCCTTTTGTTTGCCGCGATCTTTGCCGGGTTGGGGCTGGCGCAGACCGGATCGGGGCTGGCCATCGTGGCGCTGGTTTTGGGGGTGTTTCTGGGCTCGATCGGCTGGTGGGCGTTCTTGTCGGGCCTTGTCGCGGCGCTGCACCACCGGCTGCCGCCCGCTTTCGCGCTGTGGACCGGGCGGGTGTCGAGCCTGACGATGGCGGGCTTTGGCCTTTGGGCCTTTGCCTCGATCCTCTGACGGTCGGCCCTTCAACCGTCCGGGGCGATCAGGCCGAGGCCGCGCAGATAGACGCCGATGCCGCTTTCGAGCAGATCCTCGGGCGTGAAGGGCGATTGCGTGCCCGGTGCCGCGCGGGCGTAAAGCTCGACGACCCCGTGGCTGAGCGCGCGCACATGCGCGGCCACCATCGTCGGCGGCGGGCGGCGGCCCTCGGGGATATGGGCCGAAAGCGCCTGCGTCGCCTTCAGCACCACCGCCTCGGCCCGCGCCATGCCCGCGGCGAGTTCGGGCGAGCGGTTCGGGCTGAGGCCGCTTTCGAACATCGCCATGTAATGGCCGGGGAATTTCTTCGCGAAAGCCAGATAGGCCCGCCCGGTCGCGCCGAAAGCCGAGAGCGCCGAGGGTTTGCCGCCGTTCCAGGCATGTTCCATCAGATCGGCAAAGATCGCATAGCCCTGCCGCGCGCATTCGGCGATCAGATCCTCGCGCCCGGCAAAATGCCGATAGACGGCTGCGGGGGTCACGCCCGCCTCCTTCGCCGCTTCCGACAGCGTGAAGCCCTGCGCGCCCCGGCTCGAGATCAGCGAGAGTGCCGCCTCGACCAGCGCCTGGCGGAGATTTCCGTGGTGATATCCTGCCTTAGCCATCGATGTGATCGATGCCCCCGCAGATCAGCGGATCGGGCTGACCGATCGCATCGCGGTCCTTGCCCGGATAATCGAGCGCGCCCAGCACCGTCTGGATCGCGGCGATTCGGGCGCGGTACTTGTCATCGGCGCGGATCACCGTCCAGGGCGCATGGGCCGTGTCCGACCAGCGCAGCGTTTCCGCGATGGCAACCGTATAGGCATCCCATTTCTTCAACCCCTCGACGTCGATCCAGCTCAGCTTCCATTGCTTGAGCGGGTCCTGCTCGCGATCGAGGAAGCGCTTGAGCTGCTCGGCCCGGTCGACCGAGAGCCAGAGTTTCACCAGCACGATGCCCTCGTCGACGAGCATCTTCTCGAAGCCGGGCAGCTGGGCGAAGAAACGCGTGCGCTGCTCGGGCGTGCAGAAACCGAAGACATGTTCGACCACGCCGCGGTTGTACCACGACCGGTCAAAGAGCGCGATTTCCCCGGCTGCGGGCAGGCGCTCGACGTAGCGCTGAAAATACCACTGGCTCTGTTCGCGTTCGGTCGGCGTCGGCAGCGCGACGATATTCGCCTGCCGCGGGTTCAGGTTCTCGCGCAGCCGCTCGATCGTGCCGCCCTTGCCCGCGGCATCGCGGCCCTCGAACAGAACGACCAGCCGCCGCCCGGCCTTTTTCAGCCCCCAGCTCATCTTCACCAACTCGACCTGCAGCGCCTCCATCTGCGCCGCATAATCCTTTTTCGACATCTCCTGACGATAGGGAAAGGAGGGGCAAAGGATCTCGTCGGGTTTCGCGGTTTCGATCGCCCTGCGCAGCGCCTCGGGCGCCTCCTTGTGCAGGAAATGCGTGATCTCGCCGACGAAGGGAATGTCGGGGCGGTCCCTGGCGGGGGCCTCGTCGCGCGTGTCCGATTTGGCCTTTTCGCTGGTCTTCTGATCTTTGGACATGCGCCCCTCGCGGAATGTGAAGCCGCTTAACTATAGCGCTCCGGCTTGGGCAGGCAAAGGGGCAGCCCGGCGTGGCAGCATCGCCTTGCGCGCAGCGCGGCAGGAAGATCGGCCCCCCGCGACAGTTCCCCGCAGGTGAGAGTCGGCGGCCATGTGCCGGTTCTGGTTAGCAAAATGTGATTCGGGGTGCGATCTTCTGGGCGGCGAACAAAGCAGCGGTTTCGGTCACTTTGGTGGCGTTTGCGGAACAATCGGGGGTCTGGAATTGTTCCGGCCACGCGCCAAGATTGATCATGGTCCGGAAACGGCGCCGCGGCGGCATTGTCGAGCAAGTGGAAACACTTGCCGGGCCGGGGGGCGATGACGAGCGGTGCCTCCCCCATCGGGTCATCGTTAATTCCCGGTAAACAGGACAAATTTTAGTGAAATGGCCAGTATTTTCTTGGGGCGCCGAAACGGCGCGGGAAACAATCTGGGCGCGATAGGTCCGAAATAACGGCGCGAATGGGACAACCAAGGAGTGTTCGCGGAAAAATCTGGGCGAGATTTGGGCAGATTCCCGTTCCCCGAAGGACAAGCTCTTGGTATCAGTACGGGGCCCGACTTTGGGCGCGGGCCGTGGGGGCGGCCTGTGACGATCGAGATCTTCGGATCCTCGGGAAGGTTGAAGTGGTGCTGCCGTAGAAGGGGTGATCTGCCACCCCGAAAAACGACACCGAAGCAAGTCTGCAAAACCGCCATTTCGGCGGGTGGCTTTGTGCATCCCTGATCCAGCCCGACGGTTTCAAGGTCTCACGGCGGTGGCGGGGAGACCCGTGAGGACGAGTAAAGGACCTGCGCGGGGCAGGGCCGAGATTGCAAGGCGCGCGGAGAATTGTCTTCGCCGTGGGGGTAAGGAGAAGCTGCCATGACCTATACTTTCAGCGATCACACGATTTTCGCGTGGGATTTGTCGAACATCACATCTTCGAAAGCCGGTCTTTTCGCGGACAGCGCCGTCGGGCTCAGCAATGCCGCTGGCGCGACCTTCTCCATCGCCTCGGGCGCGACGGTCAATCAGATCACCGTGCGTGACAACGACAGCTGCTTCAACGATGGCGATCTGGATCAGACGCTGAACTCGAGCGAGACGCTTGAAGGTTCGAGCTACACCTCCGCCTCCGGCCGCATCACCCCCGAATATGCCTATACCGTCGCCCCCGCCGGTTGCACCGATCCCGCGCAATACATCACCGTCTATGCCTTCGAGATGGCCGACAACGACATGGTCGGCATCGTCTCCACCTCGGCGCTGAAGGCGGGCGTGACCTATACGGTCGTTTCCTGCACCGACAACTGCCCCTCGGTTCCCTATTCCTGCCTCGCGACCTATCCGACGCTTGACGGCATCGTCGAAGGCACCGCGGGTGCCGATCTGATCGACACGAGCTACACCGGCGACCCGGAAGGCGACATGATCGATCACAACGACTACCAGGGCGGCAATGCCGACAGCGTCGTTGCGGGCGCGGGCAATGACACGATCCTGTCGGGTGCGGGCAATGACACCGTTTACGGCGAAGACGGCAACGACCTGATCAACGGCGGCGCCGACAATGACGCGCTGTTTGGCGGCGCGGGCGACGACACCTTTGTCGGCGGTGCGGGCAATGACACGTTCACGGGCGGCACCGGCCTTGACGTCATCGACTATTCGAACTCCGGCGCGGCGGTGAACGTGAACCTGAACACCGGCGTGCTCTCGGGCGGCGATGCGGCGGGCGATTCCGTCAGCTCCGGCGTCGATGGCGTGATCGGCTCGGATTACAACGACAGCCTGACCGGCTTCGACCAGCAGGGCACCACCCCCGCCGACACCTTCACCAACGTCTTCCACGGCATGGACGGGAACGACACGATCTCGGGCATGGGCGGCAACGACAGCCTTTATGGTGGTGCCGACAACGACAGCATCGAGGGCGGGTCGGGCAACGACTATATCGAGGGCGACGGCGATCTCGACAGCGGCGCGGCCTCGGTCGATCTGACGATGGACTGGCAGAAATTCGGCCAGAGCTGCGGCACGATCACCAATGGCTCGTCCTATGACATGGGCGGCGTGAAGGTCACCTTCGGCTTCGCCGACCAGACCTGCGGTGCCACGGCGACCTCGACCACCGAAACGCAATATGTCGAGGCGGGCGACGGGCTGAACGCCTCGGGCGGGCTGCGGCTTTACGGCAATGGCGGGGCGGGCAACACCTCGACCACCTCGCTGAACTTCGCTTCGACCAATGCCGATTACGCCTCGGCGGTGACCGATGTCAGCTTCCGCATCAACGATATCGATGTCGGCAACAGCTGCGACTACCATCAGGATATCGTCACCGTCCGCGCCTATGATGCGCAGGGCCACCTGCTGAACGTGACCTACACCGTCGAAGGCGCGCAGACCGTTTCGAACGGCACCGTCACCGGCCATGATGTCGACAACGGTTCGCTGTCCTCGGCCTCGGCGCAGGGTTCGGTTCTGGTGCATATCGACGGCACCGTCGCCCGCATCGAGATCGACTACAACAACGGTGGCAATTCGGATCAGGCGATCACCGTGACCGACCTGACCTGCTCGACCGTTTCGGCGGTTGATCCCGACGTGGCCGGGGCCGACACGCTGTCGGGCGGCGATGGCGACGACACCATCCTGGGCCAGGGCGGCAACGACAATATCACCGGCGGTGCGGGCAATGACCGGATCTCGGCGGGCGATGACCGCGACGTGATTCATGGCGCGGCGGGCGATACCGTCGATGGCGGCGCGGGCGGCGACGATTACGACACGCTCGACATCACCGGCCAGGGCGACTGGCGCGTGATCAACCAGACCGTCGACAGCAATGGCAACGGCCATAACGGCACCGTGCAATTCCTGGATGCCGATGGCAACGTCACCGGCTCGCTCAACTTCACCGAGATCGAGAACATCACCGGCGATGACGTCAACCACCGTCCGGATGCGGTGAACGACACCGCGACCACGGCCGAGGACCATTCGACCACGATCAGCGTGCTGGCGAACGACACCGACCCCGATGGCGATACGCTGACGGTGACCGGCGCGACGGCGGCGCATGGCACGGTGACGATCAATGCGAACGGCACGCTGACCTACACGCCGAATGCGAATTACAACGGCACCGACACGATCACCTACACCGTGCGCGATCCGGACGGTCTGACCGATACGGCGACGGTGAACGTCACCGTCACCCCGGAAAACGATGCGCCGGATGCGGTGAACGATACCGCCGCGACGAATTACCAGACCGCGGTGAACGTCGCCGTTCTGGCCAATGACACCGATATCGACGGCGACACGCTGACCGTGACCGCCGCCACGAGCCCGAACGGCACCGTCACGATCAACGCGAACGGCACGATCACCTTCACCCCGGCCACCGGCTTCTCGGGCGATACGACGATCACCTACACCGTTTCGGACGGGCATGGCGGTGTCGATACCGCGACTGTCACCGTCACCGTCGGCGCCGATCCGCGCGATGGCGTGGTCGAAGGCACCGCGGGCGACGATCTGATCGACTACAACTACACCGGCGACCCCGAGGGCGATCTGATCGACCACGGCGATGCGATCCTGCCCGGTCAGGGCCCCGAGGATGACATCGTCGAAGCGGGCGCGGGCAATGACACCGTGCGCTCGGGTGCTGGCAACGACTCGATCAACGCCGGGGCGGGCAATGACTCGGTCGATGGCGGCACCGGCAATGACACCACGCTTGGCGGCGACGGCAACGATACGCTGGTCGGTGGCGCGGGCAATGACAGCCTTGTCGGCGGTCTGGGCGACGACAGCCTTGATGGCGGGGCCGACAATGACACGCTTCTGGGCAATGACGGCCGCGATACGCTGATCGGGGGCGACGGCAATGACAGCCTCGATGGCGGCGCGGACAACGACAGCCTGAATGGCGGGGCGGGCAATGACACGCTCAAGGGCGAGCTTGGCAATGACACGCTGACCGGCGGCAATGGCAATGATCTGGCCGATGGTGGCGAGGGCAACGACCTGATCGACACCTCGGGCACGACCTCGAGCCCCGATATCGGCTATCCGGGCCAATATGGTGCAGACACCAATCCGAACGACGACCGGGATACGGTGATCGCCGGAACCGGAGACGACACGATCCGCACCGGCGACGATGCCGACAGCATCGATGCGGGGCAGGGCAATGACGTGATCGACGCGGGCGTCGACGCCGATACCGTGCAAGCGGGCATGGGCGACGACCTCGTGATCGGCGGCGAGGGCTCGGACAGCCTCACCGGCGGCGATGGCAATGACACGATCTATGCCGACAACGGCCCGGGCACGACGAGCTCGACCGAGATCCCCGATGCGACCGATGCCGCGCCGAACAATGGCGACGACACCGTTTATGGCGGCGGCGGCAATGACGTGATCTACGGCGGCGACGACAGTGACGTGCTGTCGGGCGATGCGGGCAATGACACGCTCGATGGCGGCATTGACGACGACACGCTTCTGGGCGGGGATGGTCTCGACAGCCTTCTGGGCGGCGATGGCAAGGACAGCCTTTCGGGCGGCACGGGCGCGGATACGCTGGTGGGCGGCGCCGGGGCGGACACCGTTTCGGGCGGCGATGATCGCGACCTGATCAACGGCGCGGCGGGCGACGTGGTCGACGGCGGCGCGGGCGGCGACGATTATGACACGCTCGACATCACCGGTCAGGGCAACTGGCGTCTGGTCAACACCTCGACCGACAGCAACGGCAACGGCATCAACGGCACCGTCGAATTCCTCGATGCGCATGGGGCGGTGACGGGGTCGATCAACTTCACCGAGATCGAGAAGGTCGTCGGCGATCAGGTCGGGCCGGTGGCGAATGACGACACCGCGACGGTGGAAGAGGACAAGTCCGTCATCATCGACGTGCTCGGCAACGACAGCGATGCGAATGGCGACACGCTGAGCGTGACCGCCGCGACGAGCCCGAACGGCACCGTGACGATCAACCCGAACGGCACGCTGACCTTCACGCCGAACGCGAACTACAACGGTCCGGCGACGATCAGCTACACCGTTTCGGACGGCCATGGCGGCACTGACACCGGCACCGTCAATGTCACCGTCACCCCGGTGAACGATGCGCCGGATGCGGTGAACGACACCGCCGCGACGAATTACCAGACCGCGGTGAACGTCGCCGTTCTGGCCAATGACACCGATATCGACGGCGACACGCTGACCGTGACCTCGGCCACGAGCCCGAACGGCACCGTCACGATCAACGCGAACGGCACGATCACCTTCACCCCGGCCAACGGCTTCTCGGGCGATGCGACGATCAATTACACCGTTTCGGATGGCCATGGTGGCACCGACACCGCGATCGTGACCGTGACCGTCGGCTGCGATCCGCGCGATGGCTATGTGGACGGCACGGCGGCGGGCGATCTGATCGACACCAGCTACACCGGCGATCCGCAAGGCGACATGGTCGATCATTCCGACGCGATCCTGCCGGGCGATGCACCGAACGACGACCGCATCCGTGCGGGCGCGGGCAATGACACCGTGCTGGCAGGTCTCGGCGATGACACTGTCTGGGCGGGCACCGGCAATGACTCGGTCGAGGGCGGTGACGGCGACGACAGCCTTCTGGGCGAAGGCGGCGCCGACACGCTGCGCGGCGGCGACGGCAACGACACCGTCGATGGGGGCGACGACAATGACCTCGTGATCGGCGGCAAGGGCGACGACAGCCTGCTTGGCGGCGCTGGCAACGACACGCTGGAAGGCGTGGCGGGCAACGATACCGCGCTTGGCGGCACCGGCGACGACAGCATCACCACCGGCACCGGCTCGGATCGGGTCGAGGGGGGCGACGGCAACGACGTCATCAACACCCGCAACGATGCGGCCTCGCCCGATATCGCCTATCCGGGGCTTTACCCGGCCGACACCGATCCGAATGATGACCGCGACACCGTGCTGGGCGGGGCGGGCAATGACTCGATCCTGACCGGCGACGATGCCGACAGCGTCGACGGCGGCACCGGCAATGACACGATCGACAGCGGCGTCGATGCCGACACCGTGCTGGGCGGCGAGGGCGACGACAGCATCACCTCGGGCTGCGGCTCGGACGTGGTCGATGGCGGCGCGGGCAATGACACGATCTACGGCGGCCTTGGCCCGACCGTGCCCGATATCATCAACGTGCCCGACGCGACCGACCTTGTTCCGAACAACGGCATGGACACGATCCACGGCGGCGACGGCAATGACGTCATCTACGGCGAGGACGACGACGACCAGATCTACGGCGATGCGGGCAATGACACGCTCGACGGCGGCATCGACGAGGACACGATCCTTGGCGGCACCGGCAATGACAGCATCATCGGCGGTCAGGGTGCCGACTCGATGGCGGGCGGCGACGATCGCGACACCTTCCGCGTCGCAACCGCGGCGGCGGGCTCGGGCGACGTCATCGACGGCAACGAGGGGGGCGACGACTATGACACGCTTGATCTGACCGGCGCGGGCCGCACCAACATCATCTACGATCCGCACAATGCCGAAAACGGCACGGTGCAGTTCCTTGATGCCGACGGCAATGTGGTCGGCACGCTGAACTTCACCAATATCGAGAACATCATCACCGATGGCGATGGCATCGTCGAAGGCACCGATGGCGCCGACCTGATCGACTACGACTACACGGGCGATCCGGAAGGCGACATGATCGACCACAATGACGCGCTGATCCCGGGCGATGGCCCGCAGGATGACCGCGTCGTGGCCGGGGCGGGCAATGACACGATCCTGTCCGGTCTGGGCGATGACACCGTGGATGCGGGCTCGGGCAATGACTCGGTGCAGGCCGGGGCGGGCGATGACTCGGTCTCGGGCGGCGCGGGCAACGACACCATCCTCGGCGAGTCGGGCGATGACACGCTCGACGGTGGCGCGGGTGATGACAGCGTCATCGGCGGGCTCGATGACGACAGCATCCGCGGCGGCGAGGGCAATGACACGCTCGACGGTCGCAGCGGTCTCGACACGATCGACGGCGGCGCGGGCAACGACAGCATCGATGGCGGCGACGGCAATGACAGCGTCACCGGCGGCACCGGCAACGACACGCTTTACGGCGAGCTTGGCGATGACACGCTGACCGGCGGCGACGGCAACGATCTGGTCGATGGCGGCGACGGCGCCGATCTGATCGACACCTCGGGCACGACCTCGCGCCCCGATCTGGCCTATCCGGGCCTTTACGGGGCCGACACCAACCCGAACGACGACCGCGACACGGTCATCGCCGGGGTGGGCAACGACACGATCCGCACCGGGGACGACGCCGACAGCATCGACGCGGGCCAGGGCAATGACGTGATCGACGCCGGTGACGATGCCGACACCGTGCAAGCGGGCATCGGCGACGATCTGGTCATCGGCGGCGAGGGCTCGGACAGCCTCACCGGCGGCGACGGCAACGACACGATCTATGCCGACAACGGCCCGGGCACGACGAGCCCGACCGAAGTCGCGGATGCCACCGATCCGGTGCCGCAAAACGGCATGGACACGGTGCATGGCGGCGAGGGCAATGACGTCATCTACGGCGGCGACGACGATGACGTCCTGACCGGCGACAACGGCAACGACTTCATCGACGGCGGCATCGACGAAGACACGATCACCGGCGGCGAGGGCAACGACACGCTTCTGGGCGGTGCGGGCAATGACAGCCTTGATGGCGGTTCGGCCTCGGACACGCTGGATGGCGGCACCGGCAACGACACGCTGGCGGGCGGCGAGGGCGACGACTCGATCACGGGCGGCGAGGGCGATGATCTGGCCTCCGGCGGCACCGGTCAGGACACGGTCCATGGTGGTGCGGGCGCCGACACGATCGCTGGCGACGATGGCGACGACCGGCTTTACGGCGATGCGGGTGCCGACAGCCTGACCGGCGGTCAGGGCCAGGATCTGCTTGAGGGCGGCGCGGGCAACGACACGCTGGTTGGTGGTGACGGTGTCGACACGCTCTCGGGTGGCGACGATCGCGACATGTTCCTCGTGACGAGCCGCGATGTCGGCAATCACGACATCATCGACGGCAACGAAGGCGGCGACGACTGGGATACGCTCGATCTGTCCGGCTCCGGTCGGGTCAAGATCATCTACGATCCGACTGATCCGACCTACAATCCGGCGACGGGCGTGGGCGAAAGCGGGACCGTCAACTTCCTCGATGCGAATGGCAATGTCACCGGCTCGCTCAACTTCAGGAACATCGAGAAGGTGGTGCCCTGCTTCACCCCCGGCACGCTGGTGGCGACGCCGCGGGGCGAGCGGCTGGTCGAAGAGCTGCGCGAAGGCGACCGCATCCTGACCCGTGACAACGGCATTCAGGAAATCCGCTGGATCGGCCGGAGGGACATGAACCGGGCGGAACTGATCGCCGCGCCGCATCTGAAGCCGGTGCTGATCAAGGCGGGCAGCCTTGGCAACGGTCTGCCGGAGCGTGACATGCTTGTCTCGCCCAACCACCGGATGCTGGTCGCGAACGAACGCACCGCGCTCTATTTCGAAGAGCACGAGGTTCTGGTGGCGGCCAAGCACCTGATCGACAACCGCGGCGTGAAGTCGGTGGAAACGCTGGGCACCAGCTACATCCACTTCATGTTCGACCGGCACGAAGTGGTTCTGGCGAACGGCGCCTGGACCGAAAGCTTCCAGCCGGGCGATCAGACGCTCGAAGGTCTGGGCAATGCGCAACGTGCCGAGATCCTGGAACTCTTCCCGGAGCTGCGGACCCGCGAGGGCATCGAGGCCTACGGTGCGGCGCGCAAGATCCTGAAGAAACACGAGGCGACGCTGCTGCAGCGGCGCTGAGACCGGTCTGACCAAGGTCAGTGGGGGCTGGGGCGTGCGGGGGAAACCTCGTGCGCCCCAAGTTTTCCGAACGGAAACCGAACCGATCCGTTTCAATCATGGCGAGATCGCGGCCAATGCGTTGGTTTCGTGTCGGGAAACGGAAAGTTCCGCCTCATTGTGACAATTTTTTGATCATTTACCTTTTGGCAATGCCGACCCTGCAGTATGCTCAGTGTTGGGGTGTTCTGTGGACCCCGGTTTTTCCGGGTCAGGACGTGGAAGATGACGGCAACGGGCAAAATCATGCACGGAACAGCGCTTCTCGATGGTGCCTCAGGGCGGATCGGGTCCCCCAATCCCGTGGTCGAAATGCGTCTCCATTTCGATGGATATGACGAATCGAGCGGACGGATCGAGGGTCGCGATGCCGCGGGCGATCAGCTTTTCTCCATGGATATCAGGAAGTTGCTGGGCTCGGTGCCCTGCTTCACCGCAAACAGCCAGATTGCCACCGGACAAGGCATGATCCCGGTCTCGGCGCTCACCCCCGGGACGCGGGTGATCACCCGCGACAATGGCATGCAGGAATTGCTCTGGGTCGGTCGCCGCCGGTTTGGCTGGCAAGCGCTTGGCCTCAATCCGTTGCTGCGCCCGGTGCGGATTTCCGCGGGGGCGCTGGGGCAGGGCCTGCCCGAGCGGGACATGGTCGTGTCGCCGAACCACCGGTTCCTGACGCGGATGCCGGGCGAGGGCGAAGCCGCCGAGCGGCTGACGATGGCGCGCGATCTGGTCGGTCTCTACGGGATCGCCTGCGATGCCGCGATCGAGGTGGAATACTGGCAGCTGCTCTTTGCGCGCCACGAACTGGTGCTGGCCGATGGCAGCTGGTCGGAAAGCTTCCTGCCAACGCAGGCGAGCCTTGCGGCGCTGGACAGCGAGGGCCGCGCCGCCCTGTCGCTGGCACTGCCGGGGATCGAGACCGAGGTGATCACCGGCTTCGACTCCGTCCGTCCCTTTGCCGAGATCGGCTCGGCCGCCTGAGCCTGCCGCGACCGTCCCGCAGGCCTGCCGCCTTGAACGTGCCACGATAGCGCACGCCCTCTGCCCTCTTTCCGGCCCCAATCCGCCACGCTTGTTTACCATTGCTTCGGCAAAGGCCCCGGTCACCGGGGCAGGCTGGAACGACTATGGCGATCACGGGCACAGACCAGAACGACACGCTCAACGGCACCGCATTTGCGGATACGATCAATGCCGGGGCGGGCGATGATCTTGTCAATGCTGGGGATGGTGGCGATTACGTTCTGGCGGGGGACGGCAATGACACCGTCTACGGGGCGAATGGCGCGGATCGCCTTTACGGCGGCAATGGCAACGATTCCCTGTCGGGCGGCTCGGGCAACGATCAGCTCTATGGCGAGGCGGGCGATGACACGCTGCGCGGCGGGACCGGGAATGACACGCTGAACGGTGGCACCGGCATGGATTTCGCCGATTACACCGATGCGACGGCGGGGGTTTCGGTCAATCTGTCCGCGGGCACGGCGACCGGCGGCGGGGGCACCGATGCGCTCAGCGGCATCGACGGGATCCATGGCTCGACCTATGCCGATACGCTGATCGGCTTCGACGGCCAGAGCACCAGCGGCTCGGACAGCTACACCAACGTCTTTTACGGCTATGGCGGCGCGGATTCGCTCGATGGGGCAGGGGGCGACGACAGCCTTTATGGCGGCGACGACAACGACACCGTTCTGGGCGGCGCGGGCAATGACCTTGTGTCCGGTGACGCCGGCAATGACAGTGTCGATGGTGGCACCGGCAACGACACTGTCACCGGCGGGGCTGGCAATGATCTGGTGCTCGGCGGCGCGGGGGCGGACAGCCTCGAGGGCGGCGCGGGCAACGACACGCTGACCGGCGGGGCCGACAATGACGTGATCCTGGGCGGCGATGGCGCTGATTCGATCAACACCGGCGAGGGCAACGACACGGTCAACGGCGGCGCGGGCTCCGACACGATCTCTGTCACCTCGGGCGGCAATACCGTCATCATCGGCTCGGAGGATGCCAACAACAGCGATGTCGATACGCTGTACGTCTTTCGTCACGACATCGACTGGTCGCGCACCGTCATCAACGGCGAATCCGGCACGATCGTCTGGCTGAATGGCGCGACGACAAGTTTCACGAATATCGAAAATGTCGAATTCGTCCGAAATATCCCCTGTTTCATTCCCGGCACGTTGATCGAGACGAAGCGCGGTCGGGTGGCGGTGGAAACGCTGCGGCTGGGCGACCGGGTGCTGACGCGCGACAATGGCTATCAGGCGATCCGCTGGATCGGGCGGCGGCGGCTGAAGGCCTCGGATCTGGCGGCGGCGCCGCATCTGCAACCGGTGCGGATCGCGGCGGGGGCGTTGGGCGAGGGGCTGCCCGAGGCCGACATGCTGGTGAGCCCGCAGCACCGGATGCTGATTTCAGGCGCGCGGGCGGAACTGCTGTTTGGCGAGGCCGAGGTTCTGGCCGCGGCGGCGCATATGGTCGGCCTGCCCGGCATCACCCGGGTGCAGCGCGACGAGGTCACCTATCTGCATCTGATGTTCGACGCGCATGAAATCATCCGCGCCGAGGGCGCCTGGACCGAAAGCTTCCAGCCCGGCGATCACACGCTCTCGGGCCTTGATGCGCCGCAGCGCGAGGAATTGTTCCAGATCTTTCCGGATCTTGGCAAGATTGCCCGGCAGGGCCGCTGGACCTCGGCGCGTCGGTCGCTGAAGGCGCATGAGGTGCGCGTGCTGCTGGCCCTCAAGGCGGCATAGGCAAAGAAAAAAGGCCGGATGCGATGCACCCGGCCACAGGAAGAGGCCGACAGGGGACTGCGGCGCTCGGGATTCAGAAGGCCGAATATTGAGACGGCAGCGGTTTCGCCGCGCCGATGGGGGCAAGGCCGATGTCACGCAGAAGATGATCGTCGAGGCGGGCCAGCGCCAGTCGGGCGCGGCGGTCATCGCGCCAACGGGCGACCGCGCCCAGCACGACCGCAAGCGGCGTCTGCGCGCCACGCGGCGACAGCGACGAAACGGAGTGGGACAGGCTGGTCATGATGCACCTTTTCTGTATTGATACAATTGAGCGTTTTCTGGTATGAAGACCCTACAATTCCCGCACAAGCAGCGCGAGGGAAACATTGTGACTGATACAAGTTGGAAGCCCGACCTGCCGGTACAATCCGGTCCGAAATATCTGGCGCTGGTCCGGGCGCTGCGCGAAGGCGTGCGCCGGGGCGATCTTGCGCCCGGATCGCGGCTGCCGACAGTGCGCGATCTGGCATGGAAACTGAGTGTTACGCCCGGAACGGTGGCCCGCGCTTACCAGATTGCCACCCAGGAGGGGCTTCTGGAGGCCGCGGTCGGACGCGGAACATTTGTATCAACACAATCGCGTCGGCTGGGGCCGACAGAATCTCTCTATCAACAGCCGCTTTCGGACCCTGCGGCGGATGGGGTGATCGATCTGCGCTCGCCACAATTGCCCGATGTGGGACAATCCGTGGCGCTGGCCCAGGCCATGGCCGATGCGGCGACGGCACTGGGCGAGCATTATCTGGAATATCCCGGCCTGCGCCGCGACCGCTATTGCCGCGAGGCGGCGCTCGACTGGTTTTCGCATTGTTCGCTGCATGGGCAGATCGGTGCCGACGATCTGGTGCTGACGCATGGCGGGCAGAACGGCATCTCGATCGTGCTGCAATGCTGTCTGCGCGGCGAGCGTCCGGTGGTGCTGTGCGAGGAGCTCGCCTATCCCGGCTTCCGCCATGCCGCGCGACTGAGCCGGGCCGAGGTGGTGCCGGTGAAGCTTGATGACGAGGGGATGATCCCCGAGGCGCTTGATGCCGCCTGTCGCCGCTATGGCGGGCAGGTGGTCTGCGTCACGCCCGACGCGCAGAACCCGACCACGGCGCGGATGTCGAACAAGCGCCGGCAGGCCATTGCCGAGGTCGCACGCCGCCATGATCTGCAGATCATCGAGGATGATTGCTACACTGCCCCCGTCTCGGGGCTGGATGCGATCCGGGTGATCGCGCCGGAACGGACCTGGCATGTGACCTCGCCCTCGAAGACGATCTCGGCGGGGATGCGCTTTGGCATCGTCATCGCCCCCGAAGGCATGGGCGAGGCCGGGCGGCTGACCGCGCAGCACAGCTTCTTCGGCCTGCCGCGGCCGGTCACCGACATCATCACCCGGCTTTTCACCTCTGGCGAGGCGATGCGTCTGCGCCATGCCGCGCAGGAGGTGATGAGCCGCCGCCTGCAGATGGTCGTGCAGGCGATGGCCGATCACGACATCGCCTGGCAACCGGGGCTGAGCTTCATCTGGCTGCGGCTGCCGACGGGCTGGCGCTCCTCGACCTTCGCGCGCGTCGCCGAGGCCGAGGGGGTGCTGGTGCGCTCGGCGGATGAATATGTGCTCGCCGATGGCCATGCGCCAAATGCGGTGCGCTTCGCGCTGGCGGGGGGCGTGCCCGAGGACCGTCTGATGCGCGCAATCGCGAAATTGCGGGCGCTGCTCGAGAATCCGCCCCGGGATCTGCCCGTCTGACGACACACGTCAAGGTTGCGCGGCGACGCTCCGGCTGCCGCTTTGCTGGGCAGTCGCGGAAAATTTCCCTGACGGCGTCTTGGGGCGGGGCATCCTCCCCCTTTCCTCTGCCGAAACCTTGTGCAAATTTGACCTTAACGCGCCTGAGACGCGCTGAGGGAGAATTAAGAGTATGTCGGCATCTCCAATACGGCGATGGGCGCGCTCGGAGGCGGCCAGCGGCTGGTTCATGGTCAGCCCCACGCTGATTTATGCCATGCTGCTGCTGGCTGCGCCTCTGGCGACCATTTTTGCCTATTCCTTCTTCAAGGATGGCTATCTGGTGGTGATCCACGAATTCACCACGCAGAACTACATCGACGCCTGGTCGGACCCGATCTTCCGTACCATCCTGTTCCGCTCGGTGCTGGTTTCGGCGCTGGTGACGCTGGTGACGGTGCTGCTGGCCTTTCCGATCGCCTATTTCATCTCGTTCGTGGTGCCCGCCTCGAACAAGTCGCGCTGGCTGTTTCTGATCACCATCCCGTTCTGGACCTCCTATCTGATCCGGGTGTTTCAGTGGAAGGTGATCCTGAACTTCAACGGCGTGATCAACTCGACGCTGCAGGGGTTGGGGATCATCGACAGCCCGCTGCAGATGCTGAACTCGATCGGCGCGATCGCGATCACGCTCGCCCATGCCTATGCGCCTTTCGCGATCCTGCCGATCTTCGTCAGCCTTGAGAAGATCGACCGATCCTTGCTCGAAGCCGGGCAGGATCTGGGCGAGAGCAAGCTGATGACCTTCTGGCGGGTGACGCTGCCCTTGGCGATGCCGGGGGTGATCGGGGCGGTGATGATCGTCTTCATCCCGACGATCGGGGATTACGTGACGCCGGAACTGATTGGCGGCGGCAAGCTGCCGATGGTGGCGAACATGATCCAGAAGGACATGCTGAAGATCGACAACAAGCCCCTTGGCGCGGCGGTCGCGGTCTCGGCGATGTTTGTCGTCGCGGCGGTGTCGCTGCTCTTCCTCTTCCTGAACCGGCGCTTCCTGAAGGTGGGCAAATGAAGTTTTCCGGGCTGAGGGCCTATGCCTTCCTTTATCTCGTCTTCCTTTATGCGCCGATTGCACTCTTGCCCGTCTTTGCCTTCAACGACGGTACGGTGATCGCCTTTCCGCTGAAGGGCTTCACGCTGAAATGGTTCGCGCAGCTCTTCGAGAATGAAACCCTGGCGGGGGCGCTGACGAATTCGCTGATCGTGGCGTTTTCGACCTCGGTCCTGGCCACGACGCTTGGCATTTTCGCCGCCCGTTCGGCCACCCGCTACAACTACCCGGGCAAGGCGGGGGCGATGGGGCTGATCATGCTGCCCCTCGTTCTGCCCGAGATCATCGTCGCGGTCTCGCTTCTCGTCGTGCTGCTCGCCGCGGGCGTGCCGCTCTCGATCCTGACGGTGATCCTCGGTCACGTTCTGGTCGCCACGCCCTATGCCATTGCGGTTCTGAACGCGGCCTTCTCCTCGCTCGACCGCTCGCTCGAGGAAGCCGCCTATGATCTGGGCGAAACGAAATGGTCGACCTTCCGGCTGATCATCCTGCCGCTGGTCACGCCCGGCATCATTTCCTCGGCGCTGATGGCCTTCACCATCTCGCTCGATGAATTCATCATCGCCTTCTTCCTGGCGGGCGAACAGACGACGCTTCCCACCTACATCTATTCGCAGCTGCGTTTCCCGAAGCAGATCCCGATGATCATGGCGCTTGGCACCGTGCTTGTGGTCTGCTCGGTGATGCTGCTCGCCACTGCCGAATATTTCCGCCGCCGCGGCATCGCGAAGACCGGCGCCAAAGACACTGGAGGTTTCCTGTGACCCAGAACGTCATCACGGCAAAGGTGCCGCTCGAGCAACGCCGCAAGATGATCGAATTCGATCGCGTGCACAAATATTACGGTGATTACCACGCGCTGCGCGGCATCACCGCGACGATCCGCGAGGGCGAGTTTTTCTCGCTTCTTGGTCCGTCGGGCTGTGGCAAGACCACGCTTTTGCGCACCATCGCCGGGTTCGAGGATATTTCCTCGGGCTCCGTGCTGATCGACGGCAAGCACATGGAAGACGTGCCGCCGAACAAGCGCCCGACGAACATGGTGTTTCAAAGCTATGCGATCTTCCCGCATCTGAGCGTCGGGCAGAACGTCGGCTTCGGCCTGCGTCGCGATCCGCGGTCCGAGGCCGAGAAAGCCAAGGCGGTGGAAGAGGCGCTGGAGATGGTCGGGCTCAAGGGCTACGGCGCGCGGGCGGCGCATGCGCTTTCGGGCGGGCAGCGGCAGCGCGTGGCGCTGGCGCGGGCGCTGATCCTGAAACCGAAGGTGCTCTTGCTCGATGAACCGCTCTCGGCGCTCGACAAGAAGATCCGCGAGCAGATGCAGATCGAACTGATCAAGCTGCAGCGCGAGGTCGGCATCACCTTCGTTCTGGTGACGCACGATCAGGAAGAGGCGCTGGTGATGTCGGACCGGATCGCCGTGATGTTCGAGGGCGAGATCGCGCAGCTGGCTGACCCGGAAACGCTTTACCGCCGTCCGGCCTCGCGCCGCGTCGCGGATTTCATCGGCGTGATGAACTTCCTGCCCGCCAAGGTGTTGGGCGAGGGCAACGGCCATGTGCAGCTCGAGGTGGCGGGGCTGGGTCAGGTTGATGTGACGGATGAGCAGGCCTCGGCCAAGCCGCAGGGCGGTGAGCCCGCGGTGGGCTTCCGTCCCGAGACGCTGACGATCCTTTACGAAGGTCAGACCGCGCAGGACCGCGAATCCCCCGGCGTGATCGACGAGGTCGTCTATTACGGCGATATGACCTATTACGACGTGAAGCTCGATGGCGTCGAAACGCCGGTGCGGATTTCGATGCGCAACGTCTTCGGCCGTCCGGTGCTGGATGTGGGCACACAGACGCGGGTGGCCTGGTCGCCGGGCGCGCTGGTTCTGTTCCGCTGAGGAAAAAGGGGGGCTTCGCGCCCCCCTCTTTGCTGCGCAAATTCACCCCCCGCGGGATATTTCCGGCAAGATAAATACGCCTCGCAAGTCCTTTATCTTGCTTCAAATATCCCGGCGGGTGAATTTCATTCGGCACGAATGAAAGAGGGGGGCAGAGCCCCCCTTTTCCCATCTTATTCCGAGCGCGAGGCGCGTTTGCGCTCATGCGGGTCAAGGAGCCGTTTACGCAGCCGCACGATCTTCGGCGTGACTTCGACGAGTTCGTCGTCGTCGATATAGGCGATCGCCTCTTCCAGGCTCATCCGCACCGGCGGCGTCAGGCGCACCGCTTCATCGGTGCCCGAGGCGCGCACGTTCGTCAGCTTCTTGCCCTTGAGCGGGTTCACTTCGAGGTCATTGTCGCGCGAATGCTCGCCGATGATCATGCCCTCGTAGATCTGTTCCTGCGCGCCAATGAAGAGCTTGCCGCGTTCTTCGAGGTTCCACAGCGCATAGGCGACCGAGACGCCGTTCTCCATCGAGATCAGCACGCCCTGACGGCGGCCCTGGATCGGGCCCTTGTAGGGCGCCCAGCCGTGGAAGATGCGGTTCAAGACGCCGTTGCCGCGGGTGTCGGTCATGAACTCGCCCTGATAGCCAATGAGGCCGCGCGAGGGCACATGGGCGACGATCCGGGTCTTGCCGTGACCGGCGGGGCGCATCTCGACCAGATCGCCCTTGCGCGGGCCGGTCAGTTTCTCGATCACCGCGCCCGAATAGTCGTCATCGACATCGACGATGACCTCTTCGATCGGCTCCATCCGCTCGCCGTTTTCCTCGCGGAAGATCACGCGCGGACGCGAGATCGACAGCTCGAACCCTTCGCGGCGCATGTTCTCGATCAGCACGCCCATCTGAAGTTCGCCGCGCCCCGAAACGACGAAAGCATCGCCGCCGGGCGTGTCCTCGACGCGGATCGCGACGTTGGTTTCGGCTTCCTTCATCAGGCGTTCGCGGATGACGCGCGATTGCACCTTGGTGCCGTCGCGGCCCGCCAGCGGGCTGTCGTTGATCCCGAAGGTGACCGAGATCGTCGGCGGGTCAATCGGTTGCGACGGGATCGCGATGTCGATTTCCAGCGCGCAGAGCGTGTCGGCCACGGTCGCCTTGGTCATGCCGGCGATGGTGACGATGTCGCCCGCTTCCGCCACGTCGATCGGCTGCTGCGTCAGGCCGCGGAAGGCGAGAATCTTGGTGCAACGGAATTGCTCGATCCGCTCGCCGGTGCGCGAGAGCGCCTTGAGCGTGTCACCGACCTTGAGGCGCCCGGCCTCGACGCGGCCGGTGAGGATGCGGCCGATGAACGGGTCGGCCGAAAGGGTCGTCGCGAGCATCTGGAAGGGCTCGTCTGCGCGGAATTCCTGTTTCGGCGGTTCGACATGGTCGAGGATCAGATCGAAGAGCGCGGAAAGATCGGAGCGCGGGCCGTCAAGCTCGCGATCCGCCCAGCCGCCGATGCCCGAGGCATAGACATGCGGGAAATCCAGCTGCTCGTCGGTGGCGCCAAGGTTGGCGAAAAGGTCGAAGACCTCGTTCAGCGCGCGGTCGGGCTCGGCCGCGGGCTTGTCGACCTTGTTCAGCACGACGATCGGTTTGAGGCCAAGCGCGAGGGCCTTCGAGGTCACGAATTTCGTTTGCGGCATCGGGCCTTCAGCGGCATCGACCAGCAGGCAGACGCCATCGACCATCGACAGGATGCGCTCCACCTCGCCGCCGAAATCGGCGTGGCCGGGCGTGTCGACGATGTTGATCCGCGTGCCCTTCCATTCGACCGAGGTGCATTTGGCCAGAATGGTGATGCCGCGTTCGCGTTCGATGTCGTTGCTGTCCATCGCGCGTTCCGCGACGGCCTGGTTTTCCCGGAAAGCCCCGGATTGACCCAGCAGCTTGTCGACGAGGGTCGTCTTGCCGTGGTCAACGTGTGCGATGATCGCAATATTGCGAATGTCCATGAAGTCCGCCTGTTCGAGATTTGTGCTGCCCTTACGGGAAAAGCAGCCGTTTGGCCAGTAAGAACCGCGTCAGGGATGCCCTGCCGACGAAAACAGGTTGATGACAGCGATGCCCGCGATGATCAGGCCGATGCCGAAGAGCGCGGGCAGGTCGAGTTTTTGCTGAAAGATCAGCCAGCCCGAGGCGGTGATCAGCACGATGCCGATGCCCGACCAAAGCGCATAGGTGATGCCAAGCGGCAGCGATTTCAGCACCAGCGTGAAGAACCAGAAGGCGACGCCAAAGCCGAAGATCACGCCCAGCGTCGGCCAAAGCCGGGTGAACTGGTTCGAGGCCTGCAGGCAGGTGGAGCCGAAGGTCTCGAACAGGACCGCGATCAGGAGATAGAGATAAGGTTTCATCACGACACGATATACCAGTCGCGCCGATGGTTGAAGGCGATGACGAAATTGAGAACGAGCGCGCCAAGGAGCGACCAGCCGATGCGGTCGAGGGGCAGGATGAGCGCGGCGATGGCGAACAGGATCAGGTCATGCGCCAGCTGCACATGGCCCGCGCGCCAGCCGAAGCGGTCCTGCACGATCAGCGCGATGATCGAGACGCCGCCCAAGGTGCCGGAATGGCGAAAGAGGCCCAGCAGGCCCACGCCCGCCGAGACGCCGAAAAGCAGGGCGGCGGCGGCCGGGTGGATGGTTTGCAGGACAAGGACGGGTTTGAGCGCCTCGGCCAGGATCGAGACGAAGGTGACCGTGGCGAGCGACTTCAGGCAGAAGATCGGTCCGCGCGCCCACCAGGCCAGCGCATAAAAGGGGATGTTGAGTGCGAAGAACAGCGCCGAAAAGTTCAGCCCGGTGGCGTAGCTGAGGATCAGCGCCGTGCCCGCGGTGCCGCCGGTGACCAGCCCCGCGGCGCGCAGCAGATGAATGCCAAGCGCCGCCTGCGCCGAGGCGAGCACAAGGCCCTGGGCATCTTCGAAGGGCGTGTAGCGGCGGGCAGATGGGTCAGCACTCATGACGTGAATATGCGTCACAATTGCTGTCCTGTCAACGGATCAGGTCGCGATATAGCGGTCACGGCGGTGGTTCATCGCAATGACGATGTTGATGACGAGCGCGCCCAGTGCCGAAATCGCGACCGTCTTCCAGTCACGCAGGGTGAGCGCGATGCCGAAGACGCAGGCATCAAAGATCAGCTGCGTCCAGCCGGCGCGAAAGCCGGTCCTGTCTTGCAGATAGAGCGCCATGATGCCGACACCGCCAAGGCTCGCCCCGTGGCGGAAGAGCGCGAGCAGCGCCGAGCCGGAGAGGAAGCCGAAGATCACCGCGCCGACGATCGGGTTGACGTTGGCGAAGCTGACATAGCCGGGCAAGAAGGCCGCCAAGGCCGAGAGCGCCGCGACCGAGAGGAAGGTCTTGATCACGAAAGCCAGCCCCATGCGGCGATAGCCGAACCAGTAGAAGGGGATGTTGATCGCGAAGAAGACCGGCCCGAAGCCCCAGCCGGTGGCGTAGGAAATCAGCACCGCAAGCCCCGCTGTCTGCCCGGTCACCAAGCCCAGATGGGTCAGCAGCACGATGCCGAAAGCGGCCATCGTTGTGCCATAGGCCAGGCCCTGGGCGTCATCCAGCAAAGTATGTTCGACGGGGTTTTCGGCGATGATTTCGGTCATGCGCGCTTGTCTCATTCCTGCTGCGCGCGGGCAAGGGGGCAGGCGACTGCGATCCGGCCGCTTCGGCCCCGGTCCGACAAAAGACCTGCCCCGCAGATCGCATTGCGGGGGGCGTCGTCAGGATCAGGTCTCACGGGCTGCGATGGTGGGTGATGAGAGACTCGAAGTCCGCCCGCTCACCTGACGATACATTGATTTCAAAGGATTTTCCGGCGCCTCGGATGGTTCGGATGTATCAGGTCTATGTACCAGTCGTCAAAGGCTTGCCCGAGGATTTCGGCGGAAAAATCTGAGAGGTCAGCCCTCGACAGCGGATGCCGCGTGGTTCCCCCCGGTGGGGTCCGCGTCTGCTTGACCTTTCCCGGTTAGCGATCCTCGCCAGAACTACCGGCCCGATCAGCACGGCCCGCGTCCTCCACTGCCGGGCGCGTCTCGCAGGGCATGGTCTAGTGAGACGTCTCGGCCTCGCCCGAATTGCGTCTCACAGAAGTTGTCGTTGACATTTGGGACGGTGTGGCTGAGAACGTCTAAGACATTGTGAGACGACTTGGAGAGGCCCCATGCTGATCGGATATGCCCGCACCTCGACCCTCGACCAGAAAGCCGGGCTCGACGCCCAGCGGCGCGATCTGGATGCCGTCGGTTGCAAGAGGATCTTTGTTGAGCAGGTTTCCTCGGTTGACGTCGTCAGCCGCGCGCAGCTGGCCGAGGCGCTGGCCTTCGCGCGGGAAGGGGATACGCTCGTCGTCACCAAGCTTGACCGTCTGGCGCGCTCTGTGGCGCATCTGGTGGGCATTCTGGGGCAGCTTGAGGCGAAGGGCGTGGCGCTGCGCATCCTGTCCATGGGCATCGACACCGCGACGCCCACCGGCAAGCTGATGCTGACGATCCTCGGCGGCGTGGCCGAGTTCGAGCGCGAGATCATGCTGGAGCGCCAGCGCGAGGGGATCGCCAAGGCGAAGGCCGAAGGAAAATACAAGGGCCGTGCCCCCACCGCCCGCGCCAAGGCCGACGAGGTGTTGCGGCTGCACGCGGAAGGCATCGGCGGCACCGAGATCGCCAAGCGTTTGGGAATCGGTCGGGCCAGCGTCTATCGTATTCTTGGCGATGGGACAGCCGCGGAAACAACGACCGAGGCATGAGCGACAGGCCGGGCTCGGGCGCAAATCCGGGCACAGGCGCAGCGGCGCGACCGGCCAACCCCATGATGCCAAAGAGCTATCGGGCGTTTTCGCAGTAGATTTTCTATTTTTTGCGTCAACGCCATGATTTTGTTGAAAAATAGTTCTTGCGCGCTGGAGCGTGCTGCGTCATAAGCATGCTCCCCGGGCGCATTATGCCCGGTGCACCCCCACGGCTCCTTCCTTCTGGAACAGGCCGACCGCAACGACCGAACCGCAACCAGCCCTGCCCACCGCGCAGCGGCTCTTCCCGCAGATAGCCTGATTTCCGGGCGATGCTGCGGCCCTCGGCACTGCTTCAAACTCCCCATCGCCCGCCGGGTTTTCCGCGTCGGGCACCGCTCTTTCCGACTTCGCGGCGGCCGAGGTCGGCCCGGATGGCTGGCGCGTCTGACCCACGTCACGGGGCCACCGCAAGATAGACGGGGGTGGATGCCTCTGGCCCGATGGTCGCAATCCAATGCGTGAAGGGCAAGCCGTGAGAGCGGTTTCAGCGAGGTCCGGGGCTGAGGCCGCCCCGCTGATGATGCCCCGGCAGGGGCGAAACCACCCGTCGAGCGTCCGGCGCGACATTTCCACCTCGCCATTGGAGGCACCGCACGAAAATCGGCGCCATGACCCAGACGCAATCGCATAGCCAACCGTCCCTGTCTCTCTGGGGGTGGCTACAAATCCAAGGAGATCCACCTGAACCACAACACCCCCTCTCGACCCGGCAGCCGCGAGGTCACGCCATGACCGCGCGCATCTGCACCGTTCCGAACTGCGGCAGCCCCGCCGCATCCGACTTCTCCCCCCATTGCCGCCGCCACAAGAGAACGCTTCGGCGGCACGGTGCGCCCGATCAGAGCGGCGTTACCAAAACCGAACTGGCGCCTTATCTCGCGCGGATCGAAGCGCGGATCGCCAGAAACCCCACCAACGAGACCTGGCCCCTGATGGAGGAGATCTGGGCCAGCATCGTCGCCGAGGCCGGGGCCACCGCCAGCCGCCGCATCGGCAACCGCTATGAGCGCAGCGCCGCAAACGAGATCGTGTCCATTGCGCAGGACGTTTCACCGGCCACGGTGATCGCGACGGTTCTGGCTATGGTGCTGATGTGGCACGACCGGCCGTTGCGGTTTCGCACCGATGACGCCTTGCGGGTCCAGATCGCCCGGCGCGTTCGGGCCTTGTCGAGCCGCCATGTCGGGCTGCGCTACGATCACCGGACGGGCCAGCAGGTCCGCATCTACCGCGAGATGACGCCCAAGGCGGCGGCCATTCTCGGGCGCAAGCTGATGACCGCTTTCGGGGCCATCGGGCTGCGTCTGGCAGATCTTGACGCGCGCGACAGCAAGGCCGCGACCGAGGCGAAACAGCGGCTCGCCACCGCGATTTCTCAACTCCAGTGAAGGACGAACCTTTGAACAAAGCAATGACTGCGGCCCTGCCGCCCGTGCCCACCTGCATCGTGATCTACACCGGCAGTTCTTGCCAAACCCAAAGCGAAGTCGGCGGTCACGCCGCAATCCTGTGCCGCTACATCGACGGCGAACTTGCGAAACGCATGGACCGCACCGGCGGTGATGCCCAGACTACCAACAACCGCATGGACATGGTGGCGGTGATTGAGGGGCTGAAACAGATCAAGCTCGACGAAGCGCTGCCGATCTTCATTGTTTGCGGCGCACAGATCATCGTCAGGGGCATGACCGAGTGGCTGCCCGGATGGATTGCCAAGGGGTGGTGCAACGGCAAAGGCGAGAAGATCGGAAACGTCGATCTGTGGCAGGAGATCATCGAACTTTGCAACGGCCTGAATGTCACATTTCTGCACGCGAGCGGGCATTCTGGCGGCCCGCTTCAGGAGGAGGCTCACCGGCTTGCCGTGAAAGCGCGTGGGCAACGAAAGACGCGCAACGTGAAATTTATCAAAGGAGAGCCCGCATGACGATGATGCAACCGATCACGGCGAAACCGGGCTCCGTCGCCACGAGCGTGAGCCTCGACCAGATCACCGAGAGCGCTGAATTCAGCTTCCGCTCCGGGGGCACGGATGGGGTTCACGCGGCCGATCTTGCCAGCACGATCCGCAACACCGGGGGCGCGCTCGATCCGGTGCTCCTTTGGCAAACGCAAGCCGACGAGATCGGGGCCGAGGGCGTGCTGATCCTGCTCGACGGTGCGCACCGGCTGGCCGCCTATCGTTCGGTTCAGTGGTCGCAGCCGATCCCGGCCATTATTCTGATCGGCATGGGCCGCAGGGAGGCCCTCGGAGCGGCGCTCAAGGCGAACTCGAAGCGGACGCGGGGGCTCTCTCAGGTGGAACGAATGGACGCCGCATGGCGGCTTGTGCGCGAGCCGGAGAAGCCCCGCTACAAGGTCCGAGAGATCGCCGCCTGGGCAGACGTTGCGGGCAGCACCGTGGACAACATGCGGGCACGGTTCAAGGTGATGCATGAGGAGGGCATCGAGATCACCGGCTCTTGGGCATGGGACAGGCGAACGCGCGTCCCCGGCGCGGAAGATGAGGTCTGGCAGCTGAGCGAGGCCCAGCGCAATGCCGAAATCGACAAACTGGCGGGGGATCTGCGCGATCTGCTTGATCGCCGCAAGAACCCGGATCGGTTGATCCTGCGAGAAGAACAGGCGATCTGGGAAGCGATCTGCGTGGCCTTGGGCGAGAACACGATCAAGCACATGTTCGGTTATCTTCTCGGCAGCGAGGAAGCCGTAGATGACTGGGCCGCGCTGCGCAAGGCGAGTGAAGAAGCGCTGACCCTTCGCGCGGAAGACGACGACCCAGAACCCCAGTTCTGAGCACGAAAACGCCCATGTAGTAAGAACACCTATTTGGGCGTTTTCATCGCCACACATGAGGCGGCCGGGGCAGCAACACCCCGGCCGCTCGGTTGAACCAGGTCACGAGTCGACAGCTCAGGCCACTGTGCGCAATCTGCTTTTGGAATCGGGCCATCTCTGGTTGTATGTGCTTGAATCTGAACAAGCCGAGAGATTTTCATGATTGGCCCCGAAGCTTTTGCCCGTTCTTTGAGTATCCCATCGGTCAAGAGCAAAGCTGACGGGTCAATGTGGCAATATCATAGTCGCAGCGATGACCATTCCAAAAAGGCGTGCTGGCTGGTCATGCTCGACCTGCTCCTGAACTGTCCGCTGCTTCGCAAACACGTGTCCGAGGGGAAAGTGTATTTCGGCATCAATCACGAGATGCGAGATTTTCAGCAAAACCGGAAAAAGGATCTCGATCTCGTTCTGTGCGTTGGCGCGGCTTCTCCTAAGAGCAGCCTTCCGACATTTGACGCCTTGGCTGAACCCTACGGCATCGTGCTGACCCCTGAAGAACAGGCACAGCTCAACGAATTGCCGTCACTCAGACAAGCGCCCGTCGGATCCGTTCTGGTCGCGCTTGAAGCCAAGGCGTGCATGACTGAACATGTGAAAGCGCGGCCGAGGCTGTTTGACGAACTCAATTCCTCGCATCTGACGATTCATGGTGCCACGGATGAGGCAATCGCGGTGGGTTTGGTGGTCGTGAACTTTGCGGACAGCTTCATCAGTCCCGGCAAGGCTCCAGACGCATCAGGTGCACGCCCATTCAACATCCATCGTCAACCAGGCGTCACTGAGCGGGTGCTTGAGAAGGTTGGCGAGCTTCCGAGACGTTCGGCAACAGGTCGCGAGGGGTTCGATGCGCTGGCGGCTGTTCTTGTCGATTGCAGAAATGACGGCCATCCGGTCTCACTCGTGACTGCACCGCCCGCTCCACAGCCCGGCGACAATCTCTATTACGATTCAATGATCCTTCGGATTGCGCAACTCTACGCCACCCGGTTCGTACATCACTGAGCGGCGATTGACAGCGGCTCCATCGTGTCCAGATGAGCCCGAACGCGATCCAAGAAGCCCGGGGCGAACCGCAACGAGCTGCTCTCTGCACGCTTAAGAAAGCCCCGTGTCGCTCTGCTTGAGAGTGGTGTGCCGGGGAAATTCAGAAACTCGTGCAGATCGGCGCGTTCCCGATAGAGCGGTGCGCTTCCAATTTCTACCGCAAGCCGTCCGAGGTCGGATCCGGCGGCAGCCTTTGGCCAGCGGGTGTTATCTGCCAAGGGCCGCTCGCGTTCTCTGTCGCATTTCCCCGGCTCAGCCAAGCGCTTGCCCAGCCATTCGGCAACTGGGACCGTCACCGCATTTCCGACCAGGGACCAACGGAAAGAGCTTCTGTCAACCGACTCTGCGGCGGCCGTCCAGCCAGGTTCGAAGCCCTGAAGCCTCTCGGCGTCTCGAATGTCCGGCTTGATGATGTTGCCATTCGGAAGCAGGATTGCGGGCGGTGATGAAATACCAACTGTCGACCCGTTTTTCAGTGTCGGAATCCCGTTTGGCGCCCAGCCGAGGCCCCGGGTGCCTTCAGTCCAGTAAAACCCGTGGGCGTGGGTCTCCAGCGACGTCGTTTGTTCGGGCCACTCGGCGTTATCCGCAAACAGAACATCGCGCGGATCAATGTCATTCAGAGTGGCGACAAGGAAGACCCGCTCCCGACGCTGTTGCAGGAATGCCAGCGAATTGACGACGCGATAGGCCCAGCGATAGCCTCGTTCCTCAAACGCCTCCACAAGTCGCGTCATCGCTTGTCCGCGATTGAGCTGGAGCATGAAGGACACGTTCTCCAAGACAACTACCGGCACGCGCCTTTTGTCGATGAGGCGAAAAACGTTGGACACAAGGCCAGAACGCGAGCCCTCGATCCCATGCGTCCGACCTGCTTGGCTCAAGTCCTGGCAGGGGAAACCTGCCGCCAGAATCTCGGTATCTTCAGGCAGATCCTCAAGCTTGCTGATGTCTGGAGAAAGCGGCACGCCCGGAAACTGCTTCTGAAGAACGGCGCGCGCTGGCTCCCATATTTCGCACAGGTGAACGGAATGGTGCCCCGCGCGCGCGAGGCCAAGCTCAAGCCCACCAATTCCCGCAAAGAGGCCAGCAACTTTCATTTCCGAAGCCTTCGTCGAACTTTCGCGTTTCCTAGAGGGTGCTGCGGGGATGTGATCCGCACAGCGATTTGCCGCTCGAATGTCGTATCATACCACTGGTAAGAACTCGAGCCCCTATTTTCTGTAGATCCGTTCCATCCGCTCAGCCAACAAAAGGCCCCACCTTCCTCATCTCGGCCGCCAGCCCCGGCAGCATGACCTCGCTCTTTCCATAACCAGCGGCAGACCCGCCACCAGAGCGGCCGGTCAGATAGAGCCGGGCGGCGTCCAGCATTCCGGCGACCAGCGCCTTGTCTTCGAAGAGGTGGCGCCAGCCGTGGCTCGGGGCGAGTTCGGGGCGCGTCAGGCCGACCTTCTCGCGCACCCATGTGGCCACGTTCCCCTGTGACCGGCGCGGGAACAGGCGTTCCTCCGGGTGTTCCCTGTGGCTCTCGACGAAGACGATCAGACCCTCGGTGACCAGATCGGGGTGAACAGGCACTCGGCGCTCGCTGTGCCGGTTCTTCAGCGTTTTGCCGCCCATCGTTGTGAGCCGATAGAACCAGTCCTCGCCGACCTTGAAGAAATCGCCGGGCGTCAGTTGCGCCACCTCGTTGACCCTTGCGCCAGAATACGCGCACAGCCACGGCAGCCAGCGCAGTTCCGGCCGGGTTTCGGTACGGGCGGCGCGCAGGATCGCCTCGGCCTCGGCCAGCGTCAGGGTGCGCAGATCGCTCGCCACCGGGGCCGCCTCGGGCAACTGCACGAACTCTAACGGATTGCCCATCGGGAATAATTCGCCAAGGCTTTGGCGCCGCCCGTGCTCGACCACCGAGCGGACATTCTGCAACCGCTGGCGGATGGAATTGTTCGACAGCTTCGCCTCAGTCAGCATGGCATTCAGCCAAGCCTCGGCCTCGCGTGCAGTGACCGTGGTCATGTCATCTGAACCACGGAAGGCAACGAACTCGGCGCATTCCCGGCGGTACTTGCGTTCGGTGTCTGGGCGTACCGGGGCCGCATTCCGGCCTTTCGCCTTGGCTGCAACCCATAGGTCGATGACGCCCGAGAAGGTCAGCTTGGGCGGTTGCTTTGACGGTTCGGGCGCGGGTTTGGTGATCGGCAGTTCCAGCGCGGGATATTGCGATGCCTTGCCCTGCTGGGAATAGTCGCCAAGCGCTTTCGCTTCGTTCACCTTCGCAGCATCGTCCATGGCATCGGCGATATGCCGAAGCAGGGGCAGCCGTGACTCGGGCGCAAGGAGGATGCCCTTGTGCGCGAGAAAGGCGTCCATGATCCGGCCGAAGCGTGCGTTCAGGCTGGCCTCAAGCTGCGCGTCCTTGCCGATCAACGGCATCGACATTCTTCCCGCCTTGGCAGCTGCATTGACCTCCTGCACATTCTGCCAGCGTTCCGGGCGTCCCGGTTCTTCATCGAAAGCGTCGACCCAGACCGCCCGCAGCGCCCCGGCCAAGGCGAGGCTCTGCTTGTGGGTCAGCGGCTGCGGCCCCTTGCGCACGGTCTCCCAATGCGCTTCCAAAGCCGCGAGAGCGACGGCGAAGCGGGTCTTGGCTTCCTTGGGGTCTTTGGTGCGCAGTGACACCTTCACCGGGCCATTGATCCGTACTGCGCAGGACGTGCCGCCCACCGGCACCGAAACGCTCTTGCCGCGCACCTTCCGGGCCACGTCAGTGGGCACATGAACGCGCAGATAGTAGGTCGAGCCGATCAGAACCGGGGCTGGCATTTTGATTCCCATATGTACCACCTCTATGTACCAGTAGAGGCGCGGATTTGCCTTTATCGGCAATTCCTTATGGAAATCAACGGGCTGCGATGGTGGGTGATGAGAGACTCGAACTCCCGACATCCTCGGTGTAAACGAGGCGCTCTACCAACTGAGCTAATCACCCGGTGCGGTGCTCTTAGCCTGCGAAGCCCCTCAACCGCAAGGGCTATCCGGGGCGGATCAGCGGCCGATCTGCGCCAGATCGTAGGGCGTGTCCTGATAGATCGCATTCACCCAGTTGCCGTAAAGCAGATGCGCGTGGCTGCGCCAGCGGTTCGTCGGCGTCTGGGAGGGATTGTCGTCGGGATAGTAGTTCGCGGGCACGTTGATCGGTTTGCCGGCCGCCGCGTCACGATCATATTCGTCCTTCAGCGTCGTGCTGTCGTATTCAAAGTGGTTGAACACATAAAGCGCGCGGTGGCAGGTGTCCTCGACGAGGCAAGGCCCGGTCTCGTCGCCCGCGATCAGCGTGCGCAGGCCTGCCCGGTCCAGCTCGTCCTGTTTCATCTCGGTCCAGCGGCTCACCGGCACCAGAACGTCATCGGAAAAGCCCCGCAGATAGGGCGAGGTCGGCGCGAGATTGCGGTGACGGAAACAGCCGAACGCCTTGGCGTCGAGCATGTGCTTCGCCACGCCGTGGAAGTGATAGGCCATCGCCATGCCGCCCCAGCACACGCCGAAGGTCGAAAAGACATGGCTTTGCGTCCAGTCGAAGACGCGCTGCAGTTCGTCCCAATAGGTCACCTCCTCGAAGGCGAGGTGCTCGATCGGGGCGCCGGTGACGATCAGCCCGTCGAATTTCTCGCCCGTGGCCTCGATCTCGGCGAAGGGGCGATAGAATTCGGCCATGTGCTCGGCGGCGGTGTTCTTCGTCTGATGCTCGGTCATCCGGATCAGCTGGAAATCGATCTGGATCGGCGTCGCGCCGATCAGCCGGGCGAACTGGTTTTCGGTCTGGATCTTCTTCGGCATCAGATTGAGCAACCCGATCCGCAGCGGCCGGATTTCCTGCCGCGCCGCACGCTCGGGCGTCATCACCATCACGCCTTCCTGCGACAGGATGTCGAAGGCGGGCAGCGTGGCAGGGAGCGTGATGGGCATTGTCTTTCCGATACTTGTCAGGCGAAGTTGAAACAGGGCCTCAGGCCGGAAGAGCCGAGGCAATCAACGATGTAAGGTCTTTCTCGTCACGCACAAGGGCGACATCTGACGCAGCCACCTTGATCCCCCAGTTGCGCGCCATCGCCGCGTAGCGCGGCTGCCGGTGATCGAGCGCCTGACGATAGGTCCAGCGGATGAAGTCGTCGGGGTTGACCTCGTCTTCGCGCAGGCCACGCTCGACCCGGTATTGCAGCCATTTCTTGTCCAGAAACGCGGGCTGGTAATACATCGGCTTCGGCGCGCGGTCGAAGCGGCGGACAAGCTCGTCGGTGTGCTCGGCGCTGCCCTCGATCCAGACCATCAGCAGATGCTCGGAGAGTTCCTTCATGATCGGATCGGCGGAGTTCTCGGGGTCGACCACCTCGCAGATCGAGCCGCCGCAGTCGCAGACGAAATTCGGCAGCCCGTAGATCGCCTGCGAGCGCTCGATGAAATAGGTCGTGTCCATCAGCGCGGCCTGTTCGGCGCCGCGGTGCTGGTTCTGGCGGATCATGTACTCTTCGAAGGTCAGCCCACCCTTCGCCTCGGACCCCGGCTTGCCCAGATAGGTGGAGAGCGGCGCAAGGTTGTCGAAGGTGATGTTCGAGGCGATATAGACCGAATCCGACAAGAGCAGTTCGGCGAGGAAGGGGTTCTTCATCGCCTCGCGCTTGAAGTTGTCGGCGATATATTCGCCCATGTAGCGCGTGCCGATGCGGTAATCGACCGAGTAGTGAAACCAGCCCGTGGGCGAGGCGCGCAGCATGTTCGCGAGATAGGTCTTGCCCAGCCCCGACATGCCGAAGAACAGCACCCGTTTGCGGCTGGCCGCCAGCCATTCGGCGCGGTTTGCGTAGATCATGCTTACCCCCTGTTTCGGCCTCGGTTTAGCGCGGGGCGCGCACGGCGTCACGCGGTTTTGGCCGCGAATTGGTGAGCCAAAGCCCCGCAGCCAGCACGGCGAAACCGACAAGCGCATGCGGGCCGAGGCGTTCGTCATAAACGAGCGCCCCGGCGACGATGGCGACGGGCGGGATCAGCAGGGTGACGAGCGAGAGATTGCCCGCTCCGGCAAGTTTCAGGATCCGGTAATAAATCAGATAGGCCAGCGCCGAGCAGCCAAGCGCGAGCCAGATCAGCCCGGCCCAGACCTGCGGGGCGTAGTGAAAGCTCGGTACGCCCTCGACGATCAGCATCGCCGGGGCGAGCCAGACCACGCCACCTGTCAGCATGCCGGCCGCCGCGACCTCGGGGGCAAGGCCGACGATCGCTTTTCGCGCATAGGCGCCCGCGAAGCCATAGGTGATCGAGGCGCCGATGATCGCCCATTGCGCGGCCGAGGCGAGGGTGAAGCCGGTCAGCGCCTCGGGGCCGATGGCCAGGACGACGCCGACAAAGCCGAGCCCCACACCCGCCAGGCGGCGCCGCGTCAGCGGTTCGTCGGGGAAAACCGCGGCGGCGACAAGGACGCCGAACAGCGCGGTCGAGGCGTTGAGGATCGCGGCCAGACCGCTGTCGATATGCTGCTGGCCCCAGACGATCAGCGAGAAGGGAATGGCATTGTTCAGCGCCCCCATGATCAGGAAGCGCAGGATGTAGCGCGGGTCTTGCGGCAGCGGCAGGCGGCGGATGGCCACCCAGAGCCATAGCAGAGCGGCGCCTCCGGTGACGCGGATGGTGACGGTGGTCAGGAAGCCGGTGCCGGTCAGCGCGGCGCGGTTCGACAGGAACGAGGTGCCCCAGATCAGGGCAAGGGCGGCCAGAAGCGCCCAGGCGAGCGGGGGGATGCGGCTGGTGGTCATGGCGCAAACCTAGCCGGGGCAGGGCGGGCGGACCACCCGGAACTTGTGCCAAACACAATGCGAAAGGCCCGCACGCAGGCGGGCCTTTGCAGGATTTCGGAAGACCTCGAAGGATCAGAAGGTGATGCCGACGCGCACGCCCGCGCCCCAGCCCGAGTTGTCCGAGAACTTGCCGCTGACCGGCGCGTTGGTGGTCGCATCGCCGATATCGACATAACGCACGCCGCAGGTCACCTTGACGTTGTCGCTCGCCTGATAGGTGCCCGCGATCGCGATCGAGCGGAAGCCGTCGGTCGGCCCGAGGTTCCCGGTCGTTTGCCCGCTGCTGCCCTCGTAGCCAAGCACCACGGCCCCCGACCACTTGTCGTTGAACTTGCGCCCGACGCCGAGCGAATAGGTGGTGGTGTTGCTCTTGTAGGCGACGAGCGGGTCCTGATCGAGAAAGGCCGGACTGGTGTAGATTTCGGGCGAAATCTCGAACTGCTTCCAATGCACCCAGCGCACCGAGCCGAACACCAGCGTGTCCTTGGCGACGCCGGTCTGGAATTCGAGGTTCACCGACTCGGGGATCGTGGTGCTGAAGGTCGTGTCGAAGGACAGCGGTCCGGCCAGCGGATGCACGAAGTTTTCGTTGGCGTCGAAGTCATGCGTGATCTTCGAGTTGTAGGTCAGCGCGACCCGGGCGGCGATTTCGGGTTTTTCCCACGCCACGCCGACGAGATAGCCGAAGTCCGTCTCGGTCGAGGAGCTCATCTGATACGAGGCGACGGCCGGCAGGCTGACGACGCCATTCGTGCGCAGCGCCCGGACCCCGCCGATCATCGAGACATTCTGCGGCAGCTTGTAGCGCATCATCGCGGTCAGCGACATGTTGTCGATCGTCGCCGTCGAGCCCGAAATCGGATAGAGCGTCCCGGCCGCGTAATCCACGTTGGCGCCGATTGCATTTTCGAACACGAGCGCGAAATCGATCTTCTCGTTCAGCGCACGTTTGTAGCCGAAGCTGTAGGTGCCGTAGTCGCCGGCCATGTCGCCGGAGTTGACAAGACCGCCCGCGACCGAGCCCGACACCTCAGGCCGGAAGCCGCCGACGTTGAACTCGGCATAGTTGCCTTTCTCGAACAGGATCGCCGTCGACTGGCTGGACCGTTCGATCCCCCCCGCGGTGGCGGCAGTGGCGCCAAGGGCGAGGGCGCTGGCCGTCATCAGTATTTTTTTCATGTTGATTCTCATCCCTAGAGTGTGTGGAACTCTTCTCCCGAGGCTGACCCTATCACGCTGTTAAGGTGAATCAATTCGGGCTGCGGCCTTACGTCACGTCCGCGTGAGCTTACCGTAAGGTCATGTTGCCGAACTGCCACGAAATCATGTGAACTCAACGGTTTGGTTTTGCCCGACAAAGCGCGGTCGGACGCTGGGTCGACCCAAACCGGATCCGGCGTGCCGGGTTTGCCAGCTTCTCCACACCGATGCATGGCATGCAATTCAGGGTTGAGTCGTTTGCGGCGGATGGCCTTACGGCAGCGCGTGCGGGAGCGCCGCAATCGCCACGCCGCCAAGCCAGAGCAAGGGCAGCAGAACTGATAGCCAAAGCTGCGGCGCTGGCGCCATTGACGATGCCGAAACGGCCAGAACGGCGGCTTTTGGCGAGGGCGGGTATTGTTTCCGTTTGTTGCGCATTTGGTCCTCCCTGGGACCATTAGCGGCTAATATGGTAAACAGTTTCTTAACAAACGGCGGTCAAGGCGCGGCGAAAGCCTTGTATCGTTGCATTTCCCGGGCAGGCCTCGCCAACGGTCGGCCCGGGCTGGCCGCGCCAAATCCTGCGACAAGCCGTCCGCTGCGGTTTTGCCCTTTCTTTGCCATAGTTCTTCTGCAAGATTTTAAACAAATATGACGCAAGTTGAACCAAACCAATTTGCAGCCCAAAGTTGAGGCAGGACACACGATGGCTCCCGTTTCCCCGAAACCGACGCCGCCCGGGCTGTGGCGGCGCACTCCCCCCGCGATCTTTCCGCCCGCGCTTGGGCTTGCGGCTCTGGCGCTGGGGTGGCGCAAGGCCGGACAGGTCTTCGATCTGCCCCCCGCGGTGGGCGAGGCGCTGAGCGGTGCGGTGACGCTGCTGTGCGCCTTCGTGTTCCTGACCTATCTCGTCAAGGTTCTGCGCCGCCCCTCGGTCGTGCTCGAGGATCTGCGCATCCTGCCGGGCCGTGCCGGGCTCGCTGCGGCAATGCTGATGCTCTATCTGATGGCCGCGGCGATCGGCCCCTATCTGCCCGCGGCGGCGCTGGCGGTTCTGGCGACGGGGGCGGGGCTGCATGTGATGCTCACGGTGGCGATGCTTTACGTCTTCGCCACCGGCCCGGCCGAGCAGCGCCGGGTCAACCCGACCTGGCATCTGCTGTTCTCGGGCTGGATCGTGGCGGCGCTCGTCTCGGCGCAACTCGGGCTGACGATGATCGCGATCGGGCTTTTCTGGGTCGCGCTGGCGCTGGCGGTGGCGATCTGGGTCGTGTCCTTGCAGCAGTTCTCGCGCGAGACGGTTCCGGCGCCGCTGCGCCCGCTTCTGGCGATCCACCTTGCGCCCGTTGCCGTGATCGGCACCACGGCGTCGCTTCTGGGCGCGGTCGCGATGTCTTACGTCTTCGCGATGAGCGCGGGGCTGCTGCTGCTCTTCTTCGTCGTGCGGGTGCGCTGGCTGCTGGCGGCGGGCTTCACGCCGCTTTGGGGGGCGCTGACCTTCCCGCTCGTGGCGACCGCCTCGCTCTGGTTGACGATGGGGGATGAGCTGCGTTTGCCGGGCGGGGTTGCGCTGATCGCGGCCACGCTGATCGTGCCGCCGATTGCGGTGCGGATCTACAAGATGTGGGCGAAGGGCGAATTGGCGCTGAAAACCGGGGCCGCCATCGCCTGAGGGCTTGCGTCGGGGGCCAAGCCATGAAACAGGGACGTGCCAACCGTTCCCTGCCGATGGAGACCCCCATGCAGATTCGCGAGGCCCTCACCTTCGATGATGTCCTTCTGGTTCCCGCAGCCTCGTCCGTGCTGCCCTCGGAGGCTGACGTTTCCACGCGCGTCACGCGCTCGATCCGTCTGAACATCCCGCTCCTGTCCTCGGCGATGGACACCGTGACCGAGGCGAACATGGCGATCGCCATGGCGCAGGCGGGCGGCATGGGGGTGATCCATCGCAACCTGAACATCGATCAGCAGGCGGCCGAAGTGCGGCGGGTGAAGCGCTTTGAATCGGGCATCGTCTACAACCCGATCACGCTGACGGCCGAGCAGACGCTGGCCGATGCCAAGGTGCTGCGCGAACGTTACAACGTCTCGGGCTTTCCGGTCGTCGATGGGACGGGCAAGGTCGTCGGCATCGTGACGAACCGCGACATGCGCTTTGCCACCGACGATGCGACCCCGGTTTCGGCGATGATGACGCGCGAAAACCTTGCCATGCTGCGCGAACCGGCCGATCGCGACGAGGCGATGAAGCTGATGAAGGCGCGCCGGATCGAGAAGCTTCTGGTGGTAAATGCCGAGGGCAAGCTGACCGGTCTTCTGACGCTGAAGGACAGCGAGCATTCGGTGCTGCACCCGCTCGCCTGCAAGGACGACAAGGGCCGTCTGCGCGTCGCCGCCGCCTCGACCGTGGGCGATGCGGGCTATGAACGCTCGGTCGCGCTGATCGAGGCGGGCTGCGATCTGATCGTCATCGACACCGCGCATGGCCATTCCGAGGGCGTGGCGAAGGCCGTCGAGCGGATCAAGGTCTATGCGCCGGGCATTCAGGTCTGCGCGGGCAACGTCGCGACGGCCGAGGCGACGCGTGCGCTGATCGGGGCGGGCGCGGATGCGGTCAAGGTCGGCATCGGTCCGGGCTCGATCTGCACGACGCGGATCGTGGCCGGCGTCGGCGTGCCGCAACTGACGGCGATCATGGACGCCTGCGCGGGCGCGGGCGACATTCCGATCATCGCCGATGGCGGCATCAAGTTCTCGGGCGATTTTGCCAAGGCGATCGCGGCGGGAGCGTCCTGCGCGATGGTGGGCTCTGCGATCGCGGGCACCGACGAATCCCCGGGCGAGGTGATCCTCTATCAGGGCCGGTCCTACAAATCCTACCGCGGCATGGGCTCGCTTGGCGCGATGGCGCGCGGCTCGGCCGACCGCTACTTCCAGAAGGACGCGGCCTCGGACAAGCTCGTTCCCGAGGGGATCGAGGGGCAGGTGCCCTACAAGGGTCCGGTCGCGGCGGTGCTGCACCAGATGGTGGGCGGCTTGCGTGCGGCGATGGGCTACACCGGCCATGCCACGGTCGAGAAAATGCGCGGCGGCTGCGAGTTCGTGCGCATCACCGGCGCGGGTCTGAAGGAAAGCCACGTCCATGACGTGCAGATCACCCGCGAAAGCCCGAACTACCGGATCGGCTGATCGGGGAACCAGACATGAGCAAGGCCGGGGCAAGCGTCCCGGCCTTTCGTATTTCCCCCTTGCGGGAGACAGGTGCCTCGGACAGGCGCCGCTCACCCGGCCCGGAAATGCTTGGCGAGCTTCAGGCCTTGCCCCTGATAGTTCGAGGCGATCCCCGCGCCGTAAAGCCGCTCCGGCCGCCCGGCCATGCGCTCGTAGACGAGCCGACCCACGACCTGCCCGTGCTCCAGCACGAAAGGCGCCTCGTGGCAGCGCACTTCCAGAACGCCTTTCGAGCCTTCACCGCCCGCCGCGCCATGACCGAAGCCCGGATCGAAGAAGCCCGCGTAATGGACGCGGAATTCCCCGACCATGGCCAGATAGGGCGCCATCTCGGCGGCGAAATCGGGCGGGATCACCACCGCCTCGCGGCTCACCAGAATGTAAAACGCGCCGGGGTCGAGGATGATCCGCCCCTCGCGCGTGCGCACCTCTTCCCAGAAGGCGCTGGCGGGGTAATGCGCGATCCGGTCAAGGTCGATCACCCCGGTATGCGGCTTCGCGCGGTAGCCCACCAGATCGCCCGTCTCGGGGCGCAGATCGACCGAGAAGCCCAAGCCATGGTCGATCACCGCCTCGCCGCTGACGAGCGGTTCGGCCGCATGCAACAGTTTCAGTTCCGCATCGCTCAGCGCCGCCTGACCCGCGCGAAAGCGGATCTGATTGAGCCGCATTCCCGGCCGCACCAGCACCGAAAACGAGCGCGGGCAGATCTCGGCGTAGAGCGGCCCGGTGTAACCCTCTGGAATGCGGTCGAATTCCGTGCCGTCATCGGTGATCACCCGGGTCAGCAGATCCAGCCGCCCGGTCGAGCTTTTCGCATTGCTGACCGCCGTCAGCCCCATCGGCAGGGCCAGATGTTCCATCAGCGGCACGAGATAGACACAGCCCTTTTCCAGCACCGCGCCATCGGCAAGGCTCATCCGGTGCATCTCGAGCTCGGCCAGCTTGGTGTCGACCCGCTGGCCCCGGCCCGCCAGAAACGAGGCGCGGATGCGATAGGCGACGGTGCCAAGGCGCAGATCAAGGCTTGCTGGCTGGACCTGTTCAGGGGTGATCGGACGCTCGGCGGCAATCTCGCCGCGGGCGATCATCGCGCGCAAGGCACTGTCGGGAAGAACGCCTTGCATCATCGGGACCCCGGCAATTCTGTTTCGTTCAAATGAAGAAGCCGCCCACTCCGGAAGGAGCAGACGGCTTCTTTATGGTCGGGCCGGTGAGATTCGAACTCACGACCTTCCGCCCCCCAGACGGACGCGCTAACCAGGCTGCGCCACGGCCCGACGAGGGGCATATAGGGCCATTGCGCGGTCGGGTGCAAGCGGCAAAACGCATCTTTTTGCACGGGCTTGCAAGCGAGCGCGCTGGCCATCCTCAGCGCCGCGCCGGAACCGGCCGCGGCGGCTGCGCCAGGCGGCTTTGCAGTCGCACCAGACGGTCGTGCGCCGACAGAAGCCGCATCCGCTCGATCGGCGAAAGATCATCCGGGGCGAATTGCGTCAGATCCTCGCGCAGCGCGCCCAGGGGATTCGCCGTCGGATCGATCTGCCCGGCCGTGGCAAGCTCGACCTGCAGCGGCGCGGTGCCGCTCAGGATCAGCGAGACCACCCGGTCGAGCGGATCGAATTCCGAAACCGGTTCGGCCAGGATTTCGGCCTCGGGCTCCTCGACCGCGTCGGGCTCGTAAACGAGGATCGTTTCGGCTTCGACCTGCGGCACGAACCGGGCGGGCTTGGGCAGCTGCGGCTCCGGCTCAGCTTGCAGCGCGGGCGCGGGGGCCGCGGCAAGCTCCGGTTCGGGCGCGTGCAGGATCGCCGGTTCCGTGTCGCTCAGGGCCTCGATCGGCGCCTCGGCGGCAAGGATCGGCTCCGGCTCGGGCAGAGGTTCGGGGACCGGCGTCGCCTTCGGCGGCGGCGCAATGTAATCGAACAGCGAGCCCTGGATCGGCAGCTGCGGTTCCGGCTCGGGTTCCGGTTCCGGCTCGGGCTCGACGATTGCCTCGATCCGCGCGGGGCGCGACATCGGCCGCGGCGCGATGAAGCGATAGGCGAGATCGGCAAAGCCCTCGTCGTCCTCGATCACCTCGGCGGTTTCGGGAACGGTTTCGGGCTCCGGCTCCGGCGCTGTGGCGGGCTCGGGCGCAGTTTCGGGCACATGGCGCGAGCGGAAGGTCGGGAAAGGTTCCGGCTCCTGCCGCGCTTCAACCTCCGGTGCTGGTTCCGGTTCCGGCTCCGGCGCGGGTTCAGCTTCGGGCGCGAAGGCACCTTCGGGCTCCGGCTCGGGCAGCGCCATCCCCTCGGGTTCCGGTTCCGGCTCGGGGTTCGGCAACGGGGCAGGCTCGGTCAGGTCGTCGGCAAAGGGCAAGCCACGGTCAAGCGCCTCGGCCTCGGCCGCGGCCTGTGCGAGAGCCGCCGCGGCGACCTGCGCGGCCAATTCGGCCTCGGCCTTGGCGCGGGCGGCTTCGGCCCGGGCCAGCTCGGCCTCGCGCCGCAGCCGCTGCAATTCGGCCCGCACCGCCTCGGCCTCGCGCCGGGCTTCTTCGACCGCCGCTTGTGCTATTTCCAGCGCGCGCTGCTCGGCTTCGATGCGGGCGCGCTCGGCCCGCCGCGCTTCGTCGAGCCGCTCGAGCTCTTCGGCGCTCGGCTCCGGTTCGGTCGTGACGGGTTGGGTTTCGGCCTCTGCCGCGATCTCATCGAGCGGGGCAGGGGCGTCCGGTTCCGCCTGCGGTTCCGGGGCGAGGGTCTCGGTCAGCTCGGGTTCGGCAAGCTGCGCGACGGTGGCGGGCGGGGCGTCCGCCTCCGGCTCGACAAAATCGGCGATATCCTCGGGCGCCGCTTCAGTCGCGACCTCCTGAGCCTCCGGCGTGGACCAGTCCGCGGCACCGAAAGACGTGTCGACGGTAAAAGTTACGGTGGTTTCGGCGACGACGAAAGCCGCGATATCTTCCGGGGCGGTGTCCGCGGCATCGGGCACCGGCTCGAAGCCGAGGTCCGGTGCGTCGAGCGACTCCGCGGCCTCGTCCTCGGCAATGGCTGCCTCGAACACCGCCTCCGGGGCGGGACTGGCCTCCGGAGCGGAGAGATCGAACGTCTCTTCAGGCGCGAGGTCCTCTTCGTCCGGCAGGGCCTCGAAAGCAATCTCCTGCGCGTCGGCAGTCTCGGTTTCAAGAGCGTCGAGCGCCGCTTCGACCGCAATATCCTCTGTCGCGAAGGCCGAGTCGAAGATCGGCTCGGGCGCGGCAAGATCAATGGTCTCGCCCGGCGCGTCGGCCTCGGGCGTCGGCGTGTCGTCGATCTCGGCCAGCAGCGGCGCAGGCGGCGTCTCCGGGGCGAGGGCATCGACGGTCTCGCGCGGGGTGATGTCTGCCTCGGCCAGTGCGGTCTCGAAGGCGATCTCCGCCGCCGCGACCGGTGCCGGGGGAATCAGCTCGAGCCGATCCTCGGGCGCGAGCTCTTCGGGGGCCGTGTCGAGCGCGACAGCCGCGTCGTGTCTGGGCTCAGGCTGCTCTTCAAGGACCTCGGGCGTGGTCTCTTCCCCGACCGGGGAGGTTTCGAACGCCGCACTCGGGTCCGGCTCCGAGACGATCTCGACCGCGTCGAGCGACGGCTCGGCCGCGGTCAGAAGAGCCTCGGTCGCGTCCTCGATCTCGGGGGCGAGGCCATCGGCAAGCGTGTCTTCCGCCACCGGCATCGGTTCGCGCGGCAGGTTGGCGCTCAGCATCTCGGCGCCAAGGGCCGTGACCTTCTTCGTGCCTTGCGACTTCAGCCGGGCCTGCGCCTCCTTGATCGGCAAGGCCTCGACCTGCAGCAGGTGCTTGATCCCCACCAGCAGCGCCACATCGGCCGGGCGATAATAGCGCCGACCCCCGGCGCGTTTCACCGGCTTGATCTGTGGAAACTTGCTCTCCCAGAACCGCAGGACATGCGTCGGGGTTTCGAGAAGCTCGGCCACCTCGGTAATCGTGCGGAAGGCCTCGGCTGACTTCGTCATCGCGGCGCGTTCATCCCCTGCTCGGGCCTATCCCGTGAACCGGTTGAACCGGCCCTATTTCGAATTGCCTTCGGCAACCCGGTCTTTCATCAGATGCGAGGGCCGGAACGACAGCACCCGACGCGGCGAAATCGGAACTTCCTCGCCCGTCTTCGGGTTGCGGCCCATGCGCGAGGTCTTGTCCCGCACCGAGAAGGTGCCGAAGGACGAGATCTTCACCGTCTCGCCGCGCACCAGCGCATCGGACATGTGCTGCAGCACGGTCTCGACCAGCTGAGCGGATTCGTTGCGGCTGAGCCCGACTTCGCGGAACACGGCTTCGCTCAGATCCATGCGGGTCAGGGTTTTTTCTGACATTTCAATCCCCCCGGAGTGATTTTCATCACGATGGGGGCAAGTATTTCCCGAGTCAATATCAATGACTTGCACGGCAAGGTTGATACGAGTTTTTCCACCGTAATCGCGCGTTTACCAGCGCAGGACGACCGATCCCCAGGCCAGACCGCCCCCGATTGCCTCGGTCACGATCAGATCGCCTGCCTTGATCTGGCCGCGCCCATGCGCCGTCGAGAGCGCGAGGGGAATCGATGCGGCAGAAGTGTTGCCGTGATCCTGCACCGTCACCACGACGCGCTCCATCGGCACCTGCATCCGTTCCGCGGTGGCGGTGATGATGCGCAGGTTGGCCTGATGCGGCACGATCCAGGTCACGTCTTCGGCGCTCAGCCCGGCCTTGTCGAGCGCGGTATGCGCGGTTTCGGCCAATTTCGAGACGGCATGCTTGAAGACGGCATTGCCCTGCATGCGCAGATGGCCCGACTGGCCATTCGTCGAGACGCCGCCATCGACATAAAGCAGCTCGCGGTAGCGGCCGTCCGAATGCAGGTCGGTCGCGAGAATCCCGCGATCCTCTGCCGTGCCCGCGCCTTCGGTCGCCTCCACGATCAGCGCGCCCGCGCCATCGCCAAAGAGCACGCAGGTGCCGCGGTCGGCCCAGTCCATGATCCGCGAGAAGGTCTCGGCGCCGATCACCAGCACGCGCTTCGCCTGACCCGACAGGATCATCCCGTTCGCATTGGTCAGCGCGAAGACGAAACCGGCGCAGACCGCCTGCACGTCATAGGCAAAGGCATTGGTATTGCCGAGGCCCGCCTGCACCATCGTCGCGACGGAGGGGAAGGTGTAATCCGGCGTCGAGGTCGCGACCACGATCGCGTCGATCTGATCGGCCGTCAGGCCCGCATCGGCCAGAGCCGCCTCGGCCGCCTTGATCGCCAGTTGCGAGGTGGTTTCCCCCTCGGCGGCGAAATGGCGCCGCTCGATCCCGGTCCGGGACCGGATCCATTCGTCCGTCGTGTCGAGCTTGCCCTCGAACTCGGCATTCTCCACCACGCGGGCGGGCAGATAATGCCCCACACCGCGGACCACCGCTCTGATCGTCATTTCGAGTTCTCGACTCCTGCCTCCACCGAGGCTGCATCCTGACCGTTTGCTGACGCAAGGGCAACCCGCGCCGCGAGACGTTCTGCGAAGCCCAGACCCGCCAGACGGGCCGCAAGGTCGATGGCCGCGGCAACGCCGGTGCCGTCCGCACCCCCGTGAGACTTGACCACAGTGCCGTTCAGACCAAGGAAAACACCGCCGTTCACCCGGCGCGGATCGATCTTCGCCTTGAGACGTTTGAGCGCACCCGAGGCGAGCAGCGCCCCGACCTTGGCGAGCAGACTCGAGGTGAAAGCCTCGCGCATCAATTCGCCCGCGAATTTCGCCGTGCCCTCGCCGGTCTTCAGCGCGATATTGCCGGTGAAACCGTCGGTGACGATGACATCGACGCGCGATCCGGGCAGATCGGTGCCCTCGACGAAGCCGACGAAATAATAGCCGCCGGGCTCCTGCATCGCGCCGATCATCTCGGCGGCGGTCTTCAGTTCGGCATGGCCCTTGTGCTCTTCGGTGCCGACATTGAGCAGCCCGACGCGCGGACGGTCAAGGCCAAGCGCGTTGCGGGCATAGGAAGAGCCCATCAGCGCATAGGTCAGCAGATCGCGGGCCTCGGCTTTCACATCCGCGCCCATGTCGAGCATGACGTTGAAGCCGGAGGGATTCTTGCAGGGCCAGAACGAGGCGATGGCGGGGCGGTTCACGCCCGGGATCTTGCGCAGTCGCAGCATCGAGACCGCCATCAGGGCGCCCGTATTGCCGCAAGACACCGCGACCTGCGCCGCGCCATCGCGCACCGCATCGATCGTCGACCACATCGAGGTGTCCTTGCCGCCGCGCATCACCGCCGCGGGCTTGTCGTGCATCGTCACCACGCCGGTCGCGTGACGGATCGTCACGCAGGACTTCAGCTTGCGGGCCTTCACCAGCGGCGCAAGCTCGGCCTCGGGGCCATGCACGAGGAAGTGCAGATCGGGATATTTCCGGCGCGCAAGGGCGATCCCGTCAAGGACGGCCGCGGGGCCCCGGTCGCCCCCCATTGCATCGATCGACAGCACGAGCGGGGCGGAAACCGGGACGCCGGAAATCAAAGCGCCGGACATGTCCGGCGCTTGGGCGGCTGCAGTGCGGCCGCGACTTGACGTAACGTCAGCTTCTGCTCCCACCGTGGTCTTCTCCTGTTTGAACAGTTTGACCATGGCGGAGGGACCGGCTTACGCCGCGTCGTCGTCCAGATCGACTTCGGTCGCTTGCGCAACCACTTCGCGGTCGTCGTAGTGGCCGCAGGCGCCGCAGACGTGGTGCGGGCGCTTCAGTTCGCCACAGTTCGGGCACGAAGCCGGGTTGGCGGCCACAAGGGCGTCATGCGCGCGGCGCATGTTACGACGGGAGCGCGTGACTCGGTTCTGCGGGACGGCCATGTGTCTAACCTCGGTTCTGGGGGCGCAAGGCCCTGTTTTTCCTGGGGTTTCGTCACGGCAGCCAGCGGCGGACCGGGTGCGAACCCTGCGTTCGAATGAGGCCGGGAACATACTGGAGTTCCGCCCCGTTGCAAGCCCTTTTTGCAGCTTTTTTCGGCGCCGTCAAAACCGGGCCGAAAAGCCGCGCTCAGGACTTGTCGCTTTCCGTGTCGTCCTTGCCGCCGAGCAGGCTTTTCAGATTGGCAAAGGGGCGGGTGTCCTCGTCGCGGATCGGCGCGGCCCCGGGGGGCGTGGCCTCATGTGCGCCAAGCGCCGCGCCCGGCGCATGCGGATAGAGCGGCAGCGCGAGTTCAAGCGTTTCGAGCGCGACGGCGCCCAGATCGAAGCGATCGGGCAGCGGTTCGCTGTCGGTATCCTCGGGGATCTCGATCTCGTCGCCCGTCGGCTCGGGCATCTGCGCCAGATAGCGCCGGGTCACGGTTTCGCGCAGATCGGTGGTGACCGGCGCCAGCGTCAGCACGCAAGACTGCACGACGCGGGCGGTGAAGTCGGCGTCGAGCGTCCAGTCCGACCGCCCGCTCGGCGTCAGCGTTCCTTTCAGCCGCAGCGCTTCGAGCCCTTCGATCCCCGCCCAGTCGGCAATCGCCGTGCAGGTCGCCGCATCGGGGGTGATATCGAAGCGCGTGGGCTTGCGCGCGGCCAGTTCGGACGGGCGCAGAATATGGCTGAAAGGCAGGGTTTCGGTGTCGGTCATCACGGTCTCCGGGATCGCAAGCGGGTGAGGGACGGTCGAGGGCGCTTGAGGGCGGCCGCATCCTGTTGTAATCGGGATAGAAGGCCCGAGGTCACGAGGCAAGAGGGGGTAGGCTTGAGCAGCACGTCCGGAATTCGCCGCATGGCGCGATTTGTCACCGTTGCGGCGGTGCTTTTCGTGGCGGGCTGCACTGCGATCTACCAGAACCACGGCTATGTGCCCACCGAAGACGATCTGGCAAAGATCGAAGTCGGCAAGAGCTCGCGCGAGGAGGTCACGGATGTGATCGGCCGCCCGTCCTCGATGGGGGTGCTGCAGGGGTCGGGCTGGTTCTATGTCGGCTCGCGCTGGAAATACTACGGTGCGCGGGCGCCGCAGGAAATCGACCGGCAGGTCGTGGCGATCACCTTCAACGACAAGGGCGTCGTCGAGAATGTCGAGCGCTTCGGTCTGGAGCGGGGCGAGGTCGTGGTGCTGTCGCGTCGCGTGACGAAGAGCAACATCAAGGGCATCGGCCTGATCCGCGAGCTTCTGGGCTCGTTCGGGCGCCTGTCGGCGGGCAAATTGCTCGACAAATGATCGCGGACGGGGCGCTCGGTCGCAGCCGAGTGTCTTTTCGCTGTCAGGTCTTTGCCGTAGGATCAGGGAGACAGATCCTGGGGGGCCCCATGTTTTCGCTCTCGAGAGGCCGCTATGCGGCACGACTCGCGCAATCGCAGGCGGATGTGCAGGCAGCGCAGGCGTTGCGCTGGCGGGCCTTCGTTTCGGCGCGCGGACGCGGCATGGACGTGGGTGAGGCGCTGGATGCCGATGCCTTCGACGATGCCTGCCGCCATGTGCTGGTCGAGGAGACGGGAAGCGGGCGGCTCGTCTGCTGTTTCCGGCTGTTGCCGATCGAGAGCGGGCGCGAACTTTACCGCAGCTATTCGGCGCAATTTTACGACCTGACGCCGCTCTCGGCCTATTCCGGGCGGATGCTGGAGATGGGGCGGTTCTGCGTCGATCCCGACTGCCGCGACCCTGATATCCTGCGCCTCGCCTGGGGGGCGGTGACGCGGCTTGTCGATGCCGAGGGAATCGAGATGCTGTTTGGCTGCTCGTCGTTCCTGACCACCGATTTTGACAGCTGCGCCGATGCTTTCGCGGTGCTGGCCGAGCGCCATCTGGCGCCGAAACGCTGGCGGGTGCGGGTGAAGGCGCCGAAGGTGATCCGCTATGCGCGCAAGTTGCTGGGCCGCAAGGGCGATCCGAAACAGGCGATGCTGAAGATGCCGCCTTTGCTGCGCAGCTATCTGGGCATGGGAGGCTGGGTCTCGGATCATGCCGTCGTCGACGAGGATCTGGGCACGCTGCATGTCTTTACCGGGCTTGAAATCGGCGCGATTCCGCCCGAGCGCGCCCGCGCGCTGCGGCTGGTGGCCGGGTAGGGGGCTCTGCCCCCTTACCCCCGGGATATTTGGGGCAAGATGAAAGCACATTCGGGATTTCCGGAATGTGCGGAAACTTGCGCAGCAGCCCGTCGCGGCGGGCGGCGCCCTCGTCACCGTTGACCTTTTTGCGCCGCCCGGCTAGCGGAAGCGCATGGCACGCGCACCTCTTCTCCAGCTTTCCTCGATCTCGCTGACTTTCGGCGGCAATCCCCTTTATGATGGTCTCGACCTGACCGTGCAGGAGGGCGACCGCGTCGCGCTTGTGGGCCGCAATGGCTCGGGCAAGTCGACGCTGATGAAGGTGATGGCCGGTCTTGTCGAACCCGATCAGGGCAGCCGGGTCGTGCCGACGGGCACCCGCGTCGGCTACATGGAGCAGGAGCCGGATCTGTCGGCCTTTGCCACTTTGGGCGATTACGCCGCCTCGGGGCTGGCCGAGGCCGAGCGCTATCGCATCGAGATGGTGGCCGAGGGGCTGAAGTTCCGCCCCGACGCGCCGGTTGCGACTGCCTCGGGCGGCGAGCGCCGCCGCGCCGCGCTGGCCAAGCTTCTGGCTGAGTCGCCCGAGCTGATGCTGCTCGACGAACCCACCAACCACCTCGATATTCAGGCGATCGGCTGGCTTGAGGCGTATCTGCGCGACACCCGCACGGCTTACGTGTTGATCTCGCACGACCGCGCCTTTCTGCGGCATCTGACGCAGGCGGTGCTCTGGATCGACCGGGGCGAGGTGCGGCGGCTGGAAAAGGGCTTCGAGCATTTCGAGGAATGGCGCGAAACCACCTGGGCCGAGGAAGACGACGCGCGCCACAAGCTCGACCGCAAGATCAAGGCGGAAGCGAAATGGGCGGTCGAGGGGATTTCGGCGCGCAGGAAGCGCAACATGGGCCGGGTCCGCGCGCTGCAGGCGCTGCGGGCCGAGCGGGCCGGGCAGATCCGCCGTCAGGGCACGGCCTTGATGGAACTCGAAAGCGGTCCGGTTTCGGGCAAGCGGGTGATCGAAGCGAAGGGGCTGGTGAAAAGCTTCGGCGCGAAGACCATCGTGAAGAATTTCGATCTGCGCGTGCTGCGCGGCGACCGGGTCGCCTTTGTCGGCCCGAATGGCGTCGGCAAGACGACGCTTCTGAAGATGCTGACCGGGGAACTCGCCCCCGATGCGGGCACGGTCACGCAGGGCACCAATCTGGACATGGCGGTTTTCGATCAGACCCGCTCGACGCTCGATTTCTCGATGACGCTCTGGGACGGGCTGGTGAACGATCCCGAGATGCGGGTCTCGGGGCGCGCCGATCAGGTGATGGTGCGCGGCCAGCCCAAGCATGTCGTGGCCTACCTGAAGGACTTCCTGTTTGACGAGCAACAGGCCCGCGCGCCGATCGGCTCCCTCTCGGGCGGCGAGCGGGCGCGGCTGCTGCTGGCGCGGATCATGGCCAAGCCCTCGAACCTGCTGGTGCTCGACGAGCCGACGAACGATCTCGACGTCGAAACCCTTGATCTGCTTCAGGATATTCTGGGCGAGTATGACGGCACCGTGCTTCTGGTCAGCCACGATCGCGATTTCATCGACCGCGTGGCGACGACCACGATCGCGATGGAGGGCGACGGCAAGGCCACGGTCTATGCGGGCGGCTGGACCGACTATCAGACGCAGAAGGCCCTGACCGAGGCCCCGCCTGCGGCCGAGAAAGCCGCGCCGAAAAAGGCGGCCGAGGCCCCGAAAGAGGTGGTCAAGAAGGCGGGCCTGACCTTCACCGAGAAACATCGGCTCGAGGCGCTGCCCGGGATCATCGAAAAGCTCGAGCGCGAGATCGGCAAGCTGCACGAGCTGCTGTCGGACCCCGATCTGTTCACCCGCGAACCGGTGAAATTCGCCAAGGCCTCCGAGATGCTTGTCGAGCGTGAAGCGGCGCTGGCCGCGGCCGAGGAAGAATGGCTGACACTGGAGGACAAGGCGTCCTCGTGACCCATCGCGCGGGCGCAATCATCGCTGGCCCCGGGCGGATCTCTGTGGGATGCTCGCGTTGACTCGTCCGCTGTTCCATTGAGGTCACGATGAAATATCTTCCGCTGTTGCTTCTTGCGCTTGCCGCCTGCACCGAAGCTGCCCCTTCTGCCGACAAGCCGATCGGCATGGCGAACCCGGCCTCGGCCTATTGCGTCGAACAGGGTGGCGAGGTTCTGCTCAACGAGATGACCCCGGGGGGCGATGCGAGCTGCAAGCTGCCCGATGGCCGCAAGGTCGGCGAATGGGAATATTTCAACGAGCATCACCGCCCCGACCCGGCTGCTGCCGCGCCTGCTGACGCAGCGTAACGCTTCCGCTTTTCCTTGGTGGCAATACGCTGCCTGGATCCGGAGGCGCAAAGCCCCCGGCCTTTTCAGGCGGAGGATTGCATGACCAAAGGCCCCTTGGCGGGATTGCGCATCGTCGAGATTTCGGGCCTTGGCCCGACGCCCTTCACCGCACAGCTGATGGCCGACATGGGAGCCGAGGTGATCCGGCTTGCCCGTCCGGGGGCGCAGGGCGCTGCGGCGCATGTGCTGGGCATGGCGACCGATCCGCTCGACCGTGGTCGCGATGTGTTGGAAGTTGATTTGAAAACCCCCGAGGGCAAGGCGGTCGCGCGCAGCCTGATCCTGCGCGCCGATGCGCTGATCGAGGGGATGCGCCCGGGCGCGATGGAACGTCTGGGGCTTGGGCCGGATGACTTTCCCGAAAATCCGCGTCTCGTTTACGGCCGCATGACCGGTTGGGGTCAAAGCGGGCCACTGGCGCAAACCGCGGGGCATGACATCAATTACGTCGCGCTCTCGGGGGCGCTTGGCGCGATCGGCACGACCGAGACGCCGGTTCTGCCGCTGAACCTGGTCGGAGATTTCGGCGGTGGCGGGCTTTATCTCGCCTTCGGGATGCTGGCCGCGATCCTGAGCGCCCGCGCGACCGGGCAGGGGCAGGTGGTCGATGCGGCGATCACCGATGGGGTGGCGCATCTGATGGGGATGATTTCCGGCATGGCCGGGCAGGGGCTCTGGCAGGCGCCGCGCGGGGGCAATCTGCTCGATGGCGGCGCGCCCCATTACAACGTCTATCGCTGCGCCTGCGGCGGGCATTTCGCCATTGGCCCGCTCGAGGAGAAATTCTGGGCCGAGTTTCAGCGCCTTGCGGGCTTTGCCCCGGGCGAGCTGCCCGACCGGGGCGATCGCGCCAACTGGCCCGCACTGCATGCGGCGCTGGCGGCACGGTTTGCCGAGCGCACCCGGGCGGAGTGGGAGGCGATCTTCGACGGCAGCGACGCCTGTGCGACCCCCGTCCTGAGCCTCGCCGAGGCCGCCGCCCATCCGCACAACCGCGCCCGCGGCACCTATCTTGCGCATGAGGGGCTGACGCAACCTGCGCCCGCGCCGAAGCTTTCGCGCACGCCGGGCGCGATCGGGGCGGGATCGGCGCGGAGCCGCCTCAGCGCCGCCGAGGCGCTGGTGCGCTGGAGCGCAAACTGAAAAGGGGGCCGAAGCCCCCTTTCGAAACCTTTGTGGCGACGCTCAGCCGCGCTCGTCTGCGATGATCTGCGCCATCGCCTCGGCGGGCGCATAGCCGCGCAGCAGTTGCCCGCCGACGACAAAGGCGGGCGTGCCCGAAATCGCCATCCGCTCGGCAAGTTGCGCATTCGCGCGCAGAACCGCCGTCACCTCTTCGGTGTTCATCTTCGTGATCACCGCCTCGGCGTCGATCTTTTCATCCGCCGCCAGCCGTTTCAGACTGTCGAGCGTGATGTCGCCGCGAAACACCATCAGCGCGTTGTGCACCTTTTCATAAGCCGCGTCGCCCGCGACCATCCGCGTGGCGAGAGCGAACCGGGCCGCCAGCACCGACTGATCGGAGAGGATCGGGAATTCCTTCACCACGAAGCGGACCTTGCCGTCCTTCTTCAGCACCTCGTCGACGACCTCATAGGCCTTCTTGCAATAGGTGCATTTGTAATCGATGAATTCGACCATCGTCACGTCGCCATCGGGATTGCCGCCAACCCAGTCGCCCGCGAAATGGAAGATGTCGTCGGCGTTGGTCTGCACCAGAACCTTGTCATTGTCGGCCTGCGCCGCCTGCTGACGTTCCTCGAGCTTGTTGATCGCTTCGACCAGAACCTCGGGGTTCTCCATCAGGTAGCTTTTCACCGCTTCGCCGAAAGCGGCCTTTTCCGCGGGCGTCATGGTGGACAGATCAAGCGCTGCGGCGGGCGTGCCGAAGCTGGCGGCAAGCGCGAGGGCTGCAAGCGAGAGGCGTTTCATCCGGGGTCCTTTCGGGGCCGTATCAAGTCGGCGCGAGAGTGGCCAAACCCGACGCGGGGTGCAAGGGAAAAGCAGACCGGGGTTGCACGGTTTCGCCATTGACCCGCGCCGCCGCCGGGCCTATGGCCGCCGCCAAACCACGGAGGAAGCGATGCGATTTTCGAACCGGGGACAAGTCGATCCCTTCATCGTGATGGATGTGATGGAAGCCGCCCGCGCGGCCGAGGCGGCGGGCCGCCACATCATTCACATGGAGGTGGGCCAGCCCTCGACGCCCGCGCCCGCCTTGGCGCGTCAGGCGATGGCGGCGGCGCTGGAGCGTGACAGCCTTGGCTATACGGTCGCGCTTGGCCTGCCCGAGCTGCGCCGGGGCATCGCCGATCTTTACCAGCGCTGGTATGGCGTCGATCTGAACCCCGATCGCGTCGTGGTGACGCCCGGCTCGTCGGGGGCCTTCATCCTGGCCTTCTCGGCGCTTTTTGATGCGGGCGACAGGGTGGCGCTCGGGGCGCCGGGCTATCCGAGTTATCGGCAGATCCTGCGCGCGATGTCGGTGACGCCGGTCGATATCCTGACCCGGGCCGAGAACCGTTATCAGCCGGTGCCCTCCGAGATCCCGGCCGATGTGCAGGGGCTGATCGTCGCCTCGCCCGGCAACCCGTCCGGCACGATGCTGGGCCGGGCCGAGCTTGCCGCGCTGATGACCACCGCGGCCGAGCGCGATCTGGCCTTCGTGTCCGACGAGATCTACCACGGTCTGCATTACGAAGACCGCGCGGTTTCGGCGCTGGAAATCGGCGACGAGGCCTATGTGATCAACTCGTTTTCGAAATACTTCAGCATGACCGGCTGGCGGCTGGGCTGGATGGTGGTGCCCGAAGCCCATATCCGCACCGTCGAGCGGCTGGCGCAGAACCTGTTCATCTGCCCGCCGCATGCGTCGCAAATCGCAGCCCTTGCCGCGCTTGACGCGACCGAGGAGCTGGAGGCGAACCGGGCCGTCTATGCGGCGAACCGGGCGCTGATGCTGGATCGGCTGCCGAAGGCGGGCTTCACGAAAATCGCGCCGCCGGATGGGGCCTTCTATATCTATGCCGATGTCTCGGACCTGACCACGGACAGCCGCGCCTTTGCCGCGGAAGTGCTTGAAAAGGCGGGGGTTGCGGTGACGCCGGGGCTCGATTTCGACCCGGTACGCGGCGCCACCACCCTGCGCTTTTCCTATGCCCGCGCGACGGCCGATATCGAGGAAGGGCTCGACCGCCTGACCCGTTTCATGGCGTCGCGCTGAGCGGGGGATTCCCGTGCCCGGCCGCTTGCGCTATAGTGACGAAAAACGGAGCAGGCATGGCACGTCTTTCCCTCGTCCTCGCGGCGCTTTTGGCGCTTGGGGCTCCTGCGCTGGCGCAGGGGCCGGAGCTTTCGGCGCTGGCGCGGCTTGAGCCCGCCCGCACCGCGATTGCGCAACCCTCGGCCTTCGTGACCGAGGTGACGCTGGGCCTGAGCCAGCCGGTGCCGTTCCGCGCCTTCCTGCTCGACAACCCGCCGCGGCTCGTCGTCGACTTCCGCGAGGTCGATTTTTCCGCCGCCAATCCAAAGGATTACGCGCAGCGCGGGCTATTGGGCGAAATCCGCTGGGGGGCGTTCCGGCCGGGCTGGTCGCGCTTTGTCGCCGAGTTGAACGGTCCGGTGAAGCTCGTCTCGGCCGAGGAGCGCACCGGCGAGACGCCGAACCTGCATCTGGTGCTCGAACGGGTCGAGGCGACAGACTTCGTCGCCCATGATGGTGCCGCGCAATCGGCGCTCTGGGATCTGCCGCAGCCGGCGCCGGTGGCCGCGCCGCATCGGCGGCAGGACGGCTCGGCGCCCCTGCGGGTGGTGATTGATCCCGGGCATGGCGGCATCGACCCCGGTGCCGAGGACGACGGCTATTCCGAGGCGGTGCTGGTGCTGACCTTCGCGCGCGAACTGAAGGAAGCGCTGACCCGCGCGGGCATCGAGGTGACGATGACGCGCGAGGAAAACGTCTTCGTGCCGCTCGAAACCCGTCTGACGCTGGCACATGAAACCGGGGCCGATCTGTTTCTGTCGCTGCATGCCGATGCGCTGCCCGAGGGCGAGGCGATGGGCTCGACCGTCTATCTGTTTGACGAGACGGCCTCGGACAGCGCGGCGCAGAAACTGGCCGAGCGGCACGACCGCGCCGATCTCTTGGCGGGTGTCGATCTGGCCGGGCATGATGATGCGGTCGCAGGGGTGCTGATGGATCTCGCGCGCACGGAAACCCAGCCGCGCGCGGTGCGCTTCGGGCAGGTGCTGGCGGGCGCGATCAAGGGCGAGGGGCTGCGCATGCACCGTCATCCGGTGCAGGGGGCGGATTTCGCCGTGCTGCGCTCGCCCGACATTCCCTCGGCACTGCTGGAGCTTGGGTTCATGTCCTCGGACATCGACCGGGCGCGGCTCCATGACGAAAGCTGGCGCGCGCAGATGGTGAAGGCGATCACCGAGGGCGTGCAACGCTGGGCCAAGGCCGACGCTGCCGAGGCGCGCCTGCTGCGGCAGTAATCTGCGACCAAGGTCGGGCTGGTTCTGCAATGCGGCAAGCGCATAGCCGAATCGCGCTCAGCGAATGGGTGGGGGTTTGCGGCCGTCGACACCCTCGAAGTGCGCGTTATTTGGGCAGCAACTTTGCGGCTCTGCAACATGAGATTAACTTTGTGAAAGGTTTTGCAACATTTGCCCCGGATTTCGCCGGGGGCGCCGCGGCGGTCGCGCAAGAATATTACGCTGCGCTGCCGCGACGCTTTGCGGATCGTTAACGCGGCGCTACCGAGACCCGTCATTAAGAGGAGGACGGGATGACAGACATTCACCAGAAGATCCTCGCCAAGCCCGAGTTCAAGGCGCTCGTGGCTCGGCGGAACCGATTTTCGCTGACGCTGACGGCGCTGATCTGCGTGGTCTATGTGGCCTATATCGCTTTCGCGATCCTGCAACCTGCGGCCTTTGCCGCGCCGCTTCTGGGCTCGTGGAGCCTTGGGCTGATCGCGGGCTTCGGGGTTCTGGCGCTCTCGTTCCTTCTTACCGGCATCTATTCGCGGCGCGCCAATGGCGAGTTCGACCGGATGCTCAAAGACGTTCTGCGCAACTGAGGTAGATGATGAAACGCATTGTTCTTGCTGCCCTTTTTGCGGCCGCTGCAAGTCCCGCGCTGGCCGTGGGCGAAGCCATCCAGGGTGAGGTGCAAAAGGCGCCGACGAACTGGACCGCCATCGGCATGTTCGTCTTCTTCGTGCTCGCGACGCTCGTGCTGACCGGCTGGGCGGCGAAACGGACGAAATCGACGGCCGATTTCTACACGGCGGGCGGTGGCATCACCGGCTTCCAGAACGGTCTTGCGATCGCGGGCGATTACATGTCGGCGGCGGCCTTTCTGGGCATTTCCGGCATGGTCTTTGCCAAGGGCGTCGATGGTGCCATCTATACGGTCGGCTTCACCGTCGGCTGGCCCTTCATCCTGTTCCTGATCGCCGAGCGGCTGCGCAATCTGGGCAAGTTCACCTTTGCCGACATCACCTCGTTCCGCCTCGAACAGACCCGGATCCGGGCGCTGTCGGCGCTTGGCGCGCTGACGGTCGTCGTGTTCTACCTGATCGCGCAGATGGTGGGGGCGGGCAAGCTGATCCAGCTGCTCTTCGGGCTGCCCTACAGCTATGCGGTGGTCATGGTGGGCGTGCTGATGGTGCTTTACGTCACCTTCGGCGGCATGCTGGCGACGACCTGGGTGCAGATCGTCAAGGCGGTCATGCTACTCTCGGGGGCGACGCTGCTGGTGATCCTTGGCCTCGCGCAATTCGGCTTTTCGCCCGAGCGGCTGATGGCCGAGGCGCTGGCGAACCATGCGAAAGGGGCCGCGATCCTCGAGCCGACGCCTTTGGTGACGGATTGGGTGTCGGGCGTGTCGCTGGCGCTGGCGCTGATGTTCGGCCCGGCCGGTCTGCCGCATATCCTGATGCGCTTCTTCACCGTTCCCGATGCCAAGGAGGCGCGCAAGTCCGTCTTCTATGCCACCGGATTCGTGGCCTATTTCTTCGTCCTGACGACGACGATCGGTTTCCTTGCGATCACGCTGGTCGGCAAGAACCCCGAGTTCCTCGACGCCAAGGGCATCATCGGCGGCGGCAACATGGCGGCCATTCACCTCGCCAAGGCGGTGGGCGGGAACCTGTTCCTCGGCTTCATCTCGGCGGTGGCGTTTGCGACCATTCTGGCGGTCGTGTCGGGGTTGGCGCTCTCGGGCGCCTCGGCCGTTGCGCATGACCTTTACGCCAATGTGGTGAAGAAGGGCGCTGCGGCCGACAAGGCGGAGATGCGGGTCTCGCGCATCGCGACGCTGGTGCTTGGGGTGCTCGCGATCGTGCTGGGGCTGCTCTTCGAGAACCAGAACATCGCCTTCATGGTGGGTCTGGCCTTCGGTCTGGCGGCCTCGGTCAACTTCCCGGTCCTGTTCCTGTCGATCTTCTGGCGGGGCATGACGACGCGCGGCGCCTTTGTGGGCGGGCTGATCGGGCTGCTCACCTCGATCGTGCTCGTCGTGCTTGGCCCGGCGGTCTGGGTCGACGTGTTCAAGTTCGAAACGCCGATCTTCCCGTGGTCGCAATATGCGCTCTTTTCGATGGCGACGACCTTTGGCGCGATCTGGCTGTTCTCGGTCACCGACAGCTCGGCCCGGGCGGCGAAGGACAAGGCCGGGTATGATGCGCAATTCGTGCGTTCGGAAACCGGGCTGGGCGCGGCAGGGGCGTCGGCGCATTGAGGTTTCGCCTCGGGCGCAGCCCGAGGCGACCCGCGGGGGGCTGCGCCCCCCGCACCCCCCAAAAGTATGAGAGTGCGTATTTTGCCAAGGAAAATCGGAACTTCGAGTTTTCCTGAATCGTTTCGAAAGGCTCTGCTGCGGCGGGGCCTTTTCGTTTTGCGTCAAGGCGGTTAGGTGTTGAGCAAAGGAGTGCCCATGACCCCCGCTGCCCGGATTGCCGCTGCCATTTCGCTGCTTGACGCCATTGCGGCGGGCGAGCCGGCCGAGCGTGCGCTGACGAACTGGGGCCGGGCGAACCGCTTCGCAGGATCGGGGGATCGGGCGGCCGTGCGCGACCATGTCTATGATGCGTTGCGCTGTCGGGGCAGCTATGCGGCGCTTGGCGGCGGGGCGAGCGGGCGGGGTCTGATGCTGGGCATGTGCCGGGCAGAGGCGATCGATCCGGCGACGGTCTTCACCGGCGAGGGCCATGCGCCCGCGCCGCTGGGTGCCGAGGAACTGGCCGTTCTCGCGTCCGCCGCGCCCGCGGCCGAGGATCTCGTGGCGCGCGACTGGCCCGAGTGGCTTCTTGAGCAGCTTCGCGCCGATCTGGGCGCGGATTTCGCCGAGGTGTCGGCAGCGATGCAGGTGCGCGCGCCAGTCTTTCTGCGCGTCAACCTGACCAAGGGAACGCTCGCGCAGGCCCTTGCGGCGCTGGCGGATGACGGGATCGCGGCGGAGCCGCATCCGCTGGCGAGGACTGCCTTGCGGGTGCTTTCGGGGGCACGGCGGGTGTCGGCTTCGCAGGCCTACATGCGCGGGCTTGTCGAGCTGCAGGATGTCGCCTCGCAGGCGGTGCTGGAGGGGATATCCCTGCCGCAGCGGGCGCGGGTTTTGGATTATTGTGCGGGCGGTGGCGGCAAGGCGCTGGCGCTGGCCGCGGCGCATCCGGGTGCCGCGATCACCGCGCATGATGTGGATGCGGCGCGGATGAGGGACATTGCTCCGCGGGCGGCGCGGGCCGGGGCGCGGATCACGCTCGCCGATCCGGGCAAGGTCTCGGGGCTCTTCGATCTGGTGATGGTCGATGCGCCCTGTTCAGGCTCGGGCACCTGGCGGCGGACGCCGGAAGCGAAATGGCGGCTGACCCCGGCGCGGCTTGCGGAGCTGACGGCGCTGCAAGACGAAATCCTGACGGCGACCGCACGCCATGTTGCCCCGGGCGGGCAGCTTTTGTACATGACCTGCTCGCTGCTTGCGGTCGAGAATGACGCAAGGGTAGATGCCTTTCTGGAGCGCGGTGGTTTCGCGCTGCTCAGTCGGCGTCGCCTGAGCCCGCGCGAGGGGGGCGATGGCTTCTTCGCGGCGCTCTTGCGACGCCTGTGAACGTAACGAGAACTTTGTGATACACCTTTGGGTTGAAGCTGAGTCTTGTTAAGCAGGCTTTAACCGAATTGACCCGCAATGCGAGGAGACGATTCTGCGCAGGAAGAAGCCAGTGGCACACCCCGATCAGCCCATGGAGCCCCTCGGCCGTTCAGCGGCCCTGATCGCGCCCGGGGCGGTGTGGTTGCTCATCCTTGGCCTTGCGGCCGGGGCGGCGGGCTATTTCGTGCAGGACCGCGTGATGATGACGCTGCTATTGTCGATGTCGGGCAGTTTCCTGCTGCTTTCGGCCTTGGCGAAGCTCGCGCAGCGCTATCTGGCGCGGCGGCGCACGCAGGTCGCCAATGCGATTTCCGCCTTCATCGTGCATGATGCCTCGCCCTCCTTCACCACCGACAGCGAGGGCGAGATCGGCTATCAGAACCGCGCCGCGATCGAGCGCTTCGGCTCGCGCGGGGGGCAGACCCTGACCCGCGCCCTGGGCGAGATTTTTGCCAATCCGGGCGGGATGCTGACGCGGCTGCAGTCGAAGGCGGCGGCGCTTGGCGCGGCGCGCGAGGATCTGGTGACGCGGCGGGGCCATGTGCGGCTTTCGGTGCATCAGATCGAGGGCGGCGGGTTTCTGTGGCGGCTCGAGGACATGACCGAACGTCCGGTCGGCGGGCGCGGTGCAGAAAGCATTTCGCTGCCGATGCTGACGGCCTCGAAATCGGGCACGATCCTGTTCATGAACGAAGCCTTGCGGCGACTGGTGGGCGAGCGTGTCCGCACGCTCGACCGCATCTTCACCGAATTGCCGATCCGCTCGGGCGAGGAGCAGGAGATCGCGACGATCGAGGGGCCCTTGCGCTGCATGGTGGCGCAGATCGACGGCGCGGGCGGGCGCGACGAGATTTATCTGATGCCGGTGGCGCCGGGCCGTGCGCCGAGCACCGATCCGGTGTCGTTCGAGGCCTTGCCGGTGGCGCTGATGCGTCTGACCGTCGATGGCCGGGTGATCGAGGTGAACCGCGCGGCGCGGGGGCTGCTGGGGCAGATCCCGGCCTCGACCAAGCTCTCGGAGCTGTTCGAGGGGCTGGGGCGTCCGGTCGATGACTGGGTCGTCGATGCGGTCGCCGGTCGGACCGATCGACGTCCCGAAGTGCTGCGGGCCCGTCGCGGCGATCGCGAGGTGTTCTTGCAAGTGACGCTGGCGCGTGTCGTCGAAGAGGGGCGGCCGGGGCTGATTGCCGTGCTGTCGGATGCAACGCAGCTGAAGACGCTCGAAGGCCAGTTCGTGCAGAGCCAGAAGATGCAGGCCATTGGCCAGCTCGCCGGCGGGGTTGCACATGATTTCAACAACTTGCTCACGGCGATCTCGGGTCATTGCGATCTTCTGATGCTGCGCCACGACAAGGGCGACCCGGATTACACCGATCTCGATCAGATCAGCCAGAACGCGAATCGCGCGGCCTCGCTGGTGGGTCAGCTTCTGGCGTTCTCGCGCAAGCAGACGCTGAAGCCGCGGATCATCGATCTGCGCGATACGCTTTCGGATCTGACGCATCTTCTCAATCGCCTGACCGGCGAAAAGGTCGTGCTGACGCTGACGCATGACCCGAACCTTGCACCGATCCGGGCCGACAAGCGGCAGCTGGAACAGGTGATCATGAACCTCGTCGTCAACGCGCGCGACGCGATGCCGGGCGGCGGCGAGATCCGGATCGAGACCGAAAACCTGCATCTGATCGAGGATCTGAAACGCGACCGCGCCGCGGTGCCGAAGGGCAATTACGTCGTGGTCAAGGTCACCGATGAAGGGGTCGGGATCCCGGCCGACAAGCTCGGCAAGATCTTCGAGCCCTTCTACACGACGAAAAAACCGGGCGAAGGCACGGGGCTTGGCCTCTCGACCGCCTACGGGATCGTGAAGCAGACCGGCGGCTACATCTTCTGTGACTCGGTTCTGGGGTCGGGGACCTGTTTCACGCTGTTCCTGCCAGCGCATGATCGCCCGTCCGAGATCGAGCAGGAGCCGGCGCTGCCGACGATGGAATTGCCGAGCCTCGAAGAGAACTCCGCCGCGATGGTGCTTCTGGTCGAGGACGAGGCCCCGGTGCGGGCCTTCGCCTCGCGCGCGTTGAAGCTGCGTGGCTACACGGTTTTCGAAGCCGAAAATGCCGAGGAGGCGCTGCGGATCCTCGAAGATGACCAGTTGCAGTTCGACGTGTTTGTCACTGACGTGATCATGCCCGGCATGGATGGCCCGACCTGGGTGGCCGAGGCGCTGAAAAGCCGCCCGGAGACCGCCGTCGTCTTCGTCTCGGGCTATGCCGAGGACGTGTTCCGCGACGGCCGTCCGCCGACCCCGAACTCGATCTTCCTGCCGAAACCCTTCTCGCTCAGCGAGTTGACGGCGACGGTGCAAAACCAGATCGCCCGCCGGGCCCGGGCCTCCTGAGGCCCGGTTCAGGCGAGGCTGTCGTAAAGCCGGAAATCTGCGGCCATGGCGCGTTTCAGCGCCGCCTCGGTTTCCGGCTGCAGTTCGACATCCGCGGCCGGAGGCACGTTCACCCGCGACAGCGTGATGGCGCAATCGAGTCGGTCTTCGAGGAAATGCACGAAGGAGCCAATTTCCTCGTAGCGGAAGATGCGGTCGACCCGCGGCGTGCCATCGGCCGCGCAGAGATGCGCAGATTGCGAGCCGATATCCGCATGCGGCGGCGGTTTGGCCGCCATGTAATCTTGCGCAAAGGCGTCGAAGCTCTTGCCTGCCATCGGATGATCGGGGTCCTCGATATCGTCGCGGGTGCGGAACCGATACCATGAGCGCAGCCAACCGATCGGCTCGCGCATCAGCGCAACGGTGGTAAAGGGCGCGCCCGCCTTGGCAGCAAGCCAGGGCGCCAGAACTTGATGATACTCGGTGGCGCTCATGTGCTTCATCGGGGCAGGGCGCTGCATCGACACGCTCGCGAGCGATTCGAGCGACACCTCGACGGCTGTCGAACCCGCCTTCGGTGTTGCCAGAAACACCAGCCTTTGCTCCCAGAAAATCAGCATTTGCCAAAGTCTCCCGACGGTTTGCCCCGTCTTACTGAAAGCACAGGTCTGGGTAAAGCCGCCCGGATCTGGTTTCGGAACGCGCTTAAACCAATTCTTAACCATGTTAGCGCAAGCTCATTGGTGCGAATTTGATTGCAATGTTCTTCAAATGTACTCATATCATGAGAACAAGAGGGGAACGAATGCGATGTGCCCGGTCGATTGCCGCGGCGCGCGCCCTATGGGATAAGGGGACGACAGATGGCAACGACGGGCTTGTTCGAGATGAATGACAAAGGCAAGGCAGACAAGCAAAAGGCGCTGGAATCGGCCCTTGCGCAGATCGAACGGCAGTTCGGCAAGGGCTCGATCATGAAGCTGGGCGGCGACAACCCGCCGCCGGAGATCGAGGCGACCTCGACCGGGTCGCTTGGCCTCGATATCGCGCTTGGCATCGGCGGTCTGCCGAAGGGGCGCATCGTCGAGATCTACGGGCCGGAAAGCTCGGGCAAGACCACGCTGACGCTGCATTGCATCGCGGAAGAGCAGAAAAAGGGGGGCGTCTGCGCCTTTGTCGACGCGGAACATGCGCTTGACCCCTATTATGCGAAGAAACTCGGCGTGAACCTCGAAGAGCTGCTGATCTCGCAGCCCGACACCGGCGAGCAGGCGCTGGAGATCGTCGACACGCTGGTGCGCTCGGGCGCGGTGAGTCTGGTCGTTGTCGACTCGGTCGCGGCGCTGACGCCGAAGGCCGAGATCGAGGGGGACATGGGCGATGCGACGGTTGGTGCGCAGGCGCGTCTGATGTCTCAGGCGATGCGCAAGCTGACCGCCTCGATCGGGCGCTCGAACTGCATGGTGATCTTCATCAACCAGATCCGCATGAAGATCGGCGTGATGTTCGGCTCGCCCGAGACAACTTCGGGCGGCAATGCCTTGAAATTCTATGCTTCCGTGCGTCTTGACATTCGCCGCGTCGGATCGATCAAGGACCGCGACGAGGTGATCGGGAACCAGACCCGCGTCAAGGTGGTGAAGAACAAGGTGGCGCCGCCCTTCCGCGAGGTCGAATTCGACATCCTGTATGGCGAGGGCATTTCCAAGGTTGGCGAGCTGGTCGATCTGGGCGTCAAAGCCGGGGTCGTGGCGAAATCGGGGTCCTGGTATTCCTATGGCGACGAGCGCATCGGGCAGGGCCGCGAGAATGCCAAGCAATTCCTGCGCGACAATCCCGACATCGCTTATGAAATCGAAGACAAGATCCGGGCAAGCCACGGGCTCGATTTCGGCGTCACGCCGAGCGAGGAAGACCTGACCGAAGAATAAGGCCGCAAGGCCCGCTGCCGCGCGCAGCAGCACCAGAAGGGTGCAGGAGAACGGCCGGGTCATCCCCGGCCGTTTTGCTTTCTGGACAGGGCGGGGCCGGGCCGCTAAACGGGGGGAAATCCGCAAAAAAGGCTTGCCCATGCCCAGTCTGAACGACATCCGGTCCACCTTCCTTGCCTTCTTCGAAAAGAACGGTCACCGCGTGGTGGAAAGCTCTCCGCTGGTTCCCCGCAACGACCCGACGCTGATGTTCACCAACTCGGGCATGGTGCAGTTCAAGAACTGCTTCACCGGGGTGGAAAAGCGCGATTACGTCCGCGCGACGACGGCGCAGAAATGCGTCCGCGCGGGCGGCAAGCACAACGACCTTGACAACGTCGGCTATACCGCGCGCCACCACACCTTCTTCGAGATGCTCGGCAACTTTTCCTTTGGCGATTACTTCAAGGAAAAGGCGATCACCTATGCCTGGGAGCTGCTGACCAAGGATTTCGACATTCCGAAATCCAAACTGCTGGTCACCGTCTATCACACCGATGACGAGGCGGCGACGATCTGGAAGAAGGTCTCGGGCCTGACCGACGAGCGCATCATCCGCATCGCCACCAAGGACAACTTCTGGCAGATGGGGCCGACCGGTCCTTGCGGCCCCTGCACCGAGATTTTCTTTGATCACGGCGATCACATCTGGGGTGGCCCGCCCGGCTCGAAGGACGAGGACGGCGACCGGTTCATCGAGATCTGGAACAACGTCTTCATGCAGAACGAGCAGTTTGAAGACGGCTCGATGGTTGAACTGGAGATGCAGTCGATCGACACCGGCATGGGGCTGGAACGGATCGGCGCGCTGCTGCAAGGCAAGCACGACAATTACGACACCGATCTGATGCGGGCGCTGATCGAGGCTTCGGCGCATGCGACCTCGGCCGATCCGGACGGGGCGGGCAAGGTGCATCACCGCGTCATCGCCGACCACCTGCGCTCGACCTCATTCCTGATTGCCGACGGCGTGATGCCCTCGAACGACGGGCGCGGCTATGTGCTGCGCCGCATCCTGCGTCGGGCCGCGCGTCACGCGCACATGCTCGGCGCGAAGGATCCGGTGATGCACAAGCTGGTTCCGGCGCTGGTGCGGCAGATGGGGGCGGCTTATCCCGAACTCGTCCGCGCTCAGGCGCTGATCGAGGAAACGCTGAAGCTCGAGGAAACCCGGTTCAAGGTCACGCTGGAACGCGGTCTGAAGCTTTTGGACGACGAACTCGCCGCGCTGCCCGAAGGGGCGGAGCTGCCGGGCAATGCTGCGTTCAAGCTTTACGACACCTATGGCTTCCCGCTCGATCTGACGCAGGATGCTTTGCGCGAAAAGGGCCGGACCGTCGACACCGCGGGCTTCGATGCCGCGATGGACGAACAGAAGGCGAAAGCGCGGGCGAGCTGGTCGGGCTCGGGCGAGGCCAAGGATGCCAAGGTCTGGTTCGAGATTGCGGAACGCGCGGGCGTCACCGAATTCCTCGGCTATGACACCGAAACCGCCGAGGGGCAGATCCAGGCGTTGGTGATCGAGGGCACTGAGGTCGCCGAGGCCACGGGCACGGTGCAGATCGTCGTCAACCAGACGCCGTTCTACGCGGAATCCGGTGGTCAGGTCGGCGATCACGGCATCATCCGCACCGACAGCGCCGAGATCCGCATCACCGACACGAAAAAGGTCGCGGGTGTGTTCATCCACATCGGCGAGGTCGTCGAGGGCAAGGTGGCCAAGGGTCAGCCCGCGAAGCTGGAAGTCGATCATGCGCGGCGCTCGGCCATTCGGGCGAACCACTCGGCCACCCACCTGCTGCACGAGGCGCTGCGCCGCGCGCTTGGCGATCACGTCGCGCAGAAGGGCTCGCTGAACGCCGAGGACCGGCTGCGCTTCGACTTCAGCCACGGCAAGGCGATGACGGCCGAGGAACTGGTGGCGGTCGAGGCCGAGGTGAACGCCTTCATCCGGCAGAACACCCCGGTCGAAACCCGGATCATGACGCCCGACGATGCCCGCGGCCTTGGGGCGCAGGCGCTCTTTGGCGAGAAATATGGCGATGAAGTCCGCGTCGTCTCGATGGGCGAGCAGCTTGGCTCGGGCAAGGGGCATGACGGGCGGACCTATTCGCTGGAGCTGTGCGGCGGCACGCATGTGAAGCGCACCGGCGACATCGGCGCCTTCGTGGCGCTTGGCGAAAGCGCGTCTTCGGCGGGGGTTCGGCGCTTCGAGGCGCTGACCGGTCAGGCGGCGCTCGACTGGCTGAAGGCGCAGAACGCGCGGCTGTCGGACGTGGCGGCGATGCTGAAGACCTCGCCCGCGGAAGTGGCCGATCGGGTCAAGGCGCTGGCCGAGGAACGCAAGGCGCTGGCCAATGAAGTGGCGCAGCTGCGTCGCGAACTGGCCATGGGCGGCGGTGCAGCCGGTGGCCCGGAAGTTCTGGAAATCAAGGGCTTGCGCTTCATTGCTCAAGTGGTTTCGGGGGTGTCCGGCAAGGATCTTCCGGCGCTCGTCGACAGTCTCAAGGAAAAGGTCGGCTCGGGCGCGGTGCTCGTCGTGGCCGATACCGGCGGCAAGGCGGCCTGTGCGGCGGGGGTGACGGCGGACAAGACCGGCACCGTTTCCGCGGTCGAGATCGTCAAGATCGCGGCGGCGGCGCTTGGGGGCAAGGGTGGCGGTGGTCGCCCGGACATGGCGCAGGCGGGCGGGGCTGATCCGGCCAAATCCGACGAGGCCGTAGCCGCGGTCAAAGCCATGCTGGAGGCGCTGTGATGCCCTCGGCGCTCTGGATTGCCCATGTGAAGGTGCTCGACGCCGAGGCTTACGGCAAATATGCCGCAGCCGCGGGTCCGGCGATTGCGGCGCATGGCGGGGTCTTCCTCGCCCGCGCCACCCGCTATGTGCAGCTCGAAGGCAATGATCGCGCGCGCAATGTTGTCGCGCGATTCCCGAGCCTTGAGGCCGCCGTCGCCTGCTACCATTCGGACGCCTATCAGGCCGCGCTTGCGCATGCCAAAGGCGCCTCGGAACGCGATCTCGTGATCGTCGAGGAGAACGCCTGACTTTCGCCCCGTCCCGGATTGCGTTACTGTAACAGCATCATGTCAACGCCAACCGGGGCGGAGCCAACCGCCTGTTTGGGGCAAGAAAATGTGCCGTTGGGCAGCCTATGTCGGGGAACCGATCTTTCTTGAGGATATCGTCTCGAAGCCGGGGCATTCGCTGATCCACCAGAGCCATTGCGCCACGCAATGTCACACGTCGATCAACGCCGATGGCTTCGGTCTGGCCTGGTATGGCGAGCGCCCCGAGCCCGGGCTTTACCGCGATGTCATGCCCGCCTGGTCAGACCCCAACCTCAAGTCCTTGACTGCGCAGGTGAAATCGCCGCTCTTTTTGGCCCATGTGCGGGCCTCGACCGGGACCGCGACCAGCCGCAACAACTGCCATCCTTTCGTCGTCGGCCGCTGGAGCTTCATGCACAACGGCCAGATCGGCGGCTACAGCGCCTTTCGCCGCGCGGGCGAGATGCTGATCCCCGATCACCTTTACCCGCATCGCAAGGGCGCGACCGACAGCGAGGCGTTGTTTCTGCTCGCGCTGTCCGAGGGGCTGGATGACGATCCCAAGCCTGCGCTCGAACGGGCGACGGCGCGGCTTGAAGCCTTGTCGCGCGAGCGCGGGCAGGGGCCGCACATGCGCCTGACCGCGGCCTTTTCCGATGGCAAACGGCTTTACGCGGTGCGCTATGCGTCGGACGAACTGGCGCCGACACTCTATCACCGCTGGTCCGACACCCGGCGCGGCCGGGCCGTCGTGTCCGAGCCGCTCGAGGATGGCGAGGGCGACTGGATCGCGGTTCCGCCCGGGTCGTTTTGCATCTTCGAAGGCGCCTCGCTGACGATCGAGCCCTTTGCCCCCCAGCGTCAGGCCGCGGCCGCCTAAGCGGTTCTGCTGTTCCCTCGCGCCCGCATTTGCGCTAATCCGCAACGACAAAGTTGCGAGGAAGCCGATGATCCGTCTGCACAACACCAAGACCCGCCGCAAGGAAGCGTTCCGCCCGCTCGATCCGAGGAATGTGCGGATGTATCTCTGCGGTCCGACCGTCTATGACCGCGCCCATCTGGGCAATGCGCGGCCGGTCGTGGTGTTCGATGTGCTTTACCGGCTTCTGCGCCATGTCTATGGCACGGGTCACGTGACTTATGTGCGCAATTTCACCGATGTCGACGACAAGATCAACGCGACGGCCCTTTCGCGCAAAGAGGCGGGCGCCCCCGGCACGCTGGAAGAGCTGATCCGCGCCCGGACCGAGGAAACCATCGGCTGGTATCACGCCGACATGGACGCGCTTGGGGCGCTGCGCCCCGATCACGAGCCGCGGGCGACCGACTATATCGGCGCGATGATCGCGATGATTGCCGATCTGATCGCCAAGGGGCACGCCTATGCCAAGGACGGCCATGTGCTGTTCCGGGTGCGCAGCTACACCGAGTATGGCGCGCTTTCGGGCCGGTCGGTCGATGACATGATCGCCGGCGCGCGCGTCGAGGTGGCGCCCTTCAAGGAAGACCCGATGGATTTCGTGCTCTGGAAGCCGTCGGATGCGGACCTGCCGGGTTGGGACAGCCCCTGGGGTCGCGGTCGTCCGGGCTGGCATATCGAGTGCTCGGCAATGTCTTACGAACTGCTGGGCGCGTCTTTCGACATTCACGCGGGCGGGATCGACCTGCAATTCCCGCACCATGAAAACGAGATCGCGCAAAGCTGCTGCGCCCATCCCGAGGGTGGCTTCGCGAATGTCTGGCTGCACAACGAGATGCTGCAGGTCGAGGGCAAGAAGATGTCCAAGTCTTTGGGCAATTTCTTCACCGTGCGGGATCTGCTCGATCAGGGCATCCCGGGCGAAGTGATCCGCTTTGTCTTCCTGCAGACGCATTACGGCAAGCCGATGGACTGGACCGCCGAGAAGGCCGCGCAGGCCGAGGCGACGCTTCGCAAATGGCGGGCGCTGACGGCGGGGGTTGCGCCCTCGCATGAGGTTGCGCCCGGCGTGCTGGAGGCGCTGGCCGATGATCTGAACACCGCGGGCGCGCTTGCGGTGCTGCATGGTCTGACGGGCGAGCCTGCGCTGCTCAAGGGCTCGGCGCAGATGCTGGGTCTGCTCTTGGACGAGATGGGCGACTGGGCCAAGGCGCCCGAGGTTGACCTGTCGGAGCTTGCCGCGAAGCTTGCCGAGCTGCGCGCGAAAGCGATGGAAACCAAGGACTTCGCCCCGGTCGATGCGCTCAAATCCGCGCTGATGGCGGCGGGGGTCGAGGTGCGGATGTCGAAAGCGGGCGTCGAGCTTCTGCCCGGCGCGGGCTTTGACGCGGCGAAGCTGGAGGCGCTGTGATGGCCAAGGAACGCCTCTACCTCTACGACACCACGCTGCGCGACGGGCAACAGACGCAGGGCGTGCAATTCTCGGTCGCGGAAAAGATCGCCATCGCCGAGGCGCTCGACGATATCGGCGTCGATTACATCGAGGGCGGCTGGCCGGGGGCAAACCCGACCGACAGCGATTTCTTTGCCGCCCGGCCGCAGACGCGGGCGACCTTCACGGCCTTTGGCATGACGAAACGCGCCGGTCGCTCGGCTGCCAACGATGACGTGCTGGCGGCGGTGATGAATGCGGGGACGCCCGGCGTCTGTCTTGTCGGCAAGACGCATGACTACCATGTGACCGCCGCGCTTGGCATCACGCTTGAGGAAAACCTTGAAAACATTCGCGCTTCCGTCGCCCATATGGTGGCGCAGGGGCGCGAGGCGATGTTCGACGCCGAGCATTTCTTCGACGGCTACAAGGCGAACCCGGGTTATGCGGTGCTGTGCTGCCGCACCGCCTACGAGGCCGGGGCGCGTTGGGTGATCTTGTGCGACACGAACGGCGGCACGCTGCCCGCCGAAGTGGGCACGATCACCGCCGCGGTGATCGCCTCGGGGGTGCCGGGCGATCATCTCGGCATCCATTGCCATGACGACACCGGCACGGCGGTGGCGAATTCGCTGGCCGCGATCGACGCGGGCGCGCGGCAGGTGCAGGGCACGCTGAACGGGCTTGGCGAGCGCTGCGGCAATGCCAACCTGACCTCGCTGATCCCGACGCTGCTTTTGAAAGAGCCTTACAAAAGCCATTTTGAAACAGGCGTTTCCGAGGTGAAGTTGACGGGCATCACGCGGCTTTCGCGCCGTCTGGATGATATTCTGAACCGGGTGCCGCTGCGCTCGGCCGCCTATGTGGGCGCTTCGGCCTTTGCACACAAGGCGGGTCTGCATGCCTCGGCGATCCTGAAAGACCCCTCGACCTACGAGCATATCGCGCCGGAAACGGTCGGGAACAGCCGGCTCATTCCGATGTCCAATCAGGCCGGGCAGTCGAACCTGCGGGCGCGGCTCGCCGCGATGGGGATCGAGATCGACCCGAAGGACCCGCGGCTGGTGCAGATCCTTGACGAGATCAAGGCGCGCGAGGATCGCGGCTATGCCTATGACGGTGCGCAGGCGAGCTTTGAGCTGGTGGCGCGGCGCGTGCTGGGGCTTTGCCCGCAATTCTTTGAAATCAAACGCTATCGGGTGATCGTCGAGCGGCGCAAGAACCGCTATGACCAGATGGTTTCGGTCTCGGAAGCGGTTGTCGTGGTGAAGATCGGCGGGCAGAAGATGCTCTCGGTCTCGGAAAGCATGGACGCCGAAGGGCATGACCGCGGCCCGGTGAACGCGCTCTCCAAGGCGCTGGTCAAGGATCTGGGCCCCTATACGCGCTGCATCGAAGAGATGAAGCTGGTCGACTTCCGCGTGCGCATCACCCAGGGCGGCACCGAGGCCGTGACCCGCGTCATCATCGACAGCGAGGATGCGCAGGGGCAGCGCTGGTCGACGGTGGGGGTCAGCCCGAACATCGTCGATGCGTCGTTCGAGGCGTTGCTCGACGCCATCATCTGGAAGCTCATTCGCGACGGGGCGCAACCGGTATGACGGACGCGCTTTCGCTGTGTGCCGAGCGGCTCGCGGCCGGGGACCCGGACCGTTTTGCTGCGGTGATGGCCTCGCCGCCCGCGGATCGGCCCGCGCTTTTCGCGCTTTACGCCGCCAATCTGGCGATTGCGCAGGCGCCTTGGGCCAGTGCCGAGCCCTTGGTGGCCGAGATGCGGGTGCAATGGTGGATCGATGCGCTTGCCGTGCAGTCCAAGCAGGGCAAGCCCGTCCCGCACGAGATCGGTCCGGCTTTGCAGGCCTTGCCCGAAGAGGCGCTGCGCGGCCTGATCGCCGCGGCCGAGGCGCGTCGGGCGGACTGCCATGGCGAGGCTTTTGCCGATGAAGCGCGGCTGTGGGACTATCTGGATGCCACCTCGGGCGCGATCTGTGCTGCGGCTGGCGCTTGTTTTGATGCCGGGTTCGAGGCCGCGCTGCATGCGCACGGGGCCGCGACGGGTTTGGCCAACTGGTTGATCGCGCTGCCAGAATTGACAGCGCGTGGGCGGCTGATGCTGGCAGACGCCGACCCCGCCCGGCTTGCCGCGCTGGCGCGCGAGGGCGAGGCGCGGTTGATGGCCGCGCAGGCTGCGTTGCGCTCGGCTCCCTCGGCCGCGCGCGTCGCGGCGCTCAGCGGGTGGCAGGCGGCGGGCGTGTTGCGGCGGGCGGTGGCCGCACCCGAGCGGATCGCCGAAGGGGCCTTGCGCAGTTCGGAATTCGCGCGTCGGCTCGGCCTCTTGCGGGCGCGGCTGGCGGTGTGATCTTGCGCAAGAAAAGAACGCAAGGGCCCGTTTCGTTTAAGTGAATCTTCAAAAGTTCCGGTCATGTTCCAGTGAGTGCCCCGGGGCACGGCCTCGTCATGCCCGCCCGGGCGCTGAGCTGGAGATCCGGAATGCCCTTTCTAAAAAGCCTCAAGCTGCGCTTGAAGCTTCCTCTGATGCTCGTGGCCGTTGCGGTCGGCGCGCTTGCGGTGATGGGGGTGTCCTCCTATCGCGAAGCGCGGTCGCTGCTTTTGGAACAGGGCAGCCAGCGGCTGGAATATGCGCTGGAGACGCGCGCGCAGAGGGCGAAGGGCTGGGCAGATCAGGTGCAATCGGAGTTGCGCGCGATGGCCGTCAACCAGGGCACGGCCCGGCTGATGCGCGATTTCTCGGGCGCGTGGAAAATGCTGGGCGAGGGGGCGGCCGACAATCTGCGCCACGCCTGGGTCGAGACCAACCCGAACCCCGAGGGGGAGCGCTGGAAGCTCGACTTCGCGGGCGATATCAATGATTTCGGCATCATTCACCGGCGCGCGCATCCGGGCTTCGTGACGCTGTCCAAGGAGCGCGGTCTGGCCGATCTGTTCTTCATCGATCCGCGCGGGCGGGTGCTTTATTCGATGGGCAAGGGGCCGGAATTCGCGGCCGATCTGACCGACCCGGCGGCGCAGGCAACACCGCTAGGCCAGGTCTTCGCGCAGGCGCTCGGGCGACAGGATGATGCGCCCGCGATTTCGGACTTCACGACGGTGGGCGCGGCGGGAGAGCCTGTCGTCTATCTTGCGCAGGCGGTGCACAGCACCGAGGGTCTTTCGCTGGGCGTGCTGGCCTTTGCCGTGCGTCTTGATCCGCTGATGCAGATGATTGCCGCGCCGCAATCTCTGGGCGACAGCGGGCAAACCTATCTCGTGGATGAGTCGGGGCAGCTGCAATCGACGTTGCGGCCGGGGCCCGCTGGTCAGGTGGCCGTGCAACCCGGCGCCAAGGTCGACAATTCCGCCGTTGCCGCGGCTTTGGCTGGACAAACCGGTCGCATCGAAGAGGCCGGCATCGACGGCGGTTCGGTTCTGGCGGTCCATGCACCGCTGACGCTGTTCGGCCGTCCGATGGCGCTGGTGGTCGAACAGTCCGACCGTGAACTCTTCGCGCCCGCGCGTGTGCTCGCCCGGAAGCTTGGCATTGATGCGGCGGGGCTGGTGGCGGTTCTGGCCGCGATCTCGACCTGGATGGCACTCGGGATTGCTCGTCCGTTGCACCGCCTGGCGGGGGCCGTGAACCTGATCAGCCGTGGCAATCATGCGATCACCGTTCCTGGAACCGCATTGAAGGATGAAGTCGGCGAGATCGCGCAGGCGATCGACGCGCTGCGCGGCGAATTGGCCGCCTCCGAAGCGACGCGCCACGCCGCGACGGTGCAAGGCACGGCGTTTCGCAATTCCTCTGCCGCGCTGATGGTGGTGACGGCCGATCTGACGATCACTTACGTCAATACGGCGCTGGTGAAACTCGTTGCCGCAAAAATGGAGGATTTCCGGATCCGCCAGCCCGATCTGCAGGCCGAGGATCTGGTGGGGCGTTCGCTTGTCGCGCTCTACCCGCTGACGGCCGAGATCGAGGCGCGTCTAAAAGACCCGTCGCAACTGCCGTTCCGCCGCGATGTGGCGGTGGGCGAAGGTCGGTATGGCGTAGATTTTTCCGAAATCCGCATGCCCGATGGCGCCCAGCTCGGCTTTGTCGTCGAGTGGCGGGATGTGACCGAATTGCGGATGACCCGGGCGCTTTTGAATGCGCTCGACAGCACGCAGCTCATGCTTGAATTCTCGCCCGCGGGGCGGGTGACGCGCGGCAATGCCAATCTTCTGGAAGCCTTGGGCGAGACCGAAGCGGGTCTGATCGGGCGCAGTCACGCTGGTCTGATCGAGGGCGAAGGCGCTTTGGCCGGGTTCTGGTCGCGGCTCGAGCGCCTCGATCCGGTGATCGGCCGGTTCGAGTTGATCCGCGCCGATGGCGGGCGGGTGATGGCCGAGGGCAGCGTGACCCCGGTGCCCGACCGTGCGGGCAACATGCTCAAGATTGTTCTGATCGCCAATGATATCACCGCGGCGCAATCGGCGCTGGATGTCGCGCGTGCACGCAACGAGACCATGCTGGCCGAGCAGCTCGGGGTGGTCGAGGCGCTGCGGATCGGGCTCGAGGAGTTGGCGCGGGGGGATCTTGGCATCCGGATCGACAGGACCTTCCCGACCGAATACGAACAGCTGCGCACCGACTTCAACAATGCGGCGAGCACCCTTGCGGCGGCGATGCTGGTGGTGATCGAAAATGCGCAAAGCATCGATGGCGAAGTGAATGAAATCACCAATGCCGCGTCGGATCTGAGCCAGCGCACGGAGCGGCAAGCCGCGACGCTTGCGGAAACGGTGACCGCGCTCGATCAGCTGACCTCGTCGATCGGCGCGGCGTCTGCGAGTATTTCCGAGGCGGACCAAGTGGTTGAACGTGCCCGCATCGGCGCAGAGGGCTCGGGGCGGGTCGTGCAACAGGCGGTATCCGCAATGGGGGAAATCGCGGACTCCTCGCAAAAGATTTCACGCATCATTGGCGTGATCGAGGATATCGCCTTTCAGACCAACCTGCTGGCGCTCAATGCCGGGGTCGAGGCCGCCCGCGCGGGCGAAGCCGGTCGCGGCTTTGCCGTCGTCGCCTCCGAAGTGCGGGCCCTTGCCCAGCGCTCGTCGGCCGCCGCGCAAGAGATTTCGACCCTGATCACCGCCTCGTCTGATCATGTTCAAGTCGGGGTCGACCTTGTCGGACAGACCGGGCAGGCGCTGGATGGCATTCTTGTTTCGGTCAATGACATTGCCGGACGTGTGTCGCGGATCGCGGCCTCGGCACGCGAGCAATCGAGCGGTCTGTCGGAAATCAATGCCGCGATGATCCAACTCGATCAGGTGACACAGCAGAATGCCGCGATGTTCGAGGAAACCACGGCGGCCGCACAGGCTCTCAGCCGGGGGGTGCAGGCCTTGACGGCGACCACGTCGCGGTTCCGCGCCACGGCCCCGACAGCGGAAGTCGTGAAGCTGCCTGCTGCCGCGCCGCCTCCCGCGCTGGCGGCGAAACCGACACCGAAGCCGGTGTCCCGACCAACCCCCCGAAACAACGGCTCATTGGCCATTTCCGAAGATGGGGGCGAATGGGTCGATTTCTGAACCTGGACCGAAAGTGGGCGCCAAGTCTTAATAACCGGATAATGAGATGACACCGAAACGCGTTCTGATCGTCGATGATTCCCCGACCATTCGGGCTCTGATTCGGACCAAGCTGGCCGCGGATCCCCGCATCGTCGTTGTCGGCGAGGCGAGCGATCCCTTTGAGGCGCGCGAAAAGATCAAGGCTTTGTCGCCCGATGTACTGACGCTTGACGTCGAGATGCCGCGGATGAACGGGCTCGAATTCCTCGAGAAGCTGATGCGATTGCGCCCGATGCCGGTCGTCATGATCTCGACCGAAACGCAGAAGGGCTCCGCTGCGGCGCTGGAGGCCCTGTCGCTTGGCGCGGTCGAATGCGTCGGGAAGCCGAGCTTTGATCGGCTCTCGGATACGTTCCTGAACCTCGCCGAGTTGCTGGTCGCTGCGGCCAGCGCCCGTCTGCGCAGCCCCGGTCCGCGCGCGCAGATCGCGCCGGCCGAGGATTTCAAATGGAACGGCAAATTTGTCTTGATCGGCTCCTCGACCGGTGGGGTGGATGCGCTGGAAACTCTGCTGTCGGGTTATCCGCGCAATTGTCCGCCGACGCTCATCACCCAGCACATGCCCGAGGGATTTCTGGCGAGTTTTGCCCGACGCCTTGATGGCCGCATGGTGCCGACGGTCGAACTGGCGCGCGACGGCGCCCCTCTCTTGCCCGGAACGGTCTATCTGGCGCCGGGCGGGGATTACCATCTGGCGCTCACCCCGACCGATCAGCCGCGCTGCAAGCTTGTGGCCACGGACAAACGCAATGGCCATCGCCCCTCGGTCGAAGTCCTCTTCGAATCTGCGGTGCCGATCGCGCAGAAGATCGTTTCGGTGATGTTGACCGGGATGGGGCGCGACGGGGCGGAGGCGATGAAACACCTGCGACAGGCCGGGGCGCGCTGTCTGGCGCAAGATGAAGCGACTTGCGTCGTTTTCGGGATGCCACGGGCGGCACTCGAAATCGGCGCGGCGGAAAAGCCGGTTCCGATCGGAAAGATGGCACAGTCTGTCTTGCAACTGTGTTCCGGCAGTCAGATGCAATTCAAATCTTCACGGGGGGAATAATCATGGCAGGACATCACAAGACCCTCCATATCGCGCAAGGCGAGTTCATCACGGCCAAGGGGGCAGAGGCGTCGATCTCGACGATCCTCGGTTCCTGCGTGGCGACATGTCTTTATGACGAGGCCAGTCAGGTTGGCGGCATGAACCACTTTCTGCTGCCCGATGGGGCTGGGGCGTCGCTGAACTCGGCACGGTTCGGTGTCAACGCGATGGAGTTGCTGATCAACGCGCTGATCAAGGATGGTGCCAGTCGCAAGCGTCTGAAAGCAAAGGTTTTCGGAGGCGGTCGCATGATCGCGGGCCTGACCGACATCGGCCAGAAGAATGCGGAATTCGTGCTCGATTTCCTGCGCCGTGAAGGGATTGAATGCACCGGCCAAAGTCTTGGGGGCACGCAGGCACGACGGGTCGAGTTCTGGCCGGGAACCGGGCGGGCGCGGCAGCGGCTTCTGGGCGAGACCAAGGTGGTCGAGACGCCGCCGGTCATGGCCGCGGGCAACGGGGTCGAATTGTTCTGAGGCTCGACGCGGAGGAGCGTTTCAGGATCCCTCTGGATCCTGGGGCGCTCCGGTCGCTGTTCTTTCGAAACGGGTCGGTCGTCGCGGCCTGCAAGACATGCGCCATCGTTGATCGCGATGGACGATTTTTCCATTCTTCAGTATGACAGCGCCGACGCGAGCGCCCCTGTCCCGCCCGGGCAGGCGCTTGGCGAAGCCGCCCGTTGGAACCCCGGCCTTTCGGTCGATCCTCGGTTTCGGCTGTCGGATGCGGAAGAAGCGGAAACCTAGGTCAATGCAGCAAGAGCCCTCTCCTTTGCCTTCGTGTGTTGTGAAGGAAAAACAAGCGCTTGAGGGTGTGGCCCTGCAGGCGCGCCTGTCCGTTGCGCCGATGCTCGACTGGACTGACCGTCATTGTCGCGTCTTTCATCGCACGATGTCGCGCAACGCCCTGCTTTACACCGAGATGGTCACCGCCCCGGCGGTGATCCACGGCAAGCGGCCGCAGTTGCTCGATTTCAGCGCGGTCGAGCATCCGGTCGCGCTGCAACTTGGTGGCTCGGACCCGACCGAATTGGCCGAGGCGACGCGGATCGCGCGCGACTGGGGCTATGACGAGATCAATCTGAATGTCGGTTGCCCCTCGGATCGGGTGCAGTCGGGGGCCTTCGGGGCGGTGCTGATGAAGACGCCCGATCTGGTCGCGCGCTGTGTGGAGGCGATGCAGGCCGCGGCCGCCGTCGAGGTCACGGTGAAATGCCGGATCGGCGTCGACGACCAGAACCCCGAGGAGGTTCTGCCCGATTTTCTGCGCCGGGTGTCGGCGGCGGGGGTGACCCGTTTCACGCTGCACGCCCGCAAGGCCTGGTTGCAGGGCCTCAGCCCGAAGGAAAACCGCGAGATCCCGCCGCTCGATTACCCGCTTGTCCATGCGATGAAGCGCGAATTTCCGCATCTGCATCTGAGCCTGAACGGCGGTGTCACCACGCTGGCGCAGGTCGAGGCACATCTGGCGGCCGGGATGGACGGGGTGATGGTCGGTCGCGCCGCCTATCAGGAGCCGATGCAGGTGCTCGCGGGCGCCGATGTCGCGCTTTGGGGGCGGGGCGAGACGCTTTCGGCCGTGGACGTGGCCGAGGCGATGAAACCCTATATCGCCGATCATCTGGCCGGGGGCGGGCGGCTGCATCAGATCACCCGGCACATGCTGGGCCTTTTTCATGGTCGCCCCGGGGCCCGCGGTTGGCGGCGTGTTCTGTCGGAAGGCGCGACGCGGCCGGGTGCGGGGCTCAAGCTTTACGATCAGGCCTTGGCCGAAGTCACGCGGGAGATCCAGGATTGGAGCATCTGACGACGATCCTGCCGCTCGTGGCGATCCTGCTGGCCGTCGGCGCCTTTGCCGGGGTACTGGCGGGGCTTCTTGGGGTCGGCGGCGGCATCGTTCTCGTGCCTGCTTTCTTCTATCTTTTCAACGGTCTGGGCTATGGCTCCGACGGGTTGATGCGGGTCTGCGTCGCGACCTCGATGGCGACGATCATCATCACCTCGACCCGCTCGGTCACCGCGCATGCGCGCAAGGGAGCGGTCGAATGGCAGCTTTTGCGCGACTGGGCGCCCTATGTCGCGGGCGGTGCGCTGCTCGGCGTCTTTCTGGTGTCGCGGCTCGACACCCATGCGCTGACGATCATCTTCGGCACGCTCGTCATGGCGATCGCGCTGTACATGGCCTTTGGCAAGCAAAGCTGGCGGATCGCCGAGGGGATGCCGGGGCAGGGGTTCCGCCTGTGGTTCGGGCCGCTGATGGGGGCTGTGTCTGTGCTGCTCGGGATCGGCGGCGGCTCGATCTCGACGCCGATGCAGACGCTGCACGGCATTCCGATCCACCGCGCTGTGGCCACCTCGGCCGGGTTCGGCGCGATCATGGCGGTGCCCTCGACGGTGGCTTTCCTGCTGACGCCGGTCGAGGGGGCGCCCCCCTACACCGTCGGTTCGATCAACCTGCCCGCGCTGGTCGTGATCGGCGCCACCACGGCCATCACCGCCGCCTGGGGCGCGGCGCTGGCGCATCGGCTCGATCCGAAACCGCTCAAACGCATCTTCGCGGGCTTTCTGATGCTCGTCGCGCTGAACATGCTGCGCAAAGCCCTGCTCTGAGCCCCGGAAAACCTCTCACAATCCCGTGCGCTTGGCCGCATCCCAAAGCGCATCCATCTCGGCCAGATCGCTGTCCGCGGGCCGCTTGCCAGCCTTTGCCAGCTCCGCCTCGATGAAGGCGAAACGCCGGGTGAACTTGCCATTCGCCGCCCGCAGACAGGCTTCGGCATCGAGCCCGAGATGGCGCCCAAGGTTCACCATCACGAACATCAGATCGCCATATTCCTCGGCGATTTCCTCCGGCCCAAGTTCATCGCGGGCCTCGACCAGCTCGTGGGCCTCCTCGACGATCTTTGCCACCACCTCGGCGGTCGACGGCCAGTCGAACCCCACCCGCGCCGCGCGCTTTTGCAGCTTCAGCGCCCGTGTCAGCGCGGGCAGCCCCAGCGCGACGCCGTCCAGAACGCCCGCCTCGGCCTTCGCCGCGCGCTCGGCGGATTTGATTTTCTCCCAATCTTCCGTCTGTTGCGCGGCGCTCTTCACACGGCTTTCGTCGCCGAACACATGCGGATGACGCGCGATCATCTTGGCGTTGATCCCGCGCAGCACCGTCAGCAAATCGAAATGCCCGGCCTCGGCCGCCATCTGCGCGTGGTAGACGACCTGCAGCGCCAGATCGCCCAATTCGCCCGACAATTCACCCCAGGCCTGCCGCTCGATCGCATCGGCGACCTCATGCGCCTCCTCGATCGTATAGGGGGCGATGGTGGCGAAATCCTGCTCGATGTCCCAGGGGCAGCCGGTGTCGGGATCGCGCAGACAGGCCATGATCGCCGCCAGCCGCTCGGTCTCGGCCCCCACGCTGTCGGTGTCCACGAAGATCCCCGGATCGGTCGGTTTCGCCATTGCCTTGTGCCCCCTGCAGGTCCATCTACTTCCCTATCGCTTTCCAAAACCCAGAGTCCACCATGCCCGTGATCAACCGCATTGCCGCCCTTGCCCCCGAGATGAAGGAATGGCGGCAGTGGCTGCACCGTCACCCCGAACTGGAATTCAAGCTGCCGAAGACCGCCGCCTATGTGGCCGAGCGGCTGCGCGAGATCGGGGTCGACGAGATCCACGAAGGCATCGCCACCTCGGGGATCGTGGCGCTGATCAAGGGGCGGCAGGACGGGCCGGTGATCGGTCTGCGCGCCGATATGGATGCGCTGCCGATCGACGAGATCACCGGGGTGGATTACGCCTCGGAGCACGCGGGCAAGATGCACGCCTGCGGCCATGACGGCCATACCGCGATGCTGCTCGGTGCGGCCAAGTATCTGGCCGAGACGCGGAATTTTGCCGGGACCGTGGCGCTGCTCTTCCAGCCCGCCGAGGAAGACGGCGGCGGCGGCGAGGTCATGGTGAAAGAGGGCGTGATGGAGCGCTTCGACATCACCGAGGTCTACGGCATCCACAATGCGCCGAACCTGCCCTTTGGCCATTTCCACACCACGCAGGGCGCGCTGATGGCGGCGGTCGATACCGCCTGGGTCACCGTCACCGGCCGCGGCGGGCATGGGGCGACGCCGCATGAATGCATCGACCCGATCCCGGCGATCACCGCGATGGTTGGATCGCTGCAGACGATCGTCAGCCGCAACCTCTTCGCGATGGACGAACTGGTCGTCTCGGTGACGCAGATCCATGTCGGCACCGCGAACAACATCATCCCGGAAACCGGCTGGTTCTGCGCCACGATCCGCTCCTTTACGCCCGATGTCCGGGCGATGGTCGAGCGTCGCTTCCACGAGATCGTCGAAGGCACGGCCGCGGCCTTTGGCGTCAATGTCGAGATCCGCTACGACAAGGGCTATCCGCCGACCGTGAACGATGGGGACAAGGCCCGCTTTGCCGCCGATGTGGCGCGCGAGGTGTCGGGGCCAGAGGCGGTGAAGGATGACGCCGGGCGCGAAATGGGCGCCGAGGATTTCTCCTACATGCTCGAGGCGCGTCCCGGGGCCTATCTGTTCCTCGGCACCGGGCCGGGGGCAGGGCTGCACCATCCCGCCTTCGATTTCAACGATGAGGCGGCGCCGATCGGGGCCAGCTTCTTCGCCCGATTGGTCGAGCGCGCGCTTCCGGCCCGTTGAAGCCGGGGCAGCTTGCCCTCTCTGACACCCACGTGAGCGCCCGCCCGCTTGCCATTGCGGGGGGGCGCGGCTAGGGTGCGCGCCGAAAACCGGGGCTTTGCCCTCACGGCCCTAACGAAAGGACCATGCCATGTTCGTCACTCCCGCCTATGCTCAGGATGCCTCTGCCGCCGCTGGTGGCATGGCCGCCTTCGGCCAGTTCGTGCCGCTGATCCTGATCTTCGTGATCATGTATTTCCTGTTGATCCGTCCGCAGCAGAAGAAGGCCAAGGAACACAAGTCGATGGTCGATGCGCTGCGCCGCGGTGACATGGTGCTGACGCAGGCTGGCATCATCGGCAAGATCGTGCATCTGCGCGAAGATGGTGAAGTCGAAGTCGAGATCGCCAAGGATATCAAGGTGCGGATGATCCGCAGCGCCGTGGTTCAGGTTCTGTCGAAGACCGAACCGGCCGCGAACAACTGACCTGACATCGGGGCCGCGCCGCCATGCTGCAGATTTCGCTTTGGAAGCGTCTCGTCATTCTGGGTCTGTGCCTTGCGGCATTGGTCACGGCGGCGCCCAACCTTTTCTATGCCCGCGTCGAAGGGCACAATGACGCCGTCACGGCCTTCGAGAAAAACGGGGCCCTGACCGAAGCGCAGGAGGCGGCGAAAGCCGCCTGGCCCGATTGGGCGCCGTCGGCGCTGGTCAATCTCGGGCTTGATCTGCGCGGTGGTGCGCATCTTCTGGCCGAGGTGCATCTGAACGAGGTCTACAAGGCCCGGATGGATTCGCTTTGGCCCGAGGCGCGCAAGGTTCTGGCGGCGGAACGCGCCACCATAGGCTCTATTCGGCGTGTGCCCTCGCCCGAAGGCGAGCTGCGCATCCAGATCGGTCAAAAGGACCAGATCGCGAAAGCGGTCGAGGTCGCGCGGACCCTGACCCGTCCGGTCGTCAGCCTGACCGGCGTCGGGCAGTCCGACTACGAGGTGACGGGCGAGGGGGACACGCTGGTGTTCCGGCTGTCCGAAGCGGAAAAGACCGCAACGGATGACCGCACCATGCAGCAGTCGCTCGAAATCGTGCGCCGTCGCGTCGATGCGGCGGGTACGCGCGAGCCGACGATCATGCGGCAGGGCACCGACCGGATCCTGATCGAAGTGCCCGGCATCGGCTCGGCGCAGGAGCTGAAGGATCTGATCGGCACCACTGCCAAGCTGACCTTCAACCCGGTCGTCGGCACCAGTTCGAACCCCAATACGCCGGTCGCCTCGGGCAACGAACTGCTGCCCGATGCCGAGCGCAAGGGGCTTTACTATGTTCTTGACGAGGTTCCCGTCGTCACCGGCGACGATCTGACCGATGCGCGTCCGGCGACGGATGACAATGGCGCTCCGGCTGTGTCGTTCCGCTTCAATGTGAGCGGTGCGCGGGCCTTTGGCGATTACACCGCCGACCACATCGGGGAGCCCTTCGCCATCGTGCTGGATGGCAAGGTGATCTCGGCGCCCTCGATCCGCGCGCATATCGCGGGCGGCTCGGGCATCATCACCGGCCGGTTCTCGGTGCAGGAGGCGACCGATCTGGCGCTGCTCTTGCGCGCGGGGGCTCTGCCCGCGGGCATGACCTTCCTTGAGGAACGCACGATCGGGCCGGAACTGGGCGCCGACAGCGTCAAGGCCGGGATGATCGCTTCGATTGTCGGCTTCGCCGCCGTGGTGATCTACATGATCGCCTCCTACGGGCTGTTCGGCTTCTTCTCGGCGGTGGCACTGTTCATCAACATCGCCTTCATCTTCGCGGTGATGGGCGCGATTGGCGGCACCATGACACTGCCCGGCATCGCCGGGATCGTGCTGACCATCGGCACCTCGGTCGATGCCAACGTGCTGATCTACGAGCGCATGCGCGAGGAAATTCGCGCGGGCAAGTCGCCCGTGCGCGCGATCGAGCTTGGGTTCGACAAGGCAATGTCGGCGATCATCGACGCGAACGTGACCTCTTTCCTGTCCTCGGCGATCCTGTTCGTTCTGGGTGCGGGACCGGTCCGCGGCTTTGCCGTGACCACGCTGATCGGCATTACCGCCTCGATCTTCACGGCGATCTGGGTGGTGCGGCTGATGATCGTCGTCTGGTATGGCTGGCGTCGTCCCAAGTCCATTGTCATCTGAGGAGGAACCCATGGCTTTCCGTCTGAAACTGGTTCCTGAAAAGACCAATATCGACTTCTTCCACTGGCAGTTCGCCACCTTTGGCGCGGCTGTCGCTCTGATGATCGCCTCGGTGGTGCTGCCGTTCATCATCGGGCTGAACTTCGGCATCGACTTCAAGGGTGGCACGACGATCCGCACCGAGTCCGCGACCGCGATCGACGTGGGCGAGTATCGGTCCGCGCTTGAGCCGCTGGATCTGGGCGATGTGATCATTTCCGAAGTGCGCGACCCAAGCTTCCGGGCCGATCAGCATGTGGCGATGATCCGCATCCAGATGCAGGAGACCGCCCAAGGAGCGCAGGGCCAAGGCGCGCAGGGTCAGGGCGCGCAGGGTCAGGAGCTGGTCAACAAGATCGAGACCGCGCTGACCGCCGTCGATCCGGCTCTGAAGATCACTTCGTTTGAATCGGTGGGCCCGAAGGTCTCGGGCGAGCTGGTCTGGACGGCGATCTGGTCGCTTCTGGCCGCGACCGTCGCGATCATGTTCTACATCTGGATCCGCTTCGAGTGGCAATTCGCCCTTGGGGCCGTGGTGGCGCTGATCCATGACGTGTTGCTGACGGTCGGGCTTTTCGCGGTGCTGCAGCTGAAGTTCGACCTGACGACGGTGGCGGCGCTGTTGACGATCACCGGCTACTCGATCAACGACACCGTGGTGGTGTTCGACCGGCTGCGCGAAAACCTTGTGAAATACAAGACGATGCCGCTGCGCGACGTGATGAACCTCTCGGTCAACGAGACGCTCTCGCGCACCGTGATGACCGGCATGACGACGCTGCTGGCGCTGGTGCCGATGCTGATCTGGGGCGGCGACGTGATCCGCGGCTTCGTCTTCGCGATGGTCTGGGGCGTGTTCACCGGCACCTATTCCTCGGTCTATGTCGCGAAGAACATCGTTCTGTTCATCGGCCTTGATCGCAACAAGCAAAAGAAAGACCCCTCGGACAAGTTCTTCTCGAACGGGGCGCAAGATGCAAAGCCGTGAGGCGGGCTACGGATCGGCGCTGCCGATCGACGGCTACGGCCCCGGCTTCTTTCGCGTCGCCGGGGCGGTGCATCGGGGCGGTCTGCTGATCCGCGCCGAGGCTGCCGCGGTCTGGACCGGCTTTGATGATTTGGCGCCTCTGCGCGCGCTGGCCGGGCAGGTGGATCTTTTGCTTTGCGGGATGGGTGCGGATATCGCCCATCTTCCCAAGGGCTTGCAGGTTGACCTTGAAGCGCTTGGGGTGATGGCGGAGCCGATGTCGACGCCCGCGGCCGCGCGCCATTACAATGTGCTTCTGTCCGAGGGCCGCCGCGTTGCCGCGGCCCTTCTGCCGATGCCGGGCGAGGTCCCGACGGCATGACGCTGCTTGCCGTCGAAAATCTCACCGTCAGCCGCGGCGGTCTTGCCGTGCTGGAGGGGGTGAGCTTTTCTCTGGCGGCGGGCCATGCGCTGGTGCTGCGCGGGCCGAACGGGATCGGCAAGACGACGCTGTTGCGCACGCTGGCCGGTTTGCAACCGGCGCTGGCCGGGCGAATTTCCATGCCGCCCGAAACGATGGCCTATGCGGCGCATGCCGACGGGCTGAAGGCGACGCTTACGGTGCGCGAGAATCTGCAATTCTGGGCGGCGATCTATGCGACCGACACGGTCGAGGCGGCGCTTGATCGGATGAACCTGCGCGCGCTCGAGCATCGCGCGGCGATGAGCCTCTCGGCCGGGCAGAAGCGGCGGCTGGGTCTGGCGCGGTTGCTGGTCACCGGGCGGCCGGTCTGGGTGCTCGACGAGCCGACCGTCTCGCTCGATGCGGCTTCGGTCGCACTTTTTGCCGAAGCGGTGCGGGCGCATCTGGCGGTGGGCGGCGCAGCGCTGATGGCGACGCATATCGATCTGGGCCTTGCCGAGGCCGAGGTGCTCGACCTTGGCCCGTTCAAGGCGCGTCCGCCCGAGGCGGGCGGCCATCGCGGCGCCTTCGATCACGATTTCGACGGAGCCTTCCTGTGATTGCGCTTCTTGCCCGGGATTTGCGATTGGCGATCCGTGCTGGCGGCGGCTTCGGGCTGGGTCTGGCATTTTTCCTGATCGTGGTGACGCTGGTACCGTTCGGCGTCGGCCCGCAGGGGGAAATCCTTGCCCGCATCGCCTCTGGCATCCTCTGGCTGGGGGCGCTGCTCGCCTGCCTGCTGTCGCTGGACCGGATCTTCGCGCTCGATTTCGAGGATGGCTCGCTCGATCTTCTCGCGACCGCGCCGATCCCGCTGGAAGCCGTGGTGACGATCAAGGCGCTGGCGCATTGGATCACCACCGGCCTGCCGCTCGTGCTGGCGGCGCCGCTTTTTGCCGTGCTGCTGCACCTGCCGGGCCCGGCCTATCTTTGGCTCGAGGTCTCGCTGCTTCTGGGCACCCCGGCGCTTTCGGTGCTGGGCACCTTCGGGGCGGCGTTGACGGTCGGGCTGAAGCGGGGCGGCTTGCTGCTGTCGCTGCTGGTGCTGCCGCTCTATGTGCCGACGCTGATTTTCGGGGCCGAGCTGGTGCGGCGCGGCGCCGAGGGGATGGCGATCGAGGTGCCGCTGACGATGCTGGCGGGGATCACCGCCGCCACCGTGGCGCTGGTGCCCTTTGCCTCGGCGGCGGCCATTCGCGTCAATTTGCGGTGAGACGGGCCGCGGCTTGATGCGTGTCAATCCGGGCCGTGGCAAAGCGTGACATGTCCGACGGGACAGGAGAGGGAGGACGAAAGCCCATGTCGATCTGGGAATATGCAAACCCGGTCAAATTCATGCAGACTTCGGGCTGGCTTCTGCCCTGGGTCGTGGGGGCGACGGTTTTGACCCTGGTGCCGGGGCTTGTCTGGGGCTTTTTCTTCACCCCGGTCGCGGCCGAGTTCGGCGCGACGGTGAAGGTGATCTACGTTCACGTCCCCGCCGCGACGCTGGCGATCAACATCTGGGTGATGATGCTCGTCGCCTCGCTGATCTGGCTGATCCGGCGCCACCATGTTTCGGCGCTGGCGGCAAAGGCCGCGGCGCCGATCGGCATGGTGATGACGCTGATCGCACTGATCACCGGGGCGTTCTGGGGGCAGCCGATGTGGGGCACCTGGTGGGAATGGGACCCGCGCCTGACCTCGTTCCTGATCCTGTTCCTGTTCTATCTGGGCTACATGGCGTTGTGGGAGGCGATCGAGAACCCCGATACCGCCGCCGATCTGACCGGCGTGCTGTGCTTGGTGGGCTCGGTCTTCGCGGTGCTCTCGCGCTATGCGGCGATCTTCTGGAACCAGGGACTGCATCAGGGGTCGACGCTCAGCCTCGACAAGGAGCAGCACATTGCGGATGTTTATTGGCAACCTCTGGTGTTGTCGATCGGCGGCTTCGGGATGCTGTTCGTGACGCTGCTGTTGCTGCGCACCCGCACGGAAATCCGGTCCCGCCGGCTGAAGGCGCTGGAACAAAGGGAGCGCATGGCATGATGCCGGAGTTCGGAAAATACACCGTCACGATCCTCGGCTCCTGGGGGGCGACTTTGGCGCTGCTCGCTGGGTTGATCTTGGTGACGCTGATGCGCGGCGCGAAGGTGAAACGGGCGCTCAAAGCGCAAGAGGAACGGATGAAGACCGATGGCTAAACCCTTGATGTTTCTTCCGCTCATCGTGATGGCGGGCTTTGTTGGCGCAGGCTACTTTGCCATGCAGCAGAACGACCCGAATGACATGCCGACCGCGCTTGCAGGGAAAGAGGCGCCGCCCGTGCAGCTCGTGCAGCTGGGGGCCGAGGTGCCGTTCACCGACGCCGATCTGCGCGATGGCAAGATGAAGCTGGTGAACTTTTGGGCCTCCTGGTGCGCGCCTTGCCGCGTCGAGCATCCGAATCTGATCGGTCTGAAGCAGGACGGAATCGCGATTATGGGTGTGAACTGGAAAGACACGCCCGAGAAGGCGCAGGCCTTCCTTGGCGAGATGGGCAGCCCCTACACGAAGCTCGGGGCCGATCCGGGCAACAAGATGGGGCTGGATTGGGGCGTCGCCGGGGTGCCCGAAACCTTCGTCGTCGATGGCGAGGGGCGGATCGTGACCCGTATCGCCGGGCCGCTGACCGAGGATGTGATCACAGAAAAGCTGGACCCGCTGCTGGCGGGCGAAGGCGAGTAACCAGACGGCTCCGGGCTGGGGCGGACCCCGGCCCGGAAGGCCGTGTCACTTCTGCGGTTCGGTGAAACGCACCGTGCCGATGAAGGGCAGGTTGCGGTGGTTTTGCGCATAATCGAGACCGTAGCCGACGACGAATTCGTCGGGGATCTGGAAGCCTGTCCAGCGCGCCTTCACATCGACTTCGCGGCGCGAGGGCTTGTCGAGCATGGCGCAGCATTCGATCCGCCGCGGTGAGCGCGCCCGCAGCATCTCCATGACTTTCGAAATCGTATGGCCGGTGTCGACGATATCTTCGACAACCAGCACGTCGCGCCCGCCAATTGTGCCGCGCAAGTCCTTGAGAACACGAACTTCGCGCGTCGAGGTGGTTTCATTCCCGTAGCTTGAAGCCTCGAGGAAATCGACTTCGCAGGGCACGCCGATTTCGCGGATCAGATCGGCGATGAAGACGAAGGAGCCGCGCAAAAGCCCCACGACGACCAGACGGTCGGTGTCTCTGAACGCCTCGGTGATTTCGGCCCCCAGCGCCTCGACGCGGGCCGCGATGGCTTTGGCCGAGATCATCTGGTCGATTACGTAACCGCTTTGCGACATCGTTCCTCCTGCGGCCTCTCGGCCCTTGCAATTCAGTTGCTTTATCGCAAGAAGAGGCGCGGGAAAAGGGAGACGGGCACGATGCCGCGGCACACTGAACAGCGTTTCATGCCCTATTCGGCGGCGCAGATGTATGCGCTGGTGGCCGATGTCGCGCGGTATCCGGAGTTCCTGCCCTGGAACTCGGCGGCGCGCATCCGCGCCCGCAAGCCGGGACCGCGCCCGGGCACGGAACTGATGGAAGCGGATCTGGTGATCTCGTTCAAGGTCTTCCGCGAGCGCTTCGGATCGCGGGTGGTGCTGGACCCGGAAAACTTCCGCGTCGATACGCAATACCTCGACGGGCCGTTCAAGCACATGCATTCGTGGTGGCAATTCTCGGATCGGCCGGGCGGCTGTGAAGTCGATTTTTATGTCGATTTCGAATTCAAGAATGCGCTGCTTCAAGGGGTTATTGGTATCGTCTTCGATCAGGCGATGCGGATGATCGTGAAGGCGTTCGAGGATCGGGCCATCGCGCTTTACGGCTGGTCCGGGCGCGTGCAGAGCTGAGATACTGCCTATCTCGATCATGAAAAAGGCCGCCCATCGGCGGCCTTTCTGTTATCTGACAGGGACTTGTGATCAGGAGTTCAAGTCGTAGGCGCGCTCGCCGTGGGTCGAGATGTCGAGACCGTTCGTCTCGGATTCCTTGTCGACGCGCATCGGGAAGACCAGCGCGACAGCGCGGGCCAGAACCCAGGTCAGCGCAAGGGTGTAAATCCCGACAATCAGAAGGGCGCCAAGTTGCGCGGTGAAGCTCGCCGCTCCGAACACGGCGACCATGATCGTGCCGAAGATCCCGCCGACACCATGCACGGCAAAGACGTCAAGCGAGTCGTCGAGTTTCATCCGCTCGCGCACGAGAAGCACGGCTTCCTGGCAAAGGATGCCCGCGATCGTGCCAATAATCACCGCTTGCAGCGGCGAGACATAGCCCGAGGCCGGGGTCACTGAGGCAAGTCCCGCGATCGAGCCCGTGACGATGCCGATGAGCGAGGCCCGTCCGAACTTGATCCGTTCCCAGAACATCCATGACAGTGAGGCGGCGGCGGCGCTCAGATGCGTTGCGGTAATCGCCATCGCGGCAGTGCCATCGGCCGCAAGCTCCGATCCGCCGTTGAAGCCGAACCAGCCGACCCAGAGCAGACCCGCGCCGATGGCGACCATGCCCGGGTTGTGCGGCGGCGTGTGGCGGTTGCGGCGCGGCCCGATCATCACGGCCAGCAGCAGCGCCGCCAGCGCGGCGGTTTCATGCACGACGATGCCGCCCGCAAAATCGCGCGTGCCCTTTGCGCCGAACAGACCGCCGTCCGACATGAAGCCCGCGCCCCAGATCCAATGCGCGACCGGCGCATAGACCAGCAGCATCCAGAGCGCCGAGAAGGTGAAGACCCACCAGAAATTCACCCGCTCGACGAAGGCGCCGAGGATCAGCGCCGGTGTGATCACGGCGAAGGTCATCTGGAAGGCAAAGAACAGCACCTCGGGCAGGGTGCCGTGCAGGCTGTCGACCGTGACGCCGATCAGACCGACACGGCCGAGACCGCCCCAGACACCGCCGACACCGCCAAAGGCGATGGAATAGCCTGCCAGCAGCCAGAGAATGCTCATGGCCGCGGCCAGCGCGAAGCACTGCATGAAGATCGACAGCACGTTGCGCGCACGCACGAGCCCGCCGTAGAAAAGCGCGAGGCCCGGCAGCGTCATCAACAGCACAAGTGCCGTCGCCATGCTGACCCAGGCGGTATCTGCCCCGTTCATCCCGAATCCTCCTCGTCGGTTTGGGAGCGGCGAAGCATGCCGAAACCGCCGTGAAAAGGCGCAAGCGGTCGCAAATGGCGCTTAAATCATGGGCGCATTTGGTTTGCCCAAGCTTTGGGCGCAATTTATGCGCCAAGCCGGGATTTGCGGCAGATTACGAAATGGCCGCGGCGAGCAGCGACAGGGCATGGTCGCAGGACTTTGTCCGAACCGCCGAGCGTCCCGGCGCGCCGAAATCTTGCGTTTCGGTGTGCGTTTCGCCGCCGCGACGGGCGATGCCGAAGCAGACCCGGCCCTCGGGTTTGAACTCTGACCCGCCGGGGCCTGCAATGCCGGTGATGGAAACCGCCAGATCGGCGGAGGAATGGGCCAGCGCCCCTTCTGCCATTTCCTGCGCCACCTGTTCCGATACTGCGCCGAAAGCGTCGAGCGTGGCAGGCAGCACGCCCAACATCTCGACTTTTGCCGCATTGGAATAGGTGACGAAGCCGCGCTCGAAGACGGTGGAGGAGCCGGGGATCTCGGTCAGAGCCACGGCCACCATGCCGCCGGTGCAGCTTTCGGCCGTCGCAATGCGAATGCCTTTTGCACGCGCGGAATCAAGAACTTCCACGGCGATCATCGGATGAGACCGTGATAGATCCCGGCTCCGATCACGGTGCAGATCCCCGCGAACAAACCTGCCCAGAGATCATCGAGCATGACCCCCGCCGCGTCGCCGCGACGGTCGGCGCGGCCGACAAGCCAAGGCTTCCAGATGTCGAAGAGACGGAAGAAGAGGAAAGCCGCCAGCGGCCCCGGCCAGACCATCGACATGTCCCGCATCCAGAACCCGGCGGCGGGGAAGAGGAGGGCGACACCGACGCCAGCCACCTCGTCGATGACGATTTCCGAAGGGTCCTCGCCCGGGCGATCGCGCAACTCAAGTGCCACCGCCCAAAAGCCGATTGCTGTGATCACAGCCGTTGCCGCCACAAGCGGGCCGAATCCGGCGAAGCGTTCGATCGCCCAGAGCACGGCCAGCCCCGCCGCCGTGCCCCAGGTGCCCGGCGCCGGGCGCAACCGGCCGACGAAGCCGAAGGTTGTGATGGCCTGCAGCCAGCGGGCCGTCATCTTACGCGCCGATCAGCGTCACGGTGGCGATCGAGGCGATGCCTTCCTCGCGACCGGTGAAACCGAGCCGCTCCGAAGTCGTGGCCTTCACCGACACGCGCGAGGGCTCGACGTCCATGATCCGGGCGAGTTCGGCGGCCATCGCGATCGCATGCGGGCCAACCTTCGGGCGCTCGCAGATCAGCGTCACGTCGGCGTTGCCGATACGGAATCCCTTCGATTTCGCCAGTTTCGCGGCATGTTCAAGGAAGATCCAGCTGGCGGCGCCTTTCCATTGCGGATCGGTCGGCGGGAAGTGACGGCCGATATCGCCCTCGGCCAGCGCGCCATAGATCGCATCGGTCAGCGCATGCATGCCCACGTCGGCGTCGGAATGGCCGAGCAGCGCCTTGGTGTGGGGCACTTTCACCCCGCACAGCCACACATGATCGCCCTCGCAGAAGGCATGCACATCATAGCCGTTGCCCAGTCGCACATCCATCGTCAGCCCCTTTCGTTCACGCAATATCGCCTCGGCGCGGGCAAAGTCCGGCGCATAGGTGATCTTCAGATTGTCTTCATGCCCCGGAACGATCGCCACGGAAAGCCCCGCGTGACGCGCGACCTCGACATCATCGGCGGCGCCGCCCGGATGGGCGCGGTGCGCCGCGAGAATATCGGGGAAGCGGAAGCCCTGCGGGGTCTGGGCGCGATAGAGCCCCTCGCGGTCCTGCGTGCCGGCAACAAGACCGTTCTCGCCGCGCCAGAGCGCATCGGTGACCGGCAGCGCGGGCGCTGCGCCCGGGGTGGTGTCGAGCGCAGACAGAACCGCCGCCGTGACCGAGGCCGGAACCAGCGGCCGGGCGCCGTCATGGATCAGGACCCGCGTCACATCCGAGCCTTCAAGCGCTTCAAGCGCGTTCTTCACGCTTTCCGACCGCGTCGCGCCACCTGCGACCAGCACGACCGAACCGCCCAGCAAGTCCATGCCAAGCCCCATGTCGTCGGGATGCAGCACGACCAGAATGCGGCCGACGCCCGCGAAAGCCTCGACCGTTTGAGCCAGAACCGGCCGCCCGGCCAGATCGCGCCACTGTTTCGGCAGGCCTTCGCCCGCCCGCGTGCCGCGACCTGCCGCGACGATGATCACCGCAACCGTCATGATGCCTCCTTGCTTGCCAAAGGCTTAGGACATGCACGGCGCGGGTGCAATGCACACGGAGCCGCAGCCGTTTTGCCTAAATTATGTGCGGTTGCCGATTTTTCTCGCCCAAGTGATGGGTCAGATGTGCGGACGCAATTGTGATTCCTCGGATCGGACGCTACTTCCTTGGGCAGTTGCAAATGAGAGACCAAGTGACGATCAGCCTCGATAACATTCGCCTCGACCCTCCGGTGCTGCTGGCGCCGATGGCGGGCATCACCGATCTGCCGTTCCGGCGCATGGTGGCGCGGTTCGGCGCGGGGCTTGTCGTGTCTGAAATGGTGGCGAGCGGAGAGATGCTGACCGCCAAACCCTCGGTCCGGGCCAAGGCGCAGGCGGAGCTGACGGCCGGGCTGCCGACCTCTGTGCAGTTGGCGGGGCGCGAAGCGGCGCCGATGGCCGAGGCTGCAAAGATCGTTGCCGACATGGGCGCCGAGATCATCGACATCAACATGGGCTGTCCGGCGAAAAAGGTGACCGGCGGGCTTTCGGGTGCGGCGCTGATGCGCAATCCCGACCATGCGCTGCGGTTGATCGAGGCTGTGGTGGGCGCGGTCGATCTGCCGGTGACGCTGAAGATGCGGCTTGGGTGGGACACGGAGCAGTTGAACGCTGCGGAAATTGCCGTCCGGGCCGAAGCGGCCGGGGTGAAGATGATCGTGATTCACGGGCGCACGCGGATGCAGTTTTATACCGGCGAGGCGGATTGGAGCGCGATTGCCGTCGTGCGTGCAGCCGTTTCGGTGCCGGTCGTGGCGAATGGCGACATCGTTGACGCTGTCTCGGCCCGTGCGGCGCTCGATCAGAGCGGCGCGGCGGGCGTCATGGTCGGGCGCGGTGCGCAAGGCGCGCCGTGGCGCTTGGCGCAGATCGCGGCGTCTCTCTTTGGCAAGGCAATGCCGACGTTGCCCGCCGGGTCCGCCTTTTCGGATCTGATTTCAGAGCATTACGAGGGTATCCTTAGTTTTTATGGCCGCGATCTGGGGCTGCGCATCGCGCGCAAGCATCTGGGCTGGTATGCCGAGGCGGCCGACGCCCCGCTGCGCGCCGAGATGATGCGCTCGACCGATCCCGCTGCGACGCTCGCGCTGATCCGCAGCGCCTTTTCCGACAGGGATGCCGCATGAACCTGCCCCCGCCCGGCATCATCTGGAACTCGCTGCCGCTGCCCGCGCTGATGCTCGACGTCAACGACCGGGTGATCGAGATCAACCCGGCGGCGGAATTGTTCCTCAACCTCTCGGCGCGCGCGCTGAAGGGGCAGGCGCTTGGCGAGCGGCTGGCGATTTCCGCACCGCTCGAAGAGATTTTCGCCCGGGTGCGCAAGAACCGCTCGGCCTTGTTCGTCAATGACGTCGATCTGACGACGGGGGAACGGGCGCCGGTGCAATGCAATCTGCAGGCCGCGCCGATTGCCGATGACCCGGAAACGGTGCTGTTGCTGATTTCCCCGCGTGAGATCGCCGACCGGCTGGGTCGCGCAAGCATGGTGAAATCGGCGGCGCGCTCGGCCATCGGCATGGCCGAGATGCTGGCGCATGAGATCAAGAACCCGCTCGCGGGCATCGCCGGGGCGGCGCAACTGCTGTCGATGGGGCTTTCGGGCGAGGATCTGGAGCTGACCGATCTGATCGTGGATGAGACCCGCCGGATCGTGAAACTGCTGGAGCAGGTCGAACAGTTCGGCAATGTGCGTCCGCCCGAAATGAAACCCGTGAACATCCACGATGTGCTTGATCGGGCAAGGAAATCCGCAGGCGTCGGTTTCGGCGCGCACATGCTGATCGTCGAGGATTACGACCCCTCGCTGCCGCCGACGCTCGGTGATGCCGATCAGCTGACGCAGGTGTTCCTGAACCTGTTGAAGAACGCCTCCGAAGCGTCGAAGGGGCAAGGCACGATCCGTCTGCGCACCTTTTACGACTATGCGCTGCGGCTGCGTCGACCCGATGGCGGGGGCCAGCGCCTGCCGCTGCAGGTCGAGGTGATCGACGACGGTCCCGGCATTCCTGCCGATATCGCCAGCTCGATTTTCGAACCCTTTGTTTCGGGGCGGGAGAACGGCACCGGCCTTGGCCTTGCCCTCGTTTCGAAGATCATTTCCGAACATAACGGCTGGATCAGCGTTGAAAGCGTTCCTGGCCGCACCCTTTTCCGCATTTCCTTGCCCGTCGCCCCGAAGGAGCTTTGACCGATGGATGGCACCGTTCTCGTCGCCGACGACGACCGCACGATCCGCACCGTTCTGACCCAGGCGCTGACCCGCGCGGGCTGCAAGGTCCATGCGACGGCGTCCTTGATGACGCTGATGCGCTGGGTCGAAGAGGGCAAGGGGGATCTGGTGATCTCCGATGTGATCATGCCCGATGGCAACGGGCTCGAGGCGCTGCCGCGGATCGCGCGGGAACGTCCGGGCCTGCCGGTGATCGTGATCTCGGCGCAAAACACCATCATGACGGCGATTCAGGCGGCCGAAGCCGATGCCTATGACTATCTGCCGAAGCCCTTCGACCTGCCCGATCTGATGAAGCGGGCGGCGCGGGCGCTGGAGCTGAAGCGGCGCGCGCAGGTGGTGCCGAAAGTCGTTGAAACCACGCGCCCCGAGGGCACCGATCTGCCGCTTGTCGGACGGACGGCGGCGATGCAGGCGCTTTACCGGCTGGTGGCGCGGGTGATGAACGCCGATCTGCCGGTGATGATCATGGGCGAATCCGGCACGGGCAAATCGCTGATCGCAAAGGCGATTCACGATTTCTCAGACCGCCGCACATTGCCCTTCGTGGTGGCGCAGGCGGCCGATCTGATGGGGGCCGATGGCCCCTCGAGCCTGCTTGCCCGGGTCAAGGGCGGCTCGCTGGTTTTCGACGAGGTCGGCGATTACGACGACGAGACGCAGGGGCGGATCGTGCGGATGCTTGACGCGCTGCCCGATCCCGCGCCGCGGATCATGGCGACGACCCAGGTCGATCTGGGCGCGCTGATGGAGGCGGGCCGGTTCCGGCAGGATCTGTTCTACCGTCTGGGCGGCGTGACGCTGGCCGTGCCCGCGCTGCGCGAGCGGGTTGAAGACATTCCGCTGCTCGCCGAGCATTTCCTCGGCCGGGCCGAGCGCGATGGTCTGGGCATGCGGCGTTTTTCGGCGGATTCGATGGCGCTGGTGCGGGCCTATGCCTGGCCGGGCAACGTCCGGCAGCTGGAAAACACCGTCCGGCGGCTTGTGGTGACGGCCTCCGAGGAAGAGATCACCCGGGCCGAGGTCGAATTCGTTCTGGGCAATCAGCCCGCGGTCGAGCCGCTGCGCGGCGCGGGCGGCGAGGGCGAGAAACTCTCGGCCTCGATCGCGCGGCACCTGCGGCGTTACTTCGATCTGCATGGCGGAAACCTGCCGCCGCCCGGGCTTTACGACCGGATTCTGGCGGAAATGGAAGCGCCGCTGATCGAAATCGCGCTCGATGCCACCGGCGGCAATCAGGCCAAATGTGCGGATCTTTTGGGGATCAACCGCAATACCTTGCGCAAAAAGATCACCGATCTGGATATTCAGGTGACAAGGCGGCGCAAACTGATGTAAATAGGCCACAGGTAATTGTGGCAAATCCACCTCACGGATTCGCCGCGGCGGAAATCCGGGGGACCCGTCGTGTCCATGACGAGGAGTGGCTCAGCTTGGGAGAAACTGGCGCGGTTGCGGCGCCAGCGCCGGGTGCAGAGTGGCTTCGTCTTCGGTCTGGCGGTGCTGGGCCCGGCGCTGGCGATCATCACCTTCGTGGTTCTGGGGCCGCTGGGGCAGGGTGCTGACAGCATCGCCCTGCGCCTGACCCTGCTCAGCGACTTCGTCTATTTCCTTGTTCTGGCCGGGTTGATCCTGTTGCGTCTGACCCAGATGATGGCGGCGCGCCGCGCGCGGGCGACGGGCTCGCGGCTGACGCTGCGGTTGACCGGGGTCTTTGCCGGTATTGCGCTGGTGCCGACCGTGCTGGTGGCACTGTTCGCGGGTCTGACTGTCAACATCGGGCTTGAGGGCTGGTTCTCGGATCGGGTGCGCTCGGTCGTCGGCACCTCGCTTGCCGCCGCTGAAGCCTATCAAGAAGAGCACCGCCACGATCTTGTGCAGGATGCCGAGGCGCTGGCCGGGTTTCTCAACCTGCGCCGTCAGGCGGCGACCTTTGCCGATGATGGCGATTTGCGCGAATGGCTTGTGTCGGGGCAACAAGGCATCCAGCGCGGCCTCAAGGAAGCCTATGTGATTGATGGCGGGGCGGAAATCGTCGCGCGTGGGGATCGCTCCTATCTCTTCGACTATGAAACCCCGCCGCCCGAGAAGGTGGTTCAAGCCGCCAGGGGCGAGACGGTTCTGATCGAGGATTGGTCGAACTCGGAATTTCGGGCGCTGATCAAGCTCGACGCCTATGTCGACCGCTACCTTTATGTCTCGCGTGCGGTCGATGGCCAGATCCTCTCGCTTCTCGACAACACGCGCGAGACCGTGCGCTTCTACCAGCAGCTTGAATCCTCGCGCGGGCGGGTGCTGTTCGAGTTCGGCCTGATCTACGTCGGCTTCGCGCTGATCCTGATCCTGGCCGCGATCTGGGCGGGTCTGTGGTTTGCGGAGCGTCTGTCGCGTCCGATCGGGCGACTGGCGGCGGCGGCCGAGCGGGTCGGGCGCGGTGATCTCGATGCCCGTGTGATCGAGGAAGAAGGCGATGACGAAATCGCCACGCTTGGGCAAGTCTTCAACCGAATGACCGGGCAACTCAAGGGGCAGCGCGATGAGCTTGTCGCCTCGCATCGGGAAACCGATGAGCAGCGGCGGATGTTTGATTCCGTGCTGTCCTCGGTCACCTCGGGGGTGATCGGTCTCGATGCCGAGGGGCGGATCGACTTTCTCAACCCCTCTGCCATGCGGGCGCTGAAGCTGTCGCCCGCACGCGACACCGATCGCGCGCTTTCCGAAGTAGTTCCAGAGTTTATATCTCTTTTCAATAGGTTGCAGGACGGTCTGCACTCCGTCGTGCAAGAGGAAGTGCGGGTTTCCCGCGATGGTCGGCTCGAAAGCCTGCTGGTGCGGATGGCCGAGCGGCGCGCTTCGGGGCGGCGCGAGGGCTATGTGGTGGCCTTTGACGACGTGACCGAACTGGTTTCGGCGCAAAGGATGGCGGCCTGGGGCGATGTCGCGCGGCGCATTGCGCATGAGATCAAGAACCCGCTGACGCCGATCCAGCTCTCGGCCGAGAGGATCAAGCGCAAGTTCAGCCGCCAGGTCGCAGCGGAAGAGGCCGAGGCGCTGGAGCAACTGACCGGCGTGATCATCCGCCAGACCGATGATCTGCGCCGGATCGTTGATGAATTTTCCCGCTTTGCCCGAATGCCGGAGCCGAACCGGCGCGATCATGACATCGTGCAACTGACCCGCGATGCGGTGCTGTTGCAGGAGGGATCCCTGCACGGGGCGAAGCTTTCGGCCGATCTGCCGGACGGGCCTCTGGTGGTCGAACTTGATGCGACGATGATCAGCCAGGCGCTGACCAATCTGATCAAGAATGCTGGCGAAGCGATCGAGAGCCTGATCGAAAAGGGCGCCCCCGACGGTTTCGCGCCAGAGGTCCGGGTCAGCCTGACCGAAGAGCCAGAAGCGGTCGAGATCCGCATCATGGACAATGGCATCGGCCTGCCGCCCGACCGGGCGCGGCTCTTCGAGCCCTATGTCACCACCCGCGCCAAGGGCACCGGCCTTGGCCTTTCGATCGTGAAGAAGATCATCGAAGAACACGGCGGCATGCTGGTTCTGACCGATGCGCCCCCCTTTGACACTGGCGCCCATGCGGGGGCCTGTGCCGAAATCAGACTGCCCCGCGCCCGGACCGGGCTGCGCGCCATCAAGGATAGTGAGCCATGAGCGACATTCTCATCGTCGATGACGAAAAGGACATCCGCGAGCTGATCGCCGACATCCTCAAGGACGAGGGTTACGCGACGCGGACGGCGGCCAATTCCGATGCCTGCATGGAGGCGATCAACGCCGAGGCGCCGGCGCTGATGATCCTGGACATCTGGCTCAAGGACAGCCGGATGGACGGGATCGACATCCTGAAGACGGTGAAGCGGGACAATCCCGACATTCCGATCATCATCATCTCGGGCCATGGCAACATCGAGATCGCGGTCGCGGCGATCAAGCAGGGCGCTTACGATTTCATCTCGAAGCCGTTCAACATCGACCAGCTGATGGTTGTGATCTCGCGCGCGATGGAGACCAGCCGGTTGCGGCGCGAGAATTCGAGCCTGCGGCGGCGGGACCTGCATTCGGGCGACATGATCGGCAATTCTGCGGCGTTCCGGCGGTTGAAGGATCAGCTCGACAAGGTGACGAAATCGAACGGGCGGGTGATGCTGACGGGCGATCCCGGCTCGGGCAAGGAATCTGCGGCGCGCTACATCCACCAGCATTCGACCCGTGCGGCGGCGCCCTTTGTCACGGTGAACTCCGCGACGATCGCGCCCGAGCGGATGGAAGAGGTGCTGTTCGGTCGCGAGACGACCGAGCGCGGAATCGAAAAAGGCCTTCTCGAACAAGCCCATGGCGGCGTGATCTATTTCGACGAAGTGGCCGAGATGCCGCTTGGGACGCAGTCGAAGATCCTGCGCGTGCTGACCGAGCAGCAATTCACCCGCGCGGGTGGCTCGGACAAGGTGCGGGTCGATCTGCGGGTGATCTCCTCGACCACGCGCAACCTGCCAGCGGAAATCGCCGCCGGGCGCTTCCGGCAGGAGCTTTACGACCGGCTGAATGTGGTGCCGATCGCCGTGCCCTCGCTGGCCGAACGGCGCGAGGATGTGCCGCTGATCGCCGCCCATTTCATCGACGTTTTCAACCGCACCCAGGGGCTGGCGCAGCGGGCGCTGTCCGAAGAAGCGGTGGCCAGTCTGCAGACGATGGAATGGCCCGGCAACATCCGCGAGTTGCGCAACGTGATCGAGCGCGTGCTGATCCTTGGCGACGGCACCGGCCCGATCGAGGCGCGGGAACTGCCCGGCAATGCCGCGCAACCCGAGGAAGGGCGCATCGTTCTGGGCGGTCAGCTTGCGTCGCTGCCGCTGCGCGAGGCGCGCGAGTTGTTCGAACGCGAATATCTGCTGACGCAGATCAACCGCTTTGGCGGCAACATCTCGCGCACGGCGGCGTTCGTCGGCATGGAACGCTCGGCGCTGCACCGCAAGCTGAAGTCGCTCGGCGTCGTCACCTCGGCGAAATCGGGCCGGGGCGGCGCGGGCTTTGACGAGGCCGAGGAGGACGAGATCGAAACCGCGGGGGATGACCTTTGAGGTCGCAACCCGCCTGACTGCGCCCCGAAGGCGACAGGGGCACGGCATTTTCCGTGCCCCACGAACAAGTCACTGCTTTTTGGCTGGAATCTCGTGCACCTTTGCGCATACTTGACACGGGAGACCGAACCCGGCCCCGCGCGACAGGACAAAACACAAAAAAAGGCATAAGAAAAAATGGCTGCCGACAAACAGAACCTTCAGGATGCGTTTCTCAATCACGTCCGCAAGACCAAGGTTCCGGTCACGATCTTCCTCATCAACGGGGTGAAACTGCAGGGCGTGATCACCTGGTTCGACAACTTCTGCGTGCTGCTGCGCCGCGATGGCCAGTCGCAGCTGGTCTATAAACACGCGATCTCGACCATCATGCCCGGCTCGCCGATCTCTCTGTACGAGGGCGAAGACTGAGCGACCCCATCCTTTCCAAAGACCGTCCGACCCGCGTCTGGGTGCTGCACCCCGACCTGAAGACGGTCGATGCCCGGCGCGAGCCGGAGTTGCGGCTGGCAGAAGCGGTTTCGCTTGCGGCTGCCCTGCCTGATTTGCAGATCATGGGCCACGAAATCGTGCGCCTGCCCAAACCCCATGCGGGGCATCTTTTCGGCACCGGCAAGATGGCCGAGCTGAAAGAGCGCCTCACCGCGGCCGAGGTGGATCTGGTGCTGGTCGACGGTCCTGTGAGCCCGATCCAGCAGCGCAACCTGGAAAAGGAATGGGGCGTCAAGCTTCTGGATCGGACCGGGTTGATCCTCGAGATATTCGCCGATCGGGCGCGGACGCGCGAAGGCGTGCTGCAGGTTGAACTGGCGGCACTGTCCTATCAGCGCACGCGGCTGGTTCGGGCCTGGACCCACCTCGAGCGCCAGCGTGGCGGTTTCGGCTTCGTCGGTGGTCCTGGCGAAACCCAGATCGAGGCCGACCGGCGTGCGATCGACGATCAGGTGATCCGGTTGAAGCGGCAGCTGGCGAAGGTGGTGAAGACGCGCGAATTGCACCGCGCGGCGCGGCGCAAGGTGCCGTTCCCAATCGTCGCGCTCGTGGGCTATACGAACGCCGGAAAATCGACGCTTTTCAACCGCATGACCGGAGCCGAGGTGCTGGCCAAGGACATGCTGTTCGCAACGCTCGACCCGACGATGCGCGGCCTTGTGCTGCCCTCCGGTCGGCGGATCATCCTGTCGGATACCGTAGGCTTCATCTCGGACCTGCCACACGAACTGGTCGCGGCCTTCCGCGCGACGCTTGAAGAGGTGCTGGAAGCCGATCTGATCTTGCATGTGCGCGACATTTCCCACCCCGAGACCGAGGAACAGGCCGAAGACGTCGGCGAGATCCTTGAATCCCTGGGCGTGGCCGAGGATGTGGCGCTGATCGAGGTCTGGAACAAGATCGACGCCCTGTCCGAGGCGGTGCGGGCGGGACTCCTGGGTCAGGACGCGCGGCGTTCGGATGTGCAGGCAGTCTCGGCGCTGTCAGGTGAGGGCATTCCGGCGCTTCTGGCGGCGATCGAAACCCGTCTGGGCGATGAGCGGATCGAGGAAGAGATCGACCTGCCTTTCACCGCGGGCAAGGAACATGCCTGGCTGCATGCGCAGGGCGTGATCCGTGACGAGGTGCAGGGCGAAGACGGCTGGAAGCTGCTCCTGCGCTGGACCGAGGCGCAGAAAACCCGCTTTCAATCACTTTAGGTTTGCTTTGCAAGTCGTTGAAAAGGCGTATTTAGGCCGAGAAAAAGCGGCTGTTTTTTCTTGGTTCAAATACGCCCTTTCACCGCTCACTCCTTGGGCGTGAGCGGTTCCAGCCGGGTGATCCCGGCGGCCGCTGCCCGCGCCAGAGCCGGATCAAGCGACATCGGGATATATTCGCCGCGCCGCCAGAGATCGGCCAGATCGTCGTAATGCGGCGAGAACGGATGGCCCGATTGCCCCGTGGCGATGATGAAGACCGAGGAATCCGGATCGGCGAAATCATAGACCCCGCGATAGCCCGCGCCGTGAACATTCGCGAAGGGCTCCGGGCCAGTGCCTGCGGTCAGGCCGCGGTTCAGGGTGAAATCGCCGCCCGAGGTCGATTGCCGGATGTTCATCAGCCAGCCCAGCATCGGGTTTTGCCCCAGAACCGTGTGGTCGTGATGCGCCTCATGCGCGTCGCCCCAGCGCCAGCTTTCGATCTGTGGCCCGTATTTTTCCTTCAGGCCGAGCAGCGCCGCATCAAGCGAGATGCGGGCGATGTCGGTGCAGGTCTCGACCGGCGCCGATTGCAGCACGTCGCACCAGCGCGCGGCGCCATTCACGTTGCGCAGCACATGTTCGATGAAAAGCGGCTCGATATGGATGAATTTGGCGGCGAGTTCCGGGCCGAGTTCGTCGCGGATCAGCCGGTTCTGGAATTCGCGCATCCAGGCGGCATAGATCAGCGGTTCGGGCAGGTGCTCGTTCATGTCGCCGTCCCAGGCGGCGAGGAGTTCCAGCGCGCGCTGGCGGAACCGCTCGGGCGTGCCTTCGGGCGCGGGGGTGCCGGTGAACCACAGATCGGCGCCGACGAGTGGAAGCAGGCCGCGCGCGGCGGGCGAAACGGTGTCGGTCTGCACCGCTATGAAGCTTTCGCGCGAATGCACCTCGCGCTCGCCCATCAGGCGGGTCAGGCGGGCGACGCGCTGGCTGTCGCCCCAGTCGTAGCTGACGTGGAGCGGAAACGGCCGGTCGATCAGCTTGTTGTTGGTATTGACGACGATCCCGCCCTCGGGCTCGAGCAGGCGCGGATTGCTGTCATAGGGCAGGCGGCCATGCCAGCGGTTTGCCGAAAGCCAGCCCGGCTGCGGCATGCGGCCTTCGGTGGCGTTGGCGGGATCGCGCAGCGGCAGCGCACCCAGCGTGACCATGCCCACCGAGGTCGCATCGGCGAGCGTCAGGTTCATCGAGGGGGCGATGAAGCCTTCACCGGCGTCAACCGCATCCGGCACCGTTTTCGCCTGCATGATCCTCAGTGCCGCGCTCATCGAGGTATCGGCGGGCGAGAGTGCCGACCAGCCAAGGCTCATCACATGGCCGGGCGGCGTCACCTTGCCCAGATCGAAGTGACCGGCGGGCAGGACTGGGCCATTTTCTGTCCAGCGCAGGGTGAGCGTCACCGGCGCGGCGTCCTTGACCGAGACGATCACCTTGCGCGTGGTGAAATCGGCCCAGCCGGTGGGCGTGCGATAGCGTTCGGGCTGTTTCGGATCGAGTTCCTCGACGAAAAGATCCTCGTCATCGGCCCAGGAGGCGGTGATGCCCCAGCCCAGCGCCTCGCTGCGGCCGGTGAGGATCGCGGGAATGCCCGGAATCGTCGCGCCGATCACGCCGCCGGTCGAAAGCTCGAGCCGCGCGAGATACCATTGCGAGGGCGCGGTGAAGGGGGAATGCGGGTCATTGGCCAGAAGCGAACCGCCCGCGGCCGAGCGCGCGGGCGCGGCGGCGAAGGCGTTGGAAGCAGCGCCGAAATCGCGGCTGGCAAAGGGGGAGAGCGGCCCCTCGGCATCGCTGGCGGTTTGCACCTGTGCGGCGGAAAGATCGGGGAACAGCGCGGAATAGCGCGGCAGGGCGATCGTGCCGGGGCCGGGAACCTCGGGCATCAGGTCCGTCGCCCAGCCTTGACCCAGCATCGAGAGCTGCGCGCGCAGGACCTCGGCGTCGATCTGGGTGGAGTTCTGCACCGCCAAGAGCTTCAAAAGCGCGATCGAATCGGCGGGGGTCCAGTAGGCGATCTCGGCATCGAAGAGGAAAAACTCGGGGGCGCCACGGCCGAGTGCCGAGCGGTTCACCTCTTCGATCCAGGCGTTGACGCCGCGCGCATAGGCCTCAAGCGCCGATTTCGTCGCCGGATCCTGCACCGCGACCGAGGCCTGCGCCGCGCCGTAAAGGTCGAGCCGGCGCATCAGCTCGTCGGTTTTCAGGGTCTTTTCGCCAAAGACCTCGCTCAACCGCCCCTGCACGGTGCGGCGCGCGAGCGTCATCTGCCAGAGCCGGTCCTGCGCATGGGCGAGCCCCAGCGCGAAATAGACATCGGCATCGGTCTTGCCGAAGATATGCGGCACGTCCTCGGTCGAGCGGACGATCTCGACCGGGGCCGAAATCCCCTCCATCGGATAGGTCGCGTCGTAATCGGGCAGCGAGCGGGTGGCAAAATACCAGACGCCGAACGCGGCGACGAGCGCGAGCGCAAGCACAGCCGAGACGATGCGGACCAACCAGGTGAACAGGCGATACATGCGGCGACCTCGGACCGGGATTTGACGGAGAGAATTGACGGGGCAGGCGGGGGCGTTACTAAGTCACAGGCAGGCAATGTTCAACGCGCAAACGCGTGCAGAGGGAGCGGTGATGGCAAAGGTGGCGTTTCTTGGCTTGGGCGTGATGGGCTTTCCGATGGCGGGCCATCTGGCGGCGCGCGGGCATGCGGTGACGGTGTGGAACCGCAGCCCGGCGAAGGCCGAGGCCTGGGTCGCCAATCATGCGGGCACCCGTGCCGCTACGGCGGCTGAAGCGGCCGCGGGGGCAGAGTTCATCATGGCCTGTGTCGGCAATGACGACGATCTGCGTCAGGTTTGCCTTGGTGAGACGGGGGCTTTCACCGGGATGGCGCCGGGGGCGATTTTCGTCGATCACACCACCGTTTCGGCGCAGGTGACGCGCGAGCTGTCGGCGATTGCGGCGCAGAAGGGGTTTGGCTTCGTCGATGCGCCGGTTTCGGGCGGTCAGGCGGGAGCCGAGAATGGCGTGCTCTCGGTGATGTGCGGTGGGAGCGAAGCGGATTATGCCGCGGCCGAGCCGGTGATTGCCGCTTACGCCCGGATTTGTCGGCGGCTGGGCGAGAGCGGCGCGGGGCAGCTCGCCAAGATGTGCAACCAGATCGCGATTGCCGGTCTGGTGCAAGGGCTGGCCGAGTCGCTGCATTTCGCCGAGAAGGCCGGGCTGGATGCCGGGGCGCTGGTCGAGGTGATCAGTCAGGGTGCGGCGGGCAGCTGGCAGATGACGAACCGCTCGAAGACGATGGCGGAAAACCGCTTCGATTTCGGCTTTGCCGTCGACTGGATGCGCAAGGATCTGGGGATTTGCCTTGCCACCGCAAACGAGACCGGCGCGAGCCTGCCGGTGACGGCGCTCGTCGATCAGTTCTACAAGGATGTGCAGAAGATGGGCGGCGGGCGCTGGGATACCTCGAGCCTGATCGCGCGGCTGCGTGCCTTGGGCTGAGTGCCCCGATCAGATGGCATCGTGATGAAGAAGGGGGCCTTTCGGCCCCCTTGTCGTCAGAACGGAATGTCGTCGTCGAAATCCGGGCGGCCACCGCCGCCGCCGCCACCCGAGGGGGCCGAGGAGCCACTGCCGCCGCCATAGCCCGGGCCGTCGTCGTAGCCACCACCATAACCGCCGCCCTGCGCGCCGCCGCCGTAGCCGCCGCCGCCACCGCCACCGCCCGAGCCGCCGCCGTCACGGCCGCCAAGCAGCGTCAGGTTGCCGGTGTAGGGACGCAGAACGACTTCGGTCGAATAGCGTTCCTGCCCCTGCTGGTCAGTCCATTTGCGGGTTTCGAGTTGCCCCTCGATATAGACGGTCGAGCCCTTGCGCAGATATTGCTCGGCGATCTTGGCGAGCGCCTCGTTGAAGATCGCGACAGAGTGCCATTCGGTGCGTTCCTTGCGCTCGCCCGATTGCTTGTCGCGCCAGGTTTCCGAGGTGGCGATGCGCAGGTTGCAGACCTTGCCGCCATTGGCAAAGCTGCGCACTTCCGGGTCTCGGCCCAGATTGCCGACCAGAATGACCTTGTTCACCGATCCTGCCATGAAACTCTCCGTAGTGGCCGGAGCGATCCGGCGTTGCCTCTAAATGCTTCAGGGGCCGCGATGAAGCGGCCCCGATCTGAAGCGTCGGCGATACTTTGCCCATAAAACGTGCCTCGGCGCAAGACGCTAGGCATTCGCCGGAATTGCCCTTATAGTTCCGCCCGAAGAGGGCACCTTCAGGGTTTTGTATGCGAAAAATCGTTGCAGCGGTTGGACTTGCGATGGCAGTGACGGTCAGTCCCTCAGCCATCAGTAAGGCCGATGCGGAGGGGCTGGTCCTGGGCCGCGCCTCGTCCAAGTCGCAATCACTGGTCCGACGCAATCAATTCGCGCTGCTTGATGGCCGTCTCTCCGGGCAATACGACAATTCGGTGCGCCTGCGGCCCGATGCGCCGAAGGGCGGTCTCAGTTCGAATGTTGCGCTGCCGCGCTACAGCGGGCGCTACAAGGGAGAATATCTGGCCCATGCCAAGGCCGCCGCGGCACGCAATGGGGTGCCCGAGGATCTGTTTCTGCGGCTCGTGCAACAGGAAAGCGGCTGGAACCCCGGCGCGGTCTCGCCGAAGGGGGCGACAGGGCTGGCGCAGTTGATGCCGGGCACGGCGCAATTGCTGGGCGTCGATGCGACCGATCCGCTGGAAAACCTCGAAGGCGGGGCACGGTATTTGCGCATGATGTACGACCGCTTCGGGGATTGGCGGCTGGCGCTGGCCGCCTACAACGCCGGTCCCGAGGCTGTGGACAAGGCCGATGGCGTGCCCGATTACGAAGAGACGACAAATTACGTCAAGGTCATCTACGGCGGCTGAAGTCTAAGCTTCGCCTCGCAACCAAATGAAAAGGCGCGGAAATTTCCGCGCCTTTCGGTTTTCTGGAGGATCGTTTCAGGGAATGATGCGGGTGTATTTCGTCCCGGCCAGCGAGGCGCCGACGATCAGGCCGGATTGGCCGAAGACCTGCACCACCACCGGAGCCAGCGTCGTTGTCGTGTCGGTGCCGATCGCGCCGCCGCCATCGGGCAGGGCGTAGCGCGCATCCGCGCCCAGTTCCCAGCCATCGGCCTTGCGGAAATCTGCCAGCGCTTTTTCGGTCATGAAGAACAGCGCATGCGCATATTGCTGCGCGCCGATCTGGAAGCCGACCGAGGCCGAGGCGGCAGAATAGTAATCCACCGTCACATCGTTGATGCGCAGCGCACCGCGCCCGAAGGCACCGCCGAAGCCAAAGCTCGCCTCGGTCATCAGCGGCATGTAAAGTACGCCGACCGATTTGCTCAGCAATTGTTTGGTCGAGGGGAAGCTGCGCAACATGTAGTCGCGCGTGGCATCGACGCGCGCATCGATTGTGGCGCCACCGTTCGAGCCCACGCCATTGCCACAGGCGGCAAGGCCGAGGCTGGCACCGCCGAGCACGAGAAGGGACCGTCTGGAAAGTTCTGTCATCTGCTCGCTCCATGTCTGTCCGGCCTTGATCGGACCGGTTGGAGCGAGATTAGCGCAGCCGCGAACGCTTGTCACTTGCGCCCGCGGCTGTTTGGGTCCGATGCGCGATCAGGCGCCGATCAGTTTTGCCGCCGCGGGGGCGAAATAGGTCAGAACGCCATCACAGCCAGCGCGGCGGAAGGCCATCAGGCTTTCCAGCATCACCTTGTCATGGTTGAGCCAGCCGTTCTGCACCGCCGCCATCAACATCGCGTATTCGCCCGAAACCTGATAGGCATAGGTGGGCATCCCGAAGGCGTCCTTCACCTGACGCACGATGTCGAGGTAAGGCATGCCCGGCTTCACCATCACCATGTCGGCGCCCTCGGCGATGTCGCGGGCGACGTTGCGCAGCGCCTCGGCGCTGTTCGCCGGGTTCATCTGATAGGTCTTCTTGTCGCCCTTGAGCGCGCCCGAGGCGCCGACCGCATCGCGGAACGGACCATAGAAGGCCGAGGCATATTTCGCCGCATAGCTGAGGATCGCGATATCCTTGTGACCGGCGGCCTCCATCGCGGTGCGGATCGCGCCGACGCGGCCGTCCATCATGTCCGAGGGGCCAAGGATGTCGGCGCCGACATCGGCCTGCGCGAGCGCCATTTTGACCAGCGCTTCGGTGGTTTCGTCGTTCAGGATGATGCCATCGCGCACCAGACCGTCGTGGCCGTTCGCATTGTAGGGGTCGAGCGCGATGTCGGTCATGATCGCAACCTCGGGCACCGCCTGTTTCATTGCGGCAATCACGCGGTTGACGAAATTGTCATGCTGCCAGGCCATCTCGCAGGTCTCGGTCTTCACCGCGGGATCGGTGTAGGGGAAGAGACAGATCGCGGGAATGCCCAGCGTCGCGGCTTCTTCGGCGGCCTTGAGCGCGCCGTCCATGGTCCGACGCACAACCCCCGGCATCGAGGAGATTTCGACATCCGCACCGGGAACGTCAGTGATGAAGATCGGCCAGATCAAATCCTTGACCGACAACCGGTTTTCCTGAGCGAGGTCGCGCAGGGCTTCGGTGCGGCGCATCCGGCGCAGGCGATTGGTGGGAAAGGGGGGGGTGATCAGGGTCATGGGCGGTCTCCTTCGTCGCCGTGGGTGCCACGGATCGCGGGCTGGCTCAAGACCCGCATTGTCGCGCCCGCGCCAAGGCGCGCTTGCAACCGCGGCGCCGATGCGCGAAACCGGGAGAAGGCAACGGGCGGGCAAGACCTTGGACATTCTGCAAACGATCTTCGACCTGATCGACATGCGGTCGTTTTCGAACCTCTGGTACTGGATCGCGCTGGCAGTGACCTGGTCCACGGCCTCGCACTATGTCCTTGGGGTGCCTTTCGATCTGATCGTGCGGGCGCGGCGCAAGGGCGGCCCGGTGGCCGAAGACATGCTGATGCTCGCCAGCGTCAACGTGCGCCGAATCCTGTCGATCGGCCGCGAGGCGGGGGTGACGCTGACGCTGGTTGCCTCGTTCCTGCTCAGCCTGATCGTCGTTCTGGGCTTCGTCTTCCGGATGGAGTTCGCGCAGGCGGTGGCGCTGATCGTCGTGCCGCTGAGCGGCGTCGGGCTCTTGAGCCTGCGCACGGCGGCCCGGCTCGAAAAGGTGCTGGCCGCAGACCCCGAGGTGGAAACCGTGGCGCGGATCCTGATCCGGCATCGGGTCTCGGTACAGGCGGTTGGCATGTGCGCAATCTGCGTGACCGCGCTTTGGGGGATGTTTCAAAACCTGCAGCTGTCTCCGCTCGGCTGAGCCCTTGACAGGTCAGCGCGTTCCGATACCTCTCGCCCATGCAGCACTTTCTTCTTTCAGGCGCCCCCGAGGGCTATGACGCGAAACTTCTGGCCAAGGAACTGGCCAAGGGGCGACCTGTCATTCATGTGGCCCGCGATGACCGGCGGCTCGAGGCAATGCGCGCGGCGCTGGCCTTCTTTGATCCGCAGGCGGCGGTTCTGACCTTTCCGGCCTGGGACTGCCTTCCTTACGATCGCGTTTCGCCGAACCCCGAGATTTCGGCGGCGCGGATGGCGACGCTGGCGACGCTCGCTTCGGGTGTGATCACGGGACCCTTCGTGCTGCTGACGACGCTTGCCGCGGCAACGCAGCGGGTCCCGGCGCGGGGGCTCGTCGCGGGATCGAGCTTTTCGGCACGGGTCGGGCAGCGGATCGATGAAAAGGGGCTGAAGGAATTTCTGGTCCGCATGGGGTTTTCGCCGGTGTCGACGGTGTCGGAGCCGGGGGATTACGCCGTGCGTGGCGGAATCATCGACATTTATCCGCCGGGGGAAGGCGGTCCGGTGCGGCTTGATCTTTTCGGCGATGTTCTGGATGGCGCGCGGCGCTTCGATCCGGCGAACCAGCGCACCACCGAAAAGCTGAGCCAGATCGATTTCGCCCCGGTGAGCGAGGTGATCCTCGATCCGGCCTCGATCACGCGGTTCCGGCAGAATTATCGGATCGAATTCGGGGCAGGCGGCACGGATGATCCGCTCTACGAGGCGGTTTCTGCCGGGCGCAAACACGCCGGGATGGAGCACTGGCTGGGCTTCTTCCACGATCGGCTGGAGACCCTGTTCGATTATTTGCAAGATGCGACGGTGATGCTCGACGATCAGATCGAGCCGCAGCGGGCCGCGCGTTGGGACGGGATCGCCGATCAATACGACACCCGACGCGAGGCGATGAACCGGCGGGATCGGCTGGATACGGTCTACAAACCCGCGCCGCCGGATCTGCTGTATCTCGACGGCAAGGGCTGGGAAAGCGAGCTTGCGAAGCATCGCGTTCTGAAACTGCAGGTGCTGCAAGCGCCGCCCGGGCCGGGTATCCTGAATGCCGAAGCGAAGATCGGCAGAAATTTCGCACCGGAACGTCAGCTGGAAAATGTCAGTCTTTTCGGTGCCTTGAAAGACCACGTGCAAGCGAGATTGCAGCGTGGTCCGGTGGTGATCGCGAGCTGGTCCGAGGGCGCGCGGGAGCGTTTGAAAGGATTATTGGAAGACGAAGGTCTTTCCGGGGCGAAGCTGATTTCCGATGCCCGCGGCATCGAGGGGCTGGGGCTTGCGGTCTGGGCACTCGATGCAGGGTTCGAGGCCGAGGGGCTCACGGTCATCTCGGAGCAGGATGTTCTGGGCGACCGGCTGGTTGCGAAACCGCGCCGCAAGCGCAAGGCCGAGAACTTCCTGACCGAAGCGCAAAGCCTCTCGCCCGGTGACCTTGTCGTGCACGTCGATCATGGCGTCGGCCGCTACAAGGGCCTCGAGACCGTCACGGCGCTTGGGGCACCGCATGAATGCGTGCTGCTCGAATATGCCGGGGGGGATCGGCTCTATCTGCCGGTCGAGAACATCGAGCTGCTTTCGCGCTACGGGCATGAGGAAGGGCTGCTCGACAAGCTCGGCGGTGGGGCATGGCAGGCGAAGAAAGCGAAGCTGAAGGAGCGGATCCGCCAGATTGCCGACCGGCTGATGCGGATCGCTGCAGAGCGGTTGCTCCGGGCAGCACCGATTCTCGAAGCCGCGCATCATGACTGGGAGACCTTCGCCGCCCGGTTCCCCTATACCGAGACCGACGATCAGCTGGCGGCGATCGAGGACGTGGTGACCGACCTTGCGGCGGGCCGTCCGATGGATCGTCTGGTTGTGGGCGACGTCGGCTTTGGCAAGACCGAAGTGGCGATGCGGGCCGCCTTCGTCGCGGCCAGTTCTGGCATGCAGGTGGCGGTGATCGCCCCCACGACGCTGCTTGCGCGTCAGCACGCCAAGACTTTCATCGAACGCTTCCGCGGCACGCCGCTGACGGTGAAGCCGCTCTCGCGCTTCGTTTCGGCCAAGGAGGCAAATGCGACGCGCGAAGGCCTTGCGGATGGCACGGTAGACATCGTCATCGGCACCCATGCCGTGCTTGCCAAGGGCGTAAAGTTCCGCAATCTCGGCCTGCTAGTCATTGACGAAGAACAGCATTTCGGCGTTCAGCACAAGGAGCGCCTGAAAGAGATGCGCTCCGAGATCCATGTGCTGACCTTGACCGCAACGCCCATTCCCCGGACGTTGCAACTGAGCCTGACGGGGGTCAGGGACCTCTCGATTATCGGAACGCCCCCCGTCGATCGTCTGGCCATCCGCACTTACGTCAGCGAGTTCGATACCGTCACGATCCGCGAAGCGCTGCTGCGTGAACATTATCGCGGCGGTCAGAGCTTCTACGTCGTGCCCCGGATTTCGGACCTTGCGGAAGTCGAGGATTTCCTGCGCAGCCATGTGCCCGAGGTCAGCTACATCATCGCGCATGGACAGATGGCGGCCGGCGAACTCGATGACCGGATGAATGCCTTCTACGATGGCAAGCACGATGTCCTACTGGCAACGACGATTGTCGAATCCGGTCTCGACATTCCGACGGCGAACACGATGGTCGTGCATCGGGCTGACATGTTCGGCCTGTCGCAGCTTTACCAGATCCGCGGCCGTGTCGGGCGCTCGAAGATGCGCGCCTATTGCTACCTTACGACGAAGCCGCGGTTGCCGCTGACCCCGCAGGCAACGAAGCGGTTGCGGCTTCTGGGGAGCCTCGACAACCTTGGCGCGGGCTTCTCGCTGGCGAGCCAGGATCTCGATTTGCGCGGGGCCGGGAACCTACTGGGCGAAGAGCAGTCGGGCCATATCAAGGAGGTTGGCTACGAGCTCTATCAGGCCATGCTTGAGGAAACGATCGCCAAGCTGAAGTCTGGTGAACTCACCGAGACGGCCGATGACGGGGATTGGTCACCGCAGATCAATCTTGGCGTTCCTGTCATGATTCCAGAAAGTTACATCCCGGATCTTGATGTGCGCCTGGGGCTTTATCGGCGTCTGTCGAGCCTTGCGAGCAAGGTCGAGATGGAGGGTTTCGCGGCGGAACTGATTGATCGCTTCGGTCCCTTGCCAAAGGAAGTGAACACGCTGATGCTGGTTGTCCGGATCAAGGCGATGTGCAAGCGCGCGCAGATTTCGCGCATGGATGCCGGGCCGAAGGGTGCGACCGTTCAGTTCCATCTCGATAAGTTCCCGAACCCTGCCGGGCTGGTTGAATTCCTGAATACGGAACGCGGCGCTGCGAAGATCAATGGCAACAAGGTTGTCGTGCGCCGCGACTGGGCCAACGATGCCGATAAGATCAAGGGCGCTTTTTCGATCGCGCGCGATCTTGCGGAGAAAGTCGTCGCAGCAAAAAAGACCGAAAAGAAAAAGGGGGCGTGACGGCCCCCTTATGCGTTCTCGCGCACGAGACCCATCAGGATCACGGCAAGGCTCGAACAGGTCAGCGTCGCCATCACGATCGGCAGCGCGGTCCCATCGAACATCAGCCCGACCGGGGCCGCGATCAATACCGCACCCATCGTTGAAATCGCGGATACGACCGAGGCGGCAAGTCCCGCAAGATGCCCCATGCGCTGCATCGCGAGCGCGTTCAGGTTTCCGAATGTGATCCCTGCCATCATAAAGACGGTTACGGTCCAGGCGAACAGGAACACGAAACCGTTTGGGGGCGTCACCGCGCCCCCAAGGATCAGGGCGAGCATTGCACCCGAGGAGACGACCTGCATCATGTAGGTTCCGCGCACCATCCTGCGCATACCAAGGCGCATCACGAACATGGCGTTGAAAGCCGTGCCTGAGCCCGCAAGAACGGCCATCAGGGCGAACCATTTCGGAAAGGTCTCAACTGCACCGAAGGCCGCAAACAGTTGTTGCGACGAGGAAAGCAGCGCGAACATCTGCCCGAACCCAAGTGTCATGGTCAGGATGTAGAGCCGCACGTCACGGTCGCTGAGCACTTCCTTCGTACCGTCCCAAAGCAAGGTCGGGTGAAGCGGACGTCGCCGATCAACCGCGAGCGTTTCCGGTTGCCGCAGGCTGAGCCAGGTCAGGCCTATCAGGGCGAAGAGGATGAAGGCATAGAAGACCCCGCGCCACCCCGCGAAGCCGATTATGAGCTGACCTGCCGAGGGGGCCAGCGCGGGAACGAGAATGAAGACCATCATGATGAAGGCCGTGACCTTTGCCATCTCGCGTCCGGCATACATGTCGCGCACAAGGGCCATTGGCACGATACGTGGTGCCGCCGCGCCCAATCCCTGAACAAATCGCGCGGCCAAAAGCACCTCGAGGCTTTGCGCCTGTGCACCGATGGCGGCGCCAATCACGAAGATGCTGACCCCGACGAGAATGGTGCGTTTTCGGCCGATCGCATCGGAGAGTGGACCCGCAACGAAGGTGCCGACCCCAATCCCGAGAACGAAGAAGGTCAGGACAAGCTGCGCCCGGTTGATGGCTTCGGGTGTCAGCTTGGCTGCGATTTCCGGCAGCGCGGGCAACATGGCATCGATGGAAAAGGCGACCGTTGCCGCCAGCAGCGCCATCAACGCGGTGAATTCGAAAACGGGGATGCGGGGGGGCGCCGCAGAAGCGTGAGTGTCGGACATGCGCAGCCTTTCAAGGTTCGGCCGGAACCATATCCGAACGCACGTATAAGGCCAGAGCGCAGCCGCGCACAAAGATGTGCGAAAACGCGTAACTACGTCGCGGCGAGATCGTCGATGACCCGCATCCAGAGCTTCGCAGGTTGGGCGCCTGTGATCACATGCACATTGTCAAGAATGAACGTGGGCACGGCAGTAATACCGCGATCCCGTGCATGTGTTTCGCGCGTCTGCACGACATCGATATCGGCATCGCTTGCCAGCAGCCGCCGAAGCACATCTGCGGAGAGGCCAGCATCCGCACCGATTTTCACGAGAACCTCCGATGCCCCGATATCGAGGCCTTCACGCCAATAAGCGCGCAGCAGACCCGCCATGACAGGTGTTTGCGCGCCCTCGATTCCCGCCCAATGAAGCAGGCGGTGCGCATTCAGTGTATTCGGCACCGTGGCGATTATTGGCAAGTTTATCTCGACACCGGCCGTCCGTGCCGCTTCAAGCACGGGAAGGTCGATGCGGTCAGCGTCAGCCCCGAAACGCGCGTGCAGCCAAGCTCCGCGGTCCATGCCCTCGGGCGGCAAGGTCGGGTTCAGCTGGAACGGATACCATGAAATCAGAAAGGGATGATTGGGCCGTGCCTCAAGCGCGCGGTCGAGTTGAGCTTTGGCAAGGTAACACCACGGGCAAACGGGGTCCGCGAAGATATCAAGAGGAATCATTGGCTTGCTCCGCTTCCTGCAAGTTCCGGCCATGTGTTGCGCAGTGTTTTCCGGTCAATTTTGCCATTGCGATTGCGTGGCAAGGCGGGAAATTGACGGTAGATTCGGGGTTGCTTGTAACGTGCCAGGTGTGCGGCAGCATGCGTCGAGAGCGCTTCTTCCGAGGCCGACCCGGTATGGGCCAGCGCGACGAGGCTTGTCTCTTCCGAGATGCGCAACTCGACCGCAGCGACCTCGCCAGCGTCCGGACAAGTGACCATTGCAGCCTCTACCTCCAGTGGGCTGACGCGGAAGCCGCCCGCGTTCATCATGTCGTCGACGCGCCCCTGATACGTGATCGCCCCGGCCTCGGTCATGGTGACGATGTCACCTGTCCGGAACCACTGACCATCAGGTGTAAACTTTGCGCGCGCCTCGGCCTCGGCACCCCAATAACCAAGGAAGAGCCCGGGGTCCGTGCAATGCACCGACAGATCGCCGGGTTCGCCACGGGGTACAGGCACGCCCTCGGGCGACAGGACTGCGACATGGCGACCGGCTTGAGGCCATCCCATAGTGCCCTCGGGGGCCGGGTGCATCGGACAGGAGGAAATGAAGGTCGAGCATTCCGACATGCCCAGCGCTTCGAAGATCGGGGTGCCGCTGGCGTCGGTCCAGTGGCGTCGTGTCAGTGCGGGCAAGGCTTCTCCTGCGCTCAGGCCGTGGCGCAGTCGGGGCAGGTTCAACGTCTGGTGATGCTTGAGAAGCTGTCGGTAGACGCCTGGCACTGCTGCGAAAATTGTCACGTCGAACCGACGCAACAACAAGGGCAGCATCGCCGGATCGACGCCCGGAGCCGGGATCAAGGCGGTGGCTCCGACAGTCCAAGGGTCCATCAGACCGGTCCCGAGGGTATAGGTCCAGTTGAATGCACCGGCATGCAATAATCTGTCGGAGCTGCTCAGGCCATACCAGCCGTCGTGCATCATCTGCCGCGCCCAGATCGCGCGGTGTGCATGACAGACCGCCCGTGCCGACCCGGATGTGCCCGACGTGAAGACGATGTAGGCGAGCCGATCGGGAGAAACCATCTGATAATCACAGGGCGGAAGCGCTTCGAACCCACGCAGATCAGTCTCGGTCAGGATCATCCGCGGATTATCGGGAAGCGATATCCCCTCTCCGGCCACGACGGCTGCGGGTGAAATCTGCGCCGCCATTTTCGTGATTTCTTCGCCGGTCAGTTGGGGCGAGGTCGGCACCGGAACAAGACCCGCCGCAATGGCCCCCAGAAAGGCGACCGGAAACTCGGGGGTATTGCCGAGGCGGAGAAGCACGCGATCGCCTGGTACAAGGCCAGCCTTCAGCAGACCTGCCCCCGTACCTCGCACCGCGGCGGCCAATCGGCCGAAAGACCAGCGTTCGGCACCCGAGGGGCCGACGATCTGCAAGGCCGAGCGGTCGGAAAGGCGATCGGCATGCGCAAGAACATGGGCCGCCATGTTGAAGGCAGCCGGCGGCGGGGCAAAGGCGGGGGACTGATGGATCGACAACATCCCACTTTGCTAAGCCGCGATGACCGCGGTTGCAAGCGCGGCAGGATCAGCTTGCCGTGCAGCGGGTCATTCCTCGTCGCCGAAACGGGAATCGTCGTCGTATTCGTCTTCGCCCTCGGGGACGAACTTCTTCGACAGGGCGATCGAATGATTGTCGTGACGGGGATCCATCACCACGTCCGAGGGCAACTCGCCGGTCAGCCATTCCCGGATTTCGGCGCGCGCTTCCTCGGGCTCCTGCCCTGTGAGCTCGATGATATAGGCGATGAAGGCCCGCTGATCACCGTCAATCTCGTCAAGCTCGGCCTCGTCCGCATCGGGCCAGCGGTCGATGATCGCCTCGAAGAAGGCGGGCCAATTGTCCTGCACATGGTGCCATTTCATCTTGACCTCCTGCTTCGAGACCGTCCTCACGCCTCGATCTTGCGCCGCAAATTGCGGCCTGAAAAGGAAAAACTCGGTCTGATCGACGGATTGCCGATCAGAACCAGCCTTGCACCTTGTGGGCGCCATCCGTCACATCGGCCCCGACGCCCGCCACCGTGTTGCAGCCTGCAAGCGTCGCCGCCAGCACCATCAGAACGATCACCTTCTTCATTTCTTCGCCTCATGCCACCATGCATCGGGCGTCACGCCCGGCCAATCTCCGTATAATGGAACGGTTGCCGGAAAGTGAAGGTCACGACTGTGTGCGACCCGCGTGACCGGCGCATACCAGATCGGGATCACGTAGCGACCTGCGGTCAGCACCCGGTCGAGCGCCTGCACGGCGGCGGTGAAATCCGCGGGCGTCTCTGCCGACAGCAGCGCCGCGATCATCGCGTCGGCTGCGGGATCGTGCATCCCCATCAGATTGCGTGAGCCCGGCGCGTCGGCGCCCTTCGATCCCCAGTAAAGATACTGCTCATTGCCGGGCGAGAGCGACGTGGCGACGAACATCCAGGTCATGTCGAAGTCGTAACTCGTCTTGCGGGCCTGGAATTGCGCGTCATCGACGATTGTCACCTCCGGAAAGATGCCGAGCCGCCGCAGCGCCTCGATATAGATGTCGACCACCGATTGTGATTCGGCCGCGCCCTGCTGCGGCACGATCTCGAACCGGAAAGGCTCGCCCGCGGCGTTCTTCAAAACGCCATCATCGGCAGCCGTCCATCCCGCCTCTTCCATCAGTTTCAGGGCTGCGCGCATGTTGCGACGGTTCTGCGTGCTGCCATCCCCGACCGGCAATTCATAGCCTTCGAGCGTGCCGGGCAGCAGAGTGGCGGCATAGGGCGCAAGCAGATCCGCGACCTTTCCCGTGGCAGGGCCGGGCTGCATCGCCAGGGCAGAATTCGCGAAATAGGACGAGATCCGCGGCTCGGCACCTCCGGTCAGGGTTCTGTTCATGAACTCGAAGTTGAAGGCGAGGATCATCGCCTGCCGCACCCGCCAGTCGGCAAAGACCGGCTTGCGCGTGTTCATCACCAGCCCCTTGATCCCCGAGGGAACGTGATTGGCGATCTCCTCCTTGAGGATGCGGCCATCCTGCACTGCCGGGAAATCATATTCGCTGTGCCAGTTCGCGGCATTGGTCTCGCGGTAAAGGTCGAGCTCGCCCGCCTTGAAGGCTTCGAACATCACGTTCTGATCGCCGAAATAGTCCCAGCGCAGGCGGTCGAGATGGTGCAAACCCTGCGTGATCGGCAGATCCTTGGCCCACCAGTCGGGATTGCGTTTGAGCGTGATTGACCGGCCCATGTCATAAGTCTCGACGACATAGGGACCGGAGCCCACCGGCGCCATCTGCATTTCGGAGGCAAAATCATGGCCTTGCCACTGTTTCTTCGACAAGACGGGGCGCAGCCCCATCAGCAGGGCCAATTCCCGGTTCGGCTCGGTAAAGTCGATGCGCAGACTGCGCGGGCCGGTCCGGGTGATCGCCTTCACCTTCTTCCAGGCGGTCTGATAGCGCGGGGCGCCCTCGGTTCCGATCGTCTCAAAGGACCAGATCACATCCTCCACGGTGACCGGACTGCCATCGGAAAACTTGGCCTCGGGGCGCAGGGTGAAGGCGACCCACGAGCGGCGCGCGTCAGTTTCGATGCTTTCGGCCAGCAGGCCATAGAGGGTGAACGGCTCATCATAGCTGCGCAGCATCAGCGATTCGGTGACATAGGCCGAGATGCCCTGCGCGGGCCGTCCTTGCAGGATCCACGGGTTCAGCGAATCGAAGCTGCCCGATTCGCCCATGCGAATCTGCCCGCCGGAGGGGGCATTCGGGTCGGCATAGGGCAGGTGCACCCGCGTCGGATCGAGGGCCGGCTTCCCTTGCATGGCGATTCCCGACATCGGTTCGGACCGGACCGGAAAGCCTGCCGAAACCCCGCCGAAAGCCAATATCACAAGGGCGAGAGCACGGAAAAACACCGATCCCTGCATCGCAACAATCTCCCGTTTGCCTGTATTTTCAGGCGACAAGCTAGCGCCTGCTGCGCGGGCAAGCAAACTTTTCCCTTGGAAGCGACGTCGCGCGGGTCTATAAAGGAGTCACTGCTCGATAGGTTTCTTGCCTGTATGAAACCTGCCTCATGACTTGACGCCCGCCTTGCGCGGGCGTCTTTTTCTTTCCGGCATTCCTTTCGCAGTTGCGGAACCGTTCGCGGTGGGGTGGTGTTTGAAAAGACATTGGCAGGAGGACATCATGAGCCTGAAGGGCAAGACGGCGATCATTACCGGATCGAACTCGGGAATCGGACTTGGCGTCGCACGCGAACTGGCGCGGGCCGGGGCCGATGTGGTGCTGAACTCGTTCACCGATCGCGATGAGGATCATGCGCTGGCCGCGGCACTGGGCTCCGAATTCGGGGTGAACGCGCGCTACATCAAGGCGGACATGTCGAAAGGCGAGGAGTGCCGGGCGCTGGTGACCCAGGCCGGGCGTTGCGACATCCTCGTGAACAATGCGGGCATCCAGCATGTGGCGCCGGTCGATCAGTTCCCGGTCGAGAAATGGGATGCGATTATTGCGATCAACCTGTCGTCGGCTTTCCACACCACCGCTGCCGCGCTGCCGATGATGCGCAAAGTGGGCTGGGGGCGGGTCGTCAACATCGCCTCGGCGCATGGGCTCACGGCCTCGCCGTTCAAATCCGCCTATATCGCCGCGAAACACGGCGTCGTCGGGCTGACGAAGACGGTGGCGCTGGAAACCGCCGAGGAGCCGATCACCTGCAATGCGATCTGCCCGGGCTATGTGCTGACGCCGCTGGTCGAGGCGCAGATCCCCGATCAGATGAAGGTGCACAACATGGACCGCGAGACGGTGATCCGCGAAGTGATGCTGACGCGCCAGCCGTCGAAGCAGTTCGCCACGGTCGAGCAACTGGGCGGGACGACGGTCTTCCTGTGCTCGGAAGCCGCGGCGCAGATCACAGGCACGACGATTTCGGTGGATGGCGGCTGGACGGCGCTCTGACTTATTTCGCCTCGGCTTTGGCCGAGGCGACCCACCGGGGGCTCTGCCCCCGGACCCCCGGGATATTTGAGGCAAGATAAAGGGGCGCGGTCAGGCGGCCTTTTTCGGGGCCTTGCCCTGTTGCTCAAGCTTCTTTTCCGAAGGATAGACGAGACCTGCCGAGATGATCAGCTTCGCCGCGTCTTCCACCGACATGTCCAGATAGGTGATCTGGCTTTCCGGCAGATAGAGCAGGAAACCCGAGGTCGGATTCGGCGTCGTCGGCAGGAAGACCGAGATGAGCGGATCGGCGGGACTGCCCTGAAGCGCGATCTCGCCCTTGGCCCGCGCCGAAACGAAGGCGATCGCCTTCAGCCCGGGGCGTGGATAGTCAATCAGACAGGCGCGGTCGAATTTCGCATCGCCCTGACTGAGCACGGTTTCCGCAATCTGTTTCACGCCATTGTAGACAGAGCGCACGACCGGGGTGCGGTCGACCAGCCCCTCGCCAAAGCGGAGCACCGCGCGGCCGATGAAGTTGCGTGCAAGCGCGCCGACGGTGATGGTGAAGACGAGAAAGATCACCACGCCGACGCCGCGCAGATTGGTGCCGACATAAGTCTCGGGCTGCAGATGCGCGGGGATGAAGGGCAGCACCCAGCCGTCGACCATCCCCGCCAGCGTCCACATCAGCCAGATCGTCGCCGCAATCGGTGAGATCACGATCAGTCCGGTGAAGAACGAAGCCCGAAGCGCGGCAAGCAGGCTGCGCTTGTGCGGATGCTCGTGGCCGGGATGCGGGTCTGTCATGTTGTGCCTCTCGTTGCCCATTTCAGGTAGGGATGCCGGGCGGGGGCTGCAATGCAGCCCTCACCTTTGTGCGCAGATTTCGGCCGCAATCGCGGCAGCAAGTCGGGCATTGTTCAAAACAAGGGCGATATTGGCGTCGAGCGAGCGGCCGTCGGTCAGCTCAAAAATCCGCGCGAGCAGGAAGGGAGTGACGGCTTTCGCGGCAATCCCCTCCGCCTCGGCCTCGGCGAGCGCGGATTCAATCGCCGGAATGATGTCTTCGCGGGCGATTTCGGCCTCGGCCGGGATCGGATTGGCGACGAGTTGGCCACCGGAAAGGCCAAGGCGAGCGCGCATCAGATGGGCGCGGCCGATCTCGGCGGCGCTGTCGGCACGCAGCGGAGCTTTCAGGCCCGAGCTGCGCGACCAGAAGGCGGGGAAATCGTCCTGACCGAAGGCGATGACAGGAACGCCATTCGTTTCAAGGACTTCAAGCGTCTTGTTCAGATCAAGGATGGCCTTGGCGCCCGCAGCGACCACGGTGACCGGCGTCAGGCCCAGTTCGGTCAGGTCGGCGGAAATGTCGAAGCTGTCCTCGGCGCCGCGATGCACGCCACCGATCCCGCCGGTGGCAAAGACCGAGATCCCCGCCAGATGCGCGCAGATCATCGTCGCGGCAACGGTGGTGGCCCCGGTGCGGCCCTGCGCCAGACAGACGGCCAGATCGGCGCGCGAGAGCTTCATCACCCCCTGCGCCTGGGCCAGCGTTTCCAGTTCCGCGGCGGTCAGGCCGATATGGATGCGCCCGCCCATCACCGCGATGGTGGCGGGCGTTGCCCCGGCGGTGCGGACCTCTGCCTCGACCCGGCGCGCGGTTTCGAGGTTTTGCGGATAGGGCATGCCATGGGTGATGATCGTGCTTTCGAGCGCGACGACGGGCTGACCCGCGTCAAGCGCGGCGCGGACATCGGGGGAAAAGGCAAGGGGCAGGGTCGTCATATGGGTTTGTCTCCGGAGACGTAGCGGGCGGCGGCGGCCAGGGCGCGGGCAAGGGCGGTTTCGCGATCCGCGCCGTCGCATTCGGCCACCAGATGGGCGGCCATGAAGGTATCGCCCGCGCCGGTGACGCGGGTGACGAGGACAGGGGGCGGGGCGGCGATGATGACGCCCTGACCAAGCCGACCATCAGCGGCGGCGCTGCCGCCATCGGTGACGAGCACATGCGCGGCGCCGCGGTCCAGAAGCCCCTCGGCGGCGGCCTCGGAGCCGGAAAAGTCACGCTGACACAGGATCCCGGCCTCTTCGAGGTTCACATAGATCGTCGCGTTGGGATGGGTGAGGAGGGGCGCCAGCCGCTCGGCCTTGCCGGGGCTTGCGGGCGCCACGCGCAAATCAGCCGCGACAAAGAGGGGCGAACGGGCGATTTCCGCGAGCAGCGTCTGGGTCAGGTTGCCATCCAGCGCGACCGGTCTGGTCCAGGGTGCCTCGGCACTCCCCAACCGCCCGTCGGCGAGCGGCCGCAAGATCTTGTCGCCCGCCGCCTCGAGGCTGTGCGCGTCGGCAATCGCGGCAACAAGGCCGTTCGCCCCCTCGATCGCCATGTAGCGGTCGGTGGGCAGGTCGTCCGAGCGATAGAGGAAACGGCAATCGATCCCCATCAGTTCGGCCGACTGGATCAGTTCGGCGCCCTGCGTGTCGCGGCCGATCGCCGTGAGGATGGCGGGGCGCAGGCCGAAGCGGGTCAGGGTCATCGCGATGTTCATCGCGACGCCACCGGGCAGGCGGGTGATCCGACCGGGCACATCGGAGCCCGCCCGCATGTGCACTGGCGCCCGGCCGATGATGTCCCAGAGCACGGAACCGATACAGAGAATGTCGGGAGTGTCGTTCATGGTTCCTTAGGTGCTACGGCTTGACCGGGGAGGCAAGGGGGGCGCTGCCCCGTCGGCGCTTTCGCGCCTTCCCCCGGGATATTTTGGGCAAGATAAGGGGGAATTGTGAAGGAAGCCCGATGATCAGGCCCAAAACATCCGCGCCGGACCGAAGACAGGCGCCGGGGGCTTGCCAGATGGTCCGGGCTGGTCTAAGAGGCGCGCACTTCACAGGCGGAGGCGGGCCAACGACGGGAGACATCCTCGTTCGGTCCACCGGTTGGGGGCAACCCTGAAATCCTCCGCTCAGGCGCAAACCGGAAAGGAAATGGAACATGGCGCTTCCCGATTTCTCGCTGCGTCAGCTTCTTGAAGCTGGCGTTCACTACGGCCACCAGACGCAACGCTGGAACCCCCGCATGGCGGAGTTCATCTATGGCGAGCGCAACGGCATCCACATCATCGACCTGACCCAGACCGTCCCGATGCTGGACGCGGCTCTGAACGTGGTCCGTGAGACCGTCGCCAAGGGCGGCCGGGTGCTGTTCGTCGGCACCAAGCGTCAAGCGTCGAAAGCCGTCGCCGATGCCGCGGAACGCTGCGCGCAGTTCTACATGAACCACCGCTGGCTCGGCGGCACGCTGACGAACTGGAAAACCGTGTCGCAGTCGATCGCGCGTCTGAAGCACATCGACGAAGTCATGGGGGCGGGCGCTGAAGGCCTGACCAAGAAAGAGCGTCTGGGCATGGAACGCGAGCAGGCCAAACTGCAGGCGTCGCTCGGCGGGATCCGCGAAATGGGCGGTCTGCCGGACCTGCTCTTCGTGATCGACGTGTCGAAAGAAGACCTCGCCATCCTCGAAGCGCAGAAGCTGGGTATCCCGGTCGTGGCCGTGGTCGACACCAACTGCTCGCCGAAAGGCGTGGATTACGTGATCCCGGGCAACGATGACGCCGCCCGCGCCATCGCGCTCTACTGCGACCTCGTCTCGCGCGCAGCCCTCGACGGCATGAGCGCCCAGATGGGCGCCGCCGGTGTGGATCTGGGGGCTCTCGAAGAAGCCCCGGTCGAGCACGCCGCCGAGGCCTGACGCCCCGGCCGTCACACAAGCTTCATCGGGCGGGGGTAACCCCGCCCTCACCTCATTCCAAGGAGAGTTCCCATGGCGATCACCGCTCAGATGGTGAAAGAACTGCGCGAAACCACCGGCGCAGGCATGATGGACGCGAAAAAAGCGCTGACCGAATGCGACGGCAACATGGATGCCGCCATCGACTGGCTGCGCACGAAGGGCCTGGCGAAAGCCGCCAAGAAGGCCGATCGCGTTGCCGCCGAAGGCCTGATCGGCGTCGCCGTGACCACCGGCCGTGGCGTTGCGGTCGAGATCAACTCGGAAACCGACTTCGTTGCCAAGAACACCGATTTCCAGGCTCTGGTGCGTGACGTTGCCAAGACCGCGCTCGAAATCGGTGAATCGGTCGAGGTGGTGAAGGCCGCTGCCCTCAACGGCAAGACCGTGGACGAGGTGATCGGCGAAGCCATCGCCCGCATCGGCGAGAACATGACCTTCCGTCGTCTGCACGTTCTGGAAGGCGACACCATCGTGTCGTATGTCCACAACGCCGCCGCCCCGGAAATGGGCAAGATCGGCGTGCTCGTGGCGCTCAAGGGCGATGCCGCCAAGGCGCAAGAAATCGGCAAGCAGTTCGCGATGCACATCGCCGCGACCGCTCCGATGGCCCTCAACGAGTCGAGCCTTGATCCGGCCGTTCTGGAGCGCGAGCTGCAGGTGCAAACCGCCAAGGCGCTGGAAGAGAACGCCACCTCGGCCAAACCGAAGCCCGAGCAAGTGATCCACAACAACATCATCCCGGGCCGGATGAAGAAGTTCCTCGAGGAATCGACCCTCGTGAACCAGAAGTTCGTGATGAACCCCGATATCACCGTGGCGCAAGCCGCGACCGAAGCGGGCGTCGAGATCACCGGCTTCGCGCGTCTGGTTGTCGGCGAAGGCGTCGAGAAGAAAGAAGAAGATTTCGCTGCGGAAGTGGCGAAGATGGTCGGCGCGTAAGCGCTGCCCTTCAGCAAATGAAAACGCCGCCCTTCGGGGCGGCGTTTTTCTTTGAATGCCGGTTGACGCGACGGCATGGGTGTAAATCCAAGTTTTATATGCGCAAATTGAAACGGCCCAGACGGGTGACTATAAACCCGCTGGGCCGTACCGGAAAACCGGGTGGGATCTCGTCGGATCAATCTTCGACTGCTTCCCCGTTCCTGGCCGAAGCCACCACTCACGGAACATCTGTAGTTAGCCCAATTTCGAAGATTCGGAGTAGTCAGGTTTTCCTTACCGTGCACGAATGTCGCAGGCCTTTTGGATAGGTTGACCTTGGCCTACGACGCCGACGTGATGAAAAGTTGTTTTTGCATCGAGGCTTTAAGCAGGGCTTGGGCCGTCGTTTCGACCTCGAGCGCCTCGCGCGCCAGACGCAGATGCTTTTCAACCGTCGCGATGGTCAGGCCGAGAATCTGCGCGATATCGGCAGAGGTCTTGCCGTCACCGACCCATTCCAGAACTTCGCGCTGCCGCGCCGTCAGCGGGCGCCGCGTGGTCGAGAAGGGCAGGGCACTGATCTTCAGGTGCATGATCGAGTTCAGCACCCTCAGGTCGCGGCCATGCTCTTCCCAGATCGCATCGACATCGGCTTGCGTCAGGCCGGGCTTCGCGCAGAGCCCGATTGCCCCCTTGGCGCGCGCGGACGTATCGGGGAACCCGATCGAATAGCCCGCCAGAACCTGAAAGCGACGATTGAGCTCGAGGACCCGCTTTTCGCCGTCGCTCAGCTCTCCGGCTGCCGCGCGCTCGGCGACGATGCGCCAGGAGCACGAGCCAACCGAATCCAGCGCCCATTTCACCATCGGCGCTTCCGAGAACAGGCCAGCCCCCAGGAAGGAATTCAGATAGGCGGGATCATGGTTCGACAGGATCAGGGTGTCGTCGAGAGAACCGAAGTTCTGCGTGGCGCGGAACCGGGTGAACCCGTAGATCAGGCGATCGAACCCGAATTTCTCCATCTGGACACAATGCATGTTCCAAATGGTGCCGATATCCTCGGCGACCAGAAGTTGTTCAAGATGATCCAGCATTGCGCGCGTCTCACACCTCGCAAGCTTGCACAGATCACACTTTTGCCATGTGGAACCCTATCGACGCAAGCCCATTGACCAGCTTGGTTTCGCTGAAGTCACATGGTCGCAGACTGCACCATCCCTCAGGCTTCTGTGCAATTATGCTTTTTTACCAAGAGATTGGGTTTCGGTCTTCAAGTCTCGGCGGTCTTGCTGGCGGCCTTGGCACGCATCATTGGCACCAGCGCACCAAGATCATAGCCCGCATTTTTGGCATTTTGCACGATCTCATCCAGTGGCAGAACGCCGGCCTGGCTCATTGCCCAGAGGTGCGACGACCGCGTGCCCGAGCGGCACCAGGCAAGAACCGGCTTTTGTGCCGAGGCGAGAGCGGTCTCGAACCCCTCGATCAGATCTGCGGTCAGTTCGCCCGGATAATAGGGCAGATGCACATAGGCAAGACCGGCAGCCGCGGCCGCGGCCTGCAGCACCTCATGCGAAAGGGAGGCATCGACCTCCTCGTCAGGGCGATTGTTGATCAGGGTGCGAAAGCCGCGCTTGGCGGCCTCGGCGATCTCCTCAAGAGCGATCTGCGGTGCCACGGCGAAATCGGGCGTCAGGTAGCGCAGGTCCATGTCTTCCTCCGGCAAGTTCCGCGCTCACTCTGGACTGCGGGGCCGATGGGTGCAAGGGCCTCAGGGCAATTCTGGAATCTCTTTGGTGGCGGCGGCGCTCAGATCGGGGATCAGCCAATCCGCAGCGGAGAAATCATCGCCTCGGGTATATTCCGACGGCGTCAGAACGACCCGAAGTCCGGCGGCCTTGGCCGACGCAAGACCGGCGCGGCTGTCTTCGAAGGCGATGCAGGCTTCGGGCGGCAGATCAAGGCTCTTCAGGGCGAGCAGATAGACATCCGGCGCGGGTTTCTTCCTTGCGACCTCATCCCCGGCGGCGATCACCTCGAAGATGGCTTCGGGGGGGCGACGGAAGGTGGCGGCAATCAGCGCATCGACATTGGCGCGGGTCGTGGTGGTCGCAATCGCGATGCGAAGCCCCACAGCCTGCGCCCGGTCGATCAGATCCGCGACACCGGGCAGAAGATCGACCTGACCCGAGGCAATGATTTCGACATAGCGTTTTGTCTTTGCCTTGTGCAGTTCGGCGATCTCGGAATCGGTGGGGCCGTAGCCCACATTTTCCCGGTGTTTCGCCATCCGTTCCTTGCCGCCAGTGGTGCGCAGAAGCGTCCGATAATCGTCTTTCGACCAGCACCAATCGATCCCGCGCGCGGCGAAGGTTTCGTTGAACGCCTGACGATGCACTTCCTCGGTTTCCGCCAAAGTGCCGTCGACGTCGAAAATCAGCGCTTTCAGCTCCATGTCCATCCCTCAATGATGCTTGGCAGGTCTTTGAAATCGCTGAACTTCACGGCGTGGGGCAAGGCGTCGACCGGGGTCTTGCGATAGCCTTCGGTGTAGATCACGAACGGCAGTCCCGCGTTCTCGGCCGTCTGCGCGTCGATCTCGCTGTCGCCGATGTAAAGAGCGTGATCCCGGCCCAATATTCTTTGCGCCTCATGCACCATCTCGGGGTTCGGCTTGCGCGTCGGCAGGCTGTCGCCGCCAATGACAAGCTCGAAATAATCCGTCAGACCGACATGGGCGATCGCGGCGAGAGCGGGCTTGTAAGGCTTGTTGGTGGTGATCGCCATTGGGCATCCGATCGCCCGCAAACGGTCCAAGGCCGTGATCACACCCGGATAAAGGGTGTTTCCTTCGACATCCGTTTCATAGCGGGTGACAAGGTCGGCATAGATCGCCTCAAAAAGCGGACCTTCGGGGTCTTCGCCTGCCGTCGTCAGCAGGCAGCGCACCAGGTGGGGCGCTCCTTGACCGACGAAACTGCGGATCTGCTCGAGGCTGAGGGGCGCATAACCACGCCCCGTCAGCACGTCGTTCGAAACCTTGTGGATGGCCGGAGCCGAGTCGATCAGCGTGCCGTCGAGATCGAAAATGAGCGCCGGTGTCATCACGACTTCCACTTGATCGAGCAGCCCATCGACGCGATCTGATCGCGCGGCCCCTGACCGGTTTCGGCGATCCTCAGCATTGCCTCGTAAAGCTCTCGCCGGGCATCTGCAGGCCCAGCGGTGCGGCCAGATGCATCCAGGCGACCGCGATACTGCAGCTGACAATCGGCATTGAATCCGAAGAAATCCGGCGTGCAGATCGCATCATAAGCCTTTGCGACAGCTTGTGTTTCATCGAAGAGATAGGGGAATCGGAAGCCGCGCTCCGAGGCCAGTCGTGCCATGTTCTCGGGGCTATCCTGAGGGTAGCTTTCGACATCATTCGCCGAGATTGCGGCGACGCCGATGCCCCGATCGATCAGCGCCTCGGCGTCACGCTGCAGCCGGTCGAGGATCGCCTGAACATAGGGGCAATGGTTGCAGATAAACATGATCAGCAGGCCTTTCGGCCCGCGGAGGTCGTCAAGGCTCCAGAGCCTGCCCGAGGTGTCGGGCAGGCGGAAGTCCGGGGCTTTCCAGCCGAAGTCGCAGACCGGAGGAGAAACGGCCATCGCGACCCTCAGAGCGCCGCTTGAGCCGCGGCTCGGATCGCCGCGATGTTCTTGCCGTAGACTTCGGGGGTGTTGACCGAGCCGCCCTTGAAGACGCCCGAGCCCGCGACGAACACGTCAGCTCCTGCCGCCGCCATCAGCGGCGCGGTGACCGGGTCCATGCCGCCGTCGATCTCGATATGCACCGGGCGATCGCCGATCAGTGCCCGCAGCTTGCGCACCTTGGCGGTCATGTCGATGTATTTCTGGCCACCAAAACCGGGGTTCACCGTCATGATGCAGACGACGTCAGTGATGTCGAGGATATGCTCGATCGCTTCGATCGGCGTGCCGGGGTTCACGGCGACGCCCGATTTCATGCCGGCGGCGCGGATCGCCTGCATCGTGCGGTGGATATGCGGGCCAGCCTCGACATGAGCGGTGAGCACATCGGCGCCCGCGGCGGCATAGGCGTCGATGTAGGTATCGACCGGGGAAATCATCAGGTGCACGTCCATCACCGTCTTGACGTGCTTGCGGAAGGCCGCAACGGCGGGCGGACCGAAGGTGAGGTTCGGCACGAAGTGCCCATCCATCACGTCGACATGCACCCAGTCGGCGCCCTGCGCTTCGATGGCCTGAATCTCGCGGCCGAAATCGGCAAAGTCGGCAGAAAGGATCGAGGGAGCGATCTTGATGGAACGGTCGAAGGTCATGTCGGTCTCCAAAGAGGGGTGTGGGCGGGGGTGTCCCCCCGCCCGATGGTCAAGCCTTACTTCACGCCCAGAGCGTCGCGCCAGCCCGGATAGAGCTTGTCGGCGTCCGTCGGGAAGCTCTCGAAGGCGCGGGCCAGTTCACGGTGCGATTTCGCATAGGTGACGAGGTCGACGCCCGCCTTCCACGCATCGCAGGACTGACGCAGCGATTTCGCCCCGGCGGTGCCGCCGTCGACGTGACCGAAGGCGCCGCCGCCCGAGGTCTGGATCACGTTCGAATGGCCGAGGTTGTCGAAGAACCCGGGCAGGCGCAGCGCGTTCATGCCGCCCGAGATGATCGGCGTCGTGGCCTTCATGCCCAGCCAGTCCTGATGGTAGAACGGGCCCTGCGCCGCCTCGTCGGTCAGCATGTAGGCCATGATCTTGTCGGAGGCATCGCCCTCCATCTTGCCATAGCCCATCGTGCCGGTGTGGATGCCCGAGGCGCCCTGCAGACGCGACATCTTCGAGAGCACGAAGGCGGTGTAGCCGCGCATCGATTGCGGTGAGGTCACAGCGCCGTGGCCCGCGCGGTGATAGTGCAGGAACTGCCGCGGGAAGGACCGACGGGCAGTGGTGATCGCCGCCGGGCCAGTGACGTAGCCATCCACGAGGAAGGCGACGTGATCAGCGTTTTCGCCAAAGGTTTCGAGGATGTATTCGCCACGGGCGACCATTTCATAATGATCGTCGGCGGTGATGTTGGCCGAGAAGAGCTTGGCCTCGCCGGTTTCATCCTGCGCCCGTTTCATCGCATCGGCGACGAGACGGATGGTTTCCTTCAGCGGCGCAAAGGTCTGGTTGCCCTGCGGTTCGTCGTTCTTGATGAAGTCGCCGCCCAGCCAGAATTCGTAGCAGGCATCGGCGAAGGGCTTCGGACGCAGGCCCAGCTTCGGCTTGATGATCGTGCCCACGACCATGCCGCCGTCCTTCACGTCGCGGCCCAGAACGCGCCACATGTCGGCGATGTTCATCGACGGGCCGTCGAACAGGCGCAGGTAGCAGGGCGGCACGTAGAAGTCGTGCATCTTGGCGTATTCGACGTCGCCCATGCCCTGGTTGTTGCCGATCGTCAGCGTCAGGAACGAGCACAGCATCGCCCGGCCATCGATGATGTTGCGGTCAAAAAGCTCGACCGGATAGGCGATCTTCATGATCTCCTTGGCCGGGTCGATCTCGTAAACCAGCGCATCGACGCCGCGGGTGAAGTCGTCGGTGGTCGAGACTTCGACGTTGGTGCCGGTCGAGCTTTCGGCGGCGAAATGGGCGGCCGTTTCAAGGTAGCCGTAGCCCGCCTTGGGCTTCATGATATAGGCGCAGAGCACATGGCGCCCGCCCGCAATGAGATCGGCTTCCTTGAGGTCGAGCCGGGCGTAACGGTTTGACTGATCCATGATGAGGGGTCCTTTCGATCAGGCGGTTTTGGGCGCGAGCGAACCGCTGGCGTAGCGTTTCGCCATGTCATCCATCGGGATGACCTTGATTTTGCTGGCATGGCCTGCGGTGCCGAAGGCCTCGAGACGGGCGCGGCACAGATCGCGCATCGCATCCATCGCGGGCTTCAGGAATTTGCGCGGGTCGAATTCGGCCTTGTTCTGCTCGGCAATGCGGCGGAATTGGCCGGTCATCGCCATGCGGCAGTCGGTGTCGATGTTGACCTTGCGCACACCCATCTTGATGCCGCGCACGATTTCTTCAACCGGCACGCCGAAGGTTTGCGGCATGGCGCCGCCGAATTCGTTGATGATGTCCTGCAGATCCTGCGGCACCGAGGACGAGCCATGCATGACGAGGTGGGTGTTCGGCAGCTTCTTGTGGATCGCCTCGATCACCGACATGGCAAGGATTTCGCCGTCGGGCTTGCGCGAAAACTTGTAGGCGCCATGCGAGGTGCCGCAGGCGATGGCCAGCGCGTCGACCTGGGTTTTCTTGACAAAATCGACGGCCTGATCGGGGTCGGTGAGCAACTGGCTGTGATCGAGCACACCTTCGGCGCCGTGGCCGTCCTCGGCCTCGCCTTGCCCGGTTTCGAGCGAGCCCAGAACGCCCAGTTCGCCTTCGACCGAGGCGCCGACCCAATGCGCCATGCGCGAGACGCGCTCGGTGATGTCAACGTTATACTCGTAGCTGGCCGGGGTCTTCGCATCCCCTTCCAGAGAGCCGTCCATCATCACCGAGGTGAAGCCGTGACGGATCGCGGTCATGCAGGTGGCTTCGTTGTTGCCGTGGTCCTGGTGCATGCAGAGCGGGATATCCGGGTAGATCGCGGCGAGCGCCTCGATCATTTTCGCCAGCATGATATCGTTCGCATAGGACCGCGCGCCGCGCGAAGCCTGGATGATGACCGGCGCATCGACGGCCTTGGCGGCCTCCATGATCGCCAGACCCTGTTCCATGTTGTTGATGTTGAACGCAGGCACGCCGTAGGAATATTCCGCAGCGTGGTCCAGCAGTTGCCGAAGGGTGATCAGTGCCATTTTCTCAGTTCCTTGAGTTCGCGGCCTTTTTCTTGGCCGAAATACGCCGGGGGTCCGGGGGCAGCGCCCCCGGCTTGGTTCAGATCAGCTTGCCCATCGCCACGGCGGTATCGGCCATGCGGTTCGAGAAGCCCCATTCGTTGTCATACCAGCTCAGGATGCGGACCATCCGGCCCTCCATCACCTTGGTCTGATCCATGTGGAAGACCGAGGAATGCGGGTCGTGGTTGAAGTCCGAGGACACGTTGGGCTGGTCGGTATAGCCCAGCACGCCCTTCAGCGGGCCATCGGCGGCGGCGCGGATCGCGGCATTCACTTCGGCCACGGTGGTGTCGCGGGCGGCTTCGAACACCAGATCGACGACCGAGACATTCGGCGTCGGCACGCGGATCGCAACGCCATCGAGCTTGCCCTTCAGTTCCGGCAGAACCAGACCCACGGCCTTGGCAGCGCCGGTCGAGGTCGGGATCATGCTCAGCGCAGCTGCGCGGGCGCGATAGAGATCCTTGTGCATCGTGTCGAGCGTCGGCTGGTCGCCCGTGTAGCTGTGGATCGTCGTCATGAAGCCTTTCGAGATCCCGATCGCGTCATTCAGCGCCTTCGCCACCGGCGACAGGCAGTTCGTCGTGCACGAGGCGTTCGAGACGACCAGATCGGCGGCGGTCAGCGTGCCGTGGTTGACGCCGAAGACGATCGTCTTGTCGGCATTGTCGCACGGCGCCGAGACCAGAACGCGCTTCGAGCCATTTTGCAGGTGGGCGGCGGCCTTTTCCTTGGTGGTGAAGATGCCGGTGCATTCCATCGCCACATCGACATTACCCCAGGGCAGTTCAGCCGGATTGCGGATCGCGGTGACCTTGATCGGGCCGCGGCCGACGTCGATCCAGTCCTCGCCGGTGGTCACGGTCGCCGGGAAGCGGCCGTGCACGCTATCGAAACGCAGCAGGTGGGCGTTGGTTTCCACCGGGCCAAGGTCGTTGATCGCGACGACTTCGATATCGGTGCGGCCCGACTCGATGATGGCGCGCAGCACGTTGCGGCCGATGCGGCCAAAACCGTTGATGGCAACTTTGACGGTCATCTTTTCCCTCAGATCAAGTTTTTTGCTTCAGAGACAATTGCCTCTGCGGTGATATTGAAGTGTTGATAGAGCTGCGGCGCCGGGGCCGAGGCGCCAAAGCCGGTCATGCCGACGAAAGCATCGCCCGGGCCGAGCAGCATGCACCAGCCCTGCCGGATCGCAGCCTCGCAGCCAACGCGCGGCGCGGTTCCCAGAACCTTCGTCACATAGTCGCGCGGTTGCGACGCGAACAGCTCGAAGCAGGGGGCCGAGACGACGGCGGCGCGGATGCCCTCTTTCGCCAGGTGATCGGCGGCGGTCAGCGCGATTTCGAGTTCCGACCCGGTGGCGATCAGCGTCATCTGACGATCCTCGGGGTCGCGGATCAGATAGGCGCCTCGGGCGGTCAGGTTCTCGGCCACATGCGTCGTGCGCACGGTCGGCAGGTTCTGCCGCGACAGCACCAGAAGCGTCGGCGTGTGCTTCGAGGTCATGGCGATTTCCCATGCCTCGGCGGTCTCGACCGCATCGGCGGGGCGGATCACGTTCAGGTTCGGGATCGCCCGCAGCGAGGCCAGATGCTCGACCGGCTGGTGGGTCGGTCCGTCTTCACCAAGGCCGATGCTGTCATGGGTCATCACATAGGTGACCGGAACCCCCATCAGCGCCGAGAGGCGAATGGACGGGCGGCAGTAATCGGCAAAAGCCATGAAGGTGCCGCCATAGGGGCGCAGACCGCCATGCAGCGCGATGCCGTTCATCGCCGCCGCCATCCCGTGCTCGCGGATGCCGTAGTGAATGTAGTTGCCCGCATAGGCACCGGGTTTGACCGAGACCATGCCCTTCGAGCGGGTCAGGTTCGAGCCGGTCAGGTCGGCCGAGCCGCCAACAGAATGGGGCAGGGTGGTGTTCACCACCTCGAGCGCCATTTCGCTGGCCTTGCGCGTCGCCACCTTCGGCTTGTCGGCCGAGAGCTTCGCCTTGTAGGCGGTGATGGCGGCCGGAAGCGCCGAGGTGTCGTCGGCCTCCGCCTTGATGAAGTCGGCGCGGGCAGCGTGGTTTTGCAACCGCGCCTCCCAGTTGGCCCGCGCCGAAGCCCCCCGTGCCGCAACCCGGCCCCAGGCCGCGGTGAGTTCGGAAGGGATCTCGAAAGGGGCATGCGGCCAGTCGAGGAAGGCCCGCGCGGCGGCGATTTCCTCGGCGCCAAGCGGCGCGCCGTGCACGTCATGGCCGCCCTGCTTGTTCGGCGCGCCAAAGCCGATCACGGTGCGGCAGGCGATCATCGAAGGACGCGGATCCTTGCGGGCGGCCTCAATCGCGGCGGCAATCTCGTTCGGGGCATGACCGTCGCAGGATTGCACATGCCAGCCTGCGGCAGCAAAGCGCGCCTTCTGATCGGTCGAGGTCGACAGGTCGGTGTCGCCGTCGATGGTGATGCGGTTGTCATCCCAAAGCACGATCAGGCGGCCAAGCTTCAGGTGCCCGGCCATGTCGATCGCCTCGTGGCTGATGCCTTCCATCAGGCACCCATCACCGGCGATAACGTAGGTGAAATGATCAACCAGATCATCGCCATAGCGGGCATTCTTCATGCGCTCTGCGAGTGCCATGCCAACCGCGGTCGAGATCCCCTGACCCAGCGGCCCGGTCGTCACCTCGATGCCGTCGGCATGGCCATATTCCGGATGGCCAGCGGTGCGGGCGCCGAGTTGGCGGAAATTCTTCAGCTGCTCGATGTCCATGTCGGCATAGCCGAGCAGGTGATGGATCGCATAAAGCAGCATCGATCCGTGACCGGCCGAGAGCACGAAACGGTCGCGATCGGGCCATTTCGGCGTCGACGGATCGATCTTCATGAAGCGGTTGAACAGCACCGTGGCCACATCGGCCATGCCCATCGGCATGCCGGGATGCCCGGATTTCGCCTTTTCCACCGCATCCATCGCCAGCGCCCGAATGGCATTGGCCATCCGCGTTTCCTGCGCCATATCCAGATCCTTCATGGCTCCTCCTCCCTGATGAGCCGTTTCTTCCAGCGGCGGGCCCGGTTTGGCCGGACCTCGCCAATATCTTGATTTCATTCGCCTCAGGCGCGCGCGCGGCGGCCTTCGCGGACCAGACGCTCGATCAGCGGTGTCAGGATCAGCTGCATCGCCAGATCCTGCTTGTTCCCCGGGATCACGATCGAATTCGCCCGGCTCATCCAGGAGCCATGGATCATCGAGGTGAGGTAGGGGAAGTCGATGCCGCGCGGATTGCGGAAGCGGATCACGATCAGGCTTTCGTCCGGCGTCGGGATCCAGCGGGTGATGAACGGGTTCGAGGTGTCGACCACCGGCACGCGCTGGAAGTTGATGTCGGTTTGCGAGAATTGCGGCACGATGCAGTGCACATAGGCGTGCATGCGGCGCAGGATCACGTCAGTGACGGCCTCGGTCGTGTAGCCGCGTTGCGCGCGGTCCCGGTGGATCTTCTGGATCCATTCGAGGTTGATCACCGGCACGACGCCGATCTTCAGGTCGGCATGGGCGGCGATATTGATGCCCTCGGTCGAGACGCAGCCGTGCAAGCCTTCGTAGAAGAGAAGGTCGGTGTTCTCCTCGAAGGGCGCCCAGTCGGTGAAGTGACCGGGTTCGACGCCGTACTTCTCGGCTTCCTTCGCATCATGCACATAATGACGGGTGCGACCGGCGCCGGTTTCACCATATTCGCGGAAGACGCGTTCCAGATCCTCGAGCGCATTCGCCTCGAAGGAGAAATGCGAGAAGGTCGCGTCGCCCGCCGCATAGCGGCGTTCCAGTTCGGCCTTCATGTCGGCGCGGTTGAAGCGGTGGAAGGCGTCGCCCTCGATCGACACGGCTTTCACGCCTTCGCGGCGGAAGATCTGGTCGAAAGTGGCCTTGACCGTCGAAGTGCCGGCGCCCGAGGAACCGACGACAGAGATGATGGGGTATTTTTTCGACATGGCTCAGCTCCGGAAAAGACCGCGGGTGTTGAAAAGTGCCGAGGTCTCCTCCCCGGGCAGGTCGTGGTAGGCGGTGACGCGGGCCACTTTGGCCGCGCAGCCGAAGACGAAGGGGGTGCGGGCATGCAGCTTGTCGGGCAGGGCCGACAGGATGTCTTCGCAGCCATCGGTGGCGCCGCCGCCCACTTGCGTGATCAGAAAGGCGATCGGCGCACATTCATAGACATGGCGCAGACGGCCGCGGGCATAGCCCTTGCGTTCGTCGCCCGGATACAGGAACACGCCGCCGCGCATGAGAATCCGGTGGGTTTCGGCGACGAGCGACGCAATCCAGCGCATGTTGAAGTTGCGACCGCGCGGACCCTCGGCGCCAGCGACGAGATCGTCGATGAAAGCGCGGATGGGCGAGGGCCAGTGGCGGTAGTTCGAGGCGTTGATCGCATATTCCGACGTGTCCTGCGGCAGCATCTTGATGTCGGGCAGGCGCTTGAAGTTGCGGGTGTCGAGATCGAGCACCCAGTGGTGCACGCCCTTGCCGAAAGTGCAGACGATCGCACATTGCGGCCCGTAGATGATGTAGCCGCCCGCAAGTTGCTCCGATCCCTTGCGCAGGAAGCTGGTGTTCGGATCATCGGTGGCCGGGAAGATCGAGAAGATCGTGCCGATCGACACGTTCACGTCGATGTTCGAAGACCCGTCGAGCGGGTCGATGGCCAGCGCCAGCGTGCCTTCGCCGAGCGTCACCACCTCGTCCTGTTCTTCGGAGGCGTAATAGGCGACGGCCGTTCCGGTCAGCGCCTCGCGGAAAGCGTCGTCCGCCATCACGTCGAGCGCCTTTTGACCATCGCCCCCGGCATTCGTGCCAACACCCGCGGCAAGGTCCGCTTCCACCCCGTTCCGGGCAATGGTACGAGCAAGATCTGCCCCCACACGCGCCAGCCGGGTCATCACATCTGCCAGTTCCGGGCTTAGCCCGAGACCTTCAAGCTCGATCGCCATGGCCTCCTCCTCATTCGGTTGGCCCGGACGTTGCGCCGAAAGTGGTTTCATGCAAATTTGAAATTCGGCAACTCGCTTTCAGGAAAATTTAACATGGTCCGCCTCGACGGGATCACGATGAAACAACTGCGCGCGCTCAGGGCTGTGGCGAAATGGGGGTCGCTGACGGCGGCGGGGCAGGCGCTTGGGTTAACCACTCCCGCAATTCACACTCAGATCAAGGGCTTGGAGGACGCAGTTCAAGTGCGTCTTTTGCAGCGGGCGGCCGATGGCGCGGGATCGGATTTGACCGATGCGGGCCATGCGATGCTGGCGGCGGCGAAGCGGATCGAAGACGCTTTGTCGCAGGCCGGGGCCGATCTGGCGGCCCTGTCGCGGGGCAAAACCGGCCGCGTTACGCTGGGCGTGGTCTCGACGGCCAAATATTTCGCGCCAAGGCTGGTCAAGGCCCTGAGTCTTTCGCACCCGGACATCGAGGTGGCGCTGCGTGTCGGCAACCGCGAAACCACGATCGAGGGACTCGAGCGCGGCGCTTTCGAGATCGCGATCATGGGGCGCCCGCCGCGGCGGCCACAGGTTCTGGCCGAGACGCTTGGGCCGCATCCGCATACGGTCGTCGTGCCGCCGGGGCATCGGCTGCTGGGGCAGGGGGTCAGTGCGGATTCCCTGCTCGACGAGGTGTTCCTGACGCGCGAGGCGGGGTCGGGGACGCGCATCCTGATGGAGCGATGGCTGGATCGCGTCGCCGATGGGCGCGCGTTCGAAACGATGGAGATGGAGAGCAACGAGACGATCAAGCAGGCGGTGATGGCCGGGCTGGGGATCGCGTTCCTCAGCCTGCATACGGTGACCGAAGAGCTTGGCTCCGGTCGGCTTGTCGAATTGCCCGCGCCAGGTCTGCCGATCGTGCGCAACTGGTTCATGGTGCGGCGCGAGGACGAGGTGCCAAGACCGGTTGCGGATCGGCTCTGGGACGCGATCATCGCGTTGAAAGGCAGTTATTTTCCGACGATTCCGGCGATTGACGCATCCTGAACGCGGGTTCATTCTCGTCTGAAACGGAGCGCGCTCAAGGGTTGGTTCGGGATCGCGGCCGTCGGTCGGAAGGAGAATGCAATGAGTTATGCCATGGTCGTCACCGCTCCGGGCGGGGTCGAGAGCTTTCGTCGCGTCGAGCGTGAGGTGCCACGGCCCGGACCGGGCGAGGTGTCCCTGCGCCAAACCGCGGTCGGTCTGAATTACATCGACGTCTATTTCCGCACCGGACTCTATCCTTGGGAGGTGCCCTCGGATCTGGTCACCGGGGGTGAAGCGGCGGGCGTGATCGAGGCGGTCGGTCCCGGGGTTGATCTGCCGGTCGGCCTGCGCGTGGCCTATACGGGGCGCAATGGCGCCTATGCCAGCCATCGCGTGATTGCGGCAGATCAGCTGGTGCCCATTCCCGATGGGATCAGCGACGAGACCGCCGCTGCCGTGATGCTCAAGGGCCTGACCGTGCATTACCTGATCCACCATTCCTACCCGGTACGTGCCGGCGATTGCGTGCTGGTGCACGCCGCGGCGGGCGGCGTCGGACTGCTGGCCGGGCAGTGGCTGAAGCACAAAGGCGTTCGGGCGATTGGCACGGCGGGCACGGCCGAAAAATGCACGCTGGCGCTCGCGCATGGCTATGATGCGGTGATCGACTACAAAACGACGGATTTCGTCGCCGAGACGATGCGTCTGACCGATGGCAAGGGCGTGAAGGCAGTTTACGATTCCGTCGGTGCCGTGACGGTGAAGAAATCTGTCGAAGTGCTGGAGACCTTCGGGACGCTTGTCTGCTTTGGTCAAAGCTCGGGGCCCGCGCTGGACTTCCGGATCAACGATCTTGCGCGCGGGTCGCTACGACTGACGCGGCCGACGCTCTTTCACCACACGGCGCAACCGGGTTGGCTGCGTCAGGCCAGCGGCGAGATGTTTGATCTGATCTTGGCAGGCAAGATCAAGGTCGAGATTGGTCAACGTTATGACTTGGCGGATGTTGCCTCGGCGCATACGGCGCTTGAGGCTCGCAAAACAACCGGATGCACGATTCTGACCCCATAATCGGGGTCAGATTGCACATAATATTTACATAATACCGATTATCGGACTTTTTGCTATCCCGCAATGAAAATCAAGGCGCCGCTTCCCTCTGGGTGGCGGCGCCTTGATCAGAAGATCAGGTAATCACGTCCGGGCCTTTGCGTCCGGTTCGGGCCTTGATGCCAACAATCTCTTCTGTCGCAGCAATGATAGGCGCCAAGGCTTCTTGCGGCTCCTCGGTCAGGCCTTCCGGCCCCGCCGCATAGCGTTCCAGATAGACGCGCAGCGTTGCCCCCTCGGTGCCGGTTCCGGAAAGACGCAAGACCGCACGCGAGCCGCCTTCGAACAGAATGCGGAACCCCTGATGCGCCGACACCGAGCCATCTACCGGGTCGGTGTAACTGAATTCATCCGCATCTACGACGACAAGTCCCTGAACTTGCATACCTTTCAGCGTACCCAAGCGATCGCGGAGATCCGTGAGAATAGCATTGGCGACATCGATCGGCAGCGCCTCATAATCATGCCGGGAATAATAGTTCCGACCATAGGTTTCCCAGTGATCGGCCATGATCTCGGCAACGCCCATCCCGCGCGATGCGATGATGTTGAGCCACATCAGCACCGCCCAAAGACCATCCTTTTCGCGGACATGGTCAGAGCCGGTGCCGAAGCTTTCTTCGCCACAAAGACTCACGCGGCCCGCATCCATCAGATTGCCAAAGAACTTCCATCCTGTCGGCGTTTCGTAACAGGTCAGCTTCAGGGCTTCGGCAACCCTGTCGACGGCGGCCGAAGTCGGCATGGACCGAGCCACTCCCTTCAAACCCTGCGCATAACCCGGAACCAGATGCGCATTGGCGGCGATCACGGCAAGGCTATCCGACGGCGACACATAAATGCCGCGGCCGACAATCATGTTGCGATCCCCGTCCCCATCTGAGGCTGCACCGAAATCGGGTGCATTGGGCCCCATCATCTCTGCCATAAGTTCATGAGCCCAGGTCGGGTTCGGATCCGGATGCATGCCACCAAAGTCAGGCAGCGGCTGTTCGTGCACCACCGTCCCCTTTGACGCGCCAAGGCGATTTTCGAAAATCTCGACCGCATATGGCCCCGTGATGGCGCACATGCCGTCCATGCGCATCGCAAAACCTTCATGAAAAAGGCCGCGCAAAGCTTTGAAATCGAATATTTCTTCCATCATATCGGCATAGGCTGCAACAGGGTCTACGACCTCGACCACCATCTCGCCCAGATGGCTTTCGCCAACCATCGTCAGGTTCACATCCGGAGCATCGAGCATCCGAAAAGAATCGATGTCTTTCGTGCGGGCAAAGATCGCTTCAGTCACGGCCTCGGGGGCCGGACCGCCGTTCGCCATGTTGTACTTGACGCCGAAATCCTCGTCAGGGCCCCCAGGGTTGTGACTTGCCGAAAGGATCACCCCCCCATCCGCCTCGCGAATGCGGATCAGGTTCGAGGCTGCGGGTGTCGAGAGCCAAGCACCCTGCCCCACGATCACGCGCGCCGCTCCGCCGGCGGCGGCCATTTTCAGGATGACCTGCGCGGCCTCTACACCGAAGTAACGCCCATCGCCCCCAAGCACGAGGGTCTTGCCCATAACACCGCCGATCGCGTCAAAGGTGCTTTGAACGAAATTCTCAAGATACCGGGGTTGCATGAAGACCGGCGTCTTCTTGCGCAATCCCGAGGTGCCGGGTTTCTGCCCCTCGAACGGGCTTGTCGGATGGATGGTCATGAACTTGGCTCCTGCCGTGCAGTCGATCGGATGAACAGTTGAACGGATTGGGCGGCAACGCAAGTCACCGCAGCGGGATGGGCAGCTTCTGGGCGTTCCGGATTCGCCGTATCGACGAGAAGGCTCCATTCGCCCTCCGGCAAGTGCACCTCGATCGACCCGCCCGCATTGAAGACGGCAAACATCGCTTCCTGAGCAGCAAGACCCGGGGGGCCTTCCGCAGCGCCTCGGACTTCAGCGCAAAGGCAACGCGAGTGCGCATCATGCCAATCTTGCGAGGAGAGCTCCGTCCCGGAGGGCAACCGCCAGATCAGGTCGCGGATCCCGTCCTGAATGCGGACTTTCGCATGCAGGAAACGCGTCTGCCGCAGCACTGGATGATCGCGACGCAGCCGGACGAGGCGCGCAACGAAAGCGACAAGTTCGTCGTCTGCGTTCGGCCAATCGATCCAGCCGATCGGATTATCCTGCGCATAAGCGTTGTTGTTGCCGCCTTGAGAATTACCCAGCTCGTCCCCCGCCAGGAGCATGGGAACCCCTTGCGAAATCATCAGGGTTGCAAGCATTGCACGCTTGCGCGCAGTTTTTGCAGCATCGTCCGGCAGCGCCTGCGAAAAATTCGCATTGTGACCGTCGCGATTGTTTTCGCCGTTCGCCTCGTTTCGTTTTTCATCAAACGAAACAAGATCGTGCAGGGTGAAGCCATCATGCGCGGTGAGAAAGTTGACGGAGGTTGTTGCCGGTCTACCGCGGTTATCGAAGATCTCGGCAGAGCCCGCAACACGGCGAGCAAGTTCCGGAATCTGCCCCGCATCGCCGCGCCAGAATTGCCGAACACCATCGCGAAACCGGTCGTTCCATTCGGTAAAGGGATAGGGAAAAGCGCCAAGACGATAGCCCCCCGGACCGATGTCCCACGGCTCGGCGATTAGTTTAACCGCAGCCAGAACTGGGTCTTGTCGAATTGCGGAAATCAGTGAGGCCAGTTCCTTGAACTCGCCCGTTGACGCACGGCCAAGCGTCGTCGCCAGATCGAAGCGGAAGCCATCGACCCCCATCTCTTCGACCCAGTGGCGCAGGGAATCCGTCACCAAACGCAGCACCATCGGATGTGCGAGGTTGAGCGTGTTGCCCGTGCCCGTGTCGTTCACATAGGAACGGCCGCCCTCGCACAGCCGGTAATAGGAGGCGTTGTCAATGCCACGCAAGCTGACAGTCGGCCCTGCACCATCCCCCTCGCCCGCATGGTTGAAAACGACGTCGAGGATCACTTCGATCCCGGCAGCATGCAGCGCCCGCACCATGGTGCGAAAACTCTCACGACGCCCATAGCGCGGATCTGGCGCCATGAAACCGATCGGCTGATACCCCCAATAGTTACGCAAGCCCTTCTCAACGAGGAAGCGATCATCAATGAAGGCGAACACGGGCAACAACTCGAGCGCGGTGACACCAAGACGTTTGAGATGTGCGATAATCGGTGGCGCCGCTATGGCATCAAAAGTACCGCGCAGCGCCACGGGAACTTCCGGGTGCTGCATTGTCAGTCCACGGACGTGACTTTCATAAATTACCGTTTGCGACCAGGAATTTGACGGCCGTTCCCAAAGTGGCTTGACGATCTCGCAGACGATACCGCGCGCCGTTGCAGAAGCGGAGTCACGCCGGTCTGGGCGGGTTGAGCCAACGCCGCCCTGCATCTGTTGGTTCCAGACCAGCGGCCGGGAAAGTGCCCGCGCGTAGGGATCGACGAGAAGCTTCGAAGGATTGAAACGATGCCCGATCTCTGGTGCCCATGGGCCATGAACGCGGTATCCGTACTCTGCCCCGGGTCTCACACCCGGCACAAAGCCATGCCAGACGTCTCCAGCGCGCTCCGGTAGGGTCAAGCGAGTTTCCCGCTCACCTTCAAAAAGGCAAAGTTCCACCTTTTCGGCATGGGCCGAAAAAAGCGCGAAGTTCACACCGTCACCGACAGGAACTGCCCCAAGGATCTCTGCCCTGCCCGGACCGATCCTCATTGCGCGAGAAGCCGCTCGTAGAGCGCAGCGTAGCGGGCTGCCGAGCTCTCCCAGCCAAGCTCGGATTTCATTGCGCGCTTCATCATCGCTGTCCAGGTCTTGCGGTCGGCATACAACTCGCACAGCCGCCGCGTCGCTTGCCGCAGGGCCAGCGCATCGACAGGGTGGAATACGAAACCCGTCGCGGCTTGCGCTGCGAGGGTTGCGGGTGTCGCTCCGATCACCGTATCGGCCAGACCTCCGACCGCTGCGACCAAAGGAAGGCATCCGTACCGTAACCCATAAAGCTGTGTCAGCCCGCAGGGTTCGAAGCGAGACGGAACGAGCACGGCATCTCCGCCGGCGAACATTCGATGGCTCAGCGCTTCATCATACCCAATACGAACCCCGACACGGCCGGGGAACCGGGCTGCCAATCCGAGCACCAGATCCTCTGCCCAGGCATCTCCGGAGCCGAGCACTGCAAGCGCCCCGCCTCGGGCAACAAGCTCTTCGACAGCCGCCGGGAGAAGGTCGATTCCCTTTTGCGCAGTCAGCCGGGAGACCAAGATCACGAGAGGCCCATCGATCTTTTTCTCAAGTTGAAACTCAGCCTGCAACGTCTTGCGATTCTTTGATTTCGCCGCCAGAGAGTTCGCGGAGAAGGGAATGCAATCGGTATCCTTTTCCGGATTCCAGACCCCCGCGTCGATGCCATTCAGGATACCAATAACCACGCCCGCGCGTGCAGCGATGACGCCCTCGAGGCCTTGCCCATATTCGCCACGCATCAATTCATCCGCGTAACGAGGGCTGACTGTCGTGATCGCGTCCGCGCTTGTCAGCCCGGCCTTGAGGGTCGAGATGTCGCCCCAGAACTCGTATCCGTCGCGATGAAAAGCTTCTCGCGGCAGACGCAAGGCCCCCATCTTTTCCGCACCCACGCGACCTTGGAAAGCGATGTTGTGAATCGTCACCAGGCTTGGCAGCGACGACCCTGAATAACGAAGATAGGCAGGGGCAAGGGCGCCCTGCCAGTCATGCGCATGCAAAATGTCAGGCTTCCAATCACCTGCGCCGTCGCGCGCGACGGCAGCAGCGGCCCAGCACAGCGCGGCGAAGCGCTCGGCATTGTCCCCGAAATCGCCATGGATGTCGGAATAAGGCCCGCCTGCACGGTCGTACAGATGCGGGGCATCGAGAGCCATCACATGCATGGCGCCGATCTTGCCGAGATGGAGTTCCGCCGAAGCACCGTAGATGTCCGGATCACTCCAGACCACGGTCGTCCTTCCCAACCGATCAATCACGCCGCGATAGGCGGGGATCATCACCCTCATGTCCCAGCCCTGCCCCGACAGCGCTTCGGGCAAAGCCCCCACAACGTCAGCCAGTCCGCCCGTTTTGACCAGCGGAACTGCTTCGGAAGCAACGGAAAGAACGCGCCTCATCCCCGTCTCCTTCATACAGCCTATCAATTTCAGCTCGAAGCTACGTTAGAGCAGTCTCAATCCAGGATCGCGGCGCGGGCATCAATCATGCTTTGCGTGATCAGGACAATCCCGCCTTCGGTACGGCGGAACCACTTTGCGTCTTCTTCCGGGTCCTCGCCGACGACGAGACCAGGCGGAACCTTAACGCCGCGGTCAAGGACGCAATTCGTCAGTTGCGCGCGTTCTCCGATATCGACATAGGGCAAAGCCACGACATGTTGGAGCATCGACCAACTGTGCGCGCGACATCCGGTGAAGAGCAGCGAGTTACGCACCTCGGAACCCGAGACAATGCAATCCCCCGAAACAAGCGATGAAACAGCACTGCCGCGGCGCCCATCCTCGTCATGAATGAATTTCGCGGGAGGAACGATCTCGGCGTAGGTCCAGATCGGCCAGGCGTTGTCGTAAAGATCAAGCTTCGGCGTGAATTCGGTGAGGTCGATGTTGGCCTGCCAAAACGCATCGATCGTCCCGACGTCGCGCCAATAGGGTTCGTGCTCCAGACCGGATGTGACGCAGCTTTCCGAGAACCGATGCGCCATCGCCTTGCCGTATTTGACGATCTGCGGGATCAGATCGTGTCCGAAATCGTGGCTCGAGTGCGGATCTTCGGCGTCGCGGATCAGCAACTCCCGCAGAAACACCCAGTCGAAAACATAAATCCCCATCGAAACCAGCGAATGTGTCGGATCTTCCGGAAGGCTCGGTGGGTTGGCAGGTTTTTCGATGAAGTCGGTAATGCGCCCGGTTTTATCCACCGCCATACAGCCAAAGGCCGAAGCCTCGGCGCGCGGTACGGTGAGGCACCCGATCGTCACATCGGCCTTGCTCAACACATGCTGCAGCAACATCACCTCATAATCCATCTTGTAAATGTGATCGCCCGCCAGGACGATTACATACTTGACGTTATAATCTTCGATGATGTCGATATTCTGAGCTACCGCATCCGCGGTGCCGAGATACCATTTGCTTTCGTCGATCCGCTGGCTTGCCGGAAGAATATCAAGATATTCATTGCGTTCTGCCCGAAAGAAGTTCCATCCGCGCTGCATGTGGCGAATGAGACTATGCGCCTTGTATTGCGTTGCGATCGCCATTTTCCGAACGCCCGAGTTGAGCGCATTCGACAGTGCAAAATCGATGATCCGAGTCTTGCCGCCGAAATAGACCGCAGGTTTCGCACGCCGATCGGTCAGTTCCTTCAGGCGACTCCCCCGACCGCCCGCCAGAACGAAAGCCATGGCTTGTGACGAAAGCCTCTGGTTCGGTTGCGGTTTCATTCTCTTCCTCCCTTACGCCTCAGGCGGGCGTGAACATCACCACGGAGAGTGGCGGCAGATAAACCTCGGCACTGAACGGACGGCGTGCTGTAGCTATTTCATCGGCTCCGATCGCGCCAAGATTGCCCCAGTTTGCGCCCCCATAATAACCGCTGTCGGAATTGAAGATTTCGCACCAGGTTCCTGCGTGTGGCAAACCGATGCGATACGTCCGGTCGATCGGGGTCAGGTTTGCCGCGACGATCACGGGATCTGCGTCTGGTGCCCGGCGCTCGAAGACATAAACCGAATTCTCGGCATCATCCGCCTCGATCCAGTCGAAGCCCGAGGGGTCGCAGTCCCCCCAATGCAGCGCTGGGGTCTCACGGTAAAGCTTGTTCAGATCCCGCACGAGCGCCTGCATACCCCGATGCAGCGGATCATCGAGAAGCTGCCATTCCAGCGCTCCCTGATGCGCCCACTCCCGCCCTTGGGCGAACTCCTGCCCCATGAACAGGAGCTTCTTGCCCGGATGCGCCCATTGGAACGCATAAAACGCGCGCAGGTTTGCAAACTTCTGCAAGCCATCTCCGGGCATCTTGCCAAGCATCGACCCCTTGCCATGCACAACCTCATCATGGCTGATCGGCAATATGAAGTTTTCACTATAAGTGTATGAACTTGCAAACGTAAGCTCATTGTGATGCCAGCGCCGATGAATCGGGTCGCGCGCAAAGTAGCGCAGACTGTCGTTCATCCAGCCCATGTTCCATTTGAAACCGAAGCCCAGCCCGCCCATGTGGACCGGCCGAGTAACACCAGGAAAAGCGGTGCTCTCCTCAGCCACGGTCATGATTCCGGGAGCCCCCCCATAGGCCTCTGCATTGACCGATTTCAGGAAATCGATCGCCTCAAGGTTTTCGCGGCCACCGTGAATATTCGGAACCCATTCACCATCACGGCGTGAATAGTCTCGATACAACATCGAAGCAACGGCATCCACGCGCAGCCCGTCAAGGTGGTATTCCTCAAGCCAGAAGAGCGCGTTCGCAAGCAGGAAATTCTTAACTTCGCGCCGACCGTAATTGTAGATCAGGGTGTTCCAATCTTGGTGGAAGCCCTCTCTGGGGTCAGCGTGCTCATAAAGCGCGGTTCCATCAAAACACCTCAGCCCGTGTTCATCTGTCGGGAAGTGTCCCGGGACCCAGTCGAGGATGACACCGACACCGCGACGGTGGGCGGCGTCAACAAAAGCTGCAAACTCCTCGGGGCGGCCGTGACGGATCGTCGGTGCGTAAAGCCCGACAGGCTGATACCCCCAGGATCCATCGAACGGAAATTCGGTTATCGGCAAGAGTTCGATATGCGTGAAGCCCATATCGACGACATAATCGATCAACTGACCTGCCAGTTCGTGGTAACTAAGAGGGCGCCCGCCTTGATCCCATGCGCGACGCCACGACCCCAGATGCACTTCATAAATCGAGATCGGTGCATGGATGTCGTGAACCTTTTGCCGCCCGTCAACCCAAGTTGCGTCTCCCCAAAGATGCAAGCCCAACTCTCGTACCTGAGAGGCTGTCTGCGGCGGATGTTCGGCCCCAAAGCCAACCGGATCCGCCTTCAGAGGTTGAACGACACCATCATTCGAAAGGATTTCATATTTGTAGACCTCACCCGCCATCAAGCCGGGGATGAAGATTTCCCAAACCCCGGTCGAGCCGCGCCGACGCATCTGATGCCGGCGCCCGTCCCAGATATTGAAATTGCCAACGACCGAAACCCGCCGTGCGGAAGGCGCCCAGACAGCGAAATGAACACCCCGGACGCCCTCGTGCCAAATCACGTGGGCGCCCAGAACTTGCCAAAGTCGACGGTGTGTTCCCTCGCCGATCAGGTACTCGTCAATCTCGCCCAGCACGGGACCGAAGGCATAGGCATCCTCGAAATCCCAAGTCGAGTACGCATTTCTTGCCCGCAGGCGGTATTTGCCGCCTTCCCACTTTCCTTCGAAAAGCCCGGATGTTACCGAGTGAAGTTCAACTTCATTCCCGGTATCCGAGGAAAATGCCCATAGCTGCTCTGCCCCAGGAACCAGAGCAACGATGCGACCACCGCCCTCCGCCTGGTGCCACCCCAGTAGTGAAAAAGGATCGTCATGCCGGCCCTCGGCCAGCGCCAGTGCCTCGGCAGACAAGATCATCGACATTCCTTCACCTCACAGGGCGGATTCGGTCCCCCAGATATCCGTCATGTAACCACGAATGGCGCGATCGGAGGAGAAAAACCCCATCCGCGCCGTGTTCAAAATCGCCATTTTCCACCAGCGCTCCGGCTCGGCAAACGTCTGGTCAACCTCCATTTGTGCATCACGATAAGCTTCGAAATCGGACGCAACCAGGAAATAATCGCTATGCCACATGTTATGCACCAACCCATGATAGCGACTAGGTTCATCGGGCGAGAAGCGCCCCTCCGCGATCATCTGCAGCACATCCTGCAGCGGCTGGCTTTTCAAGATCGCATGACGTGCATGCTCGGGGTCCCTGCGGCGCTCCATAACGTCTTCCGCAGTCAGGCCAAACAGGAAGAAATTCTCTGCCCCGACTTGCTCACGAATTTCCACATTGGCCCCATCGAGTGTGCCAATCGTCAATGCACCGTTCAGGGCGAACTTCATGTTCCCGGTTCCCGAGGCTTCCTTGCCCGCGGTCGAAATCTGTTCGGACAGATCCGCAGCCGGGATCAGACGCTCGGCCATCGAAACGTTGTAGTTCGGCGGGTAGATGATTTTCAGACGATCGCCAACATAGGGATCGTTGTTCACAACGCGCGCGACGTCATTGATGAGCCGGATGATCTCTTTCGCCGCCTGGTAGCCGGGCGCGGCCTTGCCGCCGAAAATCTTCACCCGCGGCACGACATCGGCCGTCGGGTTTGAACGGATCGCATGCCATTCGGCGATGGTCTGAAGGATGTTCAGAAGCTGACGCTTGTATTCGTGGATGCGCTTGACCTGAATATCGAAAAGCGCATCGGGGTTGACCACAACCCCCTGCGACTCTGCAATCCACTTTACCAAAGCAACCTTGTTCTCGCGCTTCGCTGTAGAAAAGTCGTCTCGGAACGCACTGTCTTCGCTCAATTTATCGAGTTCGCGCAGCCGATCAAGGTCAGCTTCCCAGCCGTGCCCGATCGCCCCGGAGATCAGCCGGGACAGCGCAGGATTGGCCATGCGCAGCCAGCGTCGGGGTGTCACCCCGTTCGTCTGGTTGATGATCCGCCCGGGATGCAGCCTGTCAAGTTCGGGGAAAAGGTTTTTCTTCACCAGTTCGGTGTGCAGGGCGGACACCCCGTTCACCTTGTGCGAGGTGATGAAGGCCAACTCGCCCATCCGCACCTCATGGTGCTTCACGATCCCGACGTAGTGCGGCCGCGTCGGATTCAACCGCAGGTGCCAGGCATCGATCGCTTCGATGATCTGCATGTGCCGCGGCAGAACAGAACCCATCAGATACGTCGCCCAGCGTTCGAGTGCCTCGGGCAAAAGCGTATGGTTCGTATAACCCAGACACTTCACGCCGATTTCGAGCGCCTCGTCAAAACTCATCCCATGCACGTCGCTGAGCAGCCGGATCAGCTCCGGCCCGGCGATCGCCGGATGGGTATCGTTCATCTGAATCGCGACGTGATCGGGCAGATCGGTCAGCGAAAGACCCGCCGTAAGATGACGGCGCAGAATGTCCTGAAGCGCGGCAGAGGTCAGGAAATACTCCTGTTTCAGCCGCAGTTCCTTGCCTTGGAATGTCGTATCATCCGGATAAAGCACCCTGCTGAGCGTGCGCGCCAGCGCCTCCGGCTCCGCAGCCGCCGCGAAATCACCGTGATTGAACCGCGCCAGATCAAACAGGGTCGTCGGTTTTGCTGCCCAAAGCCGCAAAGTGTTCGCCCAGCGTCCGTGCCAACCAATAACAGGCATGTCAAAGGCTTCGGCGATCACCGTTTCCGCCGGAACCCAGACAGATTTGCCGTTGATGGTCTCGACCGTTCCCTTGAAGCCGATCTCATAACACACCTCGGGGCGTTCAAATTCCCAAGGATGGCGCTGTTTCAGCCAGTCTTCCGGAGTCTCGACCTGGCGCCCGCCTTCGAACCACTGCCGGAAAAGCCCATGTTCGTAGCGAATACCGTACCCATAACCGGCGCAACCCAGCGTCGCCATGCTCTCCATGTAGCAAGCAGCCAAGCGCCCGAGACCGCCATTGCCAAGCGCCGCGTCCGGCTCGTCTTCGACGACGCGGTGCCATTCCTGCCCCAGCCCCTCAATCGCCTCGCGCGCAATCGCGCGCATGCCAAGGTTGATCGCGGCATCCTCAAGCATGCGCCCGATCAGGAATTCCATGGAGAGATAATAAACCCGCTTGCGTCCCTCTTCGTAGGTTTGCCGGGTGGCGTCAAACCATGGCTCGACAATGTGATCACGCAGCGCAAGGCTCAGGGCCATGCGCCAGTCGTAAAGCGAGGCATGGCCTGCATCCTTGCCCATCGAGTAGGTCAGATGCCGCAGGATTTCCGTCCGGAAAGCCTCGACGCTGGGCGCGCTTACATCTCTCACTGTCAAACCCTTCTTCGTTCTCCCGCCCCCTTGATGGGATGCCGCCCCGCCGCCGTCAAGCCGAACCCGCCCCTTTGCGCGCTATGTCATTGCCGCGGCATGGAATGAGCCTATGCTTGCTCGATATATTGGCACGGAGATGACGATGGGCAGAGATTGGTGGCGCGGTGCGGTCATATACCAGATTTATCCGCGCAGCTTTCAGGATTCGAACTCTGACGGGATCGGAGACCTCAAAGGCATCACCGATCGGTTGCCGCATGTTGCAAGTCTCGGCGTCGATTCGATCTGGTTGAGCCCGATTTTTCGCTCCCCCATGGACGACATGGGGTATGACGTATCGGATTATCGCGACATCGATCCCGTTTTCGGCACCTTGGCTGATTTTGATGCGCTTGTGGCGCGCGCGCATGAGCTTGGCCTGAAAGTGATCATAGATCAGGTACTCAGCCATTCGTCCGACCGCCATCCCTGGTTTGCCGATTCGAAAAAGCGCGGCACAAAGGCGGATTGGTACGTCTGGGCTGACCCGAAGCCCGATGGGGCGCCCCCGAACAACTGGCAATCGGTCTTTGGCGGCTCGTCCTGGGAATGGGCGCCAGAGCGCGGTCAGTATTATCTGCACAATTTCCTGATCTCGCAGCCAGACCTGAACCTGCGCAACCCTGAAGTTCAGGACGAGATGCTCGACGTCTTGCGGTTCTGGCTGGATCGTGGCGTCGACGGCTTTCGCCTCGACACGGTGAACTACTACATTCACGATGGCGCGCTCCGCGACAACCCGCCGATGCCGCCCGATCCGGAACGCTGGCCGCCGCTTTCCACCTATGACATGCAAGATCACGCCTATGATAAGAACAGGCCAGAAAACCTTGTTTTTATTTCAAGAATGCGCTCTCTCCTCAACGAGTACGACAATCGCTGCATGGTCGGCGAAGTTGGGGAAGTTCCGCATCGCGCGTTGCGTCTGATGGAAGAATATACGGCTGGCGATGCTCATCTGCACATGGCCTACAGCTTTGACATGCTGGGTCCGAAGTTCACGCCCGCGCACTTCCGCAAGGTCCTTGAAGGCTTCTTCAACGGCGCGCCGGATGGCTGGCCATCATGGTCATTCTCGAACCACGACGTGAACCGCCATGTGACACGTTGGGCTCGCCACGGGGCGCAGGATGCGATTGCGAAGCTCGCCATCTCGATGCTTGCCTCGTTCGAGGGTACAATCGGTCTCTATCAGGGCGAGGAACTGGGTCAGACCGAAACGGAGCTCGCCTATGAAGAGCTCACCGACCCGCCCGGCCTGCGCTTCTGGCCCGAGAACAAGGGGCGCGATGGCTGTCGGACCCCGATGGTTTGGGATGGATCGCCGCAGGGTGGTTTCAGTGTGGTCAAACCTTGGTTGCCCGTGAAGGCTCCCCAGCTTGCCCGCCATGTTGCGGCGCAGGACGCGGATCCCGAATCGGTCCTGCATCACTATCGTGCCATGCTCGCCTTCCGCCGGGCCTCCGCGGCACTGAAGGAAGGGCAGAGTCGCTTCCTCGATCTGCCCGATCCGGTGCTCGGTTTCGTCCGCGAAGCTGCATCGGAAACGCTCACCTGCCTCTTCAATCTGGGATCAGAGCCCGTGACCCTGACCGGCATTATCGGCAAACAAACGGGTCCCGCCATCGCGGCCACGGTCGAGAACGGTGTGGTCAAACTTGGCCCAAATGGCGCCGTCTGGCTCCGCTGAAACGCACAAGCAAGATAAAGGGCGAGCACTATCCCTTTTATCTTGCACCAAATATCTCGGGATCCGGGGCCGCGCCCCGGAAACGCGAGCTTGATCAGGACACCGGCAGAATGATCAGGAACCGACTGCCCTGACCCTTGTCACTTTCGATCTTCATCCGGCCGCGATGGCGCAAGACGATGTGCTTGACGATCGCAAGACCCAGGCCCGTTCCTCCCTGCTCCCGGGATCGATGGGTGTCGATCCGATAGAAGCGCTCGGTCAACCGCGGGATATGGATCGGGTCGATGCCTTCGCCCCGATCCGCCACCACAACCCTCAAGGCTGCCCCCCTCAAAACCGGCTCATACTCGATCTTATCGACGGAAACCCGCACCTCTCCGCCGCTGCCACCATATTTGATCGCATTTTCGATCAGGTTGGTGAAGACCTGTGTCAACTGGTCCGGATCGGCAGGGATCTTCAGCCCCTCGGTCAGACCTTCGCGGATCAGTTGCACCTGACGCGCTTCCGCCAAGGGGGCCAAAGCCTGAATGGCCCCACGCAAGACCGCTCCCAGATCGGTGCCGGTCGTCGGGCGACGACGCTCCTCGGCTTCGACCCGGCTGAGCGACAGCAGATCCCCCACCAGCCGGTTCATCCGCCCGGCCTCGCGCTCCATGATCGCCAGAAATCGGTCCCGCGCCACCGGATCGTCTTTTGCCGCACCGCGCAGCGTCTCGACGAACCCCATCAGCGCGGTCAAGGGCGTCCGCAATTCATGACTGACGTTTGCGACGAAATCCCGCCGCATCGCCTCGGCCGTCTCGACCGCTGTCAGATCCTCGAAGGTCAACGCCAACGTCCCCTCTGCCAAGGCCGCAACCGTGACCAGAACCTGTGATTCCTGCCCCGGACCGCCGAGCCGCAACCGAACCTGCTGCCGCCCCTGTCCGGCAAGGACAGCTTCCACCGCCTCCACCAGCCCGGGTTGGCGCAGCACGGTCACCAGCGTGCGCCCCGCCAGTCCGCGCCCCAGCAAGGCCTCGGCCCCGGGGTTGGCATGAAGGACACGTTGCGCGGGAGACACGAGAAGTAGCGGAAACGGTAGCGAGTCTGCCAATGAGATTGTTGACGAATCTGCCATTTTTCGGCCACCTTGAGACTTCGAATACTTGACCCGAGAACGCTTCGGGGAAACGATACCCAATATCAAGGCCGCATGCAAAAGCGAAGGGGGCTAGCTTTTGCGAATTTCGCGGAAAAAATTGTCATAAGCGATGGAAATCCATCGAAAAAATGGATGGAGCAATGCCCCCGCCGATCGATGCCCCCAAAGGCAGTAAACGTCTTGAAACCGCAGGGCTGTCCCTGACCGGTCGCCGTATTCTCGTGGTTGATCCGTCGCAATCTCTGCCGCGCGCCTTGCGTGGTGTGCAGGGGGCGAACGTGACCATTGCGCGGTTGTCGATGATCGACGCCGAATTGATGGCGCGCATTGCGCCAGATGTGGTGCTGTCACCGCTCTTCAGCCCGGGCCATGACATCCTCGACTTTGCCCGTCTGCTCGACCGGCTTGGATATAAAGGCCCGCTGCGCGCGTATTCTCCGCCGCTGCCCAACACCTCGATCGTCTGCGCCGAAGTGCGCCAGATCTGGGGGCCGCGGGACTTCGACATTCTCGAGGTGCCGCCAGCCTGGAACTGATCAGAGTGGCCGAAGGCCCTTGGCAAACCGCGCCGCATTGGCGCGGTAATGCGCGGCTGATTTCAGAAGCCGGGCTTGCGCCGCGGCATCAAGCTCTCGCACCACCTTGCCGGGCGCCCCCATCACAAGCGCGCCGTCCGGGATTTCCTTGCCTTCGGTGATCAGCGCCCCCGCGCCGATCAGACAGCCGCGCCCGATCTTCGCACCATTCAGCACGGTCGCGCCCATCCCGATCAGCGAGCCCTCGCCGATGGTGCAGCCATGCAGCATCGCCCGATGGCCGATGGTGCAATTCGCGCCGATGACCAGCGGAAAGCCCATGTCGGTATGGCAGATCACCGCCTCCTGCACATTCGTGCCCGCGCCGACCCGGATTTCCTCGTTGTCGCCGCGCAAAGTGCACCCAAACCAGACCGAGGCGCACTCCTCCAGCACCACCTTGCCGATCAGATTGGCGTCCGGGGCCACCCAGGCACCCTGCCCCAGCACCGGCGCCACACCGTCGAGTTCATAGATCATCGCGCTTCGAACTCCTTGTTCAGGCCGCGCACGAATTCGGTCAGCCCCGGCTGACGCTCGGCGCGCGCCCGTTCGGCTTGCAGAATCGTCACCAGCTCCGTCTCGGCCGCGGCCACATCCCGGTTGATCACCACGTAATCGTATTCGCCCCAATGGCTGATCTCGTCGCGGCTCTTCGCCATCCGCCCGGCAATCACCTCGTCGCTGTCTTGCGCCCGCATCCGCAGCCGCCGCTCCAGATCGGCGATCGAGGGCGGCAGGATGAAGATCGAGACCACATCCTGCGCGAGGCGCGAGCGACGGACCTGCTGCCCGCCCTGCCAGTCGATGTCGAGAATCACATCCCGGCCTTCGGCCAGCCGCGCCTCGACCGGGGCCGAGGGCGTACCATAGAAATTGCCGAAAACTTCGGCATGTTCGAGCATGTCACCCGCCGCGACCATCGCCTCGAACTCGGCGCGGGTGCGGAAGTAATATTCGCGCCCATCTTCCTCGCCCGGGCGCGGGTTGCGCGTCGTGGCCGAAACCGAAAACGACAGCGTCGGGTCCCAAGCCATCAGCCTGCGCGCAAGCGTCGACTTCCCCGCCCCAGAGGGCGAGGACAGAATGATCAACAGCCCCCGGCGGCGCAGTTCGGGCATGACTTACTCCACGTTCTGAATCTGCTCGCGCATCTGGTCGATGACATGCTTCAGGTCAAGCCCGATCGCCGTTAATGCCGTCGAGCCCGATTTGGAGCACAGCGTATTCGATTCGCGCACGAATTCCTGCGTCAGAAAGTCGAACTTGCGCCCGATCGGACCGGTTTCCGCCAAAAGCGCCCGCGCGGCCGCCACATGGGCGCGCAGCCGATCGATTTCCTCGGTCACATCCGCCTTGACCGCGAGCAGCGCAAGTTCCTGCGCCACCCTTTGCGCGTCAACGCCGTTTTCCAGCACGCGGGCCAGGGAAATCTGCAACGCAGCGGCAACTTCGGGTCGCCGCGCCTCCGCCACGTCGGCGGCACGCGCGGCCAGATCAGCGATTCTGTCGATCTGCGCCACAATTATGCCACCAAGTTGCTCGCCTTCCGCTGCACGCATTGCGACGAAGTCAACCAGCAACCGGTCCAAATCCGTTAACAAAGCCCCCCGCAACGGCGCCTGTTCCTCATCTTCTGCCCCCCCTTGGTCGAGCACTCCGCGCAGCGACAAGAGGTCCGTTGCCCGCGACGGCGCAAGGCTGACACCGTGCAGGCGGGCCGCTTCCTCGACCTCCCGCAGGGCACTCAGGGCGGCCGCAAGACCGGCCCCGGAAAGGCGCAGACGCTCTACCCCGGACGTCCGCGCAAGCTTCAGAGAAAGTTGAATATTCCCGCGCGAAACCCGCTGCGACAAAGCCGCTCTTGCCGCCGCTTCCAGCCCCTCGATTTCGGGCAGGCGCAGCCGCAGATCGAGCCCCTTGCCATTGACCGATCGGATCTCCCAGAGCCAGTCATAACCATGGCCGGACCCGGAGACCGAAGCGAAGCCCGTCATCGAGAGCGGGCCCTGGAGCGTGCGGGAAGGTGTGGCGGGCTTAACCATTTAAGACTTTAGTTCCCCCTGTGGCCGAAAAAAGGCGTATTAAGACTTCAGTAAGGATTTCGCTCCCGGGGTCAACAGAAAGACCCGAAACGCCGAAGGCCGGGGGTGCAGGGGACAGTGGCAGCGCGAGCTGCTTGGGGATAGCGCGGCCGAGGCCGCAAACACGGGAAAAACGACGATGGACCGCGAATTCGACACCGTTGAAAAAGTGGCTCGGCTTGGACAGGCTGGCGTCGGTCGGCGTATCGTGGCGCAGATGCGCGCCTATTGGGAAGGGCTCCGCGCTGGCCGCGATGTTCCCGCCCGCTCCGACATCGATCCGCGCGGTCTGGAAAATGCGCTCGAATATGCCTTCATCCTTGAGCGCGTCGCCCCCGGCATGGGCCGCTTCCGTCTGGCAGGCATGCATCTGAACGATCTGATGGGCATGGAAATCCGCGGCATGCCGCTGACCGCCATGTTCACCCCCGAAGGCCGCAAGCGCGTTGCCGATGCCACCGAGGCCGTCTTTCAGGGTCCGGCGATCGCGGAGCTCGTGCTGACCGCCGAAGCCGGAATCGGCAAGCCGCCGATGACCGCCCGCCTGCTGCTCCTGCCGATGAAATCGGACATGGGCGACGTGACCCGCATCCTCGGCTGCCTCGTTGCCGAAGGTCAGGGCATCGGCCGCACGCCGCGCCGCTTCATCGTCGATGCCGCGCATGTGCAGCCTGTCACGCCCTGTGGCCATGCTGCCGCGTCGCTGCCGAAACCCGTCACGCCCGAGGCGTTCGGTCTGGGCAAGCGTCTGCCGAATTTCTCGGCGCCGAAAGCTCCGGTCGCGACCGTCACTCCGGCGCCGGAAGCCCCGCGTCCGCAGGCTGGCGATCTGACGCCGGAGGAACGCCGCGCGATGTTCCGCGTCGTGAAGTAAAACGCAGGGCAACACGTCATTTTTGAAACCATTGAATGAAGAAAGGCCCGGGTCACCCCGGGCCTTATTATTATGAACCAACGGTTTGCAGGGCGTTCTTAAAGTCCCGCCGCCTTCTTTTTCTGCACGCGCAGGTTTTGCAGTTCCTCGGCGACGAGGAAGGCGAGTTCCAGCGATTGGCTCGCATTCAGACGCGGGTCGCAGGCGGTGTGATACCGGCTCGACAGATCCTCGTCCGAGACCGCGCGCACGCCGCCGGTGCATTCCGTCACATCCTTGCCGGTCATTTCGAAATGCACGCCGCCCGGGATCGTGCCCTCGGCCTTGTGGATCGAGAAGAACTCGCGCACTTCACGCAGCACCGATTCAAACGGCCGGGTCTTGAAGCCGGAAGCCGATTTGATCGTGTTGCCGTGCATCGGGTCGCAGGTCCAAAGCACCTGCGCGCCCTCGGCCTGAACGGTGCGGATGAGCCGCGGCAGGTGATCGCCGGTCTTGCCCGCACCAAAGCGCGCGATCAACGTCAGACGCCCCGGTTCGTTCTCCGGATTGAGCGTCGCCATCAACACCTTGAGGTCTTCTTCGGTGGTCGAGGGGCCGCATTTCAAGCCGATCGGATTCTGCACGCCGCGGCAGAATTCGACATGCGCGCCGTCGATCTGGCGGGTGCGGTCGCCGATCCACAGCATATGCCCAGAGCCCGCGATCGGCAGGCCGGTGGTGCTGTCGATCCGGCACAGCGCCTCTTCATATTCCAGCAGCAGCGCTTCGTGGCTAGTGTAGAAATCGACCGTTGCCAGCTCATGCGCGGTTTCCGAGGTCACCCCGGCCGCCGCCATGAACTCCATTGCCTCGGCGATCTGATCAGCCACTTTCCGGTAGCGCGCCGCATCCTCTTCGTCGGTGAACCCGGCGATCCAGCTTTGCACGCGATGGATGTCGGCATAGCCGCCCGTCGAGAAGGCCCGCAGCAGATTCAGCGAGGCAGCCGCCTGGGTGTAGGCCTGCAGCATGCGCTTCGGATCGGGGATCCGCGCTTCCTGCGTCGCCTCGAAGCCATTCACGATGTCACCGCGGTAGCTCGGGTATTCGACACCGCCGATCATTTCGGTGGGCGCCGAGCGCGGCTTGGCGAATTGGCCAGCCATCCGACCGACCTTGATCACCGGCACTTTCGCACCCCAGGTCAGCACGATCGCCATCTGCAGCAGCACCTTGAAGGTGTCGCGCAGATTGTCGGCATGAAATTCGGTGAAGCTCTCGGCGCAGTCACCGCCTTGCAGCAGGAAGGCCTCGCCCTTGGCGGCCTTCGCCAGATCGGCCTTCAGCCGCCGCGCTTCGCCCGCAAACACCAGCGGCGGCATCTTGCCCAGCTGCGCCTCGACCGCGGCAAGGGCCGCGGCGTCGGGATAATCGGGCATCTGCACCCGCGGCTTCGCGCGCCAGTCCGATTTCATCCATGCCTTGGCCATTTTCCACTCCCTTCGGGGCTTTTCGTCGCTGGGCCTTATAAAGCGGTGCGCAAAATAGAACAAACCCGTTTTTCACACCTTGCGTGCAGAATGGCCGCCAACTTGCCCTGCCCCAAAGGCCCTCTTGCGCTGCGACGCAAAGCCTGATTGTGTGCATGAAACGACATGAAAGAAGTCGCAAAATGCGTCTGCCCTCGACCGCCCCCCGCACCCATACCCGTCCCGCCCCCTCGCAAGGGACGGTTCGCCTGACCGCGCCCGAGCGGTCCAGGCGCTATGTGTTCCTGCTGCTTGACCGTTTCACCATGATGGCCTTCGCCAGCGCGATCGAGCCGCTGCGATTGGCCAATCAGGTCTCGGGGTTGAAGCTCTACGACTGGAAGCTGGCCTCGGACGACGGGCAGGATGTGACCTGTTCGAACGGCACGGTGCTGCGCGTCGACATGGGGCTGGACGAGATTTCGCGCGACGACACGGTTCTGGTCTGCGGCGGCATCGATGTGGCCGAGGCGACGACGAAACCGATCCTGAACTGGCTGCGGCGCGAGGCCCGTCGCGGCGCGGCGGTGGGGGGCGTCTGCACCGGCGCCTGGGCGGTGGCCAAGGCCGGTCTGCTCGACGGCAAGCGGGCGACGATCCACTGGGAGAATCAGGACAGCTTCCTCGAGGATTTCGAGGGGGTAAAACTGACGAAATCGGTCTTCGTGATCGATGGGAACCGTCTGACCTCGGCCGGCGGCACCGCCTCGATCGACCTGATGCTGAAACAGATCGCGCGTGATCACGGCGAGGGGCTGGCCAATACGGTCGCCGATCAGTTGATCTACAACTCGATCCGCACCGATCAGGACACGCAAAGGTTGTCGATTCCGACCCGGATCGGGGTGCGACATCCGAAGCTTGCGCAGGTGATCGGCCGGATGGAGGCGAATATCGAAGAGCCGATCAGCCCGGCAAAGCTGGCCGAGGAAGTGGGCATGTCCACCCGCCAGCTCGAACGGCTGTTCCGCCGCTACCTGAACCGGTCACCAAAGCGCTACTACATGGAGATCCGCCTGCAAAAGGCGCGTAACCTGTTGATGCAAACGGAAATGAGCGTGATCAACGTCGCCCTTGCCTGCGGTTTTGCGAGCCCGTCGCATTTCTCGAAATGCTACCGCGCGCATTATCAGACCACGCCTTACCGCGAACGCGGGACCTCTGGCAGCAGCGAGGAAGAAGAGGCTGCGATCGAAGCCGCGCTCGCCGATGACGATCTTGACGACGATCTTTTGGACTGATGCGGCAGAATGTTGCGCAAATGAGCCCGCTTCCGACCAAAACTTGACCAAGTGGCCTATTTTCTTTTCCAGTTTCCGGTTCTAACCTGCGCGGCCAGGACATTGTTCCAACATGGGAGTGAACACATGAAGAAGCTTCTCCTGGCAACCGCCTCGCTGGCGCTGACCGCCGGTGGTGCTTTTGCCGACGAAGTGAAACTGGGCATCTCGCTCGGCTTCACCGGTCCGCTTGAATCGATGTCGCCCGCGATGGCGCAGGGTGCCGAGCTGGCGATGAAGGAAGTTTCGGACTCGGGCAAGTTCATGAGCGGCTCGACCGTCGTGGGCGTGCGCGGGGACTCGACCTGCGTCGATTCGGCCGCCGCCGCCGCCACCGTTGAAAAACTGATCACTGCGGACGGCGTCAAAGGCATCGTCGGCGGCATGTGCTCGGGCGAAACCACCGCCTCGCTGCAAAACGTCGCCATGCCGAAGGGCGTCGTGATGATTTCGCCCTCGGCGACCTCGCCGGCGCTGTCGACGCTCGAAGACAACGGCCTGTTCTTCCGCACCTCGCCGTCGGACGCCCGTCAGGGCGAAGTCATGACCGACGAGATCATGGAGCACGGCATCAAGTCGGTCGCTCTGACCTACACCAACAACGACTACGGCAAGGGTCTCGCCGACAGCTTCGCCGCGGCTTTCGAAGCCAAGGGCGGCAAGGTCACGATCAACGCGGCGCATGACGACGGCAAGCCGGATTATTCGGCCGAAGTCGCCGCGCTGGCCTCGGCCGGTGGCGAAGCCCTCGTGATCGCGGGCTATGTCGACCAAGGCGGTTCGGGCATCCTGCGCGGCGCGCTCGACACCGGCGCCTTCTCGACCTTCGTCTTCCCCGACGGTATGGTCGGCGGCAAGCTCGAAGCCGATTTCGGCAAGGAAATCAACGGATCGTTCGGCCAGATGCCGTCGTCGGAAGGCGAAGGCAAAGACAAGTTCCTTGCCGCCGCCAAGGCTGCCGGCTTCGATGGCACCGGCGTCTATTCGGGCGAAGCCTATGACGCGGCTGCGCTGATCATGCTGGCGATGGCGGCTGCCAACTCGACCGATCCGGCCGTCTACAAGGCCAAGGTCATGGATGTTGCCAACGCTCCGGGCGAAAAGATCCTCCCCGGCGAACTCGGCAAGGCGCTCGAGCTGATCGCCGAAGGCAAGGACATCGACTATCAAGGCGCGTCCTCGGTCGAGCTGATCGGTGCGGGCGAATCTGCGGGTACCTTCCGCGAGATCGAAATCAAGAACGACAAGATCGAAACCGTCAAATACCGCTGAGGTTTCGCAAGAGATCGAAGCAGCCCGGAGCAATCCGGGCTGTTTGCTTTGAAAACAAGGCCGAAAACGGCACAGATACCGGCCCTTCGGGGCCACCAAGGGGACTGCATGATCCGGGTCGAGAACCTGCACAAGCACTTTGGCGGCTTTCACGCCGTCGATGGCGCTTCGCTCGAAATCGCCAAGGGGTCGATCACCGGGTTGATCGGTCCGAACGGCGCGGGCAAGTCGACGCTTTTCAACGTCATAGCCGGGGTGCACGAGCCAACCTCCGGGCGCGTGACGATGGCGGGCGAGGACATCACCGGCCTGAAGCCGCATGAGCTGTTTCACAAGGGCCTGCTGCGCACCTTCCAGATCGCGCATGAATTCCCCACGATGACGGTGCGCGAAAACCTGATGATGGTGCCCGCGGGCCAATCGGGCGAGACGCTCTGGAATGCCTGGTTCGGTCGCGGCCGGATCGCCGAGGAGGAAGCGGCACTTCTGAAGAAGGCCGATGAAGTTCTTGACTTCCTGACGATTTCCCACCTGAAGGACGAGCGCGCCGGAAACCTTTCCGGGGGACAAAAAAAGCTTCTGGAGCTTGGCCGCACGATGATGGTCGAGGCCAAGATCGTCTTCCTCGACGAGGTCGGCGCCGGGGTGAACCGCACGCTTCTCAACACGATCGGCGATGCGATCGTTCGGCTGAACAAGGAGCGCGGCTACACCTTCTGCGTGATCGAGCATGACATGGATTTCATCGGCCGCCTCTGCGATCCGGTGATCGTCATGGCAGAGGGCAAGGTTCTGGCTCAGGGCAACCCCTCCACCATCATGCAGAACGAAGCGGTGATCGAGGCCTATCTGGGTCGCGGCTTGAAGAACAAGATCAAGGCGGAGACACAGGCATGAGCTTTCTTGACGCCTCCGAAATGATCGGTGGGTACGGCGCCGCAGACATCCTGCACGGCTGCACGCTGAAGGTCGAAAAGGGCCAGATCGCGGTGATCGTCGGCCCGAACGGCGCGGGCAAATCGACCGCGATGAAAGCGGTCTTCGGCATGCTGCGCCTGCGCGGTGGGCATGTGAAACTTGATGGCGAAGACATCACCGGCCTTTCCCCGCAAGAGCGGGTGAAGAAAGGCATGGGCTTCGTGCCGCAGGTGAACAACGTCTTCCCGACGATGTCGGTCGAGGAAAACCTCGAAATGGGCGCCTTCATCCGCACCGACGATTTCCGCGACACGATCGAGCAGGTCTACGAGCTGTTCCCGATCCTGCGCGAGAAGCGTTACCAGAACGCGGGCGAGCTTTCGGGCGGGCAGCGCCAGCAGGTCGCCGTCGGGCGCGCGCTGATGACAAAACCCAAATTATTGATGCTCGACGAACCGACCGCGGGCGTCTCGCCGATCGTCATGGACGAACTCTTCGACCGCATCATCGAAGTGGCCCGGACCGGGATTTCCATCCTGATGGTCGAGCAGAACGCCCGTCAGGCCCTCGAGATCGCCGATCAGGGCTATGTGCTTGTGCAGGGTGCGAACAAATATACCGACACCGGGGCGGCGCTGATGGCCGATCCCGAGGTCCGCCGCACCTTCCTCGGGGGTTGAGATGAGACGTTCCGTGCTTGCCGCAGCCTGTCTTGCGGCCTCTCCGGCGCTGTCCGAGGAGATCCACCCCGACCGCGCTTTCGTGCTCAACTGCGACTTCGGTCGGTCCTGCATCTCGGATGGCTGCGGTGAAGAAGACTACAAGGTGACGCTCGAAGTCGAAGGGGCGCAGGCCAGATTTCGCGACCATCAGGTGACCCTGAACATGACCGGCGGCTACGACCCCGCGAGCGGACAAATGAGCTTTACCTCGGAACCCTCTGATGGGTCTTCCTATTTCGTCACGGACTTCGGCAATGCCGGGGCCGTTCTCAGCATCCACACCCAATCCGAGGGACGGCCTATCGTGATCGCCTTCGACGGCCGCTGCGAGGAGGTGCAGTGATGGATATCCTCAACGCCTTCGTGGCAATCCTGAACTACATCATCGTGCCCGCCACCGCCTACGGGGCGCAACTCGCGCTTGGCGCGCTTGGCGTGACGCTGATTTACGGCATCCTGCGCTTCTCGAACTTTGCGCATGGCGACACCATGGCCTTTGGCACCGGGCTGACGATCCTCGTCACCTGGGCGATGCAATCGGCGGGCCTGTCCTTCGGGCCGCTGCCGACCGCGCTGCTCGCCCTGCCGATCGGCATCGCCCTCACCGCGGCGCTCGTCCTTGCGACCGACAAGGTGGTCTACAGCTATTATCGGAAGGTCCGCGCGGCACCGATCTACATCACGATGGTCTCTGTCGGCGTGATGTTCGTGATGAACGGCCTGACCCGCGTGCTGATCGGCGTTGACGAGATCAAATTCGCCGATGGCGCCCGTTTCCTGATCTCGGCGCCCGACTTCAAGGCGATGACCGGCCTGACCGAGCCTCTGGCGATCCGCGCGACGACGGCGATCACTGTGATCACAGCCGCGCTCGTCGTCTGGGCGCTGTTCTGGTTTCTCGCCAGGACCCGCACCGGCAAATCGATGCGCGCCTATGCCGACAACGAAGATCTGGCGCTGCTCTCCGGCATCGACCCGAACCGCGTCGTCGCCGTCACCTGGGTGATCGCCGCGGCGCTCGCCACCATTGCAGGCACGCTCTACGGCCTCGACAAGTCGTTCAAGGCCTTCAACTACTTCCAGCTGCTCTTGCCGATCTTCGCCGCGGCGATCGTTGGTGGCCTTGGCAACCCGCTTGGCGCCATCGCCGGGGGGTTCGTGATCGCCTTCTCTGAAGTGTCGGTCACCTATGCCTGGAAGAAAGTGGCGATGTATCTGATCCCCGGCTACGAGCCCGAGGGTCTGCTGCAACTTCTCTCCACCGAATACAAATTCGCGGTCAGCTTCGCGATCCTGATCATCGTGCTGCTGTTCAAGCCCACCGGGCTTTTCAAAGGAAAATCGGTATGAGCACGCATCAACCGAAAGCCGCGAAAGGCGGCAAATGGCGCGCCCCTGCGATGTTCGGGGCTCTGGCGGTCCTCTTCATCCTCGAGGGGACGGTCTCGAACACCTTCTTCTCGGGGCACTGGGACAACGCGCTCGGCATCCTGCGCGTCGGGCTGATTTCGGCCATCCTCGCTTTGGGCGTGAACATCCAATGGGGCTATGCAGGTCTCTTCAACACCGGCGTCGTCGGATTTCTGGCCCTTGGTGGTCTTGCACCGGTGCTCGTCTCGATGCCAGCGACGCCGGGCGCCTTTGCCGCGGGCGGCTGGGGCATTCTGATCGCGCTCTGCGTCGCAATGGCCACCTTGGTTGCCGCCGTCTTCCTGTGGGGCCGCCTGCCCGTTCGCCTGCGCGGCTGGGCCGTTGCCGCGACGCTCGTGCTTGGCTTCTTCGCCTATCGCGCCGTCTTTGACCCGGCTGTCGAGGCCGTGCAGGCGATCAACCCCTCGGCGCAGGGCTATCTGGGCGGCATCGGCCTGCCGGTGCTGCTCTCCTGGCCGATCGGGGCCGCGCTTGCCGCTGCCGCCGCCTGGGTCGTGGGCAAAACCGCGCTCGGCCTGCGCTCGGACTATCTTGCCATCGCCACGCTCGGGATCGGGGAAATCATCGTCGCCGTCCTGCGCAACGAGGAATGGCTGGATCGTGGCGTTCTCAACGTGAACGGGATTCCGCGGCCTTGGCCCGTGCCTTACGAGACGAACCTGCAGCAGGACCCGGGCTTCCTCGCACGCGCTGCGAGCTTCGGCCTCGACCCGATGACCGGCTCGACGCTGCTGGTGAAACTGCTCTATTGCCTGCTCTTCATCGCGGTGCTCGGCCTGCTGATCTGGGCTGCGCAGCTTGCGCTGAATTCGCCCTGGGGCCGGATGATGCGCGCCATCCGCGACAACGAGGTCGCCGCGGCGGCGATGGGCAAGAACGTCACCGGGCGCCACCTGCAGATCTTCATCATCGGCTCGGCCGTGCTGGGGCTTGCGGGCGCCATGCTGATCTCGCTCGACGGACAGATGACACCCTCGGGCTACAACCCGCTGCGCTACACCTTCCTGATCTGGGTGATGGTGATCGTCGGCGGCTCGGGCAACAACTGGGGCTCGGTTCTGGGCGGCCTCCTGATCTGGTTCGTCTGGATCAAGGCGGGCGAATGGGGCCCGACGCTGATGGGGATGCTCGCCGACCATCTCGCCGATGGCACGCTGAAATCGCATCTCGTCGACTCGGCCCCGCACATGCGCCTTGTCATCATGGGGGTGATCCTGCTCGCGGTGCTGCGCTTCAGCCCAAGGGGCCTGCTGCCCGAAAGATGACGGGGCAGGCTTTGCCCTTTATCTTGCGACAAATATCTCGGGGGTCCGGGGGCAGCGCCCCCGGCCTCTTGCTTTCCAGCCCATCCCAACCTATTCCGCATCCATGACCCAGCATCAGCGCCTCCTCATCATCGACTTCGGCTCGCAGGTGACCCAGCTCATCGCCCGGCGCCTGCGCGAGCTTTCCATCTACTGCGAAATCCACCCCTATCAGAAGGTGACCGACGCCTTCCTGCAGGACTTCGCCCCCAAGGCCATCATCTTCTCGGGCGGCCCGGATTCGGTCACCCGCGAAGGCTCGCCCCGCCCGCCCAAATCCGCCTTCACGCTTGGCGTGCCGATCCTCGGGATCTGCTACGGCCAGCAGGTGATGATGCAGGAGCTGGGCGGTCTGGTCGAAAGCGGTCACGGCACCGCCGAATTCGGCCGCGCCTTCGTGACGCCGACGGACAAGAGCCTTTCGATCCTCGAGGGCTGGTTCGACGCCGGTCAAGAACAGGTCTGGATGAGCCACGGCGATCACGTCTCGCGCATCGCCCCGGGCTTCGAGGTCTACGGCACCTCGCCCGGCGCGCCTTTCGCCATCACCGCCGATGTCGCGCGCCATTTCTATGCCGTGCAGTTCCACCCCGAAGTGCATCACACGCCGAAAGGCGCGAAACTCTACGAGAACTTCGTCCGTCTCGCGGGTTTCACCGGCGACTGGACGATGGCCTCCTACAAGGACGACGCCATCGCCAAGATCCGGGCGCAAGTCGGCGACAAGCGGGTGATCTGCGGCCTGTCGGGCGGTGTTGACAGCTCGGTTGCGGCTGTGCTGATCCACGAAGCCATCGGCGATCAGCTGACCTGCGTCTTCGTCGATCACGGGCTGATGCGGCTCAACGAGGCCGACGAAGTCGTCTCGATGTTCCGCGACAACTACAACATCCCGCTGATCCACGCCGACGAGGCCGACCTGTTCATCGGCGCGCTCGAGGGCGTCTCGGACCCCGAGGTCAAGCGCAAGACGATCGGCAAGCTCTTCATCGACGTCTTCCAGCGTGAAGCGAACAAGATCGAGGGCGCGGTCTTCCTCGCCCAGGGCACGCTTTACCCCGACGTGATCGAATCGGTCTCGTTCAGTGGCGGCCCGTCGGTCACGATCAAGTCGCACCACAACGTCGGTGGGCTGCCGGAAAAGATGGGCCTCAAGCTCGTCGAGCCGCTGCGCGAACTCTTCAAGGACGAGGTCCGCGCCCTTGGCCGCGAACTCGGTCTGCCGGAGAAGTTCATCGGCCGCCACCCCTTCCCCGGTCCGGGTCTTGCGATCCGCTGCCCCGGCGAAATCACCCGCGAAAAACTCGACATCCTGCGCAAGGCCGATGCGGTCTATATCGACCAGATCCGCAAGCACGGGCTTTACGACGAGATCTGGCAAGCCTTCGTCGCGATTCTGCCGGTGAAGACCGTGGGCGTGATGGGCGACGGGCGCACCTATGATTACGCCTGCGCGCTGCGCGCGGTGACCTCGGTCGATGGCATGACGGCGGATTACTACCCGTTCAGCCATGATTTCCTTGGCGAGACCGCGACGCGGATCATCAATGAAGTCAAGGGCATCAACCGGGTGACCTATGACATCACCTCGAAGCCACCGGGCACGATCGAATGGGAATAAGCGCGATCGACGTTCATTTGCCGGAGGCCCTTCGGCCCTGGCCGACGGCACATCTGCGTCGGCTGGGGCGCGATTTCGACGGCGGGTATCTTGTCGATGCGCGCGATCTGGCGCAATCTGACGCGCTGCTTGCCATGGGCATAGCCAGCGACTGGAGCTTTGAGGCGGATTTCCTGCGCATCCGCCCGACGCCACTTCGCGCCTATGATGCTTCCATGGGCGAGCGGCACTTCCGCAACAAGATGCTGCGCTCGCTCCTGCATGTGCATCGTCCGAGCCGGTTTTCAAAGCGGCTCCGCATATGGAAGGACTACAAGCAGTTCTTCGTCGGCGACCGGGTCCATATCCGAAAATTTGTCGGCCATGGTCCCTCCGATCTCTACCTGTCTCCCGAACAGATCCTCTCGGAAGCGCGCAGCCTTGGCCGCAAGGTTTTCGTGAAGATGGATATCGAGGGCGCCGAATATGACTGCCTTCAGGCCTTGATCGATCATGCCGACCAACTGTCCGGACTGGCGGTCGAGTTCCACGACATCGGGGCGCGCTGCGGTGAACTTGTTGATTTTGTTGCGCAGTTTCCGCTTCGGCTTGTGCATCTGCATCCGCAGAACGGCGCGCATGTCACGCGCGATGGCGTTCCTGATTTGATCGAACTGACCTTTTCGAGCGCCGCGATGCAAGATGCGCCCGAAGACGGGGCAGCGTTGCAACTGCCCCATCCGCTGGATTGCCCCGGTGATCCGAACCAACCGGATCTGCGACTGAGCTTTCGCTGAAACGCGCCGCGCCGATTGACGTCTTAACGAAGATCCCGGCGCGCCAGCGCTTCGGTCAGCAGATCCTTCAGGACCTCGCGCGGCACGTCAGAGGTCACGAAAGCCTCGCCAATCCCCCGCGCGAGAATGAAGCGCAGCTTGCCGTCGAGCACTTTCTTGTCTTGCCCCATCAATGCGATCAGCCCATCGGCATCCGGCAATTCCCCTGGGATATCAGTCAGTTCCACCTTCATCTGCATGTCGCGCAGATGCGCCCGCACGCGCGAGGGCGCCTCTTGCGAACACAGGCCCAGCCGCTGCGACAGCTCAAACGCCAGCGCGCAGCCGATCGCCACGCCCTCGCCATGCAGCAGTCGGTCCGAATAGCCCGTCGCCGCCTCGAGCGCGTGGCAGAAGGTGTGGCCAAGGTTCAACAGCGCCCGATCGCCTTCCTCGGTCTCGTCGCGCGCGACAATGTCGGCCTTCATCTCGACCGAGCGCTTCACCGCATATTGCCGCAAAGCGCTGTCGCCCGCCGCCATCGCGGGGCCGTTCTTTTCGAGCCAGTCAAAGAAGGCGGCATCGCCCAGAAGCCCGTATTTCACCACCTCGCCATAGCCGGCGAGAAAATCGCGCGGCGTGAGCGTGTCGAGAAGCCCGATATCGGCCAGCACCAGCGAGGGTTGGTGAAACGCGCCGATCAGGTTTTTGCCCGCGGCGACGTTGATCCCGGTCTTGCCCCCGACCGAGCTGTCGACCTGCGCCAGCAGCGTCGTCGGGATCTGCACGAAGCGCACACCGCGGCGCAACACCGCCGATGCGAAGCCCACCAGATCGCCAATCACCCCGCCGCCAAAGGCAACGACGATATCCTTGCGCTCGACCTTTTGCGCCAGAAGCCATTCGCAGACCCGCTCGAAATGCGGCCAGCTTTTCGTGCCTTCGCCCGAAGGCAGCGTCATCGAGACCATCTCGACATCGCCAAGCCCCGCCCGTAGCGCCTCAAGATGCAACCGGGCCACGGTTTCGTCGGCCACCACCGCCACCTTGGGCTTGCGCAGCAAGGGCGCGATCTCTGCCCCCGCCTGCGCCAGCAGCCCGGCGCCGATCCGCACCTCGTAGGCGCGCGCGCCAAGTTCCACCTTCACCACTTCGGTCATTCAATCCTCCGCGAAAACCCCGGGTTCCGCCGTCAAAGCCTCGATCACCTTCTGCGCCATCTGCTCGATCGACAGCCCCGGCTCGGCCTCGACCGCCACCTGTGCCAGCGCATAGACGGGGTAACGCTTGTCGATCAATCCCGCGAGCGTCGCCTTGGGATCTGCCGTGCGCAAAAGCGGTCGCGTCGTCTTGTTCTTCACCCGGTTCCAGAGCAGCTCGAGTTCCGCCTTGAGCCAGACCGAGATCCCAAGCCGGGCGATCATCTCGCGGTTCGCCTCGGCCATGAAGGCCCCGCCACCGGTCGAGACGACACCGGGCGTGCCGGTCAGAAGCCGCTCGATCACTTCCGATTCGCGGGCGCGAAAGAACGGCTCGCCGTCGCGCTCGAAGATTTCGGCCACCGAGCGCTGCGCCGCCTTCACGATCTCTTCGTCGCTGTCGTGAAACGGCACCTTCAAGGCGCGCGCCAAAGCCGTGCCGACCGCGGTCTTGCCCGCGCCCATCATCCCCACCAGCACGATCGTCTTTTGCAGACGCGGGTGAACTCCCTCTTCCCCGGCCACGCTTCCTCCCCGGTCCCGCCTCTGACGGGCGCTTGCGCATTCGTGATCTTTGCGCCCCTCAATGGCGTGAACTTTGCCGAAATGCCATATATAATCTTGCCAGCGCGACGTTTCGGCGGCATCCCCGCAGGTGCGACGCCCGAATGCGGCAGCTCCCGTTTCCGGCGAAAACGATCGAAGACGACCATAAAGACAAGAAAGCAGACACATGGGGCGCATATTCAAGGCCATCCTCGTTCTTCTCGTGGCGGCGGTGCTCGGAACGCTGGGCTATGCCTATTTCGGTGACATGAGCGCCGAGCCGGTTGAAATCCGTACTCCCGTCGCCCTGCCCGATCTTGCCCCGGCGCCGGGTTCGGTTGCGCCTGTGGTCCCCGAGACCGCGATGGCGCCCGCTGCGCCCGCCGATGCGAGCGCCCCGCAATCGGGTGCCGCGCCCGCAGCCGCGGGGGCGGGGCTTGACGATTGAGCACCGCCTGCTGCTGAGCCTGACGCTCGGTCTTCTCTCCTCCGGTGTGGCTGTCGCCGAACCACCAATGTCGGCGATCGACTGGCTTTCGACCTCCGTCAGTGTGGCGCGGCCGGGCAACGGGTCGGCCGCCGTCTTGCCCCCCGTTGCGGGTGAGGCCCCGGTGTCGGGTGTCGGCACGCTTGAGAATATCGGGGTCGCCTCGCTCGATTCGCCGCTTAGCGCCGACAGCCTGGGCCTGCTTTCCGCCAGCCGCATCGGTCTGCCGCGCGGGCTTTGGGGGGCGACGCCCGAGGTCGATCTGGCCGCCGCCCTGCGCAAGGAGCGTCTTGATACGCTTCCCGCCGTGCAGGGGTTCCTTTTGGAGCTGATGCTCGCCGAACTCGATCCGCCGATCACCCCGGCGCCCGAGGGCAAGAACGTGCTGTTCCTGGCCCGGATCGATCGTCTGCTGGATCTTGGCGCGCTGGATCAGGCGATGGCGCTGCTCGAGCAGGCCGAACCTTCCGACCCCGAAATCTTCCGGCGCCGCTTCGATGTTGCGCTGCTGCTCGGTCAGGAAGACCATGCCTGTGAAATCATGGAGAAATCGCCCGCGGTTGCGCCCTCGTATCCGGCGCGGATCTATTGTCTGGCACGGCGCAGCAATTGGGATGCGGCGATGCTGACGCTGGGCACCGGACAGGCGCTGGGTCAGATCGACAGCGAGACGGCGACGCTGCTGCAGCGGTTTCTGGACGATGCCGGGGCCGATGGCGCCCCCGATCTGCCGCCGCCCGCGCGGCCCAATCCGCTCAGCTTCCGGCTGATGGAGGCGGTCGGCCAGCCGATGGCGACGACGACCCTGCCCGTCGCTTTCGCGCATTCCGACCTGCGCGCCAATGCCGGCTGGAAGACGCAACTCGAAGCTGCCGAACGCCTGACCCGCATGGGGGTGCTTGATCCGAACCAGCTTCTGGGGCTTTACACGCAGGATCGCGCTTCTGCGTCGGGCGGGGTATGGGATCGCGTTACGCTTATTTCGCAATTGGATAGCGCCCTTTCTGCAAGTGATGTGGACCGTGTCGACACGGTTTTGCCGCAAGCTTGGGCGGTGATGCAGGATCAGGAACTCGAAACCGCCTTTGCCGAGATGTTCGCCCCTCGGCTGCAAAATCTGCCGCTGACCGGTGCGGCGAAGACCCTTGCGCTGCGCATGGCGCTGCTCACCAGCGATTTCGACAAGGTCGCGCAAACTTGGCCCGAGGCGGCCAGTGCCGAACCGCTGCTGATCGCGGTGGCGCGCGGCGATACCTCGCAGATCCCGGCACAGGATCTGCTGGCGCTGACGGTGAAGCGGGTCTTCGATGCACCGCCGAAAGCGGTTCCAGAGGCCTATGCGACCCTCGTTCCCGACCGTCTGGGCGAGGCGCTGCTCTCGGCCGTCGATGACATTTCGGAAGGCGCCAAGGGCGATCCGCGGCGGCTCGAGGCCGGGCTGATCCTTCTGCGCAAGGTCGGGCTCGAAACCCTGGCCCGTCGCACCGCGCTGCAACTGATCATTCTGGAGCGGCGCGGATGATCCGCCTCACCCCGCGCGAACGGATCGCTGTCTTTCTGGAGGCGCAATCCGCCGAAGCCGGGGCCGCGCGCAACACGATCGACGCCTATGGCCGCGATCTGGTCGATTTCATCGATTTTGCGGCGGCAAAAGGCTTTGATCTGATGACGCTCGGCCGCGACGCGGTCGAAACCTGGCTCATTCGGCTTGAAGCCGAGGGGTTGGCAAAGTCGACGCGGGCGCGGCGGCTGTCGGCGGTGAAGCAATTCTACCGCTTCGCCTATGACGAAGGCTGGCGCGAGGACAATCCGACGCTGCAGATTTCCGGTCCCGGCAAGGCAAAGCGCCTGCCGAAGACGCTGAGTGTCGAGGAGGTCGAGGCGCTTCTGGACGCCGGGCGCGATCAGGGCCGCACCGCCGCCGAACAGATCCGCAACCGCTGCCTGATGGAACTGCTCTATGCGACCGGCATGCGGGTCAGCGAACTCGTCGGCCTGCCGGTCTCGGCGGCGCGCGGCAATCCCGCGATGCTGATGGTGCGCGGCAAGGGCGACAAGGAGCGGATGGTGCCGCTGTCGCATCCCGCGCGCGAGGCGCTGGCGGCCTGGCTCGTCACTCGGGATGCTGCCGAGGAAGAGGCGCGGATCGCCCGCAAGACCCCGCCCTCGCGCTATCTTTTCCCGTCCACGGGGAAAGAGGGGCACCTGACCCGGCAGGCCTTCCATGCGCTGTTGAAAGATATCGCCCTTGCGGCGGGCCTCGATCCGGCGCGAGTAACACCGCACGTGCTGCGCCATGCCTTTGCGACGCATCTGCTGCAAGGCGGCGCCGATCTTCGGGTGATCCAGACGCTGCTCGGCCATGCCGATCTCTCGACGACGGAGATCTACACCCATGTCCTCGACGAACGGCTGAAAGAGCTGGTGCTGGGCCATCACCCCCTGGCCGGCAAGACTTGATCCCATCGCGGCAAGGCCGCATCATCACTGCATCATGAGCACTTTCATCGCCTTTCTCGACACGACCTTCTGGATCAACGCCGCGGCCATCGCGGTTCTGCTGATGATCTCGGCCTTCTGCTCCGGGTCCGAAACCGCGCTTACCGCAGCCTCGCGGGCGAAATTGCGTGCCCGGGCCGACAAAGGCGAACAGGGCGCGGCCGCCGCGCTGCGGGTGACCGAGGACAGCGAGCGGCTGATCGGCTCGCTGCTTCTGGGCAACAACGTCGTCAACATCCTCTCGGCCTCGCTGGCGACCGCACTGCTGACCCGCATTTTCGGCCATTCCGGCGTGGCGCTGGCGACGCTGGTGATGACCGCCCTCGTGCTGATCTTCGCCGAGGTGCTGCCGAAAACCTGGGCCATCGCCAATCCCGAGACCGTGGCGGCCCGGGTGGCGCGACTGGTGCGCATCCTGATCGTGGTGCTCAGCCCGATCGTGTCGGTCGTGCGCGGCATCGTGCGCGGCATCCTTTGGATCTTTGGCCATCGCACCGATGCGAACCAGAACATGTTCTCGATCCATGAAGAGATCGCCGGGGCGCTGGCGCTTGGCACCTCCGAGGGGACGGTGGACAAGGCCGACCGCGACCGCCTGCTGGGGGCGCTCGATCTCGGCAATCGCACCGTCGAAGAGATCATGCGCCACCGCAGCCAGATCGAGATGATCGACGCCGAGGACGACCCGAACGAGGTTCTGGCGCAGGTTCTTGCCTCGCCCCACACTCGGCTTCCGCTCTACAAGGGCGAGCGGGAAAATGTCGTCGGCATCCTGCATGCCAAGGACCTTCTGCGCGCGGTCGAGCGTTTCCTGCGCACGGGGGATGGCAAGCTCGACTCCGTCTCCGACCTTGACGTGATGAAGGTCGCGATGAAGCCCTATTTCATCCCCGAGACAACTCCGCTCGACGAACAGATGCGGGAATTTCTCAAGCGGCGCACGCACTTCGCGCTCGTTGTTGATGAATATGGCGACCTCAAGGGGCTGTTGACCCTCGAAGACATCCTTGAAGAAATCGTCGGCGAGATCACCGATGAATTCGACCCCAAGGGCGAACGGCAACTGAAACCGACCGAGACGGGCGATTACATCGTCGATGGCGCGATGACGATCCGCGACCTGAACCGCGAAACCGACTGGGCGCTGCCCGATGACGAGGCGAACACGGTCGCGGGCCTCGTGATCCACGAGGCGCAGACCATCCCCGAGGTCGGGCAGGTCTTCTCGTTCCACGGCTTCCGCTTTGAAGTCGCCGCCCGCAAGGACAACCGGATCAGCCAACTGCGCATCCGCCCGCTTGACGCGGGGCAATAGCTCCTTCAGGGCCGCAAATCAAAAGGCGCCCCGACCGGAGCGCCTTTTATCTGCCTCAAATATCCCGGGGGTGCGGGGACAGCGCCCCCGCCCGCGGCTCAGAGGAACGCGTCAGGAACCGACGCCTTTTTCTTCGCCACATATTCAGCCAGCGCCTCGTTGACGCCCGGATCGATCGCCGGTGCCTGATAGTCGCCGAGCATCTTCTTCACCCGAACGCTCGCCAGCGTCGCGGTGTCGCGCGCGCCTTCCTCGTCCCAGGTCTCGAAGGGCTTGTAGTCGAACAGGTCGGTCTTCCAGAAGGCCTCCTTGAAGTTCGACTGGGTGTGACCACAGCCAAGGAAGTGACCGCCCGGGCCGACCTCGCGCAAAGCATCCATCGCCTGCCCGTTCGCGCTCATGTCGACGCCCGCCGCCAAGCGATGCAGCACGCCGAGCTGATCGGCATCCATCACATATTTCTCGTAGGACGAGACCAGACCGCCTTCGAGCCAGCCGCAGGCATGCAGCATGAAGTTCACGCCCGCGAGCAGACCGATGTTCAGCGTGTTCGCGGTTTCATAGGCCGCCTGCGCATCGGGCAGTTTCGAGCCGCAGAACGAGCCCGCCGAACGGAACGGCAGGTTCATCCGCCGTGCCAGCTGCCCGGCGCCCAGCGTGATCTGCGCCGCTTCCGGCGTGCCGAAGGTCGGCGCGCCCGAGTTCATGTCGATGGAGGTCACGAAAGCCCCGAAAATCACCGGCGCGCCCTTGCGGATGATCTGGCTGTAGGCCACGGCGACCATCACCTCGGCCAGCACCTGCGTCAGCGTGCCCGCGACCGTCACCGGCGCCATCGCGCCACCGACGATGAAGGGCGAAACGATGCAGGCCTGGTTCGCCGCCGCATAGACTTCCAGCGCGTCCATCATGATCGGATCGAAGGTCAGCGGCGAGTTGATGTTGACGAGCGAGGTCATCACCGTGTTCTCGTCGACGAATTTCTCGCCGAAGAGGATCTTCGACATCTCGATCGAGTCGACACAGCGCGAGCGTTCGGTGACCGAGCCCATGTAGGGCTTGTCCGACAGCGTCATGTGCGCGTGCAGCATGTCGAGGTGGCGCTTGTTCACCGCCACGTCGGTCGGTTCGCAAACCGTGCCGCCCGAGTGATGCAGATATTTCGACATCTGGCCGAGTTTGACGAAATTGCGGAAATCGGCAATCGTCGCATAGCGGCGGCCACCTTCCAGATCGCGCACGAAGGGCGGCCCGTAAACCGGTGCAAGCACAAGGTTTTTCCCGCCAATGGTAACATTGCGGTCGGGGTTGCGGGCATGCTGCACGAAGCTCGACGGCGCGGTCTTGCACAATTCGCGCGCAAGGCCTTTCGGGAAGCGCACGCGCTCGCCCTGCACATCGGCGCCCACGGCACGCCAGCGGTCGAGCGCGGCCGGGTTCTCGACGAAATTGACGCCGATCTGTTCCAGCACCGTCTCGGCATTGGCTTCGATGATCTGGAGCGCTTCCTCGTTCAGGATCTCGAGGTTCGGGATGTTGCGCTCGATATATTTGGCGAATTCGACCCGCACCGCGGTGCGTTCGGCCCGCCGGGCCGCCCCGCCGCCGCCGCGCGCCCGCCGCCCGCCTGCCGCCTGTTCGATCTCTTCGCTCATCGCGCACCTCCGCTTGGGTCTGTCCCGGTTTTACCCGACGCTTGCCGACATCCATGCGCGTTTTGCGACATCAGCGATAAAGAAGCGACCGTCCGGCGTGGAACAGATGCACCTTTTCCGGCGCAGCGGTCAGGCCGACCGTGCTGTGACGCAAACCGGCATGGATCCCGGGCAGTTTCGCAACCATATGCGGTTCCCCGGGCTTGGCCGCGAAGTAAAGCAGCGTCACCTCGCCGAGCGCCTCGACGATCTCGACAACGCCAGTAAACAGTCCGCCTTCTGTGATCACAGTCAGATCCTCGGGTCGAACGCCAATATTCACCCGCAGCCCAAGGTCGGCCGGGCTCGTGGGTACGGTCGAGCGCGCGGTGCCGCCATCGTCCAGCGCCACCACCGTCACCGCCCCGGTTTCACGGATCACCCCGGGCAGCAGATTCATCTGCGGGGAACCAATAAACTGCGCGACGAACTCGGTTTCGGGTTTTTCGTAAAGCTCGAGCGGGGTGCCGACTTGCGCGATTCCCTTGTTCGCCAGCACGACAATGCGGCTGGCCAGCGTCATCGCCTCGACCTGATCATGGGTGACATAGATCATCGTCCGCTCGGGCATCGCCTCTTTCAGCTGCGCGATCTCGATCCGCGTCGCCACCCGCAGCGCGGCATCAAGGTTTGAGAGCGGTTCGTCGAACAGATAGACCTTGGGATCGCGCACGATCGCCCGGCCAATGGCCACGCGCTGGCGCTGCCCGCCCGAAAGCGCCTTCGGCAGCCGGTCGAGATAGGGCGTCAACTGCAGGATGCGCGCGGCGTTTTCAACAGCCTTGTCAATATCTTGCCGGGTCTTCTTCGCAATCTTCAAGGCAAATTCCATGTTCTGGCGCACAGTCATATGCGGGTAAAGCGCATAGGATTGGAACACCATCGCAATGCCGCGCTGCGCGGGCGGCATGTCGTTCACCCGCACGCCATCGATCCGCAATTCGCCCGCGCTGATCCGCTCGAGCCCCGCGATCATCCGCAGCAGCGTCGACTTTCCGCAGCCCGAGGGGCCGACGAAAACGATCAACTCCCCGGCTTTGATATCGAGGTTGATGTCCCGCAGCACGTCCACTTCGCCATAGGATTTGCCGACGCGCGTGAGTTTGAGATCAGCCATGGTGCTCTCCGCGCCGCCTCAGGATCGCCAAGTCCCAAGCGCCAAGGTCGAGTTTCCCCCCTTCTGGCGCGGAGCCATCGACCGCCTCCCAATCGCCCGGACAGCTGACAGAGGACGGATTATCGGTCAGGTTGAAAATGCAAAGCAATTCCGTTTCGCCCTCGGAGCGGATGAATGAGAGAACACCAGCCTTGGTTTCGATCGCTGTCATCGCGCCTTTTTGCAGCGCCGGATGGGCATGACGCAGAGCGATGGCCTTGCGGTAATGATGGATGAGCGCCCCGGAATCTCCTTGGACGACATCGGGAGCCAAGGCGCAATGCGCCGCCGAAACGGGCAACCACGGCTTCACGCTTGAAAACCCGCCCTGCGGGTCGTTGCCTTGCCAGACCATCGGCGTCCGGCACCCGTCTCGCCCCTTGAACTCGGGCCAGAATTCCTTGCCATAGGGGTCCTGCAGGTCCTCGTAGGCGATCTCGGCCTCGGGCAGACCGAGTTCCTCGCCCTGATAGAGGCAGACCGAGCCGCGCAAGCACATCAGTAACGTCGTGTAGCAGCGCGCCGCCGGGTCGGTGAGACTCCAACGCGTGATGTGGCGCACGACATCATGGTTCGAATAGGCCCAGCAGGCCCAGCCTTCAGGAGCGACCTCCGCGACCTTGCGGAAGACCTCGGCGATGTCATCGGCACCGAGCGCGGCATGGCCCGAGAGCAACTCGAAGGCATAGGACATCTGCATCGCATCGGGGCCCGAGGTGTATTCGCCCAGGATCTCGAGGCCCCGCTGGCTGTCGCCGATCTCGCCCACGGCGGCGGCATTGTAGCCATCCATCAACTTGCGCAATTTCCGCAGGAAAACAATGTTCTGTGGGTGGTTCTTGTCGTAGATGTGACGTTGGTGGTTGTAGGGATTGACCTTGGGCGCGGTCTGATCGTTGCGTTCCTCCGGTGGCAGCGGCGGATTATTGCGCAACTCGGAATCATGCATGTAGAAGTTGATCGTATCGAGCCGGAAGCCATCGACGCCCCGATCAAGCCAGAACTTCGCCACGCCCAGAAGCGCCTCCTGCACCTCGGGGCAATGGAAATTCAGGTCGGGCTGCGAGGTCAGGAAGTTGTGCAGATAGTACTGCTCGCGCCGGGCATCCCACTGCCACGCCGGACCGCCAAAGATCGAGAGCCAGTTGTTCGGCGCGGTACCATCGGGTTTCGGCTCGGCCCAGACATACCAGTCGGATTTCGGGTTCACCCGGCTCTGGCGGCTTGATTTGAACCACGGATGCGCGTCGGAGCTGTGCGACAGCACCAGGTCGATCAGCACCTTCAGCCCCAGGTCATGTGCCCGCGCGATCAGCGCATCGAAATCGGTCAGCGTGCCGAACAGCGGATCAACGTCGCAATAGTCGCTGACGTCATAGCCGAAATCCTTCATCGGCGAGGTGAAGAAGGGCGAAATCCAGATCGCATCGACGCCAAGCCCGGCCACATGATCGAGCCGCCGGGTGATCCCGGGCAGATCGCCGACCCCGTCGCCATTCGTGTCCTGAAAGCTGCGCGGGTAGATCTGATAGATCACCGCGCCGCGCCACCAGTCGGGGGATTTTTCAAGGAAGGTCATTCAGCCACCTTTCACCGAGCCGGCCAGAAGACCGCGCACGAGATATTTCTGCAACGCAAAGAAAACGATAAGCGGCACGGCGATCGAAACGAAGGCCGAGGCCGCGAGAATTTCCCAGTCGCCCCCGCGCGAGCCCAGAAGCGCGCGCAGGGCTCCGGTCATCACCTGTGTATCGGTCGCATTGCCAAGGAAGACGGTGGCTACCAGCAGATCGTTCCAGACCCAGAGGAACTGGAAGATCGCAAAGGAAGCCAGCGCCGGGAACGAGAGCGGCAAGACGATGCGGCGGAAGATCTGGAACTCCGTCGCGCCGTCGACGCGGGCGGATTCGATGATCTCGCGCGGCAGACCGACCATGTAGTTGCGCAAAAGGTAAATGGCGAGCGGCAGGCCGAAGCCGGTATGGGCGAGCCAGATGCCGAGGTAACTCTGGTTCAGGCCGATCTGGTTGTGGAGTTTCAAAAGCGGGATCAGCGCCAGCTGCAAAGGCACGACCAACAGGCCGACGATGGTCGCGACCAGAAGCGCGCGGCCCGGAAACCGCATCCAGGCCAGCGCATAAGCGGCGAAGGCCGCGATCAGAATCGGGATCACCGTGGCCGGGATCGTCACCGTCATCGTGTTCAGAAATGCCCGCCCGATCCCCTCGGCTGTGATCACACGAGCATAATTCCCGGTCGTCAGACGCGGCGGGGCCACGGTCGTGACGAAGATCCGCATGCCCCGACCCTCGGGGAAGGCCGTGGGCGAGGTCAGCCGATAATCGCCCTTGTCCGAAACCGTCAAGCGTTGGCCATCCTTAAGCTCGGCGATGTCTCCGGGCTGATAGGCGGCGGGCGCCTTTGACGAAACACCCCAGGATTTCAGCTCAGCTTTCGACGGCAACACATTGCCGGATATGACGAAAACATCGCCCTCCTGTACTTGGTCCGCAGCCGTTCCCGCCCGCACGAAATCGTTGGCTGTGGACGAAAAGGCCGCCCGCCACCAGCCCGAGGTGATGATCTGGTCGCGGTCCCGAAAAGACGAGACGAGCAAACCCACGGTTGGGATTGTCCACAGCAGCACCAGCGCCGCCGCCGCGATATTCACCGCCCAGACGAGCGCTGCCGACCGCCCCGCCGCGCCGTCTTCGACCCGGTCATTCATCAGCGCATCTCCCGGTTCGCGTTGCGAATGTTCCAGATCATGATCGGCGTCACCAGAAGCATGATCACCAGCGCCACGGTCGAGGCCCGGCCCGAGTCATTCGCCCGAAACATCCAGTCGAACATCAGGTTCGCCATCACCTGCGTGCCCCATTGTCCGTTCGTCATCGTCAGCACGATGTCGAAGACCTTCAGCACGGTGATGGTGATCGTGGTCCAGACGACGGCGATCGTACCCCAGATCTGCGGCACCTTGATCCGGAAGAAGATCTGCAGCGGCGTCGCGCCGTCGATCGTCGCTGCCTCGACCGTTTCCTCGGGGATGCCGCGCAGCGCCGCCGAAAGGATCACCATCGCGAAGCCGGTCTGGATCCAGATCAGCACGACCATCAGCAGGATCGAGTTCCACCCGGGCACCGTCAACCAAGCTTGCGCCGTGCCGCCCAGATGCGTGACCAGAGCGGACAGAAGGCCGATCTCGGGTTGCCCCTCGCCGCGGTAGTCATAGACGAATTTCCACACCACCGCCGCGCCGACAAAGGACACCGCCATCGGCATGAAGATCAGCGATTTCGCGAGGTTCCCCCAGCGGATGCGATCGGTCAAGGCGGCGGCGATCAGCCCGCACAAGGTCGAGAAGCTTGGCACAACAACGAGCCACAAGGCATTGTTGCGCAAGGATTCATGGAACTTGCTGTCGGCAAGGAGCCAGCGGTAGTTGGCGAGCCCCACAAAGGCATCGCCGCGGGTGTCATGAAAGGACAGCCAGATCGACACGAAGATCGGATAGACGAGATAGACCCCAAGCGCGATCAGCGCCGGACCCAGAAAAAGCCACGGCCGGATCGCTGCGGCCAAGGCCAGATTGCGACCGATTTTCTCGCCCCGTGGCGGCAGCGCGGCGTCGAGCGCAAGGTTCGAGAGCCAGAACCACCCCACACAGCCGAAAACGCCGATGACGATCGTCGACAGCGCCGAGACGGCTTGCGTCATCAAAGACTGATCCATCCGCCCTCCCCGGAACGACCTCGCCGCGCCGGGGCATGTTCCCGAACATGCCCCGATTTTTCAGCTCACTTGATCGCGTCCCAGGATTTCTGGATCTCGGCCGCGACCGTGGCAGACTCCTTGCCACCCACATAATCGACCATGCCGGTCCAGAACGTGCCCGCGCCCACCGCGCCCGGCATCAGGTCAGACCCGTCAAACCGGAAAGTCGAGGCGTTGAGCAGAATGTCCCCCATCTTTTTCAGCGTCGCATCGCCATAGACTTCGGGGTTCACCGTCTTCAGCGGCGTCAGAAATCCGGTCCGCGCCATCCAGACCTCATGCGCGATCGGCGTTTGCAGGAACTCGAAGAAGGCCTTTGCCGCGGCGGTCTCATGCGTCATCACGAAGACCGTGCCCGCCCCCAGCACCGGCTTGCCCAGATCCTTGCCCGCATAGGCCGGGAAGTAGAAGAAATCGGCATCCTCGCCGATCTTCGTCCCCTCGGGGAAGAAGCTCGGGATGAAGGAGGCCTGCCGGTGCATGTAGCACTGCGGCGGACTTACGAAGAGGCCCTTCGGGCTGTCGCGGAAATCGGTCGAGCCGACGGCGCCCGCGCCACCCGCGACGAATTTGTCATTCTTCGCGAACCAGCCAAAATCGTCGATCGCCGTCAGGACCTTGGGATCGGTAAACTTGAGCGCATTCGTCGTCCAGGCGTCGTAATCCGCCGGCGTGTTGTCGCGCAGCATCATGTCCTCGACCCAGTCGGTCGCGGGCCAGCCCGTCGCGGGACCGGAGCCCAGCCCGATGCACCAGGGCGTACCACCGTCGGCGACGATCTTCTCGGTCAGCGCTTTCAACTCTTCCATCGTCTGCGGGACCTCATAGCCCGCATCCTCGAAATTCTCCGGGCTGTACCAGACGAGCGATTTCAGATCGACCTTGTAGAACAGGCCGTAAAGCGCCTTCTTGCCATCCGGCCCGGCATAGGTGCCCAGATCGACCCAGGATTGCCCCGCGGCATAATTCTCGGCCAGCCATTTCTGCGTCGCCTCGCCCAAGGGGGTCAGCTTGCCACGCTTCGCCAGATCGGCCGCCAGACCGGGCTGCGGCACCACCGCGATATCGGGCGGCGATCCGGCCTCGACGTTGACCATGATCCGCTGCTCGAAGCCGTCGCCGCCGTTATATTCGACGCTCGCCCCCGTCGCGGCCTCGAAGGTCGCCAGCACCGATTCGAACAGCTCCTTGTCGACACCGCCCCAGGGGCCATCGATCACCAGCTTCTGCCCGTCCAGAGCGTGACTCGCCTTGAAGCTGTCGAAACTATCCCAATGGAACCGGGAATCTTCCCCCGGAACAAACTTCATCTGGTGCGCAAAAGCAGCCGAGGTGGCGAGCGCAAGCACCGCTGCGCTCAGCAAAAGATGTTTCGTCATTGCGTCCTCCCGAGACCGGGCCGAAGGCCCTTTGCCGCTGCGGCCCGAGGCGGATCCGACTCGCCACCAAAGCGCTTTGGATGCCAAAAGCGTCCCTTAATCCCCTTTCAAAGTCAATCGAAACGGCAGGTGCAGGCGCAGAAAATAAGGACCCAAATGCTGCTTGCGCAGCAATTTTCAGAACTTGCGGGAACGATTGACGCGGCGCGGCTGGCGGGGGTAGGCTCAGCGCATTCAAACCGCTTTGAATTGCGGAGAAACCGGACCCCACCATGAACCTCAAGGATCTCGCGCAGCATCTGGGGCTTTCGCCGACCACGGTCAGCCGCGCCCTGAACGGTTTTCCCGAAGTGGCTGAGGCCACCCGGGTCCGGGTCGAGGCGGCCGCGCGCGAATACAACTACAGGCCGAACACGCAGGCCAAGCGCCTTGCCACCGGGCGCGCGATGGCGATCGGCCATGTGATCCCGATTTCCACCCAGCACGAGATCGTCAACCCGGTCTTCGCCGATTTCATCGCCGGCGCGGGCGAGGTCTATGCGCGGGCGGGCTACGACATGCTTCTGACCATCGTGCCCGATGCGGAGCAGGAGCGCGCCTATCGCGAGATCCGCTCCAAGGGCAATGTCGACGGCATCATCGTGCATGGCCCACGGGCGGGCGATCCGCGCATTGCCCTGCTTGAGGATCTTGGCCTGCCCTTCGTCGTACATGGCCGCGCTTCGGGCATCACCCGCCCCTATGCCTTTGTGGATGTGAACAATTCCCGCGCTTTCGAGCGCGCGACGCGGTTCCTGCTCGACCTCGGGCATCGCCGCATCGCGCTGGTGAACGGGATCGAGGCGATGGATTTCGCCCTGCGGCGGCGGCGCGGGTTCGAGCGTGCGCTGGCGGCAGCCGATCTCTCGCCCGATCCGCGGCTGATGGTGGCGGGCGAAATGACCGAGGCGCAGGGCCATGATGCCGCCCGCGCGATGCTGCGCCTGAGCGCGCCGCCGACGGCTTTCCTGACCTCGTCGCTGCTGTCCGCGATGGGCGTGCGCCGCGCGCTTTGGGAGGACGGTCTGGTGATGGGCCGCGATGTCTCGATCGTCACCCATGACGACGAACTCGGCTATCTGAGGAACGGCGCCGAGGAGCCGATCTTCACCGCCACCCGCTCTTCCGTCCGCGAGGCCGGGCGGCGCTGTGCCACGATGTTGCTGCGCATGATCGAATCCCCGCCGCCCGAGCCCGCCTCGGAACTGCTCGAAGCAGTTCTGGTGGTCGGCGGCTCCACTGGCCCCGCCCCCGGAGGTGCCACATGACCGCCCTGCCCCCACGCTCCGCCTTTCCGCCCGGGTTCCTCTTCGGCGCCGCCACCTCCTCCTATCAGATCGAAGGGCACGGTTTTGGCGGCGCCGGTCCGACGCATTGGGACACGTTCGCCGCAACGCCCGGCAATGTGAAAGGCGCCGAGACCGGCGCGCGCGCCTGCGATCACTATCACCGCTGGGCCGAGGATCTCGACCTTGTGGCGGCGGCAGGCTTTGAGTCCTATCGTTTTTCCACCTCCTGGGCGCGGGTTCTGCCCGAGGGGCGCGGCACGGTGAATGCCGAGGGGCTCGATTTCTACGACCGCCTTGTCGATGGCATGCTGGAACGCGGGTTGAAACCGGCGCTCACGCTCTATCACTGGGAACTGCCCGCGGCGCTGGCGGATCTGGGCGGCTGGCGCAACCGTGACGTGGCGCAGTGGTTTGGTGATTTCACCCGGATCATCGCGCGACGGCTCGGCGACCGGATCTGGTCGACCGCCCCGATCAACGAGCCGTGGTGCGTCGGCTGGCTCTCGCATTTCCTTGGGCTTCATGCGCCGGGCCTGCGCGACATCCGGGCCACCGCGCGGGCGATGCATCACCTCTGCCTCGCGCATGGAACCGCGATCGGTGTGCTGCGCGCCGAGGGGCTGACGAACCTTGGCGCCGTGTGCAATTTCGAACACGCCCTGCCCGCTTCGCAAAGCCCGGAATGCGAAACTGCGGCAAAGCGTTACGATGCGATCTTTAATCGCTTCTTTGTCGAGGCGATGTTCCTTGGCCGCTACCCGGAAGAGGTCCTCGACGGCTTCGCCCCGCATCTGCCGCGGGGCTGGGAGGAGGATTTCGCGACCATCACCGCGCCGCTCGACTGGTTCGGCGTCAACTATTACACCGCCAAGCGCATCGCCCCCGCCGCGGGCCCCTGGCCCGGCACCGCCGAACGGCCCGGGCCGCTGCCGAAGACCGCTTTGGGGTGGGAAATCTGCCCCGAGGGGCTGAGCCATATCCTGACCCGGCTGCACCACGATTACACAGGCGCGACGCCGCTTTACGTCACCGAAAACGGCATGGCGGCCGAGGATCCTCTGGTCCACGGCCTGTGCATCGACGAGGACCGCATCGCCTATCTTGCCGCGCATCTGCACGCCTGCCGCGACGCCATCGCAGCGGGGGTGCCGCTTTCCGGCTATTATGCGTGGTCGCTGCTCGACAATTACGAATGGGCCGAGGGCTATGAGGGCCGCTTCGGTCTTGTCCATGTTGATTTCGAAAGCTTGCAGCGCACCCCCAAGGCGTCCTATCACGCCTTGAGCAAGGCTTTGGAGCGCTAACATGATCACCGCCACCCCGAACCGTTACGCGCTTCTGGCCGATATCGGCGGCACCAACACGCGGGTGGCGCTGTCGGATCATGGGCGGCTCCTGCCCGAATCGATCCGCCGCTATGCCAATGCCGGTCAGCCCGCGCTGGAACCGATCCTGAGCGCCTACATGCAGACCGAGGGTGTGACCGATCTCGCGGGCGCCTGCGTGGCCGCGGCCGGTCCGGTGCGCGATGGTGTCGCCCATATGACCAATCTCTCCTGGGTGATCGAAAGCACGTCGATTGCCAAAGTCACCGGGGCCGAGACGGTCGCGGTTCTGAACGATCTGCAGGCGCAGGGCCACGCACTGGGCCATCTCGCCCCCGAGGCGGTCGCGACCGTTCTGCCCGGCCAACCCGCCCGGCCCGGCTCGGCGCAGCTCGTCATCGGCGTCGGCACCGGCTTCAACGCCGCGCCCGTGCATGAAGCCCCGGGTGGACGCATCGTCACCGCCTCGGAATGCGGCCACATCACCTTGCCCACCGTCACCGACGAAGACATCCGCCTGATGCGTTTTGTCGAGGCCGCACATGGCTTTGCCGCCGTCGAAGATGTGCTGTCCGGCCGCGGGCTTGAGCGTGTCTTCGCCTTTGCCGCCGCCGAGGCCGGGCAACCGCACAGCCTGACCGCCGCCGAGGTGATGGCCGAAATCACCGCCCGCAGCCCACTTGGCCTTGCGACCGCGCGCATCTTCGTGCGCCACCTTGGCGCCGTCGTCGGCGATCTGGCGCTGATCCACCTGCCCTTCGGCGGCATCCATCTGTGCGGCGGCGTCGCCCGCGCCTTCACGCCGCTTCTCTCCGAATTCGGTTTCGAGGCCGCGATGCGCGCCAAGGGCCGGTTCTCGGATTTCCTCGCCGCGTTCCCGGTGCAGGTGATCGAGGACGACTACGCCGCGCTCGTCGGTTGTGCGGCGCATCTGCACGCCTGTGCCCCCCGGATCTGAGCCGAAGCCCATAAAAGGCAACAAGATGGCAGGGTAAAAAACCCTGTGCCGTCAAACCTTATTTAACCCGCAGCCGGTAATCCTCTTTCATGCAGGAATGAAAGGGGAACACGTGTCCGTTTTCCAAACCCATCTTTTGGCGAGGTCGGAATGACCACGATCGCCCTTGCTTCACGGCTCGACCTGTCGCAGGTCACACCGCTCGCCACAGCCTTGCGCGGTGCGGCCGGTGCCGATCTTGTCCTCGATGCTTCGGCCGTTACCCATCTGGGCGGGCTTGCTTTGCAAGTCCTGGCCTCCGCCGCAAAAAGCGCGCGGCAGGCTGGAACCTCACTCATCATCACACCGCGATCGGACGCCTTTGACGACGCTCTTGCCGTCTTTGGCCTTTCGCCCGCGGACATTCAAACCGGAGAGGCCGCATGAGCCTGACTGTCCTTGCGGTCGATGACAGCCGCACCATCCGCGACATGCTGAAACTTGCCCTGACAGATGCGGGGATCACGCTGCACCTCGCCGAAGACGGGGTTCACGGGCTCGAGGTGCTCGACGGCATCGCGCCCGACGCGATCATTTCGGACATCAACATGCCCCGCCTCGACGGCTTCGGCTTCATCGAAGCCGTGCGGGCGCAGGACAAGCACCGGGCGACACCGATCCTCGTGCTGACCACCGAATCCGCCCCCGAGCTGAAGGCCCGCGCCCGCGCGGCAGGTGCCACCGGCTGGATCGTGAAGCCTTTCGACCCGCCGAAGCTGGTCAAGGCGCTGCAAATGGTTACCGGCTGAGGAGAGCGAGATGGCAACGGACCCGATGGCAGAAATCCGGGCCAGTTTCTTCATCGAATGTGAAGAGCTGCTCGAAAGCCTGCAGGATGCCCTGTCCGACATGGACGAGGGCAGCCATGACAACGAGACGATCAACATCGTTTTCCGCGCGGTCCATTCCATCAAGGGCGGCGCGGGGGCCTTTGGCCTTGATGCGCTGGTCGCCTTTGCCCACCGCTATGAAACCGTTCTGGACGAACTGCGCTCCGGCCGGATGACGATCACGCCCGACGCGATGAAACTGTTCTTTCAGGCAGCGGATTTCCTGCAGGACCACGTCCGCGCCGCCCGCGATGCGGCGCCGCCGCCCGAGGGCTCGGAAGACTGCCTCGTGTCGCTCGAAGCCCTGATCGGCGGCGGCGCCGGTCCGGTCGTCGAGGAAGAAGTGACCGATTTCCAACCGATGGGCCTGGCTTTCGACTTCGGCCCCGTCGACGAAGCGCCCGCAACCCCGGTCTGGACCGTCCGGTTCCGTCCCTCGGCCGCGCTGTTCAGCTCGGGCAACGAGCCTTTGCACCTGCTGCGTGCGCTCGGAAAGCTCGGGGCGAGCAGCACGACCTGCGATCTGTCGCGCCTGCCGCCGCTTGAGTCCCTCGATCCCGAAAGCTTCTGGCTGGAATGGGTGGTCGAGATCACCGGCGACGTCACCGATTTCGACATCCGCGAAGTCTTCGATTTCGTCGAAGACGTCTGCGAGATCGAGATCACCAGCGGCGCAGCAGCGACCTTGCCGTCGGGCGCAGCAGATTTCGCGATGCCCGATTTCGGAATGCCCGGGGCTGCCGCGCTCGATCTGCCGCCTCTGACGCCCGATCCTGAAGATCCGGTCCCGGTCGCCGCGGCTCCTGCGCCGCAGGCCGAGGTCATTGCGATTGCCAAATCCGAACCGCGGGTCGAGGCCCCGCCGCCGCCCCCTTTCGTGGCAGTTGAGATGCCCGCGGCGTCGGGCAACGGTCCGGCTCAACGCGAGGCGGCCTCCGAGCCTTCGGCCACGGTGCGCGTCGATCTCGACCGCATCGACCGTCTCGTGAACCTGGTCGGCGAGCTGGTGATCAACCAGGCGATGCTGGCCCAAAGCGTGGCCGAAGCCGGGCTGCCGCCGAATTCGGCGGTGATGACCGGGCTTGAAGCCTTCATGATGCTGACGCGCGACATCCAGGACAGCGTGATGATGATTCGCGCCCAGCCGGTGAAGCCGCTGTTCCAGCGCATGGCCCGGATTGTCCGCGAGGCGTCGAGTGCCGTCGGCAAGGAAGTGCGTCTGCGCACCGAGGGCGAAGCGACCGAAGTCGACAAGACCGTGATCGAGCGGCTCGCCGACCCGCTCACCCACATGATCCGCAATGCCGTCGACCATGGCCTGGAAACGCCGGAAAAACGCCGCGCGGCGGGCAAGACCTCCGAAGGGGTGATCACGCTCTCTGCGCAGCACCGCTCCGGGCGTGTGGTGATCGAGGTGGTCGACGATGGCGCGGGCATCAACCGTCCAAAGGTCCGCGAGATTGCAATCTCCAAAGGCCTCGTGGCTCCGGATGCGCAACTCAGCGACAGCGAGATCGACAACCTTCTCTTCCTGCCCGGCTTCTCGACGGCGGATCAAGTGTCGGCCCTCTCCGGTCGCGGCGTCGGCATGGACGTTGTCCGGCAGGCGATCCAGTCGCTCGGCGGTCGCATCACCATCCATTCGGAACCCGGCAAGGGCACGCGCTTCTCGATTTCGCTGCCACTGACGCTCGCCGTGCTCGACGGCATGGTGGTGAATGTCGCGGGCGAAACCCTCGTGGTGCCGCTCTCGGCGATCCTCGAAACCGCGACCCTCACCGACGAGGACATCCGCGCGCTTGGTCCGAACACGAACGTGATCCATGTCCGCGGAGCCTTCGTGCCGCTCTATGACCTCGGCGCAGAGCTGGGCTATCGGGCGCCGAAGTCGAGTTACGCCGGTGGCATCGTCTTGCTGACCGCGCAGGAAAACGGCACCCGCTCCGCCCTTGTCGTCGACTCGATCCTTGAGCAGCGGCAGGTGGTGATCAAGGGGCTGCAACGCAGCTACGGCCATATCCCCGGCGTCGCCGCCGCCACCATCCTTGGCGATGGTCAGATCGCCCTGATCCTCGACCCGCCCGATCTTGTTCAAAACGCTTCCGGACGCACCCGGAGCCCAGCCTTCGCACTTGCAGGATGACCGCCATGACCCTGGAAAAAAGCTCGCAAAACTCCTCCGAAGTCGAACTCCTGTCATTCCGGCTCGCCGACGAGGAATACAGCGTCGACATCATGTCCGTCCGCGAAATCCGTGGCTGGACCCGCGCGACCCCCCTGCCGCACGCACCGATGCATGTGCGCGGCGTGATCAACCTGCGCGGCACCGTGCTGCCGGTGGTTGATCTGTCGGTGCGTCTCGGCATGGAACCCGTCGTGGGTGATGCCCGCAACGTCATCATCGTCGTGCAGGTCGGCTCGCAGACTGCGGGGCTTCTGGTCAATGCGGTCTCCGACATTCTGGCGCTGCCGCGCACGGAACTGCAACCGCCACCGGAACTGGCCGCGGATTGTGCCCACAGCTTCATCGAAGCGCTGACCATCGTCGATGGTCGCATGATCCGTGTGCTCGACCTCGGCGCCGTGTTGCCCGACGAAAACGCCGAGGCAGCATGACCCAGCATCATCCCCATCTGGCGGTTCCCCCCGCTCCAAGCGAAAGCGAGCTGACTGCGATTGCCCGCGTTCTCTACGAGCAGGCGGGGATCGTCCTTGCACCGGGGAAAACCTCGATGGTGCAGTCGCGACTTGGCAAACGCCTGCGCGCGCTCGGCCTGAAGGATTATGGCAGCTACATCCGTCTGATCACCTCGGATGAAGGCCATGAGGAACGTCGGTCCATGGTTTCGGCCCTGACGACGAACGTCACGCAGTTCTTCCGCGAGAACCACCATTTCGAGACCTTGCGTTCCACGACCCTGCCCCCTTTGCTCGAACAGGCACGCGCGGGCAAGAAAGTCCGGATCTGGTCGGCAGGTTGCTCAACCGGGCAAGAGGTGTTTTCGATCGCGATGGTGCTTGCCGATATGGCACAGGATCTGGCTCGGCTGGATATCCGGTTGCTTGCAACGGATATCGATCCGCAGATGATCGCGCGCGGCCGTGCGGCGGTTTACGAAGAGAATACGCTCTCGACCATTCCGAAGCCGCTGCAACGCTTCGTGACCGTCGAGAAGGACGGAGTACATATCGTTCCGGCGCTGCGCAATCTGGTGTCGTTCCGTGAACTGAACCTGCATGACACCTCCTGGCCGATGCGGGGACGGTTCGACATCGTCTTTTGCCGCAACGTCGTGATCTATTTCAGCCCGGAAGATCAGCTTCGCCTCTGGCGCCGCTTTGAATCTGTGCTCAATCCGGGCGGATGGCTTTTCGTCGGTCACTCCGAACGTATCCCGCTCGAACCGCCCAGCCAGCTGTCCACGGCCGGTATCACAACTTACAAGCTTCCCAATCCGGAAGCCTCGATCGGAGGCCCGAAATGGCACTGAGAGATCAATTGAGGGTCATGGTCGTTGACGACATGTCCACCAGCCGCGGCCTGATCACACAAGCCCTCGATGCAATGGGAATCCGTCAGGTCGGGTATGCCACCGACGGTCCGGGGGCGTTGCAGATCTTGGACAAGACACCGGTCCATCTGGTGATCTCGGACTACAACATGCCCGGGATGGATGGGCTGCAACTTCTGCACGCACTGCGCACGAACCCGAAGACCAAGGGGCTCGGCTTCATCCTGATCACGGGGCGTGCGGATCGCGAAATCATCGACACGGGCAAGCGGCTGGGGATGAACAACTTCCTCAAGAAGCCGTTCACCCCGCAAGAACTGCGCAGCTGCATCGAAGCCGTGGTGGGCCGGCTATGATTGATCTGTCCACCATCGCCGCGATACCCATTGAAAGACGAGATCTTCCGCTCGACGCGCTTGCTGCGCGGATCGGCGACGAGCTCGACACCCTTGCCCGTCTTTCCTCGGAGGTTCAGCGCGCCATTTCGCTGTGCCATTTTGCCGATCACACCGATGCAGCCGCCATTCGCGGCCTGCAAGGCATCGATCGGATCACTCAGGCGCTCGAGGATCTCGGGCGCCTGATGGCCGCCGTCTCGACGGAGATGCCGCAAGACGTGAAACTGCACGCAGTTCCGATCCTGTCGCGGCTCCGCCTTCATGAGCTGGCGACAAACCTCGATCCGGAACTCCAGCGCCATGAAGTTCAGGAGGAGGAGCAGGGGGAGATTCAGTGGTTCTGAGGCCCATCACGAAACGGGCTCTCCCCTTTGCGCTCAGCGCAGGACGCTGCTGCTAAGCATGAGTGATGTCTGTCAAAGCGCGACGCAGACACTTTGAACTGCGCCAAGGCGCGCTTCTTCCATGTATTTGAAAGCGGGCGACCGGGCTCAGATCTCCGCGGGCACCGGTTCCGGCGTCACATGCGCCGATATGGCCTAGACCACACCGAAGGCGAGCCTGTTATCAAGGCCCTAAGCGCCGATCGGATCACCTTTGCCGAACCCCGATCTGATCTTCCTCTGAACCTGTCCAAGCTCCCTCTCCGTCAGAGATCAGAACCGCCAGACCTCGGCGCGCTCAGAGCTCAGTCACGACCCAGCTTCGCATTCCGCGCGGCGCGCAATTTCGCGAAATCCTCTCCCGCGTGATAGCTCGACCGGGTCAGCGGCGTCGCCGAGACCATCAGGAACCCCTTGCCATAGGCGGCCTTTTCGTAATCGGCGAACTCCTCGGGTGTCACGAAGCGCGCAACGGCATGGTGTTTCGGCGTCGGCTGCAGATATTGGCCGATGGTCAGGAAATCGATATCGGCGGCCCGCATGTCATCCATCACCTGACTGACGCCCTGCCGATCTTCACCAAGCCCGACCATGATCCCCGATTTCGTGAACATCGCCGGATCGAGTTCCTTGACCCGTTGCAACAGCCGCAGCGAGTGGAAATAGCGCGCCCCGGGACGAACCGTCGGATAAAGACCGGGCACGGTCTCCAAGTTGTGGTTGAACACATCCGGCCGTGCTTCAACAACCTTTTCCAGCGCTTGCGGCCCGCATTTGAGGAAGTCCGGGGTCAGCACCTCGATTGTCGTCTCGGGCGAGCGATGCCGGACAGCGCGGATCGTTTGGGCAAAGTGCTCCGCCCCGCCGTCTTCGAGATCGTCGCGATCGACCGAGGTGATGACAACATGCTTGAGCCCGAGCGTCGCCACCGCATGAGCCACCCGACCCGGTTCAAAGGCATCCAGCGCATCGGGCTTGCCGGTCGCAACGTTGCAAAAACTGCACCCCCGCGTGCAGGTCTCGCCCATGATCATCATCGTCGCGTGACCATGGCTCCAACACTCGCCGACGTTCGGACAGCCCGCTTCCTCGCAGACGGTGACGAGCTTGTTCGACTTCAGCAGATCGCGCGTTTCCTTGTAGCCCTGCGAGGTCGGCGCCTTGACCTTGATCCAGCCCGGTTTCTTCGGCTGGGCATTGTCGGGACGATGCGCCTTTTCCGGGTGGCGCAGGCTGGGCGCCTTCGGGGCCGGGTCCTGAGTGTCGGGCATCGGGCTTCCTTTCGCAGCGAACGTCCTCTCAGATAGGACGAAAGCCCGGCCGATGCAAATGGCTCACCGCTCGAATAAACCCGCCCATCCCAACGCGGCGATAAGCCCGAAGACAAAGATCGTCGAGAGTATCGGGACGAATGGCTCGATCCGACGACGGCCAGCAAGGAGCTTCATCTGCTCTGCGGTCGGGGCCGGTCGATCACCCGCAGCCCGCCGGATCAGCCCGAGGATGGCCTCATCATCCCCCGGTTCCGTGACGAAGGACATCAGGTTCACACCGCGCCGTTTCTGCCCGGGCTGCATCGGCAGGAACACCAGGTCTCGATACGCGAAATTCGGGCCGTCCAGAAAGACTTGGGCATAATCACCAAGCTCTATCGTGGTCGGACGACCAAACAAGTCTCTGCGGATGATGCGGCCCTCGTCAATCTCGAGGCGCGGCAGACCGCATGCGCTTGCGACACTCAATCCCCCCCAGCCAAGCGTTATTACGATCACCACGCCCAGCAAGAACCAATCACTCGGCGGCACCGCTGTGAGCCCAACCCGGGCTATATCTGGCAGAACATCCCACAAGGTGAACCCTGCCCAAATGACATAGCACAATCCTGACAAGTTCGATATCTTCGGGGGATTGGCAGGCAATACGACCGGTAGGGTCGAGAAACGAAAATACAATTTATTCGACATTTTTCGACAGGCCTCGCGAATAGGCCAAGCGTCGCAATCGCAGCGTCAACAGTCAAGACATGCATTGGCACAGTTGGGCCGGTCCGGTGTCAAGACCGGCCCGAAGCCGCCGGTCAACCGATCAGTGGCGAGGCCCCGCCGTAAGTCTCGTCGTAATGACGCTTGAGCCGCATCAGCGCGATGCGCAGCACGATCTTGCCCGAGCGCGCCGACCAGCCCATGCGCCGCTCGGCCGACTCCAGCCCTTCGAGAAAGCAGCAGCAGCGCAGCACCATGTCACCCAGCCCCGGACCAAGGTCGGAGAGCGCCGCCGCCACGCGCTCGCGGGCGCGCTCGGAGCCGCCCGGACCGCCCTGCCCAAGGTCGGGGCGATATTGCCCCCTTGCGCCGCCCGTCATGAACCTTTCCCAGTTCTGCGCGACGCGCGGCCCCATCTGCGCAAGCTCGAAATCTTCCCGAAGCCGCTCGCCCGCGGCGACCAGCTCGGGCGGCAGGAACGGGCGTCCATCGGCATCGCGCCGTCGCGCCAGCACGCCAAGCGGGCTCTCGGCCAGGTTCATCCGCATCCGCGTCAGTCGTCCCTGCCCCTCGTTCACCGTGCGCTCGCCCCACTCGCGATGGCTGTCGGCGTGCGGGTTCGGCGGGTCGGTCTCGGGATCGCGCCCCTCGGCGGCGGCCTCGGCTTCAAGAAGCCGTTTCAGCGCCCCGCGCCCCGCGGCGGAAAGCTCGTAGCTCGTCACCCGCCCGGCGTGCTTGACCGTGATCCAGCCGTTCAGCGCGAAGCTTTGGGCAACCTCGCGCTCCACCACTGCCGTGCGCACCGTGCCCCGCAGCACCACCGCCTTTTCCATATCCGCCGCGATGATCAGCAGCGCGCCGAGTTCGGACAAGCGTCTGAGCACCCGTCGCCCCTCACGCGAAAGCGTCTCGATATCGGGGGTGGGGTCGGGCTCAGGGGCACGGATCTGGGCGATCATCGCGGTGTCATCCTCTTTGGTCGAGGCAGCAGGTGCAGCGGGAGAGGATCGGCCAAGCCGGGTCAAAGCTTCGTCGACAAGCGGATCATCGCGGCGCTGCTCGATCCGGCGGACGCGGCGCAGGATGGTCGAGGCATGGCAGCCCTCGGCCTTCGCCAGTTGCCGGATCGGCACGCCCTCCTCGACGTGACGCAGGTAAAGCCGCGCGTAGTCGGGCAACCAGGCAGGCAGCTGCTGCGAAGCGTGCATGGTCTTCATTTCCGTCTCCCAGTTCGTTACGCTCTTCAAAAGACAAGCGAAAACGGCACTTGCAACCGTGGGTTGCTTTGGTTACCCCTTCGTTAAGAAATGGGGTGATCCTCAAAATTCTTTAAAAAATCTAAAGATTACCAACTGCAGCGCACGATTGTCATGGCTTTCGCGCAACACCCGTCAAGGTTGTGCTTTCCTTGTTCAAGCTGAGTGCGGGGATCACGATGTGCGAAGAAATCGACCAGATGGCGCAGTTGCGCCGCCCGAAGCTGCTGATCCGGGCGGCGCGTTTTGGACAAAAGGACTACGAGCGTGGCCGCGACCTGAAACGGCTTCTTGCCGCGCGCGACTTGCCAAGACCCGAGGAGGCGCTGCGCGCTCTTCTGGCCGAGGAAGACGCGCTTGAGACCGCGCGGCGCGACGGGGCGGCCGGATACAGTTTCCTGCGCCACATCGAGGTGCTGATCGCGATGATGGCCGAGGCGCGCCTGCTGCCCCGGCTGCAGGCGGCGCCGACGGTCCGGGTGGCCTGATCGGCGCGTCGGGTTCAGCGCGCCTTGAACAGCGACCCGAGTACCCCGCGCACGATCTGCTGCCCGGCCTTGCTGCCAAGCTGTCGGGCCAGCGACTTGCCGAAGACCTCGGCGATGCTGTCACTGCGCGAGGCCGCCGACGACGCGCGAGCAGGCTTCGGGCGTTCGGGCTCTGCGGCGCTGGGCTTGTAGGGCTCGTAGCGACGGGCCCGGTTGAATTCGAGCGTCGCCGGACCAGCGGTGGCCGGGGCGGCCTCGGCAGCCGCGGCTTCGGAGGCGGCTTTTTCGGCTTTCGCCGTCAGCAGCTCGAAAGCGGACTGCCGATCGACCGGCGTGTCATATTTCGTCCCGAAGGGAGAGCTCGCCATCACCGCGCGGCGTTCTTCTGCGGTGATCGGCCCCAGACGCGACTGCGGCGGGCGCACCAGCGTGCGCTCGACCACGCCGGGGACGCCTTTCGCGTCGAGAAACGAGGTCAGCGCCTCACCCGTGCCGACTTCCTTGATCGCGGTTTCGGTGTCGAAGCGCGGGTTCGGACGGTAATTCTCGGCCGCGCGCTTGAGATCCTTCTGATCCTTCGCGGTGAAGGCGCGCAGCGCATGTTGCACGCGGTTGCCGAGCTGCCCCAGTATTTCCTCGGGAACGTCCGCGGGATTCTGCGTGATGAAGTAAATCCCGACGCCTTTCGAGCGGATCAACCGCGCCACCTGCTCGACCTTGTCGACCAGCGCCTTGGGCGCGTCGTCAAACAGCAGATGCGCCTCGTCGAAGAAGAAGACGAACTTCGGACGGTCGGGATCGCCCACCTCGGGCAGCTCCTCGAAGAGTTCGGACAAGAGCCACAGCAGGAAGGTCGCGTAAAGCCGCGGGCTCGCCATCAGCTTGTCGGCCGCAAGAATGTTGATCCGGCCCCGCCCGTCCGGCGCCACCGTCATCATGTCGGACAGCGCAAGCGCGGGTTCGCCGAAAAACGCCGTCGCGCCCTGATTTTCAAGGATCAGCAGCTGGCGCTGGATCGCCCCCACCGACTCGGACGAGATATTGCCGTAGCGCAGCTTCACCTCATCGGCCCGCTCGCCCACATGCACGAGCATCGCGCGCAGATCGGCCAGATCAAGCAGCGCCAGCCCCTCGGCGTCGGCAAGATGGAAGGCGATGTTGAGCGCCCCCTCCTGCGCCTCACTCAGTTCAAGCAGCCGCGCCAGCAGCAGCGGCCCCATCTCGGAAACCGTCGTGCGCACCGGATGGCCCTGCGTGCCGAACATGTCCCAGAAGGTGACCGGATAGGCGCGATAGGAGAGATCGTACCCGATCGTGGCCGCACGTTTGACGAAGGGCTCGTGCAGCTTTGCCGTCTCGGACCCCGCCGCCGCGATCCCGGCCAGATCGCCCTTCACATCGGCCATGAAGACCGGAACTCCTGCCGCCGAGAACCCCTCGGCCAGAACCTGCAGCGTCACCGTCTTGCCGGTGCCGGTAGCCCCCGCGATCAGGCCGTGACGGTTGCCAGCCTTCAGCAGAAAGTCCTGCGCCGTGGCGTACCCCTCCCCGCCGCCGCCCACGAAAATGCCCGTTTCGCTGAGAACTGCACGCATCTCGCCCCCCCTTGCTCCCCCGCAAAGCGTTGATCACCGATGCCAGGAACAATACTTGTTTAACCCTTTTGTGCCAGTCTGGAGTTGTCCCGGTTCGGGCCCATTGGCCGCGGGACACTTCCTCCCTGTCAGACTGACCGCGCCTTCGGGCGCGGTTTTTTATTTCCCCCGGATCGCCTCCTGACGCGCCGATCACGGCGGATCATCATTGCGTGTTGACCTGCGATGTTTTCCGCACTAGCGTCCCGACCAATGACATAGTCGGCCAGTCCGACAGGGGGAAAACGGGGCTCCGGAAACGGAGCCCTTCTCATTGAAACCCCTTGAAAGGTCACGTTCCCATCACGCAAGTTTCACCGCCTGAGCCCGCCAGTTCCGAGCGTCGGGCGCTTTTGGCCCTGACAGGCTGCAGGTCCCATGCTAAGGCGGATTCATCCCCACCGGAGGACATTTGATGATCAAGAACACCACCTCGATTGCCCTGATACTCGCTGCCAGCCTTGCCGCGCCGATGGCTCTGGCCGAGGACGCCGCAGCGCCGGCGCCCGCTGCACCCGCCGCCGCAGCCCCCGCCGCGCCGGCCGCCGAGCCATATGTCAAGACGACCGAAGGCGACTGGAAAGTGCAGTGCATCAAGGCGCAGGACGGCACCGAAGCCTGCGAGATGTTCCAGCTGATGGCAGACACCGCGGGCAACAAGGTTGCCTCGATTTCGATCCTGCCGCTGCCGAAGGGCAAGGAAGCCGTCGCGGGGGCCACGATCGCAACCCCGATCGAGTCGGCCCTGACCGCGGGGGTCACGCTGCAGATCGACACGCAAAAAGCGGTCACCCTGCCCTATGCCTTCTGCTCGAAAGACGCCTGCTTCTCGAATGTGGCGCTGAAAGACAAGGATCTTGATCTGTTCAAGAAGGGCAACAAGATCACCATGACCATCGTTCCGATGGCCGCGCCCGACAAGAAAGTCGAACTGGCGATCTCGCTCAAGGGCTTCAGCGCCGGCTGGGATGCAACTGTCCAGAAGTGATCCGCAACTCAGGATCATCTGCGAAGACATTGAAAGACGCCGCCTTTCGGGGCGGCGTCATTGTTTGGAGAGGATCAGTACCGCGTTCAGACCGCCAAAGGCAAAGGCATTGGTCATGACGGTCTCCACACGCGCGGCCCGCGCGATGCCCGGAACGACGTCCAGCGGACAGTCGGGATCGGGCGCGTCATAGCCAAGCGTGGGGGCGATGACACCCTCGTTCAGCGCCATCAGACAGGCCAGAAGCTCGATCGCCCCGGTCGCGCCGATGCAATGGCCGTGCATCGCCTTCGTCGAGCTGACCGGAACCTGCGACAGGCGGTCTCCGAAGATATCCGCGAGCGCCGCAGCCTCGGTCTTGTCATTCGCCGCCGTGCCGGTGCCATGAGCGTTCACGTAGCCGATCGCCTCGGGCGTGATCCCTGCATCTGCAAGCGCCCCGCGCATCGCGCGCGCCGCCCCCTCGCGCGAGGGCATGACGATGTCGCTTGCGTCCGAGGTCATGGCGAAGCCCTTGATCTCGGCCAGAATTTCGGCGCCCCGTGCCTGTGCGGACTCGAAGCTTTCCAGAACGAAAATCCCCGCGCCCTCGCCCTGCACCATGCCGTTGCGACCGGCTGCAAAGGGGCGGCAGCCATCGGGCGACATCACCCGCAGGCCTTCCCAGGCCTTCAACCCGCCGAAATTCAGCATCGATTCCGCGCCGCCCGCCAGCATCCCGTCGGCCATGCCGGAGCGGATCATCTGGAACGCCAGCCCGAGCGCATGGTTCGAACTGGCGCAGGCCGTCGCGACCGCAAAACTCGGCCCCATCAGCCCGAATTCCATCGACACATGCGAGGCGGCCGCATTGCCCATCAGCCGCGGCACGGTGAAAGGATGCACGCGGTTCTTGCCCTCGGCATAAACGGCGCGATAGGCCTCGTTCACCGTGGCATTGCCACCGCCCGCCGTGCCGATGATCGCGCCCCAGCGGGTCGGATCGCCCGGCTCGCGCGCAAGCCCCGCCTGCGCCATCGCCTGCCGTGCGGCAACCAGCGCGAACTGCGTGAAACGGTCGAAGAACGACAGCTTGCCCTTGTCGAAATGCACCTCGGGCGCGAAGTCGCGCACCTGCGCCCCGATCCGGATCGTCAGCCGCTCGACATCGGCAAAGTCAAGCGCGCCGATCCCGCAGCGCCCCTCCGCCATCGCGGCAAAGGTGCCTTTCACGTCAGGGGCCAAAGCATTGACCGTTCCGGCCCCTGTGATCACAACACGTCTTTGGGTCACGCCAGCGCCGCCTGCGGACCCGAGATCAGCCGCTCGACCGCCCGCACGATCGAGCCGACCGAGGAAATGTCGAACTCGCTCTGCGTCGGTTCGTTGGCGTTGAAGGGAACGGAAACCCCGAAGGTTTCCTCGATCGCGAAGATCATCTCGACGAGGCCAAGGCTGTCGAGCCCAAGTTCGTCAAGCGTCATGTCCGGGCGCACTTCGGTGGGTTCCATCGCAGCCTCGCGGGCGATGATCGAAAGAATCTTCTCTTGCATATCGGGCCTCATCTGGCTGTTACTCCGTGCCCTTCTTCTGCGTGAGATTTGTAACAGTTTCCCGAAGTTCGGCCATTTGCGCAAAGAGTCGCGGCAGACGGCGGATGTTCTTCCAGGCTTCGACATGGGTTTCCATCTTCACCGCCGGATACCCAAGCAGAACGCGGCCCGCGGGCGCATTGGTGAAGATCTTGGTGGCGCCGCCCGCGATCACGTCATCGCCGACGAAGATGTTGTCGTTCACCCCGCATTGGCCACCCATCACCACCCGATCCCCGATCCGCGACGAGCCCGCGATGCCGACCTGACCGCAGAGCAGACAGTCGCGGCCCACCTGCACGTTGTGGCCGACGTGAACAAGGTTGTCGAGCTTGGTGCCCGAGCCGATCATCGTCGCCCGCACTGTGCCGCGATCGATGCAGACATTCGCGCCCAGTTCCACATCATCGCCGATGACGACCGTGCCAAGCGAGTGGATGCGGGTCCAGCTTTGCTCCTTGATCGTGTCGCGCTGGCCGAGCGTCTCGCGGATTTCCTCGACACCGGATTTTTCGGGCGTGACGAAGGAAAACCCGTCCGAGCCGATCACCGCGCCGGGCTGGGCGATGAAACGATCCCCGATCACCACCCGCGCGCCGATCTTTACGCCTTGCAGGACAAGGGCTTGCTCGCCGATCTTCACATCTTCGGAAATGCAGGCATGGGCCGCGATCCGCGCGCCCTCGCCAATACGAACCCCGCGGCCGATGACGACGAAGGGGCCGATCGCCGCGCCCGCGCCGATCTCGGCCGTGGGGTCGATCACCGCGGTGGGGTGGATGCCGGGCGCGATCTCCGGGCCCGGGTCGAAGGCTTTCGACAGCCCCGCCATTGCCAGCCGCGGCCGCGCCACGAAGATCGCCGCCTTCAGCCCCAGCCCCTGCCAATCGGTGCCCTCGGGCAGGATCGCCGCCAGCGCCTTGCCCTGCGCGAGCCCCGGAATGTATTTTTCGCTCATCGCGAGGGCGATCTGCTTCGGCCCTGCCGATTGCGGCTCGGAGGCACCTTCGATCGGCAGGGAAATGTCTCCTTCGGCACGCGCCGCAAGTGCCCGTGCAATGGTTTCGACCGTCTGCGCCATGGATCAAGCCCCTCGTTGAGCGGCGCCGTCCCGCGCCTCGTCCCCGATTTAATTCGTCAGCGGAGCCAATTCCACCCCCGCCTTGTCGAGCGCGGCAAAGAGGGCGGCATCCCGCCCGTAGACATCGTCGCGATACTCGATCCGACCACGGGCATTGGGCAGAGCGGTGAAATAGACCAGATGCACCGGCACCGGTTCGCGCAGCTTCACCGTCGTCTCGGCACCCGTGTTCAGCACCGATTTGAAATAGCCTTCGGGGTCCGATTCCTGAGCCGCCAGAAGCGCATAGGCCAGATCGAAGGGCCGACCGACGCGGATGCAGCCGTGGCTGAAGGCGCGGACATCCTTCTGGAACAGCGACTTCGAGGGCGTGTCATGCAGGTAGATGTTGTAGGGGTTCGGGAACAGGAACTTCACCAGCCCGAGCGCATTGCCGTTCGAGGGCGCCTGCCGCATCGCAAAGGGGAAGTTGCGCGCATTATAGGCGGCAAAGTTGACCGACCCCCGCGAGACGGCCCGGCCCCGGCTGTCGATCAGCTGGATGTGCCCCGCTGCGCCCGGATTGCGCTGCATCATCGGCAGGTATTCCTTGACGGTGATCGAGCGCGGCACGGACCAGCTCGGGTTGATCACCATCATCTCCATCTGATCGGAGAATTCGGGAGTGCGCCGGTCGCCCTGGTTCATGCCGACCACGGTGACCGTCTCGAAGCTCATCTTGCCGTCGTCGATGACCCGCGCGGTGAAATCGGGCAGGTTCACCCAGATGTGGCGCTTGCCCAGATCCAGGCCGTTCATCCAGCGCAGCCGCTCCATCGCGACAAGGATCGACTTCATCCGCTCTTCGGGAGCGCGGTTGATCTCGGCCAGCGTGCCCTCGCCCGCGATGCCATCGGCCTTGATGCCCTGATCGAGCTGATAGGTCTGCACCGCGGTCTGCAGCGCGGCGTCGTAGCTCGCCGCCACCGAGCGATCAAGATAGCCCATGCGGATCAGCCGATCGCGCAGCGTCACCACCGCCGGGCCAGTGTCGCCCGGACCGAGCCGCTTCGCCGAAACCTGAGGCCCCCAACCGCCCGTCGCGATCTGCGTCTGCAGATCGAGCCGCGCTTTCACCAGCGCCGCGTAGCGCGGCGATTTCGGCGTCAGATCGCGCAGGAACCGCGCCGGAGCCGGACTCGCCGCCAGACCGCTCAGCAGCGCCTGCGGATCGGGGCGACGGATCTCGCGCACGATGCCGGGATCGATCTTCTTCGGCTCGAGCGCGCCCGAGTTGATGTCGCGCGCCCAAGCCAGATAGGCCAGCGATACGGCCGCCTCGAGCTGCCCCCGCTCGCGCTCGGTCTCGATGCTGGCGAACCGCGCCCGCAGATCATCGGCGCCATAGCGCGCCGACGGCAGGCCATTGGCATCCGCCTGATCGAGGGCGGCGAAAAAGGCCGCGCGCCGGGTCGCGGACTCGGCCGTCGTCCAGAGCGGCGCATAGCCGTGGGTCGCATAAAAAGCGGACAGGTCGGGACTGACGGCCGTGCTTTCGGCCACGGCCTGCGCAAAACCCGAAATCGTCTGCGCCCGTGCCGGATCTGCCGCAACAAAGGGCGCCATCGCCCCCCCGGCCATCATCATCGCAACGAGGGCGGCACGCCCCATCCCACTACAATATGCAGTCATTCTGTTCCCACTACAGAAGAGTAGCTCGCAACCTGTGGGAAAACCTTGCGCAAGTCCATCCCCGCAGGCGGTTGACACGGCCTTTTGCCGCGTCAGCCGCGCGACAGATGCAAACGCGCCACAGAATCTGTTAGGACTCGTTAACGGCAAGAAATCGCCGAATGGTGGGGTTTTCCCTACCCCGTAAAAAATGACAATTTGAAACACGATTCTCTTCGTGCCATAACTTCGCCACGGAATCCGGATACGTTCGGATCAAGCCGCAATACTTCAGACGGCATAGACCGAGGGACAGGCGAACCAAAATGAGCACGATCACGACTTCTCGTCGCGGGCTTCTTGCGGCCTTTGCTGCCACGCTTGTGGTGGCAGCTCCGAAAGCCTCCAACGCGTTCGGGTTCCTGCGTGGGGCTGGCGATATCCGCCGGATCCACATGTATTCCGGTCGGACCGGTGAAAGCCTCGACACGATCTACTGGATCGAAGGCGAGTATGTTCCCGAAGCGCTGAATGAAATCACCCGCTTCATGCGCGACTGGCGCACCAATGATGTGAAGACGATCGACCCGCGGACCGTCGACATCGCCGCTGCCTCGCACCGCCTGCTAGACAGCTCCGAGCCCTACATGCTGCTCTCGGGCTACCGTTCGCCGGCGACCAATGCGATGCTGCGCTCGCGCTCGCACGGGGTTGCGCGCAATTCTCTGCACATGAAGGGCATGGCTGCCGATCTGCGGATGAGATCGCGCTCGGTCGGTCAGATCTATTCGGCCGCGCTGTCCTGCCGCGCTGGCGGTGTCGGCCGCTACAATCACTCGGGCTTCGTGCACATGGATTGCGGTGATATCCGCAGTTGGCAGGGCTAATCCTTCCCCCTGAGGAAAACTTTCGGGAAACCACGCCCGGAACCGGTGCTTTTCCAATATTTTCCAACAGGTTGCACGACAGTGCGACATCTGGAAAACTCTGCGTAAAAGATGCGTCGCCGACCCCGATTTGCGAGACAAGATGATCTCGATCGCGGGGCGCTTTGCCAGAGACCGTCGACAGTTAACGCTTTGTCAGCCTTCCTCGCCTAATCTCGACGCCGGATCAGAATGACCGGATCGAGGTTTGGAATGAGAAGCAGACTTGTCGTGGCCACGCCCGTTGGGCTTGACGAATTTTACGCCACGAAACCGACTGGTCAGACTTTCGAACGCAGCCTGTCCGATCAGTGCGACATCCTGCTTTATCCGTCCAACACCGCCGGGCTCTCGCGTGTCTACAACGACGCCATCGAGCGATCGAAGGACGAATATGACACCCTGATCTTCTGCCACGATGACGTGTTCTTCGTCGATCATCACTGGCTTGGGCATTGCCACGACGGGATGCAGGCTTTCGACATCATCGGCGTCGCGGGATCTGTGCGCCCCGTTCCCGGTCAAGTCGCCTGGTGCTTTGAGGACGAGCATGGCACGCGCGTCGACAAGGAGAAGATGGCGGGCTCCATCGCGCATGGAACAAGCTGGCCGCCGAAGCGCGTGAACCGGCTGGGCCCCTCGCGCATCCCGGTCGATCTGATTGATGGTGTCTTCGTGGCCTGCCGGATGAGCGCGCTGATCGAGAGAAACCTTCGTTTCGACGAGCGGTTCGATTTCCACTTCTATGACGTCGATTTCTGCCTTGCCGCCCGTCAGGCGGGTCTGACGCTTGGGGTCTGGGATATCGCCCTGATGCACGAGAGCCGGGGCCAGTTCGGAACCGAAAGCTGGCATCTGAACCGGCTGAAATATCTGCAGAAATGGAACAGCTCGCCCGTGCCGCAATCAGCGGCTTGAGCGCTTCCGGCACATTCGGGAAAGCAAAGGCGCCCCTCGGGCGTCTTTTCATTTCAACGTCTTGGAGAAATGGCGCACCCGACAAACGCCGCAGGCGCTTTTCACGTCGTTTCAATCTGTAATATCTTTCTTTCCTTATCAAGAACTTAGGCAAATTCCAAGAAACAGCCGATTGCATCGCCTTGCATCTTGTTGCAATATTTTTGGCTAGCAGGATGGAGAGACATAAATCGGCGAAAAAGTTCTACTCCCGATTTTCACTCCGCCCGCATAGGTTGAATGATTGGAGAACGGGATGCCCAAGAGGGTGCGAGAGTGGGGGCCGCTCGACGTAAAGCGCGTCAGCCACTCAGGAACGCGGGACCGATCCGAATGGCATGCAGTGGGCGGCGTAGCAGGCCTATTGTTGCAGGTCAGCCCGAGCGACGGGAAATCTTGGTTGTTGCGCACGCTGATCGGCGGCAAACGGCGGGCCGTTGGGTTGGGCGCATATCCCGAGGTTTCGTTGGCCGAAGCGCGAGACCGGGCGCGGCAGGCGAAAGCCAAGGTCCGCGACGGCATCGACCCAATCGAGGAACGCAAGGCCACCCGCGCCGCTCTGGCGGCGGCGCAGCGGCGCACATTGACCATGGCCGATGCGCTCGAAATGTGGATCGAGGCCAAGGGAGCGCAAATCGGAAACGAAAAGGCCATCAAATACTTGCGCAGCACTTTTCAGACGTATGCCGCAGCCGAAATCGGCAGGATCGCCGTCTCGGAAATAGAGACGCGCGACATTCTCCGGGTGCTGCAACCGATCTGGCTCGACAAGACAGAGACCGCGCGAAAGCTGCGGATGCGCTTTGAGGCAATCCTGAACTGGGCTGCCGTCGCGGGCCATCGCCCGCACGACGCCCCGAACCCGGCCCGTTGGAATGGCAACTTGGCCGAACTGCTGCCCCGCCCCGACGCGGTGGCCAAGGGCGCCAATCAACCTGCCATCGCGCAGGCCGATCTTGCGGCATGGTGGGCCGCCCTCGGGAGGCGCGGCGGCATGGGGGCTGCGGCCCTGCGCTTCGCGTGCCTATGCGCCAGCCGCTCGGGTGAAGTGCGGGGCGCGCGATGGGATGAAATAGACCTTGGGGCCGGGCTATGGATCGTTCCGCCCGAGCGCATGAAGATGAAGCGCGAACATCGTGTGGCGTTGTCGCCCGATGCGCTAGCCCTGCTCCGAGACCTGCCCCGGGCCGATAGTGAACTTGTTTTCTGGGCGCCGCGCGGCGGCCCCTTGTCCGACATGACGCTTTCGAAAGTGATGCGGGACATGCAAGCAGACGCCGAGCGCACCGCGCAAAAGGCTGGGCTGCCGGTGGATAAGGCGGGCTGGCGCGATCCACGCACTGGGCGCCCGGCGGTCCCGCACGGGCTGCGGAGTAGCTTCCGCGATTGGGCGGCAGATCACGGCATCGACCACACTCTCGCCGAACTGGCGCTTGCCCACGATGTCGGCGATCAGACCGAGCGGGCCTATCGGCGAACCGACCTTCTCGAACGGCGGCGGCAGGTAATGGTGCAATGGGCCGACTTTCTCCATGGGCGGGCGGCGCAAACAGTCGTGCCATTCCCTGCCCCTCTGTCGGTGCGCACATGACCGGCCTGCCCCCCCAAGATCCCGCCCTGATCGCAGCGCTGATCGAGGCCGGAAAACGCGCAGAGCGCGAGCGGGCCGAGGCCGTTGCTCCCTTCTGGCTGCGCGTCGTTGCCGCAGATGACCGGCTCGCGCGGTTGCGCGATGACCCCGAGGCGCGCGGCCAGATTGAGGCCCTGCTTCTACGATTGCGCGATGAAGCAGAGGTGAACCCGTTTGTTCGGGAATGGTCCCGCCCCGAGGTGGAGGCGCTGGCCGAGCGGGTGTTGGCGCTGCGCGAGGAACTGGCGACGCTAGTAGATGACGCCCGCGCGCTGCGAAGGGCCGCCGCGGGCGGGCCGCTGGACGGCCCCGCAGGGGCGATGGCGTTTTCGCTGATCGACCTGTTCGACCGCGAAGAACTGGCCGCCGCCGAAACTGCCGCCGAGGCACTTCTGGCCGCGCCAGGCAAGGCAGGCGGCCGGGGTGGTTACACCGCCAACACGCGCCCCCGGCCCGTCGCCGTTTTCGGCGCTGCGCTCGTTCCGCTGTTTCGCCGCGCAGGCATCCCACTCGGCGGAAATGCAAACAGAGACAAGGCGTTCGCGGCCTTTCTTGACACGGCTCATGACTTCGCAATCGGCGGCCCGATCCCCGGTCGGAACGCACTTTTTGCCGATCTGCGCCGCCTGTGATTTTCGTAACTTCCCGGTGCCTTGGGGGAGTTGTCGAAAGGTTTTGCGAACCTTCGAAATGTGGTGAAATTGGTTTGCACCACATCAAACGAGGTGCAACATGACGTTCCTTTCTGACCGGCAAACCGCTGAACGCTACGGCGTTTCACGCGTGACCGTCTGGCGCTGGCGCAAGGCGGACGCGACCTTCCCGGCGCCTGTCACCCTTTCCCCCGGCTGCGTCCGCTGGCGGCTTTCAGATCTTGAGGCCTGGGAAACGGCCAAGGCCGCCGCATCGAACGCCGCTTGATCCCCTATAGCAGCACCCCACAATCTCCAACCTTGCGCGGCAGTCGGATCGGGCTATTATATCTTCAAGCCGAAAGCCCACCCGGCCCGTGATTGATTGATTGGAGACATAGGGCGTCACCAGTCGCCCGGCACTTTGCCGGGTATCACGGAAGGGGGCATCATGCCTTCACTAAAACGAAAAGGCCCCGAAGGCGCCCGCCAGCGCCCCGAGGCCATTCAAACGAAGATCAAGCGCGAGGATACGGCGAAACCCGTTCCCGCACAAGCCGCAAGCCCCTTGGCATGGCTGCAAACCGTGGCCGCAGTCCACGGTGCCAGCCGCTTGACGCAGAGCGGCCTTCGGCCCGTGGATCTGTATCTCGCCGTTTGGCTGGCGGGTCGCCTTGACCACGACACGATGACCGCAAAGGCGGGTTCGGGGGAATGGGCGGCGGCCTGCGGGGTCCATCCGCAAGGCGCCCGGGGCGCGATCAAGCGCCTCCGGGAAGCAGGTCTGCTTTGCGTGGTCGGGCACGCAAAACACGAAGGGCGGGGACGACCCGCGAACATCTACCTCGCGACCATGCCCGCCCGGGAAGTCCAGGAAGGCGGTGTCAAATGAACGCCGCGCCTCGCCCGATGACGGGCAGCGGCGGGGAGGCCCGCCTTGCCCTCCTTATCAACGCCTTGGCGCCGCTTGAACGCGTGCGCCCGGTCACCGCGGGTCGGTATTTGGTCAAGAACTGGCTCGACCGTGGCGCCTTTTCGTGCCTTTTCGGCCCCTCGAACGTGGGCAAATCGTTCTTCGCCCTAGATCTGGCGGTGCATGTCTCGGCCGGTGCGGAATGGTTCGGCCACCGTGTGGCCGCCGCCGGGCCTGCGGTCTACGTCTGTGCCGAAGGCGCGGCGGTGTTCGGCAACCGAGTTGCCGCGCTCCGAACCGCGAAGCCAGAGGTGGTGGCGAAGGCGACGAAGGCCGGAATGGCGATCCTTCCCCTACCTGTTGACATGTGCGGGGGAACAGATGCCGATCTGATCGTTCGCATGATCGAAGACGCGCTGGACGTGCGGCCGTCGCTCGTCGTGATTGACACTCTGGCCCGGTCCCTCGGGTCGGGGAACGAGAACGAGGGCAAGGACATCGCGGCGCTTGTCGCATCCTGCGGCAAAATTCAGGCCGCGACCGGCGCCCACGTCATGCTTGTGCATCACACTGGCAAAGATACCTCGCGAGGGTTGAGGGGGCATTCAAGCCTGCACGCCGCCCTTGACAGCGAAATCGAACTGACCGCCAGCGGCGGTGAGGTGAAGGCGACGACCACAAAACAGCGAGATCTTGCCTTTGGGGCGCCGATCCACTTCAGCTTGCGCGCCGTTGAGATTGGGAGAGACGAAGATGGCGATCCTGTCACTTCTGCCGTCTGCGAACAGATCACCCCGGCGCCGAAGGCCAAGGGCGCGCTGGCAGCGAACGACGCGAAACGGGCCGAGGCCGAGGGCCGCGCAATCGCGGCCCTATCCCTGCTGCCGTCCGGCCCTTTCTCTGCTTCAGATGCTGGGAAAATTTTGGCCGATGCTGGCGCCATAAATTGCAAGGACGCGCGGTCGGGGCGCGAGCGTGCGCGCCAGATGCTCCTCCTGCTCGCCGAACTCGGCCGCGTCTCGAAGGAGGCAGGCGGCCTGTTTCAGATCATCGAAGGGGGCGGAAATGCGGATGTGTGAACGGGCGAAACTGGCAAGTCACGCTTTGTCGGAAAAGGGGGGGTCACTTGCCACCGTCACTTGCCACCTCGGCAACCGACGCAAGGGACGGCAAGGGACGTGTTTTTGCGTCACTTGCCACCGTCCCTTGCCACCCCGCAATCCAGGGCAAGTCACGCAGCACCCCCATTTAATGGGGGTGCGTGCCTTGCCAGTTGCCAAGCCCGAAATGGAGGTTTGTCATGACCGCTGAATTGCGCGTGCTGGCCCGCAAATCCATCGGTCGGAAACCCGGCCCGATGCGGGACAAACCCGCATCGGTTTCCCCGCACCCCGCATTGCCGCAACTCGACCACGATCTCGTTGAAACGATCATGGCGGGGATGAAGAAACCGGATCGGGCGAAATTCTGGCGCGATCACGTCGAGATCGTCGGCACGGCCTTCATGGAACGCGGCCTTTCTGACGAAACCGTGCAGGCAATCCTCGCCGAACACTTCGAGCAGGTGCGGGCGCGCAATCGCGCCCGCGCATCGGATGCGCGGAAGGGAAAATATCCGATCTGCTTCGACGCGCCCCCGGAGATCGGGACAGAGCTACGGATCGGGAAGCGGCTGGCGCGGTTGGAGCGGGTGGAACCGATCACCCGGAAATCGGACGGTGCCGCGTCGTTTCTTCTGTTCTGGCGGATCGGCGACCGGCTGGCGACCTCCGGCCTCAAAGGTGCCGGGGTGTGTTGGGTGCAAGGAGGCGACGATGCATGACGATGATGCGGGGGCCGGTCAAACCGGCCCCGCCCGGCGCGGTCTCGAAATCGACCACGAAGACGTGCCTCCGACGATGACCGAGGCGTGGATCCAGCGCCCGGCTTTGCCCGCGTGGCAGACCTCGGCAGACTGGCACCTTGACGACCCGGAGGCCTTGCTTGCCGCCGGTCCGGTCGCCGTCGGATCGGCGCTGGCTCGGCTGGTCGAGTGGGGGGGCCTGAGCGCTGATCGCGAGGTGCGCGAGGTCGCCGCCTTGATCAGCGAATGGCTCACGGAGGATCTGGGGCAGCACGATTTCCTCGATTTCCACCTCGGCTTGCGGCCTCGGGATGGCCGCAGGCCGCTGGCCTTCGAGGCAAAAATCGCCGAGCGGAACGCCCTGGTGCTTTCGTTGTCGCGCGAGGCGCCCTATCGCGAAATGACTGCCAGCGCCGCCGCCAAGGCGCTGCGGGCGGCTTGCGCGCGATACGAAAGCACGCGCTGGCCCGAGGACAGAAAGGATCGGAAGACGCGCCCCGGCGGGGAGGCCGAGACGTGGTGGCTAGTTATGAAACTCGGCCTTCATCACCCGATGCCCGGCGCGGATACCCTGGCCGAGCGCATCCGGCAGGACCGTAAAGGGCAAGAGCCGCAGGCCAGCTTTTCCTTCTGATCATCGTCTCTCGCATGACCCGAAGCGCCCGCCGATCCGGCGGGCGTCTTAACTGAGGGGGTGGGTGCTCGGTCGGCGGAGAGGGTGGCAATCTGGGGGCAACGACAAACCGAAAGGCCCCCCCGATGACAGATTTTCGTGAAAGATATGCCGACCTCGGCGCTTTCGTCCACGGCAAGGCACCCCGCCGGACAGTGCCTCTTCCGCCCCCGCCCGTGCCGAAACCGGCCCAGCCCACCACGGCGATGACCGTCGAGGGCATCACCTTGGCACCTGCCAGCCGCCTTTCCGCCCTGGCCTCGACCCGCGACCGGCACCGGGCGCGCGCCCGGATGGCGACCGACCGGGGGCACCAACTTCGGGAGATGATTTCGGAGCGCGAGACGCGCATCCGTCTTCTCGCGCAGCGTGCCGCGCCCGGCTTCGAAGCCGAAGCAGAAGCGCAAGCCGCGGTGATCGAGGCCGAGGTCGCGCAACTGCGGGCCGCCATGCAGACGGCGAGCGATGAAGCCGCCGAGGCCAGCGAAGCCGCGGGCGCCGCGCAGTCGGTCCTTCGGGCTGCGCTCAAATTCGCCCTCGACCATGGCGCGACCATTCCGCTGCTGCTTGCCGGGGAGGTGTCGAAATGAGGATGCCCACGATGAAAAAAGCGGCGAACACCCCGGCCAGCGTCAACGACTTGCTGTCGTCCATCGATACGTTCCGCGACCAGATTGGCGCCCTGCGCGCTGATCGTACCCAGATCGAAGCCGCCCCCCGCCCTCTGGCCGACGTGCTGGACGACCTCGACGATCATCTTGACCACCTTGCGACCGAGGCCATCGACGGCCTGTCACTTCACCACCTTCGGGACCGGCGCGGGACTTTCGGTCTTAAGCTTTCGCAAAGCGGGCACGCGGAAATCGCGGTCGCGAACCTTCTCGGCCTTGTCGTCGCAACGAACCGCGCCGCCGTTCGCGACCTGATCGCCAATCAACTTTCGGACTTGGAGCAGAGCAGACCCGGCCTTTCCGACGAAGACCGGCTGGCCCGTCTCGCTGAACTGGATGGCGAGATCCTGCGCACCGAGATGGCCGAGGAAGCCGCACTGCGCGCGCTGGAACGCTTGGGCGTCCAGATCGGCCGCCGTGCCGACCTGTCGCCGGTTGTCGCGCTGGCCGCCGATCAAGCCCTTCCGGTTCAATAGGTTGCGGGGTGCGGGAGTATGGGGCTTTCGGTTTCCTTTCCCCTTACCTCTCGCACTCTGAAGTCGTCTCGCCGCCTTCGGCAAGCGGCGACGGCGCGGCCCCCTGCGCCCCTGCGCGGGGGGCATCACCCCCACCATGCCGCGCAGGCGGGCCGTGGGCGCGCAACTCGCGCGAAGGCAACCCACCTAGCGGGAAGGGCAAGAAGGCTGCCCACGGGCGGCTGCGGGGCGCTGCGGGGGCACCCCCCCAAAGGGACCGTTTGGAGCCCCCCGTCCAGAGCGGCGCTTCGGTGGCCCGGGTCTTCTGCGATTTCCAACATCTGAAATTTGCATTTTGGTTGGATTTCAACCCCCTAAAACGAGGACAAAATGAGCGAAAAATCCCAACAAAACAAAGCCATTGGGGAATGTCTCGACCCCCGCGCGCTTCGTGCGGCGCTGCAAGATCGGCAATCTCAACCACGCCCCGGCCTAGCGGATCTGCTGAGCCGCGCCGCCGCGCAGATCCGGCCCGCCGAACCCTATAGCGAGACAACGAAATGACCATGACCGACTTCAAAGCCGAAGCCACCCGCCGCGCCAACACGCGGACCGACCTCAGCCCGACCGAACGGCGGGTGCTCGCTGGCGAGATTGAAACAACCTTGCGGGCAGCAGCAGATGCCGCCGAAAAGGCCAAGGCCGCGGCGGCGGTGGAAGCCGAGACTGCCGCCGAGCGTGCCCGGATTGCCACCGTGATCAGGGCGGGTTCCAGCAACGGGCGTCCGCGTCAGGCTGCGCGCTTGGCGCTCTCTACGCCTATCAGTGCGGAAGGCGCGGCGGCCGTGCTGATGACCCTGCCGACCGATGCCGCCGCCTCGCCCGAGGCGCTCGTGGTCCCCACCGCCATCGGCACATTCGGCACCCAGGCGGCGGTGACCGAACGGCGGCGCATCGCTTCGATCCTTGGCCACGCCGAGGCCGAGGGCCGGTTCCCTGTCGCTGCGGCTCTGGCGGTCGAAACCGCGCTCGACCTCGGGCAGGCACTTGCCGCGCTGACGTCCGCACCCAAGTCCGAAGCGCGGAAATATCCAACCCTCGCTGAACGCAGCGCGGCCGCCGGATCGTTCGGCCCCTTGGCTGGCGGGGCTGATCACATGACCCGCTCGCAGCGCGTGGACGCGATCTGGTCGAAGGCAGTGAACGACGCCAACGCATCCATCGGCGCGGTCCCGGCGGCCCCCGAGGCTCGCCCTGTGCCGTTGAACCCCTCGATGACCGAGGACGAGGCCACGGCCCTGCGCGGCGCCGGTGGGCTGGCCGGTGGGGCGCTGGCGGATCTGGCAAAGGGCTGACAATGACGACCCCGGCCCCCGATTTGCCCCCGGACGCCCTGCCGATGGCCGCCGCTGCGAAGCTGCTCGGGCTTGGCGAAGAACGCCTGCGCCAGTTGGTCAAGGCTGGATATGTCACCCGGGTCGGGCGCGGCACAACGACCGCGACGGCGGCGGTTTCGGGATATGTGCGCTTCCTTCGCGACGAGGCCAGAAAGAGCCCCGCCAGCACCGCGGCCAGCAGATCGCACAACGCGAAAGCATCTTTGATCGAGGCCAGCACCGCCCGGCGCCGGGCCGAGCTTGTTGACTTGACCGAGGCTGAACATGTCGTCACCCGCATCGCCTCCACCGCCATCGCCCGGCTGCGAAAGACCCCTATCGACCGCGCCCTCTCCGCATCGACCCGGAAGACGATGACAAGCGAGATCTCCGGTGCGATCAAGGCCATTGAGCGGGCGCGTGACCGAGCGCTGGCCGCGCTCAACACGGGCGACTTCTCGGAAATTAGCGGGGGTCGGGATGAATGACGAAGCCCCCCCTCCTCGCATCGTCGCCCGGCTCTGGGCGCAGTCGCTTCCCTATGAAACGGCGGCGCGCGAATTGCGCCTCGCTCCGTCGATCATCCGCGAAGCCTCTGATGCTGATGGCAGGATCACCTACGGCGATGCCGTTGCCGCCGCCGTCAATTTCTACACGGCGAAGATCGACCCCAAGGCGCTCGAAGCGGCCCTGCGCCCGGCCCGCCGCGGGCCGCCGCCGGGTCTTCGCGGCACGCCCCTTCGTCTGCGCCGTCTTCGCACTCAAGCCGTCAAAGCCGCCGCCCCGATGGTGGAATTGATAGACCGGCGCCTGAGCCGCCTTGCCGCCGTCGCTGCGGCCCAAGCCGCGGATGGCCCAGCGGATGCTCGCCGGATTGCCCGGCAGGCCGGTGCATTCGAGGCTCTGGCCGCTGCGCTTGCCAAGCGCAACACCCGGGCCGTCAAAGGCCTCGGTCCGAAAGAGGTGAAAGCATGACGACTGCCCGCCCGACTGCAACGATCACCATTTCCGGCTTGCGCCGTTTGACCGGCGCCGAGCCGGGTGAGATCGAGGCGCTGATCGGCGCCGGGCAGATCGACCGGCCGGACGGCGACCGGGTGCCGATGATTTCGGCGGTTCAATCCTATTTGGCCCATCTGCGCGAGACGAGCCGGAACGCATCGGCCAGCGCGGCGATGGCACGCGCCCGCGATGCCAGGGCAGAGGCAAGCGAACTTGCCCTTGCCATCGCCCGGCGTGACCTGATCCAAGACAGCGAGGCCGAAACCGCGACCGATTTCCTCTGCGGCGTGATCGCGGACCAGATCGGCGGCCTTCCCGCCCGCTGCACCCGCGACATGCGCGACAGGCGGGCCATCGAAGATGCGCTGCGCAAGGTTCAGGAGGCCATCGCGGCGGATCTTGCCGCCGCCGATTGACCTGCGCGGAACCGATGGCACAGGGGCGGCATCGTGCCGCCCCGTTTCGTTTCCGGCCTTGGAATTTTTCCACGCCGTTATGGCGATCTTATTTTTTGTGTGTATATTATTCCCATGAAGCTGGAATGGGACGAGACAAAGCGTGAAACCACGATGCGCGAGCGGGGCCTCGATTTCGCGTCTGTGGCGGCGGCGCAATGGGATGATGCCCTGACGGTTGAGGATAAGCGCGGGGACTATGGCGAGGCGCGCTTCGTGAGCCTTGTTCCCATCGGCGGGCGGCTGTGCGTCGTGGCGTGGTGCAGGCGGGGCGAGGCCTTGCGGGTCATCAGTTTGCGCAAGGCGAACGCGCGGGAAAGGAAGGCATATGATGATGGAACATGATCGACTGATCGGGGACGATGGCGAGGTGACGGAACTCGGCGCCGGTTTCTTTGCACGGGCGAAGCGGGGGCGGCCTGCGATGCTGCCCGAGGAACGCAAGGTGCGGGTGAACGTCATGATCGACGCCGATCTTGCGGACCGCCTGAATGCCGTGAGCAACAAGTCAGCCTTCGTGAATGCGGCGATCCGGGACGCCATCGCCAAGGCGGCGGCGGATCAGGCATGACCGGCAAGGCGACCGGCCCCGGGGCGGATGACGAGGCGCGGGTTCAGCGCCTGATCGCCTCAGATCCCGACGCGCCCGACGCACCCGGGGCGACGGATGCGCAGCTTGCACAGGCCCGGCCCTTCGGAGAGGTGTTCCCGGCGCTGGCCGAGGCGATGCGCAAGAACAAGGCGTTGCGCGAGGTGTCCGGCCTGAAAGCCTGAAAGATGGGCGGATCGACGGAGAGGCCGATTTCCGGTCCGCTGACGCACCTCTTGCGCTGACGGCTGTCAGGTAGCGGAAGCCCCAAGATGCGCACCACGCGCCAGCGTGCGTGCGCTGGCAGCCTTTTCGTGCCAGCGGGCGGGTGCTATCTTGTCGGAACACACGACATAGGAGGCAACCGCCGATGAACGCGACCGCGCGCAACCCCGCCATCGCTGCAATGCTGGCCGAGTATTCCGAACGGTTCTGCGCGCGGCAGAATGCGGCGCTGGCGGCGCGCTATGCCCCTGTCGAGACATGGACGCCCAAGGCGGTGGGCGAGGCGATGACCGCGGCCCTGCGATGGGCGCAATGGTCGGCAGGCAGGACCGGGCCGGGCGGCATCAAGACGGTGGCGCTGCCCTTCATCGCCAGCCTTGACGAGCATCTGGCCGAGGGCTGGGGCCTGCCCGAGGTGGCCGGTGACGAAGACCCCGATCCCCGGCGCCTGCGCGTCATGCCCTCGCCCGAACAGGTCGCCCGACACGAAGCCGCGCTCGATTGGCCCCGCATTTATCTCAAGGACCACGAAGGCAGCGCCCGCATCCTGGCCCTGTGGCTGCGCTGCAAGGTGACGAAGAAGCCCTTCGATGCGGCGATCAAGGCCCGGGGCACGATCAGCCGGGGCGCCGCACTCCAGATGCGCGACAAGGCCCTGTCGATCATTTCCCAAGGGCTGGACCGGGACGGGGCTCCGCAGCACCGCCCTTGACCTTGTGGGCCTCTCGCCCGGCTGTCCATAGTCCTGCCTGTGCGATGCCGCCCGGCACCCCGAAACGCCACCACCACGGCAGGCATCGCATGGGGCGGCTTCATGGCCGCCCCTTCCGTTTCCGGCGTGACCGAGTGCGACGAGAACCTCTGCGCGCCGAACCTGTCGGCATCCGAGCGGGCGGTCTTTACCGCCCGCCGCAAGGCCGCGTATGAGGCGCTGCACCCGGAGACGCAGGCGGCGGCATTCAAGGGGAACCAGCATGTTGCTCGCGGCCAACTTGGCCACGAGCAGAAGACCTTCTCCGAGGATCAGGCCGAAAAGACCGGACAAGCCGAGCGGTCTGTCCGCCGAGACGCCGAGCGCGGGACGAAGGTCTGTGAGGCGGCGCTAGACCGCGACGGGGTGTTGCAAGGTTGGTCAAATTGGAGAGGAAGCACTGGATATGCTCCAAACTCCTAAAATCACTCTCCAATTACCTTAAGGTTTGCGCGGCCGGAAATCCGCTGGATGGAAGTCTCGGACTGACGAGCATCCCAGCTTACAAAGATCAGCGACTCGACCTCATCGGCGGGCAACGCAAGGCTATCTGACAGAGCCCGCACATTTCGACGCTCTGTCCACAGTGATTGAAGCACCTGTGTCCAAATCGCGCTTGTCTCTCGCGCCATGGGGCGCGGCTCATTCTTGAGATAGCCCTTCCGAGACATTTCGATGTACAGCCACTTTGCACGATCGGCGTTAAGCAGGCCAAGATCCTGATAGCGGTGAACCAGCGCTGACAGAGCAACACCCCATCGCGACTTGGATGCGATCAGGTTTGGAAGCGTCGGGAATACGCGGCGCGCAATTACATCTCCTTGAGGCAAGAGAAAAGCCGCAGCAAAACGGTTCGCTTCATCCTCGACCTGCTTACCTTGCTGATCGTCCCGATGAAGGCAGAGATGACCCAATTCATGTGCTGCATCGAAACGACTTCGTTCCGCACTTTTCACGCCGTTTAGGAAGACAAAGGGACGCGCGCCTAGCCAAGTTGCGAATGCGTCAAGTCTGAGCGTCTCCTCTGATAGCGAGAAAACGCGCACGCCCTTTGCCTCCAGCAACCGAACTAGGTTGCCAATAGGCCGTTCTCCTAGGCCCCACATTTCACGGAGCATCTGTGCAGCCTGCTCAGGCTCCGTTCCAGTTAAGTCGGGAACTGAAGGCTCGGGAACGTCAAACTCACGCTCAAGCCAATCGGACAAGCGCGCCCCCAAGGCGGCGGATGCCTTTCCGGCTCCGGCCTCCATCTTGGTCATGCTGCCGAGAGCCCTGAATGTTGCCGCCGCTGGCATCGCCAAGTCGCCAGAATAGAAGAACCCAACCGGATAATCCAACGCTCTGGCGATTGCCTCGACGCTTTCGGGCGAAGGCTCGACCTCGCCAGCAAAAATACGTCGCAATTCGCGTGTAGACACCCCGGATCGCTTGGAGAGTTCCGCAGAAGTCAGTTTCCTACGTAGGCGCGCGATTTCAAGAGAGCTTGGGAAAAACGCCCTTGTCATCCCTTCCTTCGGATCGAGACTTCCGCCTCAACCGCCTCTCCATCATTCGGAGTGCCGCTCTTCACTGCGGCGCCCGTCCCCGTCAGCCCGCTAAGATCAAGGGGCAAGCGGAACTCACAACTCTTGATCCCTTGATCAGAGCATTCGGCGCCCACGATCAGCTCAGCGCGCGCAACAAGTGCTTCCTCGCCCGTATCAAGCGTTTCCATCATGATGAAGACACAAAGATGAAGGGTGAGATTGCCGCCCTCACCCTCATCTGCATCAACCGGGCCGAAATCTTCGAAAAGTTCGCAAAAATCGCCTTGCAAATCGTCTCGGAGACTCTTGGTCGCGACTCGCGATCGGGGAGAAGCAAAGCGGGGCAGATCCTTATTCATGCCTGTGCGTTCGCAGGTATTGTGAACTGCGAGAAAACGGCCAGACTCCAAATGCAAGACGCCTTCAAGCTTACTTTTCGTCTTGTGCCGCCCCCAGCCACCGTGAGCCTCCAATGCCTCACGAGCGGTTGCGATACCTTCCGCATTTCGGGCACTCAGAGGGTGCCACGTCGGGTGCGCCGGTCGCTCGGTTCTTGCTTGAGCTATCATCGCTTCCACAGCCAAGAGCAGCGGCTCCTCACTGCTCAACCCAACAGAGCGAAGGATGTCGCCACGTTCATCATCGTTGGGGAGAACGATTGTATTCGCTTTCATCGGTAGCTCCTGCGACTCCGCCTTGAATACAATAATTGCCCAAAAAGCGGCCACGCGCAAGGCCGCAATCCACCTCCGCTGCGTCCTGCGCAGGATGCCCGAGGGCGGGGCGCTTGTCGCGCCCCGATCCGCGACGGCCGGGCCGAAAAGGATCGGGCACCCCTGCCCCGTCAAATGCGCCGTACTGATCTGGAGCCGCCGCAACATTCAGTAACGCGGCGTTGCATTTCGTGGCTGCGAGTTTGGCTAGAGCAATGGCTAGCAAGAAAAACGGCTTCCCGATTTTTCTTTTATTTTTAGAGACTTACAATGGGAATTGGCGCACCCGACAGGATTCGAACCTGTGACCCCTGCCTTCGGAGGGCAGTACTCTATCCAGCTGAGCTACGGGTGCAGCGTGCGCGGTTCATAACTGAAAGCCGCTGACGCTGCAACCGGGTTTGACCGGTTTTTCTCAGGCCAGCAGCTCGTGACACAGCTCAAGCGCCGAAACCAGCGCGTCGACCTCTTCGGTGGTGTTGTAAAGCGCGAACGAGGCCCGCGCAGTGGCCGTCAAGCCAAGGTGGGTCATCAGCGGCATCGCGCAATGCGTGCCCGCCCGCACCGCAACGCCGCGCTTGTCGAGAATCGTCGAAATGTCATGCGCATGCGCCGGACCGTCGAGGGTCATCGAGAAGATCGCCCCCTTTTGCGGCGCGTTGCCCTGAATATGCAACCAGTTCAGCCCCTTGAACTTCGCCTCGGCATAGGCGCGCAGCTGCGCCTCATGCGCGGCGACGTTCTCCATGCCGAGACTCATCAGATAGTCGAGCGCGACGCCCAGACCGATCTGCTGCACGATCCCGGGCGTGCCTGCCTCGAATTTCATCGGCGGCGCGTTGTAAGTGACGGCATCGCGCGTGACCGTCGCGATCATGTCGCCCCCGCCGAGGAAGGGCCGCATTTCTTCCATCCGCGCGCGCTTGATGTAGATCGCACCCGAACCGCTCGGCCCGTAAAGCTTGTGCCCGGTGATGGCGTAGAAATCGCAGTCGATGTCGGCGACATTGACCGGCGCGTGAACCGAACCCTGCGAGCCATCGACCAGCACCGGCACGCCCTTCGCATGGGCGCCCGCGCAGATCGCCTTCACATCGACCGCCGTGCCCAGCACGTTCGACATCTGGGTGATCGCCACCAGCTTCGTGCGCGGCCCGATCGCCTCGAGCACCTTCTCGGCGGGCAGGCTGCCATCAGGGTCGATCTCGACCCATTTCAGCACCACCCCCTGCCGCTCGCGCAGGAAGTGCCACGGCACGATATTCGCGTGATGCTCCATGATCGAGAGCACGATCTCGTCGCCCGGCTGCAGCCGCGGCGCGGCCCAGGCATAGGAGACCAGATTGATCCCCTCGGTCGAGCCGGTGGTGAAGACGATTTCCTCTTCCGAGGGCGCGCCAAGGAAGCGGGCAACGATGCCGCGAACCGCCTCGTAGCGCTCGGTCGAGATATTTGAAAGGGTGTGCAAGCCCCTGTGGACGTTGGCATAATCCTGCATATACATCTGCGTCATCGCCTCGATCACACAGGCAGGCTTCTGCGCGGAGGCGCCATTGTCGAGATAGACGAGCGGCTTGCCGTTCACCTGCCGGGACAGGATCGGAAAATCGGCGCGGATCCGTGCAACGTCGTACATTCTATCCCTTTCAGCTTTCCGTCAGAAGGACCGGGCTCAGCCCCGTGGCCAGAAGCCCAGAGCCGATCAGCATCGCCGATCCGAAGAACACCACCACCACCCCGATCCCGGTCAGCATCAGATTTTCGAATCCGTGCAGCGCCGCGGTGAACAGCGTGATCAGCCAGAGCATCACCCCGAATAGCACCAGCGTCATCAGCACGCCGATGATCGGGAACATCAGCATCACCGCAACCTGCATGAGTTGCGCGCCGACCATGATCGCCTGAATCCAGATCATCAGCGCGAAAGCTCCGCCAAAGCGGCCCTGCCCGCCGAACTGTCGGCCAAAGAACGCCATCGCAAAGGCGGAGTAAAGCAGCAGCGCCCCCTGCACCGCCGCCATCAGGAAAGGCGAGGCGGCCGGGCCAAGATCTACGCCAGTGACAAGCGAAAACAGGATCTCGCCCAAAAGTCCCAGCGCCGCGCCCAAAGCGATCACGGCGCCAAAGGCCAGCCAGCGCGCCTTGGAAGTGTCAAGCGCCCGCGTGACCTGCAGCATCGCGGCCACCGGGTCGGAAAAGCTCAGACGCACCAGCGCAAGATAAAGCGCCAGACTCATGCCCGGCCCTCGAACTGGGTGACGCGCAGACCGGCGCCCCAGATCAGCAGGAAGGCCGCAAAGACCACGACCGAAAGCGAATCCGCCTGAATGCCGAAGCCGACGATCCCGAGCGTAAGCCCATGCAGCAGCATCAGTGGCGACACCGTGAACAACGCCCAGAACAGCGCCAGCCGCGCGCCATAGCCGTCGCCGCGACCGCCGACGATCCGGGTGATCCACGACACGATCAGCGCGATCGCATAGAAGAACGGCACCGTCGCCGCCAGCGCCAGCGCAGTGCCCAGAAGAAGCCCCGGCATCGGAATGTCGGGAACCTCGTAATGCTGCCGGGCGAGCCGCGGCCATTGCGCGACGAAGATCACCAGAAGTGCGGCGAAGAGAAAGCTGAACAGCCGCGATTCCGATCTCATCCGGCGAAGATGCTCCCGGATCACCACGCGGGGGCGTCGGTAGCTGCGCAGGATATCTTCGACCGCGGCCATTCTTGTCTCCTCAGTCCCTGTGCCGCGCGAGCCAGGTTTCCAGCCGGGCGACGATGTCTTCCTTCAGCCCCGCATCCTCGATCTCGTCGATCGCATCGGCGAGGAAAGACAGCACAAGGAGCCCCTTGGCCTCTTCCTCCGGCACCCCGCGCGAACGCAGATAAAAGAGCGCCGTCTCGTCGATCGCGCCGGTCGTGGACCCATGCGAGCATTTCACGTCATCGGCATAAATCTCGAGCTCGGGCTTGGCAAGGAACTGGCTGTCGTCGTCGAGCAGAAGCGACTGGCTGATCTGGTAGCCATCGGTTTTCTGCGCCCCGGGTTTCACCAGGATCTTGCCCTGAAAGGTGCCGATCGCGCCGTGCTTGAGCACCTTCTTGAACACCTGACGGCTTTCGCAGCGCAGGCCCTGATGGGTGACAAAGACAGTGTCATCGTGCAGGAACGGCCCGGTCGCGCCGTCGCCAAGCGCCGCACCGGCGACATGGGCCACGGCATCATTGCCAATAATCTCGATCACCGCCTCGTTGCGGGTCAGCGCGCCATTCACCGTGAGGGTGAAACTCTTGAACAACGCCTTTTCGGCGACCCGAGCGAAGATGTGGGTGACGGCCCGGCATTCGCTGTCAGGGCCCTGCGCACGGATGTGGTGGAAGCTTGCGCCCGAACCGACATCGACCTCCATCACCTTGTTGAACCGCGCCCCGGCCGGGCCGGTTTCCAGAAGGGTCAGCTCCGCCCCCGGTTCAAGGTGCACAAGATGATGCAAGATCGGATCGGAAGTCTCTGATTTGTGGACGTAAATCAGGTTGATCGGCTTTTCTGCCTTGGCCGTCACCCGGATCAGCACGCCATCCGTCGCCTGCGCCGTGTTGAGCGCAGCGAACGGTCGCTTCACCGGATTTTGGCCCGCAGCCTCCAGCGTGCCGTAAAGGGCTTCGGCCCAGGCCGGAATCTTATCGGCAAGCCGGGCGATTTCCACCCCGGCCAGCGTCAGGTCATCCGAGGCCGCAGCATCGAAGACGCCATCGACGAAGACGATCTTCAGACGGTCGAGCGCATCGAAGAGCGGAGCCTCGTCGTCTTCGGCCGCTTTCGCCGCCGCCGGTGTGGCCCCATTCAGCGCCGCCGGATCGGTCCAGCGCCAGTATTCGTCGCGCCGTCCGGGCAGACCCATCACCTCGAGACGCGCCCGCGCCTCGGCCCGCGGCCCGGCAAGACCCGGACCTGCGGTCAGACCCGCAAGCCGCGCCGCAACTGCTTCCTCTTTCGCCGCCATCACTTCGCCTCCGTCAGCCCATGCGCCGCGAGGATGTCGGCATAGCCGTTCTTCTCGACTTCCAGCGCCAGATCGGGACCGCCGGTTTGCAGGATGCGGCCATCGGCCATGATATGCACGACATCGGGCTGAATGTGGTCGAGCAGCCGCTGATAGTGTGTGATCACAAGAAAGCTGCGCCCTTCCGAGCGCAGCGCGTTCACCCCCTCGGACACCAGCCGCATCGCATCGACGTCCAGACCCGAGTCGGTCTCGTCCAGGATGCACATCTTCGGTTCCAGCATCGCCATCTGCAGGATCTCGTTGCGCTTCTTTTCGCCCCCCGAGAAGCCGACGTTGACCGGACGCTTCAGCATCTCGGCGTCGATCTTCAGCGACTTCGCCTTGTCGCGCACCAGCTTCAGGAACTCGCCCGCCGACAGCTCTTCCTCGCCACGGGCCTTGCGCTGCGCGTTCAGCGCGGTGCGCAGGAAGGTCATGTTGCCGACGCCCGGGATCTCGACCGGATATTGGAAGGCGAGGAACAGACCCGCCGCCGCCCGCGCTTCGGGGTCCATCTCGAGCAGCTCCTGCCCCTGCAACTTAGCCGAGCCGTCGGTGACCGTATAGCCGGGGCGGCCCGCAAGCACATAGCTCATCGTCGATTTGCCGGAGCCGTTCGGCCCCATGATCGCATGCACCTTGCCCGTTTCGACCGTCAGGTTCATCCCCTTCAGAATGACCTTTTCCCCCTCTTCAAGTTTGACGTGCAGGTTTTTGATTTCAAGCATTTTTTCGTCCTTGCGATCAGCGGCGCCGGTCAGTTGGGGCGCAGATAGGTGGTGAGGATCAGGCCAAGTTTCTCGGCCGGAATGGCGGTGGGGGTCAGATGGAATTCGGCCATGCGCCCGATCGTGCGCACCGGCGGGCAGAAGCTTTCCATCAGGTGATAGCCGGGACGCAGCGTATAATCGTCCCAAAGCAGCCGGACGGGCTTGGTGATCCGAAACAGCGTGGTCAGGAAACAGGCGGCGCGGAACCGTCCGTCGATCAGCACCAGATCGGGCTGCACGAAATCGGGCCGATCCCAGACCCCGATCGGATAGGAGGGCCATTGCCGAAAGGCGGCAGTGTCCTTCGGCGCGCCCCATTCCTTGGTCGGACCGATATCGCCGTGATGCAGCACCAGCTGCGCTTTCGGCGGATGGGCATCGAACCAGCCGCGCATCATCGCCAGCCAGTCGGCATCGCTCTCGACCGAGAAGATCCGCTTGCCGGGCATCTCTGCCCCCATCGCTGTCGAGCCGCCCGAGCCGTATTCGAGGATCACCTCGGCACTCGCATAGGCCTCGGTCAGCGCGGCGGCCTCGGCCTCCGGCAGAGTCAGTTTCGGCCGCTCGATCTTGGGGCTCATGCGCGCCCCCCGACCCGGTTCAGGCGTGCAGGGGCACCACCAGGCTGCGATAGATCAACGAATTGGGCACGGCGCTGGCGTGCTTCGTTTCCACCCAATTCGGTGTGAACACCATCGAGGCCAACTCCGGCGTCCAGAAGGCGAGATTGTGCAACGAGACGATCGCAGCGAAAACGCCCGCGGTCTGCGCCGCGCCGAGCGTCCTGGAGCTCAGCCGAAACACCTGTGCCAGACCGAGCGAGATTGCCAGTGCAAGAAGCCCGCCCAGCAGTTCGTTCGATTCGAAGCCCGCCAAAATCGGGTCCTTTGCCGTCGGGTCGGTCAGCTGCATCCGCGCCGCCGTCGAGAGGGCATAGGCCAGCATCCCCAGCCCGAAGGCCAGAACGAAGCTTATCAGATGCGCCAGGTTGCGCAGCAGGCCGACCGCGATGGTCTCGCGCGGCTTCAAGCTCTCGAGCGAGCGCACGAAGACTTCCTGATCGCCCACATGCAGCCGGATGCGCCCGGTCGCGGCCGCCTTGTTCTGCGCAATCCGGTCCAGCCGCGCGTTGAAGTTCGCATTGACCTGCATCGTTTATCTTGCCCCGAGAGACGCCATCCGGCGCCCAGATCGCCAAAGGATCTGGCCGGAATTGCGACGTCGTTAGGGAAGATTGATGAAATCTTAACACGCTCACCCCACCGAGCCTTCGAGGCTGATCGCAACGAGGCTTTGCGCCTCCATCGCGAATTCCATCGGCAGCGCCTGCAGCACCTCGCGGCAGAAGCCGTTGACGACGAGCGCCACCGCCTCTTCCTCGCCGACGCCGCGGGCGCGACAATAGAACAGCTGATCGTCATCGACCTTCGAGGTGGTGGCCTCGTGCTCGACCCGGCTCGAGTTGTTCTTGACCTCGATATAGGGCACGGTATGCGCGCCGCATTTGTCGCCAATCAGCAGGCTGTCGCATTGGGTGTAATTGCGGCTGTTCTTCGCCCGCGGATGCATGGAAACCAGCCCGCGATAGGTGTTCTGCGCCTGCCCCGCCGAAATCCCCTTCGAGACGATGCGCGAGCGGGTGTTCTTGCCCAGATGCACCATCTTCGTGCCGGTATCGGCCTGCTGGAAGTTGTTGGCGATGGCGATCGAATAGAACTCGCCCTGGCTCTCGTCGCCGCGCAGGATGCAGGACGGGTATTTCCAGGTGATCGCCGAGCCGGTCTCGACCTGGGTCCACATCACCTTCGCCCGCGCGCCGCGGCAATCCGCCCGTTTGGTGACGAAGTTGTAGATGCCGCCCTTGCCGTCCTCGTCGCCGGGGAACCAGTTCTGCACCGTCGAGTATTTCACCTCGGCATCTTCCATGATCACGATCTCGACCACGGCGGCATGCAACTGCGCGGTGTCGCGTTTCGGCGCGGTGCAGCCCTCAAGGTAGCTCACATAGGCGCCCTTGTCGCAGATGATCAGCGTGCGCTCGAATTGCCCGGTGTTTTCCGCGTTGATGCGGAAATAGGTCGAGAGTTCCATCGGGCAGCGCGTCCCCGGCGGCACATAGACGAACGACCCGTCCGAGAAGACCGCGCAGTTCAGCGTCGCAAAGAAGTTGTCGGTCTGCGGCACGACCGTGCCGAGGTATTGCTTCACCAGCTCGGGATGTTCCTTGATCGCTTCCGAGATCGAACAGAAGATCACCCCGGCCTCGGCCAGTTTTTCCTTGAACGTCGTGCCGACCGAAACCGAGTCGAAGACCGCATCCACCGCCACCTGACGGTTCGACAGATCGATGTTTTCCGCCCCCTCGACGCCCGCAAGGATCATCTGCTCCTTCAGCGGAATGCCAAGTTTTTCATAAGTGGCGAGCAGTTTCGGATCGACCTCCTCGAGCGACTTCGGCTTCGTCGCCATGCTCTTCGGCCGGGCGTAGTAATACAGGTCCTGATAATCGATCTCGGGCAGCTTCAGAAGCGCCCAGTCCGGCATCTCCATCTCGACCCAGCGCCGATAGGCCTCAAGCCGCCATTCGAGCATCCATTCGGGCTCGTTGTTCTTCGCCGAAATCAGCCGGACAATCTCTTCCGAGATCCCTTTCGGCGCATATTCCATCTCGATCTCGGTCTCCCACCCGTATTTGTAGGAGCCCATGTTCTGCACCGTCTCGACCGTCTCGCGGTCCACGCCTTCGCGGATGTCTTGTTCCTGCGTCATCGTCTTTCCCCTTCCGCGTCAGTGTCTTGCGCGGTGCTTTTCATATGCGGCCCGCCAAGTCCCGGCAAAGCGCAAGATCTCGTCCCGTCCAATCCCCGGACCGAGCGACACCCGGATCGCCGAACCCGCCTGCTCGTCGGACCAGCCCATCGCGCGCAGCACCTTGCTCGCGCGGACCTTGCCCGAGGAACAGGCCGATCCCGCCGACACCGCATGGCCGGCAAGGTCCATGCGCATCACCTGGGTCTCGCCTTTCCAACCCGGGGCGATCACCGAAAGCGTGTTGGGCAAGACCTGCGGTCGCCCCACCGTTTCGCCCTCCGGCGTCTCCCATCCCGGAAAATAGACTTCTTTCGTCGGGAATTCCAGTGCCTCTTTTAGAATATCTCTAACTTCGGCAACTTCCGCCCACACGCCCCGTGCCAAGTCGGCCGCCGCCGCCTCGGCCGCGGCGCCAAAACCGGCAATGCCGATTAGGTTTTCCGTGCCCGCGCGGCGCCCCATCTCCTGCCCGCCGCCTTTCAGCAACGATGCAAGCTCCGTGCCACGCCGCAGCACCAGTGCGCCGATGCCCTTCGGCCCGCCCAGTTTATGGGCGGAAATGAAACCGCAGGTCACCCCCAACCAGTTGAAAGCCATGGGCAGCTTGCCGAAAGCCTGAGTCAGGTCGGCCGCCCAGAGCCCTTCGGGCAGATCCTGAATCACGCCGGTCTCGGAATTGGCGAACTGCAGCGTTGCGCGGCCCGGATCGGCCACGGCGACCCGGCCGAATCCATCAACCGGCAGCGCATCGGCACACCAGGCGGCCACCGCATCATGTTCGATGGCCGCACAGGCGCAGCCTCGGCCGGAAAGCGCCAGCGCCGCCGCCTCCGTCGCGCCCGAGGTGAAGACGATATCCGCCCCCTCGGCCCCGAGCGCCGCAGCCACCTGCGCGCGGGCCTTTTCCATCAAGGCTTTCGCAGCCCGCCCCTCGGCATGAACCGAGGACGGGTTACCCACGACCTCCATCGCCGCGCCCATCGCCGCCTTGGCCTCAGGCCGCAGCGGCGTCGTCGCGTTCCAGTCGAGATAAAGCCGTGTCATCCAATCCCCGTGGTTGCGCCCGTCTTCGGGGGAGGAGGCGTATTTTCGCCAAGAAAAAGCCGATACCGCATTTCCTTGGGCCAAATACGCCCTTCACCCCGGCCCGCCTCCGGGCCGACGGTCAGTCATCCACCACTGAAAACAGGCTTGGCACCGCAGGGCAAGGCTTCAGGCCATTCTTCACCACGTCTTCCAGCGTCGTCTGATGCAGAAACACGAAGACCTGCGCCGACAGGCTTTCCCAAAGCCGGTTCGACAGCGACTGCGCCCGCGAGCCGGAAATCCCGCCCGAGGCCCCCGCGCCCACATGCAGCGCCGAGACCGTCTCGTCGACCGCCTCGAAAACTTCCGAAATCCGGATCTCGGCCGGGGTCTTGGCCAGCTTGTAGCCACCGCCCGGGCCGCGCACCGAGGCGACAAGCCCCGCGCGCCGCAGCCGCACGAACAGCTGCTCGAGATAGGGCAGCGAAATATCCTGACGCCGCGAGATTTCGGCCAGCGAGGTCATCTGCCCCGGACCGACGGTCGCCAGATCGACCAGCGCCACCATCGCATAGCGCCCCTTCGTCGACAGTTTCATGCTTCCCCCCAAGGCCAAAGCCCCGGGACGCATCGGAAACCCCGCCGAAACTGCGGCGAAGCATTGACGACGCGCCCTTGGCCGCTTAACTCGATTGCATCCGAAATCCCGGCGCAGAGCCGGAACGTTTTCGTCCTAGGGTCTGCAAGCAAAAGCGTCAAGATTGCGCACGGCCGCAGCCCCTCCGAGAACGCTGCAGACAGGCGAGAGAGCATGCCCGAAGTCATTTTCCCCGGCCCCGAGGGCCGTCTTGAAGGCCGCTACCATCCGCAACCCGCCCCTGATGCGCCGATCGCGATCATCCTGCACCCCGATCCGCAATACGGCGGCACGATGAACAACCGTGTTGTCTATAATCTGCATTATGCGTTCCACAAACTCGGCTTTACCGTGCTGCGCTTCAACTTCCGCGGGGTCGGGCGCTCGCAGGGCGAATACGATCAGGGGATCGGCGAACTCTCCGATGCCGCCTCGGCGCTGGATTATTTGCAGGCGATGAACCCGAATTCGAAGCATTGCTGGGTCGCGGGCTTCTCGTTCGGCGCCTGGATCGGCATGCAGCTTCTGATGCGCCGCCCGGAAATCACCGGTTTCGTTTCGGTCGCGCCGCCCGCCAATATCTACGACTTCTCCTTCCTTGCGCCCTGCCCGTCCTCGGGTCTGATCATCAACGGCACCGCCGACCGCGTCGCCCCGCCGAAGGACACGCATTCGCTCGTCGGCAAGCTGCGCGAGCAGAAGGGCATTGTGATCACACACGAGGAAGTCGAAGGCGCCGATCACTTCTTCAAGGACGACGAAGCCCATATGAAGCCGATGATCGACACCGTGCAGGCCTATGTGCGCCGCCGCCTGACCGAGGGCTCGCGCTGAGATGGCTCTGACCGAGGATCTGGCGGAAGCGCTGGCCCGCGACGTGATCGCGGCGCAGCGCGAGCTGGGCGAAAAGGCCGAGCGGCTGTTCATGGAGGTCGGCAACTACATCGGCACCTCCTCGCCCTCGATGCAGGAAGCCTTCATGACCGCCTGCCGCGCCTATATGGCGGCGGATCGCGGTCGTGACTTCTTCGAGACGCGGCTGAAGGCGCTCCGGGGCGAATGAGTTCCCGGCGCGATCAGCTTTTCGCCTTCCTGCTGGAGGCGGAAAAGCTGAAATCGGTGACCCGCGCTACGCCGATTCACGACGGATCGCGGCGCGAGAACTCGGCCGAGCACAGCTGGACGCTGGCGCTTTATGCGCTGGTGCTGGCCGAGGAAGCCGCCCCCGGCGTCGATCCGCTGCGCGCGGTGAAGATGCTCTTGATCCACGATCTGGTCGAGATTGACGTGGGCGACGTGCCGATCCATTCGCAAGGCGGCACCGCGCATGACTCCGCCGCGATCCAGAATGCCGAAGCGCAAGCCGCCAAGCGCATTTTTGGACTTCTTCCCAAAGATTTGTGCGACGAACTTCTGACGCTTTGGGAAGAATTCGAAGCCGCCGAAACCCCCGCTGCGATCTATGCGAAATCGCTCGACCGGGTGCAGCCGGTGCTGCTGAACCAGCTCTCGGGCGGCGGCTCTTGGCTTGACTATGATGTCACCTGGGACCAGCTGCAGACCCGCGTCGGCACCAAGGTCGCCCGTGGCCTGCCCGGCGTCTGGGACTGGGTTCAGGCAAAGATCCGCCCCTGGTTTGCGGCGCGCGGGCTCTGATCCGGAAATCGGTATGCAATCGCATACAAGACTAGCCAAAGCCCGCAAAAGCGGCTAAAACGCCCTCAACGAGTCACCAAGGCATGAGGGCCCAATGTCGAAGATCAAGGTAGCGAATCCCATCGTCGAGATGGACGGCGACGAGATGACCCGGATCATCTGGGATTTCATCAAGAAGAAACTGATCCTGCCTTATCTTGATGTCGACCTGCTCTACTACGATCTGGGCATCGAAGAGCGTGACCGCACCAATGACCAGATCACCATCGATTCCGCGCTGAAGACGAAAGAAGTCGGCGTGGCGGTGAAATGCGCCACGATCACCCCCGACGAAGCGCGCGTTCAGGAATTCAACCTCAAGCAGATGTGGAAGTCGCCGAACGGGACGATCCGCAACATCCTTGGCGGCGTGATCTTCCGCGAGCCGATCATCTGCCGCAACGTGCCGCGTCTGGTGCCGGGCTGGACCCAGCCGATCGTAATCGGCCGTCACGCCTTTGGCGACCAATACCGCGCCACCGATTTCCACTTCCCCGGCAAGGGCCAGCTGACGATGAAATTCGTCGGTGAAGATGGCACGGTGATCGAAAAGACCGTCTTCGACGCCCCCGGCGCCGGCGTGGCGATGGGGATGTACAACCTTGATGAATCGATCATCGACTTCGCCCGGTCGTCGATGAACTATGGCCTGCTCAAGGGCTGGCCGGTGTATCTCTCGACCAAGAACACCATCCTCAAGGCCTATGACGGCCGCTTCAAGGATCTGTTCCAGAAAGTCTATGACGAGGAATTCGCCGACAAGTTCAAGGCGGCGGGCATTCATTACGAACACCGTCTGATCGACGACATGGTGGCCTCGGCGCTGAAATGGTCGGGCGGCTATGTCTGGGCTTGCAAGAACTACGATGGCGACGTGCAGTCGGACACCGTGGCGCAGGGCTTCGGCTCGCTCGGCCTGATGACCTCGGTGCTGATGACGCCCGATGGCAAGATCGTCGAAGCAGAGGCCGCGCATGGCACCGTCACCCGTCACTACCGCCAGCATCAGGCGGGCAAGGAGACCTCGACGAACTCGATCGCCTCGATCTTCGCCTGGACCGGCGGTCTGAAGCATCGCGCGAAACTCGACGACAACGCGGCGCTGATGAACTTCGCGCAGACGCTGGAAAAGGTCTGCGTGCAGACGGTCGAGGACGGCTTCATGACCAAGGATCTGTCGCTGCTCGTCGGGCCGGATCAGAAGTGGCTCACCACCATGGGCTACCTCGAAAAGGTCGACGAATATCTGAACAAGGCGCTCGCGGGCTGAACCGCGACATCTTTGCCAAACTGCAAGGGCCGGGAATTCCCGGCCCTTTTTCAATGCTTTGTCGAGCATTTTGCATGTGGAAAGCTGCGATGCGACACATGCGAGCCGGAATATCGCCTATGCCCCCGGGCGGTTCGGACCGGGGTATCGATCCCTTTGCCACGGACCAGCTCTCCCTCAAGCAGGTGGAGGCGAATGCGCATCTTGCTACCGGCGATCTGACCGTGCTGACACTCGAAAAAACGCGCGCTTGCGATCTGGTCTCGGCGAACGCCCATCCGCCCTACGAGGTGCAGCAGGCGATCGAAATCACCGGGACCACTGGCGCCGATCACTTGCCGTAATAGTCGCGATACCAGGCGACGAACCGGGCGATGCCGTCGCGGAAATCGGTCTGCGGACGGTATCCGGTCAGCCGCTGCAACAGCTCCGCATCCGCCCAGGTGGCGGGCACATCCCCCTTCTGCATCGGCATGTAATTGCGGATCGCGGTCTTGCCGAGGCTCGCCTCGATCGCATCGACGAAATCGAGCAGCCGCACCTTGTCGGAATTGCCGATGTTCACCACGCGCCAGGGCGCCACCGGCGACAGGCTGTCGCCCTCGGGCACCACCCCATCCTCGGGGCGCACCGGAACCGTGTCGATCAACAGCCGGATGCCGCGCACGAGGTCATCGACATAGGTGAAGTCGCGATACATCTCGCCGTGATTGTAGATGTCGATCGGCCGGTCATCGAGGATCGCATCGACGAATTTGTAAAGCGCCAGATCCGGCCGCCCCCAGGGCCCGTAGACGGTGAAGAAACGAAACATCGTCGTCGGCAGCGACCACAGATGCGCATAGGCATGGGCCATGCTTTCATTGGCCTTTTTCGTCGCCGCATAGATCGTCAACTGGGTGTCGGCCTTGTCCGTCTCGGCGAAGGGCATCTCGGTATTGGCGCCATAGACCGACGAGGTCGAGGCCATCAGCAGATGCTTGACCTCAAGCCGCCGCGCCGCCTCCATCACGGTGAAGGTGCCGATGACATTGCTGTCGAGATAGGCGCGCGGGTTTTCCAAGCTGTAGCGCACCCCCGCCTGCGCGGCCAGATGCACGATCACCTCCGGGCGGAAGTCGTCGGCGAGCGCATCGAAGCGGGCGTGATCTTCGAGCATCCCCTCCATCGCGCTGAAATTCGGGTTTTGCAGCAAGAGCGCATGGCGACGCCGCTTCAGCGCGACATCATAGTAATCGGTCATGCCGTCATAGCCCTGCACGCGAAAGCCCTCGGCCAGCAGCGCCTGCGCCAGATGAAAGCCGATGAACCCGGCGGTTCCGGTGATCAGGATGCGCCTTTGGATCATGATGTTTTCTCCCGCGATGACATCTGCGGCCCGGCTCCGGGACGCCAGCCCAGATGCCTGCCTGGCACGACTTTCGTCAAGCCGCGTCCGCGCGCGGCGGGGCCTGGGCGTCACCGATTGCGGCACCCGGCCCGCCGCAGCTGCGCCCCGAGGCCGGTCAGGCCTATGTCGCGCGCCATGTCACCGCCTTCGACCCCGGACCTTACCGAGCCCCCGATGACCAAGATCGAGCCATGGGAACGCCACTGGTTCGCGTGCCATGGCGAGGCATGGACCTGTCCAAGCTTAAGGCCAAGCACGATCAGGGTGATTTCCTGCGCAGCCTCGCCGAGGCCGTTTTGCAGCTGATCATGGACTTCGAGCGTGAAGCGATCGATCCAGCGGATCGATCATGGCCAAGAAAGATGTCGAAGGCCTGATCGGCGCCGGTCGGCATGAGCGCGGCGGCGAACCCTCGGCGAAGCGGCAAGGCCCTCCTCCCTGCACGGTCGGCACAAATTGGCGGTCGTGCGTCTGGCCGAGGCCGGAAGTTCAGACGCCGAGAGTCAGGCGATCACCATCCGGCCCCCAGCGACGATCGCGCAATATCACAAGCGGGCGAAGCGCAAGCAGATGCCGAAATCGACGATGCAGCACCTGGACCGCGATCCAAACCCCGCCCCGGAATAACCCGCATGGCCGGGGGGATCACGGACCCGGCGCCGTTGTGTCAATCCAGCCCAACCCGACGCTTCACCGACCGCGAGACGCCCAAACATTCGGCGAAACCCGCCCTCGCGCGCTCGTATTTCAGGCGAACCATGCCAACCAGACCGTTCGCCCCGGCAAAACCCGCACCAAGGATTGAGCCCTGCCTCGAATCGCGCAAGCGTGACCTTGAGTTTGGCGGCTAGGGTTCCGGCGGAAACGCGTCTGGTCCGAGAGCTGCCACCGGCGGGGGGAGACATCCCCGCGGGCACACGGCGGGACAAAAGCCCGGGAGACCTCGTCCAGCCAAGGGATTGGCGGAACGATGGTCCGTTTCCGTCATACCCCCATGACCCGAAGGGATTGACGCATGATGACTCGCCGCACCGGCCTTCTGGCTGCCCTTGCCGCGCTTGGCGCGCTGACCTTCTCGCCCGCGATGGCCGAGGAAAAGAAGGACTTCAAGATCGCGTGGTCGATCTATGCTGGCTGGATGCCCTGGGGCTATGCGGCCGATCATGGCATCGTGAAGAAATGGGCCGAGAAATACGGCATCACCATCGAGGTCACGCAGTTCAACGACTATGTGGAATCGATCAACCAATACACCGCCGGGGCCTATGACGCGGTGACGGTGACGAACATGGACGCGCTGTCGATCCCGGCGGCGGGCGGTGTCGACACGACGGCGGTGATCGTTGGCGATTTCTCGAACGGCAATGATGCGGTGATCCTGAAGGATGGGGCGACGCTGGCCGACATCAAGGGCCGCCCGGTCAATCTGGTGGAATTCTCGGTCTCGCATTACCTGCTCGCCCGCGCGCTCGACAGCGTGGGGATGTCGGAGCAGGACGTGCAGGTGATCAACACCGCCGATCCCGACATGATCGGCGCTTTCCAGACCCCCGAGGTCACCGCGATGGTGACCTGGAACCCGATGGTTTCAGCGATCGTCAAGCTGCCCGGCGCGACGAAGGTGTTTGATTCCAGCCAGATCCCGGGCGAGATCCTCGATCTGGCCGTGGCGAATACCGAGACGGTCAAGGACAACCCGGATTTCGCCAAGGCGATGGCCGGGATCTGGTATGACACCGTGACCCTGATGGCCGCCGACACGGCCGAGGGCGCGGCGGCGCGCGCGGCGATGGGCGCGGCCTCGGGCACCGATCAGGCGGGCTTCGAGGAACAGCTGGCCGCGACGAAACTTTACGCGAAACCCTCTGACGCCGTCGCCTTCGTCACCTCGGCCGAACTGGGCGCGAAGATGGATCACGTGCGCAAATTCCTCTTCGACAAGGGATTGCTGGGCCCCTCGGCCAGCTCGCCCGACGCGGTCGGGATCGCACTTGGCGACGGCACGGTGCTGGGCGACGGCGCGAATGTGAAGCTGCGCTTTGCGCCGGACTGGATGCAGGCCGCCGCCGACGGCAAGCTGTAAGCGACGGCGGGCGGAACAGGCGATGCGGCTGATCAACCTTCACCCCGACCGGGGCACGCGGCTCGTGCTGGGGCTGGCGCCCTTTGGCGCGCTGATGCTGGCCTATCTCATCGGCTCGGCGGTGCGGCTGGCAGCGAACCCGGCCGACAAGCTGCTGCCCGCGCTGACGACGCTGGCGGCGAGCATCGAGCGGCTGGCCTTCCTGCCCGATCCGCGCACCGGCGACATCCTGCTTTGGGCCGATACGCTGGCGAGCCTTGCCCGGCTCGGCTGGGGGCTGGGCCTCGCCACAGGGGGCGCGCTGGCGATCGGGCTTGCGGTGGCGGTGCTGCCGCTCGCCCGCGCGGCGCTGTCGCCGCTCGTCGCCTTCGTCTCGATGGTGCCGCCCCTCGCCCTTCTGCCGATCCTCTTCATCCTGCTCGGCCTTGGCGAGGTGTCCAAGGTCGCGCTGATCGTCATCGGCGTGATGCCGGTGATGACCCGAGATCTGGCGCTGGCGGCCCATGCTCTGCCGCGCGAGCAGATCGTCAAGGCCGAGACGCTGTCGGCCTCGACCTGGCTCATCGCGATCCGGGTGGTGCTGCCGCAGATCCTTCCGCGGCTGATCGACAGCCTGCGGTTGCAGCTTGGCCCGGCCTTCCTGTTCCTGATCGCGGCCGAGGCGATTTCGGCCGATGCGGGGCTTGGCTACCGGATCTTCCTCGTCCGGCGCTACCTCGCGATGGACGTGATCTTTCCCTATGTCGCCTGGATCACCCTGCTGGCGGTGCTGCTCGACATCGGGCTGACCGGGCTCAGGCGGCGGCTTTTCCCCTGGTCGGAGTTGCGCGCATGAGCCGTCTCGAAATCCGCAATCTGTGGAAGGAATACGGTCAGCAGATCGTGCTGGAAAACATCTCGCTGACGATCGCGCCGCGCGCCTTCGTGGCGCTTGTCGGCCCCTCGGGCTGCGGCAAGACCACCTTCCTGCGCCTGCTTCTGGGGCAGGAGGTGCCAACGCGCGGCGAGATCTTGCTGGACGGTCAGCCCCTGCCCCGCGAACCCGGCCCCGACCGTGGCGTCGTCTATCAACGCTATTCGGTCTTTCCGCATATGACGGTGCTCGGCAACGTGATGGCGGGCCCCGAGATGAAAACCGCCCGGTTCCTTGGCCGTCGCTTCGGCGCTGCCCGCCGGGCGATTGCCGAAGAGGCCCGCGCGATGCTGGCCGAGGTCGGGCTTGCGGGCGCCGAGGACAAATACCCGGCGCAGCTTTCGGGCGGCATGCAGCAACGCCTTGCGCTGGCGCAGGCCTTGATGATGAAACCGCGCGTGCTTTTGCTGGATGAACCTTTCGGCGCGCTGGATCCCGGCATCCGCTCGGACATTCACCGGCTGATGCAGCGGCTCTGGAACGAGACGCCGATGACGGTGGTGATGGTCACGCATGACCTGAAAGAGGCGTTTACGCTCGCCACCCGCATCATCGCCTTCGAGCGCCGCCGCGATCGTCCCGAGGAACGCGACCGCTACGGCGCCTCGGTCGGCTCCGACATCGCCGTCTGGCCGCCGCGCAGCGCGGGCGGGCCGACGATCTGGACCTCTGATTACCTGCCCGATCGGGACGACCCGATCCTCTGGGGCCCCACCACCGGGACGACCCGGCCACAGGGAGCGTGAGATGCTGACCCATATTCCGCGCACGGCCGAAGCGATTGCCGCCGACCGCGCCCGTTACGAAGAGCACCAGCGAAAGGGCCTGACGGCCGCCCCCTCGGCGCTGCCCGCACCAAGCCCGCGGCCCGCGCCCGAGCCGACCGAGGTGCTTGGCCACCTGACGATCCCCGGCGGCTGGTATGATGTGTTGCATCTGACGGCGGGCGAGCGGCTGCGGCTGGCGCCCGAGGCTTTGGGCGTGTCGGTCAGCATTGCGGCTTGGGTCGCCGCGGACCCGTCCGAGCGGATGAACCTGCCCGACACGGTGAAGGTGCAATGGACGACCGAGTTGCGCAAGGGCCGGGTCGTGCTGACCGACATGGGGCGGGTGCTCTTTTCCATCACCGAAGACAGCACCGGCGGCGCGCATGACGTGCTGACGGGCGGCAGCGGGGCGGCGGCGCCCTTCACGCCTGCGTTTCGCTCGACGCGGGAAAACATGGTGCTGGCGGTGGCGAAACTCGGTCTCGACAAGCGCGACCTGCCCGCGCTGATCACCTTCTTCGCGCCGATCACGGTTGATGCGGAAGGCGTACTGACGTGGAACGCCGAGCGGACTCAGCCGGGCGACTGGGTCGAGTTGCGTGCCGAGGTGGACATGGCTGTGGCGCTCTCCGCCACCCGCCACCCGCTCGACCCCTGCCCCGTCCCCGAGGTTCCGGCGACGCAGGTGCAGCGCCTTGCGGCCCTCCCTGTCGCGGCAGACGACCCCTGCCGCACCGCCACGGCCGAAGCCCGTCGCGCCTTTGAAAACAACTCCCGCATCTGAGGGGCCCCATGGAACAGATCCACGACATCCCCGCCAACCGTCCCTGGTCCGGGCTGGTGAAAGCGGGCCAGACCATCCGCATCATTGACAGCTACGGCCAGCAGGCCATCGACACGATCTTTTACAACGCGCAGGACGTTTCCGAACGCTACTCGAGCCAGGACACGATGCGGGCGCAAAACGCGGCCTATATCACCACCGGCACGAAGCTCATCTCCTCCGAAGGCCGGGTGATGCTGACGGTGACCGCCGACACCTCCGGGCGGCATGACACCAACGCCGGTTGCTGTTCTTGCGAAAGCAACACCGTGCGCTTTGGCCATGACACCCGCTACCTGCACGCCTGCCGCGAGAATTTCATTCTGGAACTGGCGCGGCATGGCATGACGAAACGCGACATCGTTCCGAACATCAACTTCTTCATGAACGTGCCGATCAGCCCCTCGGGCGCGATGACGATTGCCGATGGCATCTCCTCGCCCGGCGATCACGTCGAGATGCGCGCCGAGATGGATGTGCTTTGCGTCATTTCGAACTGCCCGCAGATCAACAACCCCTGCAACGGGTTCGATCCCACGCCCATTCGCGTCATCATCACGGGGTAAGCCATGTTCCGCAAAGTTCTTGTGGCGAACCGCGGCGAGATCGCGGTGCGCATCCTGCGCACCTTGCGCGAGATGGGGATCGCCTCGGTCGCCGTTTATTCCGATGCCGACCGGTTTGCGCCCCATGTGACGCTGGCCGATGAAGCCGTCCGGCTTGGCCCCGCGCCCGCGGCGGAAAGCTATCTCAACGTCGCGGCGGTGCTCGCGGCCTGTGCCGCGACCGGGGCCGAGGCGGTGCATCCGGGCTACGGGTTTCTCTCGGAAAACACCGAGTTTGCCGCCGCTCTGGCCGCGGCCGGGGTGGCTTTCATCGGGCCGCGCCCCGAGCATATCCGCGCCTTTGGCCTGAAACACACGGCCCGCGAACTGGCGCAAAAGGCGGGCGTGCCGCTTTTGCCCGGCTCGGGGCTCTTGACGAGCGTCGAAGAAGCCTGCGCCGAGGCCACCCGGATCGGCTATCCGGTGATGCTGAAATCCACCGCGGGCGGTGGCGGCATCGGCATGAGCCTGTGCCCCGACGAAGCCGCCCTGCGCGCCGCCTTCGCCGCCGTCGGCCGCACCGCCGCGGCAAGTTTCGGCGATGCCCGGGTCTATCTGGAACGCTTCGTGTCCGACGCCCGCCATGTCGAGGTGCAGGTCTTCGGCAACGGCGCGGGCCGGGTCGTCGCCCTGGGCGAGCGGGACTGTTCGCTTCAGCGCCGCCATCAGAAGGTGATCGAGGAAACCCCGGCCCCGGGGCTGTCCGACGCCACCCGCGCCGCGCTGCACAAGGCGGCCGCGGACCTGTGCGCCTCGGTCGATTATGCCTCGGCGGGCACGGTCGAATTCATCTACGACCCCGCGCGGGCTGAGTTCCACTTCCTTGAGGTGAACACCCGCCTGCAGGTCGAACATCCGGTGACCGAGGCGGTGCTGGGCATCGATCTGGTCGCCTGGATGATTGCCCAAGCGGCGGGCGAAGACCCGATCCCGGCGGTGTTGCCCGCCCCGCAAGGCGCCGCGATCGAGGCCCGGCTTTATGCCGAGGCCCCGCATGCGGGCTTTCGCCCCTCGGCCGGGCTCTTGACCGAAGTCGCCTTTCCGGCCTCTGCACGCATCGATGGCTGGATCGCCACCGGCACCGAGGTGACGCCCTTCTACGACCCGATGCTGGCCAAGATCATCGTCCACGGTCCAACCCGGGCCGAGGCGATCGCCAAGCTTTCCAAGGCCTTGGCCGAGACCCATGTGGCGGGCATCGAAACCAACCTCGACTATCTGCGCGCCATCGCAGGCTCGGATCTGTTCACCTCGGCCCGCGTCGCGACGACGGCGCTTGGCGCCTTTGCCTTTGCGCCCGAGGCGATCGAAGTGCTCGCGCCCGGGCCGCAAAGCTCGGTGCAGGAGTTGCCCGGGCGGCTCGGGATGTGGGGCGTCGGCGTGCCGCCTTCGGGGCCGATGGACCCGGTCGCGCATCGCAACGCGAACCGGCTCGTCGGCAACCCGCCCGACACGACCGCGCTTGAAATGACCGTCGCGGGGCCGACGTTGCGCTTTCACGCCGCGGCACGGGTGGCGATGGCCGGGGCGGCGATGCGGCTGACGCTCGACGGGGTGCCGGTCAGCGGTCCGGTGCTCGAGGTGCCCGCAGGCGCGGTGCTCGCCATCGGCAAGATCGAGGGGCCGGGGCAACGCGCGACGCTGGCGGTTGCGGGTGGTTTCAAGGTGCCCGAAATCCTTGGCTCGCGCGCGACCTTTGCGCTGGGCCGGTTTGGCGGCCATGCGACGGGCACGCTGAAGACGGGCGATCTGCTGCATCTCGGCCGTGTGGCGCCCGTCGCGGCGACTGCGCAGGAACCGGCGGTGCTCACCCATGACTGGGAGCTCGAGGTCATCTACGGCCCGCATGGCGCCCCGGATTTCTTCACCCCCGCCGACATCGAGACGCTGTTTTCGACCGCTTACGAGGTGCATTTCAACTCCGACCGCACCGGCGTGCGGCTGATCGGCCCGGCGCCCGCCTGGGCGCGCGCGGACGGGGGCGAGGCCGGGCTGCACCCCTCGAACCTGCACGACAACGCCTATGCGATCGGCGCGCTCGACTTCACCGGAGACATGCCGATCATCCTTGGCCCCGACGGGCCGAGCCTTGGCGGCTTCGTCTGCCCGGCTGTCGTCAGCGACGCCGACCTCTGGAAGCTCGGCCAGCTGCGCCCCGGAGACCGGGTGCGGTTCCGCGCCGCCGAGCGTCCCGCCGATCCCATCGCGGGACCGGCGATCGGGCGCATGGGCTCGCCCATCGTCGCGCTGAACGAGGCGGGCGACGTGACCGTGCGGCGGCAGGGCGATGCGAACCTGCTGGTCGAATACGGGGCGATGACGCTTGACATCGGGCTGCGGCTGCGGGTGCAGGCGCTGATGCAGGCGGTGAAGGCCGCGGGCCTGCCGGTGATCGATCTGACGCCCGGCATCCGCTCGTTGCAGATCCATACCGATCCGGCCGCGATCTCCCGCCCCGATCTGATCCGCGAACTGGCGACGATCGAGGCGGATCTGCCGCCGACCGACCAGTTGAGGCTGCCCTCGCGCATCGTGCATCTGCCGCTCTCGTGGAACGATCCGCAGGCGGAACTGGCGATGCGCAAGTATCAGGAGCTGGTGCGCCCGAACGCGCCATGGTGCCCCTCGAACATCGAGTTCATTCGGCGCATCAACGGCTTGCAAGACGAAGCTGATGTAAAGAAGACGATCTTCGACGCCCGCTATCTGGTGCTGGGGCTGGGCGATGTCTATCTGGGCGCCCCCGTCGCCACGCCCATCGATCCGCGCCACCGGCTGGTGACGACGAAATACAACCCCGCCCGGACCTGGACACCCGAAAACGCCGTCGGCATCGGCGGCGCCTATATGTGCATCTACGGGATGGAGGGGCCGGGCGGCTATCAACTTTTCGGCCGCACGGTGCAGGTCTGGAACAGCTGGCGGCGCACGGCGGCTTTCCGCGACCGGCCGTGGCTTCTGGATCACTTCGACCAGATCCGCTTCTTCCCGGTCGACGCGCAGGAACTGGCCGAGGCGCGCGAGGCCTTTCCGCATGGGCGCTACGACATCCGCATCGAGCAGACGACCTTCGACTGGGCGGCCGAGCAGCGCGCGCTTGACCCGGCCGCCACGACCGCCTTCAAGACCCGCCAGCAATCGGCTTTCGAGGCGGAACGGGCGCGCTGGAAGGCCGAGGGGCTGGATCAGTTCATCACCGACGAGGGCCTGCGCGAGGAACCGGCGGCCGTGCCCGCGGGCTGCACCGGCGTCGAGAGCCCGGTGCCCGGCAATCTTTGGAAATATCTGGTCGCCCCCGGCGCCCGGGTGGCTGCGGGCGAGGCCGTGGCGATCATTGAATCGATGAAGATGGAAATCACCGTCACCAGCCCCACCGCCGGAAAGCTGGCCGAGCTGCGCACCGCGCCCGGCCGGACCGTGCGGGCGGGCGATGTGCTGGCCGTTCTGGAGGACCTTTGATGCTGCCCGAGATGATGACGATGGAGGCGATCCGCGCCGCCTATGCGCGAGGCGCAACCCCGCTTGATGTGGTCGAAGCGGTGATCGCGCGGCGCGACGCGCTGGCGGACCGGGCGGTTTTCATCACCGAAACGCCCGCCGAGGTGCTGCGCGCCGAGGCCCGCGCCTTGATGGACAGCAGCGCCGAAGGGCGGCCGCTCTGGGGCATTCCCTGTGCGATCAAGGACAATATCGATGTCGCGGGCCTGCCCACGACTGCCGCCTGCCCGGCCTATGCCTATGCGCCCGCGGCGGATGCGACGGTGGTGGCCCGGCTGCGCGCCGCGGGGGCGCTGGTGATCGGCAAGACCAACCTTGATCAATTCGCCACCGGGCTCAATGGCACCCGCTCGCCGCATGGCGCCCCGCGCTCGGTCTTCTCGGCGGCGCATGTCTCGGGCGGCTCGTCCTCGGGCTCGGCGGTGGCGGTGGCCTCGGGGCTTTGCGCCTTTGCGCTTGGCACCGATACGGCGGGCTCGGGCCGGGTGCCTGCGGCCTTCAACAACCTTGTCGGGCTGAAGCCGACGCCGGGGCTTGTGCCCAATACCGGGGTCGTGCCCGCCTGTCGCTCGGTCGATGTGGTGACGGTCTTTGCCGCGACCGTGGCCGAGGCGTCCGAGGTGCGCCGGGTGATCGAGGGCTATGACGCCGCCGATCCCTTCTCGCGCCGGGCGGGTCCCGTCGCCCTGCCCGTCCGTCCGCGCATCGGCATCCTGACCGGCGCAGAGCGGAATTTCTTCGGCAATGCCGAGGTCGAGGCGCTTTATGATGCCGCCTGCGCCCGGGCCGAGGCTTTGGGGGCGACGCTCGTCCCCTTTGACTACGCCCCCTTCCGCGAGGCGGCGGCGCTGCTTTACGACGGTCCCTGGGTGGCCGAGCGGCTGGCGGCGGTGGAGGATTTCCTGACCACGAACGCAGAGGATTTCGACCCCACGGTGCGCAAGATCATCGAGGGCGCAAAGGGGCGCACGGCGGTCGAGGCCTTCCGCGGCCTTTACCGGCTGAATGCCCTGCGCCAGCAGGTCGCCCCGGTCTGGGAGGCGGTGGACATGCTGCTTCTGCCCACCGCTCCGACCACCTGCACGGTGGCCGAGATGCTGGCCGAGCCGATCAAGCGCAATTCAGAATTCGGGCTTTACACGAATTTCGCGAACCTGATGGGCTATGCCGCGATTGCGGTTCCGGCGGGGTTTGGCCCCTCGGGCCTGCCTGCGGGGGTGACGCTCGTCGGTCCGGGCTTTTCGGATGCGGCGCTCGAGCCCTTCGCGGCGGCGCTGCACCGGGCGGCGGGCTGTGGCTACGGACGCGACCGGGGCGCAATGGTCGCCGCGCTGCCGGTGACCTGCCCCGAGGGCTGGCTGACGATCGCGGTCGTCGGCGCGCATCTGACGGGCATGCCGCTCAACCCGGAACTGACCTCGGTCGGCGGGATCTGTCTGGAGGAGACCCGCACCGCCCCCGACTACCGGCTTTACCTCCTGCCGGGCACCGTGCCGCCGAAACCGGGCCTGATCCGCGATCCGGGTTTCGAGGGCCCGGGGATCGCGGTCGAGGTCTGGGCGCTGCCGCCCGCCGCCTTTGGCGCCTTCGTCGCCCGCATCCCGGCGCCGCTCGGCGTCGGCAAGGTCGTGCTGGCAACCGGCGCGGCGGTGAGCGGCTTCCTCTGCGAAGCCCATGCGGTTGCAGGCGCGCCCGAGATCACCGCATTTGGCGGCTGGAAAGCCTGGCGCGCGACGCGCGGCTGAGGGCCATCAGACTGGCCCGGCGCAGTCTTCGCCTCGGGCCTTTCGCCGCCCGTCCGACAGGGAGAAACCGAATCAATCGCCGCTTTTGCGCGCCGAAACGGGCGCAAAGAACGACCGTGAAGAATAAGAGATGTAGGCACTGCCCGTGGGAACCGGCGCAACCACGCTCCCACTTTTCGCGGGTGCCCTGTTTCTTTCTTTCGGGATCAAGCTGGTGCCCGAGGCGAGACTCGAACTCGCACACCTTGCGGCGGAGGATTTTGAATCCCCTGCGTCTACCATTCCGCCACTCGGGCCAGCACGTTGCATCTAGCCCCACGCGCCGCGTCTGACAAGAGCAAAGGTCAGGGCGTCTTCCGCGCGAAGGTATCGCACGCCCCGATTGCGCCGCTCTCGAAGCCCTGTGCGAACCAGAACTGGCGCTGATCCGAGGTGCCATGGGTGAAGCTGTCGGGCATCGGACGGCGCCCGGCATTGCGGGCCAGCGTGTCATCGCCGATCTGCGCCGCGGCAGTCATCGCCTCGGCCACGTCGCCCCGCTCGATCGTGCCGAAATCCTCGGCCGCGTGCTGCGCCCAGACCCCGGCGAAGCAATCCGCCTGCAACTCGAGCCGCACCGAAAGCGCATTCGACACCGCCGGACCAGCCTTCGCCCGCGCCGCATCGACCTTGTCGAGAAGGCCAAGCTCGTCCTGCACCCGGTGGCCGATCTCATGCGCGACCACATAGGCCGCCGCGAAATCGCCCCCCGCGCCAAGCTCCTGCGACAGTGTCTCGAAAAACGCGGTGTCGAGATAGACCTTGCCATCGACCGGGCAATAGAACGGCCCCGTCGCCCCCGAGGCCGTGCCGCAGGGCGAGGGCGTGGCCTGCGAAAACAGCACCAGAATCGCCGGGTGATAGACCTTGCCCAGATCCTCGCGGAAGATCTCGGTCCAGATCTCTTCGGTATCGGCCAGCGTCACCGAGACGAAATCGCCCATCGCCCGGTCACGCTCGCTCAAGGCGCCGCTGTCCTCGACCTGCGGCGCGCGCGCGGGCTGCAGCCCGTCGCTGTTCAGAAGCGGGGTCAGATCGATGCCGAAAAACCAACCGATCAGAACCACGGCCACCAGACCAAGCCCGCCTGCCCCGCCCAGCGACAGGCGCCGACGGCCTTCGCCCCGGCGGTCCTCGATATTGTCGCTGCCGCGACGGCCTTGCCACCTCATCGCGTCCCTCCCGATCACGGTTTCGAAATTACCCCCGCAAAGCCGCCCCGGACAGGGGGAAAACGTCGCGGCCCGCCTTGACGCCGCCCCCCTGCCTTGCGATGCACGACCTCAGACCGGAGCGAGCCGCGGGGAGCCATGTTCGATCGACTTTACCGCTGGACCAAAGGTTTGGCCGGACATCCCCGCGCCGAATGGGCGCTTGGCATCATCTCCTTTGTCGAAAGCTCGTTCTTTCCGATCCCGGCCGACGTTCTGTTCGTGCCGATGGGGCTCGCGCGGCCGGAAAAGATCTGGCGCTATGCGCTGATCGCCTCGGTCACCTCGGTGCTGGGGGGCATCTTCGGCTGGTGCATCGGCCATTATGCCTTCGACCTGATCGCGCGGCCCTTCCTTGAGGCGACGGGCAAGATCGCGACCTTCGAGTCGCTGCGCGACGGCGCGGGAACCTGGGCGATCCTGGTGATGCTGGTCACCTCGGGGCTGGCGCATATGCCGCCGATGAAGGTGGTCACGATCCTTGCGGGCGTGCTCAGCTTCGATCCGGTGCTGTTCATCCTCTCGGCGATCGTCGCCCGGTCGGCCCGGTTCTACGGGCTCGGCTGGCTGTTGTCGCGATTCGGCGCGCAGATCGCAAGCTTCGTCGAGCGCCGTCTGGCCTGGGTTGCGGGCGGGCTTCTGCTCGTGCTGGCCGCCCTCTGGTTTGTGCTGAAAGGAGCCTGACATGGACCCCGTGCTGACGCCCCGCCGTCTGGTTGCCCTTGCCGCCGCCGGATCAGCCGCGGTTCTGGTCGCGGCCCTGATCTTTCAGGCGCTCGGCTTCCCGCCCTGCGAGCTGTGCATCCTGCAGCGCTGGCCGCATCTCGTCGCCGCCGTGCTGGGCGGGCTGATGCTGCTCTTCCGGCTGCCGATGGCCTTTGCCCCTTTTGGCGCCTTGGCCGCGCTGACAACGGGCGCTTTCGGCATCTATCATTCGGGCGTCGAGCGCCACATCTTCGCCGGTCCCGACACCTGCACCTCGAACCCGATCGCCAGCCTTTCGGCGCAGGATCTGATGGCGCAGATCTCCTCGGCACCGCTGATCCGCTGCGACGAGATCGCCTGGGATCTCTTCGGCGTGACCATGCCGAACCTGAACGCGGTCTTCTCGCTTTGCTTCGCGGGCCTCTGGATCGCGGCCTTCCTGACCGCGCGCCGCACCCGCGGCTGAGCATCAAGGGCGTATTTGAGCCAAGAAGAAGCATGGGGTTCTTCTTGGTCCAAATACGCAAAGTCAGACCTTTGCCCTTGGCGCTGCCATTCGCCGTTGCACCCAAGCCATGGGTTGCGATATAAAGCGGCACAACAAAATCTGGCAGAAGAAGCCCCGCGTGACCGATATCATCGACACCTCGGACCCCTCCGGCGAAACCCCGAAACGTGCGGCCCATGCTGGCCCCGTCGTTTCCATCGCCGAGGAGATGAAGACCGCCTACCTCGATTACGCGATGAGCGTGATCGTGAGCCGCGCCATTCCCGATCTGCGCGATGGGCTCAAGCCCGTGCATCGGCGCATCCTGTACGCGATGCACGAGACCGGCAACACGCATGACAAGGCCTATCGCAAGTCGGCGCGTCCTGTCGGCGACGTCATGGGGAAATATCACCCGCATGGCGACGCCGCGATCTATGACGCGCTGGTGCGGATGGCGCAAGACTTCTCGATGTCGCTGCCGCTTCTGGATGGGCAGGGCAACTTCGGCTCGATGGACGGCGACAGCGCCGCCGCGATGCGCTACACCGAAGTGCGGATGGACAAGCCCGCCGCCTTCCTGCTGGCCGATATCGAGAAAGACACGGTCGATTTTCAGGACAACTACGACGGCAAGGACAAGGAACCGACGGTGCTTCCGGCGCGGTTCCCGAACATGCTCGTCAATGGTGCGGGCGGCATCGCCGTCGGCATGGCGACGAACATCCCGCCACATAACCTTGGGGAAGTGATCGACGCGACGCTCGCTTTGATCGAAAACCCCGATCTGACCTCGGAAGGGCTGATGGACTATGTGCCCGGCCCCGATTTCCCGACCGGCGCGCAGATCATGGGCCGCGGCGGCGCTCGCAAGGCCTATCTGGAAGGCCGCGGCTCGGTCATTATCCGCGCGAAAACCCGGATCGAGGAAATCCGCAAGGATCGCTTCGCCATCATCGTCGACGAGATTCCCTATCAGGTGAACAAGGCGGCGATGATCGAGAAGATGGCCGATCTTGTCCGGGAAAAGAAACTCGAGGGCATCGCCTCGATCGCCGACGAATCCGACCGCGTCGGCGTGCGGGTGGTGATCGAACTGAAGCGCGACGCGACGGCCGATGTGGTGCTGAACCAGCTTTACCGCTTCACCGCGCTGCAAACGTCTTTCGGCTGCAACATGCTGGCCCTGAACGGCGGCCGCCCCGAACAGCTGACTTTGCGTGATTTCCTGAGCCATTTCATTGCCTTCCGCGAGGAAGTCGTGGCGCGGCGCACGGCTTACGAGTTGCGCAAGGCGCGCGAGCGCAGCCATATCCTTTGCGGTCTGGCCGTCGCCGTCTCGAACGTCGATGAGGTCGTCGCCACGATCCGGTCCTCGAAAGACCCGGCCGAGGCCCGTGACCGGCTGATGGAGCGGCGCTGGCCCGCGCATGAGATTGTCGAATATCTGCGGCTGATCGATGATCCGCTGCATCCGGTGAACGACGACGGCACCTACAACCTGTCGGAACTTCAGGCCCGCGCGATTCTGGACCTGCGCCTGCAACGCCTGACCGCGATGGGCGTGCAGGAAGTCACCGACGAGCTCGCCGAACTGGCGGGCAAGATCCGCGATTATCTCGCCATTCTGGCAAGCCGCGAACGGATCATGGAGATCATCTCGAACGAGTTGCGCGAGGTTCGCGCCGCCCATGCCGTGCCGCGCCGCACCGAGATTGTCGACTGGGCCGGTGATCTCGACGACGAAGACCTGATCGAGCGCGAGGATATGGTGGTGACCATCACCTCGGGCGGCTACATCAAGCGCACGCCTCTGGCCGAATTCCGCGCGCAGCGCCGCGGCGGCAAGGGGCTCGCCTCGATGGCGACCAAGGAAGACGACGTGGTGACGACGCTCTTCGTCGCCAATACCCACACCCAGCTTCTGTTCTTCACCACCGACGGCATGGTCTACAGCCTGAAATGCTGGCGCCTGCCGCTGGCGGGCCGGACCTCGAAGGGCAAGGCGATCATCAACATCCTGCCGATCCCGCAGGGCGTCTCCATCGCCTCTCTGATGCCGGTCGACGAGCCCGAGGAAACCTGGGACGATTTCCAGGTGTTCTTCTCCACCTCGGATGGCGACGTGCGCCGCAACGCGCTGTCGGATTTCGCCAAGGTGATGAAGAACGGCAAGCGCGCGATGGAATTGCCCGAGGGCGTGACGCTGGTCGACACGCGCATGTGCCACGAAGACGACGACATCATGCTGGTGACGGCCTCGGGCCGCGCCATCCGCTTCCCGGTGCCCGAGGTGCGGATCTTCAAGGGCCGCTCCTCCACCGGCGTGCGCGGCGTGCGGCTGGCCGAGGGCGACAAGGTCGTCTCGATGTCGGTGATCCGGCATTTCGAGGCCGAGCCCTGGGAGCGCGAAGCCTTCGTCAAGCGCTTCCGCGCCGAGCTTGGCAGCGAGACCGAGGACGACGTCGAAACCGAGGTCGATGCCGAAGACGAGACTGAAGGCGCCGAAGGCGTGCTGTCGGATGCGCGGTATGCCGAGATGCTGGCAGCGCAGGATCTGATCCTGACGATCACCGCGAAGGGTCTGGGCAAGATTTCCTCGAGCCACAGCTACCCGGTGCGCGGCCGCGGCGGCCAAGGCGTCACCGCCTTTGAAAAGTCGATGCGTGGCGGGGCGCTCGTGGCCTCGTTCCCGGTCGAGCCGACGGATCAGGTGATGCTGGCGACCTCGACCGGCCAATCGATCCGCTGCCCGGTCGCGGGAATTTCCTTCCGCTCGCGCTCGGCAGGCGGGGTGAAGGTGTTCAACACCGGTGCCGACGAAGAAGTTGTCTCGGTTGCCCGTGTCGCCGATCCGGGCGACGAGGACGGCGCGGACGCGTAAGAACAAGATCAAGAACGAACTCCATGAGGTTGAAGATGCAGAAGATTATCCCGATGGCGCTGATCGCGGCGCTGCTTCCTGTCACCGCCATGGCCGAAGGTTCGGTGCGCGGCGCAGAACTTGGGTTTGCCTGGTCCGGGCTGGTCGAAGGCCAGCAAAAGCACAAGAACAACCTCGCGCTGGAAGGCGCGGTGGACTACGGCTTCACTCCGGGCTTTTCGGCGCAGCTTGACGTCGCGCAGCACCATTTCACCAACAGCAACGACGAAGGCACCACCTTCACGCTGCACGGGATCGGCCATGTGAATGACGGCTTCGCCGTGGGCGGCTTCCTCGGTCACGAATGGATCGGCGGCAACCACATGGAACATTACGGGCTCGAGGCCACGCATGACTTCGGTCAGGTGACGATCGAGGGCGCGGCGAGCCTTTTGAAGAACGACGGCGACGATGCCACGATCCTCGGTCTTGATGGCAGCTATGCGATGAACGACGCGCTGTCGGTCGGCGCGCGGGTCCAGAACGTCAACGCCTATTCCCGCGCCAGCGCGGACACGACGGCGCTCGATGCCACCATCGGCTATGCCATGCCCTCGGGCGTGCAGATCGACGGCTCGCTGGGTGTGGTCGATGGCAACCAGTCGGATCGGGAAATGACGATCGGACTGGGCGTGAAGATGCAGATGGGCGGCAATGGCGTCACCTTCGGCAAGCGCGGGCTTGCGCAGGCGATCATCGGCAACTGAGCCGTTAGGCCAATTTCAAGATTTCCATGCTTTTCTGCCTCTACCCGAGGGAGAAAAGCATGGATCTCTACCACTGCATGATCGAATTGAAGAGCGACGCCAAGGCCATCGCCTTTGCCGCCTCGGTTGAACAATGGATGCATGAGCTGAAAGAGGAAGGTCTGATCGGCGGCTGGCGTTTGATGCGGCGCAAGATGGGTTTGGCCTCCGGTCCGCATACCGGCTTCATTCTCGAGGTCGAGTTCGAGAACATGGCGGCGCTGGAAAAGGCTTTCCGCTCTGTCGCGCAATTCACCGAAGGCGAGATGCGGCATTACGAGTTGATGCATGCGATGATCGCCTCCTATTCGGTCGGCCTGTATCGGCCTTTCCCCGATCCCGAACGCCGCGAGCGCGTTGCGCTGATCTGATCCCGTTGCACGCTGCGCCTTGGGGCGGTATCAGGCGGCATGGATACACTTCACATCATCGGCGCCGGTCTGGCCGGCTCGGAAGCGGCATGGCAGGCGGCACAGGCGGGCGTTCCCGTGGTGCTGCATGAAATGCGCCCTCAGGTTGGCACCTTCGCGCATCGCTCGGGGGATTTCGCCGAAATGGTCTGCTCGAACTCGTTCCGCTCGGATGACGACGAGCGCAACGCGGTGGGCTTGCTGCATTGGGAAATGCGGGCGGCGGGCGGCTTGATCATGGCCATGGCCGACCGCCATTCCCTGCCCGCGGGCGGGGCGCTGGCGGTGGATCGCGAGGCGTTTTCGGGCGCCGTCACCGCGGCGCTGCGGGGGCATCCGCTGATTTCCGTCTCGGAAGAAGAGATCACCGAGTTGCCGAGCGAGGGGCATTGGATCATCGCCACCGGGCCGCTCACCTCGGGCGCGCTGGCCGAGAGCATCCGCAAAGTGACCGGGGCGGAAAGCCTCGCGTTTTTCGATGCCATCGCGCCGATCGTCCATGCCGAGACGATCGACATGTCGGTGGCCTGGCGGCAAAGCCGCTACGACAAGGGCGAGACCGAGGAAGAACGCACGGCTTACATCAACTGCCCGATGACGAAGGAAGACTACGAGGCCTTCATCGACGCGCTTCTGGCGGCGGAAAAGACCGAGTTTCACGCAGGCGAAGCTGAATCCTCCCCCAAGCCCACCCCCTATTTCGACGGCTGCCTGCCGATCGAAGTGATGGCGGAACGGGGCCGCGAAACCCTGCGCCACGGACCGATGAAGCCCGTCGGTCTGACGAATGCGCATGACCCCGCAACCAAGGCTTACGCGGTGGTGCAGCTGCGCCGCGACAATGCGCTTGGCACGCTCTACAACATCGTCGGCTTCCAGACCAAGATGAAGTACGGCGCACAAACCTCTGTTTTCAAGATGATTCCCGGCCTTCAAAATGCCTCCTTCGCGCGTCTGGGCGGCATTCATCGCAACACATTCCTGAATTCGCCGACGCTCCTTGACACCCAGATGCGGCTGAAACTGCGGCCCAATCTGCGCTTTGCCGGGCAGGTGACCGGGGTCGAGGGCTATGTCGAAAGCGCCGCGATGGGTCTTCTGGCCGGGCGAATGGCCGCGGCCGAGATCAAGGGACAGGTCCTGCCGCCCCCGAGTTACGAGACCGCGATGGGCTCGCTCGTGAACCACATCACCGGCGGCGCCGAGGCGAAGACCTTCCAGCCGATGAACGTGAACTTCGGGCTTTTCCCGCCGCTCGATGACGCGCGCGGCGGGCGGCGCGGCCGCAAGGACCGCTACAAGGGCTACACCGACCGCGCCAAGGAAAGCTTCACCGCCTGGCTGGCCGATCAGGCGTGATCACCCGCTTCGCGCCCTCGCCCACCGGCCCGCTGCATCTGGGTCATGCCTATGCGGCGCTTGTCGCGCATGACATGGCGCGGGCGGCGGGCGGGCGGTTCTTTCTGCGCATCGAGGACATCGACCGCGAGCGCTCGAAACCGCAGTGGGAGGCGCAGCTCTTCGATGACCTGCGCTGGCTCGGCCTCAGTTGGGACGGGCCAGTGCTGCGGCAATCCGAGCGCCTGCCAGCCTATCGCGAAACCCTTGAAAAGCTGTGGCAAAACGGGCTGCTCTACAGCTGCACCTGCACGAGGCGCGACATCGAACAGGCTGCCTCCGCGCCACAGGAGGGCGCGCCCCTTGGCCCCGATGGTATCGTCTATCCCGGCACCTGCCGCGACAAGGGCGCGCCGCGGCCCGGCCAGCCGCTGCCCAACACCGCCCTGCGCCTGCGCATGGACCTTGCCGCGACAGACACCCGCTTCGAGGAAACCGGCCCCGCTCATCGCGGCGGGCACGAAATCACGCCCGACCAGATGATCCGCGAGGTCGGCGACGTCGTCCTTGCGCGGCGCGAGATGGGCACCTCCTACCACCTCGCCGTCGTGCTCGACGACGCGCATCAGGGTGTGACCCATGTCACCCGGGGCGAGGATCTGTTCGAGGCGACCTGCATCCATGTCACGCTGCAAAACCTCCTCGGCCTGCCCGTGCCCAGCTACCACCACCACGACCTGATCCGCGACGCGGCGGGCAAACGGCTGGCAAAACGCGACGACGCCCGCGCGCTCTCGAAATACCGCGCCGAGGGCGCCACCCCCGCCGACATCCGCCGCCTGATCGGGCTTTGATTTCTTCTTGGCCGAAATACGCCGGGGTCCGGGGCGGAGCCCCGGCCGCGTCACTCCACCATCGGCGTCAGGATCTCGACCTCGTCGCCCCCGCGCACGGCGGTGTAAAAACACGACCGACGGTTGGTGTGACAGGCCGGGCCCGCCTGCTCGACCAGCATCAAGAGACAATCCCGGTCGCAGTCGACGCGGAGCTCAATCAGCTTCTGCACATGGCCCGAGCTTTCGCCCTTGGCCCAGAACGCCTGCCGCGAGCGGCTCCAATAGGTCACCTGCCCCGTCGCCAGCGTCCGCGTCAGGCTTTCGGCATTCATCCACGCCATCATCAGCACCTCGCCGGTGCCCGCCTCCTGCGCAATCGCCGGAATCAGCCCGTTCGCATCGTATTTCAGGCTCTGCGGATCGAAACCCATGCTTCCCTCCCTGCGTGTCCCGGTCTATCTAACCTGCGCAGCCTGCGGGGAAAAGTCATGAGCGACGCCGATCTCTTCAAACTCTATGCCGATCGCGTGCTGGCGCTGGCGGCCGCGATCCCGCACACCGATCCCCTGCCCGACCCGGCGCTGCGCGCGACGAAACGCGCGCCGCTCTGCGGCTCGACCGTCTCGGTGGCGCTGCGGCTCGAAGGTGACCGCATCGCGGCCTTCTCGCAAACCGTCCATGCCTGCGCGCTGGGGCAAGCCTCGGCCGCGATTTTCGGGGCGCAGGTGATCGGCCGGACGCAAGCAGAGGTGCAGGGTCTGTGCGAGACGCTGGCTGCCATGCTCAAGGGCGGCCCGGTGCCCGACGCGCCTTTCGGCGACTACGAGGTGCTGACGGCCGCGCGCGACTATCCGAACCGCCATGCCTCGATTTTGCTCGCGCCAGAGGCGACTTTGTTGGCTCTGACGGCAGTTTGAGAACGCCCCTTAACCCTTGCGCAAGGGGAGCATGCGATGGTGGTCCATAACCGATCTGGACCTCGCATGACTCACCCCGCTCCCACTCCTTCCTTGCCGAATACCTCCGAAGGCCGCATCACCCGCATCGCGACCGACGCCATCGACCTTGGCCGGGATGTCGCCGAAGTGGCCGGTGCGCTCGAGGCGCTCGAAAAGCTCGCCGATTCCCAGATCGCGCTGCTGCGCAGCGCCCAAAGCGCCGCCGAGACGGTGCAAGATGCCAATGCCCGCGTGCTCGACGGCGCACAGCGCGTCGGCCAAAGCGCCGATGCGACGCTCGGGATGGTCGAAGAGACCGCGGCGCAACTGCGCGAAACTTCCGTTCATGCCCAGACGATTGCCAATTGGGTGCGCTCGGCGATCGCGCGGATGGAAGAGTTGAACGAGACGCTGACCAGGGTGCAGGCCGAAAACGCCGGGATCAAATCCGTGGCGATGCAGGTCAACATTCTGGCGATCAACGCGAAAATCGAGGCCGCCCGGGCGGGTGATGCCGGGCGCGGTTTTGCGGTCGTTGCCGAAGCGATCAACGAATTGTCGCGCAAGACCGCCTCCGCCTCCGAGGGGATCGGCAACGCGGTGGGTGGGCTGACCGGCTCGATCCGCGCGCTGCATGACGAGGCGGGCGCGATCTCGACCGATGCCGATGCGGTGCTGACCGGGGCCTCGGGCACGGATGCGGCGCTGGGGCGAATGCTCGGCGGGCTGACACAGACCCGCGCCGCCGTGACCGAAATCGCCACGCGCGCCTCCGAGGTGAACAGCGCCAATGCCTCTTTCGGGCCCGCGTTCCGCCGCATGGCAGAAGGAATGCAGGAAACCTCGACCGAGGTGCACGAGGCGACGCAAAAGACCCGGACCCTGATCATCGCGGGCGAAACCATCGTCCAAGAGGCGGTCGAACTGGGGGGGGCGCTCGCCGACACCGCCTTTATCGAGGCGGTGAAATCCGCCGCCGAAGAGGTCGGCCAATTGTTCGAAGCGGGCATCGCCGCGGGCAGGATCGCGGCGAGCAGCCTCTTCGATCAACGCTATACGCCGATCGCGGGCAGCAATCCGCAGCAGATGATGGCGCCTTTCACAGGGTTCACCGACACCGTCCTGCCCACGGTGCAGGAACGGGTGCTGACCCTCTCGCCCGAGATCGTCTTCTGCGCCGCCGTCGACCGCAACGGCTATCTGCCGACCCACAACCGAAAATTCTCGCAACCACAGGGCGCCGATCCGGTCTGGAACGCCGCCAACTGCCGCAACCGACGCATTTTCAATGATCGCGTCGGGCTGCGCGCCGGGCAATCGACCGCGCCCTTCCTGTTGCAGATCTACCGCCGCGACATGGGCGGCGGCAATTTCGTGCTGATGAAGGATCTCTCGGCGCCGATCTTCGTTTCCGGGCGGCATTGGGGCGGGCTGCGCCTCGCCTACCGGATGTAAAAAACGCCGCCATCCGGGGATGGCGGCGCAGGAAGCGCTTTCCGGGCAAAGCCCTTGGGGACAGGCGGCCGTGATGTGAAACTCAGGGTCGCGAAAGCGCGAGGCAGTGACGGTCAGAAAAGGCCGGGCAGGTAAAGCACGGCCACGAAGGTGGCGCAAAGCGACAGCGCCCCGATCATGTCTTGCGCAAATTCGGTGGTCTCACGGGCAAAGAACGGGGTCGGACGGTGCTGCATCTCAGGTCTCCTTCCTGTTGCCCTTTTGTTCTCATGTTCCGCTGCATGCGTCAAGAACATTTTAAGAACTCTTAACCGACCTCGATCAGACGGATCGCCCGATCCTGCTCGGTGAGCCACATCAGCATCCGCGCCGCCTGCCCGCGCGGACTGACCAGACCCGGGTCATTGCTCAGCAAAAGCCGCGCATCGCTTTGCGCCATCGCCATCAGCCCGGCCTGCCGTTCCAGATCGGCGATGCGGAATTTCGGCAGCCCCGATTGCGCCGTGCCGATCACATCCCCTGCGCCCCGCATCGCAAGGTCTTCTTCCGCAATGCGAAATCCGTCCTCGCTGTCGCGCAGGATCGAGAGTCGCCGCTCACCGCCCTCGCTCAACGGTGCCTGATAGAGCATGAGACAGGTCGATTTCGCCGCCCCGCGCCCGACGCGCCCGCGCAGTTGGTGCAGCTGCGCCAGACCAAAGGTCTCGGCCCGCTCGATCACCATGATCGAGGCATTGGGCACGTTCACGCCCACCTCGATCACCGTCGTCGCGACCAGAACCCGGGTCTTTCCGTTAACGAACTCCGCCATCGCGGCATCCTTTTCGGCGGGCGGCAGCTGCCCATGCACCAGCCCGACGACACCCTCGCCCAGCACCATGCGCAGATGCGCGAAGCGCTCCTCAGCCGAGGCCAGATCGACATGCTCGCTTTCCTCGACCAGCGGACAGACCCAATAGGCCTGCCGCCCCTCGGCGACGGCGCGGGCAAGATGCGCAACCACCTCGCCGATGCGCGCGGTCGAAATCAGCGCCGTCGTCACCGGCTGCCGCCCGGGCGGCTTTTCGTCGAGCAGGCTCACATCCATGTCGCCATATTGCGCGAGCGCCAGCGAGCGCGGGATCGGCGTCGCCGTCATCACCAGCACATCGGCCATGTCGCCCTTGGCGCCCAGCTCCATCCGCTGCGCCACGCCAAAACGATGCTGCTCGTCGATGATGACCAGCCGGAGGTCCTGAAAAACCACGTCTTTCTGAAAGACCGCATGGGTGCCCAGCAAAATCTGGATCCGTCCCTCGAGCAGATCCGCAAGCTTGCGCGCCCGCTCCGCCCCCTTGTCCCGGCCGGTCAGAACCTCCATCCGCACCCCGGCGGCCTCGGCCAGCGTGCCGAGCCCTTCGAAATGCTGCCGCGCCAGAATTTCCGTGGGCGCCATCAGCACACCCTGCCCGCCTGCCTCGACAGCGGTGAGCAGCGCCAGAAACGCGACAAGCGTCTTGCCCGCACCGACATCGCCCTGCAGCAACCGGTTCATCCGGCTCGGCGCAGCCATGTCGGAAGCGATCTCCCGTGTCGCACGAAGCTGCGCGCCGGTTGGCTGAAACGGAAGCGATTTCAGTACTTTGCTGGTCAGTGCCCCAGTGCCCTCGGTCACCCGGCCCTTCGGATGCCGGGCCTGACGACGGGCCAAGGCCAAGGTCATCTGATGCGCAAACAGCTCGTCATAGGCGAGACGCTGCCGCGCAGGCGCGGTCGGTCCGGTATCCGCCTGCACCTGCGGCGCATGGGCCGCGCGCATCGCCTCGGCCCAATCGGGCCAGCCCTCGCGCGCCTTCAGCGCGGCATCGATCCATTCCGGCAGGTCGGGCAACCGGGTCAGCGCGCTCTCGGCCGCCTTCGCCATCACACGCTGCGTCACCCCGGCGGTCAGCGGATAGACCGGCTCGAACCGCGGCAGATTGTCGGCCTCAGCGAGCGGCAGGACATGATCGGGATGCACCATCTGCGCATACCCGTCGAAAAGTTCGAGCCGCCCCGAGACCAGCCGCCGCCCGCCCTTGGGCAGCAGTTTCTCCAGATAATCGCCGCGCGCGTGAAAGAAGACGAGGGTGAATTCCGCCCCCGCGCCATCGCGCACCAGCACCCGCGACGGACCGGATCGATTGCGCGCGGCCATGTGGCTCAGCACCTCGACCTCGACCGTCAGCGTCAGCGGCGGCGTCACATCGCGGATCGAGGCCACCGGACGGCGGTCGATCACCGCTTGCGGCAGCGTGAACAGCACATCGCGCGGGCGCGTAATGTCAAGGTTTTCCATGGCCTTGGCCGTCTTTGCGCCGATCCCGGGCAGGGTCTCGATCTCGGCAAAGAGCGGAAAAAGCGCGGCAGGCCGCCCCGTCATGTCGCCCCGATGAGGCTGATCCAGGCCTCCTCGTCGATCACCTTGACGCCCAGATCCGCGGCCTTCTTCGCCTTCGATCCGGCGCCCGGACCCGCAATCAGAATGTCGGTCTTGGCCGAGACCGAGCCCGCGACCTTGGCGCCAAGCGCCTCGGCCCGGGCTTTCGCTTCGGCGCGGGTCATGCGCTCGAGCGTGCCGGTAAAGACGACGGTCAGACCCGCCACCGGGCTGTCGGTCGCCCGCGGTGTGGCGGGCTCGACGCGCAGATGCGCGACAAGCCGGTCGATCGCGTCGCGTTCGGCGCCGGGATGGAAGGCCGCGGTCACCGAGGCGGCCAAGGTCTCGCCGACGCCATCGATGCTGAGCAGTTCCTGCCAGTCGGCGCTGTCGGGCCGGGCGGCGCTCATCGCGGCCTCGAAGCGCTCCCAGGTCAGGTAATGCGTGGCAAGAAGCGCCGCCGAGCTTTCGCCAACATGGCGGATGCCAAGCGCGAAGATCAGCCGGGCGAGCGGGATTTTCCGTTTTTCCTCAATGGCCTGAAACAGGTTCTGTGCAGATTTATCGCCCCAGCCCTCGCGGTTTTTCAGCTGTTGCAAACCGCTGCCGAAGCGTGCTTGCAGGGTGAAGATCTCGGCAGGTTCGCGGATCCAGCCGTCCTTGTAGAACGCCTCGACCTGCTTCGCACCCAGCCCCTCGATGTCGAAGGCCGCACGCGAGACGAAATGCTTCAGCTTCTCCACCGCCTGCGCCGGGCAGATCAGGCCGCCCGTGCAGCGGCGGACCGCATCGCCTTCCTCGCGGATCGCTTCGGACCCGCATTCAGGGCAAATATGCGGGAACACATAGGGTTGCGCCGAAGGATCGCGGCGGGACAGATCGACATCGGCCACCTTCGGGATCACGTCACCGGCGCGGTAGACCTGCACCCAATCGCCCTCGCGGATATCCTTGCCGTCGCGGATCACCGCGCCCTTCGAATCGCGCCCGGCAATATAGTCTTCATTGTGCAGCGTCGCGTTCGAGACGACGACGCCGCCGACGGTGACGGGCGCCAGCCGCGCGACAGGCGACAGCGCGCCGGTGCGGCCGACCTGAATCTCGATCTTTTCAAGCCGGGTCCAGGCAAGCTCGGCCGGGAATTTATGCGCGATCGCCCATCGCGGCGTGGTCGAACGAAAGCCGAGCCGCGCCTGAAGGGCAAGGTCGTTGACCTTGTAGACGACGCCATCGATGTCGTAGCCAAGCGTCGCGCGTTGCGCCTCAATTGTACGGTACTGGGTCAGCATCTCGCCCGTATCGGCGCACAGGCGCGTCAGCGGATTGGTCTGAAAGCCAAGCGTCTTGAGGCGTTCGATCGCGCCGAATTGCGTATCGGACAGCGGCTCGGACAGAGCCCCCCAAGAATAGGCAAAGAATTTCAAAGGCCTGGAGGCCGTGATCCGGGCGTCGAGCTGGCGCAGCGAGCCCGCGGCGGCATTGCGCGGATTGGCGAACGTCTTGTCACCCTGTTCGGTCTGCCGGGCATTCAGCGCCGCAAAATCGGCGTGGCTCATGTAGACCTCGCCGCGGACTTCCAGCACGGCGGGGGCGCCAGTCAGGCGGTGTGGAATGTCGGCAATCGTGCGGGCGTTTTCGGTGACATTCTCGCCCACTTCGCCATCACCCCGGGTCGCGGCCTGAACCAGAACGCCATTTTCGTAGCGCAGCGACAGCGACAAGCCGTCGATCTTGGGTTCCGCGGTGCAGGGCAAGGAGATCTCGGGGCCAAGCCCCAGATAACTGCGCATCCGCCCGTCGAAATCCGCCACATCCGCGTCCAGAAAGGCGTTTTCCAGACTGAGCATGCGAATCTCATGCGCAACCTTTCCGAACCCCTCGGCCACGGTTGCCCCGACTTTCGCCGTCGGGCTGTCGGGACGTGCCAATTCGGGAAACCGCGCTTCGATCGCCGCCAGACGACGCTTCAACGCATCGTAATCGGCATCCGAAATCTCGGGCGCATCGAGCGTGTGATAGGCGCTGTTGGCCGCTTCTATACGCGCAACAAGCGCGGGATACTCCGCCTCTGCTTCGGCGCGGGTCAGATTGTCCACGTCAGCTTGCGGCGTCGCACTCATCATCTTCTCCCTCCGGCTGCCCCAGATTTAGGGGCAGCCGCCGGGAGCGTCCAGAGAAAGCGGAAGAGATCAGGCGCCAACGACCATGCGGCGGTCGATATCGCCCTGATCCGGATCGCGCAGCACATAGCCACGGCCCCAGACGGTTTCGATGTAGTTTTCGCCACCGGTCACTTCGGCCAACTTCTTGCGCAGCTTGCAGATGAAGACGTCGATGATCTTCAGTTCCGGCTCATCCATGCCACCGTAGAGATGATTGAGGAACATCTCCTTGGTGAGGGTCGTGCCCTTGCGCAGGCTGAGCAGTTCCAGCATCTGGTATTCCTTGCCGGTCAGATGCACCGGCTTGCCGCCGACTTCCACTGTCTTGGCGTCAAGGTTCACCGAAATCTTGCCGGTGCGGATGATCGACTGCGAATGCCCCTTCGAGCGGCGGATGATCGCATGAATCCGCGCCACCAGCTCTTCCCGATGGAAGGGTTTCGTCATGTAATCATCGGCGCCAAAGCCGAAGCCCTTGATCTTGTTCTCGGTGTCATCGGCACCGGTCAGGATCAGAATCGGCGTATCGACCCGCGCCAGACGCAGCTGACGCAGCACCTCGAGCCCGTTCATGTCGGGCAGGTTCAGATCGAGCAGGATCAGGTCGTAATCATAGAGCTTCGCAAGGTCGATGCCTTCTTCACCAAGGTCGGTGCAGTAGACGTTGAGGTTGGCATGGGTCAGCATCAGCTCGATGCTGCGAGGGGTCGTTGGATCGTCCTCTACCAACAAAATCCGCATCCTGGGTTCTCCGCATTAATCCCTCGATCACCTTCGACCTTGGCACCAAATGGTTAACACGTAGTTACTGTCGCAGGATTTCGTTCATTTGCAACCTAAAGTTGTCTATACTTTTGAATAGCCGTAACTTTAAGTCCTGCGATGCCATGCTTCTTGACCGCTTCGGCCCAGATATCGAATTCTTCCTCCGATAAACCGTAACGTTCAAGTACTTCCGAACGACCAATCAGCCCATGCGTCACCGCATGCACGATGATCGCCTTGCGCGACGCCACCCAACGCCGCGTTTCTTTCGGCGGAAGGTCGGCACGGGTCAGAATCGTGCCATCCGGCAGCGTGACTGCGCGCGGTCCGTCGACTTTTTTCAGATACATGGGTTCACCCCCTCGTCTTCATGGGGGCAGAATGCGCGGCGGGCCTTAACGCTGGGTTTAGCCAAGGGTTGAGAGTAGATCGCATTTTCCTATATTCCTGCGGGTCTGGTTAAAGGACTGTTGCGATGCCGAAAGATCTCCCCCTGAATTCGCTGGGCCTGCCCAAGGCCCCGGCAGACACCCGCGTGGTCGTCGCCATGTCGGGCGGCGTCGACAGCTCGGTCGTGGCCGCGATGCTGAAGGAGGAAGGTTACGACGTGATCGGCGTGACCTTGCAGCTTTACGACCATGGCGCGGCGTTGGCGAAAAAGGGCGCCTGCTGTGCGGGGCAGGATATTCACGATGCCCGGCGCGTCGCGGAAGCCATGAGCTTTCCGCACTATGTCCTTGATTACGAAAACACTTTCCGTGAGGCCGTGATCGAGGAATTCGCCGATGCCTATCTGGCCGGGGCGACGCCCGTGCCCTGCATCCGCTGCAATGAGCGCGTCAAGTTCAAGGACCTGCTGGAGACGGCCAAGGACCTCGATGCCGATTGCATGGCGACCGGGCATTACATCCAGCGCAAGCTCGGGCCGCAGGGACCGGAGCTGCACAGCGCCGCCGATCCGATGCGCGATCAGAGCTATTTCCTGTTCTCGACCACACCCGAGCAGCTCGCCTTCCTGCGATTCCCGCTCGGTCATCTGCCCTCGAAAGCGGAAACTCGTAAACTTGCGGCCAGATTCGGTTTGGTTGTCGCAGACAAGCCCGACAGCCAGGACATCTGCTTTGTGCCGAACGGCAATTATGCGAGCGTGATCGAGAAGTTACGCCCGGGCGCCGCGGATCCGGGCGAGATCGTCGATCTGTCGGGGAAGGTGTTGGGGACTCACAAAGGTGTGATTCACTACACGATCGGCCAGCGCCGCGGCCTGGGCATCGGCGGCCTTGGGGATCATCCGCTTTACGTCGTCAAACTCGACCCGGAGACGCGTCGGGTGATCGTCGGACCGAAGGACGCGCTCGCCACGCGGCTGCTGCGGGTCGGCGAAATCAACTGGCTCGGCGATGCGCCCTTCGACAGCCAGCCGGAATGGGAGGTCTCGGTGCGGATCCGCTCGACCCGGGCGCCGCGTCCGGCGCTGGTGCGGCCGCTCTCGGCCACCACGGCCGAGGTCGAGCTGATCGAGGCCGAGGAAGGCGTCAGCCCCGGTCAGGCCTGCGTCTTTTACGAAACCGGCGGCAGCCGCATCTTCGGCGGTGGCTGGATCGTCAAGGCGTAACGCTAGCTCGCCGATCCGGCCCCGAAGAGGAACTCCGACAGCGCCTCGGTCAGGATCGGCTTTTGCAACACCGCAACGCCAAGCGCCCGCGCCTCTGCCGCCAGCTCCTCGCTGCGGTCGGCGGTGACGATCAGCGCGGGCACATCGCCCAGCCGCTCGCGCAGCACCGCCAGACAGTCGAGCCCGCTCATCCCCGCGCCCAGCTGATAGTCGATCAGACAGCGGTCGGGTACCAGCCCCGTGGCCTCGATCAGCTCCAGCGCCTCCTCGCCCGAGGGGACGTCCAGCACGCTCACCCCCCATTTTTCGAGCAACTGCACCATCGCGCGCGACAGCTCCGGGTCGTTCTCGATCAAGAGCACCACCAGTTCGCGCCCCTCGGCGTCACGGCCGATCCGCACCGCCTGCCCCGGCTCGGGCAGCGCCAGCGGCCGCGCGCCCGGCACCAGATCGAGCAGGAAGGTCGAGCCGCACCCCGGCTCCGAGCGCAGCGACAGCGGGTGGCCCAGAAGCGCCGCCGCCCGGTCGACGATGGCAAGGCCCAGCCCCATCCCCTCGGAGGCCGAGGCATGGGCGTCGATGCGCTGAAACTCGCGGAAGATCAGCTCCTGATGTTCCTCGGCGATGCCTTGGCCCGAATCGCGCACTTCGACCCGCCAAAGCCCGCCGCGCCGCCGTGCCGCGACCAGAATCGAGCCCTTGGCGGTGTAGCGGATCGCGTTCGAGATCAAATTCTGTAAAATCCGACGCAGATAGGCGCGGTCGGAAAACACCACCGCCTCGGTCGGGCGGACGCGCAGGCGCAACCCCTTGAGCGCCGCCGCCGGGGCAAATTCGTCGGCCAGTTGCCGGAACACCGGCCCAAGCGGCACGGCGCAAGGGTCAATCGCCGCCCGACCCGATTCGAGCCGCGAGATATCGAGCAGCGCGCCCAAAATCCCCTCGACCGACAGAAGCGCGTTCTGCGCCTTGTCGAGCGTGCGCCGCGCCGGCACGGTCAGCGCGTCATCGCCCAAGGACGCTAGATACAGCTTTGCCGCCGACAAGGGCTGCAACAGGTCATGGCTCGCCGCCGCCACGAATCGCGCGCGCGACGCATTCGCCCGCTCGGCACTCGCCAGCGCGTCTTCCAATTCGCAGGTGCGCTCGGTCACCCGCGCTTCCAGCGTCTCGTTCGCCCGGCTGAGTTCGGCCAGCGTCGAGCGCACCTCGGTGATGTCTTCGAGCGAGACGACGAAGCCGCCATCGGGCAATTCCTGCGCGAAGATCTCGTAGACCTGCCCGCCTTCGCGCGTCACCTCGATCTGAAAGGTCTCGATGCGCCGCGCGCGCCGCACCCAGTCCGACAATTGCCGCGCCGAATGGCCGCCCGGAAAGATGAACTGCCCGCGCACCTGTTCCAGAAGCGCATCGAAATGCATCCCCCGCCAAAGCCGGTTGCGCGGCAGGGTCAGGAATTCCGCCAGCCGCTCGTTCCAGACCAGAAGGTGCAGCCGCACGTCAAACAGGCACACCCCGATCTTCAGATGCTCAAGCGTCGGGCGCAGCACCGCGGCCTGATCGTCGAGCCGTCGCCCCCGCGCCTCGCGCTCGCGACGGATGAAATCGGTGACCTCGGTCTGCAGGATCACCGTGCCGCCCTCGCGGGTGCGGTGCTCCGAGACCTGCACCCAGCGATCCTCGCCCATCTGCTGGGTCAGGATGAAATGGTGCTGCTGGTGCCGCATCAGCCGCATCCGCACCCAGTCGTTCCGCGTCATCCCGTCGGGCATGCCCAGATGGCGCGAGCTTGCGGCGATCTCGACGTAACGGGTGAAGGTCAGCCCCGGCTGCATCTGCATGCGGATGTCGGGCAAGAGCCCGTTGAAGCGCGAATTGCACATCACCAGCACGTCGTTGGCGTCAAACAGCGCAAAGCCCTCCTGCACCGTCTCGATGGCGGACGCCAGATTGAGCCGCGCCGCCTCGGTTTCGCGATGTGCCTCGGCCAGTCGCGCGTTCGAGGCATTGAGCAGATCGAGCGCCCGCTCCAGATCGCGGGTGCGGTCGCGGACCTGCTCCTCCAGCATCGCCGCGCGTTCGAACTGCACCCAGGCGGCGCCGCGGTCCTCGGTGATTTCCTCGGCATGGCGGATCAGCGATCCGACGATGGTCAGAAGCTTCTCGTTCTGCCGTTCGGGCGTATCGCCGGGATTGACCAGCGCCCGGGCCGCCTGCAGGTCATCGGGGCTCATTTGCGGCCCTCGGGCGGGTAGAAGGCCAGCCCGGTGAGCGTCTGGTTCACATGCATCGCGCCCACCTGCTCGCCATAGGTCGACAGCCCCCAGACACCGTTTTGCATCAATACCTCGGAAATCTCGCGCGACAGCTGCCGCCCCTCGGCCTCGAGCCGCCGGAAGAAACAGTCAAAGGCAAGGATCACCGCCGGGCGGCCGTCTTCGGCAAGCCCCGCCATTTCCTCGCGCAGATGCGCCACCATGTCGACCGGCTCGGCCAAGGTCAGCACCAGCCCCTCGTCGATGGCGGAAAAGAAGGTCAGCCCGCCATCGGGCTCGACCTGCTGGATCGAGCGCACATGATGCCGCCCGCCCGCCCGCACCAGCAAAGGATGCGCGGCAAACAGGAACGGCGTCAGCTGCTCGGGCAGCATCCCCAGCGCGCGGGCATATTCCCGCGCCGCCGGTTCGTCGTTGATCCGCTCCACCAACCGTCGCGAGGGATCGGCGCGCGTCACCACCATCCGCCGCGCCGTCGGGCGCTGATGCGCAAAGCAGAACGGCCGCAATTCCCAGGCCGAGCGGATCAGCGTCAGCACCGCCGCATTCTCGCGCAGACCACCGCGGGCAAAGACCGGGGCATTCTCGAACCGGGCCGCATCGCCCGCCGAGCCGCCGACGACCGGCACCGCGCCCAAGCCCCCCGACAGCGCCGCGACCAGCGCATCCTCCTGCCCCGACAGCCCGTCGATCAAGAGCACCGCCGCCTCGTGGGTCCACTCGGGCACCCGCCGCCCCAATGCCTGCCGCGCCCGCAGAAGTTCGGCAATCAGCGCCCGCGGGTCGAGCGCATCAAGCCGTTCGATCAGCAACTGCTCGACCTCGAACCCGGCCGCAGGCAGGGCAAAGGCGACGATCTGGCCGCTGTCGTAGCCCTGTTCGGTGATCTCGCCCGAGGTGGAACAGCCGCAGACCCGCGCCGTGCCGAAGACGCTGGGCGCCTGCGCGGCAAGCGCCGCCAGATCGGCCTCGGGGCTGGCAAACAGGAAGACCTGCGCAAAAGGCCCGGGGCCAAGCGCACGCGCCAGTCGCGGCAGGGCATCGGGCAGCGCGGCCGGAACCGCCGCGCGCGCAGGCGTTGCTGCGGCTGGCCCACGCCACAAGCCGCTGTCGGGATGATCCATCGCAGCCTCCTCCTGCCGCTATGGCGTCTCAACTCTTGCGTGCAGACTACGGCTTGCGCCACCCTTCGGGCAAGGGCGCAGTGATCTGCGCTTCCCGCGCGAGCAACACCGCCTGCGTGCGCGAATAGACCCCAAGTTTGCGCATGATCGCCGTCACATGCGCCTTCACCGTGGTTTCCGCGATCGACAGGTCATAGGCGATCTGCTTGTTCATCTTGCCCGCGCAGATCTGTTCCAGAATATTCGCCTGCTGCCGGGTGAGCAGGCTCAGGCGCCGGATCGCCTCGTCCTGCGGGCTCATGCCGTCGCCGGTGGCCAGGCTGTCCCCGGTCGATTCCGGCACGAAGATCTCGCCGCGCGCGATGGCGGCAAAGGCGAGGCGAAAGAGTTCGCGGCGCGAATGCTTCGGCACGAAGCCCGCCGCCCCGGCCGAGATCGCCGCGCGGATCACCCGCGGATCATCGATCGAGGAGACGACGACGATCGGCATCTCGGGCGCGGCTTGGCGCAGCCGCATCAGCCCGTCGAGACCGTTCACGTCGGGCAGGTTGAGGTCGAGCACCAATATGTCGGCCGGCGCGCCCGCGGCGGTTTCGACCCGGGCCAGCGCGGTTTCCAGACTGTCGGCGCTGTCGATATCCTCGATCCCGGCCACGGCCTGCAACGTCATCGCCAGCGCATCGCAAAACAGCGGGTGATCATCGACGATCAGCGCCGAGCGAAAATCGGTGCGCGGGCTGGCGGCGGCGGCGGGTTCCGGGGTCATCGGGCCTGTCCTGTCTTGATGCGCCGTTTTGCGGCGCGACGTGTAAAGCTACCCTAACAACCCTGGGGCCGGGGCCGTATTGTCCAATGGTCGCATTGGCCTGCCCGAATGGGAAGCGCGCCCGGGTTGCCCCGGACGCCCTCTCGCCGTAGCGGAACCTCAGCCCCCTCGGTTCGCCCCCCTCAATTGACAGAGGCGAGCTGCTTGGGCAGGCGGAAGGTCCAGACCGTGCCGCCCTGGTTCAGATAGTTGACGCGCTTGGCCACTTCGCCGCCCCAGAGCGGCACCGCGCCGCCCCACCCCGAGATTACCGACACATATTGTTCGCCGTCCTGTTCCCAGGTGATCGGCTGACCGACGATGCCCGACCCGGTCTGGAACGACCACAGCTTCTCGCCGGTTTCGGCGTCAAAGGCCATGAAGTCGCCCTCGGGGTTGCCAGCAAAGACCAGCTTGCCCGCGGTGGTCATCACGCCGCCCCAAAGCGGCGCGTCGTTCTTGTATTCCCACTTCACCTCGCCCGTATTCGGATCGATCGCCTTCAGCGAGCCGATGTAATCCTCAAACAGCGGCTTGATCGTGAAGCCCGCGCCCAGATAGGCCGCGCCCTTCTTGTAGTTGATCGGCTCGTTCCAGATATCCATGCCCCATTCGTTCGAGGGCACGTAGAACAGGCCCGTGGTCTGGCTGTAGGCCATCGGCATCCAGTTCTTGCCGCCAAGGAAGGACGGCACGGCGAAGACCTGCTGGCCCTTGCCCTCTTCGGCGGCGGGGTTCGGCGCGCCGGGGCGGTTCTCTTCGTTGTAGATCGGCCGACCATCCTTGCCGATGCCCTTGGCCCAGCTGATGTTCTTCACAAACGGCCAGGCGTTGACGAAAGCGCCGTCCTGACGGTTCAGCACGTAGAAGAAGCCGTTGCGGTCGGCGGTGGCGTAGCGCTTCTGGCCGTCCTTGTCGACGAAGCCCACGACCTCGTTCACCCCGTCAAAGTCCCAGCCTTCGCGCGGGGTGGTCTGGAAGTGCCACTTGATCTCGCCGGTTTTCGGATCAAGCCCGATGCGCGAGGCGGCGTAAAGGTTGTCGCCCTTGTTGCCCTCGACCGGCGTGCCGGCGTTGCGCAGGTGGCTGTTCCAGGGCGCCGGGTTGCCCGCACCGAAGATGATCGTGTCGGTGTCGGCATCATAGGAGCCTCCAAGCCAGGTGGCACCGCCGCCCGTCTTCCACAGATCGCCCGGCCAGGTCGCATTCAGCGTGCCGGTCATCGTCGAGGGCTTGCCCTTGTAGGTGCCCATGTTGCCTTCGATCGTCGGACGGGTCCAGACCAGCTCGCCCGTCTCGGCGTCGCGCGCCTGCACTTCGCCGACGATGCCGAATTCACCGCCCGAGTTGCCGGTGATGACAAGCCCGTTCACGACCAGCGGCGCGGCGGTGTAGCTGTAGCCTTCCTTGTAATCGGCGATCTTCTTGTTCCACTTGACCGAGCCGGTCTTGCGGTCGAGCGCGACGATGCGCGCGTCAAGCGTGCCGAAATACACGTTGTCGCCATAGATCGCGGCGCCGCGGTTGATCACGTCGCAGCAGGGCAGGATGCCCTCGGGCAGACGCGCATCGAACTGCCACAGTTCCTTGCCGGTGTGGATGTCCACCGCGTAAAGCCGCGAATACGACCCGGTGATATACATGATGCCGTCATAGACGATCGGCTGGCTTTCCTGTCCGCGCTGCTTCTCGCCGCCAAGGCTGAAGGCCCAGGCCGGGACGAGGTTCTTGACGTTGTCGCGGTTGAGCGTGGTGAGCGGGCTGAAGCGCTGCAGATCGCGCCCCATGCCGTTCGTCACGACGTTCTCGGCACTTTGCTGGTCATTGCGCAGATCGTCTTCGGTCACCCCGCCCGCCTGGGCGGTTCCGAAGCAGGTCAAGGCCACCACCGCGGCCAGAACGAAACGGTTCATGTTCATTGCTCCTCCCTGTTATCCGATCACGCCCCGCAAAGGTCTGATCACGGCTTCGGGAAGTATCGGCGAGGCGCGGGGTTTGCGGGTATTGTCCATTGGTCTTACGACCCGTGGCGCGAAGCCGATTTAAGGGCAAACGGAAAGGCCGCGTCGAGGGACGCGGCCAATTCAGATCGGACCGAAGCCACCCGTCTCAGGGCTGCAGGCTGGCCAGATATTCGACGATGAAATCCTGCACCGTCGGATCGGTGATGCCGACATGGCGCATTTTCGTGCCCGGCACGAGCTGGTCATTCGCTTCCATCCAGGCGCGGATCGCGCCCTTCGTCCAGACGAAGCCCGAGGCGGCGAGCGCCTTCGAATAGGGATAGCCCGGGAAGGTCCCGGCGCGGCGCCCAACAACGCCCTCGAGCAGCGGCCCGTAGCTTTTCTTGTCGGCATCGACCGAGTGGCAGCGGTGGCAATTGGCGTCGAAGAACTGACGCCCGGCATCGATCTTGATGCGTTGCGTCGGATCGGCCTGAGCCGTCTGCGCGAATGCCGCGGCCAACACGGCGGCAAGGATGATGCTTTGTCTCATGGCCAACTCTCCTGATCATTCGGGGCTAGTCTAATCCGCTTGCCGCACCCTCGGTTGATCTTCATCAAATGCGCCATTGGACTTTGGTCGAAGGTAAGGACGAAACCAGAGACTTAGCCCTGCGGCATGTAGTGCCCTTCATCCGCATCGGGCGTCACCGCGCGCCAATCGTAGCCCGCGCGCTGCAACCGCTTCGCATCGCCAAGCCCCGCGGCGGCGGCCTGATCGACGAAGTGCCGCCCCGCCTCGGGGTCGCGGGCAATGCCGCGCCCGCGCAACAGATCCAGCCCGCGGTTGAACAATCCGATCGGATCGCCCGCTTCGGCCGCCTGCCGGTTCCAGTCGGCCGCCGCCGCCGGATCCTCGGGACCGCCGAGCCCGTTGTCGTCAAGCTGGCTCATCCAGGTCATCGCGCCGGTCCAGCCCCGCTGGGCGCACAGGCCAAAGACCTCGCGCGCGGCGCGGTGATCGCCCGATTTCGTCATGTAATAGCCGCTTGCGCAATTCGTCATCGAGGTCTCGCCCCGTTCGACATCGCGCAACACCCGCTCAAGGCTCATCTCGGGCGGGTTCAGATCGCCCTGCCCCGCCTCCTCGGCGCGCAGGGCACCGGCCATCGCCAGCACAAGACCACCACACACAAGGATCATCCGCATCGGGCACCTCCGGGCTTTCGGACAGGCTAGCACGGGGCCGGTTTCGCCCGCCCTAGACCTTGGTCGTATTGCGCCTGCGCCCGCGCAGGGGAAGCCTGACCGCAGGGGGAAGAGCATGAAAAACCTTGTCGCATCCGCATTTCTGGTGCTGGCGTCGCAACCGCTTTGCGCCGAGACGATCCGGCTGGATTGGCTCGAACGTCAGGTGGAGCCGCCGCCGGTGCTCTCGAACCTCGCGGGCGATCCGGCCGATCTGGGCCTTGCGGGCGCGCGGCTCAGCGTGACCGACATCGCGACGACCGGCAAGTTCCTCAAGATCGACTGGGACTTGCACGAAACCGTGGTGTCGCCTGCCGACGACTTCCTGACGGCCGCGAAAAAGACGCTCGCCGAGGGCGCCAAGGTGCTGATCGTGCGCGCGCCTGCCGCCGATCTTCTGGCGCTCGCCGATCTGCCCGAGGCCAAGGGGGCGCTGATCTTCAACACCTCCGCCCCCGATCAACGGCTGCGCGATGAAGACTGCCGGGCGAATGTGCTGCATGCGATCCCGTCGCTGGCGATGCGCACCGATGCGCTGGCGCAGATGCTGCTGAAAAAGGGCTGGGGACATCTGGCGCTGATCACCGGCCCGCAGCCCGAGGACCGCGCCTTTGCCGACGCCCTGAAAGCGAGCCTGACCAAGTTCGGCCTGTCGCTGGCGGGCGAAAAGGACTGGCCGCTCACCTCCGACATGCGCCGCTCTGGCGCGGCCGAGGTGCCGCTCTTCACGCAAGATCTGCGCGATCACGACGTGCTGCTGGTCGCCGACGAACGCGGCGATTTCGCCCGCTACATCCCTTTCAACACCTGGCTGCCCCGACCGGTCGCAGGCTCGGAAGGGTTGAGTGCGAAAGGCTGGACCGAGGTGGTCGAGGATTACGGCGCCGCGCAGTTGCAAGACCGCTTCCGTGTCGCGGCCAACCGCCCGATGCAGGACGAGGATTTCGCCGCCTGGGTCGCCGTCGCCGCCATTTCGGATGCGCGCACGCGGGCGGGCAAGGCCGATCCGGCGACGCTGCGCAGCTTCCTTCTGTCGGACAAGGCCCGCATCGCCGCCTTTCTGGGTCAACCGGTCAGCTTCCGCCCCTGGGACGGGCAGATGCGCCAGCCGATACCGCTCGTCACGGACCGCGCCGTGGTGGCGATGGCCCCGCTCGAGGGCTTCCTGCATGCCGAAAACGAGCTCGACACGCTCGGCACCGACCGCCCCGAAACCCTTTGCAAAGCCTTCGGAGCCACCCCATGATCCGCGCCCTGCTGCTTTCGACCCTGCTTGCCACGCCCGCCTTGGCCGATGAAATCTGGGTGACGAACGAATCCGATGACACGGTCAGCGTGATCGACGTGGCCACACTCGCCGTGAAAGCCACCTACCCCACCGGCGAGCGCCCGCGCGGCATCACCTTTTCCCGCGATTTCAAGAAGCTCTACATCTGCGCCTCGGACAGTGACGCGGTCGAGGTGATGGACCCCGAGACGGGTGCGATCCTGCACGACCTGCCCTCGGGCGAAGACCCCGAACAGTTCGTGCTCGCCCCCGATGACAAGCTGCTGTACATCGCGAACGAGAATGACGCGGTGACGACCGTCGTCGACACGCAAAGCCGCAAGGTCGTGGCGCAGATCGATGTCGGCGTCGAACCCGAGGGGATGGGGATTTCCCCTGACGGCAAGGTGCAGGTCACCACCTCGGAAACCACCAACATGGCGCATTGGATCGACACGACGACGCATCAGATTGTCGCGAACAGCCTTGTCGACAGCCGCCCCCGCCATGCCGAGTTCTCGCCCGATGGGGCGGAGCTTTGGGTCAGCGCCGAAATCGGCGGCACGGTGACGGTGTTCGATGCCGCAACCCAGACCGAGAAGGGCAAGATTGCCTTCGAAATTCCCGGCATCCGGCCGGAAAAGATCCAGCCTGTCGGGATGCTCTTCTCGCCCGACCGGACCAAGGTCTTCGTCGCGCTCGGCCCGGCCAACCATGTCGCGGTGATCGACGCGAAGACGTTCACGGTCGAGCGCTATCTGATGGTCGGCCGCCGCGTCTGGCATCTGGCGCTTTCGCCCGACGGCACGAAGCTTTTCACCACGAACGGCGTTTCGGGCGATGTGACGGTGATCGATGTCGCCGCGCTCGAACCTCTGGCCACGATCAAGGTCGGCCGTTTTCCCTGGGGTGCCGCCGCGCGCCCGACCCCGAATTGAGGTTTGCCCATGCGTTTTCTGATTGCCCTTGCGCTCCTCCTCGGCCTTGCCGCCACCGCCGCCTTTGCCGAGAGTGACGGTGACGAGGCCCCGCCAGCCGGGCTTCTGGCCGCGGGCAACAAGGAAAAGCTGCCCGAGGTGATGCTCTCGGTCGGCGAACCTATGGGCGGGCCGTGGGTGCTGAAATCCGGTACCTATTATACGGTCAAGATCACCTCGGACGGCTCGGGCGAGATCGGGCTGACGGGCGCGGATTTCTTCCACGCCGTCTGGGTCGATGAAGTGGTGATCGAGGGGCTCGAAGTGCGGCCGATGGGCCTGCAGTCGGTCGAATTCGACGAGCCGGGGACGATGAAGATCACCTTCATCGCGGTGAAACCCGGCCAATATGCGCTGATGATCCCGGGTTCGACCGGCGCCGATCAGCGTCTGGCGATCACCATTGAGTAAGCCCGCCCTTTCCGTCGCGGGGCTGAGCCACCGCTGGGGCGCGAAAACCGCGCTGGACGACGTCCGCTTCAGCCTTCCGCCGGGGCGGTTTTGCGCGCTCTTGGGGCCGAACGGGGCGGGCAAATCGACCCTGATGGCGGTGTTGACCGGGCTGATCCGGCCCCGCGCCGGCGCCGTCACCGTGGCGGGCGTCGACATGGGCCGCAGCCCGCGCGCGGCCTTGGCCGGGATCGGGGTCGTCTTTCAGCAACCGACCCACGATCTGGACCGGACCGTGGCCGCCAACCTGCGCTATTTCGCAGCGCTGCAAGGGCTTGGCCGCGCCGAGACCGAGGCCCGGATCAACGAGGCCCTCGCCCGTCTGGGCATGGCCGAGCGGGCGGGCGAGAAGGTCGGCAAGCTCAACGGCGGGCATCGGCGGCGGATGGAGATTGCCCGCGCGCTGCTGCATCGCCCGCGGCTTCTGCTCCTTGACGAGCCGACGGTGGGGCTGGATGCGCCCGCGCGCGCCGCGATCACCGCGCATGTGCATGATCTTGCGGCGCAGGGCATCACCGTGCTTTGGGCGACGCATCTGGTTGATGAATTGCGCGACAGCGACGAGATGGTGCTGCTGCACCGCGGACGCGTTGCCGCTGCGGGTGCGGTCGGTGCCTTGCGCGGCACAGTGCCCCTGCCAGACTGGTTTCTGGCGCAGACCGGAGCCGCCGCATGAGCGCCCTTCGCGCCGCGGGCGCGATCATGACCCGCGAACTCGCCCGTTTCCTGAGCCAGCGCGAGCGGTTCTTTGCCGCCCTTGTCCGCCCGCTGGTCTGGCTCTTCGTTTTTGCCGCAGGCTTTCGCGCCGCTTTGGGCATGTCGATCATCCCACCCTATCGCACCTACATCCCCTACGAGACCTACATCGCCCCGGGGCTCTGCGGGATGATCTTGCTGTTTTCCGCCATGCAAAGCTCGCTCTCGCTGGTGAACGACCGCGAAAGCGGCACGATGCGGCTGATGCTGACAGCACCTTGGCCGCGCTGGTTTCTGCTTGGGGCGAAGCTGGTCGCGGGGGCGCTGGTGGGGCTCGTGCAGGTCGCGGCCTTTCAGGGCATAGCCTGGGCCTATGGCATCCATCTGCCGCCCTTGGGCTACCTTGCCGCCCTGCCCGCGCTCGCGCTTTCGGGGCTGATGCTCGGATCGCTCGGCCTGCTGTTGTCGGCCCGGGTCCGGCAGCTGGAAAACTTCGCCGGGGTGATGAATTTCGTGATTTTCCCGATGTTCTTCCTGTCCTCGGCGCTTTACCCGATCTGGAAGATGCAGGAGGCCTCGCCCTGGCTCGCCTGGATCTGTCGGCTCAACCCCTTCACCCATGCGGTCGAGCTGATCCGGTTCGCGCTTTATCTGCAGCTGAATGCGGTGTCGCTGGCGGTGACCGCGGCGGCGGCGGCGGTGTTCTTCGCGCTCGCGCTTTGGGGCTATGAACCCGCGCGGACAAGGCCGCCGAAGGGGGAATGACCCGACTTGGCCGAGGCCATCGCCGAGGCCATGCGCGCCACAGGCCCAGTGACCGCCGAGGGCCCAAAAGGCCCTCGGCCTGCGCCCGCCCCGCCATCGGCGGGCGCATCCGCGCCGCCGGGGCGGGACGCAGGCCTCTGTCACGCTTGGGGAAACGGTCTTGCCGACAGGCGCTCGAAACGGGCGGGGAAAGGCAGTGCCTTTCCTGATCCGCCCGAAACCGGGCTCACCCCTCGCTCAACCGCGCGGGGCGGCCCGTCAGACGGGCGCGCCGCGTTGCCAGCCGGTCCAGTTCCTGCGGCGCATGCGAGGCCAGAACCACCGCCGGTTTCGTCTCGGCAATCAGCTCCGCCGTAAGGTCCAGCAACTCCTCGACCCGCCCGGCATCGAGCGAGACGAAGGGCTCGTCCAGAATGAGCAGATCGGGCCGCGCCGCAAAGGCCCGCGCCAGCCCCACCCGCCGCGCCTGACCGAGCGACAGCTGCCCGGGCCAATGCGCGCCATATCCTGCCAGACCGACACGGGCGAGCCAGGCCTCGGCCGTCCCTTCATCGGCGCCGGTGGGCAGGATGATATTGTCCAGAACCCGCCGCCACGGCATCAGATTGGGCTCCTGAAACACCATCGCGCGACGGCTGGGCGCCTGCATCTCGCCGCGGAACCTGGTGTCCACCCCGGCCAGAATCCGCAACAGCGTCGACTTGCCCGAGCCCGAGGGGCCCTCGATCCCCAGCACCTCGCCGCCCGCGACGCGCAGGTTGAGTGCACCCAGAACCACGGTACTGCCGAAGCGCTTTTCTTGCAGATCGAGCGCGATCATTCCCGCCTCCAGCGGTTCGCCCGCACCGAGAGCGGCGCAAGGATCAGCCATTCGACAGCCAGCATCACGATGACGAAGGCGGCGGCCCAAGCCAGCACGCCCGCAATGTCGAACATCTGAAAATTCAGATGGATACGGAAGCCGATCCCGTTCGAACGGCCAAGGAATTCGACCACCAGCACGACCTTCCAGATCAGCGCCAGACCGGCCCGCGCGGCGGCGATGAGATGCGGCATCAGCTGCGGAATGAGGATGTGGCGGTGCCGCGCAACAAAGCCCATGCCGAAGACCCGCGCCATTTCCGACAGCGCCGGATCACGCGCCCGCACGCCCTCACGCAGGATCACCGCGACGAGCGGCACCTTGTTCAGCGCCACGGCGGTGATCGCCGCGGTCTCGTTCAACCCGATCCAGAGGTAGCACAGAACGATCAGCACCAGCGCCGGGATGTTGTTCCAGATCGTCAGCCACGGATCGAACCAGTCATTCACCCGGCGAGACAGGCCCAGCACGATGCCCAGCACCGTCCCCGCCAGCATCGCCAGCACGAAAGAGGACACGACCCGCAGCATCGTCGCGCCGAGATCAGGCAGCATCTTGCCCGACAGAAGGCCCCGCGCCAGTTCCGGCAGCACCTGCTGCGGCCCGGGCGCATGGCTCGGATCGCCCAGCACCGCCGCCAAAAGCGCCCAGACCAAGAGCGCCGCGAGGATCGACACCGCCGTCCGCCCGACCGCGCGCCATTCCTGCCCGCCAGAGACGACGACGGGAGGGGCGACGATCCCCCCTCCCGCCTGCGGCTGCGGCTTGCGCGCCATGGTGAACATCAGTTCGTCAGGAAGGTGCCCGGGGGCAGTTCCTTGACCGGCCCGAGCAAGTCCTCGCCGCCGATCCCGGCCATCAGCTTCAGCATCTTGTCGGCGGCGGCTTCATCGACCGGCGCATCGACCGGAATGCCCGCCCGATAGCCCGCCACCAGCGCCAGATATTGCGCGTCGGATTTCGCATTCATCCGCTCGCGCAGCCGGGCAAAGGCGGCATCATCCGTGGCGAGCAGTTGCTTGGCGGCCTTCGACGCGGCCCGCAGCCCCGAGACGACGGCGGGTTTGTCCTTTTCGAGCTTCTCCGAGAAGACATAGCCGAGCAGCGGCGTTTCCGGATCCAGCCCCAGCGCCTTCGCGGCATCCGAGGTCGAAACGAGCGGCTCCATCCCCCGCGCCTGCATCTTGGCGCCGAAATGCCAGAAGTTGATCGCCGCATCGACCTCGCCCGAAAGCGCAGCCTCCATGATCAAGGGCGGCGCGCCGAAGACCTGCTCGGTTTCCTTCGCCAGATCGATGTTGAAGCGTTGCTGCGCATAGGCGCGCAGGATCAGCCAGCTTTTGTCGAGCGGCCCGCCCGCGATGCCGATCTTCTTCCCCTTCAGATCGGCCAGATCCATGATCCCCGATTGCGGCTTGACCAGCAGACCGCCGACCGCGCGCGAATAGGGGATGAAGGTGAAATCCTTGCCCTCGGCGCGCATCCGCGCGACCCAGAACCAGTCGGTCACGATCGCCTCTGCCTCGCCGCCCTGCAGCGCCACCTCGGCCGCGGGGTTGCCCGCCACGGGCAGCACATTCAGCGTGAAGCCGTTCGCCGTATCCAGACCGTAATGCTTGATCGTGTCGAGTTCCCAGTTCACCGTGCCGCCTTCAAGCGCCGCAACCGTCAACGTCGGCAGATCGCCCGCGAACACGGCAACGCCTGACGCCATCAGGGCGGCAAGGCCCGTCGCCAGCCCAACCCCCAGCACGCCACGACGTGTCATCTTGATCATGGTTTCCTCCCTCATTCGTTGCAGGCACGCTACCCCCCACCCTGCCCCCTTCCTATTAGACCAATGGCCAATACGCCCGCGCCCCCGGCTCGGGCAGGATCGGGACTGACCAAGACCAAGGTCGAATGGAACGCGGGGGGTCGGCCCCGTTAACACCTTGGCAGCACCGATCGAAGGGAGAGAGAGATGCTTGACGTCCGCAACCGCCGTTTCCTTGCGGCCCTCTTGCTTGCCAGCCTTCCCGGGCCGCTGTTTGCGCATGGCAACGTGGCCCCACAGCCGGTGAATACAGATGCCCTGCCCGAGGTGGGCGAGGAATGGCTGACCGAGAACCCCTATCGCGCCGACAAGGTGGGCGAGGATGTCTGGAAGACCGCGGTGAAGATCGGCGATTCCGGCTTCAACCAGAACTGTGCGCGCTGTCACGGCCTTGGCGCGGTTTCGGGCGGGCTTGCGCCGGATCTGCGCTTCCTCGAAGCCGAGGAATACGGCGACGAATGGTTCGCCGAGCGCTTCCAGCATGGCTACACGCAGGATGGCACGACGAAGATGCCGGCCTTTGGTCCGATCCTTGGACAAAAGGCGGGCTGGGCGATCCGCACCTATATCGAAACCCGCCCCGAAGATGGCGCGCTGGACGCCCACAACGACCGGATCGAAGCGATCGTGGCCGATCTGATCGCGGGCACGGCGGATGGCAAGGCGATCAAGGTCGAACTTGAACAGATCAACTCCGAGGTCAAGACCTTCTCCGGTGCGCCGGTGGCCGACAGCACCGTGAGCCGTGCTGCCGAGGTGCTGACCGAGGACAAGGCGAGTTTCAAGCACGCGGCCGAGCTGCTCGAGCTTGGCCTGTCGGCAGCGAAATGAGCGCGGGGGCTGGGCGGATGCGGAACCTTGCTCTGACGCTGGCGCTCGTCGGCCTTGCCCCCCTGTCCGTTCAGGCCGCCTGCGAAGGCGTCGCGCCCGGCCAGAAGCCGCAAAACACCTCCGTGCAGGACATCGGGCGCAGCTTTGACCGCATCCGCGCGGAAGGCTGGATCGAGGTTGCGCTTTACGAGGATTACAAGCCCTGGTCCTGGGAGGAGAACGGCACGCCGAAGGGCATCGATGTCGAGATCGCCAAGCTCATTGCCGCCGATCTGGGCGTCGAGCCGCGCATCCGTCTGGTGCAGGCGGGCGAGACGCTGGATGCCGATCTGCTCAACTACGTCTATCGCGGCGCGGTGGTGGGCGGGCACGTCTCCGACCTGATGCTGCATGTGCCCTATGATGTGGATTATGCCTGCCGCTTCGATCAGGTGGTCTTCACCGGCCAATATGCGACCGAGCGGCTGGCGATTGCCTATGACCAAGCGAGCTACCCCGAGAAACCGCCGACGCCGCCGGTCTTTCGCTACGATCCGGTGGGGGTCGAGAATGACTCGATTTCCGATTTCTTCCTGACCTCGGTCGCGCACGGGGCGACGGCAGACAAGGTGCATCGCTACAAGTCGACCGGCGCGGCGATGGCCGGGCTTGCGGCGCATGAGGTGATGGCGGCGATGGGTCCGCGCGCCGAGATCGACGCCAATCTTGCCCCCGGGATCGGCGTGCACGAGCCGCCGTTCCTCGGTCTGGCGAAGCAAAGCTGGACGCTCGGCGTGGGTGTGTCGCTGCAGCATCACGACCTTGGCTATGCGGTCGATGACGCGATTGCCGCGGCGCTCGCCGATGGCCGGATCGCGACGATCTTTGCCGCCTATGGCGTCGATTTCAAACCGCCGCTGCGCTAGACCAGCGTCTCGAAATTCCCCTCGAAATCCACCACCGTCACCGCGCGCAGCCGCATCCGCTGCGCCGCGGTGACGATGTCTTCGCGCTCCATCAGCACGAAGGCGGTCGAGGCCGCATCGCAGAGCGTGGCACTCGCGCCCTCCACCGTCACCGTCGAGAAGCGCGGAATTTGTCCATGCGGGCCAAGGATATGCGAGCCGCCCGGAAAGGCCATCGCCGCGGGGGACGAGGTCGCCATCGCCCCGCCCGTCAGCATCCGCGCCGCCACCATCCCCGCCGCGGGGTCTTCGATGCCCAGCCGGAACGGCCCGCCCAAGGCACGAAACTCGCCCATGTCGATCAGACACGCGCCAAGGCCCGCGCGCGCACAGATCTCGGCCACCCGGTCGGCGGCATGGCCCTGCGCGATGCCGTTCAGCGTCAGCGCCTGCCCGCGCGCGAGCACGATCTCGCGCCCGATCTGCACCCGATGCAGCCCGATCGCCGCGCGCGGCTGCACCGGATCGCGCCCCTCTGCCAAGGCCCGCCAGAGCGGCTGCACCGTCGGGTCAAAGGCGCCGCGCGTCAGGTCATGCACGCGCTTAGCCACTGCCAGAACCGCGCGCAACCGGTCAGATCCCGCCCCGCGCCCGGCCGCATTCAGCCGGGTCAGCTCGCTCTCGGCGTAAAGCGAAAAGGTCGCTTCGATCGCCGCGATCTCGGCGCGGATGTCGGCAAGCGGCAACGCCCCCGGCGCGGTGATCCGCACATCGGCGCCAAAGGCCTGACCGGACCAGGTCTCGGCCCGCGCGCCTTGGGCGATCAGCGCCGCCCCCGCCACGATCTGCAGAAACCGCCGCCGCTTCATGCCACCCTCCGCGCCCGTTTCGCCGCGAGCACCAAGGGCACGCAGCGGCTTTTGTCATCATGGATCGCCACGCAGTCAAGGCACTGGAAACACTCGGAATAGCGGATCTCGCCCGTGGGTTTGATCGCACCATAGGCACAGCGCACCTTGCACAGCTGGCAGGGCTTGCCGCACTCCACCCGCCGCGGGATGAAGGCGCGCAGCCGCAAAAGCCCGCCGAGCCGCATCACCGCGCCCAAGGGGCAGACCGAGCGGCAAAAGCCCTTGAACCAGACGGTCGAGACCGCAAGCCAGCCGATTGCCCAGATCAGATAGGGCCAGGGCCGGTCGAAATGCATCGTGATCGCGGTCTTGAAGGGCTCGAGCTCCGCCGCCGCCTCGGCATGTTCGGGCGCAAGGAAGGCCACGGCGATGAGTCCAGTTGCCGCAATCGGACCGGTCCAGAGCAGCGCCCGGGCCAAACTGCGCGGCGGCTCGATCCGCGGCAGGCGCAACAGCCGCCCGGCGTGATGGGCGAATTCCTGCATCGCGCCAAAGGGACAGAGCCAGCCGCAAAAGAACCCCCGCCCCCAAAGCAGAAAGCCGAGCCCCGCCGCCGCCCAGACGGCCAGACCGAACGGGTCGTAAAGCAGCACCTCGAGCCCGCCCGCGACGAGCCCGCGCGCCACCGCCATCACCGTGACGATGGACAGCTGCCCCTGCCCCCAGAAGCCGACGAAGCCGATCACCAGCGCAAGGATCGTCAGCCGCACCGGGGTGAAGGCACGCAGCCCCGCGAGCCGCGATTGCGTCAGAAGCGCCGCGATCAAGAGGGCAAGAAACCCGGCCAAAGCCCATAGGTCGGTCGCGCGGTTGCGCAGCGCCTCGGCAAAAGGGCTCAGCCGTTCGGGCGCGGCGGGGCGCAGGAAGAACCGCTCCGGTGTCTGCAAAGCCACCGGGAAATGCGCCGAGCCGACCTCGGCCTGAAACATCCCGTGTTGGCGCACGGCTTGCAACCGCAACTCCCAGGGTCGGGTCGGATCGAAGCCCAGACGGCGATCGAGGCGCACCACCATCTTCGTCGCATCGCTCAACTCGGGCGGCAGATCCGCGGCCAGTTCCGGCAGGATATCGGCATCGCGCAGCACCAAGGGCAGCCCGTCCTGCACCGCCGTCAGCCGGTCAGGCGCGGTGTTGCGCACGAAATCCTCGGACACCAGACCATGCTGCCCCGCCTCGATCAGCAGGAACAACTCGTCATCCGGGGCGCGGGCGGTGAAGCGGGCGATCTCGGCCAGCGTCTCGGGCGCGAGCACCGCCCGGGCGAGCGACGGCGGCCCAAGATCGATCGCGTAAAGATCGATGAAGGGCGCCTCCGGGTCGGCCCCCGCGCCATCATGCGCCCATGTCGTGCCTTTGAAGGCCGCATCAAGCTGCGCTTCGCTCACCTGCAAGCGGCCAACAAGCCCCTGATCCAGAAGCGCTTTCCAATCCAGCGCCTCGTCATGCGCGGGATCGGGCTTTGGCGCCGGCCCCGCCCCCACGCCCTGCATCTTTTCGCGCGCCACCGCCAGCGTCGCCGCAAGGATCGAGTCATGCGCGATGCGGACCGAGGCTGTCGCCTTCGTCACCCCGTCCAGATAGACATTGTCCGAGGCCGTCCCGCCCGAGCCGTAAGGCGTGCCGACGACCAGCGGTTCGTTGATCGAATGGCCGCGATATTGTTCCAAAAATGCCCGGAACGGCGCCTCGCCCAGACCCGAGACGAAGATCGGCTCGTTCTGGTGCAAAAGCCGCACGTCGATGAACCGCCCCTCGCGGTCGAGCAGCACCAGCAGGTCGATCGGCGCGCCGGAAAACCCGGGCAAGGGCGCCAAGGGGGCGGTTTCAAAGACGAAACCGGCTTCGCCGCCGCCGGAATTGAGCAGTGTCCACACGCCCTTGTCGTTCACCGGCTGCCCAAGCTCGTAGGGCGCAAGGATCATCGCCGAAAGCTGATCGCGCGTCAGCACCTCCGCGCAAAGCGGGGTCGCAAAGGCCAGCCAGATGAGCAAAAACCGGATCATGTCGCAACTGTGCTTGAGCCGGGACAGGCTGCCTATTCGACCTTGGTGCAAGATCGGCATCGCCCAAATTTCAGGCAGATGCCCGAAAATCCGCGCGACCTTTTCGCCCGGCGCCGCTTTGCCGTGGCATCCGCCGCGGGCCTTCCTAAACTCGGCGCACCGAACGGGGGAAGACATGGCCATTCACGCATCGATCCATCACCTGACGCATTACATCTATGACCGCCCGGTGAGCTTGGGTCCGCAGATCATCCGCCTGCGCCCTGCGCCGCATTCGCGCACGCGGGTGATTTCGCACAGCCTCAAGGTCAGCCCCGGCGGGCATTTCGTGAACCACCAGCAGGACCCCTATGGCAACTGGCTGGCCCGCTTCGTCTTTCCCGAGCCGGTGACCGAGCTGAAGATCGAGGTCGATCTGGTCGCCGACATGACCGTTTACAACCCGTTCGATTTCTTCCTTGAGGAGACGGCCGAGACCTGGCCCTTTGCCTATCCCGAGGAGCTGCGCGACGATCTGTCGATCTACCGCACCCCCGAACCCGAGGGGCCGCGGCTGGCGCAGTTCATCGGCACCATCGATTTCACCAAGACCCGGACGGTGGATTTTCTGGTCGATCTGAACGCGCGCATCTCGCGCGAGGTGCGCTATACGATCCGGCTCGAGCCCGGCGTGCAGACGCCCGACGAGACGCTTGGGCTGGCGTCGGGCTCGTGCCGCGACAGCTCGTGGCTGCTGGTGCAGGTGCTTCGCCATCTCGGTTTCGCCGCCCGCTTCGTCTCGGGCTATCTGATCCAGCTCGCCCCCGATGTGAAGGCGCTGGATGGCCCCTCGGGGACCGAGGTCGATTTCACCGATCTGCACGCCTGGGTCGAGGTCTTCCTGCCCGGCGCGGGCTGGGTGGGGCTTGATCCGACCTCGGGGCTTTTGGCGGGGGAAAGCCATATTCCCTTGGCAGCCACCCCGCATTACCGCAATGCCGCGCCGATCGCGGGGGGATTTACCGCGGTGGGCACGCCCGAGACGCGGTTCGATTTCGACATGACGGTGCGGCGCGTGGCCGAGCATCCGCGCATCACCAAGCCCTTTTCCGAAGAGGCCTGGGATCGGCTGAATGCGCTTGGCCGCAAGGTCGATGAAAGCCTGAGCGCGGGCGATGTGCGTCTGACGATGGGGGGCGAGCCGACCTTCGTCTCGGTCGATGATTTCCAGTCCGCCGAATGGAACACCGAAGCCGTCGGGCCGCAAAAGCGCGCCTTGGCCGATGATCTGATCCGGCGGTTGCGCGCGCGCTTCGCGCCGGGCGGCTTTCTGCATTACGGGCAGGGCAAGTGGTATCCGGGCGAAAGCCTGCCGCGCTGGACCTTTTCGCTGTACTGGCGCCGCGATGGCGTGCCGGTCTGGCAAAACCCCGATCTGGTCGCGCGCGAAAACGCTGCCGCTCCGGTCGGCCCCGCCGAGGCCGGGCGCTTCATGGAGAGTTTCGCCACGCATCTGGGGCTTGATCCGGTCTTTGCCCAGCCTGCCTATGAAGACCCCGGCGAATGGATCCTGAAAGAGGCGAACCTGCCGCCGAATGTCAGCCCGGAAAACCCGAAGCTGAAGAACCCCGAGGACCGCGCCCGTTACGCCCGGGTCTTCAGTCGCGGCCTGACCGAGCCCTCGGGATGCGTCTTGCCGATCCAGCCCTGGCAAGGCCGGGCGGAGGGGCGGCGTTGGCGCTCGGAACTGTGGACGCCGCGGCGCGGGCATCTGTTCCTGGTGCCGGGGGACAGCCCGGTGGGCTTCCGCCTGCCCTTGGGCGCGCTGCCCTATGTGCCGCCCGCGGCCTATCCCTATTCCTATCCCGCCGATCCCACGGTCGAGGTCGGGCCGCTGCCGGATTTCGGCGCGGCCATTGCCGAGCGCCGCGCGAAGATTCAGGCCGAGATCGACCGGCTGGCCGCCGAGGAAGCCCGGGAACAGGCGGCCTTCCTGCCTGCGGTCAGCCCCGAGCATCAGCAGAAATCGACCCGCAGCGAGCGTGACCCGACCGAGCGGGGGGCGCTTTTGGCGCAGGGCACCGATCCGGCGACCGGCGCGGTGCGCACGGCGATTGCGATCGAACCGCGCGACGGGCGGCTGTGCCTCTTCATGCCGCCCTGCGACACGCTCGAAGACTATCTTGATCTGATCGCCAGCGCCGAGGCGACAGCGGCCGAGCTGAACCTGCCGATCCATATCGAGGGCTATGCGCCGCCGCAGGACCCGCGGCTCAATGTGATCCGCGTCGCCCCCGATCCGGGCGTGATCGAGGTGAACATCCACCCCGCGCACAGCTGGGAGGATTGCGTCGCCACGACCGAGGCGATCTATGCCGAGGCCCGCCTGTCGCGCCTTGGCGCCGACAAGTTCATGATCGACGGGCGCCACACCGGGACGGGCGGTGGCAACCATGTCGTCGTGGGCGGCGAGACCCCGAACGACAGCCCGTTCCTGCGCCGCCCGGACCTTCTGAAATCGCTGATCCTGATCTGGCAGCGCCATCCCTGCCTGTCCTATCTGTTCTCGGGTCTTTTCATCGGGCCGACAAGCCAAGCGCCGCGGATCGACGAGGCGCGACATGACACGCTCTATGAACTTGAAATCGCTCTGGCCCAGATCGGCGATCCGGTGAACGGGGGGAACCTGCCGCCGCCGTGGCTGATCGACCGGCTGCTTCGGAACATGCTGATCGATGTCACCGGCAACACCCATCGCGCCGAGATCTGCATCGACAAGCTTTTCTCGCCCGATGGCCCCACCGGCCGTCTGGGTCTGGTCGAGTTCCGCGGCTTCGAGATGCCGCCACATCCGCGCATGTCCTTGGCGCAGCAACTGCTGATCCGGGCGCTGATCGCGCGGCTCTGGAACGCCCCCGTCACCGGGCGGCCGGTCCGCTGGGGCACGGTGCTGCATGACCGTTTCATGCTGCCGCATTACCTGTGGGAGGATCTGCTGTCCCTGCTCGCCGACCTGCGCGCGCATGGGTTCGACTTCGATCCGGTCTGGTTCGAGGCGCAATCCGAGTTCCGCTTCCCCTTCTGCGGCCAGATCGAGGCCGAGGGGGTGCATCTGGAACTGCGTCAGGCGCTCGAGCCCTGGCATGTGCTCGGCGAAACCGGGGCGATCGGCGGCACCGTGCGCTATACCGACAGCTCGGTCGAACGGCTGCAGGTGAAACTGACGAGCCTGCATCAGGACCGCTACACCGTGATGTGCAACCGCCGCCCGGTGCCGATGACGCGCACCAGCACCGCGGGGACCTCGGTCGCGGGGGTGCGCTTCAAGGCCTGGCAGCCGCCTGCCGCGCTGCACCCGACGCTGCCGGTGAACACGCCCTTGGTTTTCGACATCTATGACCGCTGGTCTGGCCGGGCGCTGGCGGGCTGCACCTATCACGTCGCTCATCCGGGCGGGCGCAACTACGACACCTTCCCGGTCAACGCCAACGAAGCCGAGGCCCGGCGCCTTGCCCGGTTCGAGCCGATGGGCCACAGCCCCGCCCCCTACACCCCCGCCCCAGAGGTTCCACACCCGGAGTTTCCGCTAACCCTTGACCTGCGCCGTCCCATCGGGCTTGAGTGAGGCTCACGATCCGGTGAGACATGACCCAGACGCCCCCGCCCCAAGCCCACCCCGCGAATGACCTTTTCGCCAATTACCGGCTGTCGCCCGGGGTGGCGGACGAGCTTTTCGATGCGGGCGGCCAGATGCGCCCGGTCTGGAAGCGCTTTGTCGAACGCTTCGCGCGGCTTTCCCCCGCCGAGGTGACGGCGCGGTTCGAACGCGCCGACCAATATCTGCGCGATGCCGGGGTGTTCTTCCGGCAATATTCGAACGACCCCTTGGCGGAACGGGAATGGCCGCTGTCGCATATTCCGGTCATCCTGCATGAAAGCGAATGGGAAACGATCTGCGCCGGGCTCACCCAACGCGCCGATCTGCTCGAAGCGGTCATGGCCGATCTTTACGGCCCCGGGCGTCTGGTCGCCGAGGGCCATCTGCCCGCGGAACTGATCGCGGGCTCGCGGCAATGGCTGCGCCCGATGGTCGGCGTCACCCCGCGCGGCGGTCATTTCCTGCATGTGCTGGCCTTCGAGATCGGCCGTGCCCCGGATGGGCGCTGGTTCGTGCTGGGCGACCGCACGCAGGCGCCCTCGGGGGCGGGCTTTGCACTCGAAAACCGCATGGCGACCGGGCGCATCTTCCCCGAGCGCTTCCCGCGCGCCCATATCCACCGGCTGGCCGGGTTCTTTGCCACCTTCCGCGCCGCGATGGAGCGGCTCGCCCAAGCGCCGGGCGGACGCGAACGCGCCGCGGCGATCCTGACGCCGGGGCCGCAAAACGACACCTATTACGAACACACCTATATCGCCCGCTATCTGGGCCTGATGCTGCTCGAAGGCGAGGATCTGCTGGTGCAGGACGCGCAGGCGATGGTCCGCACGATCGAGGGGCCGCAGCCCTTGGGCGTGCTTTGGCGGCGCATCGATGCGGCCTTTGCCGATCCGGTCGAACTGGATGCCACCAGCCAGATCGGCACCCCGGGTCTGGTCGAGGCGATCCGCGCGGGCAATCTGGCGATGGTCAATGCGCTCGGCTCGGGCGTGATGGAGATGCGCGCGATGATGGCCTTCCTGCCGAGCATCTGCGAGGTGCTGCGTGGCCAACCGCTGAAGATCCCCAATATCGCCACCTGGTGGTGCGGCGGCGCCCCCGAGCGCGCCCATGTGCGCGATCATTCCGAGCGCATGATGATCGGCTCGGCCTATGCCTGCGATCTGCCCTTCGATCTGGGCGCCGCCACGGCCTTGGGCGGCACGCTGCGCGGTTCGGCCCGGTCGTCGATCTCGGATTGGCTCGAAGCCGAGGGGCAGATGCTCGTCGGACAGGAGGCGGTGACGCTCTCGACCACCCCCGCCTGGGTCGAAAGCGGCACCGGCGCGAACCGGATCGAGCCGCGGCCGATGACGGTGCGGGTCTTTGCGGCGCGCGACGCAAGCGGCAACTGGACCTTCATGAAGGGCGGCTACGCCCGCATCGGCCGTTCGGGCGACACCACGGCGCTGGCGATGCAGCGCGGCGGCGCCGTGGCCGATGTCTGGGTCGTCGCCGACCGCCCGGTGCGGCAGGAGAGCCTGCTTCCCCGCCCCGAAAAGGGCGTGCGCCGGGCCAGCCACGGCATCCTGCCCGCGCGCTCGGCCGACAACCTTTACTGGCTCGGCCGCTATGTCGAGCGGACCGAGGATGCGATCCGGCTCATTCGCGCCTATCACCTGCGTCTGGCCGCCACCGACAATGCCGATGACGCCCGGCTGCGGCTGTTGCGCAGCTTCCTTGCGGGCTATGGCATCACGCTGACCCAACCCGTGCCGGGCGCGCTGATCGACCGGATCGAGGCCGCCCGCGGCTGCGCCGCCAAGGTCCGCGACCGGTTTTCCACGGATGGCTGGACCGCGCTCGCCGATCTCGCCCGCACCGCGCGCTCGATGAGCCAGACCGCGAAACCGGGCGACGACGCCGCCCGCGCGATGTCGGTGCTGCTGCGCAAGATCACCGGGTTTTCCGGTCTCGTGCATGAAAACATGTATCGGTTTTCCGGCTGGACCTTCCTCAGTTTCGGCCGCGCCTTGGAACGCACCGACGCGCTCGCCGCCCTGCTGGCCACCTTCACCGATGCCAAGGCGCCCTCGGGCTGTCTGGATATCGCGATCGAGGTGGCAGACAGCGTGATCACCCATCAGCGCCGCTACCGCATGGAGCGCTCGCGCGAGACGGTTGTGGACCTTCTGGCGCTGGACGGCGACAACCCGCGCTCGATCCTGTTCCAGATCGCGCGGATGCGGGCGCTCGCCGCCGATCTGCCGCATGCGCGCGACAATGGCCGTCTGGCGGCGCTCTCCCGCGCCATCGTGCCGATCGAAAGCCTGCTCTCGGTCGCCGCCCCCGACGAGATCACCACGCATCGGCTGATCACCCTGCGCTCGGAGGTTGGCGAGATTTCGAACCTCGTGACGCAAAGCTATCTGGGGTAGGTCATGCGTTACGACATCAAACTGGCCATCGATTACGACTATGCCGCGCCCTCGGACCATCTGCGCAATCTGGCGCGGTTGCTGCCCCCCGACATTCCGGGCGCGCAGCGCGTGGTCTCGCGCAGGCTGACGCTTGATCCCGCGCCGGACGAGCGCCGCGACGGGCTCGATTTCTTCGGCAATGCGGTGACCTCGGTCGTCTGGCACCGCCCGGTAGCCGATGTGCGGTTCGAACTCGTCGCCCGAATCGAGCGCTTCGCGCGCCCCGAACCGCTCGACCTGTCACCGCCGCTTGCCACGCTCGGCGCCGAGGTCGCGGCGGAAATGACCCTCGATCCGCGCGCCCCGCATCACTTTCTCGGCGCCTCGCCGCGCGTCGTGCCCTGCCCCGAGATCACCGCCTTTGCCCGCGCCGCGACCAACCGCGCGATGACCGCCGCCGCCGCCGTCACCGCCGTCGGCCATGCGCTGCACAGGCACATGACCTTCGACGCCGAGGCGACGACCGTCGACACCCCCCCGCGCGAGGCCTTTGCCCGCGCCCGCGGTGTATGCCAGGATTTCACCCATGTGATGATCGCAGGCCTGCGCGGGATCGGCATTCCGGCGGGCTATGTTTCTGGTTTTCTGCGCACTTTTCCGCCGCCCGGGCAGCCGCGGCTGGAAGGCGCCGATGCGATGCACGCCTGGGTCCGCGCCTGGGTCGGGCGCGAAATGGGCTGGATCGAGTTCGATCCGACCAACGCTCAGGCCGCGGGGGTGGATTTCGTCACCGTCGCCGTCGGTCGCGATTACGACGACGTGGCCCCGATCCGCGGCGCCCTGCGCTCGGCCGGGGGCGCGGAAACACGGCAGGCGGTCGACGTACTGCCACTGGATACGGAATGACCCTGCCCGAGCTTTTGCCCCTTGGCCTTGATGGCGTGCTGATCCGCTTTGCCACCACCTATTCAGACGCGGCGAACAGCGCCGCGCAGCATCTGGCAGCCGCACTTACGGGTGATCCGATCCCGGGCCAGACCGAGGTTGCCCCCGGCCTTGGCTCGGTTCTGCTGCGTTTCGACCGGCTGACGACCCATCGCGCCGATGTTCTGGCCGCCTTGAAGCCTCGGCTTGAAGCGCCGCAAAGCGCGCCTTTCGCTGCGCAGCATTGGACCGTGCCCGCTTGCTTCGGCGGCGCGTGGGGCGCCGATCTGGCCGCGGCGGCAGCTTTGGCCGGGCGCACGGAAGAAGCCCTGATTTCAGAGCTTTGCGCGACCGATCTGCGGGTTCTGGCGCTCGGCTTCGCGCCCGGCCAGCCTTACCTCGGCACCTTGCCCGAGCATTGGCAGATGCCGCGCCTGCCCGCCCTGACGCCCCGGGTCGAGGCGGGCACGATCACCACCGCGCTGCGCCAGATCGTGCTCTTCGCCGCGCCCTCGCCCACCGGCTGGCGCGCACTGGGCCGCACGGCTTTCCGCCCCTTCACCGCCGCTGCCGCCGAGCCCTTCCTGCTGCGCCCGGGCGATTCCCTGCGTTTCACCCCCGAAAGTGCCGAAAACATCGCAAGTCTGATCGAAAAAGGCGATCCTCTGGGGGGTGCACTTCGGAGTATTCCGAAATGACTGGCAATCTCGAAGTCATTTCCGCCGGTCCCGGAATTTCGGTTCAGGATCTGGGCCGCCCCGGCCATACTGCGCTTGGACTTTCGACCGGGGGGGCCGCCGACCGCCGCGCGCTTTGGGAGGCCGCCGCGCTTCTGGGCCAATCCCGCCCGTTCGCTGCCTTGGAACTGCCGCTGACCGGCGCGCGGTGTCGTGTCACCGTGCCCACGCGGATCGCGCTCACCGGGGCGCCGATGCAGGCGAGCCGTGATGGCAAGACCTTGATCTGGAACGCCTCCCACCAGCTGGAACCGGGCGAGATCCTCGACCTGCGCCCCGGCGAGAGCGGCGTTTACGGCTATCTCTCCCTCGCGGGCGGGCTTTTGACGAGGGAAACCCTCGGCGCTCGCGCGACCCTGGCCGCCGCCGGGCTTGGCACGCCGGTTCAGGCCGGGATGCGCCTGCCTTTCGGCGCGGATCCCGCGCCCGACACCCCCGCACAGCGCCTGCCGCTTGATGATCGTTTCACGGGCGGCGTGCTGCGGGTGATCGACGGGCCGCAAACCGCGCTATTCGCCCCCGACACCCGGACCCGCGCCTTCGCGACGCCCTTCAAGGCCGGTCCGGCCAGCCGTCAAGGCCTTGCGCTCTTGCAAGACGGCGCTCCGTTCGCCACTGCCACGGCGGGGCTGCTTTCGGATTTCATCGGTCCCGGCGACGTTCAGATGACCGGAACGGGGCAAGCAGTTGTGCTGCTGGCCGATTGCCAGACCATCGGTGGTTATCCGCGCCTTGGCACGGTGATCCCTGCCGACCTGCCGCGCGCGGCGCAGGCCCGCCCCGGCACGGCCCTGCGGCTGGTGGACATCACCATGGACGCCGCCGAGATCGCCTCGCCGCCCGAAGCGCTCTGGCTCGCCCCCCTGCGCGCGCGGGTGGCACCGCTGACCCGCGATCCGCGCGACATTCCCGACCTTTTGTCCTACCAACTGATCTCGGGCGCGGTGCGCGGCGACGAGGAGGATGCATGAAACTCGATCTCAACTCCGACATGGGCGAAGGCGCGGGCGCCGACGAGGCGCTGCTCGATGTCGTCACCTCGGCCAATATCTGCTGCGGGCTCCATGCGGGCGGGCCGCTGGAAATGGCGCGCGTGATGGCGCTGGCGGCGGCGAAGGGCGTCGGCATCGGCGTGCATCCGGGCTTTGACGACCGCGCGAATTTTGGCCGCACGCGGATGCGGCTTTCGAAACCGGAGCTGGTCGATCTGATCACCTGGCAGACCGGGGCGATGGCCGCAGTCGCGCAGGCCAAAGGATTGAAACTGCGTCATTTCAAGCTGCATGGGGCGCTCTCGAACATCACTTCCGAGGACGCGGATCTTGCCCGCACCTGCTATGCGGCGGCGCTTTCGGTCGTGCCGGATCTGAAGCTGATGGTGCTTTCTGAAACGGCGCAGGAAGCCGCCGCGCGCGACCTGAACGTCGATTGGGCGGGCGAGATTTTCGCCGACCGCGCCTATAACGACGATGCGACGCTGGTTGATCGCTCGCTTCCCGGCGCGGTTCTGCATGATGCAGAGGACGCCGCCGCGCGGATTTTGAACATGCTGCGCGCGGGCGCGATCATTGCGGCCAGCGGGCATCGCATCCCGGCGCGGATCGACACCGTTTGCCTGCATGGCGACACACCGGAAGCCCTTGAAATGGCACGATTGCTGCGCAGCAAATTGCAGGCCGAAGGGGTCGTGCTTCAGCCCCTTTGAAGGAATGTCAGAACCGAACGCGCGGCGCGCAGACCGGGGGATTCGCCGCCCTCGCCCAGACGCTGCATCGTCACCTCCATCGCCGCAATCTGCGTCGCGCGGCGTGCGGGATCGTGCCAAAGGTCATGCAACGCCCGCGCCATGGGCTTGGGCTGACAGGCCGGGCCAAGGAATTCCGGCACCGCGCGGGTGTCCGAGACAAGGTTCACCAGCGTCACCGTGTCGATCAGCATCGCGCGCTTGGTGATGTGCCAGGTGAGCCAGTTCATCCGGTAGCCGATCACCATTGGCACGCGGTGCGCGGCCAACTCCAGACTGACCGTGCCCGAGGCCGCAAGCGCCAGATCGGCGGCGGCAAAGGCCGCGCGCTTGTCCGCCCCGGCCTCAAGCACATTCGGAACCTCGTCCCATGTGCAGGCCATCTCGCGCACCAGAGCCGCGACGCCGCGCACCGTCGGAATGACCACGCGAAGGCCGGGCACGCCTTGCCGCAGTGCGGCAACGGTTGCCGCGAAACGCGGCATCAGACGCTTCACCTCGCCGCGCCGCGAACCGGGCAGACACAGCAGCAGCGGCTGATCCTCCCCGATCATCAGCGTCTCGCGCAGCGCCTCGGCCTCGGTTTGCGTCGCGCGCGGCTCGGCCACGACCGGATGGCCGACGAAATCACAACTCATCCCCGCGGCGGTCATATAGGGCGGCTCGAAGGGCAGAAGCGCCAGAACATGGTCGATGACCTCGGCCATCTTCGCCGCGCGGCCAGGCCGCCAGGCCCAGACCGAGGGCGCGACGTAATGCACGGTCTTTTGCGCGGGCCGCGCGGTCTTGACGATCCGCGCCACGCGCAGGCAGAAATCCGGGCTGTCGATGGTGATCAGCGCCACGGGCGCGGCGTCGAGCACCGCCTGCGCGGTCTCGGCGATGCGGCGCTTGAGATGGCGATACTTCGGCAGCACCTCGAGAAGCCCCATGACCGACAGCTCTTCCATCGGGAAAAGGCTTTTGAGGCCAAGGGCTTCCATCTGCGGTCCGCCGATGCCGACAAATTCGACACCGGGAACCAGATCGCTCAGCGCCGCCATCAGCGCCGCCCCGAGCTTGTCGCCAGAGGCTTCACCGGCGACGAGGAACAGCTTCACGGACTGCGCCCCCACAGGAAAATTCCCGCCGCCTCGGCCGCTGCGATCGTCGCCGTGCGGTCCAGAAGCAGCACGCCACCCGCCTCGAACACGATGCCGCTCAGCCCCGCGGCGGCAGCTTTGGCGACCGTCTGCAGCCCCAAAGCGGGCAGGTCGATGCGGCGATCCTGCCCCGGTTTCGGCGCCTTGAAAAAGACACCCGCCTTCGGCATCGGCACCAGCGCGCGATGCGCGGCGACGAAGTCGAGCAGCGCATCGGTGCCCGGCAAGGCCTCGACGCCAAGGCAAAGACCGCGCGCGACGACCGCGCCCTGCCCGACATCGACGGCGCCCAAGGCGGCGACAATCTCCGCTGCGCGTGCAGCATCAAGCTGATCCTGATCGCTGACCGCGCCGCACAAAAGCCCGTCGCCCGGGACCAGATCCGGGGCGATCGTATCGGCACCGATCACCTCGAACTCCCACTCCTCGAACAGCGCGATCACCGCCCGCAGAGTCGCGTCATCGCCCGCCTGCATCGCGCCGACAAGACGCGGCACCAGAGACGCAGTGCGGGCATCGAAGAGTTCGGGTTCAAGCTTCGGCCGCTGCATCGCCCCCGCAAAACAGACGCGACGAATGCCGCGATCGACCAGCGTGTCAAGGAAGGGCACCAGCCGCTCGATGCGGAAAGGCAGCACCGAGCCCCCCGGCGCGGGTTGGCCATCGAGCGCACAAACCAGCATCTCGGGCGCGGCCTGCAAAAGCAGCCCCGGCAGCGCCCCTCCTCCGGCGATCAGCGCCGTTTCCGCCCCGATGCTCATCGCGGCGTCAGGAAGCTGCGGTCCGAGGGACCAAGGATGAAATCAAGCACTTCGCGGACATGGCGGCTTTCGGTGCCCTCTTCCGAGAGCTTGCGGGCCTGTTCGCGGAAGTTGCCTTCGCCCAAGGCCATGTAGAGTTCGCGAAGTGCAGAAATTTCGGAACGTTCCACACCGCGACGCTTCAGCCCGACAAGGTTCAACCCCTCGAGCCCCGCGCGCGGGCCTGCGACCAGCGCATGCGGAATCACGTCGGAGGCCACCATCGACAACGCCCCGATGATCGCCCCATGCCCGATCCGCACCCATTGATGCACGCCCGACAGACCGCCGACGATCACGTCATCCTCGATCACGCAATGACCCGCGATCGCGACCGAATTCACCAGAATGACCCGGTTGCCGATCTGCACATCATGCGCGACATGGGCATTCGCCATGAAGAGCCCGTCGTCACCGACGCGGGTGACGCCGCCGCCGCCCTCGGTACCGCAGTTCATTGTCACATATTCACGGATGCGGTTGCGCGCGCCGATCACCAGCCGCGTCTTCTCGCCCTTGAATTTCAGATCCTGCGGGATCTGCCCGAGCGAGGCGAAGGGAAAGACCACGGTGCCCGCGCCGATCTCGGTCGCGCCCGCGATCACCACATGGCTTTTCAGCTCGACCCCTTCGGCCAGGATCGTCTCGGGGCCGATGTGGCAGAACGGGCCGATCACGCAGCCCGCCCCGATCACCGCGCCCGGCTCGATCACCGAGGAAGGATGCACGCGGGCCGTTGCGTCAACGCCCATGGTCAGCCCTTCAAATCCATCATCGCGGTGAATTCCGCAGTCGCTGCGAGCTGCCCTTCGACGAAGGATTCGCCAAGGAATTTCCAGACCTTGCCACCGCCGCGCTTGACCGTGACCTTCATTTCAAGAACGTCGCCCGGCACCACCTTGCGGCGGAACTTGCAGGCGTCGATCGCCATGAAATAGGTGCCAAGCGGCTTGTCGATCACGTTCATCGAAATACCCACGACCACGGCCGCGGTCTGCGCCATCGCCTCGACGATCATCACGCCCGGCATCACCGGCTCCTCGGGGAAGTGGCCGGTGAATTGCGGTTCGTTGTTGGTCACGCATTTGATCCCGGTGGCGCTTTCGAAGGGAACGATGTCGCGCACCTTGTCGATCATCAGGAAGGGATACCGATGCGGAATGATCCGCTTGATCAGGCTCAGATCGGCACTGGTGTAGGGGGCGGGTTCGGTCATCTTCGATCCTTCCAAAACGGGCCTTCAAAACTGACGCGCGGCCTTTGGCCGTTGCTATCGTTGCCGCGCCCGCTTGGCAAGAACGGGGCGCGATCGGCTGGGCGGCTATTCGCCGCCGTTGCCGGCCGGATCGGGCGTCGGTTGCGCCTCGGCCGGGCCGGCCCCGAGCCGGGCATCCATCAGCCGGGCCAGTTCCTCGGTGATGTCGGCCGCCTCGAGGCCGCGAATGATCGCGCGCCGGTCGAGCACCATCACCGCATGCCGCCGCGTCAGAACCTCGTCCATCAGCGGGCCGCTTGCCGCGAAAAACGCCTGCCGCGCCGCTTCGTAAGTCTGCGTCAGCGACTGCGCCTTGGCCTTTTGCGCCGCCCGGATCCCGGTGGCGCGCTCGTCAAAGGCATCGGCTTCGGTGCGAAAGGCCGCGGGGGTCAACTTGGCGCGGCGATCGGTCAGCGACTTTTCCTCGGCAATCAGATCGTCGGCGATGCGCGTATTCTCGGCGTTCAGCGCGGCCGAGTCGCGTGCCATGTCGGCCGCAATGCGCTTGCCCCAGAGCGTATCATCAAAGAGCCGTTCGAAATCGAGCGACAGCACCGGCACCGGGGGAGCGGTCGGCGCCACCGGCTGATCGGCCCGAACAGGTGCCCCCGCAAGGCAGACCGCAAGAACCCCCGCGCAGAGGCCAAGGCGCAAAAGGCCGGGGAGAATCCCCGGCCCTTGTATCGTCATGCGTGCGAGACCCCGCAGCATCGGCTCAGAACTTCGTCGCGATGGTCAGGTCGAAGTTCTGCTCGAGGTCGTAGTCTTCCTTCTTCAGCGCCTTGGTGAAGTTCAGACGCAGCGGGCCAAGCGCCGAATCCCAGAACACCGAGAAGCCGACGGCAGAGCGCAGGCGCATGGAATCGTCGACCGGATTGCTGCCGGTCGGACCGCCCGCGGTGTTGTCCAGCCCCCAGACCGAGCCGGTATCCCAGAACAACCCGCCGTGGACGCCATATTCCTCGGGCAGGCCAAGCGGGAACTCGCTTTCGAGCCGAAGCGCGGCGTAATACTTGCCGCCAAGCGCGTCCTCGTTCGGCACGTTGGTGTCGCGCGGGCCGTAGCCGTTGCTTTCGAAACCGCGCACCTTGTTGTTGCCCGAGAAGCGATCAAGGATCGACAAGCTGGTGTCGCCGCGCGCCGCGATCGCGCCGCCTTCAAGTTCGGCCCGCAGCGTCACGTCTTCGTTCCAGACCTTGCGTTCGGCCCGCAGGAGCGCCGAGGTTTTCAGCGCCTCGACATCGCCACCGACGCCGTAAAGATCCTGCCCGAAGCGGAAGGTGAACCCCGTCCGCGGATCGATGCCGGTGCGACGGGTATCCCAGGTGTAGGTATAGCCCGGGCCCATGCTGTCGCGGGTGCCCGCTTCCGCGCTCAGGATCGGCGAAGAGCCGACGTCGTCGGAGGTGCCTGCAATATTGTCAGCACCATCATCATAGTCCGTCACGCCATAAAGGTCGTTGCGCAGGAAGCTGTAGCGCAGTTCGAGCCGCGAGTTCCGCGCCAGCGGGAATTCGAGCGAGGGCGAAAGCCCCATCATCTTGGTGTTGTAATCGGAGTTGTCGTTCTCCGAGGTGTTATACCACAGATGGAACCGCCCCTTCAGATCGCGGCCAAGGATATGCGGCTCGATGAAATCGATCGAGTTCTGCTGGTTATCCTTGGTCGTCCCGATCGAGATGCCAAGATACTGGCCGCGGCCGAGGAAGTTCGATTCCTCAAGCGAGGCGTTGATCCCGAAGCCCGACGAGGCTCCGTAGCTGGCGCCAAACGAAAGCGAGCCGGTCGGCTGTTCCTCGACATCGACGCCGACGATCACCTGATCGGGGCCGGTGCCCTGTTTCGTGCCGACATCAGCCTTGGAGAAGAAGCCAAGGGCGCGGATGCGCTCGGCGGCATTCTTGATTTCACGCGGGTTGAAGGGGTCGCCTTCGACCGTCCTGAACTCGCGCCGGATCACGCTGTCGAGCGTGGTGGTGTTGCCCTCGATGTCGATGCGCTCGACAAAGACGCGCTCGCCCCGCACCAGCGCGAATTCGATGTTCAGCGTCTGGGTGCGCGGATCACGGGTGATGCGCGGATCGACGCGGACGAAATTCACGCCCTTGCGCAGCGCGACCTCTTCCATCCGGGTCACGGCGTAATCGACATCGGTCGGCGAATAGACCCGGCCCGACCGGATCTTCGCCAGCCCCTCGAAATCCTTCGCGTCGAGCTCGGGAACTTCGGAAACAGTGGTGATCTGACCGAACTTGTATTGCTGACCTTCGCGGATGTTGAAGGTCATGAAGAAGCCTTCGCGGTCGCGCGTCATCTCCGAGGAGACGCCGGTCACTTCCACATCCGGATAGCCGCGCGAATGGTAGAAGTCGACAAGCATCTGCCGGTCAAGCTGCACCCGATCGGGCACGAAGGTGTCGCGCTGGATCAGACGGTGCAGGATGCCCGCCTGTTTCGTGCCCAGCACGTCGCGCAGACGCCGGTCCGAGAACGAGCGGTTGCCGGTGAAGGTGATGCGGTTGACCTCGGAAACGGCGCCTTCCTTGATCTCGAAGACGACGTCGACACGGTTGCCATCGCGCTTGATCACCTTCGGATCGACGCGCGCGGCCAGACGGCCGGTGGTGGCGTAACCTTCGGCCAGCGCGGCGGCATCGGCCTCGACCGTGGCGGGCGAGAACACCTTGCGCGGCTGGGTCTTCACGATGGTCGCGAGCTTGTCGTCCTTCAGGATCTTGTTGCCTTCGAAGTCGACGACGTTGACCGTCGGATATTCCTTGACGCGGATCACCAGCGTGGCGCCCTGCGGCACCAGCTCGACCGTTTCAAACAGGCCCGAGTTCTGCAGACGCTGGAATGCATCGTTCAGCGCCCCGGCGCTGACTTTCGCGCCCTTCGCGATTCCGGCGTAGCTGAGCACCGTTCCCGCCTCGACGCGGTCGTTGCCCTCGATCTTCACGCTCTGGAAAGCATAGTCCTGCGCCAGAACCGGCGTCGCGACAAAGGCGCAAGGCACTGCAAGCGCAAGGAATGTGCTGGTTGCCAGCGTGCCCAGACGGGTCTTCGCCGTGGTCTTGGCAGGTTGCAGCCGGATCGTCATCGCACTCTCCCCGTCAGGTCGCTTTGCGCACTATAAAGACGTGACTAGCGAGAAAGACGGTCCTTGTCAAAGCGACTAAGCGTGTGGCCGCTCAAGGAAAGCGCGACATATGGTAGATTGGTCAGAGCTGATACATCGACGGATCGACAGGGGCGAGCATCGCCGAAACATCGATACCGATCACCACGGCGCCGACCAGCGCGACGAAGATCGCCACGGGCACCAGAACCCGGTCGGCCGCAAGGTCGAAGACGAGCGAAAAGCTTTGATATCCCTCGGTCAGAACAGCTTGCAAGATCGCGCCTCCACACTCATTGGTGAGAGATATACGCGCGCATTGCGGCCGAATTAGGGCCGTTTTGCGGCGATCCAGCCTGCTTTTTCAGCAGACCAGATCGTTCCAGAGCCCGAAGGCCATCAGCGACAGCACCAGCGCCAGCCCGACCGAGACCATCAGGTTCATCACCCGGTCTGACGGCGGCTTGCCCGAAATGCCTTCCCAGAGGTGGAACATCAGATGGCCGCCATCCAGCACCGGAATCGGGAAGAGGTTCAGGAACCCCACCGCGGTCGAAAGCATCGCGACGAACCAGATGAAATCGGCCGCCCCGGCCTTGGCCGCCGCGCCCGAGCCCTCGGCGATGCCGATGGCGCCGCGCAGGTTGCAGCTCGAGATCTTGCCCAGAACGATATGCTCGATCGCCGAGACCGAGGCCCGGATCGCGCCCCAAGTCTGCTTCATCCCGCCCGTCAACGCCTCGACCGGGCCGATATGCGCGGTGACCGGGGTGAAGCCCGCGCCCGCGATCAGGCCGATCTTGTAGTCGCTGGTGAAGCTGCCATCGGGCCGCGGCATGTCGACGATCTTCGGCGTCAGCGTGACGTTCAGCATGCTGCCGCCCGTGCCGTCCTCGGAGGGACGCCACAGATCAAGCGTCAGGGGGGCCCCCTTGCCCGCCGTCACCGTATTGACCAGATCGTCAAAGCGCCAGATCTTCTGCCCGTCGATCGCGGTGATCACGTCGCCCGCCTTGATCCCGGCTTCGTCCGCCGCCGATTGCGGCAGCACCTGCGCAGCGCGCGGCGGGGCAAGCTGCGGCCCGTCAACCACCATGTCGGTGCCGTCGCGCAGCACGCGATAGCTCAGGCTCGGCTGCTCGGGCGTGGTGATCTTCGACAGTTCGGAATAGTCGGGAAGCGCCACCCCCTCGATCGCCAAAATCCGGTCGCCCGGGCGCAGATCGCCCGAGCCCTCGGGCAGCACGATCAGTTCGGCCACCTGCGGCGGCACGGCGGGTTTGCCTTCCCAAGCCATCGCCAGCGCAAAGACGAGGATCGACAGGATGAAGTTGAAGATCGGGCCGGCGGCAACGGTCGCCGCCCGCGCCCAAAGCGGCGCCCCGTGCATCGAATGCCGACGCTCGTCCGCACTCAGCCGCGCCATGGTTTCTTCATCGACGCCCGCCGAGGTGGCATTGGCGTCGCCCAGAAACTTGACGTAACCCCCTAGCGGGAACAGGGAAATCTTCCAGACCGTGCCGTGCTTGTCGACCCGGCTGAGCAGCTTCGGACCGAAGCCGATCGAAAAGGCCTCGGCCTTGATGCCGCAGAGCCGTCCGACAATGTAATGGCCGTATTCATGCACCGTCACGATGATCGACAGCGCCACGACAAAGGCGAGCGCGGTCTGGATCAGCGAAACGAAGTCGGGAAGAAAATCCAAAGGTCAGGTCCTTACTGTCGGCACAAGGCTGCGCGCCAGAGCCCGCGCGGTGGCATCGGTGTCCATCACCATATCGAGGCTCTCAAGCGGTTTTCCAAGGCCATGACGCGCGGTCATTTCCGTCAAAACGGCTTCAACCAGCCGCCCCATGTCGAGGAAACCGATCTCTTCGGCGATGAAGGCATCCAGCGCGGCCTCCTTGGCGGCGTTGAAGGCCGCCCCGGCGGTGCCGCCCATCGCCATCACCTCGCGCGCCAGACGCAGCGCGGGGAAGCGTTGCTCATCGGGCGCACGGAAGGTCAGCGCGCCGATCTTCGCCAGATCGAGCCGCGCGACCGGCAGGTCGATCCGGTCGGGCCAGTTCAGCGCATAGCCGATGGCGTGGCGCATGTCGGGCGCGCCCAGATGCGCCATCAGCGCCCCGTCCTTGAAGCCGACAAGGGCGTGGACCAGCGATTCCGGGTGCACCAGCACCTCGATCTGCTCCGGCCGGACGCCGAAATATTCCTTGGTCTCAATCAGTTCCAAGGCCTTGTTGAACATCGAGGCGCTGTCGATCGTGATCCGCTGCCCCATCGCCCAGTTCGGATGGGTCGAGGCCTGCGCCACGGTCGCATGCGCCAGTTTCTCGATCGGCCAGTCGCGGAAGGCGCCGCCCGAGGCGGTGATGATCACACGCTCGACCGCATCCATCTCTTCGCCGACAAGCGCCTGAAAGACCGCCGAATGCTCGCTGTCGACCGGCAGCAGGCGGGCGTTGTGTTTTGCGGCCTCGGCCAGCAGCAGCGGCCCGGCGGTGACAAGCGATTCCTTGTTCGCAAGCGCCAGCGTCGTGCCTTGCGACAGCGCGGCGAAGCCGGGGGCCAGACCCGCGGCGCCAACGATGGCCGACATGATCCAGTCGGACGGGCGCAGCGCCGCTTCGATCAGCGCCTCTTTCCCCGCCGTCGCCTCGATGCCGGTCCCTGCCAAAGCGTCGCGCAGCGCGGGCAGGCACTCCTCATGCGCGGTGACCGCGACCTCGGCGTTGAACGCACGCGCCTGTTCGGCCAAAAGCTTGATGTTGCGCCCGCCAGACAGGGCCACCACCTGAAAGGCCTCGGGCCGACGGGCGATCAGGTCAAGCGTATTGACCCCGATCGAGCCGGTGGACCCGAAAACCGTAATGCGTCGCATGACTTAGCCTCCGAAAAGCGTTTGCGGCATCAAGGGCACGAGCAAAAGCACCACCAGAACCGCGCCGATCAGCGCGTCGAACCGGTCGAGAACTCCGCCGTGACCGGGGATCAGGGCCGAGGAATCTTTCACCCCCATCCGCCGCTTGATCGCGCTTTCCGCGATGTCGCCCATCTGCCCGGCAAGCGCCACAATCGGCGAAAGCAGGACGAGCGCAAGACCGCCCGGGCCCGCTGCGGCGAAAAGCCCGCCCACGGCCGCCGCACCGAACCAGCCCGCCACCGTGCCCGACCAGGTCTTCTTGGGCGAGACACGGGGCCAGAATTTCGGCCCGCCGAGCGCGCGCCCGGCAAAATACCCGCCGACGTCAGAGGCGACGACGACGCAGACGAGCCACAAGATCACCTCGGACCCGACGCCAAGGCGCAGCGCCACCAGCGCATAGCCCGCCAGCATGATCAAGATCGCATAGGCCGCAAAGATCGCCCGGTCCCGGCGCGGCGTGGCAAAGCTGCCAAGCGCGGCGGGCAGGATCAGAAGCGGCATAAGGAACCACAGATGCACGAAGACGACCGCAAAAAGCGCGCCCGCCCCGATCAGACCGAGCCCGATCGCGGGCCAGCGCGCGCCGCCCTCGGGCGTCGTCATCGCCGCCAGTTCCCAGATCATCAACCCGGTGACCAGCACCGAAAGCAGGATGAACGGCAGCCCCCCCAGCCAGATCGCCAGCGCCCCCGCCGCCACCATCGCCACTCCCGAGGCGGTGCGCGCGCGCAGATCCGACCAGTTGCTGCTCATCCCTTCACCCCGCCAAAACGCCGCTCGCGGCCGCCAAACTGCGCCAGGATCGCCGCCAGCGCCGCCGGATTGAAATCGGGCCAGAGCGTCGGCGTGAACTCATATTCCGCATAGGCCGCCTGCCAGAGCAGGAAATTCGACGTCCGCGTCTCGCCCGAGGTGCGGATCACCAGATCCGGATCGGGGACTTCGGCCGTATCAAGATGGCTGGCGATGACGGCATCGGTGATCGCCTCGGGGGCGAGCCGCCCGGCCGCAATCTCCGCGGCCAGCGACACCGCCGCCCGGCGCAGCTCGTCACGGCCACCATAGTTGATCGCGACGGTCAGGTTGAGCCGCGTGTTCATCGCGGTGCGCGCCTCGATCCCGTCCATCAGCCCGCGCAGCTTGCCGTCAAGCGGACCGCGATCGCCGATGAAGCGCATCCGCACCCCCTCGGCCGAGAGCGCATCCGCCTCGCGCTGGATATAGCGGGCGAAAAGCGACATCAGACCAAGGACTTCCTCGGTCGAGCGCTTCCAGTTCTCGGTCGAGAACGCATAGACCGTCAGCCATTTCACCCCCATGTCGGGGCAGGCGCGGACGATCTCCTTGACCCGTTCCGCGCCCTTGCGGTGACCGACCAGCCGTGGCCAGCCGCGCTGCTTCGCCCAGCGGCCGTTGCCGTCCATGATGATCGCGACATGGGGCACACCGTAATCGGTCACGCCACCACCGCCGGAGGGCGCGGGACTGGGCTCGGTCGCGGTCATCTGTAGCCTTTCTGCCCGTCTCAGACGTGCATGATCTCCGCCTGCTTGGCTTCGAGCGCCTTGTCGACCAGTCCGATGTGCTTCTTGGTCAGCTCTTCGATCTCGCCTTCCCAGAACTTCACGTCGTCTTCCGACATGCCGTTCCCCTTGGCTTTCTTGATCTGGTCCATGCCATCGCGACGCACGTTGCGGATCGCGACGCGGGCATGTTCGGCATATTGCGCGGCGACCTTGGTCAGCTCGCGGCGGCGTTCCTCGTTCAGCTCGGGGATCGGCAGCATGATGATCGGGCCGTTGGTCTGCGGGTTGATCCCCAGACCCGAATCGCGAATGGCCTTTTCGACCTTGTTGATCATGGCCTTGTCCCAGACGTTCACGGTGACCATCCGCGGCTCGGGCACGTTGATCGTGCCGACCTGGTTGATCGGAACCAGCGACCCGTAGCTTTCGACCATGATCGGCTCGACCATCGAGGCCGAGGCGCGGCCGGTGCGCAGCGTGCCGAATTCATGCTTCAGCGAATGCATCGCCCCATCCATGCGGCGTTCGAGGTCGTCGGTGTCGATTTCGAGTTCGTCGGACATGGGTTCCCCCGTTCTTTTCCGTTTTGGTCTTCATAACGGCGCAAGCGGCGCTTGGATAGAGGCCAAGCGCGCACACCCGTGCCGTTGCGTCACTTGTCGCCGAAATCAGCCCTGCACGCGGGTATAAGTGCCCTGCCCCGCAAGGATGCCGCGGAAGCCACCCGGTTCATCGAGCGAAAAGACGATGATCGGCAGGTTGTTGTCGCGTGCGAGCGCAATCGCCGAGGCATCCATGACGCCAAGGTTCTTCTGCAACACCTCGTCGTAGCTCACCGTGTCATAGCGCTTCGCATGGGCGTGTTTCTTCGGGTCCATGTCATAGACGCCATCGACCTTGGTGCCCTTGAAGATCGCCTCGCAGGACATTTCGTTGGCGCGCAGCGTCGCGGCGGTGTCGGTGGTGAAATAGGGGTTGCCGGTGCCCGCGGCGAAGATGCAGACGCGCTTCTTTTCAAGGTGACGCACGGCGCGGCGGCGGATGTAGGGTTCGCAGACCTGATCCATCGGGATCGCGCTGATCACGCGGGTAAAGACCCCCATCGATTCGAGCGCGCCTTGCATGGCCAGCGCGTTCATCACCGTCGCCAGCATCCCCATGTAATCCGCGGTGGTGCGCTCCATCCCCTGCGCCGAGCCCGCAAGGCCCCGGAAGATGTTGCCGCCGCCGATCACCATGCAGATCTCGACGCCCAGATCGCGCACCGATTTCACTTCGCGGGCGATGCGCTCGACGGTCGGCGGATGCAGGCCGTAGCCCTGATCGCCCATCAGGGCCTCGCCGGAAATCTTCAGAAGCACGCGTTTGTATTTCACGATCGGTTCGTTTGTGTCGGTCATCGCGGCTCCTCGGCTGTCCCCAGTTGTCATCGAGGCGCAAAATGTCGCAAATGGCGTCCGGATTCAACCTCAACCGCAGCCTCTGGATAACCGCCGTGTTCGATATCGACGCCCTGCCCGCCCATCGCCCGGTGCTGATCGCGGGCGCCACCGCCTCGGGCAAATCGGCGCTTGCGCTTGAAATCGCAGAAAAATCGGGCGGCGTTGTGGTGAATGCCGATGCGCTTCAGGTCTGGTCGTGCTGGCGCCTGCTCTCGGCGCGGCCGACGCAAGAAGACGAGACCCGCGCGGCCCATCTGCTTTATGGGCACAGGAAACCGGGCGAAGACTATTCCGTGGGCGCCTGGCTGCGCGAGATTGGCCCGCTCCTTGCTGCCTTTCGTCGCGGGGCGGGGCCGCGCCCGATCATCGTCGGCGGCACAGGGCTGTATCTGACCGCGCTGACCGAGGGCCTGGCCGAGATTCCCGCCACGCCCGCCGAGATCCGCGTGCAGGCCGATGCGCGGCGGCAGGCCGAGGGGCATCTGGGCATGTTCGCCGAGCTTGACCCCGCCACGGCCGCCCGCGTCGATCCGCTCAATCCGATGCGGGTGCAACGGGCCTGGGAGGTGCTGCAGGCGACCGGGCGCGGTCTGGCCGACTGGCAGGACGACACGCCGCCGCCGCTTCTGCCGCTCGCCGAGGCATCGGCGCTTCTGCTTTCGCCCGACCGCGACACGCTTGCCAAGCGGATCGACCGACGCTTTGCGGCGATGCTGGATCAGGGCGCGCTCGACGAGGTCCGCGCGATCCTGCCCCAGTGGGACGCGGGGGCGCTTTGGGCCAAGGCGATTGGCGCGCCGGAGCTTGTCGCGCATCTGCGCGGCGAGATCGACCTGCCCACCGCAACCGAGCGCGCCCAAGCCGCGTCACGGCAATATGCCAAGCGGCAACGCACATGGTTTCGTGCCCGGATGGGGGGCTGGCACAACATCCTGCGGACCTGAATCCGGGCCGCGCGATTTTTCGCCAAGCCGCTTTTTCCGTTGGATTAACAAGGGCATCTTCCCTATTCTTGCGACGACCACACCCGCCTGGGAAGCCTCTGTGAGCCTCTTCAAAACACCTCCGCTTGCGCCCTTCGCAAAGACCATGCGCCCGGGCGCCTCGGCCTCGTCGCTTGCCGCCAAGGCAAAACGCGCGAAGTCGCTTCTGCCCGAGCCGCCCTCGGTGCCACGCATCGTGCCGATCGCGCGTCTGGCGCAGGGTGGCCGCTGGCGGGTCGAGGCGATGCGGTCGCTGTCCGAACCCTGTTTCCTCTGGTTCACCCGCGGTCAGGGCCGGATCACCATGGGCGGCGTCACGCGCGGTTACGGCCCCTATTCGGCCGCCTTCCTGCCAGCAGGTGTGATGCACGGCTTCGAGGTCTCGACCCAGACCACCGGCATGGCGGTCTTCTTCGGGCAGAATTCGGATCTGACGCTGCCGCATGCGGCGCAATATCTGCGCGTGCGCGAACCCCCGGTGCAGGCGGAAATCTCGGGGCTGATCGAGTCGGTGATCCGCGAGCTGGAAAGCAACCGGCCGGGATCGGACCGCGCGGCGGTGCATTATCTCGGCCTGCTCGGCGTGATCATCGAGCGCCAGAGCCAGTCGCAGGCGGCAGAGCCCCGCGCCTCGGAAGCGGCGCGCAAGCTGGTCACCCGCTATGCCGCGGTTCTGGAACGGGATTTCCGGTCGGGCCTTGGCGTTTCGGACTATGCCGCGCAGCTTGGCGTCACCGCGACGCATCTGACACGTTCGTGCCGGATCAGCTGTGGCCGCGCGGCCTCGGATCTGTTGCAGGACCGCCGCCTTTACGAAGCGCGCCGGCTGCTGAGCGAAACGAAGGCCCCGGTAAAGGAAATCGCCTCGGCGCTCGGCTTCACCAGCCCCGCCTATTTCACCCGCGCCTTTCAGGCCAAGGTCGGCAAGACGCCGTCGGCCTTCCGCAAGGGGGGCTGACCCCCTTGCGCCTCCCGGCGCAGTCCCTATCTAGGAACGGACTGATTTGCAGGGGGATTTCATGGAACGCGCAATCGAAAAGGTGCTTTTTGCCAGCCGCTGGCTGATGGCGCCGATGTATCTTGGGCTCGTTGGCACGCTCGCCATCCTGCTTTGGGCCTTCGTGCTGGAACTTTACCACTTCGCGCTCGAAATTCCGCACATGGAGGTCGACACCGCGGTGATGGGGGCGCTGTCGCTGATCGACCTGAGCCTTGCCGCGAACCTGCTCTTGATCGTGATCTTCTCGGGCTACGAGAATTTCGTCTCGCGCATGGAGACCGAGGGGCACGAGGATCGACCGGATTGGCAGGGTGAGGTCGATTTCTCGACGCTGAAGCTGAAACTGGTGGCCTCGATCGTCGCGATCTCCGGGATCCATCTGCTCAAGGTCTTCATGGATCTCGACAAATATCCGCAGGAAAAGATCATCTGGATGGTGGTGATCCACCTCGTCTTCGTCGTCTCGGGCGTTCTGCTCGCGCTGATGGACTGGATCGGCAACCACGCGAAAGTGCTGAAGAAATCGATGAAGTAAACACGACCGAGATGAAAAGAGAACGCCCGCGGTGCTGCCGCGGGCGTTTGTCGTTTCAGGCGGCCGAGCGCTGCGGGATCTGCCCCGCCTCGGGCAGCTGGAAGCGCTCGACGGTCTGGCGCAGCTCGCTGCCTTCGACCGCCAGCGCCCGCCCGGACGCGGCCGACATGTCGGTCATGTTGGCGATATGCTGCGTCGTCTGATCGAGCTGGGTTACCGCGCCGTTGATCTCGACGATGCCGCGGGCCTGTTCCTCGGCCGAAGCCGCGATCTCGCCCATCCGGTCGAAGATATCGCGCACCGAGGCGACGATCTGATCGAGCGCCTCGCCGGTGCGGCCGACCATCTTCACGCCGCCCTGCACCTGCGCGGTCGAGGTATCGATGAGTTGCGAAATTTCCCGCGCCGCTTCCGAAGCGCGCTGCGCCAGCGCCCGCACCTCCGAGGCGACGACGGCAAAGCCACGCCCCGCCTCGCCCGCCCGCGCGGCTTCGACCCCGGCATTCAGCGCCAGAAGGTTGGTCTGGAAGGCGATTTCCTCGATCACATGGGTGATGCGCGAAATCGACTGCGAGGAGTTTTCGATCTCGGCCATCGCCGCCACCGCCTCGCTCACGACCCCGGCGCCGGTTTCGGCATTCGCGCGCGCCTTGGCCGCGATCTCGCGTGCCTGCGCCGCGCCTTCGGCCGCCGAGGACACGGAACTTGTCAGCTCGTTGAGCGCCGCCGCGGTTTCCTCGAGCGCCGCCGCATTGCGTTCGGTGCTGTGCGCAAGTTCGGTGCTGGCCTGCGAAAGCCGCCCGGCTTCCGCATCGACCCGCGTCGCCGACTCGTCAATCTGCACAAGCGCGTCGCCCAGCTGGCCGATGGCGGTGTTGAAATGCACCCGCAGCTGGTCGTATTCGCCCGGCAGCGGGGTTTCGATGACGCAATGCAGATTGCCCGAAGCAAGGCTTTCGAGCGCTTTCGACAGGGCCGAGACCACCTCCTGCTGCTCGGCCAGACGCGCGCGCGCCTCGTCAGTCCGACGGGCGACCTCGGCCCGTTCGACCTCGGCACGCTGACGGTCACGCTCGAGCGCCGCCGCTTCGGCCTGACGTCGCTCCGCCTCGGCGTGGTCTTCCTGCGCACGAGCGACCTCTTCGGCGCGACGTTTGGCCTTTTCCTCGGCCTGAAGCGCGGCCTGCATGCGGGTGTTTTCCTCGAGATTGGTGCGGAACACCACCAGCGCGCGGGCCATGTCGCCCAATTCGTCCTTCCGCTCGGTGCCGATGATCTCGACATCTATGCGACCCTCGGCAATCGCCCGCGTGGTCAACGCCTGACGCTGCACACAGGCGGCGATGCGGCGGCCACCCGCCCAGGCCACGCCCGAGGCAATGACCAGCGACAAGGCCACGGCAATCGCGCTCAGTTTCGCCTGCGCCGACAGCATGTCCGCCGCCATCGCATCCGGCGCGGCGACGACATAGATGCCGATCGGCTTGCCGGCGAAATCCTTGACCACGACCGCCCGGCCGACATGCGGCACGCCATTGAAATCCTTCAAAAGATCAAGGCTGCCGGTTTTCAGGACCTGCGCTTGCGTGGCATTGTCGAGCATCGGGGGAGCCCCGGTGGTCTCGGCCTGACGCGCGATCTCGCCCGCCTCGCCCACCGGGGGAACCGTGTAAAATTCGAACTCGTTACCGGTATCCTCAGACATTTCCGACAGGAACTTCGCATCCATGTCGAAGCCCACTTCAACGGTGCCGACATGGGTGCCCTGCCAGCTGATCGGCGCCACGCCGCGCGCGCCGACGCCGGTCCGGCCGCGTTCGAGACCGCGTTCCGCGGAGTCCTTCGCATTCGCCTCGACCACCATCGGACGGCTTTTCGTCAGATCGTCGCCGCGCTTGTCGAGCTGATGCACGCGGATCAGCGAGGTTCCGGGCGGCACATGGAAATGCAGCTGCGTCATCCCGGTCTCGGCCATCATCGTCTTGATCGAGCCCGAGAGCATCGCCTCGATCGCCTTGTCGTCGTGTTTCGACACGGCCTCCTGAACGGCGGGGATGCCCGCAATCATCTGGGCCATCGACAAGGCCTGAGTCGTGCGCGCATCGATCGCCAGCCAAAGCGCATCTTCGGCGATGCTGCGTTCCTTGGAATAAGCGGTGTCGAGCGTGCGTTGCCCCACCAGCACCATGCCGGACAAGTTCAGCACGATGGCGATCACCGCCGTCAGAAGAGGAAGAAAAAGGATCTGTCTGCGAAGCGTCATGGACGGTCTCCATCGCAAGTCGCAGTTGTCGTAGCGGAAATTCGTGAACACCCGGTTCACGCGATTAACCGGTACCTCAAATTACCATAGGGCGATTCTGCCCACCCCAAAACGACAACCGGGCCGCCCGCAGGGCGACCCGGCTGCACGACACGCCCGGCGTGAGGCCGGACAGTTCGGAAGTAGGGCCGCGCCGAAGCGCGGCCCGGGCTGGGCAGGGAGGGATTAGAAGAAGCCCAGCTTGTTCGGGTTGTAGCTGACCAGCATGTTCTTGGTCTGCTGGTAGTGGTCGAGCATCATCTTGTGGGTTTCGCGACCGATCCCCGACTGCTTGTAGCCGCCAAAGGCCGCGTGGGCCGGGTAGGCGTGGTAGTTGTTCACCCAGACGCGCCCGGCCTGAATGTGACGGCCGAAGCGGTAGCAGGTGTTGATGTCGCGCGACCAGACCCCGGCGCCAAGGCCGTACATCGTGTCGTTGGCGATGTGCAGGGCTTCGTCTTCGTCCTTGAAGGTGGTCACCGAGACGACCGGCCCGAAGATTTCCTCCTGGAACACGCGCATCTTGTTGTGGCCCTTGAGGATCGTCGGCTGGATGTAGAAGCCGTTCGCCAGATCGCCGCCAAGGCTGGCCGCATCGCCGCCGGTCAGCACTTGCGCGCCTTCCTCACGGCCGATCTTCAGATAGGACAGGATCTTGTCCTGCTGTTCTTGCGACGCCTGCGCGCCGACCATCGTTTCCATCAAGCGCGGGTCGCCCTGCTTGATCGCCTTCACCCGGGCAATGGCGCGGGCGATGAACTCTTCGTAGATGTCCTCCTGAATGAGCGCACGCGACGGACAGGTGCAAACCTCGCCCTGGTTGAAGGCAAAGAGCACGAAGCCTTCGACCGCCTTGTCGAGGAAGGCGTCATCCTTCGCCATCACGTCCGAGAAGAAGATGTTCGGCGACTTGCCGCCCAGTTCCAGCGTGACCGGGATCAGGTTCTCGGTCGCATATTGCATGATCTTGCGGCCGGTCTCGGTCGAGCCGGTGAAGGCGATCTTGGCAATGCGGTTCGAACGGGCGAGCGGGGCGCCGACATCCGGGCCCATGCCGTTGACGATGTTCAGAACGCCCGGCGGCAGCAGGTCCTTGATCACATCCATCAGCACCATGATCGCCGAGGGGGTCTGTTCGGCCGGTTTCAGCACGATGCAGTTGCCAGCGGCCAGCGCCGGGGCAAGCTTCCACGCCGCCATCAGGATCGAGAAGTTCCACGGGATGATCTGGCCGACGACGCCGAGCGGCTCGTGGTAGTGGTAGGCGACGGTGTCGTTGTCGATCTCCGACATCGAGCCTTCCTGACCGCGCAGAACGCCCGCGAAGTAGCGGAAGTGGTCAACGGACAGCGGAATATCGGCGGCGGTGGTTTCCCGGATCGGCTTGCCGTTGTCCCAGGTTTCAGCGGCGGCGAGCAGATCGAGGTTCTGCTCCAGACGGTCGGCGATCTTCAGAAGCACATTCGAGCGGTGCGCGGCCGAGGTGGTGCCCCATTCGCCTTTCGCGGCATGGGCGGCATCGAGCGCAAGTTCCACGTCAGCGGCGGTCGAGCGCGCCACTTCGCAGATCTTCTCGCCGGTGATCGGCGTGATGTTGTCGAAATACTGGCCGCCCACCGGCGGCGTCCACTTGCCCCCGATGAAGTTGTCGTAGCGCGGCTTGAAGGGCGAAACCATCACCCCTTTGAAGTCGTGCGGCATGTCGTTGGCCATCGTTTTCCTCCCTGATGGTCAGTCCCCCTCCCGGGGTACGTCGATGAAGGAAGACTGCGCCTCTTTGCGATTCTTGCATAGCCGCTTTGTTTCTGGGTTATGGCTGACCTGTTTCACGACCGAGACAGGTGCAGGCGCAGCATCGCAAAATTCGTAAAGGCGGCGCGGGGTCGCAGGGGAGGAAAGGGGCACGGAAAAGCAAAGGCGCCCCTTCTGGAGCGCCTTTTCCTTGTCTTGCCTCAGATAGTCTGGAGGGGCGGAGCCCCCTTCCCTTACACTGTCAGGCCAAGCGCCTTGGCCTTGCGGTAAAAGGTGGCGCGACCGATGCCGAGATCACGCGCGGCAGCCGAGACATTGCCGCCCGTGCGCGCCAGCGCCCGCACCATTTCGGCCCGCTGCGCCTCGGCCAAGGCGCCCTGCCCTTCGTCGCGCTTGCCGCCAAAGAGATCCGTCGCGGGCACCCGGCCCATCTGCGCCTCGTCCAATCCGAGCTGGCGCCGCGCCGCGCGGGTGGCGCCGATCACCAGATCGTCGCGGTCGAGCGCGAGCAGCATCACGCCTTGCGGCGCTTCCTCGAGCGCACCGGTCGAGAGGATCCGCGCCCCCTCGAACGAGGCGCGAAAAAGATCCGCCTCGATCCGGCTGGCGGCATCCTGCACCGTCAGCGCGACAAGCCGGGCGTAGCCCTCGCTCATGTCCTCGCGCGCGGAAGAGACGTCGATCACCCCCGCCAGTTCGCCCTTGGCCCCGAAGACGGGCGAGCCCATGCAGGTCAGCCCGGTGTTCGTCGAACGGAAATGCTGGTCGCGCCAGACGGTGACCGGGCGGCCCTCGGCCACACAGGTGCCGATGCCATTCGTGCCCTCGCGGCCTTCGGACCAATCCGAGCCGGGCGCGAGGTTGGAGCCGTGAAACGCTTTGCGATCGGCCTCGCGCATCCGTTCTTCCAGCACCAGCCCCTCGGCATCCGACAGGAAGACGGCGCAGCCCGCCTCACAGGCGGCGCGGGCGAGACGGTCAAGCACCGGGGTCGCGACGCGCAAAAGCAGCCCCGCCGCCTCGCGACGGGCGGCGATATCGGCGGCGGTCAGCCGGTCAGAAACCCGCGCCTTGGCCGGGTCCAGCTTGTGATGGATCATCGAGCGGCGCCAGCTGGCGGCAAAGCCCGCGCGCGCCCCGGCCGTTGACGAGGCGACGACGGCTTGCACGATATCGGCGTGGTTGCGCGTGGGTGCAGAAAGACGCATCGGAAAGCCTCCCCTCTTTGCGGTGCGGGCTCAGGATAGGCGCTTTGCGCAAAACCGCAACGGTCGCGCGACAGGTCGGGTTACGACCAAGGTCTGATAGGATCAGTCCTCGGCCTCTTCGGCCTGCCCCTCTTCATGGCGCTTGCCGCGGAATCCGGTGGCAACGACGAATTTTTCCGAGCTGTCCTTGCGCGAACTCGGCGGTTTCATGTTCACCACCTTCTCGAAATTCTTCTTGAGCACCGTCATCAGCCCCTGCTCGGCCCCGCCCGCCAGCACCTTGGCGACGAAGGTGCCGCCGAGTTCCAGCACGTCGAAGGCGAAATAGGCCGCATGTTCGCACAAAGTGATGATGCGCAAATGGTCGACCTGCTGGTTGCCCGAAGCGGCGGCGGCCATGTCCGACATCACGACATCGGCGCGGCCACCAAGCCAGGTTTTCACCTTTTCATCGGCGCCATCTTCCAGAAAATCGAGCTGATGCAGCTCGGCCCCGGCAATCGCCGCGACCTCCTGCAGATCGACGCCCAGAACGGTGCCGACGCGCTTGCCGGATTTCTCGCCAAGCGCATTCACCCGAGCGACGGCCACCTGACACCAGCCGCCCGGTGCGCAGCCAAGGTCGACCACCCGCGCGCCCGGCACGAGAAAGCGGAACTTGTCATCAAGCTCGAGGATCTTGAAGGCGGCCCGACCACGGTAGCCTTCTTTCTTGGCCCGGATCACATAGGGGTCGTTGAGCTGCCGCTCCAGCCAGAGCGTCGAAGAAAGCTTGCGCCCCTTCGCGGTCTTGACCCGCACGCGCAGATCGCGCGCCCCGCGCCCGGAGGTGTTCTTCACACCCGATCCACCACCACCGCTCGGAGGCTTCGTCATTTCATCTCTCCCTCGATCGGCTTCATTTCTTCGATCACACCATCTTCGGCCATCTGCGCGTAAAGCAGGCCCTCGCGCAGGCCGCGGTCGGCCACCGACATCTTGTCGGTCGGCCAGACCCGCATCAGCGCCTGCAAGATCGCCGCCCCCGACATGATCAGCGTGTGCCGGTCCCGCCCGATACGCGGATCGGCGCGGCGCCCCTCGGGACCAAGATTGAGGAACGAACGGATCACCGCATCGATCTCGGTCGAGGTCATGGTCAGCCCATCGACCCGGTTGCGGTCATAGCGCTTCAGCCCCAGATGGCAGGCGGCGACGGTGGTCACGGTGCCAGAGGTGCCGATCACCTGAAACCCCTCCTGCGGCGTGCCCGACGCATAGGGTGAGAAATCGGCCAGCTTTTCCTCGAAGAACCACGACATCAGCGCAAACCGCGCCGCGTCATCCTCGACGTCACCAAACTGGTCCTTCAGCGTCGCGACGCCCAGCGGCACCGAAATCCAGTCCACCACGCGGGCCTGCGGAATGTCACCCTCGGGCTGATCGAAGCCCCCCGACAGCCGCATGATCGAGCGCGGCCGATCCGACGGCGGCACCTTTGAAATGTCGATCCACACCAGTTCCGTCGAGCCGCCGCCGATATCGACGACGAGCAACTGTTCCGTGCGCGGATTGACGAGCGAGGCACAGGAGATCACGGCCAAGCGTGCCTCTTCCTCGGGCGGGATGATTTCCAGCGGCAGGCCGGTTTCGCGCCGGACATAGCGAATGAAATCGCGCGCATTGCCCGCGCGCCTGCAGGCCTCGGTCGCGACGAGCCGCATCCGCTTCACACCATGCGTTTCGATCTTGCGGCGGCAAATCTGCAGCGCCTGCACGGTGCGCGCCATCGACGAACGCGAAAGCCGGCCCGAGGCTTCAAGCCCCTGACCAAGCTGGACAGCTTTGGAAAAGCTGTCGACGACCTGAAACTGATCGCCCTTCGGTCGGGCAATCAGCATCCGGCAACTGTTTGTGCCGAGATCGAGCGCAGCATAAAGCTCGCCCGACTCGGCGGGGGTGGGTGCGGCGCGTTCGACCGGTTTCGGGATCGCGCCCGCAGCCCGAGGACGCCTGGGCGCCATCTTACGCCCTCCGATTTCAAGTTACCCCCTAGGTAGCGTGCGAGGGCAGAAGGATCAAGGACCGGATGACATGTTCGTGACGCACGAAAGGCGGGGGGCGCTGCCCGCTCCGAGCCAGGGCGGGGGGCGCTGCCCCCCGGGGCCTGCGGCCTCCCCCCGGGATATTTGAGGCAAGATAAAGGAGGGCGGATTTATCTTGCTTCAAATATCCCCGCCGGAGGCTCCGCCGCGCGGGGCCGGGCGCGCGGCGGGCCTCTTGAGCGCCCCTCATCATCTTGATGCATCTTTTGAAGATGCACCAAGCCGCAACGCAGGGTTAAGGAACCTGCACGGTTGTCGCCAACTTGGCGCAACATGTCGAAATCCGTCACCGGGCGCGTCGCAAACGGGCGTATCCATATCTCAGAGGGAATCACGCAAATGGCTGAGATCACGATCGTCTTCTGGCGCGACATCCCGGCGCAAATCATTGCCGGGACCGGTCGCAAGGCCGTCAAGAAACCTTTGCCCGAACGCTTCGAGCAGGCGATTGATCGCTGTGCGATGAAGATCGGCGCCAAGGACAGCGACGCTTACCTGGCCGAATGGCGCAAGGTGGTGATCGGCACCCGCGACGGCAACGATGCCGAAGCGGCCGAGGCCGAACTCGCCCGGGTTCTCTCCGACTACGACACGGCCGCTTTGGTGCGGTTGATTGGCAACGATGGCTGGGAACAGGCCCGCCCCACTGACGGAGAGATCTGATGGCGCTTTTGAACTTCCGCCGCGAGGCCGAGACCCCCACCAACGGCACCCTGACCGCCTTCCTTGACGGTTTCTCGATGGAGGTGATGCCGCGCACCGCCGAGAAGGTCGAAGACTTCCGCGCCCTCCTGCCCGCGGGCACCCGCGTCTATGTCGCCCATATCGAGGGCACGCCGATCGAGGAAATGGTCGCCACGGCGAAACGTCTGCGCGAAGAAGGCTTCGAGCCGATGCCGCATTTCCCCGCCCGCATCATCCGCGACGCGCTGCAACTGCGCGATTGGGTGGCCCGCTACAAGGGCGAAGCCGGGGTGAAACAGGCGTTGCTGCTGGGGGGGGGCGTCAAGACCCCGGTTGGCGATCTCGACAATGCGATGCAGCTGGTCGAAACTGGCGCCTTCGCGGGCTTCGAGCGTCTGCACTTCGCCGGTCACCCGGAGGGGAACCGCGACATCGACAGCGACGGCACCGACAAGATCGTCATGCAAGCGCTCAAGCTGAAACAGAAATTCGCCGACACCACCGATGCCGACACGGCCATCGTGACGCAATTCGCCTTTGAAGGCGGCCCGATCATCGACTGGGTGAACCGTCTGGCCGCCGAAGGCATCAAGATGCCGGTCCATATCGGCATCGCCGGTCCGGCGAAGCTGCAGACGCTGCTCAAGTTCGCGATTTCCTGCGGCGTCGGCCCCTCGCTGAAAGTGCTGCAAAAGCGCGCCAAGGACGTGACGAAACTCCTCACCCCGTTCGAGCCCACCGAGCTGCTGATGGAGCTGGCCAAGCACAAGGCCAAGCATCCCGATTTCGGCATCGAGGCGGTGCATTTCTTCCCGCTCGGCGGTATCAAGACCAATGCGACCTGGATCGCAGAAAAAACGAAAGGCTGACGAATGACCCGCACCGTACTCGAGAGCAAGACGAAGACCGTGGTGATCGGCTTCGACGAGCCCTTCTGCGTCATCGGCGAGCGTATCAACCCGACCGGGCGCAAGAAGCTCGCGGCCGAGCTGGAGCTGGGCGATTTCACCACCGTCGAAAAGGATGCGCTCGAGCAGGTGGCCTGCGGGGCGACGGTGCTCGACATCAACTCGGGCGCTGTCTTCTCGAACAAGATGGCGGAAGATCCGCGCTATGCCGACAACAACTTCGTCGAGCCGCCGCTGATGCGCGACCTGATCTTGCGGGTTCAGGCGATCACCGACGTGCCGCTGTGCATCGACAGCTCGGTTCCGGCCGCGCTCGAAGCCGGTCTGGCCGCCTGCGAAGGCCGTCCGCTCCTGAACTCGGTCACCGGGGAAGAAGAGCGTCTGGAGCGCGTGCTGCCGCTGGTGAAGAAATACAACGTGCCGGTCGTGGCGATCTCGAACGACGACACCGGGATTTCGGAAGACCCGGACGTGCGCTTTGCCGTCGCCAAGAAGATCGTCGAGCGCGCGGCCGATTTCGGCATTCCGGCACATGACATCGTCGTTGACCCGCTGGTGATGCCGGTGGGCGCGATGGCCTCGGCCGGGCGTCAGGTCTTCACGCTGGTGCAGCGCCTGCGCACCGAACTGGGCGTGAACACCACCTGCGGCGCGTCGAACATCAGCTTCGGGCTGCCGAACCGTCACGGCGTCAACGCCGCCTTCCTGCCGATGGCGATTGGCGCGGGCATGACCTCGGCGATCATGAACCCGGTCCGCAACCAGGAGATGGAGGCCATTCGTGCCGCCAACCTGTTGATGAACCACGATGATAACGCGATGGACTGGATCAAGCTGTCGAAGGTGCTCGAGGCGATGAAGGAAGGCGCGAGCTTTGCCGAAGCCGCCGCGGCCGCCGCTGCTTCGTCCGGTCGGGGGGGACGCCGCCGCGCCCGCTGATCGCCCGCGATTCGCTGACAGATCTGAGCGCCCCGGCCTTGCCGGGGCGTTTCGTTTCCGGGCAGGCCTGTAATCCCCCCCGATTGGCCGCAGCGGCGCGATCAATGCCGAAGCCCCTGCGCAGGGATCGACGCGCGCCACAGCCCGCGACACAAATATTAACAATTTCTTTCAAATGCCGCCGTTTCGGAACCGGAAACACGGCGGCCACGCATCGGCGCGTTTGGCGGATCGATTCGGCCTTTGCGCGACGGTCTGTTTCCCCCGCGCCCTCAATGCCTGCGTAAGGGATTGAATTGTGGCAACAATAAGGCGTGTACTTGTCGGTCCCTTGGCACTATATCTGGAGTCGCCACATTAAAATCCCAATGGAAACCAAAGAATTACTGGTCGCTGTTAAGACCTGTGCCTATTGTTGGCACCACAACCTGGGATACGCACTGCCATGCGTTTGAACTGTCTGCCGCTACGGGCGGTTTCTGCGGCTGCCACCGCAGAGACTGCCCGGCCCGGGCGCTTTGCTGCGCTTCGGGCCGATCGCTCCCTTGTCAGCCTGTCCGGGCTGGCCCTTGCCACGGCCTTGGCCGGCTGCGCTTCTGCGCCGGTGGTCAAGGACGCGCCTGCCACGCGCGCCTCGACGGCGGCCATCGACATGCCGCTCGCCGATCCGACGATCGGGCTTGAACCACCTGCGCCCCGCGCCGAGGTTCTGCCCTCCAACAGCGTTCTGGCGCGCGACTTCATGGAGCTGAATTTCTTTCTGGAATCGGGCCGCCCGATCCCGCAATTCTCGCGCTTCGAAGGCCCGATCAGCGTCAGCCTGCAGGGCGCCGTGCCACCCACGGCCGCGACGGAACTGTCGCGTCTGGTGCATCGGCTGAACGCCGAGGCGCATATCCCGATCTCGACCAATTCGGGCGCCGCCAACCATATCACCATCGCCTTCGTGCCGCGTCGCGAGATGACCAGCGAAGTGCCGAATGCCGCCTGTTTCGTCGTGCCCAATGCCGCGAATTGGGACGAGTACCGCGCCAACCGCCGCACTGCGAAGGGCGACTGGACGCTGGTGCGCCAGCGCACCGCCGCCACCGTCTTCATTCCCGCGGAATCGACGCCGCAGGAAGTGCGCGACTGCCTGCACGAGGAAACGAGCCAGGCCCTCGGGCCGCTGAACGACCTCTACCGGCTCTCGGATTCGGTCTGGAACGACGACAACTTCCACGCCGTTCTGACCCGCTTTGACATGATGCAGCTGCGCGCCGTCTATGCGCCGGACCTGCATTCCGGCATGTCGATCCCCGAGGTGCAGGCGAAACTGCCCGCCGTTTTCGCCCATATCAATCCGGGCGGCGGCAAGGTCGCCCAGCTGCGCGAGGACCCGACGCCGCGCGCCTTCGTCAATGCGCTGGAACGCGCCATCGGTCACGGCTCGCAAGGCGCCCGCAAGGCCGCAGCGACCACCGCGATCGAGATTTCGGCCGGACAGGGCTGGCATGACACCCGCGCCGCCTTCGGCTGGTTCGCGCTGGGTCGTCTGAGCGTCTATGACGATCCCGATACCGCGCTGAAGGCCTTTGCCAATGCGGGGGCGATCTATCGCGCCACGCCCGGCGCGGGCATCCAGTCGGCCCATGTCGACATGCAGCTGGCGGCCTTCGCGCTGTCGTCGGGCCGGGCCTCGGATGCGATCGCACTGGTGAACCGGGCGATCCCGCAGGCGCTGTCGGGGGAAAATGCGGCGCTGATGGCGACGCTCTATCTGATCCGCGCGGAAGCCTATGAGACGCTGGGCAATGCCGCGCTCGCCCAGCAGGCGCGGCTCGACTCGGGACAATGGGCGCGGTACGGTTTCGGTTCGGATGCCGCCGTGCGCTCGCGAGCTGCCGAGGTGGCAGCCTTGGCGAGGGCCGGGGCTCGGTACAACTGAGGCTCGGCTTGCCCCCGCGCCTTTGGCAGCGGCGCGGGGGGTTTTGATGTTCCTGCCTTTCTTCGACACTTTGCGCCGCAATGGCGTTCCGGTCAGCCCGCGCGAATACCTGTCGTTCCTCGAAGGTCTCGCAGCGGGCCTTTGTCTTTATGACATCGACGGATTTTACTATTTCGCGCGTGTCGCTCTGGTGAAGGACGAACGCCACCTTGACCGCTTCGACCGGGCCTTTGCGGAAAGTTTCCGCGGCCTGGACGCGATCCCGGCCGAGGCGGTGCTTGATGCCCTGCAACTGCCCGAGGATTGGCTGCGCAAGATGGCCGAAAAGCATCTGAGCGAGGAAGAAAAGGCGCAGATCGCGGCGCTTGGCGGCTTCGAGAAGCTGATGGAGACGCTGCGCGAACGGCTGAAAGAACAGGAAGGCCGCCATCAGGGCGGCAACAAATGGATCGGCACCGCGGGCACCTCGCCCTTTGGGGCCTATGGCTACAACCCCGAAGGGGTGCGGATCGGGCAGGCTGAAAGCCGTCACCAACGCGCGGTAAAGGTCTGGGACAAAAGAGAGTTTCGCGATTTCGACGATCGGGTCGAACTTGGCACGCGCAACATCAAGGTGGCGCTGAAGCGGCTGCGGCAATGGGCGCGTCACGGTGCACAGGAAGAGCTCGACCTGCCCGGCACGATCCGCGCCAGCGCCGAAAGGGGCTATATCGACGTGAAGACCCGACCCGAGCGGCACAATGCGGTCAAGGTGGTGCTGTTTCTCGACTCGGGCGGCTCGATGGACGCGCATGTGCAGCTGGTCGAGGAGCTCTTTTCCGCCGCCCGGGCCGAGTTCAAGCATCTCGAACATTATTACTTCCACAACTGCCTGTATGAAGGCGTCTGGCGCGAAAACCGCCGCCGCTGGGAGGATGTGACCCCCACCTGGGAGGTGCTCAACCGCTACGGGCCTGATTACAAATGCATTTTCGTCGGGGACGCCTCGATGTCGCCCTATGAGATCAGCCATGTCGGCGGCGCGAACGAGCATTGGAACCCGGAACCGGGCGTGGTCTGGCTCGACCGTGCGCGCACCCAATGGCCCGATCATGTCTGGCTCAACCCGGTGCCGGAGAAGCATTGGGGCTACACCCAGTCGATCGCGATGATCGAGGCGGCGTTCGAGGGGCGGATGTATCCGCTGACGCTCGACGGCATCACCCGGGCGATGAAGGTGCTCGGATGACCGCGCTGCGGCGGCTTTGGGCGGAACAGCGGCTGGCGCTGGTGGCCTTTCTCGTCGCGCTGTCGCTGGCCGGGTTCTTTGGCGGGCGGATGATCAGCCGGGCGCTGTTCTGGTCCGATCCGGCGCATCACCAGCAGGCGCCCGAGGCCTGGATGACGCCGGACTACATCGCGCGCAGCTGGCATGTCGATGTCGAGGCGGTCGATGCGATCCTCGGCATCGAGGATGCGCGCAAACTGGTCGACGACGACCGTCCGACGCTCGAAGCCATCGCGGAAAAGCTTGATGTGCCGGTCGCCGATCTGATCGCGAAGCTTGACGCGGGCCTGCCGCAGACCCCGCCCCGATCGCCACAATGACCGACTGGATTCTGGCGCAGCTGCCGCTTTGCGGGATCTGGCTGGTGGGGCTTGCGACGTTTCTCAGCTGCCTTGCCCTGCCGATCCCCTCGTCGCTGACGATGATCGCGGCGGGCGCCTTTGTCGGGTCGGGCGATCTGGCGCTGGCGCCGGTCGCAGGCGCGGCCTTTGGCGGCGCGCTCGCGGGCGATCAGGTCGGCTACTGGATCGGGCGCAAGGCGGCGCATCTTCTGCCCGCGCCCGGCCCGAAAGGCGCGGGACTGGTGGCCACGGCGCTCGACAGCCTTGCGAAGAACGGCGCGGTGGCGATCTTCCTGACGCGCTGGCTCTTTTCCGCACTTGGCCCCTGGGTGAACCTGGCCGCGGGCGCCTCGGGATACGGCCATGCCCGCTTCACGCTCGCCGATATCGCGGGCGAGGCGATCTGGGTCACGCTCTATGTCGGGCTGGGCATCACCTTCGGCGCCAATCTTCAGGCCGCCGCCGATCTGGCGGGCAACGCCCTTGGCCTGATGGCGAGCGGAGTGATCGCGCTCTTGCTCGGGCTTTGGCTGATCCGCGCGCTGCGCCGCCCCGCCCCCCTGCGCGCCGGGGATTGACCACGCCCCGCCGCGCCCCCATCTTCCCCCCATGATCCTGCGCCTTCTCCCCTTCCTTCTCGTTCTCCTCGCCGCGCTCGCGATGTGGCATTTCTCGTCGCGCAACCTGCTGCGCCAGCTTTCTGCCCGCTCGGCCCCGCTCACCGATCCCGGCCTTGCCCCGGTGCTCGCCCGCCTGCGCGCGGCCCTGGGCGTGCCCAGCCTGCCGGTCTTCGTCTATGCCGAGCCCACGGTGAACGGCCTTGCCGCCCCCGATGGCCGGGTCTTCCTGACCGAGGGCTTCATGGCGCTTTACCGCTCGGGTCAGGTGACGGCCGAGGAAATCGCCTCGGTCATCGCGCATGAGCTTGGCCATGTGGCCAGCGGCCATGCGAAACGGCGGATGATCGATTTCACCGGGCAGAACGTGCTGCAGATGGTGCTGGTGGGCGTGCTTGGCCGGATCATCCCGGTGGCAGGCGTCTGGCTCGCCAATCTGATCATCGCCGCCATCGCCGCGCAGCTGAGCCAGCGCGACGAATACGAAGCCGATGCCTTCGCCACCGCTCTGCTGATCAAGGCCGGGATCGGCGCCGAGCCGCAGCTGAGTCTGTTTGCCCGGCTCGACAGCCTTGCGGGCGGGCGCGGCGCCGCCCCGGCCTGGCTCTCCTCGCACCCCGAGACCGAGCGCCGCATCGCCGCCATCCGCGCCAATGTCTTGCGCTGGACTGCGGCGTAAGTCACAGCCATGCGCGGATTTTTCCGCTAGCGTCGCGGCACGGGACCACGAAGGATGACCATGCACCGCTCTCAGACCGTCCGCCGCCGCCGGGTGTTCTACATCCCCGGCTACGATCCGATCCACCCGCGCCGTTACCGCGAGCTTTACCGCACCGAGGGCACGGCGCAGGCCGCGATCTCGGGCTATGCGCTGAGCCTTGCGCCCAAGCGCGCGGGCGGCCCCTATGGCTGGCATGTCAACTCGACGCAGGACGGCACGACGGTCGAGGCCGATGTCGAGGTGCTGGTCTGGGCCGATATCGTGCGCGACAGCATGGAGGCATCGATCCCCGCGACCTATCTGCAGCTCGTCCGCACGGCCTCGGCCTATATCGGCTCGGGGGCGCTGTTCCGGCTGATGCGGCTACGGAAAGGCCCGGTGATCGCGGCGCTCTATCCGATCTTGGCGCTGATCGCGCAGGCGCTTGCGGGCTTGGGCGCTGGCTGGGCGCTGGCCGCCCTGCTGCTCTGGCCGCTCCCTGATTTCCCCTTCGACCGGGGGCTCGGCCTTGCGCTTTGCGCCGGGATGACCTGGGCGGTGCTCAGATGGTTTCGCAAGCAGGACGGCAAGTTTTACGCCTATTACCTGATGCACGACTACGCCTTCACCGCGCGCTGGGGCGGCGCCAACCCGGAGGCTTTGGAAACCCGGATGGCGGCCTTTGGCGACACGATCGCCCAGGCGCTGAGCGAGGACTGGGACGAGGTGCTCGTCGTCGGCCATTCCTCGGGCGCGCATCTGGCGGTCTCGATCCTTGCCGATCTGATCCGGGCGGGCCGCGTGCCCGCGACGGGGCCAAGCCTCGGCTTCCTGTCGCTCGGCCATGTCGTGCCGATGGTGAGCTTCCTGCCGGAAGCGAAACGGCTGCGCGGCGATCTGGCCTGGCTCTGCACCCGACCGGAGCTTGCGTGGGTCGATGTCACCGCGCCGGGCGATGGCTGCGCCTTTGCGCTGTGCGATCCGGTCAAGGTCTCGGGCGTCGGCCCCGCGGGCCAGATCCAGCCGCTGATCCTCTCGGCCGCCTTCACGAAGACGCTCTCGCCCAAACGCTGGAAAGAGCTGCGCTGGCGCTTCTTCCGGCTGCATTTCCAGTATCTCTGCGCCTTCGACCGGCCCGGGGTCTACGACTACTTCCGCATCACCGCGGGACCGCTGACGCTGAAGGCGCGGTTTGCCGAGACGCCGCCCTCGAAAAGCGTGATCGAAATTCCGGCGAACAGGTTCACCAGCACCGGATGAGGGGGCTCTGCCCCCTCTCCCCGCTCAGCCGAAGATCACCAGATCGGCGGCCCGGTTTTCGCTGATCAGCAACCGCCCGTTCGGCAGATCGTTTTCCTCGGTCCGGCGCGTGGCTTCCGCAAGCGGCAGATCGGCCCAACGTGCCATCAGGCGGCGGCGCAGCTCGGCCTCGGGCACGGCGAGGCGGACGGAAAGATCGAAAAGCGGCGCCAGATCGCGCCAGCCCGGGCGGGTCAGCAGCAGGTAATTGCCCTCGACGAGGATCACCTGCGCCGCAGCCGGGATCACCGCACCCGCGGGCACGACGGCATCGGCTTCCCGGTCAAAGGTCGGCACCGGACAATCGCCGGTCGCGGCCTTGACCGCCGACAGGCAGGCGGCGAAGCCCGCAACGTCGAAAGTGTCGGGATTGCCCTTCACCGCGCGCAGGCCCTGCGCCTCCAGCCAATCGTTGTCGCGGTGAAACCCGTCCATCGGCAGGATCGCGGCGCGGCCCGGCATGCGGGCATTGAGTGCCTCGGCCAGTTCCGCCGCCAGATGCGACTTGCCCGAACCGGGGGCGCCGACCAGCGCCACCAGCACGCGCTCGTCCCCGAGCTGCCCGATATGGCCCGCCAGATCGGCGCGGTCGACCCGCAGCTCCGAGCCCATGAAGGCGCCAACGTCGCCCATCGGACCGTTGGAATCACCGAGCCAGAATTCCGCCATCAGCCCATCGCCGCGACAAGGCGGCCAAGCGCGGCCACCGGATCTTCGGTTGTCCAGATCTCTTCGCCCACGGCGAAGAAATCGGTGACCGGGGCGAAGTCGCGGACAAGCGCCTCGGTCAGCGCGCCTTCGGCAACGACCGGAACCTCGATCACCTCGGACCACCATTGGAAGAGATCGCGATCGGCCCGGGTGCCGGTGCCAAGCCCGGTCTCGCCCACCGGACCGAAGCAGATGTAATCCGCCCCGGCCTCGCCCGCGCTCATGCCATCATGCTGCGAGGCGCCGCAGAAGCTGCCGACGATCGCCTCGGTGCCGAGCTCCTTGCGGGCATAGCGCACGGTGCGGGCGCCGTCGGTCAGGTGCACGCCGTCAAGGCCGTGGCGTTCCACGAGCGCGATGTGGTTCTCGATCACCAGCGCGACGTCGAATTCATGCGCGATCTGGCGCACCGCATCGGCCGCGCGCATCACCTTGTCCTCGTCTTTCGTCGCGAGACCCAGACGGATGCAGGCCACCTCCTGCGCGCCCAGCACGCGGGCGAGAAGCTGCGGGAAGACCTCGAGATCGAAGCTCGGCGGGGTAAGCAGGTAAAGCTGCGGGCGATCCTCGGACATGGGGCCTCCTTTCGGGTTTCGCGCCTTCTAGCGCAGGCGGCCCCGCCTTGCCAGCGGCTTTGCGCTTCTGTATCGGGGGGCATGACCCAGAAGCTGCCTCCCGTCTTCATCCTGATCCGTCCGCAGATGGGCGAAAACATCGGCGCCGCCGCCCGGGCGATGCTGAACTTTTCGCTGTCCGTGCTGCGGCTGGTCGATCCGCGCGATGGCTGGCCGAACCCGAAAGCCGTTGCGATGGCCTCGGGTGCGGCGGGCAAGGTGCTGGATCATGCCGGGGTCTTCGCCTCAACCGCCGAGGCGATTGCCGATTGCGACTTCGTCTTTGCGACGACGGCGCGCGGGCGCGAACTGACGAAGCCCATTTACACCCCCGAGGCCGCGATGGCCGAGGCGCGGGCGCGGATCGCCGCCGGTCAGCGCGTCGGCGTGATGTTCGGCCCCGAGCGCACCGGGCTTGAAAACGACGACATCATCCGGGCGAATGCGATCATCACCGTGCCGGTGAACCCCGAATTCTTCTCGCTGAACCTTGCGCAAGCGGTGCTGCTGACCGCTTACGAATTTTCCCGTCAGGGCAATGCGGCCCCCGCGATCGACCCCGGTCTGGCCGGGGCCGAGTTGGCCAATGCGCTCGAAATCGAGAAACTCGGTGATCATTACGAGGAAAGGCTCGAGGCGGCCGGGTTCTTCTTCCCCGAGGGCAAGGCACCGATGATGAAGCGCAATCTGCGCAACATGTGGAGCCGGTTCGGCCTGACGCGGGCGGATGTGCAGACGCTGCACGGGATGCTGCGGCAGCTTCTGCGCAACCGGGATTGAGGCGGACGCAGATTTGACCGAGGCCATCGCCGAGGTCACGCGCAAGATTGGCCCCATGACCGCCGAGGGCCCACAGGCACTCGGCCTGCGCCCGCCCCGCCATCGGCGGGCGCTTCTCGCCCGCCGGGGCATGCGCCGGCCTCTGTTGCCCTTGATGGAAACGGTCTTGCGACCGCCGTTGCACAGCGGGCGGGGAAACGCGGATCGCGTTTCCTTTTCCGCCCGACCCAAGCAAGGGCAGACTTGCGCCGCCCCCGCTCTCCCGCCATCCTGCGCCGATGCGACACCTTCTGACGCGATCGCTTCTGGCGCTGGGACTGGGCAGCCTGTTGGGTCTTGTGGCGCTGCTCGCGGTCCTGCCCGCGCTGCGCGCCGCGCTCTGCCCCAGCTGCTTCGGGCTCGTGCAAGTCAGCGACAGGCTCTGGGTCGAGGCCGCGATGCCCGCCCCCGACCGGCTGCGCCTGATCGCTCAGATCACCACCGCCGAGGCGCAGGTGGCGCAGGCCCTTGGCCCGACCCGGGGCCATCTGCGCCTGCTTGCCTGCCAATCCGCGCCCTGCGACCGCAGCCTTGGCGGGCGCGGCGCGGCAGCCGTGACCTATTCCTTTGGCCCCGTTGCCGTCGTTCGCCTCTCGCCGCGCGGGCTCTCGACCACGATCCTTGCGCATGAGCTGACCCATGTCGCCGTGCACGCCCGCATGGGCTTCACCGGACAATTGGCCGACCGCCTGCCCGCCTGGGCCGACGAGGGTCTGGCGGTCATCGTCTCGGACGATCCGCGCTATCTGGCCCCGGGCACCGGTCCCGCGCGCTGCCATAAACCTCCGCGCCCCGATCTGCCCGAAACCGCGGGCGACTGGCTGCGACGGGCGGCAAAAGAGCGCGACATTTACGCCGAAGCGGCCTGCGCCATGCTGGGATGGATGGCGAAAAATGACGGCTGGAGCGGGGCTTGGGCGGTGATCGACGGCACGCGCGCGCTCGAGCCGCCCGCCAATCCCCTTGCCCCCGCCCGTGCCGCGCCCTAGTGTCGCGCCAAAGCGACAGGAGGCCCGCGCATGGGGATGAAACCCGCCAAGAACCGCTCTCGTGCGATCTTCGAAGAGGTGGGCGTCGAGACCCCGAAACAGATGCCCGTGGCGCCGAAAGGCGGCATGATCGACGCGCGGCCGAAAGGCGCGCGCAAGGCGCTGATGCTCTGGATGGTTTCGCTGATCGTGCTGGCGGTGCTGCAACTCGGCCTTGATGCGACGCCGGGCTTCGGCATTGCCGAACTCGATCTGGTCCAGCCCTACACCGGGCTGGCGCTCTTCGCGGTCTGGGCGCTTGGCGCGCTCGGTCTGGCTGTCAGCCGCCGCCTGCCGCCCGGCTGGGGGATGCGCGTCGCCGGGCTGGGCCTTGGCTGCCTGCTGCTCGCGGCCTCGGACCCCACGCCGATCTCCCAGCTTTCCAAGGCCTTGTCGCCCGAACCTGCGGCCGAGGTGCTGCCGCAGACGGGCGCGCTGCCGCCGCTGCAACTCCTGCCCGCAACGCCGCCGACGCCTGCGCCTGTCGCAGCCCCCGTGGTCGCCCCGCCCACCCCGCAAGAGCAGGTGGCAAAGGCCGCAGACCTCGCCGTGGCAAAGATCAATCTTGCCAAGACCACGATCGGCACCGCCCCCTTCGCCACGCTGCGCCTTGGCCTTGCCTTCGCGCTCGTGGGCTTTGCCTTCTGGTATGCGCTTCTGGCAGCCCGGACCGAGGCCGCGCTGATCTCGGCCCGTCGTCAGGCGGAACCGGGGCTGTTCGGGCTGGCCACGGGTCTGATGCATCTGAGCTTCCTGCAACTGCTCGTCGGCGGGCTTGTCACCGGCATCGGCGCGGGCGCGGTCTTCACCGATTGGCCGATGATGGGCGGGGCCTGGCTGCCGCCCGATCTGCTTTCGCTTGAACCTGTGTGGCGCAATGCGCTGGAAAATCAGGGGCTTTTGCAGTTCAGCCACCGAGCGCTCGGCTATCTGCTTCTGGCGCTCGGGCTCTTCGCGCTGCTCCGCTCGCGCCGCTCGGTGCATGGGGTGACGCGCACGGCCTTCGTGCTCGCCACGGTCTGGATCGGGCTGCAGGCGGTGCTGGGCGTCGTGACGCTTTTGCATGGTGATCCGCTGCACCTGCGCCTTGCGCATCTGGGCGGCGCGCTGGCGCTGTGGCTCTTCCTCATTCGCGCGCGCTTCCTCGCGCGCTATCCGCGCGTGCAATCGATCCGGGGGATCAAATGAGTGCTCTGGCCGACCTGAAAGCTTACCTTCGCGAAACCGAGGCGCTGACCTATGTGGCCGAGCGTCTGGGCTGGGATCAGGAAACGATGATGCCGCGGGGCGCCGCCGAACAGCGGGCCGAGGAACTGGCGGCGATGGAATCGATCCTGCATGCGCGCCGCACCGATCCGCGGATCGAGGATTGGCTCGCCCGCGCCGAGGCGACGACCCCGGCCGAGGCCCGGCTGCTCGATCTCGCCGGGCGCAATTACAACCGCGCGACCCGCATTCCGGCGCGGCTCGCCACCGAACTTGCCCGCCTGACCTCGCTGGCGCAGGGCGTCTGGGCTGAGGCGCGGGCCGCCGAAGACCCGGCCGCCTTCCTGCCGACGCTGGCGCAGATGGTGGCGCTGAAGCGCGAGGAAGCCGCCTGCCTCTCCGAGGGCGATCTTTATGACGCGCTGCTGGATGATTACGAACCGGGCGCCACGCATCGCCAAATCGGCGCGATGTTCGACCGGATGCGGCCGCGCCTTGTCGCACTGCGCGAAAAGGTGCTCGGATCGGAACACCAGCCGACCGAACTGACCCATGTCTTCCCCGAGGCGACGCAGCTGCGCATCGCCCGCATCTGCGCCTCGGCTTTCGGGTACGACTGGACGCAGGGGCGGCTGGATCTCGTCGTGCATCCGTTCTGCTCGGGCTCGGGGCGCGATGTGCGCATCACCACGCGCGTGTGCGAAAGCGAGCCCTTCAACTGCCTCTATTCGACCATCCACGAGGTCGGCCACGCCTGCTACGAACAGGGGATTTCGCCCGAGTATGCCTTCACGCCCTTGGGCCGCGGCGTTTCGATGGGGGTGCATGAGAGCCAGAGCCGGATCTATGAAAACCAGCTCGGCCGCTCGGCCGCCTTCACCGGCTGGCTCTATCAGCGCATGGTCGACGCCTTCGGCGATTTCGGCGTGACCAGCGCCGAGGCCTTCCATGCGGTGGTGAACCGGGTCAATCCGGGCTTCATCCGCACAGAGGCCGACGAGCTGCATTACAACCTGCACATCATGCTGCGCTTCGATCTGGAGCGGCATCTGATCACCGGCAAGCTCGAGGTCACCGATCTGGAAGCGGCCTGGAACGCCCGGTTCCTGTCCGATTTCGGCGTCGCGGTCGAAAAGCCCTCGCAGGGCTTCTTGCAGGATGTGCACTGGTCTTGTGGCCTCTTCGGCTATTTCCCGACCTACAGCTTGGGCAACGTCTATGCAGGCTGCCTGAACAAGGCGATGCGCGCGGCCGTGCCGGGGATCGACGCGGCGCTGGCCGGGGGGTCGGCGAAACCCGCCACCGACTGGCTGCGCGACACGCTGCAACGCCACGGCGGCTTGCGCCCCCCGCGCGAAACGATCGTGACCGCCTGCGGGTTCGAGCCCACCGAAGAGCCGCTGCTCGACTATCTCGAAACGAAATACGCCGCCATCTACAAGCTCTGAGGCAAAGGGGGCTCTGCCCCCGCCGAGGCGATGCCTCGGCCCCCCGAGATATTTGAGACAAGATAAAAGCCGGGACTGTTTTATCTTGCCTCAAATATCCCGGGGGGAGTCCCGCAGGGACGGGGGGCAGCGCCCCCCTGCCCCTTTGCCAGATTACGCCGCGTCAGCCTTTGGTGTGCCCGCGGCGGGTGCTAGACTGGCTCGATCCCCGGAGGCAACCATGACCCGACACCAGCTGGCCCACAGTTTTCGCGAGCATTTCGCCGATGGCGTGATGCATGTTCTGGGGGTGACCTTCGCGGTCGCCGCCGTCTCGGCGCTGATGGTCTGGGCGGCGATGGCGGGGCTTGGGCCGAAGATCTGGCCGCTCGTCGTCTATGCGGTGGGGCTGATCGCCTCTTTCGGCTTTTCGGCCGGCTACAACCTGACGCTTTACGCCCCCGCCCGCGCGGTGCTGCGCCGCTTCGATCACGCCGCGATCTATCTGCTGATCGCGGGAACCTACACGCCAATGGCGCTGATCGGGCTCGGCGGCAAGGTCGGCATCGCGCTGACCGTGACGATCTGGGCGCTGGCGGTGATCGGCATGGTGATGAAGCTCGGCTTCTTCCACACCGCCGAAAAGGCCGGATTTCTGCTGTACCTCGTGATGGGGCTTCTGGGCCTCGTCGCCATCTGGCCGCTGATCGAGCGGCTGCCGCTCGCCGTGCTGATCCTTCTCGGCATCGGCGGCGCGGTCTATCTGATCGGCACGGTGTTCTACAAGCTGAAGCGGATGCCGTTTTCCCGCGCGATCTGGCACGGCCATGTGATCGCGGCGGCGGCGACGCATTACGCCGCCGTCATCCTGATCGCCGGGCATTAAAGCGGATCGATATCGCCTTCCGCGCGCGCGGCATGGAACTCGGCCACGAAGGCCGAGAGCCGCCCGGCCGCAATCGCTTCGCGCAGACCGGCCATCAGATCCTGATAGTAATGCAGGTTGTGCCAGGTCAGCAGCATGCCCGAGATCATCTCCTGCGCCTTGAAGACATGGTGCAGATAGGCGCGGGAATAGTTCCGGCAGGCCGGGCAGCCACAAGCCTCGTCGAGCGGGCGCGGGTCGTCCATGTGGCGCGCGTTCTTGATGTTGATCTGGCCGCGCCGGGTCCAGGCCTGCCCGGTCCGCCCCGAACGCGAAGGCAGCACGCAATCCATCATGTCGATGCCGCGCTCGACCGCGCCGACGATGTCGTCGGGCTTGCCCACGCCCATCAGATAGCGCGGCTTGTCTGCGGGCAGGAACCCCGGCGCATAGTCGAGAACCGAGAACATCGCCTCCTGCCCCTCGCCCACGGCAAGGCCGCCGACCGCATAGCCGTCAAAGCCGATCTCCTTGAGTTTCTCGGCACTTTCCTCACGAAGTTCGCGCGTGACACCGCCCTGCATGATGCCGAACAGCGCATGCCCGGGCCGATCACCAAAGGCATCGCGGCTTCGCTCGGCCCACCGCATCGAAAGCCGCATCGACTTCGCCACCGTCGCATCATCGGCAGGCAGCGCCGGGCATTCGTCAAAGGCCATCACGATGTCGGAGCCCAGAAGCTTCTGGATCTCCATCGAGCGTTCGGGGCTCAGATGGTGCTTCGAGCCGTCGATATGGCTGGAAAAGGTCACGCCTTCCTCGGTCAGCTTGCGCAAGGAAGCCAGGCTCATCACCTGAAACCCGCCCGAGTCGGTCAGGATCGGGCGCTCCCAGTTCATGAACTTGTGCAACCCGCCCAGCCGCGCGATGCGCTCGGCGGTGGGGCGCAGCATCAGATGGTAGGTGTTGCCCAGCAGGATGTCGGCGCCGGTCGCGCGCACGCTTTCAGGCATCATCGCCTTCACCGTCGCAGCGGTGCCGACGGGCATGAAGGCGGGGGTGCGAATCTCGCCCCGCGGCGTATGAATCACCCCGGCGCGGGCGGCGCCATCGGTGGCGGAAAGGCTGAAGCTGAACTGGGTCATCGGGCGCTCCTTTGCCGCGCATGTAGCAGTGATGCGCCAAAAGGGAAAGCGAGGCGCGCAAGCAGGGTTTCAGCGGCGGCAGGGGTTTCGCCTCAGGCAAGCCCGAGGCGACCGGGGCGGGGGCTCCGCCCCCGCACCCCCGGCGTATTTGCGCCAAGAAGAAAAACCGGACGCAGCAGCCGCATGTGTTTGCATGTGAGCCCCGGCAACAGGCTGAACGCCCTGCTTTTCCTTGGCAAAATACGCCCGGGGGGTGCGGGGGGCAGCGCCCCCCGCCGGGTCGCCGAGGCAAGGCCTCGGCGAAACACCACTTGGCACACCCTCTGCGCTCTGCACTGTCGGCCTTTACCTCGCCCCCAGATACCCTATATAAACTCTAGGAAATCGTCCGAGAGAGTCATGACCAGCACCGAACAGACGCTCCCCGAAGGGGCCCCGCTGATTGCGCCTTCCGACCTCGAGCACCCGCTTTACGCCTCGGTGGTCGAAGCTTGTCGCACCGTCTTCGACCCGGAAATCCCGGTCAACATCTTCGATCTGGGCCTGATCTACACGATCAAGATCGGCGAAGATGGCGTCGTCGCCATCACCATGACCCTCACCGCGCCGGGCTGTCCGGTGGCGGGCGAGATGCCGCAATGGCTGCAAGATGCGGTCGAGGCGGTCGAGGGCGTGCAGCGCTGCGAGATCGAGATGACCTTCGACCCCGCCTGGGGCATGGACATGATGTCCGACGAAGCCCGGCTCGAACTCGGCTTCATGTGATTGTGCAGGGCGGACAGCGCCTCTGTGCAGCCCGGCCCTTGCCTGACCTTGCCGATCGCTTAGGCTGAGGGTCTTCTCGAACGGAGGGTCAGATGACCGACACCCTGTTTTCCCCCGGCAAGCTCGGGGATATTTCCATCGCCAACCGCGTCGTCATGGCGCCGCTCACCCGCAACCGTGCCCCCGACCGGATGCCCACCGATCTGACGGTGGAGTATTACCGGCAGCGCGCGACGGCGGGGCTGATCGTGACCGAGGGCGCGCAGATCTCGCCCGTGGCCCAGGGCTATGCCTGGACGCCGGGCATCCATACCGAGGCGCAGGCGGCGGCTTGGGCCAAGGTCACCGAGGCCGTCCATGCAGAGGGCGGCAAGATCGTCATTCAGCTCTGGCATGTCGGCCGCGTCTCGCACGCCTCGATCATCGACGGCGTGACCCCGGTCGCCCCTTCGGCGATTTCGGCCGCCTCGAAGACCTTCGACGGCACCGGCTTCGTCGAAACCGGGATGCCGCGCGAAATGACCGAGGAAGACATCGAGCGCACCTTCCTCGATTACGGCCATGCCGCGCAGCTGGCGAAACAGGCGGGCTTTGACGGGGTCGAGGTGCATGCGGCGAATGGCTATCTGATCGACCAGTTCCTGCGCGACACCGCGAACAAGCGCACCGACGCTTGGGGCGGCCCGATCGCGAACCGCATCCGCTTCCTCGCAGGCGCCATCGATGCCTGCGTCGCGGTCTGGGGCCCGGGACGGGTCGGCGTGCGGCTCTCGCCTTATTCCAACGCCAACAATGTCGGCCTCGACAGCGACACGCCCGCGCTGTTCGGCGCGGCGATCGCGGCGTTGAACGACCGGCCGCTGGCTTACGTTCACATGGTCGAGGGCCAGACCGGCGGTCCGCGCGACTGGCCCGCGGGCGAACTCGAAGCGCTGCGCGAGGCGATCCGCGCCCCCTATATCGCCAACAACGGCTATGACCGCGCGAGCGCGCTGGCCGCGGTGGCCGGCGGTCAGGCGGCGGCCATCGCCTTCGGCAAACCCTTCATCGCCAACCCCGATCTGGTGGCGCGGCTTGACCGCGATGCCGAGTGGAACCCGCTGCGTCTGGCGCTGATGTATGGCGGCGGCGCCGAGGGCTACACCGACTATCCGTTCCTCGCCTGATCTTCCGGGCGGCCCGGCGCGCTTGCCGGACCGCCCCCGCCCGCCTATCTTGAGGCGAAAGGAGTTTCCCATGTTCGCCATCCCCGGAAAACCGCCCGTCACCCTGACCCCCGCCGCCGTCGAGCAGATCGCCGCCCTGATGCAACGCGAGGGCGCGGCAGGCTTTCGCATCGGCGTCAAGAAGGGCGGCTGCGCGGGCATGGAATACACGATGGACATCGCAGCCGAGGCCGATCCGATGGATATCGTCGTCGAGGAAGGCCCGGCGCGGGTGCTGATCGCGCCCTTGGCGCAGATGTTCCTGATCGGCACCGAAATCGACTACGAGGAAACGATGCTCGAATCGGGCTTCAAATTCCGCAACCCGAATGTCGTCGAAAGCTGCGGCTGCGGCGAGTCGGTAAAATTCCGCGACGCCCCCGCGGGCTGAGGCCCATTTCTTGCTTGCACGGGCCGCGCGCCCGCCTAATCTGCGCCCGACTTTGACAAGGAGGCGTCGATGCGCAGAAAACTGGCCGCGGGCAACTGGAAGATGAACGGCACGAAGGCGAGCCTCGCCGAAGTGGCGGCGCTGATCGCGGCGCATCCCAGTCCGAAATCCGAGGTGCTGCTCTGCCCGCCCGCCACCCTTGTGGCCGCGATGGCGACGGCGGCTGCGGGCAAGATCGCCGTCGGCGGTCAGGATTGCCACATGAAGGCCTCGGGCGCGCATACGGGCGATATCGCGGCCGAGATGCTGGCCGATTGCGGCGCGAGCCATGTGATCCTTGGCCATTCGGAACGCCGCGCCGATCACGGCGAAAGCTCTGACATGGTTTGCGCCAAGGCCGCCGCGGCCCGCGCCGCCGGTCTCGTCGCGGTGATCTGCGTGGGCGAAACCGAAGCGCAGCGCGATGCGGGCGAGACGCTGGCGCTCGTTGGCGCGCAACTCGCGGGCTCGGTGCCCGACGGCGCCACCGCCGCGAATACGGTCATCGCTTATGAACCTGTCTGGGCGATCGGCACCGGCCGCACGCCGACGCTGGAACAGATCGCGGAAGTGCATGATTTCCTGCGCGCCGAACTCGTCGCGCGCTTCGGCACCGAGGGCGAAGGCATGCGGCTTCTTTACGGCGGTTCGGTGAAACCCTCGAACGCGACCGAGATCTTTGCGACCTCGAACGTCGATGGCGCGCTCGTCGGTGGCGCCTCGCTCAAGGCCGCCGATTTCGGCGCGATCCTGAGCGCGCTCGACGCAGCCTGAGGCAAGCCTTGGGGGCGGCCTGAGGCAGGCTTGGGGCGCCGCCCCCAGACCCCCGAGGTATTTTCGGCAAGATGAAGCCCAAGGGCGCTCGGTTCGGGCGCCCTTTCGTTTTCGCCTCGCGTCGGCGCGCGCTGTGCCTTGCACAGGGCGACTGCATGAGCCGTGCTTGGCGCCGCAAGGCACAACTTCGTGATGCACTGTTTGTCGGCGCACAACTTTAAGGTGTGTCTTTTCTTGCCAAGCGGTAGCGGGCATGGGAGTTTTGCGTCGGGTGAAAATCACCCGGCCCATTTCGTTTCACATCACAGGCACAATTTGGGAGAACCTCAAATGAAGTTGAGAACGACACTTGCTTGTGCGCTGGCCCTTGGCATTGCAGCCCTTGGCACCAACCCGTCCGCAGCGCAGGCCTCCACCATCACCGTTGAAGGCGCTTCGGGAACCGGGGATGCATCGCCACATGTCTGGACCACCCCGGGGGTAGGATATTTTCTGTTCGACTGGGATGAGTATTTCGTCACGACCTTCTGGTGGGGCGATCTGCACTTTCGAATTCCGGTTGGTGCAGCCACCGCCGGTCCGGACGAGCTCAACGATATCATCGTTGTCACCAGCATCCCCCCCGAAAACCTGCGCGTGACGCGTCGGACAGAGGGCGGATATCACTACATCAATCTGTATTTCGATCCGCTCGACCCCGGAACGATCATGCATATCGTCAGCGATTTCACGATCACCGAGATCACGCCGACGCCAGCCCCCGTTCCGGCAGCGGGCGGGCTTCTGGTCGGTGCGCTCGGTCTGCTGGGGGCATTGCGGGCGCGGCGCCGCGCAAGCTGACGCGGCGCTCTGGCGCCCTGGCTTGCGGCACAACACGGCCGGTGCGCGGTTTTCTGCGCATCGGCCGTGTCGCAAGGCACCGGGCGCGACGGTGGGCCTCTCCCCGCCTAGACCGGCAGGATCGTCGTCGACTTGATCTCTTCCATGCTCAGAAGTGCTGTGACGTTGTAGATCTTCACCTCGGAAATCAGCGCCTGATAAAAGAGGTCATAGGCGCGCGCGTTCTTCACCCGCACCTTCAGGATGTAATCGATATCGCCCGCCAGCCGATGCGCCTCGAGCACCTCGGGCCGTGCCCGCAGCGTCGCCAGAAACCGGCGCTGCCAGTCCGCCTCGTGTTCCGAGGTGCGGATCAGCACGAAGAAACAGGCTTCGAGCCCCAGCGCCTCGGCATCAAGCAGCACCGTCTGCCGCCCGATCACGCCCAGATCCTTCATCTTGCGGATGCGGTTCCAGACCGGGGTCTTTGACGAGCCGACCTTGCGGGCGATTTCATCCAGCGACTGGCTCGCATCGTCCTGCAACTGGAACAGGATCTTCCGATCCATCTCGTCGAGCCGGACTGCCATTCGTCTTTTCCCCCATTTTGCAGGAAATCTCCTCTGCCGCGGCCAGAATAGGAAACGAAGTTCCTTATTCGCAAGGGGGCATGGCGTTCGAGGGGAAGAATTTCCTATATTGGCGTCCAAAGGAGACCGCCATGACCCAGACCGCTTCCGAGACTCAGGGCTTTGGACATGTGACGCTGGCCGGGGCAGGTCCGGGCGCCGTCGATCATCTGACGCTTGCGGTGGCGCGGGCGCTGGCGTCGGCCGATGTGATCTTGCACGACACGCTCGTCTCGGCCGAGGTGCTGGCGCTGGCCGGGCCGCAGGCGCTGCTGATCGAGACCGGCAAGACCGGCTTTGGCGCGCACATGCCGCAAGACGAGATCATCGCGCTGATGCTGGGCTTCGCGCGCGACGGGCGCAACGTGCTGCGGCTGAAATCCGGCGATCCGGGCATCTTCGGACGGCTGGGCGAAGAACTTGATGCGCTCGATGCGGCGGGGGTCGCTCATACCGTCCTGCCCGGCATCACCGCCGCCTCGGCCGCCGCGGCGAGCCTTGGCCAGAGCCTGACCGAGCGCGGCCGCAACAAGGAGTTGCGCATCGTCACCGGCCATGATGCCGAGGGCTTCAACGAGGCCGACTGGGCGAGCCTCGCCCGTCCGGGCAGCGTGGCCGCGATCTACATGGGCAAGAAAGCCGCACGTTTCCTTCAGGGGCGTCTGATGATGCACGGCGCCCTTGCCACGACCCCGGTCACACTCGTAGAAAACGCCTCCCGCGCCGAGGAGCGCGTGCTTGCCACAACCCTTGCCGATCTGCCCGCCGCCGCCGTGCGTCTGGAAGGTCCCGCCGTCATCCTGTTCGGCCTCGCGCCCCGCTTGGCCGCCGCCCAATCGCTCGAGGCCGTGATATGAGTCGTTCCTTCGTTCCCAAAGTCGTCAGCGCCAATGATCTGCGCGCCGGTCACGTCGTCTATTTCTCGGCCGCCGAAGACTGGGTGCGCGACATTGCCGAAGCCGAGGTCCTGACCGACGAGGCCGAGGCGCAGCTGCGCCTGCTCACCGCGATGGGTCACAAGACGGTTGCGGTGGGCGTCTATCTGGTCGATGTGACGCCCGGACCGCAGGGCCCGGTTCCGGTCGCCCTGCGCGAGCAGTTCCGCGCCAAGGGCCCCTCGATCCGCCCGACGAAAGAAGCCGCCGCCAAGGAAGCCGCACATGTATGAATACTCCGACTTCGACGAAGCCTTCGTCCGCAACCGCGTGGCGCAGTTTCGCGATCAGGTGGCGCGACGGCTCGACGGCAGTCTGACCGAAGACGAATTTCGCCCGCTGCGGCTGATGAACGGGCTTTACCTGCAGCTGCACGCCTACATGCTGCGCGTGGCGATCCCTTATGGCACGCTCTCGTCGAACCAGATGCGGGCGCTCGCCGATGTGGCCGAGCGCTTTGACCGCGGCTACGGCCATTTCACCACGCGCCAGAACATCCAGTTCAACTGGATCAAGCTGACCGACACGCCCGACATTCTGGAACGGTTGGCCGAGGACGGGCTGCATGCGATCCAGACCTCGGGCAACTGCATCCGCAACGTGACGACCGACGCCTTTGCCGGCGCCGCCGCCGACGAGATCGAAGACCCCCGCCCCTATGCCGAGCTCATCCGGCAATGGTCCTCGGATCACGCCGAATTCCAGTTCCTGCCGCGCAAGTTCAAGATCGCGATCACTGGCAGCCCCGACGACCGCGCCGCGATCCGCGCCCATGACGTGGGTCTGCAACTGATCCGCCGTCATGGCGAGACCGGCTTCCGCGTGCTGGTCGGCGGCGGGCTTGGCCGCACGCCGATGCTGGCGCCCGAGCTGCGGGACTTCCTTCCCAAGGCCGATCTGCTGCCCTATCTGGAAGCGATCCTTGCCGCCTACAACCTGATCGGGCGGCGCGACAACAAATACAAGGCGCGCATCAAGATCACCGTCTTCGAGACCGGGATCGAGCCCTTCCGCGATCTGGTCGAGCAGGAATTCGCCCGCATCAAGCCGCAGTTCAGCGGCGCCGATCAGGCGCTTCTGGCCGAGATCACCCCGCATTTCGCTTTGCCCGATCTGGTGTCGAAAGACCCGGCCCCCTATGCCGCGACGCTGGCGGCCGATCCGCTCTTCGCGGCTTGGGCGAAGCACTCGGTCACCGATCACAAGGCCACCGATCATGCGGTGGTGACGATCTCGGTCAAGACCCCGGGCGAAGAACCGGGCGATGTCTCGGCCGACCAGATGCGCACGGTGGCCGACCTTGCCGACCTTTACGGTTATGGCGAATTGCGCATCAGCCACATGCAGAACATCGTCCTGCCCCATGTCGCCCGCGCCGATCTGCCCGCACTGCATGCGGCGCTGATCAAGGTTGGTCTCGCCGCAGCGAATATCGGGCTGATCTCCGACATGATCGCCTGTCCGGGCATGGATTACTGCGCACTGGCCACCGCGCGCTCGATCCCGCTCGCACAAGAGATCGCGCAGCATTTCGAGACCCTGGGTCTGGTCGAAGAGATCGGCCCGTTGCCGCTGAAGATCTCGGGCTGCATCAACGCCTGCGGCCATCACCATCTGGGCGCGATCGGCATCCTTGGTCTCGACCGCGCCGGGGCGGAAAACTACCAGATCACCCTTGGCGGCTCGGAAGGGCCCGAGGCCTCGATCGGCGAAAAGATGGGGCCGGGCTTTGCCTATGACGCCGTCGTGCCCGCGATCGAACGGCTGGTGCGCGCCTATCTGGCGCAAAGGCTTTCGGCGGACGAAACCTTCCTTGCGGCGCTCCACCGGCTTGGCCGCGAGCCCTTCCGCCTGGCGCTATATGGAGAGGCCCAAGATGCTGCCTGACATCGGCCCCCGCGTTGCGGGGCTGAACGAGCGCTACCGCCACCATGCCGCCATCTCGGTGATGGAGAAGGCCTTGGCCGATCCCGACACCGGGCGCGTCGCGATGGTGAGCTCGTTCGGCGCAGAATCGGTCGTGCTGTTGCACATGGTCTCGCTGATCGCCCCGGCGACGCCGGTGCTTTTCGTCGACACGATGATGCTTTTCCCCGAGACGCTGGCCTATCAGCAGGAGGTCGCCTCGAAGCTCGGCCTGTCGGAGATCCGCACCATCCGTGCGACGAAAGCCGCGCTCGCGATCGACGACCCCGATGGCACGCTGCATCAGTTCAACACCGACGCCTGCTGCAATTTGCGCAAGACGGTGCCGCTGGAAGCCGCGCTTTCGGGCTTTGACGCCTGGATCACCGGGCGCAAGCGCTATCAGGGCTCGACCCGCGCCGATATCGACTTCTTCGAAGTCGAAACGCCCACGCGGATGAAGATCAATCCGCTGGCGCATTGGGGCCGCGAGGATCTGGAAGAATACATGGTGCAAAACCGCCTGCCGCGGCATCCTCTGGTGGCCAAGGGCTACCCGTCGATCGGCTGCGCGCCCTGCACCTCGCCGGTGAAACCGGGCGAAGACCCGCGCGCAGGCCGTTGGCGCGGCTCGCAAAAGACCGAATGCGGCATCCACTTCATCGGCGGCAAGATGGTGCGGGTCAAACCGGCCGAAGCCGAGGAAACCGCCGACAGCAGCGACAAGGACAAGGTGGCATGAGTGTGATCGTGCGCGACACGGGCTTTGCGCCCGAGGATTTCACCGGGGTGGCGATCGAGATCCCCCCGACCACCGCCCCCGAGGCGCTGGCCGATCTGGTCGCGGGGGCCGCGCTGGTGAAGGTGCTGTTCCCGAGCTTCTCGGATGGCCGCGGTTTCACCCTTGGTCGCCTGATCCGCGATGCGGGCTATACCGGCCGTCTGCGCGCCACCGGGCCGCTCATCGCCGATCAATACGGCATGGCGCGGCGGTCTGGCTTTGACGAGGTGGAAATCCCCGATGATCTGGCCGCGCGTCAGGGCGAGGCGCAATGGCTCGCCCGCGCAGACTGGCAGGCGCATGACTATCGCGCACGCCTCTTCGGCTCGGTTGCGACAGCGTGATCGCTTGACGCGAAAGGTCGCAGGGGGCATTTGCCCATAGTCATGGCACGCCGCCGCCTTTTGTGGTAATTGCGGCACATGTTTCCTGCCGCGCCGCCTTCGCGCCGGTGCGGCGCTTCTTCATCGCCCCTTCGGGCCTCAAAGACGAGACGACCGTGAACGAGACCACCCCGATTGCCCCCGCGAAAGTCCTGCCCGATGCGCAGACGGTGACCTCTGTCCGGCACTGGACCGACACGCTGTTTTCGTTCCGCGTGACGCGTCCGCAGACGCTGCGCTTCCGCTCGGGCGAGTTCGTGATGATCGGGCTTCTGGACGACAACGGCAAGCCGATCATGCGTGCCTATTCGATCGCCTCGCCCGCCTGGGACGAGGAACTCGAATTCTACTCGATCAAGGTGCCGGATGGCCCGCTGACCTCGCGTCTGCAGCACATCCAGGTGGGCGAGCAGATCATCTTGCGCCCGAAACCCGTCGGTACGCTCGTCATCGACGCGCTGCTTCCGGGCAAGCGGCTGTGGTTCCTGGCCACCGGCACCGGCATTGCGCCCTTCGCCTCGCTGATGCGCGAGCCCGAGGCCTACGAGAAATTCGATGAAGTCATCATGATGCACACCTGCCGCACCGTGGCCGAGCTGGAATACGGCCGCCAACTGGTCGAGGCGCTGCAAGATGACCCGCTGATCGGCGAGATGGTCGAGGGCAAGCTGAAATACTACCCGACCACCACGCGGGAAGATTTCCATCACATGGGCCGGATCACCGACAACCTCGCCTCGGGCAAGGTGTTCGAAGATCTGGGCATCACGCCGATGAACCCGGAAACCGACCGCGCGATGGTCTGCGGCTCGCTCGCCTTCAACGTCGACGTGATGAAGGTTCTGGAAAGCTACGGCCTGCGCGAAGGCGCCAATTCCGAGCCGCGCGAATTCGTTGTGGAAAAGGCCTTCGTCGGCGAAGGCATCTGAGCCTGACGACAGGATCGAAACGGGCCGTCCCTCTCGGGGCGGCCTTTTTCTTTGGCCGGGTTCGGGCGGGGCAAAAGAAAACGCCGCCCCGAAGGGCGGCGTTTCCGAGGTCAAGCGCGTGGCGCTTATTTCGCGACGGCGGCAGCGGCGGCTTCGGCAGCGGCAGCGGCAGCAGTGGCGGCAGCAGCGGCAACCTTGGCAGCTTCGGCAGCGGCGAGCGCAGCGGCGACCGGGTCAACCGGAGCAGCTTCGGCAACCGGAGCAGCTTCAGCGGCCGGGGCAGCGGCCTCAGCGGCCGGGGCAGCAGCTTCAGCAGCCGGAGCGGCAGCTTCAGCAGCCGGAGCAGCGGCTTCAGCGGCCGGAGCAGCGGCTTCAGCGGCCGGGGCAGCGGCTTCAGCGGCCGGAGCGGCAGCTTCAGCGGCCGGAGCGGCGGCTTCAGCGGCCGGAGCAGCAGCTTCAGCAGCCGGGGCAGCGGCTTCAGCGGCGGGAGCAGCGGCTTCAGCGGCCGGAGCAGCGGCTTCAGCGGCCGGGGCAGCGGCTTCAGCGGCCGGGGCAGCGGCTTCAGCAGCCGGGGCAGCGGCTTCAGCGGCCGGGGCAGCGGCTTCAGCGGCCGGAGCGGCAGCTTCAGCAGCCGGAGCAGCGGCTTCAGCGGCCGGGGCAGCGGCTTCCGCGGCCGGGGCGGCGGCTTCCGCGGCCGGGGCAGCGGCTTCAGCAGCCGGGGCAGCAGCTTCAGCAGCCGGAGCAGCAGCTTCAGCGGCCGGGGCGGCGGCTTCAGCGGCCGGAGCAGCGGCTTCAGCAGCCGGAGCGGCGGCTTCAGCGGCAGGAGCAGCAGCTTCAGCGGCCGGAGCGGCAACTTCAGCGGCCGGAGCGGCAGCTTCAGCGGCCGGAGCGGCAGCTTCAGCGGCCGGAGCAGCAGCTTCAGCGGCCGGGGCAGCGGCTTCAGCGGCCGGAGCAGCAGCTTCAGCGGCCGGATCAGCAGCTTCAGCGGCCGGAGCCGGAGCCGCGGCGGCCGGGGTCGCCGGAACACCCGGCGGCAGTTCGTCAACGGGCACGGTGACCACGGTGCGACCCGGCGACATCAGGCCAAGGATCAGGGCCAGCAGGATCCCCCCGCCGATAATGCCAAGCGTCGCCTTGGCATTTTGCGGCAGGTCTTTCCATTTCACTTCGGTCATTCTTCCCCCCTTTTCATGTTGGGATTCTCATGGGAACGATCAACAATTCCAACTATCGCCTGCACTTGGGAATAAGGAAACGTGTCGCATTGCCGCCTTTTTCGAAGCACAAGCCGATTCCCGCCGAGACGGCTGCGGAATCCGGTTGAAAGACAAGGCCCCTGCCCCTATTTTGCGCGCCATTCGCTCACCACAAAAGGATCAGAGCCATAGCCCGCAGACCGCACAATGCCCCGCCGCAACGCGAGACCGGCCCCCGGATCAACGACCGCATCCGCGCGCCTGAAATCCGCCTGATCGGGGCGGATGGGGAGAACGTCGGCGTGGTCACGCCCGCCCGTGCGATGCAGATGGCCGAAGAGGCCGGGCTCGACCTCGTGGAAATCTCGCCGACCGCCGTTCCGCCGGTCTGCAAGATCATGGACTTCGGCAAGTTCAAATACGAACAGCAGAAGAAAGAGGCCGAAGCTCGCAAGAAGCAGAAGGTCATCGAGATCAAGGAAATCAAGTTCCGCCCGGGCACCGATACGCATGACTACGAGGTCAAGATGCGCTCGGTGATGAAATTCCTGGAGGAAGGCGACAAGGTGAAGGTCACCCTTCGCTTCCGCGGCCGCGAGATGGCGCACCAGCAGCTTGGCATGGAACTTCTGAACCGGGTCGTGGGCGATGTCGGCGATGCCGGCAAGGTCGAATCGATGCCGAAGCTTGAAGGCCGCCAGATGGTGATGATGATCGCGCCGAAATAAGCGCTGCGATCTCGGCACGAAAAACGGCCTCCCGTCCGGGGGGCCTTTTTCATCTCGTCCCCCTCTCACTCGCTCGTGACAGGAATTGACTGGAACCCGCCCCGCCTTTTTCGAATTATGCATCTGCAATATTCATAATTCAGGAGGCAAGGATGCCCCGTCTCACCCGTCGTCTGCTCATCGGTTCCGGCGCCGTCGCGCTGTTCGCGCCGTCGGTTCTGCGGGCGGGCACGCAGGACGTGCCGATGGCCGCCCAGCCCGCGATCGTGGCCCCGCCGACGCGCGCCAATGTCTCGGCCTTCCGCACGATCGACTGGCGCGAGCATTTCGACCGGCTCGACCGGGTGACGCTGATCGCCGACACGGTGTCGAAGGCGCTGCATTACTGGGCGGCCGAGGGGGCGGATTACCGCGTCTATCCGACCTCGGTGCCGAAAAGCCCGGAACTGACCCGCACCGGCTATACCGAGATCGTGCGCAAGCGCGAAAATCCAAGCTGGACGCCCACTGCCTCGATGATGGCCGCCGATCCGAGCCTGCATCCGATGGGTCCGGGGCCGGACAATCCCTTGGGCACGCGGGCGATGTATCTCGATTGGCCCGCCTACATCATCCACGGCACCCACGACACCCGCAAGATCGGCCGCAAAAGCTCGTCGGGCTGCATCGGGCTCTTCAACGCGCAGGTCGAGGTGCTCTATCCGCTTTGCCCTGTCGGCACGCAGGTGAAGGTGCTCTGACCCCGTCCCGAAAGCGATGGGCCAAAAATAAAGCGCTGCGGGAGGGAGGCCCGCAGCGCGTTATTTGGAACCCGACGAGGGAGAACGTCCGGGTTCTTTGTTCAGGTTCCGCTGGCTTGCGCCGTTTCAGGGAGATCGGGAACCTGATGGGCCGTTTCTAGCGGCTTCGGGGGCGAAACTACTTTGACATAGGTCAATACGCCGTTAACGATCGCTGCGACATTTTGGCAGCGCAGCATCGCGACGCCCCGCAGAGCGTCGCAAAGAACCCCGGCTTTGCCCTGAATTGTCCATGATTGGCTTTCAAACTGCGGGCACGACGCATACTCTGCAGCGAAAAGAAGGCAGGACAGATGACCGACGCAGATGACGAGCCCGACACCGACGCCGTGGACGCGCCGGCAGCGCCTGTGGTGGCGGGCACGATCCGGCTCAGCCTTCTGGGCGCCGATCCCGCCCTGCCGCTGGCGCAGGCGCTGCGACGCGGCGGGGCCGCGCTCGCCGATGCCGAACCCGGGCCGAAACAGGCCTCGGCAGAGCTTCTGGCGCGGTTTCACTATGGGCTGGCTTCGGCCCGCGCCGGGCGTCTGGGCGATGTGCGGCTGATCGCGCAGTTGCTTGAAGAGGTCGCGGCTCGCCCTGCCCCGCTCCTCTGGCCGCAGCCCGATGGCACGCAGATCGATGCCGCCCGTCCCGAAGTCGATCCGGCGGGCCTGCCCGATGTGGCGGCCGCCACCGCCTATCGCGCGGCGCATCTTGATGCGCTGGCGAAGCTTCTGGGCGAGACTGAAACGCTGATCCTGCCGCTTTCCGCCCCCGTGCTTCTGTGCGATCCGCAGAGCGGGCGCCTCGCGCCCCGCCCGGCGCCGGGCGTCGTCCCCCCCGGCTGGCCCGAGGCGCCGGGAACAGCCGACGCGCTTGACGCGGGCTTTGCCCGGCTGCAAGCGGCGCTGACGACACTGGCCCCGAAGGCGGCGCTGCGGCTGATCGTGCTGCCCGCCCCGGCGGAGGCCTCGAGCGAGACGCGGGCCGCCCATGCCCTTGTCGCGTCCCGGGCCGCCGCCTGGGCGCGCGCCGAAGACCGTGTCGCACAGGACCCGGTGCTGGATGCGCTGGTGGCGCGGCTTGCCACTCTGCCCGCCGAGGGCCGTGATTTCGACCGCCTTGCCACGCTGATCACGCGGCTCTGTGGCGGGGCGGATCTGCTCGATCTGGTCGAGGGCACGGCGGCACCGCTCGCCCCCCCGCCCGAGACAGACCGCAAGGCCCGGCAGAAAGACCCCGAGCGCCGCGCCAAACGCAAGGCGAAAGCCGAAGCAAGGGACAAGGGAAGAACCGCGAAAGTGATGTGCGAAGACGAGCTGCTGGAGGCGTTTTCGAAATGACCCTGCGGCTGTGCGTGATCGGCAATTCCCATATCGGGGCGATCAAACTGGGCTGGGACCGGCTGATGGCCGAGGCGGTTCCGGGCTGGGACGCCATCGAGCCGACCTTCTTCGGCGCGCCCTCGGACGGGATGCGCCATGTCGCGCTGCAAGACGGCGCGCTCGTGCCGACGCGGCAAAAGATCACCAGCCATTTCCGCCAGTTGTCGGGCGGCTATGACCGGATCGATCTGGCGCGCTTCGACGCCTTCCTGCTGATCGGGCTCAACATGTCCTCGAAGCGCATCTTGCGCTTTTACAAGAGCCACGCCTGGGTCGGGCTTTCGGGCACGGCGGGCAAGACACTGGTGCATCCGGCCTTCGCCGAGGCGTTCCTGACCGAACGCTATCGCAGCACGCAGCTTTTCGAGCATGCGGAGCGGTTGCGCGGCGCCACCGACAAACCGGTTCTGGCGCTGGCCGAGCCGCATTGGGCCGACTGGGCGCGACAGGCGCCCGAGGGGGTCTCGGATTACGGCTGGGACAAGGCGATCCGCGCGGGCGACGGTCCGGCGATCGGCGAGATGTTCCTGCGCGCGGTCGGTGCGGCGCTTGCGCCCCATGCGATCTTCGTGCCGCAACCGCCCGAGACCGTCGCCGATGGCGTGACCACCCGCGGCGCCTATAACAAGGAGGCCTCGCGGCTGATTTCCGGCGAGGGCGGCGGCACCGACGCCTCGCATATGAATGCCGATTTCGGACTGGCCTGCTGGGCGGCGATCCATCCCGCCCTGACCGCGGCCTGCGATATTGAAGGAGTGCCCGCATGACCCGCTCGCCCTATCAAGGCATCGACGCCCGCGCCTTCTGGCGCACCGGCATGGCCGAGGCCGCCTATCCGCCGCCCGACCTCTATCGCCCGCGCTGGGAGCTGACAAAGACCGACCGCATCGTCACCGCGGGGTCCTGCTTTGCCCAGCATGTCGGCCGGGCCTTGCGCAGAAACGGCTTCAACGTGCTTGACGCCGAGCCGCGCCCGGGCCACATCGCCCCCGAAGACGGGCCGAACCACGGCTATGACATGTATTCGGCGCGGTACGGCAACCTCTACACCACCCGCCAGCTGCGCCAGCTGATCGAGGAGGCCTGGGGCAGCCCCCGCGATTTCGATGCGATCTGGGAAAAGGACGGCCGCTTCTACGACGCGCTGCGCCCCAATATCGAACCGAGCGGCTTTGCCAGCGCCGAAGCGGTCAAGGCGGAGCGGGCAAAGCACCTTGAAAAGGTGCGCGAGGTCTTCGGCCAAGCCGATGTCTTCATCTTCACGCTGGGCCTGACCGAGGCCTGGCTGCACAAGCCCTCGGGTCAGGTCTATGCGACCGCGCCCGGCACGATCGCGGGCAGCTACGACCCCGAGATCCATGCTTTCGCGAATTTCCGCACGGCCGAGGTGAAGGCCGATCTGGAAGCCGCGCTCGCCCGGCTCAAGGCGCTGAACCCGGCGCTGCGGGTGCTGCTCACCGTCTCGCCGGTGCCGCTGACCGCGACCGCTTCGGAGGCGCATGTGCTGACGGCCACCACGCTCTCGAAATCCGTGCTGCGCGCCGTCGCGGGCGAGATGCAGGCCGATCACCCGGAGGTGGATTATTTCCCCTCCTATGAACTGGTCACCTCGGTGAAGGCCGGGGGGGCGTGGTTCGAGCCGAACCTGCGCTCGGTGCGCGAGGCGTCGGTGGCGCAGGTGATGGCGGTCTTTACCCGCGCGCATCTGGGGGACGCGGCCGCGCCGATCGAGGCCGTCGAGGAGACCCCGAGCGAAGACCGCGCCGCGCGCCGGGCCGAGCGTCAGGAACGCAAGGCCGCGCGCGAAGAACGCCGGGCAAAGCGCCGAAAATAAAGGCGGAAACAGGCTCAGGCGGCCTCAGCCCTCGGGCCGGGCCGCCGCGCGTTTTTCGCGTCGCTCGGTCTTGTCCGCCTGCCGCGCCATCCGCGCCGCCCGGCGTTCCTCGCCCTTGAGCTTGCCTTCCTTGCCCGGCTTCGTGCCGGGCTTGTCCTTGCGCCGCCGCGCACCGTTGTCGGCCTCGGGCAACTCGCGCCGGGCGCCGCGCGCCAGCGGCTCGAACGTGAGCTTGCCGCTCAGCGCATCTTCGAACAGATGCACGCCCGCCTGAATGTCGGCCTCGGACATCGCCGGGATCTCGGTGCCTTCGGGCAGGAAGCCGCCCGCGACCAGCGCGCGCCCCAGCGCGGGCAGATCAAGCTGACCGACCGAATGCCGATCCGCGCGCTTGCGGTCCGAGCGCACCCAATCCTGTTCGATCACGTCGATCACCAGCGGCGCCTGCCCGGTGAAGGCGGTCAGATGGGTGACGATGCTGTCGGACACGTCACTGACCCGGCGGCGGATCATCGCCACCTGCTGATCGCGGCGCCCCACCATCGCCACCATATGCAGCGCCGAGCCGTCGAGCGCCACCACCTGCCGCGCCGCCTTGTAATGGGCGATCTGCGCTTCAAGGCTGTGTTTCTGCGGGTGGAAAATCTCGTAGCCAGCGGCAGCCAGCGCCGCCTCGATCCGGTCCTCGCCCAGCACGCCACCCCGACTGGCGCCCAGCGCGGACCGGGAAATGTAAAGCTTTTCCGCCCCTTGCGGCGCGATATCGCGCGCGAAGCGGGACTGGAAGAAGGCGCGGAACGGCTCGGTCCCGGCTGCAATCGCGCCAAGGCCGAAGCCCTGTCCGGGCACTTCCAGACATTCGACCCGCGTCGGCTGTGCAAGAATGCGGATCGGCACGTCGATCCCCAGAAGATCGAAGAAAAGCCGCTGGAACGGCTGCAGCTTCAGCTCGCCCGCGACCTCGAGCGTCTCGCGCTTGACGGTGAAGACGAGACCATCGACCGCCCCCTTCAGCGCATCGAGCGCCCAGAGCCGCGGCGTGCTTTCAACGAGAAAATGGCCGAAGTGATTGAGCAGGACACCGGCCCAGATCCAGCGCCCGGGCAACGCGGCCAAGGGCTCGGGGCGCGGCTCCGGCTCGACCATCAGGCGACGGCCGCGCCAAAGCACCCCCTCATGCACATAGGCGCCGTCGGCGTCGAAGATGCCCATCGGCTGCACCATGTCGGACACGGTCGCGGGCACGACCAGCGCCTGCGGCACGGTCACGATCTTCGTGGACCAGCCACCAAGCGGCTGCGGGGCGCTGCAAGGATCGTCTTCGTGGGCAACCATCTGACCCCCCGCGGTTACTTCGTGACCTTGGTCGGCTTGCGAATCGTCGTCGGCGCCTGCCGGATCTTCGAAAAGATCGGGTAATCTGCAGCGGCAAAAGCCTCGGCATCGACGCTTTCAAAGGCATCGTAGAACCGCCCGACGCCATAGGGCACCAGATCGACCGAGGTCCATTCGGCCAGAATCGCCTCGTAATTGTCGCGCAGCACGGTATTCGTCGGATCAAGGTTCGAGACGAACACCAGCCCGGTCGGACGGCAGTTCAGCACCGTCAGCTCCAGATCCGGGCGATATTTGCGCAAGATCGGGATCAGCTTCCAGACATCGCCCGTCCACGGTCCCTTCGGCAGGTTCTTCAGATCGCGCGTCAGCATCTTTTCGTTGAAGGGCACACAGTCATGCAGCGCAATCACCCCGTTCGGGTCCGAAAGTGCCTCGGTGTTCATGAAGTCGCGCAGCAGGAATTCAAAGAGATGCATCCCGTCAAGGAACGACAGCGACAGCTTGATCCCCATGCGTTCAAGCATGCCGGAGGCAAAGAAATCGTCGCTCGTCTGCTGGAAGATGAACAGCTGCGGCTTGGCGCCGATGATGTTCGCCTCGGCCTTGAAGAAGGGATCCACCGCAATCGTCTTGCCCGTCACCGGCGCGAAACTGCGCCCGGCGCGGCAGCCGATCTCCATATACCAGTCAAAGACCATGCGGCTGTGCAGATCGTCCAGAAACAGGCTGTATTTCTGCCCCGGATTGCGGCGAAATCCCACCGGTTTGCCTGACTCGTCCATGCTGCCCACCCTCTTGTTTTCTGCTTTCGCATTCTATCCGCTCCCCATGGCTTGGCAAGGAGAGCGCCCTTGGCCCGGTGAAACCACGGGCATTGGCCGAAACGGCAGCGATTTTCGGGCAATTTCCGGGCATCCCCAGATGCGCGACAATTTTGGATCGCTGTTGACCCATGCACAACAATCGCCCGAACCGCCGGGCAAAGTTGCCGCCGCGCCCAGCCCTTGTTTGAAAACTGGCGCGGCCCTGATAAGACAGGGAAAAACCCGGAGTGCAGATGGTGGGATCGACGGTCGTCGCGCGGCAGATGCAGACAAGCCCCTTCGAGGGCGGCCCCGAGGGGTTGCGACTGCTCGACGCCGTGATCTGGCCCGAGCTGCGCAACGGCCGTCCGGGGCGCACGCTGCGGCTCTTTTTCGCCCATCCCGCCTTTGCCGGGCAGATTGCCGCCATTTCCCCCGCGGGAGGGATCGAGGTGATCGACCGGCGCGAAGTGGCGGGCGGCCTGATGGTGCATGGTCGCGCCGCGCCGGAAGGCCCGCTGGTGCTTGGTTTATGCCCCGAGGCGCAGCGCCCGGTGAAGGTCGAGGGCGAGAGCGACGCCCCCGCCGCCGTCGAGGCGCCGCAAGGCCCGGTGCTGCCGGTCGAGATCGCCCCCGCCGTGGCCGAGACCGATCTCTTCGCGGGCAAGTTCTGTCTTTTCGCGCAACGGCTTGAGGAAAGCGCGCTCTGCATCGCCGATTGGCTGAGCTGGCATCACGACCTGCACGGGGCCGAGGCGGCGCTGATCCTTGACCGCTCGCCGCCCGACAGCGCTTCCCTGCATGGCGCCGATCTGGCAGCGGCAGTGGCGCGCGCGCTTGAGGCGCGCGAGATGGCGATGACCGTCGTCGTGCTGCACTCCCCCGTGCCTCTGGGCAAACCCGACCACGGGCCGGAGAACCATCCCTTCCACGCCCCCGACGCGCCCGGCAAGGACCGGATGGAGGTGCCGCCGAACGACCCGTGGCGGGCGCCGCTCGGTCAGGGGATCGTTCTGGAACTGGCGAAATGGCGCTTCCTCGCCCGCGCCCGCGTCGTCTTGCAGCTGGACGTGACCGACATCCTGCAACCACGCCCCGAAGGCGCCCCCTCGGCCTTCGAGGCCTGTCTGGCTGCCCCCACCGGCATGGTCACGCTCGTCGGGCGGCGCATCTATCCGTGGCGGGTGCGCGCGGGGGCCGAAACGCGGTTTTCCGATCACCTGTGCCGGCAATTCGATGCGACGCGCGGCATTGCCCGCTGGGGTGTCGCGCCCGGCAAGACCGGCCTTGACGCGACGTGGCGGCTTCTGCGCATCGCCTATACGAAGCCCGATCCGGCGAGCCTCTTTCCGTTCTGGCGGGCGATGGGACTGCGGGTGCCGGGACGGGCGGCCTCGGAACTGGCGCCGAAAACCTCGTTGATCGAAGACCCCGAACTGTTGCAGGCCGCAACCGGGATCTGGGGCGCGAAACCGATCCGCCCGCCGATCTCGAAACCGCGCCCCGCGCCCCAACGCGCCACCGAGGCCGGACGCACCTGCATCGTCACCACGATGAAGAACGAGGGTCCGTTCATCCTCGAATGGATCGCCTATCACCGCGCCATCGGCGTTGATGATTTCCTGATCTACACCAATGACTGCACCGACGGCACCGACACGATGCTCGACCTGCTGCAAAGGAAGGGGATCTGCCAGCACCGCGACAACCCGTTTCGGACGATGGACATGCCGCCCCAGCACGCGGCCTTGGAAAGCGCCGAGAAAGAGCCGCTGATTCAGAATTGCGGCTGGGCGATCTGCATGGATGTCGATGAATTCATCGACGTGAAGATCGGCGACGGCACGTTGCGCGCTTTGTATGAGGCGATGGGCGAGGCGAACATGATCGCCCTCACCTGGCGGCTTTTCGGCAATTGCGACGTGCACGGCTACGAAGACCGCTTCCTGATCGAGCAATTCACCACCTGCGCCCCCGAGATCGTGCGCAAGCCGCATCAGGCCTGGGGGTTCAAGACGCTGTTTCGCAACATCGACATCTACAAGAAGCTGGGCGTGCACCGGCCGAAGGGGCTGTTGCCCGACCTCTGGGATCAGGTGATCTGGCTGAACGGATCGGGCAAGCCGATGCCGCGCGAGATGTATCGCAACGGCTGGCGCTCGACCGCGACGACCTATGGCTATGACTGGGTGCAGCTCAACCATTACGCCGTGCGCTCGGCCGAAAGCTTTCTGGTCAAGCGCGACCGCGGCCGGGTGAACCATGTCGATCGCGATCAGGGGCTGAATTACTGGTTCCGGATGAACCACAACGCGGTGGAAGATCGCTCGATCCAGCGGATGATCCCGCAAGCCCGGGCCGAGTTCGACCGGCTTCTGGCCGATCCGGAAATCCGCGCCGCGCATGAGTTTTCCGTCGCCGCGCATCGGGCAAAGATCGCGGAGCTGCGCGCGACCGAGGCTTACGCGAATTTCTACGCCGAGCTGTGTTCGGAGCGGTTCGAGAAGCTCTCGCGTATTCTCCATGTCTTCGGCTCGGCCGTGTTCAACGCCGGTCCCGGGGTGATCCCGGTCGACATGCCGCTCGACAACCTGCCGCCCGGCTTCTTCTTCACCGTCGAGCACGAGGGCGAGGCAAACCACTGATGCGCGCGCTGGCCATCCTGACGGTGAAGAACGAGGCGGCGTTCCTGCTCGAATGGCTCGCCCATCACCGCGCCGTGGGCTTCACAGATTTTCTGGTGTTTTCGAACGATTGCAGCGATGGCACCGATGCGCTTCTGGACCGGCTGCAGGCGATGGGAGAACTGACCCATGTCCGCAACCCGGGGCCATGGCGCGAGGGGCCGCAATGGGCGGCATTGAAGCTAGCCGACAAACACCCGCTCACCCGCGCCGCCGATTGGATTCTGGTCGCGGATATCGACGAATTCGTCAACATCCATGCGGGCGACGGCACGCTTTCGGCGCTTTGGACCGCGCTGCCACAGGCCACCGCCATCGCGCTGACCTGGCGGCTTTTCGGCAATGCGGGCGTGGTCGATTTTCGCGATGCCCCGGTGACCGCGCAATTCACCCGTGCCGCGCCCCCGGGCATGACCTGGCCCTGGCGCGCAAGCCTGATCAAGACGCTCTTTCGCAACGATGGCGTCTACGGCAAGCTGGGCGTGCACCGCCCCCGCGCGCCGGATCATGACCGGCTGAAGCAGGCGGTCTGGGTCGATGGCAGCGGCCGGGCGCTGCCCGAGACCTACCGCACCGGGCGGCTCTTCACGCCGCTGGGCGAGGACCCCTGGCAGCTCGTGCAGCTCAATCACTACGCGCTTGGGTCGATGCAGGGCTATGTGCTCAAATGCGACCGCGGCCGGGCGAATCGCGAGGCCTCGACCTTCGATCTGAGCTACTGGGTCGAGCGCAATTTCTGCGACATCGAAGATCGCAGCATCGCCCGCTATGCCCCCGCCACCGCCGAAGCGATCACCCGGCTGCGCGCCGATCCCGAGGTCGACCGGCTGCACCGCGCGGGCGTCGTCTGGCGGCAGAGACGCTTTGCCGACCTGATGGCCGAGGAACCCTTCCGCGCGCTTTTCGGGCGGCTGATGCTGACGCCGCCCTCGCGCCCGTTGCCCGCCCCGCTGGCGGCGCGGATGCAGGCGCTCGGCCTTGCGGCCGCAGCGAAGTCGGCGCCAGTGTAAACTGCATGGAAACAAAGCGCCCCGCAAAACGGCACTGACGCGCGATCCGTTACAATCCGACACATTTTCCCGGCCTCCCTGCATTTCCGACAGGCTGGAGCAATGATAGATTAACCTTGTTCAGGTCACTCTCTTGCAGCGATGCGCGGGAGGGCTGCAATGGACGCGGGAAAACTGGAAACCAAAGCCATGCGGGATCTCAGCGACAGCGACTGGCTGCACCATATCGAGGAACTCGGCGATCTCGAGGGCTATTGCGAGCCGCTCGGTCAAGCGCATTCGGTGCTCTTTGCCGATCGCGGCCCGGTGCTTCTGGTCAGCTTCGAGATTCGCGCCGCGATCCGCGCCCGGTCGGAGGAACAGTTGCCAATCGGCTTTTCCATTGCCGAGGCAAATGGCCATTCCAGCCTGACGATCATCGGTCATGACGAAAGCTGGTTTCGCGATCCGAGGGTCTATGCCTATTTCGACCGTCTCGTGGACGAGGCGTTCTTCGAAGATTTCGACCGCGTCGTGTTTTACGGCGCGGGCAGCTGCGGCTATGCGGCGGCGGCCTATTCCGTGACGGCCCCCGGGGCGACGGTGATCATGCTTGCCCCGCAGGCCACGCTCGAGGCGCGGCTGACCGCCTGGGACGACCGCTTCCGGCGGCGGCGGCGGCAGAATTTCACCGATCGCTACGGCTTTGCCCCCGACATGCTTGACGGGGCCGGGGCTGCCTATGTGATCTACGATCCGCTGATCGCCGAAGACGCGATGCACGCCGCGCTGATGGCGCGTCCGCATGTGACGCTGCTGCCCTGCCGCAATCTGGGCAGCACGCCCGAAACCGCGCTGGCCGAGATCGACGCGATCGAACCGTTGCTGGCGCAGGCTTGCGCGGGCACGTTCACGGCGTCGGCATTCTGGCGACTCTGGCGCGGACGGCGCAATGCGACGCGCTATCTGCGCCGGTTGGCGGGCTATCTCGACAGCTCCGGCCGCCCCTGGCTCGAGGCGCTCCTGTGCCGCAATGTGGTGACACGCCTCGGCGGTCCGCGGTTCCGCAACCGTCTGGTCGCGCTCGAGGATCAGCTGGAAAAATCGGGCCATCCCCTGCCCGGACCCGCAGTGGGGCGCACCCCGGCCTGAGGCTGGGCGAACCTCAGGTGCCGGGTCTCAGACCGCGGCCACCACGGAATCGCTGTCTTCCTCGGCGGTCTCGTCATCATGCGGGCGGAAGACATGCGTCGTGACCTGACGGCGGATGATGCCACGCGCCACCTGATCCAGGATCACATCGTCGGGCGCGAAGAGCGGCGCGGGGGTGAAGGCTTCGAAGACCGCGGTGGTATCGAGCCCGAGCGCGCGCAGCGCCTGCATCAGCGCTTCATCGGCCCGCACCAGCAGCCGTTCCGCCTCGATCTGGCAGGGCGCCCGGAATTGTCCCACGCAAAGCGCCGCCAAAACCAGATCACCGCGCACTTCGGTCAGGGTTTCCTGCGACATCGCCCGCTCCTTCCGCAATCTTCATCGCGGCCAGTATCGACCGCGCGCGAGCCCCGCGCAAGAGGATTGGCCGCCGCAGGGGGGCTCAGTAGCAGTAGCGGTCGCGGAAGACGTGCGGCACGATCTCCTCGCGGGTGATGTGATGCAGCGCCAGTTCGGCATCCGACATCGCGCGCAGGCGCGACACCTCGCGCAGACGCGCGCCGGTTTCAAGCACATCAACGAGCCCCTCGCCCAAGGCCGCGGGGAGACGGCTCAGACGCGTGGCGATGCCCTTGAACGGTGTCTTGGCCGGCGCGTCGTGCAGTTCGACAAAAGTCATGGAAACCTCCTGACAGGGTGACAGAATGTTTCCTCCCATCGCGGCACCATAGGGGGCGGGCCGAGGCCCGACAATCGCGATTGCCGAAACCCCGCCCTGCGTTTTCTGCAACGCAGCGTGAGCCGCCGCGCGCCTCAGCAGCGATAGGCCTTGGCCGAAAGCTGATAGACCGGCTCGCCCGGGATCACCGGATCGAAGACGACGGTGTTGGCGCCGTCGCCCTTCGCCATGTCGAGGATCTTGTTGCGGGCGTAGCGCTCTGCCTCGTGCCCGACGAGCGGGCCATAAAGCCCGGGCTCGTTGGTGATCGTGCTTGTCATCCTGCACTGCATCACCTCGGCCGAGGTGGCGATGCGCACTTCGGGCACGCCGCGAAAGCCCGGGTCGTTGCAGCCCGCAAGGGCGGTGGCGGCGGCAAGGCCCGCCAAAGCGATGAACCGTGTCGTCATATGTCTCTCCATCCTCCCCCGAGGCCCCTGCAGGGTGACGCATGGGGAAGCCGCCGTCCAGAGCCCCGCGGTCACATCAGCGCGAAGCCGCCTGCGCCGCTTGGCACTGGAAATGCCGGACCCGATTGTGTATCGGAAGCCATGACCCGCATCACCCTTCCCCGCCCCGATGATTGGCACCTGCATCTGCGCGACGGCGCGATGCTTTCGGGTGTCCTGCCCGAAACCACGCGCCATTTCGCCCGCGCCATCGTGATGCCCAATCTGGTGCCGCCGGTGGTGACCGGGGCCGAGGCTGCGGCCTATCGCGACCGCATCCTGGTCGCGATGCCCGAAGGCGCGACCTTCGACCCCTTGATGACGCTTTACCTGACCGAGACCACCGATCCGGCCGATGTCGCGGCGGCGGCGGCTTCGGGGCTGGTGAAAGCGGTGAAGCTTTACCCGGCCGGGGCGACGACGAATTCGCATTCGGGCGTGCGCGACTTCGACAAGGTCCGCGGCGTGCTGGAAAAAATGGCCGAGATCGGCCTGCCCCTTTGCGTGCATGGCGAGGTCGTCGATCCCGCCGTCGACATCTTCGACCGCGAGGCGGTGTTCATCGAGACCGTCCTTGATCCGATCCGCCGCGCGACCCCCGGCCTGCGCGTGGTGATGGAACATATCACCACGAAGGACGGCGTGGACTATGCCCGCTCGCAAGGCGACGATCTGGGCGCGACGATCACCACGCATCACCTGATCATCAACCGCAACCACATTCTGGTTGGCGGCATCAAGCCGCATTACTACTGCCTGCCGGTGGCGAAACGCGAACATCACCGCCTTGCCCTGCGCGCAGCGGCGACCAGCGGCGAGGCACGGTTCTTCCTTGGCACCGATTCCGCGCCGCATGTCGACCCGCTGAAGGAATGTGCCTGCGGCTGCGCGGGCTGCTTCACCGCGACGAACACGATGAGCCTTCTCGCCCATGTCTTCGAGGAAGAGGGCAAGCTCGCCAATCTCGCCGCCTTCGCCTCGGAAAACGGGCCGCGTTTCTATCGCCTGCCGGTGAACAAAGAAACGCTGACGCTCGAAAAGACCGCCAGCGCCGCGACCTGGCCCGCCAAGATCGAGACCGGCGCCGGTCCCGTCACCGTCTTCGACCCGGGTTTCCCGGTCTTCTGGCACGCAATCGACTGATCCTTCTTCTTGGCCCAAATACGCTCTTTTCCACCCGCGCACACGGCGCCACGGTCGAAAAGAGGCGTATTTGAGCCAGGAAAAACAGCATGAGGACACGCACATGATCCCCTCCTCCTATCCCGCCAAGGAAGAAATCGCCCGCCTGACCGCGCGGATGCTTCTGGAAATCAAGGCGGTGCATTTCAACGCCGAGACGCCCTTCACGCTGGCTTCGGGCCTGCCCTCGCCGACCTATATCGACTGCCGCAAGCTGATCAGCTACCCGCGCATCCGCTCGACGCTGATGGATTTCCTTGCTGTCACCGTGCTGCGCGATGCGGGCTTCGAGGCGTTTGACAACATCGCCGGCGGCGAAACCGCGGGGATTCCCTTCGCCGCGATGGTGGCCGAGCGGCTGGCGCTGCCGATGACCTATGTACGCAAGAAGCCCAAGGGCTACGGCCGCAATGCCCGGATCGAGGGCGCGATGACCGAGGGCCAGCGCGTGCTGCTGGTCGAGGATCTGACCACCGATGGCGGCTCGAAACTGAGCTTCGTCGATGCGATCCGCGAAACCGGCGCCTCCTGCGCCCATACCGCGGTGATTTTCTACTATGGCATCTTCCCGGAAACCGTGCCGACGCTTGCCGCGCATGGGGTGCAATTGCACCACCTCTGCACCTGGTGGGACGTGCTGGCCGAGGCCCGCGCGCAGGGCGCGTTTGACGCCGCGACCCTGAACGAGGTCGAGGCGTTTCTCAGCGCCCCGCGCGCCTGGCAGGACGCCCACAAGAAGGCCTGAGATTTCCGGGGACAACCCCGGGGATACGGCTGTGGATGAATTGGGGACAGGTCACGGCGACTCGCGCAGGCCGGTTTCTTTGCACCGTATCTTGGGGTTGCCGCTGTGTTTTCACCTATGAATGCGCTAAGCTGGGCCATCCCGCCCGGCTTATCCCCAGGCTTATCCGATCCCGCGCTCGGGTATGCTTTCTTCCCATCTCCCGTTAGAAGACCCCCCGGGTGTTGGGTCACGAGGCAGAAATGAACACGCTTGCACCGATCAAATCCGACCTGCCTGCCCTTCCCGAAGAGGAAGCGCTGCCGCATAACATCGAGGCGGAACAGCAGCTTCTGGGGCTGATCCTGACGAACAACGACGTCATGGACCGCATCGCTTCGGTGGTGCGGGCCGAGCATTTCTTCGAACCCGTGCACCGCACGATTTTCGAAGTGGCGGCGGCGCGGATTCAAAAGAACGCGCTCGCCTCGCCGGTGACGCTCAAGGCCTATCTGGAGGACGACGAGGGGCTCAAGGCGCTTGGCGGCGCCACCTATCTGGCGCGTCTGGCCGGGGCGGCGATCTCGTCCTATGCGGCGCGCGACTATGCGCAGATGATCCATGACCTTGCGCTGCGGCGCGAGTTGATCCGGCTGGGCAAGGATCTGTCTGCCTCGGCGCAGAAGGTCGAGGTCGGGCTGGAACCCGAAGACCTGATCGTGAAAACCGAGGGCGCGCTTTACAAGCTTGCAGAATCGGGCACGGCGGACAAGGGATTTGTGAGCTTTCTCAAGGCTGTGACCGAGGCCGTGCAATCGGCCAACGCCGCTTACCAGCGCGAGGGCGGGCTCGCGGGCGTCTCGACCGGCCTGCGCGATCTCGACCGCAAGCTGGGCGGTCTGCACCCCTCCGACCTTCTGATCCTGGCCGGTCGTCCCTCGATGGGGAAGACCTCGCTCGCCACCAACATCGCCTTCAACATCGCCAAGGCCTACAAGCGCGGGATGCGCCATGACGGCACCGAAGGCGCGGTCGAGGGCGGCGTCGTCGGCTTCTTCTCGCTCGAAATGAGCGCCGAGCAGCTCGCCGCGCGGGTGCTTTCGGAAGCCTCGGAAGTGCCTTCGGAACAGATCCGCCGCGGCGACATGACCGAGGCCGAGTTCCGCCGCTTCGTCGAGGCGGCGAAGGCGCTCGAAACCTGCCCGCTTTACATCGACGACACCCCCGCCCTGCCAATTTCGCAGGTGGCGGCGCGCTGTCGGCGGCTCAAGCGCACGCATGGGCTCGACGTGGTGATCGTCGACTACCTGCAGCTTTTGCGCGGTTCCGGGCGGACCGACAACCGGGTGCAGGAAATCGGCGAGATCTCGATGGGCCTGAAGGCGATTGCGAAAGAGCTGAACATTCCGGTGATGGCGCTGTCGCAGCTCAGCCGGACGGTGGAAAGCCGCGAAGACAAGCGGCCCCAGCTGTCGGACCTGCGCGAATCGGGCTCGATCGAACAGGACGCCGACGTGGTGATGTTCGTCTATCGCGATGAATATTACCACGAACGCCTGAAGCCGCCGGAAGACGATCCGAAATTCGCCGAATGGATGCAAAAGGCCGAGCGCGTGCATGGCAAGGCCGAGGTGATCCTCGGCAAGCAGCGCCACGGACCGATCGGCACCGTCGAAGTCGCGTTTGAAAGCCGCTTCACCCGGTTCTCGGACCTGGCCCGGCCCTGGCAGGGCGATGGTTCGGACGGGTTCTGAGCCAAAGCCGGGGGCTTCGCGCCCCCGGACCCCCGCGGGATATTTGTGGCAAGATAAAGGGAAACCTTTGGTTTTATCTTGCGACAAATATCCCGGGGGGAGTCCGCTTGCGGACGGGGGGCAGAGCCCCCCTGCCACATCTGCCGCAGGCGCATCCGCTCACGGATGTTTGCGCTTGACCTTCTGCCCCTCAGGCTCAAGAAAACCGCATGACCACAGCATCGCTCCGCATCGATCTTGACGCCGTGCTTGCCAACTGGCGGGCGCTTGACGCAATGACTTCCGCCGCCACCGAGACCGGGGCGGTGGTCAAGGCCGACAGCTACGGCCTTGGCGCCGCCAAGGTGGCGCGGGTTCTGGCTCAGGCGGGGGTGCGCAAGTTCTTTGTCGCCGCCGCCGAGGAAGGCGCGGCCGTGCGCCAGGCGCTTGGCGAAGGCCCCGAGATCTTCGTCTTCTCCGGCCATATGGCGGGCGATACCGAGATGATCGGCGATCTGGCCCTGACGCCGATGCTGAATTCGGCCGAACAGGTGAAGCGCCATTTCGACGCCCTGCCCGGCGCGGCTTTCGGCGTGCAACTGGACACGGGCATGAACCGGCTCGGGCTCGAGCCCGCCGATTGGGCCGCGGTTTCCACCGAGATTCTGGCCGCCGGGCCGAAGCTTGTGATGAGTCACCTTGCCTGTTCGGATGAGCCGGATCACCCGATGAATGCGCTGCAGCTGAAGACCTTCCGCGACATGACCGACGGGATGGGGCTGAAACGCGCGCTTTCGGCCACGGGCGGCATCCTGCTGGGCCCCGAGTATCATTTCGACGTCACCCGGCCGGGCATCGGCCTTTATGGCGGTCAGCCCTTCGAGAAAGCCCGCCCGGTCGTGCGGCTCTCGCTGCCGGTGGTGCAGATCCGCACCGTCGAACCGGGCGAGACCGTGGGCTATGCGAACAGCTGGACCGCAACGCGGGTCAGCCGCATCGCCACCGTCGCCGCGGGCTATGCCGACGGGCTGTCGCGCAGGCTCTCGGGCAAGGCGACGCTCTGGGCCGACGACACCCCCTGCCCGCTTGTCGGCCGCGTCTCGATGGACCTGATCACCGTCGATGTCACCGATCTGGCCGAGCCCCCGCGCAGCCTCGATATCCTCGGGCCGCATCAGGGCGTCGATGCGCTCGCCGATGTCGCGGGCACGATCGGCTATGAAATCCTGACCTCGCTCGGCCATCGCTACCAGCGCGTCTATGCCGGGGGATTGGTGTGATCCTGTCTGCTCTGGCCGCGCTTGGCCGCACCGTTCTTTCGGCGCTTGCGGGCGCGGGCCGGGTTGCGCTTTTCACCGGCGCGGTGCTGAGCCATCTGGCGCGCCCGCCGTTTTACAGCCGCGAATTCCTGCAGGCGATGCTGCAGATCGGCTGGCTGTCGCTGCCGGTCGTCGGCATGACCGCGCTCTTCACCGGCGCGGCGCTGGCGCTGCAGATCTACGCGGGCGGGGCGCGGTTTTCGGCCGAAAGCGTCGTGCCCTCGATCGTCGCAATCGGGATGGTGCGTGAGCTTGGCCCGGTGCTGGGCGGCCTGATGGTTGCCGCGCGGGTGGCCAGTTCCATCGCCGCCGAGATCGGCACGATGAAGGTGACCGAGCAGATCGACGCGCTCGTGACGCTGTCCACCAACCCGTTGAAATATCTTGCTGTTCCTCGCGTTCTGGCGGCGACGCTCTCGGTGCCGCTGCTCGTCGCCGTGGGCGATGTGATCGGCGTCATGGGCGGCTGGCTCATTGGGACCGAACGGCTGGGCTTCAACTCGGCCAGCTACATCCGCAACACCTGGGAATATCTCGAGGGCTGGGATGTCGGCTCGGGCCTCGTCAAAGGCGCGGCCTTCGGCTTTCTGGTCGCGCTGATGGGCTGCTATTACGGCATGAATTCGGGCCGCGGCGCGCAGGGCGTGGGCCGGGCCACCAAATCCGCGGTCGTCGCGGCTTCGGTGCTGATCCTCGCCTCCAACTACCTGCTGACCGAGGTGTTCTTCTCCAAATGATCGAGATCGAAAACCTCCACAAATCCTTCGGGTCGAAGACGGTGCTGCGCGGCGTCTCGCTGCGGGTCGAGCGTGGTGAAAGCCTTGTCGTCATCGGCGGCTCGGGCACCGGGAAGTCGGTGCTGCTGAAATGCATCCTTGGCCTTGTGGCGCCGGATGCGGGCACAATCCGGGTCAACGGCGCCCCCGTGATCGAAGCGCGCGAGGAGTTCCTGTCGCGCTTTGGCATGCTGTTTCAGGGTGCCGCGCTGTTTGACAGCCTGACCGTCTGGCAAAACGTCGCCTTCCGGCTGCTGCGCGGTCCGCAGAAACGCGCGAAGGCCGAGGCCCGTGCCGTGGCGGTCGAGAAACTCGCCCGCGTCGGCCTTGGCCCGGAGGTCGCAGATCTGTTCCCGGCCGAGCTCTCGGGCGGGATGCAAAAACGCGTCGGCCTTGCGCGTGCCATCGCCACCGATCCGACGGTGATCTTTTTTGACGAGCCGACGACCGGCCTTGATCCGATCATGTCCGGCGTCATCAACGATCTGATCAACTCGGTCGTGCGCGAGATGGGCGCGACCGCGATCACCATCACGCATGACATGTCCTCGGTCCGGGCAATCGCCGACCGGGTGGCGATGCTGCATGACGGGCTCATTCGCTGGCATGGCTCGATTGCAGAAATGGATGAAACGTCAGACCCTTACGTGACGCAATTCATTCACGGCCGCGCCGAGGGCCCGATCGCCGCGATCCGCTGACGCCTGCAGGCGGCGCTTGCCGCCCGCGCGGGCCTCTGCCACAAGGGCGCATGGCCAAGGCATCCGCACAATTCACCTGCACCGACTGTGGTGCCGTCCATCGCAAATGGTCGGGGCGCTGCGACGCCTGCGGCGCGTGGAACTCGATCGTCGAGGAAGCCCCGCTGTCGGCCGGCCCGGCGGGCAAAAGCTTGGGCGGGGCGAAGGGGCGGCGCATCGATCTGACGACGCTCGCCCATGAAGAGGCGCCGCCGCCGCGCACACTTTGCGGCATGGCGGAATTCGACCGGGTGCTGGGGGGCGGCCTTGTGCCCGCCTCGGCGATCCTTGTCGGCGGCGATCCGGGCATCGGGAAATCGACGCTGCTCTTGCAGGCCGTTGCCGCCTTCGCCCGCAAAGGCCTGAAATGCCTTTATATCTCGGGCGAAGAAGCCTCGGCGCAGGTGCGGATGCGGGCGATGCGGCTCGGTCTCGCCGATGCGCCGGTGAGCCTTGGCGCCGAAACCAACCTGCGCGACATCCTGACGACGCTGGAGGCCGAGCGGCCCGATCTCGTCGTGATCGATTCCATTCAGACGATGTGGGCCGACATGGTCGAAGCCGCGCCGGGCTCGGTCTCTCAGGTCCGCGCCGCCGCGCATGAGCTGGTGACTTTCGCGAAATCCCGCGGCGTCTCGGTGATCCTTGTCGGCCATGTCACCAAGGAAGGCCAGATCGCCGGGCCGCGCGTGGTCGAGCACATGGTCGATACCGTGCTTTATTTCGAGGGCGAGCGCGGCCATCAGTTCCGCATCCTGCGCGCGGTGAAGAACCGCTTCGGCCCGGCCAGCGAAATCGGCGTTTTCGAGATGACCGGCGGGGGCTTGGCCGAAGTCGCCAACCCCTCGGCGCTGTTTCTCAGTGAACGCGGCCAGCCCGCGCCCGGCTCGGCGGTGTTCGCAGGCATCGAGGGCACGCGCCCGGTCTTGACGGAAATTCAAGCGCTGGTCGCGCCCTCCTCGCTCGCGAGCCCCCGGCGTACCGTCGTGGGCCTCGATTCGGGCCGCGTCTCGACCATTCTGGCCGTTCTGGAAAGCCGCTGCGGCATTCCCTTTGCCGGGCTTGATGTCTTCCTGAACGTCGCGGGCGGGTTGAAGGTGCTCGAACCCGCCGCCGATCTGGCGCTCGCCGCCGCGCTTCTGAGCGCGCGCGAGGATGTGGCGCTTCCGGCCGATCTGGTGATTTTCGGGGAAATCTCGCTCTCTGCGGCGCTGCGCCCGGTGGGACAGGCGGAAAACAGGTTGAAAGAGGCCGAGAAACTTGGTTTCTCACAGGCGATCCTGCCGGTGGGTACCAAGCTTGAAGGCGGGGCGGGGATGGTGCTGCGCAAGCTGCCCGACCTCGTGACATTCGTTGGGGACATGTTCGGCGCAGGCTAGCGTCGCAGGGGGTTCGGGACCATGGAAGGGTTCACCATTGTCGACGCCATCGTGGCGGTCACCATCATCCTGTCGGCGATCCTCGCCTACAGCCGCGGTTTTGTCCGCGAAGGTCTTGCCATCATGGGCTGGATCGCCGCTGCGGTGATGGCCTACACCTTCGCCGATGCCGCAAAGCCGCTGATCGCGCAATTGCCGGTGCTGAACAAGTTTCTGGCCGACAGCTGCGAATTGGCGACGATCGGCGGCTTCGCCGCGGTCTTCGCGCTGTCGCTCGTGCTGTTCTCGATCCTGACGCCGCTCTTTGCGACGCTGGTGCAGCGGTCGGCTCTGGGCGGGCTTGATCAGGGGCTGGGCTTTCTCTTTGGCGTCGCGCGGGGCGTGATCCTCGTCGCGGTGGCCTTCATCGTCTATGACAAGCTCGTTGCCGCGCAGGCGATGCCGATCGTCGACAACTCGCGCTCGGCAAAGGTGTTTTCGAAGCTGAGCGGGCAGATGGACGACACCATGCCCGACGATGCGCCGGGCTGGATCGTCGGCCGCTACGAGGCGCTGGTGGCGAAATGCGCTCCCGCGACCGACACGGTTCTGCCAGGTGCCGTGACCCCGCCCGCCTCGAACTGAGGCTCCCGCGCGAAATCGTGACAGCTTTGTAAGGAAATCCGAGCGGGAGGGCTTAACAGCCCCCCCGTTTCGCGTTAAAGCCGCGCCAAGCCCCCGACCCTCTGGAGCCTTCCCATGACCGCTGCCGAAAAGACCTTCCTGTCGCATCCGTTCGACGACGACAAGCTGAAGGAGGAATGCGGCGTCTTTGGCGTGATCGGCGTGGCCGATGCAGCGAACTTCGTGGCGCTTGGCCTGCATGCGCTGCAGCACCGCGGTCAGGAAGCGGGCGGCATCGTCGCCCATGATCCCGCCAAGGGCTTCAACTCGGCGCATCGCTTCGGCTATGTGCGCGACAATTTCACCAAGGCCTCGCTGATGGAAACGCTGCCGGGGCCCCTGGCCATCGGCCATGTGCGCTATTCGACGGCGGGCTCGAAAGCCGCGGTGATCCGCGACATCCAGCCCTTCTTCGGCGAGTTTTCGATGGGCGGCTGTGCGATCGCCCATAACGGCAACCTGACGAATGCCGATGCTTTGCGCCGCGAGCTGATCGACCGCGGCGCGATCTTCCAGTCGGGTTCGGACAGCGAATGCATCATCCACCTGATGGCGCGCTCGATCCAGACGAACCATGCCGACCGCATCGCCGATGCTTTGCGCCGCGTCGAGGGCGCCTTCTCGGTGATCGCGATGACGCGCACGAAACTGATCGGCGTGCGCGATCCGCTCGGCGTGCGCCCGCTCGTGCTCGGCCGTCTGGGCGAGAGCGGCTATGTGCTCGCCTCCGAGACCTGTGCGCTCGACATCATCGGCGCGGAACTGGTGCGTGAAATCGAGCCGGGCGAGATGGTGATCATCCACGAAGGCCAGATCGAAAGCACGCGGCCGTTCTATCCGGCGCAGTCGCGGTTCTGCATCTTCGAACATGTGTATTTCTCGCGTCCCGACAGCATCATCGGCGGCCGCTCGGTCTATGAAACCCGCCGTCAGATCGGTGTGGAACTGGCCCGCGAGGCCCCGGTCGAGGCGGATCTGGTCTGCCCGGTGCCCGACAGCGGCACGCCCGCGGCGATCGGCTACAGTCAGGAATCGGGGATCCCGTTTGCGCTTGGCATCACCCGCAACCAATACATGGGCCGCACCTTCATCGAACCGACCGAGCACATCCGCAACATGGGCGTGCGTCTGAAGCTGAACGTCAACAAATGCCTGATCAAGGGCAAGCGCGTGGTGCTGGTGGACGACTCGGTCGTGCGCGGCACGACGAGCCGCAAGATCAAGGACATGATCCTTGAGGCCGGCGCGGCCGAGGTGCATTTCCGCATCGCCTCGCCGCCGACCGCCTGGCCCTGCTTCTATGGCGTCGACACGCCCGACCGCAACAAACTGCTGGCGGCGCGGATGTCGGTCGCGGAGATGCGCGACTGGATCGGGGTGAACAGCCTTGAATTCATTTCGCTCGACGGTCTTTACCGGGCCGCAGGCGCCGAGGCCGGGCGTGACAACGCCTGCCCGCAATATTGCGACGCCTGTTTCTCGGGCGATTATCCGGTGAAACCCTCCGATCAGATCGGCAAGGGCTTCAAGATGAAGGGCTGAGAACGTCTTTCGCCTCGGGCAAGCCGGGGGCTCTGCCCCCGGACCCCCGAGATATTTAAGGCAAGATAAAAGCACAGCCCAAAGGAGCCTCGCCGAGGCCCGCGGTGAAGCTGATCGCCTCAGCCGAAATCGACAGGCCAGCGCCGCCCCGTCAGCCGCGCCCGGATCCCGCACGCAGTCCAATGGAACAGCACCAGATGCCAGCGTTCGGGCGCAGTGCGGGCGGTGTAGATCATCCCCGCCGCGCCACTTGCGCGGGCCGCATCGGCCACCTGCCAGCTTGACGCCGCAAGGCCCAGTGCGCGCTCGGGCAGCCAAGGCACCGCCGCAAGCCGCGGATCAAGGCCCCAGTCCGCGCATTGGCGGGCGTCGCGCAGATCCAGCACCGCGGTCGGTTCGAGGATCAGCTCGCAGATCACCCGGGGCGGATCGTCGGGGCCGACATAGACCCGCACCGCATGCTCCGCCCAGTCGCGCCGTGACGAGACATAAAGCGTCGGCTGGAAGTCATGGTGAAACCGCCCCTCGCGGCTTGGGGCGGGATCGAGGGCGGTTTCGACATGAGCCGCCGGAACGATGCGATAGAAGCGGCCGGAGATCTGATGAAATCCGCGCGCGCCCGACACCGGGCCGCCTAGCGGTGCAGACGCGACGAGAGCCGCTCGGCCACCATCGGCGTGACGAATTTCGACACGTCACCGCCGAGCCGGGCGATTTCCTTGACCAGCTTCGAGGCGATCGCCTGCCGCCGCGCATCGGCCATCAGGAACACCGTCTCGACGCTGGCATCCAGCGCGCGGTTCATCCCCACCATCTGGAATTCATATTCGAAATCCGCGACCGCCCGCAGCCCGCGCACGATCACCCCGGCGCCGACATCGCGGGCACAGTCGATCAGCAGGTTCTCGAACGGATGCACGATGATCTCGCCGCCGCGCCGCGCGGTGATCGGCGCGCATTCGGCCTGCAACATTTCCACCCGCTCTTCGAGCGAAAACAGCGGCCCCTTGTCGCGGTTGATCGCCACCCCGATCACCAGCCGATCCACCAGCGCCAAAGCGCGCTCGATGATATCGATATGCCCAAGCGTCACCGGGTCGAAGGTTCCGGGGTAAAGGCCGATCCGCATCCAGTCCTCCTCAGACCGCGTTCACCGAAAGGTGAGCGCAAGCAACAGCATCAGCGCGGGATTTGCAAGCACCCCCTGCCGCGCCGCAGCGTCACAGCGCGCGCGTGGGCGAGCCGACGCCCTCGCCCGCGACGGCCAGGGCTTCGAGCCGCGCCACCTCGCGCCGCATGCCGCGCCCCAAAGCCTCGGCCAGCCGGTCGAGCCGCTCGGAGCGGCGGTCATCGGCATGGCGAATGAGCCAGAACGCCCGCGAAAGCGCGATATCCTCGGGCAGAACCCGCACGACCCCGGGCGTGAAGGGCAGCGCGAAATCATGCACGATGCCCAGCCCCGCCCCTGCCCGCAGCATCTGCATCTGCACTGAGACCGAATTCGAGGCGAGCTCGACCTTGTCCGCCCCGGTCTGCGCCAGATAGTCGAGCTCCTTGTCAAAGATCATGTCGGGAATATAGCCGACGATCCGGTGCCCCTTCAGCTGCGCCCGCTCGGTGATCGGCGGATGGCGGCGCAGATAGGCCTCGTGCGCGGCCAGATGCAGTTGATAATCCACCAGTTTTTGCACCGTCAGCCGCCCGGCCGAGGGGGGCGACACCGCAATCGCCATATCCGCCTCGCGCTTCGAGAGGTTGAAGACCCGCGGCAGCGCGACGATCTGAATCTCAAGCCCCGGATGCGCGTCACAGATCGCGGCGCAGACCTGCGGCAGCAGGTAATTTGCGCAGCCATCCGGCGCACCGATGCGCAACTGCCCGGTGATCTGCCCGGCCCCGCCCGAAAGCTCCTCGGCCGCGCCCGCAAAGGCGGCTTCCGCCGCCTCGGCATGGGGCATCAGCCGCGCGCCCTCGGCGGTCAGCGCATAGCCCTGCGGGGATTTCGCAAAAAGCTTCGCGCCCACGGCTTCTTCGAGCCGCGCCACCCGCCGCCCGACGGTGGCGGCATCGCATTTGAGCTGACGGCCCGCGCCCGACAGGCTTTCCGCCCGCGCCACCGCCAGAAACACCCGCAGATCATCCCAGTCCATCGTCGCACCCTTTGCAATACTGCAAAACGCTTTTGCCTGACTTCCTCTTTTGACGGCATTTTCGCAAGGGTAAAATGCCGCAAACCTGTCAGGGAGGACGACATGAAAGAGATCGGACACTGGATCAACGGCAAGATGGTTGCGGGCACCTCGGGCCGTTTCACCGATGTGATGAACCCGGCCACCGGGGAAGTGCGCGCGAAAGTGGCGCTGGCGACCAAGGCGGAACTCGACGCCGCCGTCGCCGAGGCCGAAAAGGCGCAACTGGGCTGGGCCGCGACGAACCCGCAGCGCCGTGCGCGCGTGATGATGAAATTCGCCGATCTGATCAACGCCCATATGGACGAGCTGGCCGAACTCGTCTCGGTCGAGCATGGCAAAGTGCTGGCGGATGGCCGCGGCGACGTGCAACGCGGCCTTGAGGTGATCGAGGTCTGCATGGGCGCCCCGGCGCTTCTGAAGGGCGAATACACCGATGGCGCGGGCCCGGGCATCGACATCTATTCGATGCGCCAGCCGCTCGGCGTCGTCGCCGGCATCACGCCTTTCAACTTCCCGGCGATGATCCCGCTGTGGAAAATGGGCCCGGCGCTCTCGGCCGGGAACGCGATGGTGCTGAAACCCTCGGAACGCTGCCCCTCGACCGCGCTGCGTCTGGCGGAACTCGCCAAGGAAGCGGGCCTGCCCGATGGCGTGCTGCAGGTGGTGAACGGCGACAAGGAAGCGGTCGATGCGATCCTTGACAACGAGACCATTCAGGCCGTGGGCTTCGTCGGCTCGACGCCGATCGCGCAATATATCTATGGCCGCGCCTGTGCGAATGGCAAACGCGCGCAGTGCTTCGGCGGCGCCAAGAACCACATGATCATCATGCCCGACGCCGACATGGACAAGGCGGCGGATGCGCTGGTCGGCGCCGGTTACGGCGCGGCGGGCGAGCGCTGCATGGCGATCTCGGTCGCGGTGCCGGTGGGCCAGGGCACGGCCGAGGCGCTGGTTTCGCGGCTCATTCCGAAGATCGAAAAGCTGAAGGTCGGTCCCTACACCGGCGGCGCCGATGTCGATTTCGGGCCGGTCATCACCAAACAGGCGAAAGACCGGATCGAAGGGCTGATCGGCTCGGGCGTCGAGCAAGGCGCGAAACTTGTCGTCGACGGCCGCGGGCTGAAGATCCAGGGCTACGAGAACGGCTATTACGTCGGCCCGACCCTCTTTGACGAGGTGACGACCGAGATGGAGATCTACAAGCAGGAGATCTTCGGGCCGGTGCTGAGCGTCGTGCGCAAGGACACCTATGAAGACGCGCTGAAGCTGGTGATCGACAACGACTACGGCAACGGCACGGCGATCTTCACCGCCGACGGCGACACCGCGCGCGATTTCGCCAGCCGCGTCAATGTCGGCATGGTCGGCATCAACTTCCCGATCCCGGTGCCGCTGTCCTACTACACCTTCGGCGGCTGGAAGAAATCGGCCTTTGGCGATCTGAACCAATACGGGCCGGATGCCTTCCGCTTCTACACCAAGACGAAGACGGTCACCGCGCGCTGGTTCTCGGGGATCAAGGACGGCGTGGCGCTGAACTTCAAGGCGCTCGACTGATCGAACGACAGCGGGCCGCGCTTCGGCGCGGCCTGCCCTTCGGGCCAGAGGCGTATTTGCGCCAAGAAGAAACATCGCGTTTCATCTTGCCCGAAATACCTCGGGGTGAATTGGCCGCAGGCCAAGAGGGGCAGCGCCCCTCCCCGTTCCCTTGCAAAACTCGTGCAAGGATTCGAAATTAAACAGACGTTCAATTCAGGCACTTTGGGAGGGGCGCATGGATTTCGCGCTGAGCGAGGAGCAACAGGCCATCTTCGACATGGCCTTCGCCTTCGGGCAGGAAGAGATCGCGCCGCACGCGCGCGACTGGGAGGCGGCGGGCACGATTCCGCGCGCTCTGTGGCCCAAGGTGGCCGCGCTGGGGCTGGGCGGCATCTATGTTTCCGAGGACTACGGCGGCTCGGGGCTGTCGCGGCTGGATGCGACGCTCGTCTTCGAGGCACTTGCCATGGCCTGCCCGGCGGTGGGGTCGTTCCTGTCGATCCACAACATGTGCGGCGGCATGATCGACAAATTCGGCGCGCCCGAGACGAAAGCCCGGCTCCTGCCGAAGCTCTGCACGATGGAGACGATCTTTTCCTATTGCCTGACCGAACCCGGCTCGGGCTCGGACGCCGCAGCCCTGCGCACCCGGGCCGAACCCGTGCCGGAGGGCTACAAGATCAACGGGACAAAGGCCTTCATCTCGGGCGGCGGCTATTCCGACGCCTATCTGACGATGGTGCGCACCGGGGGGGACGGGCCGAAGGGCATCTCGACCGTGGTGGTCGCGGCGGGCACGAAGGGCCTTTCGTTCGGCGGGCTCGAGGACAAGATGGGCTGGCGGGCGCAACCGACGGCGCAGGTGAACTTCGACGATTGCGTGATCCCGGCCGAGAACCTTGTCGGCGACGAGGGCAAGGGGTTCAGCTATGCGATGGCGGGGCTCGATGGCGGGCGGCTCAACATCGCGGCCTCGGCGCTTGGGGGCGCGCAGGCGGCGTTGAATGCGACGCTGCGCTACATGGGCGAGCGCAAGGCCTTTGGCCAGTCGCTCGATCAGTTTCAGGCGCTGCAATTCCGGCTCGCCGAGCAGGAGGTCAAGCTGCAATCGGCGCGGATCTTCCTGCGGCAGGCGGCGTGGAAGCTTGATCACGCCAGCCCGGATGCGACGAAATTCTGTGCGATGGCAAAGCTTTACGTCACCGATGCCGCTTTCGACGTGGCCAACCAATGCCTGCAGCTGCATGGCGGCTACGGCTATCTGGCCGATTACGGCATCGAGAAGCTGGTGCGCGATCTGCGCGTCCATCAGATCCTCGAAGGCACCAATGAAATCATGCGGTTGATCGTGGGCCGCAGCCTGATTGCGGAGCGCGACCGATGAGCGACTGGATCCTGGCCCGCAAGGAGGGCCGCGCGGGCCGCATCACCTTCAACCGCCCGCAAGCGCTCAATGCGCTCGATCACGACATGGCCGGGGCGATCGAGAAGGCGCTCGACGACTGGCGACATGACCCCGCGGTCGAGGTCGTGATCATCGACGCCGAGGGGCCACGCGCCTTTTGCGCGGGCGGCGACATTGCCACGATCTATCACCTTGGCAAGGAAGGCGATTTCGAGATCGGGCCGCGGTTCTGGCGGGCCGAATATCGGCTGAATGCGCTGATCAAGGAATATGAAAAGCCGATCGTCGCCTTCATGCAGGGCTTCGTCATGGGCGGCGGCGTCGGTGTCGGCGGTCACGCCAGCCACCGCATCGTCGGCGACACGACGCAAATCGCCATGCCCGAGACCGGGATCGGCCTCATTCCCGATGTCGGCGGCACGCTGATCCTCGCCCTCGCCCCCGGGCGGGTCGGCGAATATCTCGGCCTGACCGGCGGACGCATCAACGCCGCCGATGCGATTGATGCGGGCTTTGCCGATCTTTACATCCCCGAGGCGGACTGGCCCGAGCTGATCGCGAAAATCACCGCGACCGGCGATCCGTCCTGTCTGCCGAAACACCATACCCCCGCCCAGAAGGGCCGCCTTGCCGATTTCCGCCCCGAGATCGACGCGGCCTTTGGCGGGGGGAACCTGCGCGAAATCGTCGGAACTCTTGACCGGATGCCCGGCGATTTCGCGCAGGAGACTGCCACCACCTTGCGCCGGGTCTCGGCGCTCTCGGCCGAGGCGACGCTGCGGCTGGTGCGGATGACCCGGGCGACGCCGACGATCCGCGAGGCGCTCTCGAACGAGTTCCGCTTCACCCTGCGCGCGGTCGAAAAGGCGGAGTTCCTCGAAGGCGTGCGGGCGCAGATCATCGACAAGGACCGCAAGCCGGTCTGGCGCTACGCGCTCGACACCCTGCCCGAAGCGCTTTTGGCCGAGTTGCTCGCCCCCCTGCCGAAGGGCTGGGAAATTCCTTTCGACGCCTGAACATCGCGTCACAAATCTTTGGGAGGACACATGAAAGTCGGATTCATCGGACTTGGGAACATGGGCGCGCCGATGGCGGCCAATCTGGCGAAAGCGGGGCACCGGGTGATGGGCTTCGATCTGGCCGCGCCTTGCCCCGAAGGTGTCGCGCAGGCGAAATCGATCGCCGAGGCCGCGCGCGGCGCCGAAGTCGTCATCACCATGCTGCCCAATGGCGCGATCCTGCGGCTTGTCGCCGACGAGGCGCTTCGCGCGATGACCCCGGGCGCGGTGCTGTGCGATTGCTCGACCGTCGATGTCGAAAGCGCCCGTCAGGTCGCGGCCGAGGCGGCCACCGCGGGCATGGGCGCGCTTGATGCGCCGGTCTCGGGCGGCGTCGGCGGGGCGACGGCGGGCACGCTCACCTTCATGGTCGGCGGCTCGGATGCGGCTTTCGCCACGGTGAAACCGCTTTTCGACGTGATGGGCCAGAAGGCGGTGCATTGCGGCGCTTCCGGCGCCGGACAGGCGGCGAAGATCTGCAACAACATGATCCTGGGCGTCACCATGATCGCCACCTGCGAGGCCTTTGCGCTCGCCGACAAGCTGGGCCTTGACCGGGCGAAGATGTTCGATGTCGTCTCGACCTCGTCCGGGTACAGCTGGACGATGAACGCCTATTGCCCCGCCCCCGGCGTCGGTCCGAAAAGCCCGGCGGACAACGGTTACAAGCCCGGTTTCGCGGCCGAACTGATGCTGAAAGACCTGCGGCTGAGCCAGCAGGCGGCCGAGGGTGCGGATGCCGACACGCCGATGGGCGCGCTTGCGGCCGCGCTTTACGCCCGCTTCGTCGAGGAAGAAGACGGCAAGGGGATGGATTTTTCCGCCATGCTGCCGCGGTTCGAGAAACGCGGGCGCGGCTGACGGTCCGCCCCCTTGCGGGCGGGCGCGCGGCGGCGCTAAACATGCGCATATGACATGGATCGACGCCGCCCCCGCCCTTGCCTGCCTTGACGACACCGCCCGCGCCGCGCTTGCGCCGCTGGGGCCGGTCGAGGTGCCCAAGGGCACGGTGCTCTTTCGTCCCGGCGATGCGGTGCAGGGCTTCGTTCTGATGCTCGAGGGCCGGATCGAGGTCTTTCTGACCGGGGCGAACGGCCGCGAGCTGCTGCTTTACGCGGTCGAACCGGGCCAGACCTGCGTGCAGACGACGCTTGGCCTGCTGGGCGAGGCCAGCTACAGCGGCGAGGCGATCACCACGCAGACAAGCCGCCTTGTGCTGGTGCCGCGGCCCGTCTTTCTGAAACTGATGGAAAGCTCGGCCGGGTTTCGCAGCCTCGTCTTTGCCGCGATGGCGGTGCGGATGGAGGATCTGATCCGGCTGATGGAGCGGGTCTCGTTCCAGTCGGTCGAAAGCCGTCTGGCGGGCTGGCTGGTGGCGCGGGCCGAGGCCGGGCGCGTCGCTGCCACCCATGCCGAGATCGCGGTGCAGATCGGCTCGGCGCGCGAGGTGGTGTCGCGCCGCCTTGATGCCTTTGCCCGCCGCGGCTGGGTGCGCACCGAACGCGGCGCGGTCGAACTCTGCGATGCCGCCGCACTCTCGAAGCTCGCCGCGACCGAGACTGTGTGACGAGGTCACCGACAGCGCCCCGCGGCTTTGTTACCCTTCCGCATCGGCCGGATCTGCCCGGCCCGGAAGGGAGCACATATGTTCAAGACCAATGTTGGCGGGATCGACAAGATCGCCCGCATCGTCGCCGGGGTCCTTTTGCTGCTGGCCGGGGTCCTCACCCGCGGCGAGGGCGCCTACAACTGGATTTTCCTCATTGGCGTCGTGCCGCTGGCGACCGGACTTCTGAACACCTGCCCGCTTTACACGCTGGTGGGGATCAACACCTGCAAACGCTGACCAAATCGACCCGCCGCGCCCCGGCGGCGGCGGGTTTTCTTTTGCGCGGCCTGCGCCTAAATTCGTCCCATGCGCGCGCCCCTGCTTCTGCTGTGCCTGACCCTGCCGCTGCCCGCCCTCGCGGCGGATCTGCCGCTGCCGCCCGGCGCGACGGCTTGCAAGGTGATGCAATCGACCCAAGACACGTTTTGCAAGTTCGGGAATCGCTGGCGGCTGCAGACCCCCCGCCCGCCTGCGTTCCAGTTCGGCGATGACTTCCCGGTCGCGAGCCAGTCGATGCTGATCGATCTGGATCGCTACGACCTGCCCCCGGTCGACGGGCGCTGGCGCTATTACCTGCGCGACGGGATCATCTACAAGGTCTCGGCCGAGACCGGCAGGGTGATCGGGGTCGTCGGTCCGGCCCACACCAACTAGGTTCAGCCCGGCTTGCGCGCGACGATGTAGCGGCTGTGCCGCCCCTTGCCGAAGGTCATCTCGCCCTCGATCGCGAAACCCGCAGCGGTGATCAGCGCCCGCAGTTCCGGCGCCTTCAGGGCGCGGGCGGGCGGCATCCAGCCGCGCAGCCGCAGAAGCGGCAAGATCGCCTTCATCCAGAACGGCAGATCGGCCAGACACCAGGTTTTCGACAGAAAAAGCCCGCCCGGTTTCAGCTGCGCGAAAAGCGCCTGAAGTGTCGCCCCGGCATCGGGCACCAGATGCAGGATGTGAAAGGCGCAGATCGCATCGAAGGGCGCCTCGGCATGGCAGGTCTCGGCCGCAGCCAGCCGGAACTGCACCCGGTCGGAGCCGGGCTTGGCGCAGGCGATCCGGTGCATCTCGGGCGAGAGGTCGGTGGCAAGCCACAGCGCCACGCTCGGCCCAAGCCGCAGCGCGGTCGAGCCGGTGCCCGCGCCGATCTCGAGCACGCGATCCCCGGGGTGCAGCCGCGCCGCGATCTCGGCCAGCATCGCCTCGTAAGCGGCGGTATCGCGGACGGGCCGCGCGGCATAGCGCCCGGCCACCCGGTTCCAGAAATCGATCTTGTCGGTCATGTGGCCTCCGCGCCCGTCACCCGCCCCAAGATGATGCACCACAACCACAGCGACAAGGCCCCGGATGGTCGCGCCAAGCGCCCGGCTTGCCAAGCGCACGTGAGCAGGAAAGATGGGGACCAAAATATAGACAACAACTGACCATCCCAAGAGCAGGACTTTCCGATGAGCTTTTCCGATCCCGCCCGCAGGGGCGTGTTTTCGCCCGATTTCCACAGCCTTCGCACCGCGGCCTCCTACCTTGACGCCGTGGCCCAGACCGATCTGGTGGCAACGCTTGCGGGTCCCACGCTGCGCCTGAGCGGGACGGCGGCCCCCGATACCGGCAATGGCAGCTATGCGTTCTATGTGACTGTCTCGGGCCTCGGCACCACGGCCGAGGATACCGACGGCAGCGCCATCGCCCTGCCCTCCGATCTGAGCGGGATGCGGCGGATCGACCTCAGCGCGGTGACCGGTGCCGGGGTCGACTTCACCTTCGACATCGAAGGCGGGTCGATCGCGGCGATCGGCACCGCGGCGAATGACAGCCTGATGTCCTTTGGCGGCGCCGTCACCCTCCGCGGTGGCGCGGGCGATGACCTTCTTGCGGGCGACAAGATGGCCGATGTGCTCATCGGCGGCGCGGGCAATGACACGTTGCGGGGCAATGCGGGGGACGACACCCTCGCGGGGCGCGGCGGCGACGATCTGATCCTCGGCGGCGGCGGCCGGGATATGCTGCTGCTCACCGGGGCCCGGTCGGAGTACCGGATCAGCATCGTCGCGGGCGATTACGTGATCACCGATCTGCGCGCGGGCCATGCGGACGGGCAGGACACAATCGGCAACGTCGAAATGCTGCAGTTCAGTGACCAGACCATCGCCCTGCCCCACGCCGCGAGCGCCCTGCAGGCGGCGGTGACAGGTGGCACGCTGATCCTTGCCGGGACGCCCTTCGTTGCGGAAAACCCGGTCACAATGAATGCGACCATGCTGGGCGGGATCCGCATCTACGAAAACAACCTCGGCCATGTCGGCCTGCCGATCGACGGGGATCTGTCGCAGGTGAACCGCCTTGATGCGAGCGGGCTCGAGACCGGTCTCTACCTGCGCTGGTATCTGCCCGGAACCAGTTCTGTCACCGCCACCGAACAGGCGGATTACATCAACGTGGACCGGGGCGCGGGCACACGGCGCGTGCAGGGGCTTGGCGGCAATGACGTCATCATCGCCGGTCGCGGCAATGACACGCTTCTGGGCGGGAGCGGCGATGACTTCCTGCGCGGCGGCCACGGCGATGACCGGTTGAGCGGGCAGAAGGGCAACGACAGCATCTTTGGCGACCAGGGCGCCGATACCGTGGTCTTCGCGGGGAACCGGGCCGATTACCTCGTCACGCAAGACGGGTCGACCTGGCGCGTCGAAGATGTGTCGCATGGCGGAGGCGGCGGGGTCGACGTGCTGACGGATGTCGAATTCCTTGAATTCCGCGACGGGGTGATGGCGCTGACGGAAGCGACCAACGCGTTCAAGGCGACGCAGGAGGGCTCCATCCTCGTCATCAGCGGCGCCGCGGCGCGCACGGAGGGGCTCGTCAGCCTCTATTGCGACCCCGGCATTTGCGGACTGTCGGACAATGACGCCGCAGGCACGACGACCTCGCTCGGCTATCTTGACGGCGTCAGCAGCATTGATTGCCACGACCTGCAGGGCGCCGGGATCAGCATGGTCTTTTTCGATTTCGGGCGCAGCCTTGCGCTGGTGGGCAGCGCGCAGGCGGACCAATTCCTGTTCGACTCGGATCACGGCGTCACCATCTCCGGCGGTGGCGGGGACGATGGCATCTTTTCCGGGCGCGGCGACGACCTGCTGACCGGCGGCGCGGGCAATGACATGATCAGCGGCTCCGCGGGCACCGACACGGTGATCTTTTCGGGCATGAGCGCCGAATACGACCTGATCTCGCACGGCTCTTACATCGAAGTCGTCCATGCCCGCGGCACCGCCAGCGACGGCACCGATACGATCTACGAGGCCGAATTCCTCCGCTTCGCGGATGGCTCCCTGGCCATGGCCGATCTGCTCTGACTTCGCACGCGCTGGCCGCGGGTTACTCCGCGGCCACCTTCATCCCCAGCATCGGCGCCAGATAGCGCCCGGTATGGCTGGCCGGATTGGCGGCCACCTTCTCCGGCGTGCCCTCGGCGACGATCCGGCCGCCGCCATCGCCGCCCTCCGGCCCGATGTCGATGATCCAGTCGGCGGTCTTGATCACATCCAGATTGTGTTCGATCACCACGACGGTATTGCCCTGATCGACCAGCGAATGCAGCACTTCCAGAAGCTTGCGCACATCCTCGAAATGCAGCCCCGTGGTCGGTTCATCAAGGATGTAAAGCGTCCGTCCGGTGGCCCGCCGCGCCAGTTCCTTCGACAGCTTCACCCGCTGCGCCTCGCCGCCAGACAGCGTCGTCGCCTGCTGCCCGACCTTGATATAGCCCAGCCCCACCTCGACCAGCGCATCCATCTTTTCGCGGATCGAGGGCACGGCCTTGAAGAACTCCTGCGCGTCTTCCACCGTCATTTCAAGGACATCGGCGATGCTCTTGTCCTTGAACTTGATCTCCAGCGTCTCGCGATTGTAGCGGTGGCCCTTGCAGGTTTCGCAGGTGACGTAGACATCGGGCAGGAAGTGCATCTCGATCTTGATCACGCCATCGCCCTGACAGGCCTCGCAGCGCCCGCCCTTGACGTTGAAGCTGAACCGCCCCGGCTTGTAGCCGCGCGCCTGCGCCTCGGGCAGGCCCGCGAACCAGTCGCGAATGGGGGTGAAGGCGCCTGTGTAGGTCGCGGGGTTCGAGCGCGGCGTGCGCCCGATCGGCCGCTGGTCGATGTCGATGACCTTGTCGAGATGCTCGAACCCCTTGATGCTGTCACAAGGTGCAGGCGTTTCCCGCGCCCCATTCAGCCGCATCGCCGCGGTCTTGTACAGCGTCTCGATCGTCAGCGTGGATTTGCCGCCGCCCGAAACGCCCGTCACGCAGACGAACTTGCCCAGGGGGAACTCGGCCGTCACATCCTTCAGGTTATTGCCGCAGGCCTTTGAAATCTTGAGCTTCTTGCCATTGCCCTCGCGCCGTTGCACGGGCACTTCGATACGCCGCGTGCCCGCCAGATATTGCCCGGTGAGGCTCGCCGGATCAGCGGCAATCTCGGCGGGCGTGCCCTGCGCCACCACCTGCCCGCCATGCACCCCCGCCCCCGGACCGATGTCGAAGACGTAATCCGCGTGGCGGATCGCGTCTTCGTCATGCTCGACCACGAGCACCGTATTGCCCTGATCGCGCAGGTTCTTCAGCGTTTGCAGCAGCCGGTCGTTGTCGCGCTGATGCAGCCCGATGCTCGGTTCATCAAGCACATAAAGCACCCCGGTCAGCCCCGAGCCGATCTGGCTCGCCAGCCGGATCCGCTGGCTTTCGCCCCCCGAAAGCGTTCCCGCCGCGCGGCTCAGCGTCAGGTAATCCAGCCCCACATTGATCAGGAAGCCCAGCCGCTCGCGGATTTCCTTCAGGATCGGGCGGGCGATCTCGTTCTTCTGCCTGCTCAGATGCTCGGGGACTTCCTCGATCTTCGCATAGGCTTCCTTGATCGACATTTCCACGACCTGCCCGATGTGCAGCCCGCCGATCTTCACCGCCAGCGCCTCGGGCTTGAGCCGGTAGCCGCCGCAGACCCCGCAGGGGCGGTTGTTCTGATACCGCTCCATCTCCTCGCGCGACCAGGCAGAGTCGGTCTCGCGGTAGCGCCGTTCCATGTTCGGAATGATGCCCTCGAAGCTGCGCGCGACCTCATAGACCCGCCCACCCTCGTCGAAGCGGAACTTGATCTCGTCCTTGCCGGAGCCATAAAGGAAAAGCCGCTGCACCTCGGGGGCCAGATCCTTCCATTGCTTGCGCTTGTCGAACCCATAGTGCTTCGACAGCGCGTCGATGGTCTGGGTGAAATAGGGGCTTTTCGACTTCGACCAGGGCGCCAAGGCCCCCGCCGCCAGCGTCAGCGAGGTATCGGGCACCACCAGCCGCTCGTCGAAGAACAGCTCCACCCCCAGCCCGTCGCAGACCGGACAGGCGCCAAAGGGCGCGTTGAAGGAAAACAGCCGCGGCTCGATCTCGGCAATGGTGAAGCCGCTGACCGGACAGGCGAATTTTTCCGAGAAGGTGATCCGTCCGGCTTCCTTGCCCGCCTCGGTTTCTTCGGTTGAGAGCGCATCTTCCCAAAGCGCGATGCCATCGGCCAGATCGAGCGCCGTGCGGAAACTGTCGGCCAGCCGCGTCTCCAGCCCCGCGCGAACGACGATCCGGTCCACCACCACATCGATGTTGTGGCGAAATTTCTTGTCGAGCACCGGCGGGTCTTCAAGGTCGTAAAACGCCCCGTTCACCTTCACCCGCTGAAAGCCCGCCTTGCGCCATTCGGCGAATTCCTTGCGATATTCGCCCTTGCGGTCGCGAATGACCGGGGCCAGCAGATAGCCCCGCGCCCCCTCCTCCATCGCCATGACACGGTCCACCATGTCCTGCACCTGCATCGCCTCGATCGGCAGGCCGGTGGCGGGCGAATAGGGCGTGCCCGCGCGGGCGAACAGCAGACGCAGATAGTCGTAGATCTCGGTCACCGTGCCAACGGTCGAGCGCGGGTTCTTCGAGGTCGTCTTCTGCTCGATCGAAATCGCGGGGCTCAGCCCCGAGATGTGATCGACATCGGGCTTGCCCATCTGATCGAGAAACTGCCGCGCATAGGCCGACAGGCTTTCGACATAGCGGCGCTGCCCCTCGGCATAGATCGTGTCGAAGGCGAGCGAGGACTTGCCCGAGCCGGACAGCCCGGTGATCACCGTCAGCGCATCGCGGGGAATGTCGAGATCGACACCCTTGAGGTTATGCTCGCGCGCCCCGCGCACTTCGATGAACTTTTGCTCGGCCATGCCCGCCCCCAGATGTCAGGCCCCATAGATAGGGGCTTGCGCCCGAGTCTCCAACGAGAAATTGCGAACGTAACGAGAACTTTTCCCTGCCGTGCCCGGAAATAGGACAACGGCGGGCATTGCATGCAAATCTTCGCATGTATAATATGAAATAGCTTGAAAGCCGCGGCGGTTTGGCCGCATGAACAGCATCAAGGCGCCGGTCGGGGCGCATGGAGAAGGAGTTTTCGATGTTCAACTTCCTGCGGTCTGCCGTGTCGGGTGGCGCCCACGTGCAACGGATCGCGCCCGCCGATGCGGTGGCGAAAGCGGCCAAGGGCGACGTGGTGCTGATCGACGTGCGCGACGGGATGGAACTGCGCGCCTCGGGCACGGCCAAGGGGGCGCTGCATGTGCCGCTGGCCACGGTGAAAATGAAATGCGACCCGTCGAGCCCGGAATGCCTGAAGGAGCTGTCGCTTGAAAAACCCGTCGTGCTGTTTTGTGCCGCGGGCGGGCGCAGCGCGGGCGCGGCGCAGATGCTCGTCGAGATGGGCTACAAGGAGGTCTACAACCTCGGCGGCTTCGGCGACTGGGTGTCGGGCGGCGGCGCGGTGGTGCGGGTCTGAGCGGCAGGGGGCGGCGCCCCCGCTCTGTCACATGTGCAGCGCGCGCCCATAGGCGTCGAGCACCGCTTCATGCATCATCTCGCTCAGCGTCGGATGCGGGAAGACGGTGTGCATCAGGTCTTCCTCGGTGGTTTCCAGCGTGCGGCCGATCACATAGCCCTGGATCATCTCGGTCACCTCGGCGCCGACCATATGCGCGCCAAGCAACTCCCCGGTCTTCGCGTCAAAGACGGTTTTCACCATCCCCTCGGGCTCGCCCAATGCAATCGCCTTGCCGTTGCCGATGAAGGGGAAGCGGCCGACCTTGACCTCGTAACCCGCGGCTTTCGCCTTTTCCTCGGTCATGCCGACCGAGGCCACCTGCGGCGTGCAATAGGTGCAGCCCGCGATCGTGCCCGGCTTGATCGGATGGGCATGCTTGCCCGCGATCAGCTCGGCCACCATCACGCCTTCATGGCTGGCCTTGTGCGCCAGCCACGGCGCCCCGGCGATGTCGCCGATGGCGTAAAGCCCCGGCACGCCGGTGCGGCAGAATTCATCGACGACCACATGGGTCCGGTCGATCTTCACGCCAAGCGCCTCCAGCCCCAGCCCCTCGACATTGCCGACGATGCCGACGGCCGAAATCACCGTGTCGAACTCGGCGGTCGTGGTGCCCTTGGCATCCTGCAGATGCGCGACGACCTTGCCCGGGCTGCGGTCGAGCTTCACCACCGTCGTCTTTTCCAGGATCTTCATCCCCTGTTTGACGAATTGCTTCTTCGCGAAAGCCGAAATCTCCGCATCTTCAACGGGCAGCACGCGGTCCATCACCTCGACCACCGTGGTATCGGCGCCCAACGTGTTGAAGAAGGAGGCAAATTCGATCCCGATCGCGCCCGAGCCGATCACCAGCAGCTTCTTCGGCATCCGCTTGGGCACCAGCGCATGCTTGTAGGTCCAGACCAGATCGCCATCCGCCTCGAGCCCCGGCAGGGTCCGCGCCCGGGCGCCGGTGGCCAGAACGATCGCCTTGCCGGTGATTTCCTCGACCCCCGCGGCGGATTTCACCGCCACCACACCGGCGCGCGGCAGGCTCGCCTCGCCCATCAGCACGGTGACCTTGTTCTTTTTCAAAAGATGCCCGATGCCGCCCGAGAGCTGCTTCGCCACCGCCCGCGACCGCGCCACTACGGCATCAAGATCATAGCCCAGCCCCTCGGCCTTCAGACCGAAGTCCTTGGCGCGATGCATCAGGTGGAACACCTCGGCCGAGCGCAGAAGCGCCTTCGTCGGGATGCAGCCCCAGTTCAGACAGATGCCGCCCAGATGCTCGCGCTCGACCACGGCCACCGAAAGCCCCAGCTGCGCGCCGCGGATCGCGGCGACATAGCCCCCCGGTCCCGCACCGATCACGATCATGTCGAAGCTCTTGGCGGCCATCCGTCCCTCCATCTCAAGATGGTTTGGCATTAAACTATTTTCGCAGCCGCTTCAAGAAGCCGCACCCCGAAATGGAAAACGCGCCCCGAAAAGGGCGCGTTTCGGGATCTGGTGCGATCATTCAGCGGGCGACGTGCGCCAGCATCCGCTCGTAACCGCCCTGCCACAGGAAGACGGCTTCCTCGTCCGAGGAATAACGGCCAACGAGTTCGTTGCGCCACGGGAAGCGGCCGAACCGCGCGATCACCGCGCGATGGGCTTTGGCGTGCAGCAGATGCTCGTCCGGCATCCGTTCCGCCGCCAGACGCACACCGCGTTCCTGATCGGCAAGGCTTTCGGAATGCATGAACGGCACATAGAAGAACTGCCGCAGCGGATCGACGATTTCCATGTCGAAGCCACGCTCGATCGCGGCATCGGCCACCTTGCGGGCCTGCGCGTCCGTCGCGAAGGCCAGTTTCTCGCCGCGGAACATGTTGCGCGGCATCTGATCGAAGAGGATGCAGAGCGCGAGCGCGCCCACGGCCGATTGCGCCCAATCATCACAGGCGCCCGTTCGTGCGCGCTCCCACAACCCCTGATAGCGGGTGCGGATCTCGGCATCGAGTTCGGGTGTTGCGTTGTACCAGCGATCCGGGCCGACATCGTCGTGCCAGTACGCGATCACTTCGGTGATCTCATCCATGTGTCCCCCCTTGGGTTAGGAGCAGCCCTGTCAGCGTGCCAACCGGCCCGAGAATTGCAAGCCCGCCCCGCATCCGCAGAGAATTGGTCCGCAACTCTGCCCCATTTTGCCCAAAACTGCGGCAGATTGCCCAAGGCTCAGGCAGTATGCGAACCGCGCGACTTGCCGCCCTCACCCCCCGAGTCGAGCACCGCCTCGACCGCGAGCGCGGTTGCGGCGGGGGAGACCACCGCGAAAGAGGCCGGATAAGCCCCGGCCCGTCCGGGCGCGCGCAGGATGCGCCAACCCGCGTAAAGCGCGATGCCCGCCATCAGGATCGCGACATACAGGAAGAAGCCGCCCGAGCCCGTGCGCTCCATCAGCCAGCCGGTGACCGGCGGGCCGCTGATCGCCCCGACGCCGTTGACGAAAAGAAGCCCGCCCGAGGCCGCAGCCATGTCGGTCTTGTCGAGATAGTCGTTCGTATAGGCGATGAGCAGGCCGTAAAGGGGGTTGGCGACGCCGCCGATCACCGCGCCAAGGCCGACCAGCGCCCAGAAGCCGGGATTCAGCACCGCAGCCGCAAACATCGCCGCCGCGCCGATGATCGCCACCTGCAGGATCAGCTTGCGCCGGTCCATCCGGTCGGACATCCAGCCAATCGGATATTGCGCCACAAGCCCGCCCAGATAGATCGCACCAACGAAGATCGAAATCTGCTTGACCGACAGACCCGCCGAGGTGCCCCAGACCGAGACCATCCCGAACAGCGCCGAGAAGACGCCTCCCATCAGGAACATCGCCACGACGCCGAGCGGCGAGACGGCGAAAAGCTTGCGGAAATTCAGCCGCCGCACCTCGGAAAATTCGGGGGCGGGCGCGACCGACAAAAGTATCGGCGTGAAGGCGACCGAGACCAGCACCGAGGGGATGACGAACAACAGATACCCGCCCGGATCGCCGACGTTCATCAGCGCCTGCCCCGAGATGATGCCGATCATCTGCACGATCATATAGGCCGAAAGCGCCTGCCCCCGCATCCGGTTGCTGACCGAGGCGTTCAGCCAGCTTTCGGCGGTGATATAGACGCCCGAGAAGGAAAATCCGATCACCACCCGCATCGCCGCCCAGCCGATCCAGTTCGGCCAGGCCGGATAGAGGATCAGCACCGCGGAAATCATGCTGCCAAGGGCGGCGAAGACCCGCACATGGCCCACCCGCGCGATCATCTGCGGGGTGAAATGCGAGCCCAGCAGGAAGCCCACGAAATAGGCCGACATCACCATCGACATCTTGTAGGTGCCGATGCCTTCAAGCGCGCCGCGGATGCCCAAAAGCGTGCCCTGCATGCCGTTGCCGACCATCAGCAGCATCACGCCCAGAAGCAGTGGCCAGGTGGAACGCAGAACGGACAGCATCGGAATACTCGCAGTTTGGGGTCGTCACCCGGGTAGCAGAAGCGAGGCATCACCATAAGAGAAGAAGCGATAATTCTTCGTGAGCGCATGGGCATAGATTTCGCGAATGCGCTCTTGCCCCATCAGGGCGGACACCAGCATCAGCAGCGTCGATTTCGGCAGGTGGAAATTCGTCATCAGTGCATCGGCGATGCGGAAGCGGTAGCCCGGATAGATGAAGATGTCGGTCGTGGCGGCGAAAGGCGCGATCACGCCCGGCCCGGTCGCGGCGCTCTCGATCAGCCGCAGCGCCGTCGTGCCGACCGGAATCACCCGCCCGCCAGCAAGCTTCGTCGCGTTGATCTCGGCCGCGGCTTGGGCGGACACCTCGCCCCATTCCGCATGCATTCTGTGCGTCGTGACATCCTCGACCTTGACGGGCAGGAAGGTTCCGGCGCCGACATGCAGCGTCACCTCGGTGAACTGAACGCCTTTTTCGCGCAGCTTTTCAAGAAGTTCCGGGGTGAAATGCAGGCTGGCCGTGGGCGCGGCGACAGCCCCCGGATTTTGCGCGAAGACGGTCTGGTAATCGGTCTTGTCCTGCTCGTCGGGCGCGCGCAGGGCCGCGATATAGGGCGGCAGCGGCATCGCCCCGGCTTCCGCCAGCGCCGCGTCGAAATCCGGTCCGGTCAGGTTGAAGCGGATGCGCATCTGCGCCTCGGCGATCGCCTCGACCCGGGCCGACAGGGACGCGGAAAAGACGATCTCCTCGCCTTCCTTCAGCTTGCGCAGCGGTTTCGCCAAGGCCATCCAGTCCCCGCCCGGAGCGGGTTCGAGAAGCGTCACCTCGACTTTCGCCACCACCTCGCCTTGCGCGCTTTGGCGCGTGCGCCTGCCCGAGAGCCGCGCCGGAATGACCTTCGTCGTGTTCAGCACAAGCCGATCCCCGGGGCCAAGCAGATCGGGCAGATCCGCCACGGTCAGATCGCGGATCGCCTCGGGCGTCGCCACCAGCAGCTTCGCCGCGGTGCGCGGACGGGCGGGCCGGGTGGCGATCAGCCCCTCGGGAAGGTCGAAGTCGAAGTCGGAAAGGTTCATTCGGTTACCAGTTTCGGCGGAGCGCGGCGGAAGATCTCGCGGAACATGCCGGGGGTGAAGATCGACAGCGGGTTGATCGCGATGCGCGGCGCGTCCGAGGTGCCCCGCATGCGGTAGTTGAAGCCAAAGAGCCCCTCGCCCTTGCGCGCGAAGATCTGCCCGATGGCATTGACCAGATAGAAGGGCGTCACCACGCCCTGCATGTCGATGGCCTTGGTGTCGGGGTAATAATTGCCGTTCATCGTCACGCCCATCGAGGCGCCGACCGCCTGCCCCGAGGTGACCGAGACGCCCTGCGGCGACAGATGGAACCGCCCCGACACATCGGAAAACAGGATGCCCTCGCCGTTGAGCTGTTCCAGAAGCCCGATCACCGAGGCCGCCGACAGCATCGAGGCCAGCACCGGCGCGTCCTTCACCCGCAGGTTCGACACGGCCAGACGCCCGTCGTAGCTTTTCGTCTCGACCGGCATCAGCGTCAGATCGAGCGTGCCGCCGCGGGCCTTCGAGAACACCCCCGCCGCGGCCAGCGCCGCCCCGGCATCGGGCCCGGTGATCCGCACCGCGGAACGCCCGTTTCCGGTCGGCAGCACCGCGCCCGTCACTTCGGGGCCGCCATTCACCCTGCCGCGAAAATCGCCCGAAAAGCCGCTCTTGCTGGTGAACTGCCCCGAAAGCGGCGTGAGCGCGATGCCGCTCGAGACCGTCAGCCGGTCGAGCTGCGCGTCGATCCGGTTGCCCGCCCCTGTCGCAGCGCCACCGCCCGCGCCCGCGCGACCTGCGCCGCCGGTTCCGCCGCCAGCTGCCGCACCGCCAAAGCTTGCGCTGCGCAGATCGAGCCAGCCGGAATGCACCTTCACATCGGGCACCCGCCCCTTGCCGCGGCCGATCAGATCGACGACGCCATCGAACCATTTGCCGATCGCAAGCTTGCTGAAGATCGCCTTCTCGAAGCCCTTGTCGGAAATCTGCAGCCGCCCTTCGGCCGCGATCCCGGGCGCGCTGGCCTTCAGACTGTCGACCGAGGCCACCGGGCCCAGATGCCCTGCCACCTCGATCCGCCCCGTCGCCGCCGCGCCCTTCGACCAGCCCACTTCGGGGATCGCAAGCTTCAGCCCCTTCAGGTCCGAGGCAAAGCGATAGGCCGGCACCTGATCCTTGTGCAGATCGATCACAAGCGAGCCCCAGCCCTCGCCCAGAACCGAGCCCTTGGGCAGCGCGATCTTGAAATGATCGAGCCCCTCGGGCGTCACCTCGACAAAGCCATCGACGCGCGAGATGCCGCGGAACTCCGGCCCGAAGCGCTGCGCCCAGCGGCCCTGGAACGGCACGATATCAAAGGTTCCCGCGCCCGAAATCACCATCCCGGCGCGATCGGCGGTCAGCGTCAGCCGCGGCGAGGTCAGCGTGTGGCCCGGCACGATCTTGTCGGAGACGACGTCGGTCAGCCGCGCCGCGACCTGAAAATCGACATCCTCGGTCAGGATGCGCTTCTTCATCTGAAAGCGCAGCTGCGTGCGGGCCTCGGCCCAGCCGGTGGCAATGTCGGTGCCGCGCCCGGCCTTCGACATGAAATGGAACGGCTCCTGATCAAGCAGCGACAGCGCCGCGGGAATCGGGGCGCGGGTGACCAGCTTCACCTCGGCGCGCGCGGGTTTTTCGCGGATGTCGGGCACGGTCATCACCGAATCCGCCACCTCGATCTGCCCGCCCGAGGGCGCCTGCAACGTGCCCTCCTCGACCATCAGCGTGTGCTTGTTCTCGGTGATGCCGGCGAAGCCACGCCCTTCGCGCACAGGGGGCAGCGTGCGCAGCACCTTCACCTCGGCACCGCGGAATTCATAGCCGAGCTCAAGCCGCGGCGGCACTTTCGGAACCAGCCGCAAGGCCGCGTGAACATTGCGCAATTCGCCGGTGGCGACGTTTTCTGCCAGCCATTCGCGGGTCGGCGGCACCAGCGATTTCGGCCAGAGCGCCAGCAGATCCGCGCTGCTGATCGCCCCCACCCCGGCATCGAAGGCCACGCGCCAGCCCGCGGGCCCGGCCAGAACCTGCCCCTTGGCGGAAATCCGGCGGCTGCCCTCGACCAGTTGCACCTGCCCCAGATCGACGCGGAACGGATCAAGCCGCAGCCGCAGGTCGATCGCGCCTTGCGAAAACCGCGCCGGTTTCTCGAACAGCCCCTCCGGGTCGGAAGCGATGTCCGAGAGCGTCACCTGCGCCAACGCCTCGCGCGGCAGGCCCTTTTCGAAATCGGCCAGCCGCACCGTGCCGGTCGCCGCCAGCCGCAAGGCCCGGCTTTGCAGATCAAGACGGCTGATCTCGACCACGCCGCTGTGGGGCTGATAGCTCAGCCGCAGATCGGCCGCGTCGAAGGGCACGGGCTTCACCGCCTCGGAGGGTTGCAGCGCGCCCTGCCCGATATGCAGGCTCGCATCAAGCTGACGCACCACGCCTTCCTCGGTGATGCCCGAGCGCAGCGTGCCCGAGATCGGCGCATCGAGCGTGCGCAAAACCGCCAGCGCAGGCGATTGCACCGCCAGATCGGCGGCGGGCATCCCGGTCACGGCGGCGCCGAATTCGGCGGCGGGGCTGTGCTTTTGCGTCGAGGCGGTCAGCGCCACCTGCGCGGGCAGCGCATCCTTGGCGCCGACATCGAAGGCCAGCGTCAGCCCGATCGCCTCGGCCGTCTGGGTCAGGCGGAACCGCCCCTGCGACACTTCCCAGATCCGCTCCAGCCGCTCGTCGACCATGCGGATATGCAGATCCTCGGCCGAGACCTCGGTCACGCCCTGCAGCGCCGGAGTGGCAAAGATCGCCTCGATACTGTCGGTGACCTTCAGCGGATCGGTCAGATCAAGTTTGATCGCCCCGCCATTGCCGAGATTGAGATCGATCCGCCCATCCGCCCCGCGGAAAAGCGCCACCGAAGCCCCGGCGATCTGCAGCCGCTGCGGCAGTACCCGACCGCGCAAAAGTTCCTCGGGCCGCAGGCGCGTGCGCAGTTCGGGCAGAACCGCCAGCGGCAGGCCGGAGGGCTGGGCGATCTGCACCATGCCCAGCCGCACCTCGGGGGCGAAGCCCTCTTCGATGACAAGCGAGGCCGAGCCCACATGCAGCACCATCCGCCCGGCCAGCGCGGCATTGGCGCGCGCCTCGATCCGGCTGACAAGCGCATGCGGCACCGGCACCGGCAGATGCGTCAGGGCCACCGTTGCGACCGCCAACATCGCGGCGAGCAAAGCCAGCCCCAGAACCAGCCAGATCCCCAGCCGCCGCCGCGGCCATGCCAACAGCGACGGCGCTGCCGTCTCATGCTCGCGAGGAGGCCCCCCGAGATCCGAAATGTCGTTCGTTTCGTTCATCCTGCCCTTGGCGTCGCGCCCCTTTGACCGCGCGTTCTTCTGCCCTACTCTAATTTACGCATCCGACAAGGAGGAACGCAAATGATCGCTATCGGCGAAAAGGCGCCAGATTTCACCCTTCCCGTCACCCGTCAGGGCGAAGAGACGGGGGAATTGACGCTCTCCAGCCTCGCACCGCGCAAGGTGGTGCTCTATTTCTACCCCAAGGACGATACCCCCGGCTGCACCACCGAGGCGCTGGATTTCACCCGTCTCGGCCCCGATTTCGACGCGGCGGGCGCGATCGTGGTGGGGATTTCCAAGGACAGCACGAAATCGCATGCGAAATTCTGCGCCAAGCACGCGCTCGGTGTCGCGCTCGTCTCGGATGAAAGCGGCGCGGTTTGCGACGCTTACGGCACCTGGGTCGAGAAAAGCATGTATGGCCGCACCTCGATGGGGATCCAGCGCGCCACCTTCCTGATCGACGCCACGGGCACGGTGGCGCAGGTCTGGCCCAAGGTCTCGGTCAAGGGCCATGCCGAGGCGGTTCTGGCGGCGGTACAGGCGCTGGCCTGATCCGCCTCTGGTCCAAGGGGCGGTTTTCGGCAGGTTTTCGCCCAAACCGCCCCCCCCGACGCGGCGCGTCCCGCCCGCGCGGGTGAAAGCGGTTGCACCGTGGCCACGGCAGTTGGTAAGTCCGGCAAGGACCGGGCGCTGCCCGCGTGGTAAGACCGGGCCCTGCCCGCAAGACAGGAAAACCGCTTTGCCCAGACGGATACTCGACCGCATCAATGTGGTGCTTGACCGGTGGCTTCCCGAACAACGCCTGTTCCTGAAATCGGAGGATGCGACCCGCTTCGTGCGGATGCGCCCGCTCACGCAGGCCATGACGCTGATGGCGGGGCTGGTGCTGTTCCTGTGGTCGGTGATCGCGACCTCGCTTCTGTTCATCGACGGGATTTCCTCGGGCGGCGCGCGCGAGCAATCGGCGATCGCGCGGGCGCAATTCGAGGCGCGTCTCGAAAGCCTGTCGCATGAGCGCGATGCCCGCGCGGCCGAGGCGCTGGCGGCGCAAAAACGTTTTCAGCTGGCGCTCGATCAGGTGTCGCGGATGCAGTCGCAGCTGCTTTTGTCGGAAGAACGCCGCCGCGAGCTGGAAACCGGCATCAACGTGATCCAGACGACGCTGAAGCGCACGATGACCGAGCGCGACACCGCGCGGGCGGAACTGGACAAGACCCGCGGCACCGGCTCGGGCAGCGCCGCGGCGCTGCGCCAGCGCGTCGGCGAGATGGACGGCACCGTCGATCTGCTGTCCTCGGCGCTCGACACCACGGCGCGCGAGCGCGACCGCGCCACCCGCACCGCCGAAAGCGCGCGCGCCGAAGCCGATCAGGCGCTGCAGGAACGCCGCCAGATCGAGGAACGCAACGCCGAGATCTTCGACACGCTCGAAGGCGCGGTGACGGTCTCGATGGAGCCGCTCGACCGGATGTTCCGCAAGTCGGGCATGGACCCGGACGACATCCTGCGCGAGATCCGCCGCGGCTACTCGGGCTCGGGCGGGCCGCTCTTGTCGGCGGCGATCTCGACCAAGGGCTTTGTCGACAACAGCGAAGACCTTGCCCGCGCCAAGGGCATCCTGAAACAGCTCGACGAGATGAACATGTATCGCATCGCCGTCGATCAGCTGCCCTATGCGATTCCGCTGAAAGGCGGCTACCGTTTCACCTCGCCGATGGGCTATCGCTGGGGGCGGCTGCATGCGGGGATCGATCTGGCCGGTCCGGTCGGCATGGACGTGCATGCGCCCGCCGATGGGGTCGTCACCGATGCGGGCTGGGAGAACGGCTATGGTCAGGTGATCAAGCTGCGCCACAAGTTCGGCGTCTCCACCGTCTATGGCCATCTGTCCAAAATCCGCGTGAAGGTCGGGCAAAAGGTGTCGCGCGGGGATGTAATTGGTGATAGTGGAAATACCGGACGGTCCACGGGACCGCATCTGCACTATGAAATCCGGATCGGTGGCGCCCCCATCAATCCGATGACCTTCATCAAGGCGGCTCAGGATGTTTTCTAAAAGCAAGATCCACGAACCCGGCCCGAAAGCGGCCTCCGAACCCGAGAAGAAACCCGAGTCGGGCACCATCCCGCCGCGCTCGCTGGGCGATTTCGTTCCCGCCGCGCCGCGGCCGAAGGCAGCCGCTTCGGTGCTGTCGGCAGACCTGACGGTGACCGGCAACATCAAGACCACCGGCGACGTGCAGGTCGAAGGGATCGTCGAAGGCGATATCCGCGCGCATCTGCTGACCGTTGGCGAAAGCGCCACGATCAAGGGCGAGATCGTCGCCGATGACGTCGTCGTGCATGGCCGCGTCGTCGGTCGCGTGCGCGGCCTGAAGGTGCGTCTGACCTCGACCGCTCGGGTCGAAGGCGACATCATCCACAAGACCATCGCGATCGAAAGCGGCGCGCATTTCGAAGGCTCGGTGCAGCGTCAGGACGACCCGCTGCAAGGCGCGAATGCCCCCAAGCTGATGCCGCCGGCGGCCGACCTGCCCTATACGGGCAAGTAAGTCTTTCCCTTGACCGGGACGAAAGGGCGGCTTTGGCCGCCCTTTTTCTTTGGCCGGGGGGCTTGAGGCAAAGGCCGGGGCTCTGCCCCGGACCCCGAGGTATTTGTGGCAAGATAAAGAGGATGCGGCTCAGAGCGCCGCGAGCCGCGCCAGCACCTTCGCCAGCAATTCCTCAAGCGGCATCGAGCCGGACAGTTCCAGCACCGGCTCGGGACGGCCCGAGAGCCAGTTGCGATGGCGTGTCAGCGACCGGCCCGAGAAATAGGGCTCGTCATAGCTCGCCGCCCATTTCAGGAATTGCGCGTGGGCATGTTCCATGTCGCCGCCGGGCTTGATGCGGGCGCCGAATTTCTCGCCCTCGCGGCGGCGGATGCGCGCCAGCCGCACCGGCGTCGGCGCGGTCAGGAAGACGATCAGCTCGGCCCCGGCAATCGCCGTGTCGCCCCAGCCGTCGCAGGAGCCCGCCAGCACCCAGCCGCCATCCAGCCCCTGCCCCAGCTGCGCCGCCGAGATCAGCGCCAGCCGTTCGGTCACAGGGCGTTTTTGTGTGAAGGGCTGCGCGGTCGGCGCCCAGTAGAAATCGTCGGTATCGAGAAAGGGCAGATCGAGGTCGGCAGCAAGCGCGCGGCCCAGCGTCGAGGTTCCTGACCCGGCGGCGCCGGTGATGTAGATCCGTGCCGCCACCGGCTCAATCGTCCGAATTCGCGTCGGCGCGCGATTTGCCCGCCACATCCATCGCCAAAGTCGCCGCCATGAAGGCGTCGATGTCGCCATCGAGCACGCCCTGCGTGTCCGAGGTCTCGTGGCCGGTGCGCAGGTCTTTCACCATCTGATAGGGCTGCAGGACGTAAGAGCGGATCTGGTTGCCCCAGCCCGCATCGCCCTTGGCTTCGTGCTGCGCGTTGATCGCCGCGTTGCGCTTGTCGAGTTCGAGCTGATAGAGCCGCGCGCGCAGCGCGATCATCGCGGCTTCGCGGTTCTGGTGCTGCGATTTCATCGACGAGGTCACGACGATATTGGTCGGCAAGTGGGTGATCCGCACCGCCGAGTCGGTGGTGTTGACGTGCTGCCCACCGGCGCCCGACGAGCGATAGGTGTCGATGCGGATATCGGAGGCCGGGATCTCGATCTCGATATTGTCGTCAACGACCGGATAGACCCAGACCGAGCTGAACGAGGTATGCCGCCGCGCGGCAGAGTCATAGGGCGAGATCCGCACGAGGCGATGCACGCCCGATTCCGACTTCAGCCAGCCATAGGCGTTCTGCCCGGAAATCTTGTAGGCGACCGAGCGGATGCCCGCTTCGTCACCCGCGGTTTCCGATTGCAACTCGACCGTGTAGCCTTTTTTCTCGGCCCAGCGGGTATACATCCGCGCCAGCATCGAGGCCCAGTCGCAGCTTTCCGTGCCGCCCGCGCCCGCGTTGATTTCAAGGAAGGTGTCGTTGCCGTCGGCCTCGCCATCGAGCAGCGCCTCAAGCTCCTTCGCCGCGGCGAGTTCCTTCAGCGCGCGCAGGGATTTCTCGGCTTCCGAGACGATTTCCGGATCGTCCTCCATCTCGCCCAGTTCGATCAGCTCGATGTTGTCGGTCAGATCGCGGTCGATCCGGCGATAGGTTTCGAGCTTGTCCATCAGGGTCTGGCGCTCGCGCATCAGCTTTTGCGCGCGGGCCGGGTCGGACCACAGATCGCCATGTTCGATCATGGCGTTGAATTCCTCGAGCCGGTGCGGCGCGGTCTCGAGATCCATGCGCTGCGCAAGCAGCTTGAGCGTCTTGCGGATCGCTTCCACGATATTGAGCATTTCGGCGCGCATGGCACTGTCCTTTCGCGGGGTTGGCCGGGTCATACAATCCCCGCGCGTCTCGGGCAAGGGGGGCGGGAAAGGCCATGTCCTTCCCGCCCGCCAAAGACCTCAGACGGCCTCTTCTTCCGGCATCAGCACATCGCCGTAAAGCTCGCGCAGCCGCGCCTTGACCACCTTGCCCGTGGCACCCAGAGGCAGGTTGTCGATGAAGAGCACCCGGTCGGGGATCTGCCAGCTCGGCACCTTGCCCTTGTAGCAGGCGAGGATCTCTTCCTCGGACACTTCCATGCGCAGATGGCGCTGCACGATCACCACCGGGCGCTCGTCCCATTTCGGATGCCGCGCGGCGATGGCGGCGGCATTGACCACGGCGGGATGGGCGATGGCGATGTTTTCAAGCTCGACCGTGGAGATCCACTCGCCGCCCGATTTGATGATGTCCTTCGAGCGGTCGCGGATCACCATGAAGCCATCGGGATCGATGGTGGCGATGTCGCCGGTATCGAACCAGCCGTCGAAGGTCAGGGCCGAGCGGTCCTTGTTGTAATAGGTGTCGACGACCCAATGGCCGCGAATCTGCAATTCGCCTTGCGTGACGCCATCATGCGGCAGGACGTGACCGGCGCTGTCCACCAGACGCAGCTGCACGCCAAAGGGCGGGCGCCCCTGCGCCAGACGGCGTTCGGCCTGGTCCTCGGGCGGCAGTTCGACGTGCTTTTGCAAAAGCTGGTTCACCGTGCCCAAGGGGCTGGTTTCCGTCATGCCCCAGATATGCACGAGGTCAACGCCGTATTTGTCGCGGAATTCGGCGATCATCGAGGGCGGCAGCGCCGTGCCGCCGACCATGGCGCGGCGCAGGCAGGAGACATCCGCCCCGGTCGCCTCGAGCCCCTGCAGAAGACCAAGCCAGACCGTCGGCACGCCAAGCGCCAGCGTCACCCGCTCGCCCGCGATCAGCCGCGCAAGGCTCTCGCCATCCAGCTTCGGGCCGGGCAGCACCAGTTTCGCCCCAACCGCGGCGGCGATATAGGGAATGCCCCAGGCGTTGACGTGGAACATCGGCACCGCGGGCATCACCGTGTCACGCGCCGACAGCGCCAGCCCGTCGGGCGAATTGCCCGCCAGCGTGTGCAGCAGCGTCGAGCGGTGGGTGTAAAGCACGCCCTTCGGGTGCCCGGTCGTGCCCGAGGTGTAGCACAGCGACGAGGGCTCGGTTTCGGCAAACTTCGGCCATTTGAAGGTGACATCGCCCTGCGCGATCAGCTCGTCGTAAAAGACCATGCCTTCGAGTTGCAGCGCCAGCGCCTCGTCGCGCGCACCCATCATCACCACCATCTTCACCGTCGGCATCTGGTCGATCAGCCCGGCGATGGTCGCCACGAAGCCGCGGTCGATGAACAGCACCCGGTCGCGCGCGTCATTGACGATATAGACCAGCTGCTCGGCCGACAGGCGGGGGTTCAGCGTGTGGCAGACCATGCCGCCGCCCGAGACGCCGAAATAGATTTCCAGATGGCGGCGGGTGTTCCAGGCGATGGTGCCGCAGCGGTCGCCCTGCATCACGCCGTGCATCTCCAAAGCCGAGGCCAGACGGCGGGCGTTGCCGATCACCTCGCCCCAGCTGGTATGCGTCACCTCGCCCGTGGTTTCGACCGAGACCACCTCGGTCGCGGTGTGAAAGCGCTCGGCATGATCGGCCAGCGAGCCGATCACCAGCGGCATGTGCATCATCGAATTCTGCATGGGTCCCTCCCTCGATACGACCCCGCACGGCGGCCTTCCTCGGGGCTGCGCGCGAGGGTCCTCACTCCTCGCGCCTATTCCGACGGCTCGGGGTCCTCGTGTCAAGCGGTCGCACGGGCGAAAGGCCGCAGCGCAGAATTGACGTTACGGCATTTGCCGCGATGCGGCGGAAATCACGCAAGGGTTGAACGGGCAAGGACCAAGCCTGGCCGAGGCCATCGCCGAGGCCCCGCGCAACAGTGGCCCCGTGACCGCCGGGGGCCCAAAGGCCCTCGGCCAGCGCCCGCCCCGCCCATGGCGGGCGCTTCTCGCCCGCCGGGGCAGGCGCCGGCCTCTCGGTCGCTTGGGGATGCGGTCTTGCAGACGCAGGTGCGCCAGCGGGCGGGGAAAGGCGGTGCCTTTCCTGTTCCGCCCGATCCTCCGTTGGATCGGCTCAAACGAAAACGGCGGCCCCGAAGGACCGCCGTCTTTTCTGTCACCTGTCTCAGTTGCCCGAGATCGGCGCTCCGCCCAGACCCATCGGCGCCGGAATGCCGAGGCTCGCGCCGCCTGCAGGCGGGGTCACCGGCTTGCCCGAGGGCGCACCCAGACCCGGCGGCAGACCGCCAAGCCCGCCCGGCGCGGGGATCGCGCCACCGGCCGCGGGCTTGCCCCCGATCGGCGGCAGGCCCATGCCCCCCGGCAGGCTCAACCCGCCGCCCAGACCACCGCCGACGCCACCGCCCGGCACCACGACCTTGACATGCGACACATCCACCGGCTTGCCCTTGTAATGCATCACAAGGCTCGGGAAGGCGATCACCACCCCGATCATCAGGATCTGGATGCCGACGAACGGCACCGCGCCCCAATAGATCTCGGAGGTCTTCACCGGATCGGTCAGCTTGCCCGTCACCTTGTCGAGGAACGGCACCTTCGGCGCAACCGAGCGCAGGAAGAACAGCGCAAAGCCGAACGGCGGGTGCATGAACGAGGTCTGCATGTTCACGCCCAGGATCACCCCGAACCAGATCAGGTCGATGCCCAGCTTCTCGGCAGGCGCGACCAGCAGCGGCACGATGATGAAGGCCAGCTCGAAGAAATCGAGGAAGAAGGCGAGGAAGAACACCAGCATCGAGACGAAGATCAGGAAGCCCATCTCGCCGCCCGGCAGCGACACCAGCAGATGCTCGACCCAGATATGCCCGTTCACCCCGTAGAAGGTGAGCGAGAACACCCGCGCGCCGAGCAGGATGAACATCACGAAGGCCGAGAGCCGGGTCGTGGCGGCCAGCGCCTCGCGCACGACCTCCATCGACAGCCGCTTCTTCACCCCCGACAGGATCAAGGCCCCCACCGCGCCCATCGCGCCGCCCTCGGTCGGCGTCGCGACGCCAAGGAAGATGGTGCCCAGCACGAGGAAGATCAGCGCCAGCGGCGGGATCAGCACGATGATCACCTGTTGCGCCAGGTGGCTCATCCGGTCGAGCCCGCTCGCCTTGTCGATCAGCGCCATCAGATACACGAAGATCACCGCGATCGACGAGGCCAGGATCGGCGTGTTCTTCGCCGCAGCCGTCGTCGCCAGCCACTGCGCGGCAAGGAAATAGACCGCAATCGCGATCGCCATGGCGACAAAGAAGGACATCACCCCCGAGCCGAGCGTGCGCGCCTCTTTCGGCAGCGCGGGCATCGAGGCCGGTTTCACGATCGACATGACGAGCACATAGAGCATGTAAAGCCCGGTCAGCACGAGCCCCGGGATCATCGCGCCCTTGTACATGTCGCCCACCGAGCGGCCGAGCTGGTCGGCCAGAACGATCAGCACAAGCGAGGGCGGGATGATCTGCGCCAGCGTCCCCGAGGCGGCAATGACACCGCTCGCAATCCGCCGGTCATAGCCGTAACGCAGCATGATCGGCAGCGAGATCAGCCCCATCGCGATCACGGAAGCGGCCACGACGCCGGTCGTCGCGGCCAGAAGCGCGCCGACGATGATCACCGCATAGGCGAGACCACCGCGGATCGGCCCGAAAAGCTGCCCGATGGTGTCGAGCAGATCCTCGGCCATGCCGGATTTCTCCAGCACGATCCCCATGAAGGTGAAGAAGGGAATGGCGAGCAATGTCTCGTTCGACAAGACCCCCCAGAACCGTTCCGGCATCGCCAGCAGAAGCGGCCAGTCAAGGTTGATCGAACCGCCCGAGAGCGGCGCAAGTTCGACGCCGACGATAAAGAACACCAGACCGTTCGCGGCGAGCGAAAAGGCGACGGGATAGCCGAGCAGCAGGAAGATGATCAGCGAGACGAACATGATCGGCGCCATGTTCTGCGCGATGAGTTCCATCAGCATCAGATGCCTTCCTCTTCGACGAAGGCCTCGGCAGCGCCATGGTGGCCCGTGAAGGTATGCGGATCGGGGATCAGCCCCAGCATCACGCCGACCTTCTTGATGATTTCAGAAATGCCCTGCAGGAAAAGCAGCCCGAAGCCGATCAGCAGCAGCGATTTCGCCGGCCAGATGATCAGACCGCCGGAGTTGGTCGAAACCTCGCCCGAGCGCACCGACATCATCAGCCAGGGGAACATCAGCCACAGCATCAGCACAAGGAAGGGCATCAGGAAGAAGACATGGCCGAACAGATCGATCCAGTGCTGGATGCGGCGCGAGAAGGCGCCGTAAACGATGTCGATGCGGATATGCTCGTTTTGCTTCAGCGTATAGGCGGCGGCGAGCAGGAAGGCCGCGCCGAACAGATACCACTGCGCTTCAAGCCAGGCGTTCGACGAGACGTCGAAGATCTTGCGGATGGCCGCGTTGATGGCAGAGACCAGCACCGCCACCAGAATGAGCCACGACACCGATTTGCCGATGAATTCGTTGATGCGGTCGATGCCCCGTGCGAGGGCAAGCAAAGCGCCCATCGTCTCCTCCCCTTCCCTTATTTCCCTTGACCCCACTGCGGGGGCTGCGGACTTCCTTGCCGGGTTGTGCTGCGTAAATCAAGAAATTCGGGCCGATCCGGTCCGCTTTTCTTACCAATCCCGCGAAAATTCGACGAAGAGACGGTCCGAACTGCCCTTAACCTAAAGATTTGACCAAAGAAGAAAAGCGAAAACGCGCCGCCCCCGGCCTTTGCAACCGAGGCGGGAAACTGCATCTCTCCCGACTCGGCGGCGGTTTCTTCTTGGTCCAAATACGCCCTTGCGCCGCCAGAACCGGGGGCGAATTTTCGGAAATGTCGCGCGACTTGCCGGTTTGCGCAATTTTCGCAATGCAATTTGCCCAAAGCGCGACATTATATTCACGGTTTTGCCGTTGACGCTGTTGCCGCAGCCCCCTAATGTCCGCCGCGATAGTGGGAAAGGATCAGCGATGCTCTCGCTTCTTGTCGTAGGGAAGGATTGGCGCATGGGCCGGTGACGGTCGACCATGATGGTTCCCATGCGCCCTCGCCAACCCAGCGGGGGCTTTTTGTTGACGAACGGGCGGGGTTCGAAACCCCCGGAAAGGACGGAGAAGATGTCGCGGCAGATGACCGGCGCGGAAATGGTGGTGCAGGCGCTGAAGGATCAGGGGGTCGATACGATCTTCGGATATCCGGGCGGCGCGGTTCTTCCGATCTATGACGCGATCTTCCAGCAAAACGACATCCGCCACATCCTCGTGCGGCATGAACAGGCGGCGGTGCACATGGCCGAGGGCTATGCCCGCTCGACCGGCAAGCCGGGGGTGGTGCTGGTGACCTCTGGCCCCGGCGCGACGAATGCCGTGACGGGCCTGACGGACGCGCTGATGGACAGCATTCCGCTCGTCGTCTTCTCGGGTCAGGTGCCGACCTTCATGATCGGCACCGACGGCTTTCAGGAGGCCGACACGATCGGCATCACCCGTCCCTGCACCAAGCACAACTGGCTGGTGAAGGACCCGGCGAAGCTGAGCGAAACGATCCATCAGGCCTTCCATGTCGCCACCTCGGGCCGTCCGGGCCCGGTGCTGATCGACCTGCCGAAGGACGTGCAATTCGCCACCGGCCAATATACCGGGCCGAAGCTCGCCCGTGTCGATCACTATCAGCCGAAGGTGAAAGGCGATCTCGACGCGATCACCAAGCTCGTCGAGCTGATCGAAAAGGCCGAGCGGCCGGTGTTCTACACCGGCGGTGGCGTGATCAACTCGGGCGCCGGGGCGTCGCAGCTGCTGCGCGAACTCGTCGATGCGACGGGCTTCCCGATCACCTCGACGCTGATGGGGCTCGGCGCCTATCCGGCCTCCGGAAAGTCGTGGCTGGGCATGCTCGGCATGCATGGGCTCTACGAGGCCAACCTCGCGATGCATGGCTGCGATCTGATGATCAACCTCGGCGCGCGGTTTGACGACCGCATCACCGGGCGCGTCGCCGATTTCAGCCCCCATTCGACCAAGGCGCATGTCGATATCGACGCCTCGTCGATCAACAAGATCATCACCGTCGATCTGCCGATCGTGGGCGACATCGGCCATGTGCTGGAAGACCTGCTGAAGGTCTGGAAGGCGCGCGGGCGCAAGGTGAACAAGGACGGTCTGGCCAAGTGGTGGCACAAGATCGAGGAGTGGAAGAAGATCCGCTGCCTCGCCTACACGAATTCGGACAGCATCATCAAACCGCAATATGCGCTGGAGCGGCTGGAGGCCCTGACCAAGGGGCGCAACCGCTACATCACCACGGAAGTGGGCCAGCATCAGATGTGGGCGGCGCAATATCTGGGCTTCGAGGCGCCGAACCGCTGGATGACCTCGGGCGGTCTCGGCACGATGGGCTATGGCTTCCCGGCCTCGATCGGGGTGCAGATCGCGCATCCGGACGCGCTTGTGATCAACATCGCCGGCGAGGCCTCGTGGCTGATGAACATGCAGGAAATGGGCACGGCGACGCAGTTCCGCACCCCGGTCAAGCAGTTCATCCTGAACAACGAGCGTCTGGGGATGGTGCGGCAATGGCAGGATCTGCTGCATGGCGGGCGCTATTCGCAAAGCTGGTCGGAAAGCCTGCCCGATTTCGTGAAACTGGCCGAGAGCTTCGGCTGGAAGGGCATCCTCTGCCGCGATCCGAAGGAACTGGACGACGCGATCATGGAAATGATCAACCACGACGGTCCGGTGCTGTTCGATTGCCTCGTCGAGAAGCACGAGAACTGCTTCCCGATGATCCCCTCGGGCAAGCCGCATAACGACATGCTGCTGTCGGCCGATGCCGAGGCCTTCCGCGGCGGCGCCGCGCTGGTGTGAGAGCGCCGGGGGCGCTGCCCCCGGACCCCCGGCGTATTTGCGCCAAGAAGAAGACATACGTTGAGAGGAGAGAGCCCATGGCCGCTCTGAACATCAAGAAAGGCTCGTCGAGCCACTCCGCCTATGACCTGCGCGACTTCCATTCGGATATCGAACGCAGCCACACGCTCGCCGTCATCGTCGAGAACGAACCAGGGGTTCTAGCCCGCGTGATCGGGCTCTTTTCCGGGCGCGGCTACAACATCGACAGCCTCACCGTGGCCGAGATCGACCACAAGGGGCACCGGAGCCGCATCACCATCGTGACCCGCGGCACCGAAGCGGTGATCGAGCAGATCCGCGCCCAGCTTGGCCGTATCGTGCCGGTGCACGAGGTCCATGACCTGACGACCGAGGCCCGCGCGGTCGAGCGGGAACTGGCGCTGTTCAAGGTCACGGCGACCGGGGAGAAGCGGGTGGAATCTTTGCGTCTAGCCGATATCTTCCGCGCTTCGGTGGTCGACAGCACGCTCGAAAGCTTCATCTTCGAGATCACCGGCACCTCGGAAAAGATCGACGCCTTTGCCGAGCTGATGCGGCCGCTCGGTCTGGTCGACGTGGCCCGCACCGGCGTCGCGGCGCTGGCGCGCGGCGTCTGAACAGCCGATCCGGAAAAGCATCAGGGGGCCAACCGGCCCCCTTTTCTTTTGTCATTGAAGCTGTTGCGGCCGGAAAGAGGTCAGTGCCCGACGCCGTTCCGGATCCGGCGCAGGGCCAGCCAGACGATCGCGACGACGAAGGGCGTCAGACCGGCGACGGCCATTTCCTTCGACAGGCCCAGCTCCTTGGCGATCGGATAGACGGCATAGCCCGCAAGGCTGACCGCGTAATAGCTGATCGCCACCACCGACAGCCCCTCGACCGTGCGTTGCAGCTGCAATTGCAGATCCGAGCGCCGGTCCATGCTTTCCAAGAGTTTCTGGTTCTGCGCCTGCCGCGCCACATCGACCCGGGTGCGCAGCAATTCGCCCGCCCGTGCCGCGCGTTCGACCATCGCATTCAGACGCACCTCGGCCGATTTCACCGTCCGCATCGCCGGATCATAGCGGCGGTTCATGAATTCGGAGAACTTCTGCCGCCCGTGGAAGCGGCTTTCACGAAGCACCTCGACCCGCTCGTTCACGATCGCCTCATAGGCCGCGGTGGCCGAGAACCGGAACGTGTTCGTCACCGCAAGGCTTTCAAGCTCGGTCGAGACCTCCAGCAGCCGGTGCAGCGTATCCTCGGCCGGATGGGCGTCGTCGTTCATCAGCGCGACGAGATTGGTCAGCTCGGGGTCGAGCGCATTCAGCGTCTGCGTCAGCGCCCGCGCCCGGCCCAGACCCAGCATCGACATCGCGCGATAGGTCTCGAGCTCGCAGATCCGCTGCACGATGCGACCAATCCGCCCCTGCCCCGTGCCGGGCTTGGCAAAGACCGCAAAGCGCATCTGCCCCGCCGGGTCGATGCGGAAGTCGGTGGCGATCACCGCGGTTTCCTCGAGCACCCAGGTGCACACAAGGCTTTCGGGCACGAACCAGCTGTCGATCAAGGGCAGGATCGCCTCGGTATCCTCGGGCAGCTCGTCAATGCGGATCGAGACCGCCGCCAGCCGTCGCCCCGGCGCCGACTGAATCCAGTCGGTCGGAAACACCTCGGCCTCGGCCGGATCGAAGGGCCGCGCGGAAATCCCCGGCGCATAGGCAAGGAAGGTGGTGAATTCGGTGTGGCTGTCCCATTTCAGCGTGTGACGGCCGATCTCGCCCGAGTAATGCGTGACATCGGCGGGCGGGATCGCCGCGCCATAGCGGGTCAGCAGGTTGCACAGATGGGTGTGATCCTTGGCGCGGTCGCGGTTGGCCGCGTCGAAGGGCTCCTTGATCGCAAGATAGACGACATGGGCAGGAACACCGACCGAGGGAAACGGCCGGGCGTGAAGCTCGTTCACCAACGCATAGCGCAGCGGATGGTCGTCGATGGGCGTCATGTCAAAGCCTTTGGCTGATTTCTTGTTCTGATCTGCGGTCCAGATAATCCTGCACAGTGACGGCGCAAGAACGGAAGAGGCGGAATTCACGCAGCTTTGCGGCATACCGGCGCATACGGGCATTGCTGCAACAGCGAAGCCCCAAAACGAAAGGCCCCGGCTGTGCCGAGGCCCGCGTCCTTCGGAAGACCGAAAGGCTCAGTCGGCCATCAGCCGCGAGACGACGACCGTCACCTCGGGCTTCTTGCCGATCTCTTCCATCGCGACCTGCCGGGCGATGCGGCGCAGCGCCTCGTCCAGCTTGTCGTCATCGCGCACGATCTTCTCGGGCGCGGTTTCAAGGAAGGCCGAGAGCTCGTCCTCGATGATCTTCATCATGTCGCCGCCTGACTTGCCGCGCTCGGGCAGGCCCATCAGCTCGACCCAGGCATCGCCCAAGGGCACGTCGTCCTCGTCGATGATCACGGTGATCAGCACATGGCCGTTCAGCGCCATGCGGATACGCTCACGCACCACCCCGTCGAGCGCGCCGATCAGCACCGTGCCATCCAGATAAAACCGCCCGGTCTCGATATATTCGACCACCTTCGGCGCGGGGCCGGTCAGGTCAAGCATCGTGCCGTTCGTCGCCACCTCGGTCGCGATGCCCTTCGACAGCGCGATCTTCGCGTGCTCGCGCAGGTGGCGGTGCTCGCCATGCATCGGAATGAGGATCTGCGGCCGCAGCAGGTCATGCACCGCCTCGAGGTCGGGGCGGTTCGCGTGGCCCGAGACGTGGTAAAGCCCGCCCCGGTCATCGACCACATCGACGCCCATTTCGGAAAACGCGTTCATGATCCGGATCACGCCACGCTCGTTGCCCGGAATGACCTTCGAGGAGAAGAGGAACGTGTCCCCTTCCTTCATCGACAGGCCCAGATATTTGCCGCGGCTGAGCTGCGCCGTCGCCGCCCGGCGTTCGCCCTGCGAGCCGGTGACGATCAGCATCAGGCTGTCACGCGGCACATCGACCGCATCCTCGGGCTGAATTGTGCCCGGAAAGCCCTTGAGAACATTCGCCTCTTCCGCGACCTGCACCATCTTGCGCATGGCCCGGCCGAGAAGACAGACGGACCGACCGGCGGCCCGGCCCGCTTCGGCCAGCGTTTTCAGACGCGCGACGTTCGAGGCGAAGGTGGTCGCCACCACCATCCCCTTTTGCGAGGCGATGAAATCGCGCAGCGGCGCCACCAGCGTCGATTCCGACCGGCCCGGGTTGTGGGTGAAGACGTTCGTCGAGTCGCAGCAGAGCACCTTGATGCCCGCGCCCTCGTTCGCGATCTCGTGCCATTCGAGCGGGTCGAAGGGCTCGCCCACCACCGGATTGCCATCAAGCTTGAAGTCGCCCGTATGCACGATGCGCCCCGCGGGCGTGTCGATGATCAAGGCCGAGCTTTCCGGGATCGAGTGGCTGACGGGGACGAATTGCACCCGGAACGGGCCGACATCGACCGCCTTCGGCCGCGGCTCGACCACGCGGATCATGTCCGAGGCCATCCCGGCCTCTTCCATCTTGATTGCGACAAGCGCGGCGGTGAAGCGGCGGGTGAAGACCGGCGCGCGCAGCTTGGGCCACAGATGCGGCATCGCGCCGATATGGTCCTCGTGACCGTGGGTGAGGAAGATCGCATCGATCCGGTTGACGTTGGCTTCAAGCCAAGCCGTGTCGGCCATGATCAGATCGACCCCGGGCGAGCCGTCCATATCCGGGAAGGTCACACCCAGATCGACGACGATCAGCCGTTCCTTCCCCTCGGGCCCATAGCCATAGACATAGGCATTCATGCCGACTTCGCCGGCACCGCCCAGAGGAAGGTAGATCAGTCGCTCGCTCACGCCCCAAGTCCCTTGTTGTAATCGAAGATCAGACGCAGACCATGCATGGTCAGGTCGTCCTCGACCTTATCGAACAGATCGAACCCCAGATCGAAGAGCGAGGCAAGACCCCCGGTGGCAATCACCTTCATCGGGCGGTCACGCTCCATCCGGATCTGCCGCACGATGCCTTCGACAAGGCCGATATAGCCCCAATACACCCCGGATTGGATACAGGCTACCGTATTCGTGCCGATCACGCCTTGCGGTTTCGTGACATCGACATGCGGCAGGGCGGCTGCCGCCATATGCAGCGCCTCAAGGCTCAGGTTCACCCCCGGCGCGATCACGCCGCCGATATAGGCGCCATCGGGGGCGACCACGTCGAAGGTGGTGGCGGTGCCGAAATCGACGACGATCAGATCGCCGCCGTGGCGTTCGAAGCCTGCCACGGTGTTCACCAGACGGTCCGGCCCGACGGTGGTGCCGACATCGACGCGCGGCGCGACCGGCAATTCGCAGCCCGGCTTGCCGACGACATAGGGGCGGCAATCGAAATAGCGGTTGCAGAGCACTCGGAGGTTGAAGACGACGCGCGGCGCGGTCGAGGAGATGATCGCCTCGGAAATCCTGCCCTGCATGCCCTTGAGTTGCATCAGCGTGTTCAGCCAGACGAAATATTCGTCGGCGGTGCGGCGATGGTCGGTGGCGATGCGCCAGGTGGCGGTGAACTCCACCCCGTCCCAGACCGAAAACACGGTGTTGGTGTTGCCGCAGTCGATGCACAGAAGCATGGGGCTTGCCCTCAGAAGAAGATGTCCGCCGCCGAGATCGCCCGCCGCCCCGAGCCGGTCACAAGGATCAGCGCGCCGGTGTCGTCGATCGTCTCGAAGGTGCCCGTGGTGCTCTCGGTGCCGGTGCGGGCGGTGATCCTTTGCCCGATCCTTGCGGCGCGGGCAAGCCATGCCGCGCGAATGGGGGGGAAACCATAGCGCTCGAAGGTTGCGGCATAATGCGCGAAGGCCCGCGCGAGCGGCGACAGGAAATCCAGCGGGGCGATCTTCAGCCCGGTTTCGCCCACCAGCGACACCGGGACGACGGCGCCCGGTTCGAGCGCCGCGGCGGGCGGCGCCTCGGCCAGATTGACGCCGATGCCGATGGCAAGATGGCTGATCTGCCCGCCGGTGCCGACGCTTTCGAGCAAGATCCCGGCGACCTTGCCGCCGTTCAGCAGCACGTCATTGGGCCATTTGATCGCGGTGACGGGACCGGGGCCGGTAACCTCGGCCAGCGCCGCATCGAGCGCGAGCGCCGCGACAAAGGAATACAGCGCCGCCGTCGCGGGCGTCACCGCCGGGCGCAGCACCAGCGTCGCGGCGAAATTGCCCTCCGGCATCAGCCAGTCGCGGCCCCGCCTGCCCCGCCCCGCGGTTTGACGATGGGCAAAAACCCAAGCTGGCCCCGCAAGATGCGGAGCCAGTCTGGCCGCTTCGGCCATGGTCGAGTCTGTCTGCCCAAGGACGTGGCGGGCCACACCCTCGGGCCAGTCGTCCTCACTGGACAAGGGAGGCCGCCGCAGCCTGCGCCGCGCCTTCGATGCCGACCATGTTGATCGCGCCGCCCACCATCGCCACAGCCGCCAGCACGAGGAAGGCGAATTGCAGCACCGGCATCCGGCCGTCGAGCGGCTCGGATTTGTCGCCGAAGTACATGAAGTAGACGATGCGCAGGTAGTAGAAGGCACCGATGACCGAGGCCACGACCGCCGCCACCGGCACCCAGACGAAGCCCGCCGCGATCGACGCCTTGATGACGGCGAATTTCGCGAAGAAGCCGAGCATCGGCGGCACACCGGCCAAGCTGAACAGCAGCACCAAGAGCGCAAAGGCCTTCACCGGGTCGGTCTTCGACAGCATGTTCAGCGCCGCGATTTCCGTCACCGGCTTGCCGTCGCGCTCCATCGACAGGATGAAGGCGAAGGTGCCGACGTTCATCACGATATAGATCGTCATGTAGATCAGCATCGACTGCACGCCCTCGGCACTGCCCGCGCTCAGGCCCAGAAGCGCAAAGCCCATGTGCGAGATCGAGGAATAGGCCATCAGGCGCTTGATGTCGCGCTGACCGATCCCGGCGATGGCGCCGAGATACATCGAGGCGAGCGCGAGCGCGGCCAGAACCTGACCCCATTCGCCCGGCACCTGACCGAAGGCGTCATGCACGACCCGCGCGATCAGCGCCATCGCGGCCAGTTTCGGCGCGGTGGCAAAGAAGGCGGTGACCGGGGTGGGCGAGCCTTCGTAGACGTCGGGCGTCCACATGTGGAAGGGCACGGCCGAGACCTTGAAGGCAAGGCCCGCGAGCAGGAACACCAGACCGAACAGCAGGCCGATCGGCAGGTGGCCTTGCTCGACCACGGTGATGATGCCCGAGAAGGTGGTGGTGCCCGCGAAGCCATAGACGAGCGAGGCGCCGTAAAGCAGCAGACCCGACGACAGCGAGCCGAGCACGAAGTATTTCAGACCGGCTTCCGACGACACCGCCGAGTCCCGACGCAGCGCCGCGACGACGTAAAGCGCGAGCGATTGCAGCTCGAGCCCGACGTAAAGCGACATCAGATCGCCCGCCGATACCATCATCATCATGCCGACGACGGCCAGCACGATCAGGATCGGATATTCGAACCGCAGCAGGCCGCGACGGCCCATGTAGTCCGAGCTCATCGCCAGAACGGCGGCGGCCGAGATCAGGATCACCACTTTCGAGAAGCGCGCAAAGCCGTCGGCGATGAAAAGCCCGCCAAAGGCCGTGTCCTTGCCGGTGCCCATGCCGATGATCAGCGCCAGCGCCAGCATGGTCGCCGCCGAAGCCCACAGAATGGGCTTCGCGACCTTGTCCTTGCCGGTCCAGACGCCGAACAGCAGCACGCCCATCGCATAAAGGGCGAGCAGCACTTCGGGCAGGACGAGAGAGAGTTCCGCTTTGGTCATGGGTCTTTCTCCTCAGTTGCCCGCGGTCGCTTGCGCGACGGTGCCGAGGTCGGCGTGGTAAGTCTGGACAAGATTGGCCACGGACGGCCCGATCATGTCGGTCACAAGGCTCGGATAGATGCCGAGCAGCAGCGTCATCACGACGAGCGGCGCGAGGATCGCCTTTTCGCGCGTCGTCATGTCGGAAATGGTCTTCAGGCTTTCCTTGACGAGTTCGCCAAAGACGACGCGGCGGTAGAGCCACAGCGCATAGGCCGCCGACAGGATCACCCCCGAGGTGGCAAACAGCGCCACCCAGGTGTTGACCTGGAAGATGCCCATCAGCGTCAGGAATTCACCGACGAAGCCCGAGGTGCCCGGCAGGCCGACGTTCGCCATGGTGAAGAACATGAAGATCATCGCATAGGCGGGCATCCGGTTCACCAGACCGCCATAGGCCGCGATCTCGCGGGTGTGCATCCGGTCATAGATCACGCCGACCGAAAGGAAGAGCGCGCCCGAGATGAAGCCGTGGCTGAGCATCTGGAAGATCGCGCCGTCAACACCCTGCTGGTTCGCCGCAAAGATCCCCATCGTCACATAGCCCATGTGGGCGACCGACGAATAGGCGATCAGCTTCTTCATGTCTTCCTGCGCCAGCGCGACCAGCGAGGTGTAGACGATCGCGACGGCCGACAGGATGAAGACGAAAGTGGTCATCGTCTCGGTCCCTACCGGGAACATCGGCAGCGAGAAGCGCAGGAAGCCGTAGCCGCCCATTTTCAGCAGAACCGCGGCCAGCACGACCGAACCCGCCGTCGGCGCCTGCACGTGGGCGTCAGGCAGCCAGGTGTGCACCGGCCACATCGGCATCTTCACCGCGAAGGAGGCGAAGAAGGCGAGGAACAGCAGCGACTGCACGCCACCCGTCAGGCTCCAGTAGCCGAGGAACGGCAGATCCGCATGCGGGAAGTCGAAGGCCATCAGCTTCACGATGTCGGTGGTGCCCGCCATCATGAACATCGAGATCATCGCGACCAGCATCAGCACCGAGCCGAGGAAGGTATAAAGGAAGAACTTGAACGTCGCGTAGATGCGATCCTTGCCGCCCCAGATCCCGATGATCAGGAACATCGGAATGAGCCCCGCCTCGAAGAAGAGGTAGAAGAGCACAAGGTCCAGCGCCACGAAGACGCCGATCATCAGCGCTTCCAGCACAAGGAAGGCGATCATGTATTCCTTGACGCGGCTTTCCACATGCCAGGCAGAGGCGATGGTCAGCGGCATCAGGAACGTGGTCAGCATCACGAAGAGAACCGAGATGCCGTCCACGCCGAGCTTGTAGTGCAGGCCCATGATCCAGTCACGGTCCTCGACGAACTGCATGCCCGGGTTGGCGGGGTCGAACCTCGCCAGCAGCAGCAGCGACACGAGGAAGGTGATCGTGGTCGCGCTCAGCGCCACCCATTTCGCATTCCGGTCGGCAGCGGGGCTGGCCCCGCGGCTCGTGACCGCAAGCACCGCCGCCGCCGCGAGCGGCAGGAAGGTGATGATGGAGAGGAGGTTTTGCATCAGTTCATTCCCCCGGTCCGCACGACCCAGAACATCAGAGCAACGATGCCCAGCACCATCGCAAACGCATAGTGGAAGAGATAACCCGACTGGATCCGGCCCGCGACGCGGGTGAAGAACGGGATCCAGCCAAGCGCGAGCCCGTTGATCGCCCCGTCGATGACGGCGCCATCGCCGCCCTTCCACAGTTTGCGACCAAGCGATTTGGCCGGGTTCACGAAGAGCAGGTCATAAAGCTCGTCGAAATACCACTTGTTGAGCAGGAAGCGATAGAGCCCCGGCAGCGCCCGCGCGGTCCGGCCCGGCAGCGGCTTGTCGCCGATGTAGTAGAGCCAGGCGAAGAAGAAGCCGGTGACCATCGCGCCGAAGGGCGAGAGTTTCACCCAATCCGGCACCGAGTGCGATTCATGCAGGACATGGTTGGTTTCCGCCATGAAGATCGCGCCTTGCGGGGCTTTCGCCACCTCGGTCTCGGCTGCAGGCTCGGCCATGGTCATCGCCATCATCGTGCCCGCCATCGCGGCTTCATGCGCTGCCTCTGCGGTCGGCGCCGCTTCGGTGCCATGACCCTCGGGCGCGTGTCCCTCGGCCATCGCATGTTCTTCCGCCGGCAGGTTGAAGAAGGTCGCGACTTTCTCGCCCACGAAGGAGTTGTACCAGACCATCCCGGCCAGCACCGAGCCGACGGCCAGAAGCGCGAGCGGCGTCAGCATGACCAGCGGGCTTTCATGCGCATGCTCATGCGCATGATGATCGCCCCGTTCCTCGCCGAAGAAGGTGAGGAAGATCAGACGCCACGAGTAGAAAGAGGTCATCCCCGCCGCCGCGACCAGAACATAGAAGGCAAAGCCGTTGCCGCTGGCGAAGGCGCTTTCGATGATCGCGTCTTTCGACAGATAGCCCGCGAAGCCCACCGGCACGCCGCCGATCGAGAAGAACGGGATGCCGACGCCGGTGATGGCGAGGGTGCCGATCAGCATGATCGCGAAGGTGAAGGGGATCTTCTTGCGCAGGGCGCCATAGTTCCGCATGTCCTGTTCATGGTGCATGGCATGGATCACCGAGCCCGCACCAAGGAACAGCATCGCCTTGAAGAAGGCATGCGTCAGCAGGTGGAACATCGCGACCGAATAGACGCCCGAGCCCGCGGCCACGAACATGTAGCCGAGCTGCGAACAGGTCGAATAGGCGATCACGCGCTTGATGTCGTTCTGCACCAGACCCACGGTCGCGGCGAAGAAGGCGGTGACGGCGCCGACATAGACGACCATCATCTTGGCCTCGGGCGCATATTCGAACAAGGGCGACATCCGGCAGACAAGGAACACCCCCGCGGTCACCATCGTCGCGGCGTGGATCAGCGCCGAAACCGGCGTCGGGCCTTCCATCGCGTCCGGCAGCCAGGTGTGCAGGAAGAGCTGCGCCGATTTCCCCATCGCGCCGATGAACAGAAGCACGGCGAGCAGGTTCGCGGCGTTGAAGTCCCACGACAGGAAGTGCAGCTGCGTCTGCGCCAGTTTCGGCGCCGCGGCAAAGACCACATCCATGTCGATGCTGTCGGTCAGGTAGTAAAGCCCGAAGATGCCAAGTGCGAAGCCGAAGTCGCCGACCCGGTTCACCACGAAAGCCTTGATCGCCGCCGCGTTGGCCGAGGGTTTCTTGAAGTAGAAGCCGATCAGAAGATACGAGGCAACGCCCACGCCTTCCCAGCCGAAGAACATCTGCACGAGGTTGTCCGCCGTCACCAGCATCAGCATGGCGAAGGTGAAGAACGACAGATAGGCGAAGAAGCGCGCCTTGTAGGCCTCGTGATGGGTCCAGTTGTCGTCATGGGCCATGTAGCCCCACGAATACAGGTGCACCAGCGCCGAGACCGTGGTGACGACGATCAGCATGATCGCGGTCATCCGGTCGAGCCGGATCCCCCAGGAGGTATCAAGCGAGCCGGAGCGGATCCAGTCGAGCAGGTGGATGTGCTGCGTGCCTGCGGGCAGCGTCAGGAAGACATACCAAGACAGCGCGCAGGACAAGAACAGCAGGCCGGTGGTGACGACAAGCGCCCCCTTTTCCGTGATCAGCCGCCAGCCGAAGCCGCCGATCAGGGCCCCGAGGAGGGGCGCAAGCAGGATGATCGTGGCCATGACGCCTTACCCCTTCATCACGTTGACGTCTTCGACCGCGATGGTGCCGCGGTTGCGGAAGAAGACCACCAGAATCGCCAGGCCGATCGCGGCCTCGGCCGCCGCCACGGTCAGGACGAACATCGTGAAGACCTGTCCGACCAGATCCCCCAGATGCGTCGAGAAGGCGACGAGGTTGATGTTCACGGCCAAGAGCATCAGTTCGATCGACATCAGGATGACGATGACGTTCTTGCGGTTGACGAAGATGCCGAAGATGCCGGTGACGAACAGGATCGCCGCCACACTCAGGTAATGTTCCAATCCGATCGTCATCGCTTCCCCTCCGGGCCCGACCCCGTTTTCTTGTTCTTTGTCATCACAGCCCCTGCCCCGGTTTCACGTCGACCATCTCCAGCGCCTTGGCCGGATCGCGGTGCATCTGCGCCAGCACGTTCTGACGCTTGATGTCGGTGCGGTGGCGCAGCGTGAGCAGGATCGCCCCGATCATCGCAACCAGAAGCACCAGACCCGCGCCCTGGAAGAGGTAGAGGTATTTGTCGTAAAGGATCATGCCGAGCGCGGCGGTGTTGGTCATGCCCTCGGGCGCAGGCGCCGCGCGCAGACCGGCCGCACCATCAGCCGCGTGCCAGACCGCAAGCCCGGTGCCGAGCTGCATCAGCATGACGAGCGCGATCAGACCACCCACCGGCGCATAGCGCACCAACTGGCCCCGCAGCGCCGCAAAGTCGATGTCGAGCATCATCACGACGAAGAGGAAGAGCACCGCCACCGCGCCGACATAGACGATGATCAGAAGCATGGCGACGAATTCCGCCCCCATCAGCACGAAGAGCCCCGCCGCCGAGAGGAAGGTCAGGATCAGCCACAGAACCGCATGGACCGGGTTCTTGGACAAAACCACCATGAGGCCCGCAACCACCGCCACCACGGCAAAGAGGTAAAAGGCGAATACGAACACCGTCATGTGTTTTCCCCCGATTTCTCGTCGAAGACCTCGCGCGCAAGTTCCAGCGCCTTGGTCATGGCGGGCACGCCGCCGAACATGCTCATCTGGAAGATCACCTCGGCGATCTCCCGCTCGGTTGCGCCCGCTTCGAGCGCGTGGCGGATGGTCAGCCGGATCGGCGCCTCGGCCTGCGCGCCCAGGGTCACCTGGCCTGCCAGCGTCACCAGAAGCCGGGTGCGCGCATCAAGCCCATCCCGGTTGAAGGTCTTGCCGAAGAACATCTCCAGCACATCCGCGGGCATCGTCGGAAACATCTTCTCGAAGGCCCGGGGGTTGAAGCTCTCCAGAGCCGGGTTGAACATCCGGGCCATTTCCGTGCCCTGTTCCATCATCGCCATGAAAAGCTTCTGAAATTCCGTGTTCATCTGTAGGGTGCATCCATCTCGATGTTACGGGCAATCTCGGCTTCCCAGCGGGCGCCGTTCTCGAGGAGTTTCTCCTTGGTGTAGAAGAGTTCCTCGCGGGTCTCGGTCGCATATTCGAAGTTCGGCCCCTCGACGATCGCATCGACCGGGCAGGCTTCCTGGCAATAGCCGCAGTAGATGCACTTGGTCATGTCGATGTCGTAGCGCGTGGTGCGGCGCGAGCCGTCCTCGCGCGGTTCGGCGTCGATGGTGATCGCCTGCGCCGGGCAGATCGCTTCGCACAGCTTGCAGGCGATGCAGCGTTCCTCGCCCGAAGGGTAGCGGCGCAGCGCATGCTCGCCCCGGAAGCGCGGCGACAGCGGCCCCTTTTCATGCGGATAGTTCAACGTGGGCTTCGGCGCCACGAAGTATTTCATCCCCAGCGCGAAGCCTTTGATGAAGTCCCACAGGACGAAGTATTTCGCTGCGCGAACATAATCGAAAGCCATCAGTTGTTCTCCGCCGGATCGGTCTTGCCGGTGCCTTGCTTGACTGGGCCGGAAACGGTCCATTTCCGGGTGTCGGAGGCGATCTCCAGATCGCCCACGCCAAAATCTCCGCGCCCTTCAAGGGCCCCCACCGCGCGCATGATCGGCGGCGTCTTCGACAGGAACGAGGTGACGTTCTTGCCGTCCACCTCGAGCCGGTAGCCCTCGACGATCACCGGCACGAGCTTCACATCGCGGCCATCGAGCGTGACGGAAAGGGTCGGTCGGTTCGGATCTTTCACGTTCATCCTCCGATACTCCAGCGGGCCCAGAAGCCGCCAAGGACTTCGAATTTTGCAAGGAAAGCCACCACGACGACCCAGGCGAGCGAGAGCGGCAGGAAGACTTTCCAACCGATCCGCATCAGCTGGTCATAGCGGTAGCGCGGCACGATGGCCTTCACCATCGCGAAGACGAAGAACACGCCCGCCATCTTGGCGACCATCCAGAGCACGCCATCGGGCACGCCGGGGATGGGCGAGAGCCAGCCGCCGAAGAACAGCACCGAGGTCAGCGCGCACATCAGCCAGACGGCAATATATTCGCCCGCCATGAACAGAAGGTAAGGCGTCGAGGAATATTCGACCATGAAGCCCGCGACGAGTTCGGATTCCGCTTCCGGCAGGTCGAACGGCGGACGGTTGGTCTCGGCCAGCGCCGAGATGAAGAACAGCGCCACCATCGGCAGGTGGGGCAGCCAGTACCAGTTCAGAAGCCCGAACGAGCCGCGCTGCGCCTCGACGATCGCCGAAAGGTTCATCGAGCCGGTCGAGATGATCACGCCGACGATGATCAGACCCATCGAGACTTCATAAGAGATCATCTGTGCCGCAGAGCGCAGCGAGCCGAGGAACGGATATTTCGAGTTCGACGCCCAGCCGCCCATGATCACGCCATAGACTTCCAGCGACGAGGCCGCGAAGACGAAGAGGACGGCGACGTTGATATCCGCCATCACCCAGCCTTCGTTGAACGGCACGACGACCCAGGCCAGCAGCGCCAGCACGAGGCTGAGCATCGGCGCGAGGAAGTAGACCGGCTTGTCGACGCCCGCGGGGACGACGATTTCCTTGAACACGTATTTGGCGGCATCGGCCACCGATTGCAGCAGGCCGAACGCGCCCACCACGTTCGGGCCCTTGCGCATCTGCACCGCCGCCCAGATCTTCCGGTCCCCCCAGACAAGGAGCAACAGGCCGATCATCACGAAAGCGATGATGCCCAACCCCTGCGCAAGCAGGATGAGTGTCTGTCCAAGTGATGTTGCCCAGAAGTCAGCCATGTTGTCCCTCGGATCCGTCCTGCATCATTCGTTTCAAACCGTCGGAATGCCGCGCTCGTGGCAATCGGCGACGGTCACTTCCGCATCGATCGTGCGCAGGCCCCGCGGCAGCGCCGGCGAGATGAGGTAAACCGCATCCGCCTTCAGGCTGCCGCCAGAGCGTGTCACGTTGGTGCGCACATGCCGGGCAAAGCCGAAGCCGCGGATCTGCGCATATTGTGCGGCGGCGCAGGCGGCATAAGCCGTCACCGCCGCATGGCTGGTGGTGCCCGACAGCGCCACCTGAAATCCTACCAGATCGTCATCGAGCAGATGCGTTTCGACCCCTTCATAGGTGATCGTCGCGCCCGAGACAGCCCCGCCCCCGGCTTCCGCGCAGCCGCTCAGCCCGGCGGCAAGGCCGGTCAGAAGCGCCACGGAAAGGATCGGGGAAAGGGTCATGGATCACTCCGCCGCCACGGCCGGGGCCTTGCGCCCCTTGGCCTGCGCCGAGCACTCGGCCATCACGACCGACGCCCGGGCGATCGGGTTGGTGAAGTAATAGTCCTTCAGCGCAAGGCGGAAGCTCGCCTTGCCCATGTCGCGCCGCTCGGGCACCGTCCAGCCGTTGTCGGCCAGATGGTCGATATCGCCCAGATGCGGGACAGCGGCCAGCATCGCCTGACGCAACCCGCCAAGGCTGTCCCAGGGCTGCACGGCGCCAAGTTCGGCCGACAGCGCGCGCAGGATCGCCCAGTTTTCCTTGGCCTCGCCCGGCGCGAAGGTCGCGCGGAAGGCAAGCTGCGGACGGCCCTCGGTATTGACGAAAAGCCCGTGTTCTTCGGTATAGGCCGCGCCCGGCAGGATGATGTCGGCGCGCGCCGCCCCACGATCGCCATGCGAGCCCTGATAGATCACGAACGGCCCACCTTCCGAGGCCGGAGTGATCTCCACCTCGTCGGCGCCCATGTTGTAGATCACCTGCACGCCCTCGAGCGCGACCAGCAACCCGCCATTCGTCACCGCACCCACATCCATCGCGCCAACGCGCGACGCGGCGGTGTGCAGCATCAGCATCCGGCCCGAAAGCGCCATCGCATTGGCAATGACCGCATCGCCATCGGCTTCCGAGATCGCGCCCTGACCGACGATCACGATCGCATCCTTGCCAGCCTTCAGCGAGGCCAGCGCCGCGCGGTCGGTGCCGACATGCTCGTAATCATAGGTCAGATCGACCGCCGGGCCGATCAGCTTGACCACGGCGCCCTTCGCCCAGGCCTTGCGGATGCGGGCGTTCAACACCGGCGCTTCGGTGCGCGGATCGGTGCCGATCAGGATGATTTCCTTGGCGTCGTCGAGATCGGCGATCGCCACGTTGCCGACATAGGCGGAACGGTTGCCGATCGGCAGACGCGCGCCATCGGTGCGGCATTCGACCGAACCGCCCTGCCCCTCGATCAGGGTCTTCAGGCTGAAGGCGGCTTCGGTCGAGACCAAATCGCCGACGAGCCCCAGAACCTTCTTGCCCTTCATCGCAGCGGCAGCGGCGGCCAGCGCCTCGCCCCACGAGGCTTTGCGCAGCTTGCCGTTTTCGCGGATGTAAGGCGTATCAAGACGTTGACGGCGCAGGCCGTCCCAGATGAAGCGGCCCTTGTCGCTCAGCCATTCCTCGTTCACGCCATCATGGTTGCGCGGCACGATGCGTTTGACTTCGCGGCCCTTGGCGTCGATGCGGATATTCGAGCCAAGCGCGTCCATCACGTCGATGCTTTCGGTCTTCACCAGTTCCCACGGCCGGGCGGTGAAGGCATAGGGCTTCGAAGTCAGCGCGCCGACCGGGCACAGATCGATGATGTTGCCCTGCAGGTTGCTGTCGAGCGTGCAGTTCAGATAGCTCGTGATCTCGCTGTCGGCGCCGCGGCCGGTCTGGCCCATCTGGGTGATGCCCGCGACTTCGGTGGTGAAGCGCACGCAGCGGGTGCAGCTGATGCAGCGGGTCATCTCGGTCTTCACCAGCGGACCAAGCTCGAGGTTGTCCGAGGTGCGCTTGACTTCGCGATAGCGCGAGACCGAGCCGCCATAGGCCATCGCCTGATCCTGCAGGTCGCACTCGCCGCCCTGATCACAGATCGGGCAATCGAGCGGGTGGTTGATCAGCAGGAATTCCATCACGCCCTCGCGGGCCTTTTTCACCATCGGAGAATTCGTCTTGATCACCGAGGGCTCGCCATTCGGGCCGGGGCGCAAGTCCTTGATCTGCATGGCGCAGCTGGCGGTGGGCTTGGGCGGGCCGCCGACCACTTCGACCAGACACATCCGGCAGTTGCCCGCGATCGACAGCCGCTCGTGGTAGCAGAACCGCGGCACTTCGATGCCCGCCTGTTCGCAGGCCTGGATCAGGGTCAGGCTGGGATCGACCTCGACCTCGATACCGTCGATGATGATCTTGCGCAGGGTGCTCACGCTTGGCTCTCCATGTCGAACTTCAGGCGAGGCGCGCAGGGCGCGCCCCGGAGATGCCGCCGGTGCGGCGGAAAGGGTTCAGGATGCGGGGCTCAGCCATCGGCGTCCTCCTCGCGGTCGAAGGCGCCGGGTTTGCCGCCGATGATCGAATTGACCGGCGGGTGCACCGGGTCTTTTTCCAGCACGATGATCGCGTCATGCACATGGATGCCCGAGACCAGATGCCCGAACGGCCCGACCTTCTGCTTGCCGCCGTGATACCAGCGGTGCATGTCGTCGGTCAGTTTGCGCAGGAAATTGAAGATGTTGTCGGGGGACTCAAGGCCGCCGCCGAAGTTCTTCCAATAGGCGCATTGCATGTCTTCGATCATGTAGAGGCCGCCCTCGGACAGCATCGGGAAGAGCGTGCGCAGGCTGGCGCGGACATGTTTCATCACATGGCTGCCGTCATCGAGAACGATGTCGACGCCGCCCATTTCCGCGATGACGCGGGTCAGAAACTCCGGGTCGGCCTGCGAGCCGATCCGCACCTGCCCAGCTTCGCCGTTGTACTGGGCGCAGTCCGGGTTGATGTCGATGCCGAAGATCACCGCCTCGGGGCCGAAATAGCGCCGCCAGAGCCCGAGCGAGCCGCCGCGCCAAGTGCCGATTTCCAGCATCCGCACCGGCTTGCCGCGGAACTTCTCGAAATAGCGCTCGTAGATCGGCAGGTAGTGGTGCCACTTGTGCACCTCGCGCCCCTCGGTCGTGGCGTAAAGATCGACCAGATCGCCGCCGGTCTTGTATTTCGCGCGAATATCGGCGGCAACATCGGTGCCCTGAAAGCGGAAATTCGGCTTTTCCTTCTTCGCCTTCGGCGTGGAGGCCTCCGCGAGCCGGGCATCCGGCGCGGCGGGATCGATGACGTCGGTGTCCGGCGCGTCTTTATCCGTCGCGGTCATGCACAGCCCCCCGGAAAGATCCAAGCGCCATCGCGGAAGTTGTCGGTGTCGCCCGAAGCAACCGCCCCGCCGCAAAGCGCCTTCGCGGCACGTTTCGCCTCGGCGCCCTCGTCATGGCGGAACGGCGCGGCCTTGCGGGTCACCGCAAGCGCGCCCGCGGGCAACCACGCCCCCTGATAGCCTGCGGCCTCGGCCACACGCGGGGCACGGGCGCCGCCATCGGCCATCGGCGCAGCCGTGGCGCAGGCGGCGAGGGTCAAAGGAAGCACAAGGCCCGGCATGGCGCAGCCGGGAGCGAGGGCCAATGCCCTGCCCGCGATCGTGCCGATGCTGTTGCGCATGCGCCCCATTGCTCTGCTTACTCCGCCGCCATAGCGCCCATGCGGCCAGACTTGCGGGCCTTGATGCGGTCCTCGATTTCCTCGCGGTAGTGACGGATCAGGCCCTGGATCGGCCAGGCGGCCGCATCGCCAAGGGCGCAGATCGTGTGCCCCTCGACCTGTTTCGTCACGTTGAAGAGCATGTCGATCTCTTCGACCTCGGCCTCGCCCTTCACCAGACGGTCCATCACGCGCCACATCCACGAGGTCCCCTCGCGGCAGGGCGTGCACTGGCCGCAGCTCTCGTGCTTGAAGAATTTCGACAGCCGGGCGATCGCCTTGATGATGTCGGTCTGCTGATCCATCACGATCAGGCAGGCGGTGCCGAAGGACGACTGCTTTTCGCGCATGCCGTCATAATCCATGATCGCGTCTTCGCACATGTGCGCCGGGATCACCGGGCAGGAGGCGCCGCCGGGGATCACCGCCTTGAGGTTCTTCCAGCCGCCGCGCACGCCGCCGCCGTGCTTCTCGATCAGCTCTTTCATGCTGATCGACATCGATTCCTCGACGACGCAGGGCGTGTTCACATGGCCCGACATGGCAAAGAGTTTGACGCCGGTGTTGTTCGGACGGCCGATGCCCGCGAACCAGGCGCCACCGCGGCGCAGGATCGTCGGCACGACGGCGATGGATTCCACGTTGTTCACCGTGGTCGGGCAGCCGTAAAGCCCCGAGCCCGCCGGGAACGGCGGCTTCATCCGCGGCATCCCCTTCTTGCCCTCAAGGCTTTCCAGAAGCGCGGTTTCCTCGCCGCAGATATAGGCGCCCGCACCGTGGTGCAGATAGACGTCGAACGCATAGTCCGAGCGGCAGGCGTTCTTGCCGATCAGCCCGGCCTCGTAGCATTCGTCGATGGCGGCCTGCAGGGCCTCCTTTTCGCGGACATATTCGCCGCGGATGTAGATATAGGCAGCCCGCGCGCCCATCGCGAAGCCGGCGATCAGCGCGCCTTCGATCAGCGTATGCGGATCGTGGCGCATGATTTCGCGGTCCTTGCAGGTGCCGGGCTCGGATTCGTCAGCGTTGATCACCAGAAACGACGGACGGCCGTCCGACTGTTTCGGCATGAAGGACCATTTCAGGCCGGTCGGGAAGCCCGCACCGCCGCGGCCGCGCAGCCCCGAGGCCTTGACCTGTTCGATGATCCAGTCACGGCCGTTGCCGAGGATCGCCGCCGTGCCATCCCAGTGACCACGTTGCATCGCGCCCTTCAGCGAGCGGTCGTGCATCCCGTAGATGTTGGTGAAGATGCGATCCTGATCGTTGAGCATGTCCATTCCCTCGGTTTCGGCGGGGGCCGGTCTCCGGCCCGCGCGGCATCGGCTGTGCGATACACACGGTCTCCCACGGCCGGACCGCAGCCCGGCATCCTCCGGACCTCGGGTCCGGGATGTCCCGAGCCCCGCAGGGCTCGGGATAGTGATATGCCGCGTCAGCACCTCTCCCCAAGCGCCGGGCGGGGTCTTCGATCAGCCCCGACGGGGCTTCGACTTGCCTTTCGGCGCGGGCGCCGGAGCGGGCTTCGCCGCCGGTTTCGGCGCTTCCACCACCGCAGCAGCGACGGGTTCGGGCGCTTTCACCGGGGCCGGGGCCGCAACGGGCGCCGCCTTGACCGGTTCCGCCGCTTTCGGCGCCGGTTTCGGAGCCTCGGCCACTTTCACCGCAACGGTCGGAGCCGCGGCGGGAACAGCGCGACGCAGCGCGGCGCCTTCTTCGGCGGTCATCGGCGCTTTCGGCTCGGGCAGCCCGCAGGTCGCCCAGCAGATCAGCCGTGCAAGGATCAGCGCAGAGATCACGCCGGCGATCGCCGCCATCCAGATCCCCACCGAACCAAGAAGCCAAAGTGCAAAGAAAATCGCGGCACCAAGCCAACCACCCAGCTTGCGGGCTTTCGTTTGGCAGTCTGTGTCGTTCGTCGACATTTTGCCTTTCCTTTCCCTCTTTCCGTGCCGGGGGGCGGACGTCACGCCATCCCGGCTCTAAGGTTGTCGTTCAAGTCTTCAGATCAGTATTCCGTCTTCAGTAATTGTTTGTCTTCGCCCGTTCGAGGAAACGGTCAAGCCCCTCGTCGACGATGATCTTCGCTTGAACGACCCAGCGGTCGCGGCTGACACGGCCCTTGAAGCCCTTCAGATTGGCATCCATCCAGGCGATTTCCGCCTCGCCCCAGCCCGCAATCTGGTCGAAGTGGAAGATGCCGAACCCGTTCAGAAGCCCCTCGAGCACCGGCCCGATGCCCTCGATCTTTTGCAGATCGTCGGCCTTGCCCTCGCGCGCCGCGGCCAATGCAACCGGCTTCTGTCCTGCAGTTTCAGCGGATTCCGCGGCTTTCGGCGCGGCCTCTGCCCCGCCCGCAACCGGGGCTGACGTCCCCCCGGCTACCGCCGCCGCCGAGGCCGCTTTCGCCGCTTCGGCCGCCGCCTGCTGCAGCACCGCCGAGCGCGGCCGCGCGGTCATCAGACCGATCGCCGCCATCTGGCCCGACACCTGCCATGGGGCGGAAAGCCGCACCTCGGAGCCGTCGATCCGACGGGTTCCATCGCCCACGGAAACGGCCCGGGAGACGGTGCCGTTATGCTCTTCCCGCGCCCCCGGCGTGGCAGTGCAGGAGGTCAGGCCGCTGGCCGGTTCGGCGCCGAAACGCCCGGCTTCGGACCCCGGCTTCAGCACCTTGCCCGCAGCCAGATCGTCGATCAGCCGCGCCAGCCCCGCCTCGGTCAGGTCTTCGTAGTAATCCTTGCCGATCTGGGCCATCGGCGCATTCGCGCAGGCGCCCAGACATTCGACTTCTTCCCAGCTGAACTTGCCATCGGCCGACAGCTCATGCGGGTGATGCGCGATCTTGTGCTTGCAGACCTCGATCAGGTTTTCCGAGCCCATGATCATGCAGCTGGTGGTGCCGCAGACCTGGATATGCGCCACCGAGCCGGTCGGCTGCAGCTGGAACATGAAGTAGAAGGACGCCACTTCGAGCACGCGGATATAGGGCATGTCGAGCATGTCGGCGACATATTCGATCGCGGGCTTCGAGAGCCAGCCTTCCTGCTCCTGCGCGCGGAACAAGAGCGGGATCACCGCCGAAGCCTGACGGCCCTCGGGGTATTTGGTGATCTGCGCCTCGGCCCAGGCGCGGTTGGCGGGGGTGAAGGCGAAGCTCTCGGGTTGGGTGGCGTGCAAACGGCGCAGCATCAGCGGTCAATCTCCCCGAACACGACGTCCATCGTGCCGATGATGGCCGACACATCGGCCAGTTGGTGTCCCTTGGCGACGGCATCGATCGATTGCAGATGCGCGTAGCCCGGCGCGCGGATCTTGGCGCGATAGGGTTTGTTGGTGCCATCGGCGACCAGATAGACGCCGAACTCGCCCTTGGGCGCCTCGACCGCGGCGTAAACCTCGCCCGCGGGAACCTTGAAGCCCTCGGTGTAAAGCTTGAAGTGGTGGATGAGCGCCTCCATCGAGGTCTTCATCTCGGCCCGCTTCGGCGGCGTCAGCTTGCCGCGCGAGAGGATATCGCCCTGCCCGTCCGGCGCACGCAGCTTGGCGCAGGCCTGCAGGATGATCGAGGTCGACTCGCGCATCTCGGCCACGCGGACAAGGTAGCGGTCATAGCAGTCGCCATTCTTGCCTACGGCGATCTTGAAGTCGAATTCGTCGTAGCACTCATAGGGCTGCGCGCGGCGCAGATCCCACGCAAAGCCCGAACCGCGCACCATCACGCCGGAATAGCCCCATTTCGAGATTTCTTCCTCGGTGATGATGCAGATATCGGCGTTGCGCTGCTTGAAGATGCGGTTTTCGGTCAGCAGACCCTCGATATCGTCAAGAACCTGCGGGAAGGCCTTCGCCCAGATCTCGATATCGTCGATCAGCGCAGGCGGCAGATCCTGATGCACCCCGCCCGGACGGAAGTAGTTCGCGTGCAGACGCGCGCCACAGGCCCGTTCGTAGAAGATCATCAGCTTTTCGCGTTCCTCGAAGCCCCAGAGCGGCGGCGTCAGCGCACCCACGTCCATCGCCTGCGTGGTGACGTTCAGCAGGTGGTTCAGGATGCGGCCGATTTCCGAGAACAGCACCCGGATGATCGAGGCGCGACGCGGCACGGCGGTGCCGGTCAGCTTCTCGATCGCCAGGCACCAGGCATGCTCCTGGTTCATCGGCGCCACATAGTCGAGCCGATCGAAATAGGGCGTGTTCTGCAGGTAGGTCCGGCTTTCCATCAGCTTCTCGGTGCCGCGGTGCAGCAGACCGATATGCGGGTCGGCACGTTCGACGATTTCCCCGTCAAGCTCCAGAACCATCCGCAAAACCCCGTGCGCCGCAGGGTGTTGCGGGCCGAAGTTGATGTTGAAGTTGCGAATGCTCTGCTCGCCGGTCAGCACGTCTTCCGAGCCGTCGTCGTAGCTGTTGTGCCGGATATCGCCGTCCATGCCTCTTCCCCTTGTGCTTCTTGCCTCAGCCGTTCCGATGCCGGATCAGCTGCGCTTCTCGTCGCCCGGAAGCACGCTCTGCGCGCCTTCCCACGGGCTGAGGAAATCGAATTGCCGGTATTCCTGCGCCAGCTTCACCGGTTCGTAGACGACGCGCTTTTGCACCTCGTCGTAGCGCAGTTCGATGTAGCCGGTCGTCGGGAAGTCCTTGCGCAGCGGGTGGCCGCGGAAGCCGTAGTCGGTCAGCAGACGACGCAGGTCCGGGTGGCCCGAGAACAGGATCCCGAACATGTCGAAGACTTCGCGTTCATACCAGTTCGACGCCGGATAGACCTCGACGATCGAGGGGCACATCTCGTCTTCGGCGACCGCCGCCTTGACGCGGATACGCTGGTTCTTCCACATCGACAGGAAGTGCCAGACCATGTCGAACCGGGCCACGCGCTCGGGCCAGTCGATGGCGGTGATGTCCACCAGCGTGGTGAAGCGGCACTCGGCATCGTCGCGCAGGAACTGCACGAACCCGACGATCGCGGCGGCCTTGACGGTCACCGTCAGCTCACCATGCACCACTTCGGTCGAGATCACGTCACCGGCGCGCTTCGCGGCCAGATGATCGGCAAGGGCTTGCAGCTTGTCGCTCATGCTCATCCTCCTCAGCGCACCAGGGTCCCGGTGCGGCGGATCTTGCGCTGCAACTGCAGGATACCATACATCAGCGCCTCCGCCGAGGGCGGGCAGCCGGGAACGTAAATGTCGACCGGCACGATGCGATCGCAGCCGCGCACGACAGAGTAGCTGTAGTGATAGTAGCCGCCGCCATTGGCGCAGCTGCCCATCGAGATCACGTAGCGCGGTTCCGGCATCTGGTCGTAGACCTTGCGCAGCGCCGGGGCCATCTTGTTGGTCAGCGTGCCCGCGACGATCATCACGTCCGACTGACGCGGCGAGGCGCGGGGCGCGAAGCCGTACCGTTCCACGTCATAGCGCGGCATCGCGGTATGCATCATCTCGACGGCGCAGCAGGCCAGACCGAAGGTCATCCAGTGCAGCGAGCCGTTGCGCGCCCAGTTGATGATGTCTTCGGCGGTTGTCAGCAGGAAGCCCTTGTCCTGCAGGTCGCGGTTGAGCGCCGCAGCTGCCACGTCCATGTCGACGGCGGCGGTGTTGGCTCCGGTCATCACGCCCATTCCAGCGCCCCCTTCTTCCATTCATAGGCAAAGCCGACGGTCAGCACGGTCAGGAACACCATCATCGACCAGAAGGCGACCATGCTCATCGTGCCGAAGGCGACCGCCCAGGGGAACAGGAACGCCACTTCAAGATCGAAGATGATGAACAGGATCGAGACGAGGTAGAAGCGCACGTCGAACTTCATCCGCGCGTCGTCGAAGGCGTTGAAGCCGCATTCGTAGGCAGAAACCTTTTCCGGGTCGGGATTGCGATAGGCGATGATCGCAGCGGCGGCAATCAGCACCAGCCCAAGTCCGATCGCCATGGCCAGAAGGACGAGTATGGGAAGATATTCCCGCAACATTCCATGCGTGAGCGCGTCTTGCATCTTTGACCCCTTTTGCCCCCGTTTGCACCTTCCCGTGCGCGGAGGCGGCAAGGGATGGAATAGCCCTCTCCCCCCCTCCGGTCAACATCGCGACGCCCGGATTCTGGGCTTGACGCGCATTTTGTATACCGATGCACACCGGATTTGAGACGTTTTCATGGTAGCTCAAGTGTTTGCCGCAATGCGGCAACATGTCTCGCTTCCGTGCGCGGGCGAGAACCGATCCGAATCGGCCAATTCACGAAATAATATTGCGAATCTTTCAGTTCACAAGCCAGTGAGGCGCACGACGCGCAAAGAAGGCCTCCAGACCTTCGCGCGCTTCGTCACTTTCCCAGCGTGCGACAAGGGCGGCAATGGTGCGCTCCTGCGCCTGCGAGTCGAGCCCCGGCGTCAGCTCACGCACCAGCGCCTTCGCCTCGGCCACGGCGCCCGGCGCACAGGCCAGATAAGGCGTCACTTCCGCCTCGATCGCGGTGTCCAGATCGGCGGCCGAAACCACCCGCGAAAGCAGGTTCAGCCCCACCGCCTCCTCGGCCGAAAAGAGCCGCGACGACATGAAGACGGCACGCGCCTTCGCCGGGCTCATCCGGGCGATGACATAGGGCGAGATGGTGGCGGGGGTCAGGCCGAGCTTCGTTTCGGTCAGGCCAAACCGCGCCTCGGGCACGGCAAGGGCGACATCGCAGACCGAGATCATGCCGATGCCCCCGCCGAAGGCATTGCCCTGCACACGGCCGATGACGGGCTTCGGGCAGTCGTTCACCGCAGCCAGCATCGCGGCCAAGGTGCGGGCACTCGCCGCCCGCGCCTCGGGCGTGGCGGTGATATTGGCCTGCATCCAGCGCAGATCGCCGCCCGCGCAGAAACTGGCCCCCTCGGCCGCCAGCACCACGACCCGCACCGCGGGGTCGGCGCCGAGCTGGCCGATGGCGCGGGTGAGTTCGGCAATCATCTGCGCATCGAGCGCGTTGTGCTTGGCCGCGCGCGAAAGCCAAAGGGTCGACACCCCGCGCGCGTCAGTCTCGATCCGGATCGTCTCAAACATGGCTCCCCCCCTTCATCGCCCGCGCCAAAGCCGCCGCCCGGGCCAGCGCCGCCGGGTCAAGCCCGGTCTCGTAGCCCAGCGCCATCAGCCGCGCGGCCACCTTTTCCGTCGCCACATTCCCCGCTGCCCCCGGCGCATAGGGACAGCCGCCCAGCCCCCCCGCCGCGGCATCAAAGACCCGCAGGCCCAGTGCCAGACTTGCCTCGATATTGTCGAGCGCCCGGCCCGCGGTGTCGTGGAAATGCCCGGCCAGCCGCTCGGACGGCATCTGGTTCAGAACAGCGTTCAGCATCGCCGTGACGGTCTCGGGCCGCCCCTGCCCGATCGTGTCGCCCAGACTGACCTCGTAGCAGCCCAGATCACGCAAGGCGGCCACCACCTGCGCCACCCTGTCGGGCGCGATCGCCCCCTCGAAGGGGCAATCGGTGACCATCGAAACATAGCCCCGCACCGGCACCAGCGCCGCCTGCGCCGCTTCCACGACGGGGGCGAAACGCTCAAGGCTCTCGGCGATCGAACAATTCAGATTGGCGCGCGAAAACCCCTCGGAGGCCGAGGCGAAGATCGCCACCTCATCGACGCCCGCCGCAAGCGCCGCCTCGACCCCGCGCAGATTGGGCGTCAGCGCCGCATAGCGCGTGCCGGGGCGTCGGGTGATGCCCGCAAGCACCGCCGCGCCATCGGCCATCTGCGGCACCCATTTCGGGCTGACGAAGGAGGCCACCTCGATCCGGGTGAAACCGACATCCGAAAGCGCATCGACCAGCGCGATCTTGTCGGACGTGGCGATGAAGCGGACTTCGTTCTGCAAGCCGTCCCGCGGCGCCATCTCGACGATTTCGACGCGCTCAGCCATCGGGCAGCTCGTAAAACTCGCGGGTATAGATCGTGTCGCCGCCGCGCTCGACCGCGCGGATGTGGGCGGGCCGCGCCTTGGCGCGCGTCACCCAATCGGCGATGGCGGGGAAGCTCTCGCGGGGCACGAAGCGGAACATCGCATCCATGTTGAAGCCGAACATGCAGTCGGCGGCCGAGAAGGCACCCAGAATCCAGTCGCGCCCGGTCAGCCGGGTTTCAAGCGCGCGCATGGTGATTTCGAGCCGCTTCGTGTCGAGCCGCATCAACGGCACCGAGCGCGCCGTGTCAGGGCGCAGGAAGATGTGGTGAATGTTGAGCGATTGCAGGATGTTGCCCTGCGTTTCGGCAAAATGCACCCATTCGAGAAAGGCACCGCGCTCGGGGTCGCCGGGCATCGGCGCCAACCGCCCGCGGGTCTCGGTCAGGTATTGCACGATGGCGCCCGATTCAAAGATCACCCGACCGTCGATTTCCAGCGCAGGCACCCGCCCGGCGGGCGAGAGCGCGCGAAACTCGGGGCTGCGCAGGCTGCCATCGGTCAGCGACCAGAGTCGGATCTCGGCCGGCTCGCCCAGTTCTTCCAAGAGCCACAGCACGCGATGCGAGCGCGAGCCCTGAATGTGATGCAGGATCGTCATGCCACTTCCTCCTCGGCCAGTCGGATCAGCGCCGCCCCGGCCTCCACCTGATCGCCCGCGCCCGCCAGCACCTCGGCCACACGGCCCGCTCGCGCGGCGCACAGCGTATGCTCCATCTTCATCGCTTCCAGCACGGCGAGCCGGTCGCCCGCAGCCACCTGCGCACCGGGCGCGACGAAGACAGCTTTCACCAGACCCGGCATCGGCGCAAGCGTGAGGCCAGAGGCGGAGGCGCTGCTTTCGCGGGCCAGCGGATCGGGCCGCTGGAAGCGATGCGCGCCGCGCAGGAAGACGGTGATCTCGTCGCCCACAACATGGATCTGCGCCCCGGTCTTGGCGCCATCGACCCACCAGCCGTCGGGGTGCAGCGCGCAATCGTGCCCCTGCCCGTCGATCTCGACGCGGAGGCGGTTCGGCCCGATGACCTGCAGATGCGCGGGCGCCTCGAAGGGCACGGGGCGGCGCAAGGGCGCCCAAAGGCTGAAGCCGGTGCCGGTGGCCTCGTGCAGCCCCGCCGCGGCGATCACGGCCAGCGCCCGGGCGGCGGGCGGTGTTGGCAGCGGATGGGTGAGCGGCTGCAGATCGCGGGCGATCAGCCCGGTATCGACATCGCCCGCGACAAAGCCCGGATGGCGGGAGAGACGCGCCAGAAAGCCGAGGTTCGTCACCGTGCCCGCAACCTCGGTCGCCTCGAGCGCCCGGGCAAGCGCGATCAGCGCGGCGGCGCGGGTCGGGCCGTGGCTGATCACCTTGGCGATCATCGGATCATACCAGGGGCTGATCACATCCCCGGGCCGGACCCCGGTTTCGACCCGGATGCCGGGGGGAAAGCGCAGATGCTTGAGCGTGCCGGTCGCGGGCAGGAACCCGGCCGGAACATCCTCGGCGTAAAGCCGGGCCTCGACCGCATGGCCGCGGATCTGCAGATCGTCCTGCTTGGCGGGCAAGGGCTCGCCCGAGGCGACGCGCAACTGCCATTCGACCAGATCGACGCCGGTGATCGCCTCGGTCACCGGGTGCTCGACCTGCAGGCGGGTGTTCATCTCCATGAACCAGAACCGATCCGGGCGCAGACCATCCGAGGCATCGACAATGAATTCGACCGTGCCCGCGCCGCTATACCCGATCGCCTCGGCGGCGCGCACGGCGGCCTGCCCCATGGCAGCGCGCATCTCGTCGGTCATGCCCGGCGCCGGGGCTTCCTCGATCACCTTCTGGTGGCGGCGTTGCAGCGAACAATCGCGCTCATAAAGATGCACGGCGCGGGTGCCATCGCCAAAGACCTGCACCTCGATATGGCGGGGCTTTTCGACATATTTCTCGATCAAGACGGCGGGGTTGCCGAAGGCGGTCTGCGCCTCGCCCTGCGCGCTGAGAAGCGCGGCGGCGAAATCGGCTGGGTGATCGACGCGGCGCATGCCCTTGCCGCCTCCGCCCGCCACCGCCTTGATCAGCACAGGATAGCCCAAAGCCTCGGCCGCGCCCGCAAGGTGGTCCGGGTCTTGGTTGTCGCCGTGATAGCCCGGCACGATGGGCACCCCCGCCTCTGCCATCAGCGCCTTGGCGGCGTCCTTGAGGCCCATCGCCCGGATCGCCGCGCCCGAGGGGCCGATGAAAACCAGCCCCGCGGCCTGAACCGCATCGACGAAATCGGGGTTTTCAGACAGGAAGCCGTAACCCGGATGGATCGCCTCGGCCCCGGTTTTCAGCGCGGCCTCAATGATCGCAGCGCCGCGCAGGTAGCTGTCGGCCGGGCGCGGGCCACCGATATGCACCGCCTCATCGGCCATCGCCACATGGCGCGCGCCCGCGTCGGCGTCGGAATAGACCGCGACCGTGGCGACACCCAGACGGCGGGCGGTGTCGATCACCCGGCAGGCGATCTCGCCACGGTTGGCGATCAGGATCTTTTGAAACATCGCGGTCTCCTTGATCAGCGGCGGGGGCGTTGCCCCGTGCCTTAAGTAGCGGGGGGCTCCGCCCCCCGGGCCCCCCGAGGTATTTTTTGCAAGATGAAAGGGATGGGGTTTCATCTTGCTGCAAATACCTCCGCCGGAGGCATGGAAAGTTACATGCGGAAAAGGCCGAAGCGGGTCGCCTCGATCGGCGCGCAGAGGCTGGCGGAGAGGCTCAGCGCCAGCACATCGCGGGTCTTGCGGGGGTCCACGATGCCGTCGTCCCAAAGCCGCGCCGAGGCATAGAGCGGCTGGCTTTGGCGCTCGAACATCTCGAGCGTCGGGCGTTTGAACTCGGCCTCTTCCTCGGGGGACCAGTGCCCGCCCTTGCGCTCGATCCCCTCGCGCTTGACCGTGGCGAGGACGCCCGCCGCCTGTTCGCCGCCCATCACCGAGATGCGGGAGTTGGGCCAGGTCCACAAGAACCGGGGCGAATAAGCGCGGCCCGCCATCCCGTAATTGCCCGCACCGAAGGAACCGCCAACGAGCATGGTGATCTTTGGCACGTTCGTCGTGGCCACAGCCGTCACCATCTTTGCCCCGTGCCGGGCGATGCCCTCGTTTTCATATTTGCGCCCGACCATGAAGCCGGTGACATTTTGCAGGAAAACAAGCGGGATGTTCCGCATCGAGCAGAGCTCGACGAAATGCGCGGCCTTTTGCGCGGCCTCGGAAAAGATCACCCCGTTGTTGGCGATGATGCCGATGGGGCAGCCCATCACATGGGCGAAGCCGGTGACGATCGTCTCGCCAAAGCGCGGTTTGAATTCGTCAAAGCGCGAGCCATCGACCACCCGGGCGATCACCTCGCGGATGTCATAGGGGGTGCGCAGATCCGCGGGCACGACGCCGAGGATATCTTCTGGGTCATAGGCCGGATCTTCGGGGCTCTGCCATTGCACCGTCGCGGGTTTGGCGCGGTTCAGATGGCTCACGGCCCGGCGGGCGAGCGCCAACGCATGGGCGTCATCCTCGGCCAGATAATCAGCCACACCGGAGAGCCGCGTGTGCACATCGCCACCGCCCAGATCCTCGGCGCTGACGACCTCGCCCGTCGCGGCTTTCACCAGAGGCGGACCGGCCAGAAAGATCGTGCCTTGATCCTTCACGATGATCGTCACATCCGACATCGCGGGCACATAGGCGCCGCCCGCGGTGCACGACCCCATGACGACGGCGATCTGGGGAATGCCCTTGGCCGACATCCGCGCCTGATTGTAGAAGATGCGGCCAAAATGGTCGCGGTCGGGGAAGACCTCGTCCTGATTGGGCAGGTTGGCGCCGCCACTATCCACCAGATAGACGCAGGGCAGCGCACATTCTTCGGCGATCTCCTGCGCGCGCAGGTGCTTCTTCACCGTCATCGGGTAATAGGTGCCGCCCTTCACGGTGGCGTCGTTCCCGACCACCATGACCTCCTGCCCGCTCACGCGCCCGATGCCCGCGATCACCCCCGCGCAGGGCGCGGCGTTGTGATACATCCCATGCGCGGCGGTGGCGCCGATTTCCAGAAACGGGCTGCCCGGGTCGAGCAAAGCCGCCACCCGCTCGCGCGGGGCCATCTTGCCGCGGGCGACATGGCGTTTCGTGGCCTCCGGCCCGCCGCCCGCGGCGGCATGGGCGGCGGCCTCGCGCACGTGGTCCAAGAGCGCCAGATGCGCGGTGCGATTGGCGCGGAAGGTTTCGGAACTTGGCAGGGCGGCGGAGGTCAGCTTCATTTCGCCTCCACCAGTTCGCGGCCAATCAACATGCGGCGGATTTCGGAAGTGCCCGCCCCGATCTCCATCAGCTTCGCATCGCGGAAGAGCCGCGAGACGGTCGAGTCATTCAGGAACCCTGCCCCGCCAAGCGCCTGCACCGCCTGATGCGCCTGCACCATCGCCTGTTCCGAGGCATAAAGCACGGTCGCCGCGGCATCCTGCCGGGTGACCTCGCCGCGGTCGCAGGCTTTGGCCACCTCGTAGGTATAGGCGCGGGCGGTATTGGCGGCGACATACATGTCGGCGATCTTCGCCTGCATCAGCTGGAAAGTCCCGATCGGCTGGCCGAACTGCTCGCGCGTCTGGGCATAGGGCACGACCTCGTCAAGGCAGGCCATCAGGATCCCCGTGCCGATCCCCGACAGCACCACCCGCTCGTAATCGAGCCCCGACATCAGCACCCGCACACCCTTGCCCTCGGCGCCGAGCACGTTCTCCGCAGGCACCTCGCAATTGTCGAAGAAAAGCTGCGCCGTGTTCGAGCCGCGCATGCCGAGCTTGTCGAAATGCGGCGAGGTCGAGAACCCCTTCATCCCCTTTTCGATGAGGAAGGCGGTGATCCCCTTCGAGCCCGCGCCCGGATCGGTTTTCGCATAGACCACCAGCGTATCGGCATCGCAGCCATTGGTGATCCAGTATTTGTGGCCGTTCAGCACGTAAACATCACCGCGCTTTTCCGCCCGCAGCTTCATGCCGACGACATCGGAGCCCGCGCCGGTCTCGCTCATCGCCAGCGCGCCGATCTTTGCGCCACTGACCAGATCGGGCAGGTATTTGCGCTTCTGCTCAGGTGAGCCGTTCAGCTTCAGCTGGTTGACGCAGAGGTTCGAATGCGCCCCGTAGGAAAGCGAAATCGAGGCCGAGACCCGGGCGATCTCCTCGGTCGCCACCACATGCGCCAGATAGCCCATGCCTGCGCCGCCGTATTCCTCGGGCACGGTGATGCCCAGAAGACCGAGCGCCCCCATCTCCGGCCAAAGCTCGTTCGGGAAGAGGTTGTCGCGATCGACCCTGGCCGCAATCGGCGCCAGCCGGTCGCGCGCCCAAGCCTGCACCATGTCGCGCAGCGCCGCGATATCTTCCCCCAGATCGAACCGCATCGAGCCCGTGAACATCTGCCCCTCCCCGTTATTGAACGCTTGTTCATTTATTTCCGGAGAGGGCGATTCCGTCAAGCGGACGTGCCGCAACGTCACTTCGCGCGGGCCGACTATACGAAAGGATAGTTTGTGCACTTTCGATACCCGCCGATGGCCTTCCGCGCACGCGCCAAGGGCGGGATGAATTGGTAAAGATTTCTTAACGAATAACGACGGAGAGCAGCGCCATGAGCCCGATCGCCACCGCCAGTCAGCACGCCTGGATCTATGCCGTGCTGATCGAGATGAACGATTATTGCCGTAACGAGGGGCTTGCCGAGGTTTCCGCCGCAATCACCCGGGCGATCGAGCGGATGGAACCGGTGGTCTTTCCGCACCCTGCCCCGGCGGCGCCGCTGCGGCCGCGCCGGGTCTCGCCCTTCTCTTCGCGCGCAGAGCGCGACCGGTCTGCAGAGGTGGTGCCCTTCCCCAGCCGCAGATGACCCGACAAGCCGGTCCGCGCCTGACCCAATAGGCGGATCGGCGCGCCGCCGTCCCACTCGATCCGGCGGCGAAAGGCGGTGCTTCGGCACCGCCTTTACAAACCCCGCCCGCGGGAATGCGCTTAAAACCAGCCGTTCTCGCGGGCGATCATCGCAGCATGGGTGCGGTTGCGCGCGCCGATCTTGCGCGTCAGCGTGCGCACATGCAGCTTCACCGTGACCTCCTGCAGGTCCATCTCGCGGGCGATTTCCTTGTTCGTCCGCCCCGCGCAAATGCCGCGCAGAACCTCGGTTTCCCGCGCCGACAGGCCGCCCTGACTGGGTGGTTCCTCCTGCTTGAGAAAGTCGAAGGGCGCAAAGACCGATCCCGAGGCCATCAGCGTCACCGCCCCGATGATCGAGCGCGCCGGCATCGCCTTCGGCACGAAACCGATCGCCCCGGCATCGAGCGCCTCGCGCGCGGCCGAGGGACGGGCAACGCCCGAGATGATCGCCACCGCCTGCGCGGGAAACGTGCGCTTCATCTCGATCAGCCCCTCGATTCCCTCCATGCCCGGCATGTCGTAATCAAGCAGCACCAGATCGAAGCTCCCCGCGGCCTGCACCGCCGCAAGCGCCTCGGGCAGTGTTCCCGCCACCGCAACCTCGTCGCATCCGCCTGCGCGCAACAGCGCCGCAATCGCATCGCGCACGAGATCATGGTCGTCGGCAATCAGAAGTCTCACCCTCACCTCCGAAAATCTCGCCCCGCGGCTCTCTCGCAGGGGTTGCAGAAAGGTAATCTTAAAGAAAGCGGGCTATTTCAAGACCGCGGCGGGAAGTTTCGGCGGGCATCGCCCTAAGCGACACCGGACCTACCGTTTCGGAGCGTGATCCTATCCCTTCGGATAGGTAAATATACTTAATTCAGCATGGCTTGACCGTAGGGCTATGCGACAATCCCGCGATCGGGCATGATCAAACGGGGGAAAGACATGCGCAGCACCACCAAGACGGCGATGGCCGCCGTGATCCTCAGTCTGTCCCTGCTCGCCGCCGCGGGCTTCACCTTGCATGCGCAGGGCGCGCTGGCCGAGTCGCCCGCCCCTGTCGCGGCCGCACCGCTCGACGCGCCGACAGGGACAGTCATGCTCACCGTTACCGGCAAGATCGGTGTCACCAATGCCGAGGGCGCCGCGAAATTCGATGCGACGATGCTGGCCGCGCTGCCGCGCACGAATTTCGAGACCTCGACGATCTGGACCGAGGGGGTGCAAGCCTTTTCGGGGATCGAATTGCGCGCCTTGCTCGATCGTCTGGGCGTGACCGACGGCACGCTGAAGATCACCGCGATCAACGATTACTCGGTGCAGATCCCGGTCTCGGACATCGCTGCGGGGGGGGCGCTGCTCGCCGATCACCGCGATGGCAAGCTGATGACCGTGCGCGACAAAGGGCCGCTCTGGCTCGTCTACCCCTATGATTCCGCTTCAGAATTCCGCAACGAAGTCGTCTATTCCCGGTCCGTCTGGCAAGTCGACCGGATCGAGGTCCAGCCGTAATCCGGGTCACTTGCCCCCAACTGCACATCGGTTTCATGTCCGACAGTTCCCTTTCGTTGCCCGACACGCGTCAGCGTCTGCGCCCCTTCCTGATCGCGGGACTGGTCGTGCTGTTTCTTGGCGCGGTGGGCGCGCTTTATCGCTACGGCGTGATGGTGCAGTCGGAAATCGACAACCTGGCCATCGCCAATTCCGACAGCCTGCAATGGACGCTTGCCCAGCTCGAGGTCGAGTATTTCCACATGGACGGCGCCCTCGTACGCGCCAAGCCGGACGCGCCCGAGACGATCGCGGAATTCAGCCGCAGCTTCGACATCTTCTACAGCCGCGTGCACACGATACTGGAGGGCCGCGGCTTCACCGCCATCGTCACCCCCGAGGTCGCCGGCACCGAGATCCGTCGCATCGACAGCTTCCTGCACCAGGCTGCGACGCTGGTCGACGCCGGTCCCTCAGCGCTTGGCCCCGCCCTGCCCGATCTGCGCCGCAGCGCCGAGGCGCTCGAACACGACGTCCGCACCGTCTCGCTCGAAGGGGTGCGGAAATTCGCCGAAGATGCCAAGCAGCAACGCGAACAGGTGTTTTCCTCGCTGATGCTGCTGGCCTCGCTGACGACGGCGCTGCTCGCCGCGATCACGGCCGGGCTTGTCATCACCTGGTCGCTCTGGCGCTTCGGGATGCGGCAGACCGGCTCGCTCTCGGCCGCCAAAGCCCGGCTCGAGGCAGTGATCGGCACCTCTTTCGATGCGGTGATCGTCGTCGATCAGGACGGCCTCGTGCTCGAATTCAACGGCGCGGCCGAGCGGGTCTTCGGCTACAGCCGCGATGAGGCGATGGGCCGGCATCTGAATGAGCTGATCGTGCCCGACAACATGAAATCCGCGAAATTGGCGGGGTTCAAACGCTACCGCACCGGCGGCGTGCCGCGGATCGCGGGGCATGGGCTGATCGGGCTGCAAGCACGGCGCAAGGATGGCTCGGTCTTCCCGGCCGAGATTTCGGTCACCGCCACGCGCATCGGCCGGAAAGAGATTTTCGTCGGCTACATGCGCGACATCACCGACCGCGTCGCCGCCGAGAAAGAGCTGATCGACGCGCGCGATGCCGCGATGGCGGGCGAGCAGGCGCAGGCCGAATTCGTCGCCGTCATGAGCCACGAGATGCGCACGCCGCTCAATGGGCTGCTCGGCACGCTTGATCTGTTGCGCGAAACCCCGCTCGACGAAAGTCAGACTGCGTTTTTGGCCTCGATGCAAAAGGCGGGCGAGATCTTGCTGACGCATGTGAACAACACGCTTGATGTCGAACGGCTCGACGCGGGCAAGCTGTCGCTGACGCGCGAGCCCTTTGCCCCGATGTCGGTGCTTGACGAGATCGTGCAGATGCAGGCGGCGGGCGCAGCTGCGCGTGGCAACGCCTTGAAAGCGCGCGCAGAAGGCAAGCTGCCCGAGTTCGTCGAAGGCGATGCGATGCGGATCCGGCAGGTGCTGCTGAACCTCGTCGGCAATGCGATCAAATTCACCCGCGACGGCGCGATCACGCTCGAGGCGGAATATCACCGCGATCAGGGCCTGCTCGAATACCGCGTCATCGACACCGGGATCGGCATCCCGGCGGGCGAGACCGAGCGGATTTTCGACGATTTCGTGACGCTGGACCCCGAACTCTCGCGCGAGGCGACCGGCTCGGGCCTTGGTCTGTCGATCGCCCGGCGCCTGATGCGGGCGATGCGCGGTCAGATCGGGGTCGAAAGCGATGTGGGTCAGGGCTCGGCCTTCTGGATCAGCCTGCCCGCGCCGGTGGTGCTGAGCAGACCCGCCCCGGCGCCCGCGGCCCCGGCGAGCTCCGCTCCCGTCCGGGCGGCCGCCCCGGCGCAGCCCTGCAACACCGACGGGGCACCGCCAAGCCGCCTGCCGATGTCGATCGACGTGCTCGTGGTCGAGGACAATGACATCAACCGCGTCGTGATGTGCGAAATGCTGCGCCGCGCCGGTCACACATTCGAGGAAGCCCGCGATGGCGTCGAAGCCGTCGAGAAGGCCGCCGAGCGGCGCTTTGACGTGGTGCTGATCGATCTGAACATGCCGCGGATGAATGGCGTCGACGCGACCGAGGCGATCCGCTCGGGCACCGGGCCGAACTGTGACACGCCTTTCATCGCGGTCACCGCGAACGTGCTGCCCGAGGCCCGCGCCCGGCTGGAGGCGGCCGGGGTCTGCCGGGTGATCTCGAAGCCGATCACCCGCAAGCTGCTGGATCAGGTTCTGGCCGAAGAGCTGTGCCCACGCCTGCGCGACCGCAGTCTCACCCTGCCGCCCGAAACCGCCCCTGCCTCCGCGGCGGAACACCCGTTGCTGGACGCCGACACGCGGGCCGAACTGGCGCTGTCGCTCGGGCCGGAGATGATGGCGCTGACGCTGCAGCGATTCCTGACCGAAGGCGAGACGATGCTGGCCGCGCTGACGCGTGCTTCGGCGCAGGAGAAACCCGCGGAAACCGCGGCGCTCGCGCATAAATTCGCCGGCTCTGCGGCGCTGCTCGGGGCCGAGCGGCTCTATCACCGGCTCAAGGCGATCGACCTTGCCCTGCGCACTGCAAGCCCGGGCAGCGTGCCCGAAACCACGACGCTGGCGGTACTCGACTCGCTTGCCACCGTCTGGGCCGAGACCTGCGCCAGCCTCTCTGCCACCCCCGCAACGGCGCCCTGATCACATCTTCAGGGCGCTTGCGACTCCGACCGCGCAGCCCGGTCTATCCTTTCGCGCTCCGCGGCATCCCTCCGACACATTGCCGAAATTCCCTAACGGCAATTAACCTTTAGCTCAGGTTAAGGTCAGGGAGGCCCGCATGATCTGGACGCATCACCCCTCGCAGCCCGTCGCGCAAGCGCCCGCTTTCGGACCATGGTTGGGGCGGATCCTGGCGCGGATGCGCGCCGCTCTGGCACCGGCGCCGGACCGTGCGATCAGCTGGCCCGCCGCCGTCATCGCCGCCGCCGATGCCCCCGTCGCGACCGGCCCGACCGCGGTCGGGATCGGCGTGACGCGCATCGGCCGCAGCGCGCCCCGGCCCGAGGCGCTGGTGGCCGCGCAGCGCCCCTCGATCACCCCGATTGCAGAGCTTGCGGGCCCCGCTGCCGTGCCGCAAGCCGCCGTGATTGAGCCGGCCCGGTTTCACAGCCTTGATGAAGAGGCCGTCTCGGTCGTCTATTTCCTGTCGCATCGCAGCGGCCCGGGGCTGATCTGTCTCGACTGGTTTGCCGATCACGGCCTGCCCTTCCGCCGCATCGGCGCGCTGCATCCGACCGCACCGGTCTGGTCGGCGCCGCAGGGCGCGCTGCTGCTCGTCGATCTCGACACGCTCGGCGGCATTGCCGAAATGGCCGAACCGCTGATGCGGCTGCGGCTCAACCGCCCCGACCTCTCGGTGGTGCTTTTGACCGAAGAGGCCGAGGCGCATGATTTCGGAACCGAGCGGCTGGTGCTGGCCGACATCACGCTGCGCCTGCCCTGCGCCTTTGCCAGCTTCGAATTCGCGCTCGCCGAGGCGCCGATCAACAACGCCGCCTGGCAGGAACGGCTTCTGGGCGATCAGGGCTGAGCCCGGCGCACCTCTTCATCGACGATACGGGCAATCAGCGCCGCATCGGCCTCGGAGAAGGTCAGCGGCAGACGCAGATCGAGCAAACCGCCCAGCACCGCATCGGTGCGCGGCAAGGGCTGCGCGGGGACATAGCGCCAACTTTGATGGCGCGAGGTGAAGGCCACGGGCTCGGCAGCGCCGAACCACTTCAGCTCCACTCCCCGCGCGGCGCAGGTTGTGACGAGTGCCAGAATACGATCACCGGCCCAACCGGGCAGGAGAAACTGGAAGGACGAGCCGACAAAGGCTTCGGCCTGGGGTCTGTCGATCACCCGCAGCCCCGGCGTGGCAGAAAGCCCCGCCTCCAGCGCCCGGTAAAGCCCGTTCCAGCGGAAGATCCGGTCGGGCAGCGTCGGGATCTGCGGCCGCAGAATCGCCGCGCGCAGGTTGTCCATCCGCCCCGAGACATTGGGCGTGTCGTATTTCAGCGTCTCGAAGACCTCGGCGGGCGGCGCTGCCGCGTGCCGGGGATAGAGCATGTAAGAGCCTGAAAGCAGGATCATTTTTGCCATCAGCACCGGATCGTCCGAGACGATCAGACCGCCCTCGCCCGAATTCATGTGCTTGTAGGTCTGCGTCGAATAGCAGCCCACCGCCCCATGCCGCCCCGAGGCCACGCCGCGCCAGCTTGCCCCCATCGTATGGGCGCAATCCTCAATCACCAGCAGCCCGGCGGCCGTGGCGATCTCCATCAGCCGGTCCATGTCGCAGATATGGCCGCGCATATGCGACAGAAGCAGCACCCGCGCACCTGCAGTTTTCGCTTTCGCCTCAAGGTCTTGCAGATCGATCACCAGATCCTCGGTGACCTCGACGAAGACCGGCTCGGCGCCAAGCGCGGCGATCGCCCCGGGCACCGGCGCGAGCGTGAAGGCATTCGTCAGCACCCGATCCCCCGGCCCGACCCCGGCAGCGCGCAAGGCGCAGCCCATCGCATAGCCGCCCGAGGCGACGGCGAGGCAGTATCTCGCCCCGGTGAAGGCGGCAAACTCCAGCTCGAGCGCCGCGGTTTCGCCGATCTCGCCCGCGGCGACGTTGTAGCGATGCAACCGACCCGAGCGCAGCACCGCGACGGCGACCGCAATCGCCGCCTCGTCGATCGGTTCCTGCTGGGTGAAATTGCCGGTAAAGACCTCGTCCGTCATGTCGCTTTCCTGCGCATCAGCATCGCGAAGGGCACCGCCAAAAGCACCGCCGCGACGAAATAGGCGGCGTCGGGGCTTTGCACCGGGGCCGCGTCGGAGAGGAAATAGCCGAAGACCTGCGCAAAGAACAGCGCGCCTGCGAGCATCATCAGATTGGTCACCGCGCCAAGGCCGCCCTGCAACGCGCCCTGTTCGCTTTCAGGCACCCGCGCCGACATCATCGCGGTCAGCGCCGGTTGCGCGAAGCCCTCGGGGCCGTGGAAGATCAGCAAGATCACGACGCCAACGATGCCGGGCACCAGCCCGTAGCCCGCCGCCGCCAGACAGGCGATGGCCAGACCCAGAAGCGCCGCCCGCCGTTCGCCAAGCCGCTTGACCACCGGGCCGGTGAGCAGCCCCTGAAACAGCGCCCAGACGATGCCGAAAGCGGCCAGCGAGACGCCGATCGTGACCTCGGACCAGCCGAATTTCGCGATCCCCCAATAGGACCAGACCGCCGGATAGACCGCCGAGGCAAAGAAATAGAGCGCATAGATCGCCACCAGCGGCAGCACCCCCTTGTGGCGGCGAAAGACCGTCAGGATGCCGAACGGGTTCGCCTCGCGCCAGACCACGGCGCGGCGGTTCTCGGGCGCAAGCGTTTCCGGTAGCGCCCTGAGCCCCCAGAGCAAATTGAGCGCCGCCAGCGCGGCGGCGGCCCAGAACGGCACCCGCGGACCAAAGGCGCCCAGAAGCCCGCCCAAGGCCGGGCCGAGCACGAACCCAAGCCCCAGCGCCGCGCCAAGCCAGCCAAAGGCCCGGGCACGGTCCTCGGGCGCGGTGAAATCGGCGACATAGGCATTCGCGATTCCCTGCGTCGCGCCGCAAATCCCCGCGACGCTCCGCGCGAGGAAAAGCCACAAAAGCGAGGGCGCCAACGCGCAGAGGACGTAGTCGATGCAAAGCCCCGCCAACGACAAAAGCAAAAGCGGCCGCCGTCCGAAGCGATCAGAGAGCGCGCCCAGAAGCGGCGCCGTCAGAAAAAGCGCCAGCGAATAGACCGCATAAAGCCAGCCGCCGATCTGCGCCGCGTCGTTCAGTTGCAGCCCGCCCACCTCTTCGATCAGCTTCGGCAGCACCGGCAGGATCAGCCCGACCCCCGCCATGTCGAAGAAGACGACGATCAGGATGAAGATCGTCGCACGGCGCGGATGCAGGACGGCCTCAGCCATGGCGCGGCAGGAATTGCGCCACGCGCAGGCTCAGATCGGCGAAGCTGTCGAGCATCGCCTCGGGGACAAGGCGTTCGATCGCGCGGCCTTCGGGACCGAAGGCGACGAGGAGACAGGGCACGCCGACGGCCCGCGCGGTTTCGCGGTCGGTCGCGGTGTCGCCCACAAGCAAGGACCGCGCCACCGTACCGCCCGCGCGCGTCACCGCCGCATGGTAGGGCGCGGGATCGGGCTTGCGGGTGGGCAAGGTGTCGGCGCCGACGAGCGCATCGAAAAGGGACGCGATCCCCAGCGCATCAAGCAGTTGCACCGCCAGCGCCTCGGGCTTGTTGGTGCAGATCGCGGTGCGATAACCGGCGGCCCGCAGCGCCGCCACCGCCCCGGCAGCGCCGGGATAAAGCCTTGTGTGCACGCAGATATTCTCGCCGTAATGCAGCAGCAGGCGGAAGTAATCCTCGGCGACGATCGGCGCGGCATCGGGCGTGCCAAGTCGCGCATGACCAAGCGCCAGCATCGCCCTGCCGCCCTGAAAGGCCGTAGCCGCATCCGCGACGGGATCGAGCACCGCGCCCAAGCTCCGCGCGACGAAACAGGCATTCGCCGCCGCGATCAGATCGGCCGAGGTATCGGCCAGCGTGCCGTCCAGATCGAAAACCACCGTGCCCGCCATCGTCGTCACTGTTACGCCCCCGAAAGATTGCGTGATCCTCGCCCTCTTGCAGCGAGATATGGTATCGGTAAAACAGGCACGAGCAGAAGAAAAGGCGTCCTCATGGCCATTGCCCTTATTGTCCTGGCCGCAGGCCAAGGCACCCGCATGAATTCCGACCTGCCGAAGGTGCTGCACAGACTGGGCGGCGCGCCCTTGGTCGCGCATGCGCTCGCGGCGGGGCAGCGGCTCGATCCCGAGCGGGTGGTGGTCGTCGTCGGGCACGGCGCCGATCTGGTCGAGAAGGCCGTGCGCAAGCTCGAGCCCGAGGCCGAGATCGCGTTGCAGGAACAGCAGCTCGGCACCGGGCATGCGGTGGCGCAGGCGCTGATGCAGATCCCGATGTTCGAGGGCAAGATCGTCGTGCTTTACGGCGACACCCCCTTCATCTCGCCCGAGACGCTGGAACTTCTGGTCGAAAGCACCGCCGATGTCGTCGTACTGGGCTTCGAGGCGGCCGATCCGGGCCGCTACGGGCGGCTGATCGCCGAGGGCGACCGGCTGGAGCGGATTGTCGAATTCAAGGATGCGACCGCGGAAGAACGCGCGATAACCCTTTGCAATTCCGGGGTGATCTGCTGCGACGCCACGCTTTTGGCGATGCTCGTGCGCGAGCTTGGGAACGACAATGCCTCGGGCGAATATTACCTGACCGACATCGTCGGCAGCGCCCGCGCCAAGGGCTATGTGGCCGAGGTGGTGCGCTGCGAGGAGGCCGAGACGCTGGGCATCAACACCCGCGCCGAGCTTGCCGCCGCCGAGGCCGCCTTTCAGGCCCGCGCCCGCGCCGAGGCGCTGGAAAACGGCGTGACGATGGTTGATCCCTCGACGGTCTATTTCGCGCTCAACACTTGCATCGGCCGCGATGTGGTGCTCGGGCCGAATGTCGTCTTCGGCCCCGGCGTCACGATCGAAAGCGGGGCGACGATCGAGGCCTTCTGTCATCTCGAAGACTGCCACATCTCGCGCGGGGCCACCGTCGGCCCCTTCGCACGGCTGCGCGCCGGAGCGGAACTGGCTGAAGACGTGCATATCGGCAATTTCGTCGAGGTGAAGAATTCGATCCTCGGCGAGGGCGTCAAGGCCGGGCATCTGACCTATCTCGGCGATGCCGACGTGGGCGAGTTCACCAATATCGGCGCGGGCACGGTGACCTGCAATTATGACGGCGTTTTCAAGCATCGCACCACGATTGGCGCGAATGCCTTCATCGGATCTGATACAATGCTGGTCGCGCCGGTCACGGTGGGCGATGGCGCGCTGACGGGCTCGGGCTCGACGATCACCGAGGATGTCCCGGCGGGCGCCATTGCGCTCGGCCGGGCGAAACAGGTGAACAGGCCGGGGCTGGCGACGAAACTGTTCGACATGCTGCGCGCAAAGAAGGCCGCGCAGAAGAAAGGCATTTAAATGTGCGGGATCATTGGCGTTCTTGGCTTTCATGAAGTTGCGCCGCTGCTGGTCGAAAGCCTGAAGCGGCTGGAATATCGGGGCTATGACTCGGCGGGCATCGCCACGGTGAACGAAGGTCGGCTCGACCGCCGCCGCGCCGTGGGCAAGCTGGTCAACCTCTCCGACCTTCTCGTGCACGAGCCTCTGGCGGGCAAGGCGGGCATCGGCCACACCCGCTGGGCGACGCATGGCGCGGCGAACCTTGGCAATGCGCATCCGCATCGCTCGGGTCCGGTGGCGGTCGTGCATAACGGCATCATCGAGAATTTCCGCGAGCTGCGCGCCGAACTGGCCGAGGCCGGGATCACCCCCGAAACCCAGACCGACACTGAAACCGTCGCGCTTCTGACGCGGATGTTCATCGACCGCGGTCTGGCGCCCCGCGAGGCCGCGGTGGCGACGCTGAAAAAGCTCGAAGGCGCCTTTGCGCTGCTGTGGCTGTTCGAGGGTGAAAACGATCTGCTGATCGCCGCGCGCAAGGGCTCGCCGCTCGCCATCGGGCACGGCGCGGGCGAGATGTTCGTGGGCTCGGATGCGATTGCGCTGTCGCCGGTGACCGACCGCATCACCTATCTGGCCGAGGGCGACTATGCTTTCGTCACCCGTGCCGGCGCCGAGATCTTCGACGCCGAGGGGCGGCGCGCGAACCGCGAGGAAACCCGGATCGACCTCTCGTCGACGCGGGTCGAAAAGGCGGGCTACAAGCATTTCATGGCCAAGGAAATCGCCGAGCAGCCGGTGGTTCTGGGCGATGCGCTGCGCCATTACCTCACGCCCGAGGGCGTCAACCTGCCTGCCGAGCTGGATTTTTCGGGTCTTGAGCGGCTGACGCTGGTGGCTTGCGGCACGGCCTTTTACGCCTGTTCGGTGGCGAAATACTGGTTCGAGCAACTGGCGGGCCTGCCCTGCGAAATCGATGTGGCGTCCGAGTTCCGCTACCGCGAGCCGCCACTGCCCGCGAAAAGCTACGCGATCTTCGTCAGCCAATCGGGCGAGACCGCCGATACCCTCGCCGCCCTGCGCTACTGCACGGAAAAGGTTCAGAAAACCATTGCCGTGGTGAACGTGCCCTCGTCCTCGATCGCGCGGGAATGCGATCTGGCCCTGCCGATCCTTGCCGGGGTCGAGGTGGGTGTCGCCTCGACCAAGGCCTTCACCTGCCAGTTGCTGGTGCTGGCGGTGATGGCGCTGAAAGCGGGCATCGACCGCGGCCACCTGAGCGCGGATCAGGTGCAGGGGCATCTTGATACCCTGCGCGCGCTGCCGGGGCTGATGAATGCGGCGCTGACCACCTCGAACGACATCGCGAAACTGGCCGAGCGACTGGCCGAGGCGCAGGACATCCTCTTCCTCGGGCGCGGCCCGATGTTCCCGCTGGCCTTGGAAGGTGCGCTGAAACTCAAGGAAATCAGCTACATCCACGCCGAGGGCTATGCCTCGGGCGAACTCAAGCACGGGCCGATTGCGCTCATCGACCGCTTGGTTCCGGTGATCGTGCTCGCGCCGCATGACCGGCTCTTCGACAAGACCGTGTCGAACATGCAGGAGGTGATGGCCCGGCATGGCAAGGTGCTTCTGATCACCGACAGCAAGGGCATCGCCGCCGCCGAGGGCACCTGGGCGCAGCTGCGCTTGCCCGAAGTGGCCGAGCCCTTCGCGCCGATCCTCTATGCCCTGCCCGCGCAACTGCTGGCCTATCACACCGCCATCGCCAAGGGGACGGATGTCGACCAGCCGCGCAACCTTGCAAAATCCGTGACGGTGGAGTGATGGCACGGAAGCGCGGCAGCCGGGTGATCGTCGCCGAGGACCGGCCGCTCACTGCAGAAGAATCGGCGTTGGCCGCCGAGGCCGCCGCCTATGCGGCTTCGGATGCGGCCTATACGCAATATGAGGAAGAGGCCGAGGGTGACGACCTCGGCCCGCCCCCCACTCTGGCCGAGGCGATCGCCGCACTCGAAGCCTGTGGCGATGCGGAAAAGGCCGCGGGCGCCGCGGCTTACCACAAGGTGGAACGGCGCTATCTGGGCGTGCCAGTGCCGCTGATCGAAGATATGGCGCGGCTTTGGCGGGCGCAGGCGACGCTCGATGAACGCATCGCGCTGGCCGACGGGCTCTGGCAGAGCGATATCCACGAAGCCAAAGTTGCAGCGGCGAAACTGCTGACGCAGGCCCGCATCCGCCCCGATGACGGGGTCTGGCGCACGATCGCGGGCTGGGTGCCCGGCTTCGACGCCTGGGCGATTGCCGATCACGCCTGCAATGCGGGCGGACGGCGGCTTGCGGGCGCGCCCGAGCGGCTCGACGAGATCGAAACCTGGCTTGACGCCGACACCATGTGGACCCGCCGCGCGACGCTCGTCATGACGCTGCCCTTCACGAAATCGAACCACCCCGATGCCGCCGAACAGGCCGCCCGCGCCCGCATTCTGGGCTGGTGTGTCCGTCTTGCCCCGGACCGCGACTGGTTCATTCAGAAGGCGATCGCGTGGTGGCTGCGCGAACTGTCGAAACACGACGCGCAGGCCGTCGCCGACTGGCTCGCCGAACATGGCGCGACGCTCAAGACCTTCGCCCGCAAGGAAGCGTCGAAATACCTGACCTGACGGTTCTTTCTTCTTGGCCCAAATACGCCCTTCGCGCCGCGCGTCACCCGCGCGCGGCGGCAAACTTGCGCACCGCATCGCCAAAGGCGCAAAAGAGCGGCCGCGACACCGGATCGTTCTGCGCATTCCATTCTGGGTGCCACTGCACGGCCAGCGTGAAGCCCGGCGCATCCTTCACATAGATCGCCTCGGGCGTGCCATCCTCGGCCCGGCCTTCGATCACGATGCGCGGTCCCGGTTCGAAAATTCCTTGCCCGTGCAGGGTGTTGGTCACCACCTCTTCGGTGCCGAAGAGGCTGGCAAACCGCCCGCCCGGGGTCAGCACGACCTTGTGGCGCAGCGCGAAAGCCTCTTCCAGCGTGCCTTCGGGCGGCATCCGGTGGTTCATCCGGCCCGGCAATTCGCGGATCTCGGGGTGCAGCGTGCCGCCCATCGCCACGTTCACCTCCTGAAAGCCGCGGCAGATGCCCAGAAACGGCTGCCCCGCCGCGACGCAGGCCCGCACCAGCGGCAGCGTGATCGCATCGCGGGCGCGGTCGAAAAAGCCGTGCTTCTCGGTCGCCTCATGACCGTATTCCGAGGGATGGATGTTCGGCCGCCCGCCAGTCAGCAAAAAGCCGTCGCAGACCTGCATCAGCTCCTCGACCGAGACCATCTCGGGATCGGCGGGAATGAGCAGCGGCAGACAGCCCGAGACATTGGAAATGGCACAGGAGTTCATCTGCCCGCCCTCATGGATCGGGTAGCGGTCGTTGATCAGCCCGCGGTTGCCGATGACCCCCACGACCGGGCGATGTGCGCTCTGTGTCATGTCATGCTCCTTTCGCAAAAACGTAGCAAAGCCACGTCGTTGCGCAAAGAGGGAAGGACGCGCAGGATCTGTGCAGGCGTGCAGGGTCGCAACGCCGGATCAGGCGGCGGCAGCCTCGGCGGCGAGCTTGCGGATACGCTCGACCATCGCGGCCAGACCGTTCGAGCGCTGTTGGCTCAGATGTTCGTTCAGACCAAGCCGCCCAAGTTCGGCTTTCGCATCGACCGCACCCACTTCGGTCACTGAAAGCCCGGCATAAAGCGCGTGCAAAAGCGCGATCAGCCCCTGCACGATCATCGCATCCGAGGCGCCTTCAAAATCAAAGACCGCCCCCGCGCCGGTACCCGCGATGCGCGGCATCAGCCAGACCTGCGAGGCGCAGCCCTCGACCTTGGTCGCGGGCACTTTCAGCGCCTCGTCCAAGGGCGGCAGCGCCTTGCCCAGTTCGATCACATGGCGATAGCGATCCTCCCAATCTTCCAGGAAGTCGAAGGTTTCGGCGATCTCTTCGAAAGCGGGGCTGGCCATGGGAAACTCCTGCGTTTTCCCCTGCGTAGCCCTCATGCGGCGGCGCGGCAAGAGGCAGGCGGCAGCCCGTGCAAGCGCCGGGCCAAACGCCGCTTTTCAAACCGGGCCGGATCGGCTACCCAAAGGCAAGACCGACCCAGCCGCTCCGAGGTGCCTCATGTTCCTGCGTGCCCGCCCTGCCCCCGTGGCCCTTTCGCTTGCGCTGGCGCTGGCGCTCGCGGGCTGCGGACAGTCGAAGCTGAACCCGTGGAACTGGTTCAAGCATGAACAGGTGATGACGCTCGCGCCGAAAGAGGGCTATCCGGACGTCAAGGAAGACCCGCGCGAGCTGATCGCGCAGGTTACCGCGCTGGAGGTGAACCCGACGCAGGGCGGCGCCATCGTCGCCGCGACCGGCCAGACGCCGACGCAGGGCTGGTGGGGCGCGAAGCTTCTGGCCGAGAATGACGGCAAGCCCGTCGAGGGCGTCATGACCTATCGCTTCGTTGTCGCCTGGCCCGATCCGAAAAGCCCGGCCGCGAGCCGCGTCAGCACCCCGCAGTCGCGCGACGTGACGGCGGCGGCCTTCATCGACAATGTCATGCTGGCCGAGGTGACGAAGATCGTCGTGATCGGCGCCGACAATCAGCGCTCGATCAGCCGCTGAGCACGCGACATCGAAATGACAAAGGGCGGTCCCGCGGGACCGCCCTTCCTCGTTTCGATCAGGCGCTCAATATTGCTCTTCGTAGTGATCGAGCGTCGCGACAAAGTTGGCCGTGCCACGGGTGGCGCCGCCGAGCGACTGGAACAGCTCGGAGAGCGACGACGCCGGCATCAGCGCCTCGAACAGATCCCAGCCCTTCGCGGCCGGATCGGCTTCGAAGCCCAGCACCTGCCCCTTGAGGCCAGACACAAGCGGCGAAAGCCCGCCCGCATAGGTCGACGGCACCGAAATCACCACTTTCGAGACCGGCTGGAGGACGACCGTGCCAATCTCCGCCATCGCCTCGCGCAGCGCCATCTTGCCCGCGGTGCGGAAGGCATGGTCGGAGCTGTCGACCGCATGGTGCTTGCCGTCCGAGAGGTTCACCGCCAGATCGACCACCGGATGGCCCTTCGGACCGGCCACCAGAGCCTCGCGCGCGCCCGCCTCGACCGAGGGGATGTAGTTGCGCGGCACCGCGCCGCCCTTCACCGTCTCGGTGAAGCGGAAGCCCTCGCCGCGGCCGAGCGGGCTGACCTCGATCACCACATCGGCAAACTGCCCCGCCCCGCCCGATTGCTTGCGGTGACGGTATTGTTTTTGCGCCGAGCCGGTGATGGTTTCGCACAAAGCCGCCGTCAGCGGCGCCGTGCCGACCTTGATGCCGAAATCGGCATCAAGCTTTTCAAGCGTCCGGCGCAGATGCAGCGGGCCCTGCGTGCCCAGCACGGTCTTGCCGCTCGCCGGATCGGTGCCGAGCGTCAGGCCGGGATCGATTTCGAGCAGTTTCGGCAGCGCCGCCGCCAGACGGGTTTCGTCGCGCTCGTTCTCGGGCTCGAGGATGAGCCTGTGGTTCGCCGCATGCGCCGCCATCCAGTCGGGGTTCGGCGCGATGCCTTCGGCGGTGTAAAGCGGCCCGGTCAGGCTCAGGTGATCGGTCTTCACGGTCAGTCCGATTTCGCCCGCCTTCAGCGCACCCAACTGGGTCTTGCCATCGACATCGACGATCGACCCCACAGCCGCCCCGCAGAGCTTCGCCCCCGGTGCCACGCCATCGGCCAGCGCACGGACGAGCACGGTCTTGCCAAGGTGCTTGACGGTATCGGCCAAGGCGCCCACGGCCAGCGCGCCGATGCGTTCCTTCGTTTCGGCCACGCCCGGCACTTCGTGACGCAGGCTCTTCATCAGCCGCATCATGCCATTGCCGTGGCTCGCCGAGCCCAGAAGCGCGGGCAGAAGATCGTGATGTTGCAAGACCTTAGTCGAGACCTCATAGACCTCGTCGGTCATCGGCCGCTGATCCTCGATCAGTTCGGTCAACAGCGTCTCGTCGAAATCGGCCAGATGTTCGAGCAGTTCGGCCCGCGCCTCGGCTTCGCGGTCGCGGATCTCGGCGGGCAGCTCCATCAGCGAGGACCGGGCGTGATCATGATATTCCCAGGCGCGTTCGGAAATCAGATCGACCGCGCCGATCACATGGCCATCCTTGCGGATCGGGATCTGCCGCAGCACGATCCCATGCGGGCAGAAAGTCTGCAACGCCGCCACGATTTCACTGGTGCGATCCTGCGCGACGTCGATCTTGTTGATGAAGATGAAGGTCGGCAGGTTCGCGGCTTCGACCAGCCGCAGATAGGGCGCGCACAGCACCGCGGCCTCGGCCTCGGCGGGAACGCACAAAACAACGGCATCCGACGCGGCAAGCATCGGGCCAAGCTGTGGCAAATGGTCGGCCCCTCCGGGCGCATCCAGAAGCGCCCAGTCTTCCCCCATGAAAGCGAAGCGCGTCACGGCGGTTTCGCCGAAAAGCACATGTTTGCGCGGCTTTGCCCCTTCGAGCGTGGCCAGCGCCTCGGCAAGCGTGGTCTTGCCGGCCTGCGATGGGCCTACGATGGATACGACTTTCATTGGGCACCTCCTCGGGTCTGTTGCGCACGTCATTTTCGTGTCGCATGTGATTCTCTTAACCCTTCGAAGCGACCCCGGCCTTGACCCATGCCAAACAGAGGCTTATCCGGGAAAATTCTGCACGAGCCCTTGGGAGACGACGATGAGCGAGTGGCGCACACGCACGAAACTGGTCCACGAGGGCATCCGGCGCAGCCAGTTCGGCGAGATGGCCGAGGCGCTGTTCCTGACGCAGGGCTTCATCTACCCCTCGGCGAGCGCCGCCGAAGCGCGGTTCATCGAGGCCGGGGAAGACGAATTCATCTATGCCCGTTACGGCAACCCGACGACGCGGATGTTCGAAGACCGGATGGCCGCGATCGAGGGCACCGAGGATGCCTTTGCCTGTGCCTCCGGCATGGCGGCGATCAACGGCGCGCTGACCTGCATCCTCAAGGCGGGCGATCATGTCGTCGCGGCGCGGCAGATGTTCGGCTCGTGCCTGCATGTGCTCAAGGTGCTGGCCGGGTTCGGCGTCGAGGTGACGCTGATCGACGGTGCCGATCTGGAAAACTGGCGCGCTTCGGTGAAGGCCAACACGAAGATCTGCTTCTTCGAAAGCGTCTCGAACCCGGGGCTTGAGGTGATCGACATCAAGGGCGTCTCCGAGATCGCCCATGCGGTCGGCGCCATCGTCGTCGTGGACAATGCCTTCGCCAGCCCGATCTTTTCGCGCGCGGTCGATCTGGGCGCCGATGTCGTCGTCTATTCGGCGACGAAACATATCGACGGCGGCGGGCGCGTGCTCGGCGGCGTCGTCTGCGGCACGAAAGAGTTCATCCGCGGCCCGCTCGAGACCTATGTCAAACACACCGGCGGCGCGATGAGCCCGTTCCATGCGTGGCTGCTGCTCAATGGTCTGCAGACGCTCGATCTGCGGGTGCGCGCACAGGCAGCCTCCGCCAAGGCCGTGGCCGAGGCGATCGAGGGCCATCCGCATGTGAGCCGCGTGATCTATCCGGGCCTGCCGAGCCATCCGCAGCATGCGCTTGCCATGGCGCAGATGGGCGCGGGCGGCACGATGCTGGGGATTGATTTCGAGGGCGGCAAGGACATCGCCTTCCGCTTCCTCGACGCGCTGGATGTGGTCTCGATCTCGAACAACCTGGGCGATGCGAAATCGATCGCGACGCATCCGGCGACGACGACGCACAAGAACCTGAGTGACGAGGACCGGGCGACGATCGGCATCACCCCCGGGCTGGTGCGGATATCCTTCGGCATCGAGGATACGGCCGATCTGGTCGAGGATATCCAGTCGGCGCTGGAAGTCGCGCTGGGCGAATGCGGCGAGGCGGGCTGAGACCCGCTTTGCCCCTGCCCTCGCCAAGCTCAGGCGAGGGCACAAGGGACAGCCTGCGGCCCTGACCCGTGCGGTGGCTCTTCCCTCAGCCGACGCGCCGCCCGCGGACCCATACCCCGCGCAGCGCCGCCGTGCGCTCGACCCGGTGCGCCCGGATCAGATCCGCGCGCAAGCCAAGGGCGATCCTTCCGCGGTCCGCGAGGCCGACCGCCTTCGCGGGCGCCGAGGTCACCGTGGCGATCCCCCGCGCCGTGTCCCCCCAGATATCGCCCAGCATCAGCGCCGCCGACAGGAGCGCGCCGGGAACGTAGTCCGAGGACAGGATGTCGAGCAGATCCGCCTCGGCCAGCGCCTGCGCCGCGACATTGCCCGAATGCGAGCCGCCGCGGATCAGGTTCGGCGCCCCCATCATCACCGCGATGCCATGATCGCGACAGGTGCTGGCGGCCTCGAAGGTGGTCGGGAACTCGGCGAAGCGCACCCCGTGGCCGCGCGACACGGCAACCTGTTCTGCCGTGGTGTCGTCATGGCTGGCCAGAACGGCGCCCAGCCGTGAGGCCGCCGCCACCGCACCGGCCTCATGCGCGGCGCCGTGCCGGGCTTTCAGGGCCTTTTCCTGCTCCACATGCGCGAGAAATTCCGCCTCACTCAGCCCATGCTTCTTGCGCACATAATCGCGCAGCTTCGAGAGGTCGCGAAACTGCCGCTCGCCCGGGGTGTGATCCATGAGCGACACGATCCCCACGCGATCCTCGGGCCCGAATTTCGTCAGCTCGTCGAGCAGGGTTTCCGAACAGACCTCGGCGCGCAGATGCAGGTAATGCGAGATCCGAAAGCCGTCACGCGCCCGCATCCCCAGAATTTCATCGGCCAGCGCGCGGGCATATTCGCGGTAATCCGAGCGCCCGCCCGAGGGCCCGATCGAGCCCACCCGCAGCGCGTCGAAGACCGTGGTGATCCCCACCGAACAGAGTTCCGCATCATGGGCGATGATCGCATCGGCATGCGGCCAGGCCACCTTCGGACGCGGCTCGATGTGGCGCTCCAGATTGTCGGTGTGCAGCTCGATCAGCCCGGGCGCGAGCAGATCGCCCGCGCAATCGAGCGCGCCCTTGGGCAGCGCGCGGCCCATGCCGATCTCGGCGATCAGCCCGTCGCGCAGCACCAGATGCCCCGGGCAAACGCCCTCGGGCAGCACCAGCATGGCATTGGCCAGGATCGTCTCGGTCATCCGGTCCTCCGGGATTTCGGTTTGCAGACAGGGTTTTGGCAGGCGAGTGTCACATTGCGGTGACGCAGCGGTGCGAAAGCGGGGCCATGATGATCAAACGTTACGCGCTTTATTACGCCCCCGCGGATGCGGGGCTCTGGCGGGCCGGGTCGGACTGGCTTGGATGGGACGCCTGCACGGGCCGTCCGGTCGGTCAGCCCGGCATTGCTGGGCTTTCCGAAGCCACTGCAACCGCCCGCAAATACGGCTTTCACGCCACGCTGAAGGCGCCGTTCCGGCTGGCCGAGGATCAGACCCCCGAAGCCCTGCGCGCAGCCGTTGCCGCGATGGCGGCGGCTTTGGCCCCGGTCGCCTTGGACGGGCTTGCCGTCCGGCAGCTCGGGTCTTTCCTTGCCCTGACCCCCGACACCACCGGCCCCGCGCTCGCGTCGCTTGCGACCGAGGTGGTGACCCGGTTCGAGCCCTTCCGCGCCCCCCTGACCGCGGCCGAGATCGCACGGCGTCGACCGGACCGGCTGAGCCCGCGGCAACGCGAGCTTCTGAACATCTACGGCTATCCCTTTGTTTTCGAGGAATTCCGTTTCCACATCTCGCTGACCGGCGATCTGCAACCGGACGAGGTCGCCCGCCTCGCGCCGCTTGCGCAGGCGTTCTTCGCACCGCATCTCGAGCCTGCGGTGACGCTCGATCGGCTCTGTCTTTTTGGCGAGGATGCGGGCGGGCGGTTCCATCTTCTGACGGCTCACGCGCTTTCCGGCTGAAGCGCCGCGATCAGCGCGGCGATACCGGCGGCGCGCGCGCCGTCATTGACGATGCGCACCGCCCCAAGGCCCGGCGGCAGCACCATCTCGGCCCGCGCGAGCCGCGCCGCGATCTCGGCCGCATCCTCGCGCCCGCGCCCGGCAAGCCGCGCCTGCAACTTGGCGGGCGAGACCACAATCTCGATCACCTGCAACTGCGGGAAGACGGCCAGACAGTCCGGCAGCGCCGCGCGCGAGCCATTGAAGATCACGTCGCGCCCCTGCGCGAGCGGCGCAAGCTCGGCGTGCCGGATGCCATAGCCAAGATCATGCGCGAGCCACGACATCGCGAACCCGCCGCCGCCGCGCAGCGCCGCGAATTCCGCCGGTGACAGGGTTTCGAAGTCTTCACTCGGCGCCGCCGGGCGGGTGATCGCGCGCCGCGCGCGGTGGATCTCCGGTCGCGCCGCGATCAGCCCGGCGATCAGCGTATCCTTGCCCGCCCCCGATGGCCCGACGATGGCGATCAGACGCCCGGTCATGCCGCCCTCGCGGGGGTGAAGCCGGTCACGTCGATCTCGCGATCGGCCACGGTGGCGCGGGCGGCCTCGTCATGGAAGATGCCGAGGATGGCAGCCCCCCGCGCCTTGGCTTCGCTAATCAACTCCAGCACCACCGCCCGGTTCACCGGATCGAGCGAGGCGGTCGGCTCGTCGAGCAAGAGCACCGGAAACGGATGCGCAAAGCCCCGCGCGATGTTCACCCGCTGCTGCTCGCCGCCCGAAAAGGTGGTGGGCGAGAGCGACCAGAGCCGTTCGGGGATATTGAGCCGGGTCAGCAGTGCCTCGGCCCGGGCAAAGGCTTCGTCCTCGGGCGCACCCGTGGCAAGCAGGGGGTCGGCGACGACGCGCCGTGTCGGCACCCGCGGCACGACGCGCAGGAACTGGCTGACATAGCCCATCCGCTCCCGGCGCAGCGCGATGATTTCGCGTGGCGTGGCGCGAACAAGGTCAAGTCCGTCGACGACCAGCCGCCCCGTCTGGGCGCGGTAATTGCCCCAGATCATCCGCATCAGCGTCGATTTTCCCGCCCCCGAGGCCCCGGTCAGCGCCACGCATTCGCCGGGCCCGACGCGCAAGGATGCCCCGGCAAGAACGGGCAGAACCGCGCCACCCTGAGTGTGCAAGGTGAAGCTTTTGCACAGATTTTCGATCTCGATCATCGGCTCAGACCTGCAGGACAGAGGAAACGAGAAGTTGGGTGTAGGCCGCCTGCGGATCATCGAGCACCTGATCGGTCAGGCCCGCCTCGATCACCCGGCCGTCTTTCATCACCATCAGCCGGTCGGCCAGAAGCCGCGCCACGGCGAGATCATGGGTGACGATGATCACCGAAAGCCCCATCTCGCGCACCAGCTCGCGCAGAAGATCCAGCAACCGCGCCTGCACCGACACATCAAGCCCCCCGGTCGGCTCGTCCATCAAGACCAGCCGCGGCCCGGTCACCAGATTGCGCGCGATCTGCAGCCGCTGCTGCATGCCGCCCGAAAAGGCGCGCGGCCGGTCGTCGATCCGGCCGGGGTCGATCTCGACGCGGCCGAGCCAGTCACGCGCCTGCGCCCGGATCGCCCCGTAATGCCGCGCGCCGACCGCCATCAGCCGCTCGCCGACATTCGCGCCCGCCGTCACCCCCATGCGCAGCCCGTCGCGCGGATTTTGATGCACGAAGGCCCATTCCGTGCGCGCCAGATGCCGCCGCTCGGGTTCGCCCATCGCGCGCAGATCGTGGCCGCGATAGTGGATCCGCCCGGCATCCGCGCTCAGATGCCCGGCAAGGCAACCCAGAAGCGTCGATTTCCCCGAGCCGCTTTCGCCAACGATCCCCAGCACTTCACCGGGATAAAGATCAAAGTCGACCTCGGCACAGCCGATCCGCGCGCCCCAGTGCTTGCCCAAGCCTTCGACCTGCAACAGCGGCCCCGCTTCCGCCTCCGGCTTCTTCTTGGTCCAAATACGCCCTTGCGCGCCGTTCCTCATGCGCGCCCCTCCGACAACCGCCCCGCATGCCCCGCCGCGCACCGCCCGGCGCAGAAATCGGTGTCCGAGCAGCAAAACATCCGCCCGCCAGCATCGTCGGTGATCACCTCGTCGAGATAACTCGCCTCGGCCCCGCACAGATCACAGGCCGCATCGGCCTTGCTGGGCACAAACGGATGATCCTCGAAATCAAGGCTGACCACGCGCGTATAGGGCGGCAGCGCATGGATGCGCGCCTCGCGCCCGGCGCCGAACAACTGGATTGCCGGGCAGCCCGAGAGCTTGGGATTGTCGAATTTCGGGATCGGGCTCGGGTCCATCACATAGCGCCCCTCGACCAGCACCGGATAGGCATAGGAGGTGGCAATCGCCCCGTGCCGCGCGATATCCTCGTAAAGCTTCACATGCATCAACCCGTAATCGGCCAGCGCATGCATCCGCCGCGTCTCGGCCTCGCGCGGTTCCAGAAACCGCAAGGGCTCGGGGATCGGCACCTGATAGACAAGGATCTGCCGCTCGGTCAGCGCCGCCTCGGGGATGCGGTGGCGGGTCTGGATCACGCTCGCCTCGGTCGTGCGGGTGGTGGTAGCGACGCCCGCCGTGCGTTCGAAAAAGCGCCGGATCGAGACCGCGTTCGTGGTGTCATCGGCACCCTGATCGATCACCTTCAGCACATCCTCGGGGATCAGACAGGCCGCCGTCACCTGCACGCCCCCCGTGCCCCAGCCGTAAGGCATCGGCATCTCGCGCGAGGCAAAGGGCACCTGATATCCCGGCACGGCCAGCGCTTTCAGCAGGGCGCGACGGATCATCCGCTTGGTTGCGGCGTCCAGATAGGCGAAACTGTAGCCCTCAGACATGGTGCTCTCCCAGACAAGGACGGAAACGATGTTGCACTGGATTTTCTTCACCGTGGCGGGGGTGTATCTCGTCGGATCGTTCCTGCGCCGTCAGGCGGGCGGCAAGAAGGCCGACACCGCCGGGAACGAAGGCGAGGCCCCGGGCGAGCGCGAATAGGCTCATTGCGGCTCTCCCTCAGTGTCGCGGCGCAGGCGCCGGATCAGTTCCAGTTCCGACTGGAAATCGACGTAATGGGGCAGCTTGATGTGCTCGAGAAACCCCGTCGCCTGAATGTTGTCGCAGTGGCTCAGCACGAATTCCGCATCCTGCGCCGGGGCGCCGGTGGCGTCTTCGCCCAGTTCCTCCCAGCGGAGCGCGCGGTCGACGAGGCTCATCGAGATCGCCTTGCGTTCGGACTGGCCGAAGACGAGGCCATAGCCGCGGGTGAATTGCGGCGGCTCGGTTTTCGAGCCGGTGAACTGGTTCACCGTTTCGCATTCGGTCAGCTCGACCTCGCCGATCTCGAGGACGAACCCAAGCTCGGGGATCTCCATTTCGACCGCGCACAACCCGATGCGCAATTCGCCGACAAAGGCATGGGTGCGCCCGTAGCCGCGTTGCGTCGAATAGGCGAGGCCAAGGACGAAGCCCTCGTCGGCCCGCGCCAGCGCCTGCAACCGCGTCGCGCGGGCGGCGGGCAGCTCAAGCGGTTCGCGCGTCAGATCGGGCGGCGTTTCGGGGCCAGCCGTCAGCGGCTCCATCAACCCGTCGCGATCGAGCAGCCCCAGCACATGCGGCGCGGGGGCCGCGTCGGCGGGGACGCGCGCGGCGGGTGGCGGCGCCCCCTCGGCGGCCAGCGCGAAATCCAGCAGACGATGCGTGTAGTCAAAGGTCGGCCCCAGCACCTGCCCGCCCGGCACATCCTTGAAGGTGGCGGAAATCCGGCGCGTGATCTGCATCGCTTCGGTCTCGACGGGCAGGCTTGCGCCAAAACGCGGCAGCGTCGTGCGATAGGCGCGGATCAGGAACACCGCCTCGATCAGATCGCCGCGCGCCTGCTTGATCGCCAGCGCGGCCAGGTCGGGATCGTAAAGCGAGCCCTCGGCCATCACGCGATTGACCGCCAAGGTCAGCTGCTGGGCGATCTGCGCCACGCTCAGCTCCGGCACAGAAGGGTCACCCCGGCGTTCCTCGGCAAGCCAGGCATGGGCCGCGTCGATCGCCCGCTCGCCGCCTTTGGTTGCGACATACATCAGAACGCCTCCACCCGGGTCGAGCGCGGCAGGGCGGTCACGCCCTCGGCCGCGCAGAAATAGCAATCGAACCCCAGCGGAAAGCGGGCGCGGTTGGCGGTGAACGGCGCGATCGCGGGCAGGCGCGCGTCCTGATGCGTCTCGATCCCCGGGCCGCGCAGCCGCGCATTGGGCGGCGTCAAAGCCGCCATCTCGACGATCAGCGTCACCGACCGGTCGGGATAATCGGGGGTGCCGATGCGGAACTGGTCAAGCGGCAGATCCTCCCAGCGCCCAAGGGCAAAGAGCGCCTCCTCGGGCGGGCACAGGGGGGCGGCGGTGTGAAAGGCGATCCAGTCGACGAGCGCAGGTGTGAGGAGCGCCGCAGCGAGAAAGAGCGGCGTGGTATCATCGCACAGCGTCAACAAAAGCGCCCCAGCCGCAGGCGAAAGCGGCGCGGGCGGGCAGGCGCCCGAAAGACGGTTGATCCGCCCGGGTCGCGCCATCGCGTCAAGCGCGGCCCGAAAGGCGTGGGCGGCCTCGATCGCGGGATCGGCAAAGCCCCCGGACAGAGCGTGCATCTCCATCAATCCTCTCCCCGGACCAGCGTAAAGAATTCGACCTTGGTGGCGGCGGCTTTTTCGGCGCGCAGACGGCGCCGCGCGGCCTCTTCGGCGCGCAGGGGGGCAAGCACCGCAGTCTCGATCCGCACCGCGTCCTCGCCCTGCATCAGCGCATCGATCACCGCCACCCGCGTCGCATGGCCCTTGTCGCGGCCCTGCACGGCAGCATGTCCGACCGTGCCATCGGCCAGACGCAGCGCGCAGCGTGTCACCGTCATTTCGCCAAGGTTGAACGGCGCCCCACCGCCCGCCCCCATGCGGCCGCGCAGCATCACCGCCCCCACCTCGGGACGGCGCAGCCAGTCGAACGGCGGGAGGTCTGGCAGCAGGGTGGCGAGACGCACGCCGGGGGCGCGGGCCAAAAGCGACAGTGTCGCCGCACGGGCCGATGTGTCGGAAGCAGCGTTGGAGACCGGGGCAGACATCTTGCGGATTTGTCCAGATAAATATACAACTAGACAAATATTGCAGCACAGGGGCCGATTCCGCCAATGAAGTTTGCATGACAAAACGCGATCCCGTCTGGGCGGCGATTGCCGCGATCCTGCGCGCCGAGATCGCCTCGGGCGCCTGCCCGCCGGGCTCGAAGCTGCCGACGGAAGCCGCGCTCTCGGCGCGGTTCGGCGTCAACCGCCACACCCTGCGCCATGCGCTGGCCGCGCTTGCCGAGGAAGGGCTGGTGATCGCACGGCGCGGCGCGGGGGTGTTCGTCGCGGCGCTGCCGCCGACGGATTATGCCCTCGGGCGGCGGGTGCGGTTTCAGGAAAACGTCACTGCGTCAGGGCGCACGCCGTCGCGGCAGGTGCTGCGGCTGGAGACCCGCCCCGCCGAGGCGGCGGAACGCGCCGCGCTGGGGGTTGCGCTTGTGCATCTCTACGAGGGGTTATCGCTGGCCGACGGGGTGGTTCTGGCGCAGTTCCGCTCCGCCTTTCCGGCCGAGCGCTTCCCGGCGTTGCCCGAGGCGCTGGCGCGTCTTGGGTCGGTCACGGCGGCACTGGCGGAAATGGGCGTTTGCGACTACACCCGCGCCTCGACCCGGATCACGGCCAAGATCGCGCGCAACCCACAGGCGGCGCTGATGCACCTGCCCGAGGGGGCGGCGCTTCTGCGCACCGAAGCGGTGAATGTCGATGCCACAGGGGTGCCGGTGGAATACGGGCTGACCTGGTTTGCAGGCGATCACGTCGCGCTCACCGTAGCGCCCGATGCGCGGCCTCAGGCCGGCACGTCTTCGTAGCGATCGAGAAACTCTTCCGCCGGAAGAGTGCGAAAATCCTGCAGCCTTGCGCGCAACGTCGCATGATCCCACTCCCACCACGCCATCGCCAGCAATCGCTCGGCCACGGGTTCAGAAAACCGCATCCGCAGCGGTACGGCGGGGCAGCCCGCAACGATCATGAAGGGGGGCACGTCCTTCGTCACCACCGCGCCCGAGGCGACGATCGCGCCGATGCCCACCGTCACCTCGGGCTTGATGATCGCGCCATGCCCGATCCAGCAATCGGCACCAAGGTGTATCCGCCGCGCGGCGCGGTGCAGGAAGAAGGCGGCGTCATCGCCCACATCGTCCCAATAGTAATGCGAGCGATAGAGGAAATGGTGCTGCGCCGCGTTGCGGAACGGATGGTCGGTCGGGCCGATCCTTGTCATCGCGGCGATATTGGCAAACTTGCCCACCGTCGTGTTGGCGATATCGGCCAGCCGGTCGCAATAGGCGTAATCGCCCATCTCGACGTTGGTCAGCCGCGCCCCGCGGCCAATCTCGACATAAGCGCCGAAGCTCGCGTTGATGATCTCGCAATCGGGCGCGATCAGCGGTGTCACGGGATGCAGTTTCGCCATGGTCTACCCCTTGATGAAGCGTGTGCGCAGCCACCCCGAGAGGCTGTCCATCGCCATCACCATGAGGATGATCAGGACGATGTAATAGCTGACCTCTTCCCAGTCCTTCTGGGTCTGGATCGCCTGCGTCAGCAAAAGCCCGATGCCGCCCCCCACCAGCGCGCCGATGACGGTGGCCGAGCGGGTGTTGCTCTCGAGATAGTAAAGCACTTGGCTGAGGATCACCGGCGCCACCTGCGGGCCGACGCCGAAACGGGCCTGCAGCGCGCCGTTCGCGCCGGTGGAGGCGATCCCCTCGCGCTGTTTTTCGTCAATGTTTTCAAGCGCCTCGGAGAAGGTCTTGCCGAAGGTGCCGGTGTCGGTCATCAAGATGGCCAGCGCCCCGGTCAGCGGCCCCGGCCCGAAGGCACGGCTGAGGATCACCGTCCAGATCAGCCCGTCGATACCGCGGAAAAGATCGAAAAGACGACGCAGGCCGAACCGCACGGCCCGCCCCGGCGCGAAATTGGAGGCGGCGAGGAACGCCAGCGGAACCGCGATCAGCGCCGCGCCAAAGGTGCCGAGAAAGGCCATCAGCACCGTCTCGCCCAGCGCCCAGACCACATCGCCATGCCGCCACATCCGGTTCGTCCAGATGTCATGGAGCATTCCCGCAAGGTTGGCCCGCGCCGGATCGAGCCGCGGCTCCCACAGCGCAAGCGCCGCCAGTTCGGCAGCGCCCTTGCCGTGAAACGGGCTTTGCAGGTCGAAGAAGAACAGCTCCCAGCCGGGTTGATAGCGGAAGGTTTCGGTGCGCTGGGGCGTCATCGAAAAGCGCCACCACGGGCCACGCATGTCGACCCGGGTCGAGGATGCCGAGAGCCAGTCGGGCGTGACGGCCCCCTTGGGCAGTGTCACCGCGATGCGCCGCCCGCTCCGCGTCACCTCGATCAGGCCGAACTCCGGCCGCTCGATCCGGGCGCCGGTGGCGGTATAGGTCACGCGGCCCCCGCCCGGCAGATCGATCCCCGGGGTTGCGCCATCCTGCACCCAGCGCGGGAAGTGCCCGGGCGCGTAACGGCCCTTCGCCTCGCCCTCGATCGCCACCTTGAGGCCGGGCTTGCGCAGATCGCGGCTGACATGGGTCTTGAAGCTCCAGAAATCGCCCAGAAGCGTTGCCGCATTGTCAGGCCGGATCCGCGCGGCGATGCCCGGCAGATCGAAGCTGAAGAAGATCGTCGTCAGATAGGCGGCAAGCAGCAGCGGCGCGGCCAGCCTCACGGCGCGGCGACGCCCAAGGCTGCGGCGAATTTCGGTCTCGGCGATCAACAGCATCGGGGCAGTCATGCCGCCTGCCCTCCCTTGACAAGACGGGTGCGGGCGCGATCGGACAGGGCGTCGACGGCGACGATGGTCAGGAAGAGCAGCACGAAGATCGCCACCACCTGATCGTAACGCCCCTGCCCCCATTGCAGCGTCGTGCGCAGATCGTAGCCGATGCCGCCCGCACCGACGAAGCCAAGGATCGCCGAGGCGCGGATGTTGATTTCAAACCGCAAGAGCGCATAGGAGGACCAGTTCGGCGCCACTTGGGGCAGGATGCCGAACCAGATCCGCGCCAGCCATCCGGCGCCGACCGAGGCGAGCCCCTCCAGCGGTTTCAGATCGGCATTTTCCGCCGCCTCGGAAAAGAGCTTGCCGAGCGCGCCCGCGGTGTGCAGCGTGATCGCGATCATCGCGGGCACCGGGCCGCCGCCGAGCAGGAAGATCAAGACCAGCGCGATGACGATTTCGGGCATCGCCCGCATCACATCCATCAGCCGCCGGATCGGTGTCACAAGGGCGGCGACGGGCGCCAGCGCGCGGGCCGACAGGATGGCGAGGATGCAGGCGCAGACGCCGCCCAGAAGCGTCGAGACCGCCGCGATGTTCAGCGTCTCGATCAGCGATGGGATGTATTGGCCGAGATAGCCCGGCAGGTTGGCCCAGTCGCGCGCCGCCTCGGTCAGGATTTCGGCCGGGAAGTCAAAGACATGTCGGATGCCGTCGGCAAAGCTTCCGGCATTGCGCGCATCGGCCGCGCGCCAGCCCGTCGTCATCAAGACGACGAACAGCGCCGTCAGTACCCCGCCATAAGCCCGGCGCCGGCGCACCAGCGCCAGATACTCGGCCGTTGAGGTGATCGCGGCGGCGTGCATGCGGCAAAACCTTTCGGGAAATGGACGGGGGCAGGACGCCCCCGCCCGACCGTGCTGAAATCAGTTCCCCTGCGTCGCGCGCCGGGTTTCGATGATGCCTTCGTAATTGGCATGGGTGACCGGCTTGAACCCCGAGGTTTCGCCGCCCGCGACGCCATAGGCGCAGTCGTGGTCCTTGGCGTTCAGATCCGCCATCAGCGCGGTCATCTTCGTCTTCACCTCCTCGGGCAGCGCATTGCGCAGCACCACCGGGCCTTCCGGGATCGGCGCCGAGCGCCAGATCTCGACGAGGTCGTTCATGTTGACCAGACCGGCATCCACCGCCTTGCGCAGCGCGCCCGAGTTGTAGCCGTCTTCCCAATTGCCCTGACCATCGGCCCAGGTCACGCCCGCATCGACATCGCCGTTCTTCACCGCGACGATGGTCTGTTCATGCCCGCCGGTGAATTTCACCGTCTTGAAATAGCCGGTGGCGCCATCGGCGAGGTCTTCGCGCTTGATCTCGGGATGGGTCTTCGGAATTTCGACCGAGGGAATCAGATAGCCCGAGGTCGAGTTCGGATCGCCAAAGCCGAAGACCTTGCCCTTGGCATCCTCGAGCTTGGTGATGCCGCTGTCCTTGCGGGCGATGGCGATCGAGAAATAGGTGAACGAGCCATCCGAGTTCGCTTGCACCAGAACCGGGGTCACCGCCTTCGGATCGGCCAGATAGATCTTCGCATAGCCCGAGGCGCCCAAAATGGCCATGTCGATGGTGCCGCCCAGAAGGCCCTGGATCACGCCGTCATAATCGGCCGGGGCAAAGAGCTTCACCGGCACGCCCAGCGCCTCTTCGGTATATTTGCGCAGACATTCATTGGAATTCAGCCGGTCCTGCGCGTTTTCACCGCCCAGAAGGCCGATGTTGAACTGGGTGATGCCCTCGGCATGAGCGGCACCGGCAAGAAGCGTCGTGGCGGCCAGAACGGCGGGAAGGATCTTCATGGTCGTCTCCGGTTGACCCCGGCCACCCCGGCCGGGAAAGGGGTTACGCGCCGAGCATCGCCGTGGCGTAGCTCTCGTCGGCGCTTGTGTCGGGGGGGATTGCGGTCGAGGTCGCGGCCTCGTTGAAACTGGCATCGGCGCCGTAGATCTCGCGCGCGACGCCAGTTGACAGTTGATCGGGCCGCCCGTCGAACACCACCCGGCCATCGCGCATCCCGATCACCCGGTCGCAATAGCGCCGCGCAGTATCAAGCGTGTGCAGGTTCGCGATCACCATGCGCCCGTCCTCGCTCTGGATCCGCTTGAGCGTGTCCATGACGATCTGCGCATTCATCGGATCGAGGCTGGCGATCGGCTCGTCGGCAAGGATGATCGCCGGATCCTGCATCAGCGCGCGGGCAATGGCGACGCGCTGCTGCTGGCCGCCCGACAGCGCCTCGGCCCGCTTGGCGGCCTGATCGGCGATGCCAAGCCGGTCAAGGATGGCAAGCGCCCGGGCAATATCGGCGTCGGACCAGAAGTCGAAGATCGCGGCCAGCGTCGGGCGGCGGCCCAGAAGGCCATGCAGCACGTTCGAGGCCACATCCATCCGCGGCACGAGGTTGAATTGCTGAAACACCATCGCGCAGCGGCTTTGCCAGTCCCGCTTTTCGCGCCCCGTCAGCGTCGCGACATTGCGGCCCTGAAACAGGATTTCCCCGGCGCTGGCATCGGTCAGGCGATTGATCATCCGCAACAGCGTCGATTTCCCCGCGCCCGAGCGGCCGATGATGCCGACGAAGGCGGGCCGGTCGAACTGCAGCGACACGCCGTCCACGGCCTTTCGGGCCCCGAACTCCCGCGTCAGCTTCCGAAGCTCCAGCATCTGCCCCTCCGCCTTTCGGTTCGGCAAAGTCTTCGCCCGTCCGGGCAACAGCGGCATGGCAGTTCCCTGAAGCTTCGGTAACGCTCCTGCGGGGCAACGGCCTTTGCAACGCGCGTCCCCCCGCGGCCGCGCCGCCGACATCGCCGCAGCCGGATTCCTTTCTGTCACCGCTTCGATATTTGCCCGTCACGACCGGGGCGCACCGTGCCGCGGACCTCTGCCGGGCGGATGGCACCGCGCGGGCGACGCCCCCCGGTGCCTTGCGCGCTGCCAAGGACCCGGGGGGCGACGATCAAGACCATCGGCGCGATGGCTGCCTTTCTGGCCGCGTCCAAAGCGAAGACCCTGACCGCCGGGATCCACGCGATCGACGACGGCCATTCCATCACCGCCCGAGGAGGCCGCCATGGTCCGCGTCTTTGAGGACACTTATCCGGCCCGCGCCGCCGATCTTCCTTCTGCGGCGCCGCACCCGCACGGCAGCCGCGTCAGAGCCGGCCATTCGGCGCGGCTGACGGCGGCGATGCAACAGGCCGAAGCCCTGATTGCCGCCTTTCACGACAACCGCGCGCAGCGCTCCAGCTTCGAGGCCTGGGTCGCCTGTCAGCGCGATGCCACCGAGCAGCTGGTGCTGCGCCTCGCGGCGCTGCGCCGCCGCAGCGATATCTTCCTCGCGCAGGACGCCGAGGACGGCCCGCCGGTTCTGACCCCTGACACGGAGCCGCGGGGCGCCTCGATGTGATCGGCCCCGTCAGCACCTTTCACCGCAACGGCCCATTCGGGCCGGAGCCTCATTGACAGTCCGGCCCCGCGCTTCGATGGTGTCCCGGCAAAGAGACACCGGGAGGGGTGATGCAGGAATTTCGGGCCGAGGATGGCGCAAGACTGGCCTATCGCGATCAGGGCGACGGGATTGCGCTTCTGGCGCTGGCGGGGCTGACCCGCGACGGGCATGATTTCGACTATCTGGCACATCATCTGCCCGATGATGTGCGGCTGATCCGGCTCGACAGTCGCGGCCGCGGCGCCTCGGACTGGACCGGGGCGGCGAGCTATACCGTGGCACAGGAGGCCCGCGACGCGCTGGCGCTGATCGACCATCTGGATCTGGCGCAGGTGGCGGTGATCGGCTCCTCGCGCGGGGGGCTGCTCGGCATGGCGCTGGCCGCGACCGCGCCGGGGCGTCTTTCGGGGCTCTGTCTGAACGATGTCGGCCCGGTGCTGGAGCGCGCGGGGCTCGACCGGATCGGCACCTATATCGGCCTGCGCCCGACGGTGCCGACGCTGGAGGAAGTGGCCGACCGGTTGGCCGCAGCAATGCCCGGTTTCGTCCATGTGCCAAGCTTGCGCTGGGCCGAGGAAGCCGTCCGGCATTATGTGCAATTGGCCGATGGCGTCGGGCTGAGCTATGATCCGGCGCTGCGCGAGGCCTTCGAAGCGGCGATGGCGGCCCCGGCAGCCGATCTCTGGCCGCTGTTTGACGCCTGCGCGGGCCTGCCGCTTGCGCTCATCCGCGGCGCGAATTCCGACGTGCTTTCGGCCGAGACGGCAACCGAGATGCGCCGCCGCCGCCCGGACATGCTCTTTGCCGAAGTGCCCGACCGCGGCCATATCCCGTTTCTGGACGAGCGCGCGGCGCTGGGCTGCATCACCGCCTGGCTCGACCTTCTGCGGGCGCGCTGATCACAAGGGCATCCGCTGTGCCAGCGCCTCGGGCGCGGGAGCGGCGGAGCGCACGCCCATCTCCTGCAGCGATTCCTTGACCGCAAGCCCGACGCGGCTTCTCATCTCGGGATCGATCCGCCCGATGCAGCCGATGCGGAAGCTCTCGACCACGGTCAGCTTGCCCGGACAGATCAGGAAGCCCCGCGCCTTCATCGCCGCAGATAAGCGCGCGAAATCGAAGGCGGGGTCGGCGGGCGACAGGAAGGGGACGAGGATCGGCGACATGGGTCGGCGGCGTGAACCGCCATTGCCCGGCCTTTTCGAAGGCGGCCCCGCGCCCAAGCGCGCATCCGAGCCCGAGAAGCGGGCTGGCCGTCCCCGTCTCGCCCAGCATCATCGCCGGGCAAAGCGGATCGGCATGACCCCGAGGCAACTGGGTCTGGGCCACGACGCCATATTCCTCGGCGCGGAACCGCTCGCCATTCAGATCGCTGACGATCCCGTCAAGCGCGGCCTCCTGATCCCGCCGGACCCCGAAGATCGCCTGCCGAAGACCTTGTCCCAGCAGACCACGGCCGGGGTCGGCGGCGGCAAACGGCCCTTGCGCCAGAGCCGGAGGCGCAAACCGCACCCGCTGCGCCGAGGCCTGCGCGGGATCGCAGGGCCCGAGCAGATCGACGCAGGCGGCCTCGGAGGGCAGCGGCGCATGGGGATGGGCGGGACCGAAGACGGGGCGGGCGCTCAACGCGTCGAGGTCCAGCCGCAGCGGTGCGACCAGACTGTCCACCGCCGCCCAAAGCACCCTTGACCGCGCGCCAGCCGCTCGAAGACGGCGGGCAGAGCCTGCGGGGCGGCGGCGTCAGCAATCCGGCCAGCCGGTCTGCCAGCGCGGGCATGTCCTGCACCGCGGGATCGAAGGCGCCCTCGAGCGGGCGGCCATCGCGTCTGATGAAAACCGGATGGCGGCGAAAGGCATTCTCCCCCGCAGCGAGGGCCGCGAAGGTGGCGGGCGCATCGCCAAACGGGGTCTGCAGCGCGCCAAACAGGATCTCTGCCGCGATCATCGGGCCACCCCCGCAATCTGGTGCAGGCGCAGCACGGTCTTCTCGATGTCGGTTTCGAACGGGCCGCAGGGCAGAGTGGCGAGATAAAGCATCGAGACGCTGCGCAGATCGAGATCAAGATCGACCCGCGAGAGCCGAAAGTGCAGGGTCTGCCTGCGGCCGCGAAAGGTGACCACCGCGGCAGGCACGATCTGCGGCAGCCGAAAGCGCCCGATCGGCATGGGACCGGTGCCCGCGATCGCGACCTCCTCGCCGCCATGCAGGACCGGGGCGATCCACTGGTCGCGCGGGGCTGAAAGCTGGAAATGCGGGTCGTAATCAGCGGGGGGCAGCGGCGCGCGGATCGCTTCCCACTCCGGCCCGCAGGTGCCCGCAAGGGCCGCCCGGGCGGGTCTCCAGCGATCGACCGGTCCAAAGCCCACCGGCTGCAGGCGCTCGAATTCGGTCACACCGATGCCTGGCGGCAAGATCCGGGGCAAGGGCAGAACCGTGCCCTCGGGCAGAGATCCGGCCTCGTGCAGGCCATAACCGGTGCGGTCGGGTTTTCGGGATCGGCCTGCCCCCGGGGGGAGGTGCCGCCAAAGGTATTTTCCCAGCGCAACGGTGTGGCGGCCAGCGGCCCGAGCGGTTCGACACGCCAGCGCCCGGATCGCAACACCGCCTGCGCCGGAGGATGCAGCACGGCCGTTTTCTCCAGCTTGCCCAGCCGGAAACCAAAGGACTGCGGCGCGCGCGCGTCGGGCGTCGCCGGATGCAGCGTGCCGTGCAGCAGGACCTCGCTGCAGGGGGCGAAGGGCAGGATATCGTCCTCGTGCAAAAGCCCGCCATCGGGCGCATATTCGGGCGCAAGCCGCACCGGGGGCAGATCCTGCAGCGGCGTCACGAACCCGTCCGAGACCGGCAGGCCGAAACTGGCCCGCATCGCCACGACCCAGTGCTGCCGCCCCTGCACGTCTCGATCCGGCAGGGTGAAGGCCGCAAAGGGGGTGTGGTTTTCCAGCGCCCAGAGTTTCACCCGCGCCACCAGCTTTCGAACTGATCGGGCAAGACCGGAAGCGGTCCCTCGCCCGCCGCCTGCAGGGCCTCGAGCCGGGGGCGGGCCAGGGCACAGCCCTCGGCGATCAGCGCCTGCGCCTCGCCGGCGTCGATGTCGAGAACGCGCGATGTGCCGCCCTGAAACTGCACCGCCGCATGGGTCTCGTCGCAACCCGAGATCAGATCGTGGATCAGCAGGAAGCCCTCGGAGGCGCGCAGGGGGCGCAACCGCGCCAGCGTCACGATCAGCACCGACCAGCTGCCGGGATGCAGCAGATCGAGACAGGACAGCCGGGTCTGCCTCGGGTCATACTCGAAGAGGAAGCCGTTCTGGCGCGCGGAAAACCTGCGGATCTCGGCAAGGAATTGCCCCGCCGGGGTGGGGTCGCTCGCGCGCGCGATCTGCGGCAGATCGGGCCCAAGAAGGATCGGCAGCCGCTCCCAGTCGGGATGGCTGTCAAACCCCGGCCCCGGGCGGGCAAGCCCCTCGGCCAGAGCCTCGGGCGTGATGCGCAGGCGCAGGATCAGCGCAAGGGGCGTGGCCATGATCAACGCCTTTCGAACCGCCGCAGCCAGGCGAGGGTTTCCTGATAAGGGGCCATCGGCTCGGGCATACGGATCAGACACCCGGGCGCGTTGGGATAGTCCATGAAGCGCAGCGGCCGGAGGATCGCATCGACATGGCGGTACCATTCGGGCCACAGACCGTGGTTCACATCGCCCATCTCGGGCAGCGCGCCCGCGCGCAAGAGCACGCGCGCCAATAGCGGAAATTGGCGCATCCGCCCCCATCTCGGGCAGCGCGCCCGCGCGCAAGAGCACGCCGCCATCGTAGTCATGAAGCGTGATCTGCGGATCCAGCATCCCCGCCAGCGCCTCCCGGCCGCCCAGCGCATCGACATAGCCCTGCCCGAGGATGGTCAGCAAGTTCACCGTGCGGATACCGCCCCACAAGGGCGCCTCGTAGCCCGGCCAGCTGAAATCCAGACCGGGGAACCGCTTGAGAAACGGGGTGTATTCTTCGGTCCGCATCGGCAGCATGCCGCGCTCGGAAATGGGCGCGATGCCGGCGGTGCCCTGCTCGGGATGCAGCCGGTTGCACCACTCGAGGATCAGCGCGATCAGCGTGTCGGCATGATCGACGCAGCGCGCCACCGGCCAGCAGACCTCGAGGGTGGAGCGTTTGTACTCCGGCCGCCCCGGGCCCTCCATCGCCATCCCGATATGGCCGGAAAACTGGTGTTGCGCCGGGGGTTTGCCATCGGCGCCATCGATGAGGGTGATCCATTCATCATCGCCATCGATCTCTTCCGGGGCGAGGCGCTTGCGGTAACAGTCAAGGAAAGAGGCATCGCGGATCGGAGAATAGCGGTTGGCCCCCGCGCGCAGGAAGGCATTCGTGGCCGGGCGCGTATCCTTCCAGTAGCGGCCCGCGACATCGACCAGCGCCTCGCGCATCGCGGGCGCGCGCCCGTCGGGATAGCTGAGCAACACCTGGAAGGCGAAGCGCAAGACTCGCCAACGCTGCCGCTTTGTGTCCAGAATAATCAACTCGTCGAGCTTTTTCAGATCCTGTTCCATGTCCTATTCCCCCCGAGTCTCATTGCGTGACAAGGGTCACGGCGGCAGTTCCGGCGGCGGCGGCCCCGGCAGCGGCTGCCGCCGCTTCGCACACGCCGCTGGCCCAGCAGGCGAAAATGGCAAGGCCCGCGCCCGCCGTGACAGCGGTGTATTTGGCGACCTTGCCCCAGTCTGTCGCCGGTTCCTTCTGCGGGCTTGGCACCGTCACCGGAACCAGCGCGCCCGGGGGCGGATCATCCCAGCAGCCGCATTCCGTGACATCCAACAGATCGCAATCCGTCCCCAGACCCTGTGCCGCACGATTGTAGGGCGAGCCCCGCGTCAGGGCCTGCGTCGGGCGCAATGTGTCGCGGGGGCATTTCATCTCGACAAGCCGGGTGACAGTGCCGGAGCCGTCGCGCAGGATGCAATCGGGCCGGATCCCGCCGCCGGGGGTCATCGGGTTGCTCGTCGGCACCGAGCCTTTGCCGCCCTGGCTCATGATCATCGAGAAGCCGCCATCGCCATTCTTGCGAAACGAGACCTCGCGCCAGATCTGCGCATCCTGCTTGGGATATTGGCCGTCGTAATTGTCCTTCTCGATCTTCTCGGCGACGCATTTCTGTTTCAGCGTCACGGTCTTGCAGGCACAGGCGGAATCGCACAGCTTGTCCTTGATCTCGTCGACGCTCAGACATTGCTGGTTCAAGCCACCCAGCGCGGCGGTATTGCCGTTGTTCAACAGCATCTTGTCGGACAGCCGACAGGCCGGTTGGCCCCCGAGAAACACATCGGCCGACCAGCTGAGCCAGGTCGCGCGGTCCCTGTTGGTGCCCGATTTCACCCCGCCGCCAGAGCCCGGTTCGTCGCCGATCGATGTCGAGACCTCGGAGCCGCGATTGGCGCAACTGTTCCCGCCATCGGCAAAGACCGTGGTCGTGCCCTCGGCCACCTGCACGATCTTTGCCGCGTCGATGCGCACCGTGCCATCGGCGCGCACCGTCAGCCGGGCGGCGCCGGTCTCGACGACAAAGGCGCGCTCGTGCGGATCATCCCGCACCACCTGCAACGGCGCCCGAAGCTGCGCAATCTCGGGGCGGTCAACCCGGCCGCGGCGGGCTCGGAAAAATCGGCCTCCTGCAATTCACGCATCGACTGTCCTTTCTCCTCGGCCCGACCGGGTCATTGCGTCGCGAAGGCGGGCTGACGCCGCAGCGCAACCTTGATCGTCTCGACGACGCAATCGGCATGCAGGAAGCGCGCGCGGCTCAGGTCAGTGACCGGGTCTGCGGCAAGCACGCCAAGGACCACCATCTGATCCACGCCCGCAATCACCGTCGTCGTGGCGGCGATCGTGGGGGCGCCCTCGCCGAGCGTGATCCGGTCGGAAAAGATCTGCGTGGCCAAGCCGACCTTGTCCTCGGGGGCGGGCAGGATCGCAACGCCCCCCTCCAGCCGCCAGGGCGTGTCGGGCGCGAGCAGGTTCGACAGTTCGATATCGACCACATCGGCGGCGATCTTGCGGGCAAAGGCATCGTCGGCCGTCGCCAACGCCTTGCGCAGCCTTTACGCCTCCACGGGATCGGTCCGGCGCCAGACCACCGTCACCGCGCTGTTGCCGTCAGGGTCGTTGCGGTCGGTGAAAAGCCGGATCGCCGCCGCGGCCCCGGGCGCGGCATCGGCCGAGTGCAGCTGCCAATTCTTGGGCAAGTCCCCACTCAATGCCGTGCCGTCGGTCGCCAGCGGCCATGAGGCCAGCGCCGTCCTGACCGGGTCCGCCGCGACATCCTGCGCGGCAAGCGTGCCGAAGATCCCCGCAAGCATCGGCTCTGCCCAGGTCGCGTGATCCTTTGCATAATCGGCGCGCAGCACCACCAGACGGGTGCCAAAGCGCCAGGCGCCGATCCGCACCAGCCGTTCGGAGCCACGCGCGACCGTTGGCGCCAGAACCTCGCCCCGGTCGATCCCGCGGCTCTGCCCGAAGACCGGGAAAAGCCCCCAGACCTGCGCCATCTCGCGAGCGTAATCGAAGCCGCGCGCAATCAGATCGGGGGCGATCTCGCCACAATAAAGATCCAGTTCCAGCCGATCGCGGTCCTCGGGCACATAGGCCTAGGCGATCCGCCCAAGCGAGGGCACCGCGCGACTTGCCATCGGCTCGCCGGGGGTTTGGGCGTCGGTCTCGTCGACGAACCAAAGCATGTTGCCGGGCGCGCTCAGCGCGAGGCGCAGCTGATCGCCCGCAGTCCTTGCCGGGCAGGCAAAGCTCTGCCGCGTCTCGGAGGGCTGCGCGACAGGGCGCAGCGGCAGATGGGTGTCCCAGTTCGGCTCAGCCACGGCCCGAGCCCCCGGGAAACCGCCCGCCAGGATCGCTGCAAGCGCAATCGCTTGCCCTCGGCCTGCGCGCCCACCGCGCCCGAGGCCTCGCCCCCGAGACAAAGGCCGATGTCCCACGTCTGGTCGAGCATCGCGCCATGGCCGTCGAACGCCCAGTTGTAAAACCGGTTGTAGGCATCGACCGCCCGCATCGGCGTCAGGCACAGCTCGCCGCCCGCCTTCACTTCCACGACATTGACCGAAGCACCGAGCTTGCCCTTCAAGGTCGCTTCCCGGGGGTGAGGATGGCGACGGCCTCGGCACTGCCCGCAGCTTTCAGGAAGGCAGCATCGCCGCTGGCCGAGACCAGCCCGTCCTTGTTCAGATCGACATGCCCCTGTGCGACCGCGGCCGCGCCTTTTGCCGAGATCGGGGAAAGGGTCACCCCTCCCTTGGTGATCGAAAACGCCGAAGTGGCAGCGCCTTCCACCTTGCCGATGCCAGAATTCCCCGAGGCAAAGCTGGCCCCCGCCGAGCCGAAACCATCCTTGAAGGCGGCAACGTCCTCGGACTTGCCCCAGGTCTTTTCGGCCAGCTGAACATCGATCGGCTTCCACTTGCCCGTCCAGTCCTTGTCGATGGCGCGGGTGCCGTCGGGGTTGCGACGGGTGTAGCCCGAGGCCAGATATTCCCGCACCCCGCGCTGCGCCGCGACGCTTTTCCCCGCCTCGTCATAGGACCGGCCGACCTGTCCAAGCTTCAGCGGGCTTTCCGCAGGTTTCGCGGTGTCCTTCGGGGCGGAGGCCGCCGGAACAACCGCATTGACGGGCGAGGCGACGGCAAAGTCTTGCGCGGCCTTCACGTCGGGACCATGCGGCGAGGGCGCTCCAGCCACGGGCGGCGGCGTGGGCGTCAGTCGGGGCATCCCCAGCCCGATCAGCATCGGCCCAGGGCGCTTCGGCGCCGGACACCAGGGATAGCGATCAAAGGTGGACAGGTCGGTCTTGAGCATGTCGAGAACGGGCTGCGTCCCCTCGGACCTTGTCCAGAGGATCCCCGTCACGGTGCTCGCCGCCTGCCCGCTGTCCCGCCCGCCCATCCCGCGCGCCCCTCAGTCTTGCGAAATCTTGTCGGCCTTGAGCATGATCGACTTGCCCTTGATCACGATGTTGCCCTCCTTCGACATCGTCAGAATGGCGTTTTCGCCGACCTTGATCGTCAGCTGATCGCCCACCCGGATGTTCATCACCTGCCCCACATCCACATCCGCCCGCCCGCGCAAGATCAGGCTCCGGGCCTTGCCGACCGTGGTCTGAAACGTGTGCCCGACGACGATCGACTTCGCGGCGCCGACGATTTCGGAACTGCCGACGCCGACCACCTCGGAGCGGTTCTTCTCGACGAAAAGCTGATAATTGCCCTTGCCGAAGTTGAACGGGTCGGGGATCTTCAGCTTCCCCATCATCTTGCCGACCCCGTCAAAGAGCAGCTTCGTCTTCGCCATCAGCAGGTCCGAAAGCGGGTTTTGCCCCACCGCGATCGACATGTTGCCCGAGATCACCTCGTCATGATCGCCACCGACCTCGATCGACTTGTCGTTGCCGACCTGTTCCGACTGGTCTCTGCCGATGCGCTCTGACCGGTCATTGAGGTTCTCGACGTTCATATCCTTTTGTCCGTGAACGAAAATCTCCTCCGCACCCGCCTTGTCCTCGAAGCGCAGCTCGTTGAAACCCCGGCCCTGATGGGTGTTGGTGCGAAAGGTCGAACGGGTCTTGTGGGCGGGCAGGTCATAGGGCAGCGGATTGGCCCCGTTGAACACGCCCCCCGTGACGCGCGGCTGATCCGGATCGCCGTCGAGGAAGTCGACCACAACCTCCATGCCGATCCGCGGGATCACCATGCCGCCCCAGCCCGCCCCCGCCCAGTTCTGGCTGACGTGGCAGCGCATCGATCGCGCGGCCATCGTATCCCAATGAAATTGCACCAGAATGCGGCCGTATTCGTCGCAATCGATTTCGCCCTCGCCAACCACTTTCGCGGTCTGCGGCCCGCAGACATCGGCGCGTTGGGTCTTGCGTTCGGGCACCATCGGCGCTGTGGAGGGCATCAGGATATGGCGCCCGGCATAGGCGAAATCCTCGGCCGCGGTGCCCGTGCCGTAGCTGTCGGAACTGACCCTGTGCTCGGCGACGCGGCACAGAAACGCCTCGCCCCGCCCCGGAACCGCATCGCCCGAGAGCGTCACCCGGGTGCCTGCGGCAAGACCCGGGATATCGCCCTCGGCGGCGAAACGGCGGTCCTGCCCGCGTTCGGACCCTGTGTGCAGACGCGCCACGACCTTGCCCCGGCCCTGCTCGAGGCAATCGCCCGGCCAGTCGAAACTCTCAATCTTTCCATGCGGATAGGCGGCGTCGCCCAGTGCCTCGACCGCCATCGCCGCGTTCGGTTTCTTGAAGTTGCAATCGGTCAGCCGGACCGCGCCGGTGCCGATCCGCCGCGCCGGCTGCCAGCTTTGGAAATGCTCGATCTCCTGCTGATGATGCCCCTCGGCCGGGTGATAGGGCCGCGTGCCGATCGAGGGGTGGCTTTCCACCATGTCGGAAAGCACCATCGTGTGCGTCCACATATCATGCTGAAAGCGATAGGAAATCCCGTGCCGCTCCAGCATCCGGCGGACAAAATCCATGTCGCTTTCGCGAAACTGCACGGTGTATTCAAGGGTCGGGTCGTCATGCGACAGCGTCCCCTCGAACCGCCCGGCGTCGGCGTGATCCGAGAGCACCTCGGAGACGATCTGCACAACGGTTTTGTCATGGAAAATCCGTTGGTTGCGGCGCAGCGAGGCGAGGAAGAACCAAGGTTCAGGCGCAGGGAATAGCGCAACCCGTTCTCGCCCGCGCCGAGCCAGCGCGCCTCGGTGACGATGCCGTCGAAGTACCGCTCGCCTGCGGCGGTTTCCAGCGTCACCGTGGCATGGGTGCCAATCAGCTGATCAAAGTCGATCTCGGCGCTTGCGGCAAGGCATTCGACAGTGAAGTCAAAGAGATCGTTGAGTTTTTCGATGCCCGAAAAGCGCTGCAGGACAAGGACGTCCTTGCCCAAAACGGTGGAAAGACGACCGGTGCGTGCGTCTTGGGAAAGCATCGTGATCGGGAACACTCGTCAGGAAACCAAGACGAGCCTATCCAAAACGGAATATCCGGCAAGAAAAAAACAACCCCGCGGTGTTTGGCGCGAGACTGTGCGAAGCGCGGAGCGCAGATCGGATGGGCGCTCGGGGCCGCGGACGCCGATCTGCCCGTTGCGGGGGCAAGATGGCCGCCGCGGCGGACTTGCCATCGACAGCAGGTCCGATGCCCCCTTCGCACGGCACGGCCCACCGCAGGAAAAGGCCCCCGTCCTTGCGGACAGGGGCCAGGTTCGTCGATCAGGTGCATGGCGGTCCGGTCCGTTCGACTACGGGAATTTTTCTGTTTTCTCCGCCCCGTGCGGGGTTAAAGACGACGCAAAGCTGGCGCAAATTCACCCGTAAACCTCTGATATTCCTAGGGGCAAAAGCGCAGCGGGCAGGAAATCAGAGGGAAAGTTTCGTGGAATCCTGGCCATCGCTCCGTAAAATCAGGTCCGTAGTTCCGTCAGATTGCGTTTCCGTCACACATGAAGGCTGGCACGGAAACCGCCTCGCCTCTGCCCCGCAATCTCTGAGCACACGGGGCGCGAGCAATCCTCAAAGTGAGTCAATATCTGCGCGCCGATACAGCCGTGCCTGTAGGCGGATCGGATCACGCCAGGCTCAATGCCCTCTGCATCAAGGCGCTTCCGAAGTGCATTCGGGTGAATGGCAAGCTCTTTCGACAGGGTGGCGAAGCGCGGGAAACCGAGATCGCACCCGATCCGGCCGCGCGGGCCTCACCGATCCCTGCCCTGCCAGAACCACAGCCGGCATTCGGCGCGGCGGTCGGCCTCGCTCAGCCCCATGTCGTCGAGCGCCTCTGAATGGCGCATTGGCTGGACCAGTTCGTCGTGCGATGGCGAGCGGAGGATGGCTTGTTCACGAAGACCGTCTAACCACATGGATTCAAAATGTGAATCCTCGATAGTCAGAGTGCTGCATCAACGCCGTGTGGCGCGGGCGCCGGTCTTGCAATATCCACTAACCAATCATATGATTGATTCATGGAAGAGCACTCTCCCCCCCAACATTATCTGCGGCACGAGACGCGGCGCGAGATGATCGCGGCGGCGGCCATCGCAGTGATCCTCGAAAAAGGCGCCGCCGCGCTGCGCACCCGCGATGTGGCCGCGCGCGTGGGCATCAACATCTCGACGCTGCATTTCCATGTCGCGACGAAATCCGACATGCTGCGGCTGGTGGCCGAGACGGTGCGCACGGCCTTTGAGGCGCTGCTGCCCCCCCTGCCCGACCCCGACCGCCCCGCGCCAGATCAGCTGCGCGCCGAGGTGCAGGCCTATCACGACAGTCTGCGTGACCGCCCCGAACTGGCCGCCTGTTTCGCGCAACTCACGCAGATCGCCCCCTCCGAGCCCGCGATCGGCGCACTGATCGAGGATTTCACCCGCAACTGGTGTGCCCGCTACGTCGAGATCCTGACGCTTGGCCGGGCCCAAGGCAGCTTCCGCGCCAATCTCGCGCCACTGCCGACGGCGTTGATGATCACCGGGGCGCTCACCGCCTTTGGGCCGCGCGGCCCCGGAGGGCTGGCGCAGTTCTGGCCGGTCTTCACCGAAATCGAACGCGGGCTGCAGGCCCGACCCAAGGGAGGAATGTGATGAAGTTTTCCGACATGGCCGAGCGGCAGATCCTGAAGGCGCAGGCCGAGGGGCAGTTCGAGAACCTGCGCGGCGCGGGCAAACCGCTCAACATGGAGAATGACGCGGGCAGCTCCGATGCCGTCGGCTTTCGCATCATGGCCGAGGCGGGGGCCCTGCCGCGCGAGATCGAGTTGCGCAAGGCGGTCGAGGCGCAAACCGAACGGCTGCGCGCGGCGAGGACCGAGGACGACCGCCGCCGCGAGGCCAAGGTTCTGGCCGATCTGCAGCTGCGCCTTGACATCGAAGCCGAGGCGCGGCGGCGGTTTTACGGCCGCTGAGCGCACGCGGGGGGCTGACCGATGGCCAAAAAGCCGCGAAGCTGGGCGAAACAGCGGAGGGCCGGGGATGAAACGCGTTGAGGGAGGCTGCCTGTGCGGGGCGGTGCGGATGGTGGCCAGCGGGCCGCCATTGCGGGTCGGCCTGTGCCATTGTCTTGACTGCCGCAAGCATCACGGCACGCTCTTTCACGCCTCGGCGGTGTTTCTCGCCACCGCGGTGGTCGTGTCCGGACAAACCTCCGACTTTCAGGGCCGCCACTTCTGCCCGGTCTGCGGCTCTTCGGTCTTTGGCATCAGCGGCGCCGAGATCGAGGTCAACCTCGGCGCATTGGACGCCCCCGACCAGTTCCGCCCGAGCTACGAGCTCTGGACGATCCGCCGCGAAAGCTGGCTGCCGCCCTTCCCGGGGCTGCGCGCCTTCCCCGGAGATCGCAACGACTGAGGCTCGCGCCGTGCCGGGAAGGTCACGGCGCGGCATCTCGCGCAGCCTCACCGCTGGCCGACTCGGGCAAAGGGGCGTACAAGAAGGGGTCGCAACACAGGAGGGGTTTTTGTCGGATCTTGCGCGCCTCCGGGCCGGGGCTATCTGAGCGGGTTTCCGCTTCCGCCTCGTCCCCCTGAACGTCATCGGCGCTTTCGCGCCTGTCTTTCAGTGTCCCGCGAGGATCATCATGACCGACACTCTCCCGCTCGCCGCACTCGGCTGGGCGCCTGACTTTCTGCGTCAACTCACGCTTGACGACCTCTCCACCCTCACCCCCTGCCGCGTCGCGGCGGTGCATCGCAGCCGGATCGAGGCGCTTGCCGCCACCGGGCCGCTCTCGCTTCTGCCGCCGCCGGGGCTTTCCACCGCCGAAATCGCCGTGGGCGACTGGGCGCTGTGCGATGGCACGCGGCTGATCCGCCTGCTCGAACGCCGCTCCACCCTTGCCCGCCGCGCCGCCGGCACCGGGGCCGAGCGGCAACTGATCGCCGCCAATGTCGACACGCTTTTCCTCGTCACCTCCTGCAACGCCGATTTCAACCCGGCCCGGATCGAGCGCTATCTGGCGCTGGCGCGGTCGGCCGAGGTCACTCCGGTGATCGTGCTGACCAAGGCCGACGAGAGCCCCGATCCAGAGGCTTGGCAGGCCCGGGCCGAGGCGATCGATCGCCGTGTGGCGGTGGTGACGCTTGACGCCCGTGCCCCCGGAGAGCGGCTTGCCGATTGGGCGCGGGCGGGGCAGACGGTAGCGCTCCTTGGCTCCTCCGGCGTCGGAAAAACCACCCTTGCCAATGCTTTGACCGGCGAGGTGCAGGCCACCGCGCCGATCCGCGCCGATGATGCCAAGGGGCGGCACACCACCACGGGGCGGCATCTGCGCCCGCTTTCGGCGGGCGGCTGGCTGATCGACACGCCCGGGATGCGTGAATTGCGCCTCAGCGGGGCCGAGGCGGGCATTGCCGCGACCTTCGACGACCTCGATGCGCTGGCCGGGGAATGCCGCTTTCACGACTGCACGCATCAAACTGAGCCCGGCTGCGCCGTGCAGGCGGCGATTGCGGCGGGCGCCGTCGATCCGGCGCGGCTGGCGCGCTGGCAAAAACTGCGCCGCGAGGACCGGATCAATTCGGAAACCCTGGCCGAGGCTCATGCCCGCGACCGCGCCTTTGGCCGTCTGACCCGCAAGGCCGGACGCGACAAGGCCCGGCTGCGGGGGGAGTGACCCGAGCAGAAGTCAAACCGCGCGACCGGAGGCAACGCCGGTCGCGCGCCCCTCAAGGCTGGGTCCCTTCCGCGTCCAGCCGCGCCCGCAGCACCGCCAGAACCCGACGCGCCGCCGCGAGATCCTCGGCCGCGATCCCCGCGGCGAGCACGTTCGACCGCGGATCATAAAGCGCCAGCGCCGCCGCAGAGGCCGCCGCCCCCGCCTCGGTCAGCACCACCAGCTGGGCGCGCTTGTGATGCGGGTTGGGGGCAAACTCCACCAGCCCCGCCTGCGCCAGATCGTTGACGATGCGCTGCACATTCTGCCGACTGGCGCCCAGATCGCGGGCGAGCCAGGCAACCGGCTGCGGGCGATCGGCCGTCCCCACCGCGCCCAACACCTGCCAGCGCGCCGAGGTCAGGCCCAGGGGCGCCACCAGCCGATCCCCCCAGCCTAGGATCAGGTTGTTCACCCGGAAAAGCTCCAGCACCAGCGCGGTCAGGGCCTCGCCTGCCGGGCTGCGCAACTCTGTGTGCATTCGTCAACAGTCTTTCGTTTTGACAACATGATGTCAATTGGAGTTCTTGTTGACGATACCGCAGCCCCGCGCTGCCTTCAAGCCAAGGAGTTCCCGATGACCAAGTCCCTTCACCCGATTGCCGGCCTTGTGGCGCTGGCCACCATCGCCAGCTTCTGGAGCGCCACCGTGCTTTCCGAACTCTTCGGCTCCCCAACCACCATCGCCACGGTCAAGACGGCGGTTCTGTGGGGATTTCTGATCCTGATCCCGGCGCTCGCCGCCACCGGCGCCAGCGGATTTGCGCTGGCACGCGGCGCCAAGGGCGGGGTGATCGGGGTCAAACGCAAGCGCATGCCGATCATCGCCGCCAACGGGCTTCTGGTTCTGGTGCCCTCGGCGTTTTTCCTTGCCGCTCGGGCGCGGTCCGGGGAGTTCGGGCCGGGTTTCACACTGGTGCAGGCGATCGAGCTGATTGCGGGGGCGGTCAACCTGGGACTGTTGGGACTGAACCTGCGCGACGGACGCCGGATGACGGCCGGGCGGCGCGCTGCGGGCCGCGTGTAACCTCGCGCCAGACCTGCGGGGTCAGCCCGGTCTCTGACCTGAAGGCGCGGGTGAAATGGCTCTGGCTGGAAAACCCGCAGCCAAGGGCGATCTCGATCAGCGGGGTGTCGGTGGCAAGACAGCGCTTCGCCTGCGCGATCCGGGCCGCAAGAACCCACGCCTGCAGCGTCACCCCCCGCGCGGTGCGAAACATCCGGTGCAGGTGGAATTCTGAAAGGCCGGTGACGTCCGCCAGATCACCAAGCCGGATCGGAGCGTCGAGATGCGCCGCGATCCAGTCGTCGATCCGGCGCAGAAGATGCGGCGCAAGCCCGCCTTTCAGCGTCACCGGTCGGTTCCCAAGGGCACCGATCAGATCGGCCCGCGCGGCTTCGGCCCCGAGCAGGTCGGCCCATTGCGCCGCCTGCGCCAGCCGCGCCAGCGGGGTCGCAATCTCGAGGCGCTCGGCAAAGGTCAGCTCCGGCAGATCGAGCCGTCGCGCGTCGCAGTCATGGATCCGGGCGAAATCGGCGCGCAGCCGGGCGTCGCTTTGGTACAGATGCACGAAGCGGAAGGGCGTGGTGATTTCCCAATCCGACCCTTGCCCCTCGGGCAGGATACAGACCGCCCCCGGCCGACCATGTCCGAAGCGCCCATCGGTGCGCCGCGTGCCGGTGCCGCCCTGCAGGTAAAGGCTGAAGACATGGCCGCTGTGGCCGCCGTAACACACGCGGTCATCGCGGTTTTCCCAGATCGCCACCGAGCCCGCCGCACCAAGGCTGAGCGCAGCGGTGGCGCGCGCGCTGGCAGAGGTTTCAAGCGTATCGCGGATGGTGCGGGTCATGCGCCACCCTACCGCGCCGCGCGCCGGGCCGCAAAGGGCGCGGGCGATTTCGGCGCAAGATCGTGCAATGGCGCGTCGGGGTTTCGGTGTATCTGCCCCGCAAGGAGACGCCCATGCCCACATCCACCCTCTTTCTCGCCACCGTCCTGATCTGGGGCACGACCTGGATCGCCATTGCCGCGCAGGTGGGCCTTGCCCCGGTGGTGGTATCGATCTTCTACCGCTTCGCGCTGGCGGGCGTGGTGATGCTGGCCGGGCTGGCACTGATGGGGCGGTTGCAACGCCCCGCCGTCTGGCGCTTCGTCTTCGTTCAGGCGGCTTGCCTGTTTTGCTGCAACTTCGTCGGGCTTTATTCGGCGACAGCGCTGATCCCCTCGGGCCTTGTTTCGGTGATCTTTTCGCTCGCCTCGATCTTCAACGCGCTGAACGCACGGCTTTTCTTTGGCGAGCCGATCAGCCGCCAGACGCTTCTGGCCGGAGGCCTGGGGGCAACCGGCGTGGGCTTGCTGTTCTGGCACGACCTCGCCGTGACGCTGAACCCCGACGCGCTGCGCGGCATCGGCTGGGCCGCCTTGGGCACCGCGTTCTTCTCCTGGGGCAACATGGCCTCGCGCGCCAACACCGCGCGCGGCGTGACCCCCGTCACCGCGAACGCCTGGGGCATGGGGATCGGCGCGGTGTTTTTGCTCGGGATCGTCACCGCCACCGGCGAGAAGCTGACTTTGCCGCAGGCGCCCGGCTATTGGGTCGCGCTCGCCTATCTGGCGGTGATCGGCTCGATCGTGGGCTTTACCGCTTACCTCTCGCTCGTCGCCCGCATCGGCTCGGCGCGGGCAGGCTATGCGACAGTGCTCTTCCCGATCGTGGCGCTGACCGCCTCGACGCTGTTCGAGGGCTACCATTGGACGCCCCTCTCGATCCTCGGTGCAGGTCTCGCGCTGTTGGGCAATGTGGTGATGTTCCGCCGCCGTTAGGGCGCCCCCGCACATCTTGCGTGCCAGGCTCATCGACTCGGCAAGAGTCCAGTGCGACATCACGCCCGGCACCGGCGAGATGGGCGGCCTTGCGCCGGCGCTGGAAGCGGATCGAGTGACCGCTTCGGCGTCCGATGGAGGGAGGCTCGAACGCCCGGTCAGGGCCGGGCACGTCGATCAGGCTCATCTTTGGTGCCCGAGGTTTGGTTTCGCCCGGGCCGTCTCGACGTCTGGGGCAAGACTCCTGCCCCGGATCTCGGTGCAGCGCTTTCGCGCCCGAGCTCATCAGCGTGATGGTCGTGGTGGCGCCGCCCATGCGGATGTCGGTCACAGCCAGCCCATGCCGCGCCAGATCGCCGCCCAGAACCTCGATCGAGGGCCCTCGAAGGTCGCATCGATCAGGCGTTTGAGCGCCTTGCCCGCCAGAACCGCCTCGTAGCCGCCGGGGATGCGGCGCAGGGCAGGTTTTCGAAAGCGTCGGTGGCAATGATCAGGTGCACGGGGTCTGCGTCCTTGCGGTCATCCCGACGGGAGCGTCTGGCCTTGTCTTGGGAAAAAGCCCTCGTTTCCTTGCGCTTTTCGGTGTTCCGGGCGCCCAGGTCCGCGGCAAAGCAGGGCAGTTTGCACAAACTCTGCCGCGTCCGACAACTTTGCGCGGGGCGCGCGGCGCTCAGGGGCAGGCGGGGATCGGGGTCAGCGCGCAGATATCCTGACCCGAGGTGGTGCGCGACAGCCCCCCGGCGGTGGTGGTGCCGCCTGCGGTGATCGTCAGGCTGCCCGGCTTGCCCGGCCCCTCTGGCAGGGTGACGGTGTAGCTGCCCTCGCCGCTCCAGTTCAGACCGGCGAGGGCGGGGGTGCGCACGAACCGGGTGGTGCCCGCCATGCCGCCGCTGAACCCGACGCCGAACAGGGCCCCTTCCAGCACGAAGGGCTGGGCGATGTCGCAGACGTCCTGCTCGACCGGATCGCCGCCGCCGCAACTGACGTGATAGGCGGGGCTGGGCGGTTTCGGGCACAGATCGGCGACCAGCGCAGCGGCAATCTTTTCTGTGGCGTCAAAGATCGTGTCGTTCGCGGTCCCGCCCTGATGGGTGGCCAGCACCGCGCCGGTATCGCTGCGCACCGCCTCGATCCGCCAGACCGTGCTGGTGCCGCTGTCGATCACCCGCCCGCGCACCATCACATTGGGCTGATGCGGCGTTCCGCCCACCCGCGAGGCCGGGTCTACAAGGGGGCTTGCTTGCAGCGCGCGCTCGGCCTCGAGATCGGCGAGGCGCAGGGTTTCGACCATGCGCATCGGACAGGTGGCCTGCTCCATCGCGGCCAGAACATCGGCCAGAACGCTCTCGGTCATCACCTGCGCCATGTCGCCCTGTTGCGGCGGCACGTTCGAGGTGAAGCGCTCGAAGCCCAGCAATATCTCGGCCTCGGCCGCCCCTGCGCCAAACGCCAGCAGCGCCGCCATCATGCCCCCGATCTGCCCTGCCCGTCGCATCGTGCCCCCCCTGTTCCGCTGCCACGCCCTCGTTCTGTCTCGCCCGCGCGGTGAGGACCAAGCCTAACGCCTCCCCGCCCCGCGCGCCAAGCGCTGTTTCGATCTTGCGCGGAGAAGCGGGGGGCAGCGGCAGGAGGCGAAAACGAAAGGGCCCCCGTCCTTGCGGACAGGGGCCAGGTTCGTCGATCAGGCTCATCTTTGGTGCCCGAGGTTTTGGTTTCGCCTGGGCCTTCTCGACGTCTGGGGCAAGCGCACCTGCCCCGGATCTCAGTGCAGCGCTTTCGCGCCCGAACTCATCAGCGTCACCGTCGTCGTCGCGCCGCGCATGCGGATGTCGGTCACATCGAAGCCATGCGCGTTGAGATCGCCGCCCAGAACCTCGATCGAGGCGCCCTGAAAGCTGGCGTCGATCAGGCGCTTGAGGGTCTCGCCCGCCAGCACGGCCTCGTAACCGCCGGGGATGCGGCGCAGGGGCACGTCGGAGAAGCTTTCGGTGGCGATGATCAGATGCATGGCGGTCCGGTCCGTTCGACTACGGGAATTTTCGTGTTCTCTCCGCCCCTTGCGGGGCGGAGTTCAGAGCTCAACTCAGCTGCAGCCGCTGGTGCCGCCGCAGGTGTTGCACTTCATGCAGGTGCCGTTGCGCACCAGCGTGTAGTTGCCGCATTCGCCGCAGGCCTCGCCCTCGTAGCCCTGCATCTTCGCCTTGGCGCGCGCGTCCATCGACACCACGCCCCCCAGGACGCCCGAAGAGATCGAGGTCGAGGCCACCGCCCCCACCGCCACGGCAGCGGTTTCGGGCACGAGCGTGTTCAGCGCCGCCATCGGGTCCATCTGCGAGGCGCCACCGCGCAGCACGACCAGTTCCTGCGGCAGACGCTTGCGCAGATAGCCGGTCGAGGAGATCTGACGCAGCACCTCGAGCGATTTCGAGGCGGCGCTTTCGCTCACCGGCTCGACATTGCGCTTGCCCTCGTTCTGGCCACCGCCGAGATCGTCGAACATCGTGCCCTGCGGCTTGATATGCGCCAGATCGGTGCGGTCGAGGTAGCTGACCGCCAGTTCGCGGAAGACATAGTCCAGGATCGAGGTCGCGTTCTTGATGCTGTCATTGCCCTGCACCATGCCCGCGGGTTCGAACTTGGTGAAGGTGAAGGCGTCGACGAATTCCTCCAGCGGCACGCCGTATTGCAGACCGACCGAGACCGCGATGGCGAAGTTGTTCATCATCGCGCGGAAGCCCGCACCTTCCTTGTGCATGTCGATGAAGATCTCGCCAAGCGAGCCGTCACCATATTCGCCGGTGCGCAGATAGACCTTGTGGCCCCCGACAACGGCTTTTTGTGTGTAACCCTTGCGGCGATCGGGCAGCTTCTCGCGATGCGAGCGCACGATTTCCTTGACGACGATCTTTTCGACGATCTTCTCTGCCAGAACCGTGGCTTTTTCCTGCTGCGAGCCGGTGGCGAGGATTTCCTCGGCCTCCTCGTCATCCTCGACCAGCGCGGAGGCGAGCGGTTGGCTGAGCTTCGAGCCGTCGCGGTAAAGCGCATTCGCCTTGATGCCGAGCGACCAGCTCAACTCGTAAGCCGCTTTCACATCTTCGATCGTGGCGGTGTTCGCCATGTTGATCGTCTTCGAGATCGCGCCCGAGATGAAGCTCTGCGCCGCCGCCATCATGCGGATGTGGCTGTCGACCGACAGGTAGCGCTTGCCCTTCTTGCCGCAGGTATTGGCGCAGTCGAAGACCACGTAATGCTCGGGCTTGAGGAACGGCGCCCCTTCGAGCGTCATCGTGCCGCAAACATGGTCGTTCGCCGCATCGATCTGCGCCTTGGTGAAGCCGAGGTGACGCAGCAGGTCGAAGGTCGGATCGGCCAGCTTCTCGGCCGGGATGCCGAGCGTCTTGGTGCAGAATTCCTCGCCCAGCGTCCACTGGTTGAAGACGAAGCGGATGTCGAAGGCGCTCGGAAGCGCGGCCTCGATCTTTTCGATCTCGCGCGGGCCGAAGCCGTGGCCGATCAGCGCGGTGTGGTTGATGCCGGGGCAATTGCCAAGCGAACCGTGACCGACCGCATAGGCGATGATTTCGGCGATCTGCGCCGAGCCGTAGCCCAGCGTTTCCAGCGCGCCGGGGACCGAGCGGTTGATGATCTTGAAATAGCCGCCACCGGCCAGTTTCTTGAACTTCACCAGCGCGAAATCGGGCTCGATGCCGGTGGTGTCGCAGTCCATCACAAGACCGATGGTGCCGGTCGGCGCGATCACCGAAACCTGCGCGTTGCGGAAGCCGTGTTCCTCGCCCAGACGCAGCGCCTCGTCCCAGGCCATCTTGGCCAGACGCAGCAGATGCTCGTCCGGGCAGTTGGCGAGATCGAGCGGCACCGGCAGAACCTCGAGCCCTTCATAGCCCTTGGCCTTGCCATGCGCGGCGGTGCGGTGGTTACGGATCACCCGCAGCATGTGCGCGCGGTTGCGGGCATAGCCCGGGAAGGCGCCCAGTTCCGCCGCCATCTCGGCCGAGGTCGCATAGGCGATCCCGGTCATGATCGCGGTCAGCGCACCGCACAGCGCCCGGCCCTCGTCGCTGTCATAGCCAAGGCCCATGTTCATCAGAAGGCCGCCGATATTGGCATAGCCCAGACCCAGCGTGCGGAAGTCGTAGCTGCGCTGCGCGATTTCCTTCGAGGGGAATTGCGCCATCAGCACCGAGATTTCCAGCGTCACCGTCCAGAGCCGCGAGGCGTGGACATAGGCCTCGGCGTCGAACTGACCGCCCTTGTAGAAGGTGAGCAGGTTCAGCGAGGCGAGGTTGCAGGCGGTGTCATCCAGGAACATGTATTCCGAGCACGGGTTCGAGCCCCGGATCGGCCCGTCCTCGGGGCAGGTGTGCCACTCGTTCACGGTGTCATGGAACTGGATGCCCGGATCGGCGCAGGCCCAGGCGGCGTGGCCGACCTGATCCCACAGCTCGCGCGCCTTCACGGTCTTGGCCACCTTGCCGTCGGTGCGGCGCAGCAGCTCCCACGGCGCGTCGTCCTTCACCGCCTTCAGGAAGGCGTTCGTCACGCGGACCGAGTTGTTCGAGTTCTGACCCGACACCGAGATATAGGCGTCGCTGTCCCAATCGGTGTCATAGGTCGGGAATTCGATCGAGCTGAAGCCCTGACGCGCATATTGCAGCACGCGGTTGACGTAGGTCTCGGGGATCATCGCCTTCTTGGCCGAGCGGATCGCGGCCTTGAGCGCGGTGTTCACGGCCGGATCGGTGCGGCCCTCGTCCGAGCCGTCAAAGGCGCGGATCGCTTCGAAGATCTTGTTGAGCTCGCGCTCGTGCATCTTCGAGCCGGCCACCAGCGAGGCGACCTTCTGCTCTTCGATGACCTTCCAGTTGATGAATTCCTCGATGTCGGGGTGATCCATGTCGCAGATCACCATTTTCGCGGCGCGCCGCGTGGTGCCGCCCGACTTGATCGCGCCCGCCGCGCGGTCGCCGATCTTCAGGAAGCCCATCAGGCCCGAGGATTTGCCGCCGCCCGAAAGCTTCTCGCCCTCGGCGCGCAAGCTGGAAAAGTTGGTGCCGGTGCCCGAGCCGTATTTGAACAGACGCGCTTCGCGGACCCACAGGTCCATGATCCCGCCCTCGCCCACCAGATCGTCGCGGACGGACTGGATGAAGCAGGCATGCGGCTGCGGGTGTTCGTAAGCCGAGGCGGATTTCGTCAGCGCGCCGGTGGCGTAGTCGACATAGTAATGGCCTTGCGACGGACCATCAATGCCATAGGCCCAGTGCAGGCCGGTGTTGAACCATTGCGGCGAGTTCGGCGCGGCCATCTGCGCGGCCAGCATGTGGCGCACTTCGTCGTAATAGGCGCGGGCGTCGTCTTCGGTGGTGAAATAGCCGCCCTTCCAGCCCCAATATGCCCAGGCGCCCGCCATCCGGTCGAACACCTGCTTGGCCGAGCTTTCGCCGACAAAGCGCTGATCTTCGGGCAGGTTTTCAAGGGCAGCGGTATCGGGGACCGAGCGCCACAGGAATTCGGGCACGCCCTTTTCCTTGACGCGCTTGAGCGCCGCGGGCACGCCCGCCTTGCGGAAGTACTTCTGCGCGATCACATCCGACGCAACCTGGCTGAAGCCCTCGGGGACCTCGACGGCCTCGTTGCGGAACACCACCTTCCCATCGGGATTGCGGATTTCCGAAGTGGTCGTGGTGAACGTCATCCCGCCGTAGGCGCCGCCTTCCACCGTGGTGAACTTGCGCTCGATCTTCATCTGCCCCTCGCTCCATCGCCGTTTTTTGGCAATCATCATCTGCTCGGGCGACAGCAATGACAGCCAGCCCGGTGCCCGAAGGCCCGAGGCCAGGTCGAACCCATTCGGGGGTGTAGACCGGTGTGAGTGGCTGTCCTGCGCTCGCCTCCACCACTATATCTGGTGGCTTTCCCGCCGACAGCCCACAACCTGCCGCGTGAGCACGGCATCGTCAATGGAATTTTCACCAAATGCGGGGGTGTTTTTGGGTTGACGGCGGCACAGGCAAGATGCGCCCAGATTCTTCCACATTCCCCCGGCGGCATGCATCGCCGCGGGGACACATGAATTTCCGTTGCTTTCAGCCAGATTACCCGTCGCAGTTGTGACGAATCCGTAACTAATCCACAGCCCCCCATATCTTGTGGAGAACTTCCGTCGAAATCCGCCCGGACCGGGCCCTTTCGGCGGGGTGTGGACAAAACGACACGGTTTCCCGCAACCGGATAGAAAACCTTAAGGAATTCTTAAGGAATCTTAATGGACAGATTCGCTATGGATGGTATCCGGAAGGTGTAGAACCACACCCGATCGACCACTTTTGGCCTACCATATCTGGTGCCCCCCCCGTGCGAGGACGCTATCGCCCCGGCGCCGAACCGGGCAGATTCGCCCCGGTCTTCGGCATTTCCGCACGGAGTGCGATGGTCGGGGCGGCGAGATTCGAACTCACGACCTTCTGTACCCAAAACAGACGCGCTACCAGGCTGCGCTACGCCCCGATGGCGCCTTCAATAGCGACACCGGCGGGCGCTGAAAAGGGGAAATGCCTCAGTCGAGCGGCAGGACGCGCTGTCCGGGCGCCAACCCCAGCGCGGCCGCCTGCCCGCCCGCGATCTCGAGCACATATTGGATCGGACCGCCCGACCAGATCGGCGTCTCGTCATAGGGGCGCGCATCGGGATGGATGGTCAGGATGCGCCCCGTCGCATCGATGAAAAGCATGTCGAGGGGCAAGGGCGTATCATGCATCCAGAACGCGACCGTGCGCGGCCCCGGATAGACGAAGATCATGCCGCTGCCCGGATCAAGATGATCGCGCCCCATCAGCCCGCTTTCGCGCTCGGCCTCGGTATCGGCGATCTCGACGCTCAGGCGCAGCGGACCTTCGGGGCGCTCGATGCAGAGCACGGCGGCGCCCTGCCCTTCGCGCGCGGCCTCGAAACCGGCAACGTCACAGTCGGCGGCGGCCGCAGGGGCCGCCAGCCCGCAAAGACCCGCAATGACGGAAAGGATCAGCGCGTGCGCAGCGCGGATTCCCAGCTTGTGACCTGCGCCGCCATCCGGCCGCGCCGCCCCTCGATCACCCGCAGACATACCGCCTCTCCCGGCGCCAGATCGGCGAATCCCGAGCGGCGCAGCACTTCGACATGGATGAAGACATCTTCGGGCCTGCCGAAGACGTTTGCAAAGCCAAAACCCTTGCCCTTGTCGAACCACTTCACCCGCGCCGGTTCCAGCGGCAGCGCCGCGATCACCTCGGGGTCGGTTTCGCCCAGATCCTCGATCGGGGCGAGGCGATTGTCGCTTTCGGGCGGCAAGATTTCCAGAACCTCGATCGCCTGCGCGCCACGCGGCGTCGCCTGCACCAGCACGCGAATGCCCGCATTGTCCGCGACCGAACTCTGTCCGAAATTGCGCAGCACATTGGCGTGAAGAAGGATATCCGGACCGCCCTCGCCATCGAGGATGAACCCGAACCCCTTGCCCGCGTCGAACCACTTCACTCGACCCGCGACTTCACGCGCCGCGCCCGCTTCGTCAACCATCCGCTGCCGTCCATTTTTCTGATGCGCCGGGACTGTGGACGTCCGTCAATGCGCCTCCCCCCAGTTGTCACAGGTTTGCGACCGGTTTCAAGCTGATTTGGCTTGTCTTTTTAGGCAGGATACCGTTGACGAAGCGTGAATTGCTTCGAATTATACGCGAAATATATAGATTACGTGACGTCAAGACCTAGGGATTGAGCCGGGAAATGTCCCACGCGGCCCCCGGTTCCGACCGCCGCCAGCGGAAGCGATCATGAAGCCGGAAAGCCCCGTCCGCCCAGAACTCGATCTCGAGCGGCACGATGCGAAAGCCGCCCCAGAACGGCGGACGCGCGGGGGCGGTGCCATGCTGCGCGGTGACTTTCGCCACCTCGGCCATCAGCGCGCTGCGCGAGGCGAGCGGCTGGCTTTGCCGCGAGGCCCAGGCACCGAGCCGCGACTTGAGCGAGCGCGAGACATAATACGCATCCGCCTGCGGCCCCTCTTCGCGGCTCACAAGCCCGCGCACGCGGATCTGCCGACGCAGGCTTTTCCAGTGCAGCACGAAAGCGGCCTTGCCTGCGGCCTCGATCTCGGCCGACTTTGCAGAACCGTAATTGGTGTAAAACAGGAACGCCCCGCCCGAGTCCGCCCCCTGCCCCTCGATCTCTTTCAAAAGCACCATCCGCACATTCGGGAGCCCCTCGGCATCGACGGTGGCAAGGGCGATCGCGTTCGGATCGTTGATCTCGCTTTTCTCGGCTTCGCTCAGCCAGGACTGCGCGATCGCGAAGGGATCGTCTCCCGCAAAGATGCCGGTTCTGTCGCTCATGTCCTGCCCTTTCCGCTGCGCATGCGACGCCAAGGCGCCGTTGCCCTGACGTCAACCCGCCTTGATGACTTTGCAATCTTCGCCTAAGGAAGGCGCACTTTCCAGAGGCAAGCGGGAGAATCCGGAAATGACGACGGGCCTGATGGCGGGAAAACGGGGCCTGATCATGGGTCTCGCCAATGACAAGTCGATCGCCTGGGGCATCGCCAAGGCGCTGGCCGATGCGGGCGCGGAGCTTGCCTTTTCCTATCAGGGCGAGGCGCTGAAAAAGCGCGTCGAGCCGCTGGCCGAAAGCCTTGGCAAGCCGCTCCTGTTCGAATGCGACGTGGCGAATGAAGAGAGCATGGATGCGCTCTTTGCCGGGCTGAAAGACGCCTGGGGCACGCTCGATTTCGTCGTTCATGCGATCGGCTTCTCCGACAAGAACGAGTTGCGCGGTCGCTATGTCGACACTTCGCGCGGCAACTTCACCATGACGATGGACATTTCGGTCTATTCCTTCACCGCCGTCTGTGCCCGCGCGGCCGCGATGATGCCCGCGGGCGGCTCGCTTCTGACGCTGACCTATTACGGCGCCGAGCAGGTGATGCCGCATTACAACGTGATGGGCGTGGCCAAGGCCGCGCTGGAAGCCTCGGTGAAATACATCGCCGAGGATCTGGGCAAGCTTGGCATCCGCTGCAACGCGATCTCGGCCGGTCCGATCAAGACGCTGGCGGCCTCGGGCATCGGCGATTTCCGCTACATCATGAAGTGGAACGAGCTGAACAGCCCGCTGCGCCGCAACGTGACGCAAGAAGAGGTCGGCAAGGCCGCGCTGTACCTCCTTTCGGATCTGGGATCCGGCACCACGGGCGAGAACCTGCACGTCGATGCGGGCTATCATGTCGTGGGCATGAAGGCGGTGGATGCGCCCGATATCGACGTCGTGACGGGGCGCAAGGACTGAGATGAGCTTCGCCGCCCTTCTGGGCATCTACATGATTTCCCTGGCGGCGGCGATCTCTCCGGGTCCGGCGGTGCTTTTGGCCGCCCGCACATCGCTGCGCGAGGGCTTCGTGCGCGGCGCCTGGCTTGCCGTCGGCATCGGCCTTGGCGCCTGCATCTGGGCGGTCGCAGCGATGTTCGGGCTGGCGCTTCTGTTCAAGATCGCCCCCACCCTGCTTGTGGTGCTGAAATTCGCGGGGGCAGGTTATCTGCTCTATCTGGCCTGGAAGATGTGGCGCCACTCGACCGAGCCGATGTCGATGGAGCTGCCCGAGGAGGACGCGCAGCGCACCGCGCTCGGGCAAGTCTGGCGCGGCATCGCGGCCCAGCTCGCCAATCCGAAGCCGGCCGTCTTCTTCGGCACGGTCTTTCTGACCTTCCTGCCGCCGGTGGTGCCCTTCTGGGCTTACGGCGTCATTCTGGGCATCATCTTCTTCAACGACACGGTCTGGAACGTGCTTGTCGCTCGGATCTTTTCGCTCGATCGGACGCGGGCGATCTATCTGGGCCTGAAGACGCTGATCGACCGCACTTTCGGCGGGCTTCTGGGGCTGATGGGCCTGAAGCTTGCCCTGACCTGAGGAGGCAAAGATGGCCGAGCGCCTGCCGCATGAAAAAGGTTTTCACGTCAGCTGGGACCAGCTGCACCGCGATGCGCGGGCGCTGGCCTGGCGGCTCGATGGCAAGGGACCGGACAACGGCGCCTGGAAGGCCATCGTCGGCATCACCCGCGGCGGCATGGTCCCGGCGGCGATCATCGCGCGCGAGCTGAACATCCGCATCATCGACACGATCTCGGTCAAGGGCTACAACCACCAGACGCAATCGGACCCGGTGGTGATCAAGGCGCCGCAGGACGATCTGATGGGCGCCGAGGGCGAAGGCATTCTGGTGATCGACGACCTCGTGGACAGCGGCAAGACGCTGGAACTGGTGCGTCGCCTGTATCCCAAGGCGCATTTTGCCACCGTCTATGCAAAACCGAAGGGCCGCGAGCAGGTCGACACCTTCATCACCGAAGTCTCGCAGGACACCTGGATCTTCTTTCCCTGGGACATGGCGCTGCAATACGTCCAGCCCTATCGCGGCACCGACTGACGCCGCCCGCGACAGGGCGTATTTGGGCCAAGAAAAAGCTGCGGGTTTCTTCTTGGTGCAAATACGCGCCCGCCGCAGGCGTCCTCCCCTTGCCAAGGGCGCGGGCGAATGGAAGGGTGGCGCGACACTGACCGGAGGCCGCCATGATCCACCCGCTGAACCCCGCGCTTGGCGCGACCTTTGCGCCCCCGGTGATGGAGGCGCGGCGCTGGATCGAGGGCGTGACCTTCCCGCCCGAGCGCCCGCTGATCAACGTCAGCCAAGCCGCGCCCATTGATCCGCCGCCACTTGCGCTGCGGCAGGCGATTGCCGAGGCGGCGCTCGATAACCCTGCTGCGCATCTTTACGGCCCCGTCCTTGGCAATGGCGATCTGCGCGCCGAGGTGGCGGCGCAGTGGTCGGCGGCCTATGGCGGCACGATCCGCCCGGCACAGGTCGCGATCACCCAGGGCTGCAATCAGGCCTTCTGCGCGGCGCTCGCCACTCTGGCGGGTGCGGGGGATGAAGTTCTCCTGCCAACGCCTTGGTATTTCAACCATAAAATGTGGCTCGACATGGCGGGTGTGACGACGGTGCCGCTGCCGACCGGGCCAAGCCTGCTGCCCGACCCGGCTCACGCCGCGGCGCTGATCACCCCCGCCACCCGCGCCATCGTGCTGGTGACACCGAACAACCCGGGCGGCGTCGAATATCCGGCCGAGCTGGTGCGCGCCTTTGCCGATCTGGCCCGCCGTCATGGCCTCGCGCTGATCCTCGACGAGACCTACCGCGATTTCGACGCCCGCACCGGCGCACCGCATGATCTTTTTACCGATCCCGACTGGGACGACACGCTGATCCAGCTTTACTCCTTCTCGAAGGCCTATCGCCTGACCGGCCACCGCGTCGGCGCGATCGTCGCCAGCCCCGCGCGGCTGGCCGAGGTGGAGAAATTTCTGGATACCGTCGCGATCTGTCCAAGCCAGCTCGGCCAGATCGCGGCGCTTTGGGGGATGCAGAACCTGACGCAATGGGTCGCGGGCGAGCGGGCCGAGATCCTTGCCCGTCGCGCGGCGATGACGGCGGGGCTCGCCGCGCTGCCGGGGTGGACAACGCTCGGCTGTGGCGCCTATTTCGCCTATGTCGAACATCCCTCGCCCCTGCCCGCGCCGGAGTTTGCCAAGCGCCTTGTCACCGAGGCTTCAGTCCTGCTGCTGCCGGGCACGATGTTCATGCCCGCGACCGATCCCGCCGGGCAACGCCAGCTGCGCATCGCTTTTGCCAATATCGACACCGCGGGTATCGCGGAATTGATGAGGCGGCTTGCCGCATTGCAGCCCTGATCCGGGCCGCTTGCGGCTCTGACGCTTGCGGCCTTGCGGCCAAAGCCCTAAACACCCCAAAAGACCAGAAAACCCCGGGAGGTCCGATGTCGACGTTGTTGCGCAGCTCTGGCAAGAGCGTGATGGTCTGGGTGCTTCTGGCGATGATTGTGCTCGGCCTTGGCGGCTACAAGGTCAGCAGCTTCTCGAACCGCGGTCAAAGCATCGGGGCGGTGGGTGAAAGCGAGATCACCACGCGCGAATACACCCAGGCGCTGCGGCAGGAAATTGACGCCGTGGCGCAGCAGATCGGCCATCCGCCCTCGATGTCCGAAGTGCGGGCGATGGGGCTCGATCAGGCGGTGCAGGCGCAGCTTTTCAACGGCGCGGCACTGAGTGAACAGGCCCGGCGGCTGGAGCTTTCGGTGGGCGACGCCGAGGTCAGCAAGCAGATCCGTTCGGCGCGGCCGTTTCAGGGCGCCGATGGCAAATTCGACCGCGAGACCTACCGCGAGGCGCTGCGGCGTCAGGGCATGACCGAAAGCGGCTTCGAGACGCAGCTGCGCGGCGACATCGCCCGATCGATCCTGCAGGGCGCGGCCGCGGGCGGCGTGGCGGCTCCGGCGCCGCTTCTGGACAGCTACGTCGGCTATCTGGGCGAAACCCGCGACGTGGCCTTTGCCGAAATTCCGGATGCCGGGATCGTCGAGACCCTGCCCAAGCCCGATGACGCGACGCTGAAGGCGTACTACGAGGCGCAGATCGCCGAATTCACCAAGCCCGAAACGCGCGAGATTTCCTACGTCTGGCTGACGCCCGAGATGCTGAAGAACGACATCACCATCGACGAGGCGCTGCTGAAATCGACCTATGACGAGCGCAAGTCGGACTATGTGCAGCCCGAACGGCGCAAGCTGCAGAAGCTTGTTTTCCCGACGATGGCCGAGGCCGAAGCCGCGATGGCGAAGATCACCGCGGGCACGGCAACGCTGGTCGATCTGGCCAAGGAGCGCGGGCTGAGCGCGACGGATATCGACCTTGGCGAGGTCTCGCAGGATCAGGTCGGCGGCGAAGCGGGCAAGACCGTCTTTGCCCAGACGACCCCCGGCCCGGTCGGGCCGCTCGACACCGATCTTGGCCCGGCGATCTTTGCGTTCGAAAGCCTCGTGCCGAGCGAAACCACCACCTTCGACGAGGCCAAGGGCGACATTGCCGCCGAACTGGCGATCGACAAGGCGCGGCGGATGATCGGCGACATGACCTCGGATCTCGAGGACAAGCTGGCCTCGGGCGCGACGCTCGAGGACATGGTCAAGGAAACCAAGATGCAGGCGGGCAAGATCTCGATGGCCGCCGACACCCGCGACGGCATCGCCGCCTATGACGCCTTCCGCGAGGCGGCGGCGAAGGTCACCGCCGACGATTTCCCCGAACTCGGCACGCTCGAAGATGGCAGCGTTTTCGCGCTGCGTCTTGATGGCGTGACGGCGGCGGCGCCGATCCCCTTCGCGCAGGTCCGCGACAAGGTCGAAGCCAGCTGGCGCGCGGCCGAGCTCGTGCAGGCGAAACAGGCGAAAGCCAAGGCCGTGGGCGAGACGCTGGTGGCGGGCAAGACGCTGGCCGAGGCCGGGCTGACCGAGAAATCGGCCCCCGATCTGCAGCGCGACGGCTTTGTCGAGGGCGGCCCGCAGACGCTGGCGAAAACCGCCTTCACGACCGAGGCCGGCAAGACCGCCGTTGTGACCGAGGACGGCAAGGTCTTCGTGCTGATCGTGCGCGCGGTGAAACCGGCCGACATGGCCGATGCTGAACTGGTGCAGCTGCGCAAGACCTTCGATGCGCGGCTTGGCCAGTCGATCGGCACCGATCTCGTCGCCTTCTACGCCCGCGCGGCGCAGGCCGAGGCCGGGATCAAGCTCGACAGCGGCATGATCGCTGCCGTGCAATCGCAGTTTCAGTGACGGAGGCCCCGATGGTCGCGCTTTTCCCCGGATATGACGCGTTCGAGGCCGCCTGGGCCGAGGGCCGCAACCAGCTCGTCTATGCGCGGCTGGCGGCCGATCTTGATACGCCGGTCTCGCTGATGCTGAAGCTGGCCGACGCGCAGAAGAACAGCTTCATGCTGGAATCGGTGACCGGCGGCGAGGTGCGCGGGCGCTACTCGATCATCGGCATGAAGCCCGACGTGATCTGGGAATGCCGCGGTACGGCGGCGCGGATCAACCGGCAGGCCCGGTTCGAGGAGCGCTTCGAAGACTTGCCCGGGCATCCGTTCGAAAGCCTGCGCGCGCTGATCGCCGAAAGCCGCATCGACATGCCCGAGGGCCTGCCCGCGGCGGCGGCGGGGCTCTTCGGCTATCTTGGCTATGACACGATCCGGCTGGTGGAACACCTGCCGAACGTCAATCCCGATCCGCTCGGCGTGCCCGATGCGGTGCTGATGCGGCCCTCGGTCGTCGCCGTGCTGGATGGCGTCAAGGGCGACGTGATCCTCTGCGCGCCTGCCTTCCACGGCGCGGGCCTCTCGGCGCGGGCGGCCTATGCGCAGGCGGCGGAACGGGTGATGGATGCGCTGCGCGATCTTGACCGCACCCCGGCACAGGGCCGCGAGATGGGCGAGGCCGCGCAGGTCGGGCCGCTGCGCTCGAACTTCACCCCCGAGGGCTACAAGGCCGCGGTGGAAAAGGCGAAGGACTACATCCGCGCGGGCGACATCTTTCAGGTCGTGCCCGCGCAGCGCTGGTCGGCGGATTTCCCGCTGCCGCCCTTTGCGCTTTACCGCTCGCTGCGGCGCACCAACCCCTCGCCCTTCATGTTCTTCCTCAATTTCGGCGGCTTCCAGATCGTCGGCGCCTCGCCCGAGATCCTCGTGCGGCTGCGCGACGGCGAGGTGACGATCCGCCCGATCGCGGGCACCCGCCCGCGCGGCGCGACGCCCGAGGAAGACAAGGCGCTGGAAGCCGATCTGCTCGCCGACAAGAAGGAACTGGCCGAGCATCTGATGCTGCTTGATCTGGGCCGCAACGATGTCGGCCGGGTGGCGAAGATCGGCACCGTGCGCCCGACCGAGAAATTCGTGATCGAGCGCTATTCCCACGTCATGCACATCGTCTCGAACGTGGTGGGGGAACTGGCGACGGGCGAAGATGCGCTCTCGGCCCTGCTCGCCGGTCTGCCTGCGGGCACGGTCTCGGGCGCGCCGAAGGTGCGGGCGATGGAGATCATCGACGAGCTGGAACCGGAAAAGCGCGGCATCTATGGCGGTGGCGTCGGCTATTTCGCGGCGAATGGCGAGATGGACATGTGCATCGCGCTGCGCACCGCGGTGGTGAAGGATCAGACGCTTTACATCCAGGCGGGCGGCGGTGTCGTCTATGACAGCGACCCCGAGGCCGAGTTCCAGGAAACCGTGAACAAATCCAAAGCCCTGCGCCGCGCGGCGGAAGATGCGGGGCTCTTCGTGCGACGCGGCAACCTGTAAGCCCGCCCGCGCGAAGGGCGTATTTGGACCAGGAAAAACAGCCTTCCCTTCGGGGAGGGCTTTTTCTTGAACGAAATACGCAATTACGGCGGTGGCGCCCGGGACGACCTGCGGAGAAGGGGCGTATTTGTTCCAAGAAGAAGCCGATGCCGTTTCTTCTTGGTCCAAATACGCTCTTGCAGGGGGCCGGGCCGGGCGCGGCCTTACTTGCCGCGCTGCGCCTTCAGCAACGCCGAAAGCGGCGCGAGATTGTATTTTGCCCCGTCTTCCGAGGCCCAGGCGGTCAGACCGGCCACGGATTCGGGCCAGGCCGAGAGCATGACCACCGTCGAGCCGTCCTTCGTCGCTTCAAAAGCCGCGCGGCCAAGCGTGCGGGTGATCACCGACGCCTTGTCGCGCTGCGTATCGAGCACGCGGAAGATGCCCTCGCGCGGGGTGTCCCGCGTCGCCTTCACGCCGATCGCACCCGGTTGCGTGACATAGCCCATCCCCTCGGCGCCAAGGGCCTTTTCCGCCTGCGTCACGAGACGGGCATTGCCCTGCAGCACCGGGGTTTCCGGTTCCACAAGCGCAATCGCCTGCGGCACGGCCTGATGCCAGGCGGCGAGCGCCACTTCGAGATCCTGCGCCGTCGCCCCTTCGGGCAGGGGATCGGCCAGCATCGCGACCTCGATCCCGGCGTCTCGGTAGCCTTGCGCCGCCTCGGTCACGCCGGGCGCGGCGGGATCCAGCACCACCGTCACCCAATCGCCAAGCGCTGCGATCGTCTGCGGATCAAGCCCGCCCTTCGGGGTGCCGACATCGACCAGAAGCACCGTCACGCTGGGCTTGCCGGGCTTGGCGACGAAAGGCGCGGCAAAGCGCTCGAGCGCGGGGCCGGTGTCTTCGGGCGCGGGTTGCGGCACCTCGGCGGGGGCGGCTTCCGTCTTGCCGAAGGGTTTGACCGGGGTGCTTGAGGGCGGCACCGAACTCCCCTGCGGCTTCGAGCCGATCTGCGGCAGCCGGTTCACCTTCGTGCCCGCGGCCGCGGCAAAGCCCGCGCTGTCGCCCGGCACGATCACCCGCGGCAGATCCGGGCTTTGCGGCACCAGCGCGCCATCGGGCATCAAGGTGATCTCGCCACCCGGAGCGGGCGCAGGCACGGCTTCGGCCGGCGGCAGATCGGGGGCCGTAGCCTCGCCGGGCGGCGGCACCGGCATCGCGGGCTCGGCCTGTGGCGGCGTATCGAGCGCGACCGCAGCGGTTTGCGGCGGCGGCGCGATCACCGGCGGGGTTTCGGCCGTTTCCGGTTTCGCGGGCGGCTCGGTCGCGGGCGCAGGCGCGGTCTCGATGACCGGTGTCTGCGCGGGGGCGGCGGGCACGGCGGGCGATTCCTCGGGCACGGGCGTCGCGGCGGGGGCCGCGGGTGGCACCTCGAGGCCCGTGCGGGCGAATTCGGAAGCCTCGGGCAGGGCCACTGCGGGCGTCGCATCGGGGGGGGCAGTCTCGCCCGGGCCATGCTGCGGCAGCGGCATCACCAGAGAGACCCCGCCGAGCCCCAACCCCGAGACGATCACCCCCGCAACCACGCCCTTGATCAGACCGCCTGCCATTCTGCCCCTCTTCGCCGCTTTTGCCGCTTTCTGCGCGCCTAGATCGCGGCCTTGAAGGCTTGACCCCGGCCGCTTGCTCTGAACATCTATACCGCGACGCCTGACCCGGTTCACCCCCAGAATGCGGGCGGCCAGAAGGATTTGCGCATGCTCCTGCTCATCGACAACTACGACAGCTTCACCTGGAACCTGGTGCATTATTTCGGCGCGCTCGGCGCGGAGGTGAAGGTGGTGCGCAACGACGCCATGGATGTGCAGGAGGCGATGGGGCTGGGCGCCGAAGCGATCGTGCTGAGCCCCGGGCCCTGCGATCCGGCGCAGGCGGGGATCTGCATTCCGCTGACCTTGGCCGCGGCCGAGGCGGGGGTGCCGCTGATGGGTGTCTGCCTTGGCCATCAGACGATTGGCGAGGCTTTCGGCGGCAAGGTGATCCGCGCGGGCGAGATCGTGCACGGCAAGATGGGCACGATCCATCACGAGGGCAAAGGCGTCTTCGCCGGTCTGCCGAGCCCGTTTCAGGCGACGCGCTATCACTCGCTCATCGTCGAGCGCGAGAGCCTGCCCGATTGCCTTGAAGTCACCGCCTGGCTCGACAGCGGCATGATCATGGGGCTGCGGCATCGCACCAAACTGATCGAGGGGGTGCAGTTCCACCCTGAATCCATCGCGTCCGAGCATGGCCACGCGATGCTGCGCAATTTCCTGACGGAAGCGAAAGTGAAGGTGAGCGCATGAGCGAACTCAAGCCCCTGATCGGCCTTGCCGCCGACCGCCCGCTGACCCGTGCCGAGGCCGAAACGGCCTTTGAGATCTTCTTCGAGGGCGCCGCGACGCCTGCGCAGATGGGCGGCCTGCTGATGGCGCTGCGCACCCGCGGCGAGACGGTGGATGAAATCGCCGCCGCCGCCTCGGTGATGCGCTCGAAGATGCATCGGATCACCGCGCCCGAGGGGGCGATGGATATTGTCGGCACTGGCGGTGACGGCAAGGGGACGCTGAACATCTCGACCGCGACGGCCTTCGTCGTCGCTGGCGCGGGCGTGCCGGTGGCCAAACACGGCAACCGCAACCTGTCGTCCAAATCCGGCGCGGCGGATGCGCTGACGGCGATGGGGCTTGACGTGATGAAGGGGCCGGAGGCCGCTGAAAAGGCGCTGGCCCATGCCGGGATCACCTTCCTGATGGCGCCGATGCACCATCCTGCGATGAAGCATATCGGCCCGGCGCGGGTCGAGTTGGGCACGCGCACGGTCTTCAACCTGCTCGGGCCGCTGACGAACCCGGGCGGGGTGAAGCGGCAGCTGACCGGGGCGTTCTCGCGCGCCTGGATCCGGCCGATGGCCGAGGTGCTGAAGGCGCTCGGCTCGGACTCGGCTTGGCTCGTGCATGGTTCGGACGGCACCGATGAACTCTCGATCTGCGGCGTGAGCTGGGTCGCCGCGCTGCGCAATGGCGAGATTTCCGAATTCGAGGTCCACCCCGAGGAAGCCGGTCTGCCGACGCATCCGTTCGAGGCGATCATCGGCGGCGAACCGGCCGAGAATGCGCGCGCGTTCAATGACTTGCTGGATGGCCGCAAAGGCGCTTACCGCGATGCGGTGGTGCTGAATGCCGCCGCGGCGCTGGTCGTCGCGGGCAAGGCGGGCGATCTGAAGACGGCGGCGGCGATGGCGGCGGAAAGTCTCGAGTCCGGGGCCGCCAAGGCACGTCTTGTGGCGCTGCGCGAGGTGCTGGGCGCATGACGAACATCCTCGACCGGATCAAGGCCTACAAGCTTCAGGAAGTGGCCGAGGCGAAAACCCGTGTGTCCTTGGCGGAGCTTGAAGCGCAGGCCAAGGCACAGGCCCCCTGCCGCGGCTTTGCCGAGGCTTTGCGCAAGAAGGCCGCGCAAGGCTATGGGTTGATTGCGGAAATCAAGAAGGCCTCGCCGTCGAAAGGGCTCATCCGGCCCGATTTCGACCCGCCTGCCCTCGCACGCGCTTACGAAGAGGGCGGCGCCGCCTGTCTGTCCGTCCTGACCGATACGCCCAGCTTTCAGGGCGCGCCGGAGTACCTGATCGCGGCGCGGAACGCCTGTGCCCTGCCCGCTTTGCGCAAGGATTTCCTCTACGACACCTATCAGGTGGCCGAGGCCCGGGCCTGGGGCGCCGATTGCATCCTGATCATCATGGCCTCGGTCGAGGACGCGCTGGCGGTCGATCTGGAAGACGCGGCGATGGGCTGGGGCATGGATGTGCTGATCGAGGTGCATGACCGCGCCGAACTCGACCGCGCGCTGAAATGCCTGAAATCTCCGCTGCTTGGGGTGAACAACCGCAATCTGAAGACCTTCGAGGTGACGCTCGACGTGACCCGCGAGCTTGCCCCGACGATCCTGGCCGAAGGGCGGGACTTGGTTTGCGAAAGCGGCATCTTTACCCCCGATGACATGGAGGCGATGGCCGCGGTCGGCGCGCGGCGCTTCCTGATCGGCGAAAGCCTGATGCGGCAGGCCGATGTTGCGGCCGCCACGAAAGCGCTTCTGGCATGCTGACCCATTTCGACGCCGCGGGCAAAGCCCATATGGTCGACGTGTCCGAGAAGCTGCCGACGACCCGGGTCGCGGTGGCCGAGGGCTGCATCGTGATGGCGCCCGAAACGCTGGCGCTGGTGCTTGCCGGCACGGCGGAGAAGGGCGACGTGCTGGGAATTGCCCGCGTCGCGGGGATCATGGCGGCGAAAAAGACCGCCGATTTGATCCCGCTCTGTCATCCCTTGGCACTGTCCAAGGTCTCGGTCGAACTGACGCCCGACCCCACCCTTCCCGGCGTGCGGATCGAAGCGACGGTGAAGACGACCGGCCCGACCGGGGTCGAGATGGAGGCGCTGACCGCCGTTTCGGGTGCGGCGCTGACGCTTTACGACATGCTGAAGGCCGCCGAAAAATCGATGCATATCGAGGGGATACGGCTTTTGTCGAAAGACGGCGGCAAGTCCGGCCCCTATCGTGCGGCGCCCTGAAACCGCCACAACCCTTGCCAGTGCATTAACGCCGAGCCCGGGGGTGTCATTGACACGAAACGGGAACGGGGTTAGAACACTTGCGGAACGTCGGGCACTGACGCGAGCGGGGGCAACCGGATGCTGACACACAAGCAATTGGAACTCTTGGATTTCATCCAGAAGCGCATGGCGCGGGATGGGGTTCCGCCGTCGTTCGACGAAATGAAGGATGCGCTCGATCTGCGCTCGAAATCGGGGATCCACCGGCTGATCACGGCGCTCGAGGAACGCGGCTTCATCCGGCGCCTGGCGCATCGCGCGCGGGCGCTGGAAATCGTCAAGCTGCCCGAGTCGATGGAACGCGCGGTCGAGGCGGAACGCGGGCTGCAGACCCAGCCGGGCTTCAACCCGACGGTGATCCCGGGCAGCCGGATCGATCCGCCGCGCGGCGCGATGGAGGTTTCGGCCGCGGCGCTGGAGATCCCGATGATGGGGCGCATCGCGGCGGGTGTGCCGATCGAGGCGATTGCCGAGGTCGCCCATAACGTTACCGTTCCGGGCTCGATGCTCGCGGGTCGGGGCGAGCATTATGCGCTTGAAATCAAGGGCGATTCCATGATCGAGGCGGGGATCAACGATGGCGACATCGTGGTGATCCGCAGCCAGTCGACGGCAGAGAATGGCGATATCGTCGTCGCGCTGATCGAGGATCACGAGGCGACGCTGAAGCGCTATCACCGCCGCGGCGGGATGATTGCGCTTGAAGCCGCGAACCCGGCCTATGAGACGCGGCTTTTGCGCGAAGATCAGGTGAAGGTGCAGGGCCGTCTGGTCGGGCTCATTCGCAGCTACTGATCGCCCTCGGGTGAGTTCGAGTCTGGCGCCGTCCGGTTTGCGGGCGGCGTTTTGCGTTTCGGACGATCGGTCCAGAGCCGGTGCCCGGCCTCGGTCCGGGCCGCGCGGCTCTGCCCCAGCGCATCAAAAGCAAGCGCCCCGGTGCGGGCCAGCCTGCGGGCGTCGTAAAGCTGGCAATCGCCCTTGAACCCCTCGGGTGCGATCGTATCAAGAACGACCAAGGCCCCGTCCCGGCAGGTTTTTTCCAGATTTGCGAGCGCCGATTTGCCGCTTAGATGCCAAAGCGCCCTGCCCTGCCACGCGGCCTGCCTGACCCCCTTCGGACCGCTGAACCCCGCCCGCGCCACGGCCTCTTTCGGGGTCACGGCATCGCCATCGGCCTCAAGCCAGCCCTCGGCGGTGAAGCTGGGCGCGGCTTTCGACAGTGCCCGCCCCTCGGGCGTCATCAGGCCGACAAGGGCGCCTTCGGGGGCGATGAGCAGCGCGGGACGCGAGGCGAGCCCCCAGCCCGCGAAAGCAAGCAGCAGAACCGCGACCATCGCCGAGCGGAACGCCCCGCGCGAGAGCACCGCCGCCCCGGCAGCAAGGGCCAGCACAGGCAGCACCCAGCCGGGCGGCTCGGGCAGGAAGGTCTGCGCCCCGGCAAGCCCCGCGACGAACTCGGCCACCGCCAGCACCCATTCGGTCCCAAGCCCCATCAGCCAGAGCGCCGGACCGGCAAGACCCAGGGGCGCCAGCACGGCGGCCAGCACGCCCGCGGGCATCACCACGATCCCCATCACCGGCACGGCGAGCAGATTCGCCAGAATGCCGTATTGCGACATCCGCCCGAAATGCGCCGCGGCGATCGGCGCCGTCGCCAGTCCCGCGACGAGCGAGGTCAGCACCAGCATGATCACCGGCCGCAACACCCAGGGCAGGCGGTGGTGATGCGCCGCCCAGGGCGCCGCCATCAGGATCAGCGCCACGGTCGCGGCGAAGGACATCTGAAATCCGGGGCCGGTCAGCGCCTCGGGCCACAGAAGCAAAAGGAAAATCGCCGCGAGCGCGACCGTGTGCAAGCTCAGCGCGCGACGATCAACGAGGATCGCGCTCAGCATCACCGCGGTCATGATCCAGGCGCGTTGCGTCGCGATATCGCCGCCCGAAACCCAAAGATAAAGCGTCGAGGCCGCCAGCGCGACGGCGGCGGCGATCTTCTTCGTCGGCCAGATCAGCGCGAAGGGGCCGATCAACGCCAGCCCCCAGCGCAGCGCCCCAAAGACGAAGCCTGCCAGCATCCCCATGTGCAGCCCGGAAATCGAGACGATGTGATAGAGGTTCGAGGCCCGCATGGTGGCATTCGTCGCCTCGGCAATGCCCGAGCGATCGCCCGTCATCAACGCCGCCGCGACCGCCCCGGCCTGACCGCCGATGTGCGCCTGCATCGCCGCCGAGAGCCGCATCCGCACCCGATGCGCGGCCAACCCCCAATCCTCCGCGGGCGGGGCAATCACCACCACCGGGCTGCGGGTGTAGCCAAGCGCCCCCAGCCCCTCGAACCAGGCGTTGCGGCGAAAATCCCAGGCGCCGGGGGCGATCGGCTCGGCGGGGGGGCTGAGATGTGCAGTCGTCGCGACGCGCAAACCCGGCTCGGGCGCAAGGCGGGCGATATCGCCATGCAGCGCGATGCGGATCTTGGCGGGCCGGGCCTCGGGCGCGACCCTGGAAAGGGTCACCTGATCCAGCGTCAACCGGATCACGTCGCGGGCCGAGCGGTCGATGCCGATGATCCGCCCCTCGACCGGGCCGTAATAGTTGAACCCAAGCACCGGAGCCGCCACCGCATGCGCGCGCCAGCTGGCCGACATCAACCCGAGCGCCGCCATCACCAGAAGCGTCGCGGGCAGATGCAGGAAGCCCGGGCCGCGCAGCCAGACAAGCACCGCCAGCACGATGACAAGGGCCGCCCCGGCAAAGACGGGCACGCCGGGCTCGAAGGGCAACAGGAAATAAAGCCCGACGCCGGTCCCAAGCCCCAAAGGCGCCCAGAGCACCCAATCGAGCTGCGCCCGATCAAGCGCCGCCAAGGGATCGGCCAATCCCCCCCAGAGCCCCGAAAGCCGGAGCCTTGTTGCGCCGGGGTGCATGGGGGATGCCTGCGCCACTTGTCCTGTCGCCCTCTCCTGCATTAGAGAAACCCTCAAGCAAGCCTACGGGCTTCATGGTTTCCAAAAGGTTAAAACGCGCCCTCCGGCGGTCCCGGAGCCCGCGAGAAAGGCCGCAATGTCGCAAAAGATCGTCACCCGTTTCGCCCCCTCGCCCACCGGCTATCTGCATATCGGCGGCGCCCGGACGGCGCTGTTCAACTGGCTGTTTGCCCGCGGTCACGGCGGCACCTTCCTTTTGCGGATCGAGGATACCGACCGCGCCCGCTCGACCCCCGAGGCGACGGCAGCGATCCTGAAGGGGCTCGACTGGCTCGGCCTCGATTTCGACGGCGAGGTGGTGAGCCAGTTCGACCGTGCGCCGCGGCACGCCGAAGTCGCGCGCGAGATGCTGGCGCGGGGCGCGGCCTACAAGTGCTTCTCGAGCCAGGACGAGATCGAAGCCTTCCGCGAGGCCGCAAGGGCCGAGGGGAAATCGACGCTGTTTCAAAGCCCCTGGCGCGATGCCGACCCGTCGACGCACCCGGATGCGCCCTATGCAATCCGCCTGAAGGCGCCGCGCGACGGCGCGACGGTGATTGCCGACAAGGTGCAGGGCGAGGTCACGGTGCGGAACGACCAGCTCGACGATATGGTTTGTTTACGCTCGGATGGTACACCTACCTACATGCTTGCCGTCGTCGTCGATGACCACGACATGGGCGTGACCCATATCATCCGGGGCGACGACCATCTGATCAACGCGGCGCGGCAGATGCAGGTGTATCACGCGATGGGCTGGGAGGTGCCGGTGTTCGCGCATATCCCGCTGATCCATGGCCCCGACGGCAAGAAACTGTCCAAGCGTCACGGCGCGGTGGGCCTCGAGGAATATCAGGCGATGGGCTACCCGGCCGCGGGCATGCGCAACTATCTGGCGCGTCTGGGCTGGAGCCACGGCGATGACGAGGTCTTCACTGACGCGCAGGCGCAGGAGTGGTTCGAACTGGAGGGAATCGGGCGTGCGCCGTCGCGGCTCGATTTCAAGAAGCTCGAAAATGTCTGCGGCCATCACATGGGCCAGATCGCCGATGACGCCTTGATCGCCCAGATTTCGGGCTATCTGGAGGCGGCGCACCAGCCTGCGCTGACGCAGGCCCAATCTGCAGCTTTGCACAAGGCGCTGCCCGTGGTGAAATCGGGGGCGAAAACCTTCGGCCAATTGCTCGAAAAGGCCCGTTTCGCCCTGATCTCCCGCCCCGTCGAGATCGACGAGAAGGCGATGGGATCGCTCGATCCGGTATCCCGTGGTATACTGAAAGAATTGACGCCGCAGTTGCAAAATGCTAGCTGGGTGCGAGAGGAGCTCGAAAGCGTGGTCGCGCGTGTGGCCGAGGCGCATGGACTGGGCCTTGGCAAGATCGCGGCGCCCTTGCGGGCAGCGCTGGCGGGACGGGCGGCAACGCCCTCGGTCTTCGACATGATGGAATTGCTGGGCCGCGAGGAAGTGCTGGCCCGGCTGAGTGATCAGGCGGCCTGAGGCCGGGCCGCCCTCTCCCGCAGCCGGTTCGTCGGGAACCGGCGCGCGGGAACCGGGAAGGATGCACCGGCGTGGCCCGCCGGATGAATGGAGAGGGAACCATGGCTGAAACGAAACGCACGGCAACGCTGACGCTTGACGGCAAGACCTACGATCTGCCGGTGCTGTCGCCCTCGGTGGGGCCGGATGTGCTCGACATCCGCAAGCTTTATGCGCAGGCCGACGTCTTCACCTTCGACCCCGGCTTCACCTCGACGGCGGCTTGCGAGTCGGAAATCACCTATATCGACGGCGACAAGGGTGAGCTTCTTTACCGCGGTTACCCGATCGAGGAACTTGCCGAAAAGTCGCACTACCTTGAAGTCTGCTACCTGCTTTTGAACGGCGAGCTGCCGACCGAGAAGCAGATGACCGATTTCGAATACCGGATCACCCGGCACACGATGCTGCACGAACAGATCCACATGTTCTTCCGCGGCTTCCGTCGGGACAGCCACCCGATGGCGACGATGGTGGGTGTCGTCGGCGCGATGTCGGCCTTCTATCACGACTCCCTCGACATCAACGACCCGTGGCAGCGTGAAGTCGCCGCGATGCGGATGATCGCGAAACTGCCGACGATCGCCGCGATGGCCTATAAATATTCGATCGGCCAGCCCTTCGTCTATCCGCGCAACGATCTCGATTACGCGGCGAACTTCCTGCACATGTGCTTCTCGGTCCCCGCCGAACCCTATGTGGTGAAACCGGAACTGGCCAAGGCCATGGACCGGATCATGATGCTGCATGCCGATCACGAGCAGAACGCCTCGACCTCGACGGTGCGTCTGGCGGGCTCGTCGGGGGCGAACCCCTTCGCCTGCGTCGCAGCCGGGATCGCCTGCCTTTGGGGGCCGGCGCATGGCGGGGCGAACCAGGCCTGTCTGGAAATGCTGCGCGAAATCGGCTCTGTGGACCGGATCCCGGAATATATCCGCCGCGCCAAGGACAAGAACGACCCGTTCCGCCTGATGGGCTTTGGCCACCGCGTCTACAAGAACTTCGACCCGCGCGCCAAGGTGATGAAGGAATCGGCCGACGAGGTGCTTGACCTTCTGGGCGTGCACGACAACCCGATCCTGCAAGTCGCCAAGGAACTGGAACGGATCGCACTCGAGGACGAATATTTCGTCTCGAAAAAGCTTTACCCGAACGTCGACTTCTACTCGGGGATCATCCTCGAGGCGATGGGCTTCCCCACCGCGATGTTCACCCCGATCTTTGCGCTGTCGCGCACCGTGGGCTGGATTTCGCAATGGAAGGAAATGCTTGGCGATCCGACGGGCAAGATCGGCCGTCCGCGCCAGCTTTACACCGGCAAGGTGCAGCGCGAATACGTTCCGGTGCCGAAGCGCTGAGCGACAGGTCACGACTGAAAAAGGCCGGGGGAAACCCCGGCCTTTTGGTCATGTGCCTTGGTTCGATCCGACGAAATCCGGCTCCGGCACGCAAGCGGACCGGGCGGATCGACCCGGGCACGCTCGACCGGCTGCAGCTGCGCCCCGAAACCGCGATCGAGGCACTCGACATCGCCGGGTGCGAGGCCGTGGCCGAGGGGCGGCTGCGGGTGCGCTACAAATCCGACGAGGCGCGCGCGCGGGTGCTGGAACCGCATGGGGTTCTGCTCGGCCATCGCACCTATCTGGTGGCCCGCGACCCGGCCAAGGGCGCTCTGATCCGCACCTTCCGGCTGGATCAGATTCTCTCGGCCGAGGTGCTTGACGAGAGTTTCGCGATGGACCCGGCGTTCTCGATGGAGCGGTTCGCCGCGCGCTCCTACGGCGTCTGACAGGACCCGGCACAGTTCGGCCCGGTGGTCTGGCACTTTGCCCCGCACGCTGCCGAACGCGCGGCGGGGTTCCGCTTCCACCCCTCGCAACGGCTGGAGCGGCAGAAGGACGGCAGCCTGATCGTGCGCTTCGAGGCGGCGGGATGGCTCGAAATGGCCTGGCACCTCTATCAATGGGGCGATGCGGTCAAGGTGCTGGAGCCCGAGGGCCAGCGCGCGCGGGTCGAGGGCCACCGGCGGGGTGATTTCAGCTCGATGCCTTGAGGCGGCGTGCGTTGATCCTGCGGCTGCGACGCCATACGCAGGTGCTTATTTACCATCGCGTACCACGGCCGATGGATGGAACGCGGCGCGAAGAGGCGCGAGGGTCTGGCGTGCCGAACAGTTCGGCATCTCATCTGCGGCGCCGCAGATCGCCGCGCCGCGAAGTTTTCGGATCAAACCTTGCGAAGGGAGACTCCCATGGCAGACGTCACCTATTTCCCGGGCAACGACCTCTATCTCTCACCAAATCAGACCTTCGACATCACTTCGATCGTCGCCAAGCGCGTCCTCAATTTCGTGCTGCATTACTCCTTCTGTACCGATGGCACGATGTTCGTGATCCGCAGCACGGCCGTGCCCGACACCAATGGCGCGCCGGTGATGCGGATCGTGGGCTGGGACCATTACAGCGGCGCGGATCTGCTGCAATCGGCGGTGACGGATCTGCCGTTGCAGCCCTTCCTCGACATGCTGGCGAGCCGCAATCCGTCCAGCGTGCGCGCGTTCACCTGGTTGACGGGCACGGATGACGTTCTGACCGGGTCCGAAGGTCGGGACGTGATGCGGGGCCTTGGCGGGAATGACACGCTGAACGGCGGCCTTGATAACGACAAGCTCTTTGGCGGCAAGGGCGACGACCTGATTCAGGGCGATCTAGGACGGGACAGCTTGCAGGGCGAGGCGGGCAACGACACGCTGGATGGCGGCAAGGGCATCGATGTCCTGAAGGGCGGCGACGGCGCGGATGTCTTTCTGTTCCACGGCATCAGCGACGGCGGCGACAAGATCAGCGATTTCGTTTCGGGCATCGATCATATTGCCCTTGAGGCGGCGAATTTCGGCTTTGCGCGCCTCGTGGCGGGGGGGAATTTCCTCGTTGGCGAAAGCGCGGTCGCGGTCAGTGCGGCCCCGACGCTGATCTATCACAGCGCCTCCGGGATCTTGTCCTATGATGCGGATGGCACCGGCGGGATGGCCGAGACGACGCTGGCGAAGCTCGTCAACGCCCCCGCCCTGACGGTGGATGATTTCCTGCTGTTCTGAACCTGTGACATCGGTCCGGGCGGGCGGCAAAGGCGCGGTCCAAGGCTATGCGCGGGCAAAGACAATGCGCGCACATAGGCCCGGCCCGGCGTTCGCCAGATCGGCCTCGGGAATGCCGGGACGTCGTCGCGGACCTCCGCACCACCTCGGCGTCGTTGCGCAAAAGCGCCCGCCGGATCTGCGCGGTTTGAAGCGCATAGGCGCGCATCCCCGCCCCCAAAGCCGCGCCGACGAACACCGCCGGGATCGCCAGCGCGAAGCGCATCAAGGCGGACAGACGCGCCCTCATGGCGGGTCGAACACGTCGCCGATGCCATGCAGCCTGGTCAGGTACGGCTTGGCAAAGGGCTTGCCGATCTTGCCGCGCAACCGGCTGACATGGGGTTCGACGACGCTGGTCTTCGGATCGAAATGGATGTCCCAGACCGCTTCGAGCAGGATCGTTTGCGTCTGCACTCGACCGGGCGCTCCATGAAAGGGCGCAGCAGCATGAAACGACGGGGTTGCAGGTCGATGCGCTGGCCCGCGCGCCAGACCTCGCGCCCGTCGCCCGTCGCCCGTCGCCCATCGCCGAGCAGATCGGCCGAATGGCCCTCGGCCAACAGCCCCTTGCGCAGACAGGCGCCGGTCTTGGCATCGTCTTCGGCAATCAGGATCTTCATTCTGCCTGCCTTTCTCCTCGGCCTCGGCCCTTGCTTACGCGCGGCGACGCCGCCCCGCACCTTACCGAATGGCAAGAGCACCGCGAGGTGAAGCCTTGGCCGGGCGGGCATTGCTGCCGGATCGCCGATCTTGAAACACTGCGGGACGCGAGTGAACCGACGCTCTCGCCAGCCGATCCGGCCGCCCCGTATCCTGTCGCGTCTGCGGCCTTTGTTTGCTGGCCTTGCCGGGAAGCGATGGAGGGCCCCCGCCCCCTCCCGGGAGCGCGCAGATGGAAACTGTTCCGCACGTCATGGGCAGCAGGACGATGATGGCCGCGATCGCCGTCGTTTGTGGCGTGCTCGGACGGGCACCTTGGTCGATGCGGGAGCGTCAGCTGCTTTTGGGTGCCGCCTTCGGGCTGAGAGGCGGTGTTTTCGATGCGGCAACCAGCCTTCGTTTTCGAAGATGCGAAACTCGATTGCCGGACCCTGTTCATCGGCTTTGCCGGGGCTTTCGTCGGGCCCGAGGGCATCTTGCTGTCGGGGGCGCTGGCTGCGGCCGGGAGGGCTCTCGATCAGCCCCCATTTGGCGGCCCTTCCGGGCCGTTTCGCGCTGGCGCTTTCTGGCCTCCTTGGGCTCGGCTGGGCCCAGCTTGCGCCCCGGATCGCGCAGGGGCATCTGCGCTGTCTGATGCTGGGCGCTTTCATCGACCGCAAGCGGCGGTAACCGATGCGCCGACCGGGCTCTTGAACCGGCGCTTCTGCTCGATCTCGCTCATTTCAAGCAGGTGAACCACCGTTTCGGCCAGCCTGCGGGGGAGAGGATCGACAACGGAAAGCTCAGGGAAGGAAATTCCGCCTCGACCTCCGGCCAAAGAAGCCGGCTGTCGTCATGCCCCGGAAATTTGGAATGGCTCCAAAGCGTGCGCGATGCCACATTACACGATAAGATAACTCGTGTTTTGGAGCCGCCATGTCCCCGCTTCTCTCCCCTTTGCGCCGCGTCGGGTGTTTCGGCGCGCTCGGCCGAGCGGCAACGCCCCGCGCACGGGCCGGTCTGACGCTGGCCAAGGCGCCGGCAATCCCGCTTGACGATCAACCCGCACCGGCGCGCGCCGCCGCCTGATCCCTCTGCCCTTTCCCCAGCTTCTCCCCCGTCGCCGCAAGCGACGGGCCCCTTTCTTGCACGCTCAGGAGTTCCCTCATGACCACGAATACCCCCGCGAACCGCAAACTGCGCCTTGGCGCCTTCCTGCCCGGTGGCGGCCAGCACATCGCCGCCTGGCGCCAGCCCGATCAACCCGCCGACGGGGCGACGAACCTCGGCTTTCACATCCAGCTTGCCAAGGAGGCCGAGCGCGGACTGTTCGACGCCTATTTCCTGGCCGATGGCCTCTCGGTCAGCTTCGGCGGCGGCATCGAGGGCGGCAATGCCAAGGTGGCGGGCTTCGAGCCGGTGACGCTCTTTGCCGCGCTCGCGAGCCACACGAAACACCTCGGCTTCATCGCCACCGCCTCGACCACCTACGAGGAACCCTACACGCTGGCGCGCAAATTCGCCTCGCTCGACCTGATCACCGAGGGGCGCGCGGGCTGGAACGTCGTCACGACGACGGGCGATGCCACGGCGCAGAATTTCAACCGCGACACCCAACCGCCGCATGCCGCCCGCTATGCCCGCGCACATGAACATGTCGATGTGGTGAAGGGCCTGTGGGACAGTTTCGAGGACGACGCCTTTGTGCGCGACAAGGACACCGGCCGGTTCTTCGATCCGGCGAAGGTGCATGCGATCCACCACAAGGGCACGCATTTTCAGGTCAAGGGGCCGCTCAACGTCTCGCGCAGCCCGCAGGGCCATCCGGTGATCGTGCAGGCGGGGCAGTCGGAAGACGGCCGCAGCTTTGCCGCCACCCATGCCGAGGTGATCTTCACCGCGCATCAACACCTTGAAACGGCGCAGGAATTCTATCGCGACATCAAGGCCCGCGCGCGCGGCCTCGGGCGCAACCCGGATCATGTGCTGATCATGCCGGGCGTCTCGCCCTTCGTCGGGCGAACCGTTGAGGAAGCGCAGGAGAAATACGACCGACTGACCGCGCTCATCCTGCCCGAGGACGGCGTCGGCTTGCTCAACGGTCTGACTGGCGGCACGCTGGATCTGAGCGGCTACGATCTGGACGGGCCGCTGCCGCCCGCGCCGCCCACCGAGGGGATGAAGTCGCGTCAGGCGCTGATCCGCGCCATCGCCGATGAACACGGTTTCACCATCCGCCAGCTTTACCAATGGGTTGCCTCGGCACGCGGGCATCTGACGCTGGTCGGCACGCCCCAAAGCATCGCCGATACCTTGCAGGAGTGGTTCGAAAACGACGGCGCCGACGGCTTCAACATCCTGCCGCCGTGGCTGCCCACCGGCTTGACCGATTTCGTCGATCTGGTGATCCCCGAATTGCAGCGCCGCGGCCTGTTCCGCACCGCATACGAGGGCCGCACCCTGCGCGAGAACCTCGGCCTGCCCTTCCCCGAAACCCGCTGGGCGCTGGCCCGGCACAGCACCCAGGCGGCGGAATAGATGGCATTTCAAGGACTTGAAATCTCGGTGACGCCGGTCGCAAGACCGGATGGCCCGCCGCCCCCGCTCTCCGGCGCAAACCTGCGCCGGGGCCTTGAGGCCAGCGCGCGGCTTGCCACCCGCTACGGGCTGCTCCTGGGCTTCCTTGGGGTCTGGCAAGTCGCCTCGACGGCTGGCTGGCTCAACCCCTCGGTCTTTCCGCCGCTCGACCGGATCGTGACGACACTGGCCGAGGGGATCCTCTCGGGCGCGCTGCTCGATGACATCGCGATCAGCCTGCAGCGGGCGGGGATCGCCTTTGCCGCCTCGGTCGCGGTGGGGGTGCCGCTTGGCCTTGCGATGGGGCAAATGCCGGTGGTCGAGCGCGCGCTGGACCCGATCTTGCAGCTCTTTCGCCAAACCTCGGCCTTGGCGCTTTATCCGGTCTTCATCCTGCTTCTGGGGCTGGGCGAAACCTCGAAGGTCTTCGTGATCTTCTGGGCGAGCCTGTTCCCGATCCTGCTCGCCACGATCGGCGGGGTGAAGCAGGTCGATGGCAAACTGCTTGAAATGGCGCGCAGTTTCGGCGCCGGGCGGCTCACGCTCTTCGGCCGGGTGATCCTGCCCGCCGCCGTGCCCGCGATCTTTGTCGGGCTGCGGCTCTCAGGCACCACCGCGCTGTTGCTTCTGATCGCGGCCGAGATGATCGGCGCGAACAAGGGCCTCGGCTTTCAGGTGATGAACGCGCAGTTCAACTTCCGCACCGATCTGATGTTCGCCGCGATCTTCCTTTTGGCCTTCATCGGGCTCGCGCTGAACGCCGCCCTTGTCGCCGCGCAGGCCCGGTTCTGCCGCTGGTCCGAGCCGCGCTGACCCCTTCCCTTCCTTCCCAACGAAAGACAAACCCATGACCCATCTTCGCTCCCTCGCCCTTGCCGCACTCCTGTCCGGTACCGCACTTTCCGCAGCCGCTGATCCGGTGACGCTGCGCTACCTTCCGAACCATGGCGGGCTTGCCGCTTTTGAGCTGGCCGACGAGCTTGGGTATTACAAGGAGGCCGGGATCACGCTGGAGAACCTCGGCTATGCCACGGGCGGGCCGGAAACGCTGATCGCGCTTGCGGGCGGCAGCGCCGATATCGGCTCGGCCGCGACGCCCGCCGTGCTCAATTCCATCGCGGGCGGCAATGATTTCGTCGCCGTCTTCCCGACGAACGGCATCAATGATCAGTCGCAGTCGATCTTCTACGTGCTGAACGACAGCCCGATCAAGACCATCGCCGATCTGCCCGGCCATACGATCGCGGTGAACACGCTCGGCGCGCATCTGGATTATGTCGTGCGCGAGGCGCTGCATCAGAAAGGACTGCCCGAGGATGCCGCGAACCTGATCGTCGTGCCCGGGCCGCAGCTGGAACAGGTGCTGCGCGCGGGGCAGGTCGATGTCTCGGCCTTCGGCTACTGGCAGACCACCTTCGAGGGCGCGGCGCGAAAGACAGGCGGCATCCGGGCGGTCTTTGACGATACCGATGTTTTGGGCGACATCGCGGGCGGCTTTGCCGTGCTGCGCCGCGACTGGATCGACGCCCATCCGAAAGAGACCCGCGCCTTTGTCGATGGCGCGACGAAGGCGCTCGACTATGCCCGCACCCACCCCGAGGAAACCAAGGCGATCTTTGCCCGCGTGCTTGAGGAACGTGGCGAAAATCCCGAGGTGGCGCAGTATTTTGCCGGCTATGGCGTGCGCGAAGGCGGCCTTGCGACGGAACGCGACGTGCAGTTCTGGATCGATATCCTGACGCGCGAGGGCAAGATTGCGCCCGGCAAGATCGCGGCGAAGGACATCCTTTATCAATCGGCCGAAGCCCCGGCCCCGACCACGAACTGAGGCAGAGATGGCCCCGACCGCTCCTCCCTCCTCCCCATCGGGGACCGATCTGCCCCGGACCCTCGCCGCATCCCGCGGCGAGGTTTCGGTGCGGGATCTCTACAAGTCCTTCACCCTCAACCGCGCGGCGCTGGCCGTGCTGCGCGGGCTGAACCTCTCCGTCGCGGGCGGCGAAAGCCTCGCCATCGTCGGCCCCTCGGGCTGCGGCAAGACCACGCTTCTGCGGGTGCTCGCGGGGCTGGAAACCCCCGATCGCGGCAGCGTCCTGATCGACGGTCGCCCGGTCGTGGGCGTCGGTACCGAGCGCGCGATCATCTATCAGGAACCGCGGTTGCTGCCTTGGGCCAACGTGCTTGCAAACGTCGCCTTCGGGCTCGAGGTGCGCGGCACGCCCCGCGCCAGGGCCCGCGAACGGGCCCGGCATTACCTGCGCCTTGTCGGCCTCGAGGCCTTCGAGACCGCCCTGCCGCGGCAGCTCTCGGGCGGCATGGCGCAGCGCGTCGGCATTGCCCGGGCGCTGACCGTGCAGCCCGAGATTCTGCTGCTCGACGAACCCCTTGCCGCGCTCGATGCGATGACGAAGCTGACCGTTCAGGAAGAGCTGGCGCGGATCTGGGCCGAGGAAAAGGTGACGATGATCCTTGTCACCCATGACCTTGAAGAGGCGATCTATCTGGCCGACCGGGTGCTGGTGCTGTCGCGCGAGACCGAGCTGCCGCCCCGGCTGCTTGACGTCCCCCTGCCCCGGCCGCGCGATCGCAACGCCCCGGAGTTTGTCGCGCTGCGGCGCGATCTGATGCGCAGCTTCGGGCTGCACTGAACCGCAAAAAAAACCGCAGGCGAAACGTGCCGGGGGCAACCCTTTGCGCGGGCCCGCGTTCACGGCGTAAGGCCGACAGACCAAAGAGGGATCGGGGCGCGCAAGCGCCCCATCAGCTTTCCGGGATCAAGGAACGCGCCTCGATCCGCCGAAGACGCGGGACGCGGTTGCGCAGGAAGGGTGCGGCCGAACAGTGCGGGTCTCGATCATCGCGACCGCGGAAAGCGCCGATCACCTCATGACAGCAGCCGAGCCAGAACAGCCCCGCAATTCGATGCGGCCCCGACAAGACCGGACCACCGCCGCAAAGACCTTGCGGATGCGGCTGCCGCCGCGGCCGCGGAACAGTGTCGATCTGCCCGAAATCGGATCTGGAGAATTATTCTCTATAATACCGGTAGACATTTACATCTTTGATGTCATTCTACGGCAAGACCACCGAAGGGAGAGATCGATGACCCAGCTTGACCTGATCGACCGCAAGATCGTCGCCGAACTGATGCGCGATGCGACACTGCCGGTGGCGCAGATCGCCGACCGGGTCGGGCTGTCGCAAACGCCATGCTGGAAGCGCATCCAGAAGCTCGAGGCCTCGGGCGTGATCGAGAAGCGCGTCGCCCTAGCCAATCCGCAGGCGCTGGGACTGGGGCTGACGGTCTTCGTGGCGATCGAGGCCCCCGATCATGGCCCGGACTGGCGCGACACCTTTGCCACCGAAGTCGCGAAACTGCCCGAAATCATGGAGGTCTGGCGCATGGCAGGCGAGATGGACTACCTGCTGCGCGTTTCGGTGCCCGACATGGCGGCCTATGACCTGCTTTATCGTCGGCTGACCGATGCCGTGCCGATCCGCAACATCACCTCGCATTTCGCGATGGAGCGGCTGCGATTCTCCACCGCCTATCCGATCGACACCAAGAGCTGGTGAGGCCAGGAACAGCGTCCTGCCCCGGCCGCGCAAAAGGGCAGGATCTTCTCTTTCTGCGCCGGTCTTTGGAACCCGCAATCACGACAGCCGTGGTAGATATTAGGGAACAGAAACCGGACCCCGGAGGTTCCCATGATCAAGACGCTGCTCGTTCCGGGCCTCGACGGCTCGCCGGCGCCGCACTGGCAGGATTGGTGGGCCGCCACCGATCCGACCGCGCTGATGGTCGATCTGCCCTGCCCCGACCGGCCGATGCCCGATCTTTGGGAGGCGGAACTGGCGGGGATGGTGCTGCAACACCCGAATGCTGTGCTGGTGGGTCACAGCCTTGGCGCCATCCTCGTGGCGCGGATGCTGGCGAAATGGCCGCAGATCGAGGTGCGGGCGGCGATGTTCGTGGCCCCGGCCGACACCCGCAGCACGCGCCGGATCGGCCATTTCGGCTCGCCCTCGCGCCGCCCGCTGCCGGTGCCGAGCATGGTCGTCGCCTCGCGCAATGATCCCTGGATGAGCTTTGCCCGCGCCGCGGAGCTGGCGACGGCCTGGGGTTCGGAACTCGTCGATCTGGGGGCGGCCGGGCACATCAATGTCGCCGCCGGGTTCGGCCCCTGGCCCGCGGGCAAGGCGCTGCGCGACCGGCTTCTGGCCCGCCTCCCCCAACCCGTGGAGAAAAGCGCATGAGACAGCTGTTCTGGCGCCCGCCCACCTTCGGCAACTGGCTGGTGCTCGGCCTGCTTCTGGCAGGCTGGGCCAGCCTGATCGCCGCGATCTTCCTGCACTGACCCTCAATAGGAGACCGACATGCTCGACGGACGCCTTGACCCCGACCTGATCCGTCTTCTGGCCCCGCGGGCCGACTCGATCCGCCCGTTGCCGCGCTGGCTGGCCCGTCTGCTCAGCGGATGGCGGCAGCAATGACCGCCCAGCCCCCCCTGCGTCGGCATGTGCTGGTGATCGGCGGTGGCGCCTCGGGCGTGCTGATGGCCTATCACCTGCTGCGCGCCGCCCCCGACGCCCGCGTCACCCTGATCGAGCGCAGCCCGCGCATCGGCATCGGTCTGGCCTATGCGACCGAGGACCCGGACCACCTGCTGAACACGCGGGTGATCAACATGAGCGCCCTGCCCGAGGACCCCGAGCATTTCCTGCGCTGGCTCTGGCAGGGGAATCGGGCGGTCTCCGGCGCCTCTTTCGTGTCGCGGGCGACCTATGGGCGCTATCTTGAAAGCCTTCTCGCGCCCTGGGCGGCAGGGCCGCGGCTGCGGCTGGTGCAGGCCGAGGCGGTGCGCCTGACCGAGGTGCCTGCGGGCCGGGTGACGCTGACGCTTGATGACGGTCAGACGCTGATCGCCGATCACGCGATTCTGGCGACCGGCCATCCCCGCCCCGAGGCCGTGCATGGCCTGCAAGCCGATGTGACGCGGGTGCCGCTCGACCCCGACCTGCCGGTGGCCATCCTTGGCACCGGGCTGAGCATGGTCGATCAGGTCACGACGCTGCTCAAGGCCGGGCATCGCGGCACGATCTTCGCGCTGTCGCGCCGGGGTCTTCTGCCGCGCGTGCATGGCCCGGGAGTGCCGCTGGCAACCTCGCTCGGCGAGGTGCCGCTCGGCGCCCCGGCCTCGGTGTTGCTGCACTGGCTGCGCCGGCAGGTGCGCCGGGCCGAGATTGCGGGGGGCAGCTGGCGCGATGCGATCGACGGGGTGCGGCCGCATGTTCAGGGGATCTGGAACGCCCTGCCCGGCCCCGAGCGCGCCCGCGCCCTGCGCCACGCCGCCGCCTGGTGGGAGGTGCATCGCCACCGCATGCCGCCCGAAACCGCCGCCGGGCTCGCGGTGGCGCAGGCCCGCGGCCAGCTGCGGATCCTGCGCGGCGCCTTTGACCGGGTCGAGCCGCACAAGCGCGGCGTCTGGCTGCATTATCGCCCGCATCGAAAGACCGGCACCACCGCGCTGAATCTGGCCGCCGTCATCGATTGTCGCGGCGTGCGGCGCGACCCCGAGATCGGCGCCAGTCCGCTGTTGCGCCATCTGCTTGACGACGGGCTGGCGCAGATTGACCCGCTCCGGCTGGGTCTTGTCACCGATCGCAGCGGCCGGATCGTCACCCCCGCGGGCGAGACCAGCCACGTCCTGCAGGCGATCGGCCCCGCTGCGCGCGCCGCGCTTTGGGAAATCACCGCGATCCCCGACATCCGGACCCAGACCGCCCGGATCGCGACCGAACTCTCCGGCGCCCCTGCCACCCGCTGAGACGGACGGGCCAGCACCACAGCGCCCCCGCGCCCGCCCACCGTCCAGATGCCGCCGCCCCGATCCCTCCGGGGCGGCGGTCCTGTTTTGCGCACGATTCGGGGGCGGCGCGGCTCCCTTCTCCTGCCGGGCCTCAAAAGGAAATTTCCTTCCCGCCAGCCACCCCAAAAAACACGCCTTATTTTATCGTCTTTTCTTCGACGCTCTGTCACTCTGCACCAAGACAGTCTTCGACATCCCAGGAAAGGAAGGCCCGCCATGTCCCGCCACGAGATCCTGCCCCCTGAGCTGCATCTGCCCGATCTGCGCCCCGATTTGCGCATGGACGCCGCCACCTCGTCGCTGCCTGCGATGTCGCAACTGGAACGTCGCACGGTGCTGGCCTTCGTCGAGCGCCTGCTGATCGCCGAGGGGCAGCCCGCCACCTTCTTCACGCTGCTGCGTCAGACCGATGCGCAGCTTGCCGCCCTGATCGGCGCCGAGGCAGCTTCGGCCTCGCGCCCCGGCCCCTATGGCCGTTTTCCGCCGGCGCCGCTGTGCGCCGAGGATCTGGATGGCCCGCCGTGGCGGATCCCGCCCGCGCTGTGCGCCCGCGTCGGCGAACGGATCTCGGTCGCGCTCGAATTCGCCTATCTGGTGGTGATGCATCCGGGCGATCTGCGCCGCGAGAGCCTGCTTGACCTCACGACCGGCGGCTGGAGCGCCGAGGGCATCGGCGAGCTGGCCGAGCAGATCGGCGCCGTCGCCAGCCAGACCCGGACACTGGCCGAGTTGCAGGCCGCCGCCAGAACTGCCCCGGGCCGTTCGCGGCTGCATTGAGCGATCCCGCACAAGAAAACCCCCTGTCCCGATCAAGGACAGGGGGTTTTCTGTCGTCTCGGCCCCGCGGCGCGGATTACTCGGCCACCTGAGCGAACACGGCGTGCGGCAGCGGTGGCAGGATCGCGGGCACCGGCGCGGCCTGCGGCATCGGTTCAAGCGTCGCAAGAAGCGCCGCAAAGATCCGCTCGGCCCCGGCGCGCCCGCTCAGGCCGCCCCCCAGCACCTCGAGCCCCGGAGCCGCGCCCAGATCGACCGCGGGTCTCCCTTGCGCCGCGGCAATCGTCGCCGCAGGCGTGGTCCCCAGCACCAGATCGGCGCCCCTGTCGCGCAGAAGCCGCACCAGGTCCGCCCCGTCTGCGGCCAGTTTCACGCCCGCCGCGCCCAGATCCGCGCGGAACGCCTCGGGCGGGCTGTCGGTCACGATCACCTCGACCTGCCAGCCCAAAGTCTCGCGCAGAAACCGCGCCAGCGGCCCGGCGCGCAGGCTGCCATCGGCCACCACGACCCGGCGCGGGGTCAGCGCCGCCAGCCGCTCCAGCACCGCATCGAAGCGCCAGCCCTGATGCGCCCGTTCGCGCGCGAGATACGCCTCGGCCGCCGCATCAAGCGGATGGCCGAGACGGTCGGAGAGCCTCCGCACCAGAGCCTCCGCCGCCTCGGCCCCAACCGGCAGCCCGTCCGCCACGAGCACCGGAATGCCATGCCGCGCCGCCAGCACCTCGGCGGGCGCCACGCCCCAAGGCGCGACAACAAGACTGATCGACGCCCCCGCCGCGGCGTCGAGCGCGGCCAGCCCCCCCTCGGGACCAAAGATCGGATTGGCGCGCAGACCGACGCCCTCCAGCAGCCGCGACAGGGTTTCGAGTTCCGACAGCCAGTGCGGATCGAGCCCCGGGGCGATGCCAAAGAGGGTGACGAGCGGCCGATCGGCGCGGGTCGGCACCGGCTCGACATGGGCCAGAAGACCCGCCAGCAACCGCGCGTAGCCTTCATGCGCGGGACCGTGAAACCCCGCCGTCTGCACCGCCACGACGCGCTCGCCCTGCCCGGTCAGCTCCTTCACCATCGCGCCGACATCGTCGCCAATCATCTCGGCGGGGCAGCCGGTCAGCACCGCCAGCGCGCCGCCCTCGATCACCGCAAGGGCGTTCTTCATCTCTTCGCGCAGCCGCGAGGTGCCGCCGAAAACCACATGCTTGTCGGCCATGTTGGTCGAGGCGATCCGCGGCAGGCCGGGCGGCGCCCCATAGCGCCCGCCCCCGGCAGAAAGCCCCGCACGCAGGGCACAGCCGGGAGTGGAATGCACGACCGGGATAAGCCCCGGGATCGCCGCTGCCGCATGAATTGCGCCGTGCAAAGCACAGCCGCCAAAGGGAAAAAGCGTCGGATGGCCCATCAGCGCACCTCCTGTTTGATGTGCCAGTCGGGGCTGCGCTTGAGCCAGCCCGGGGTATAGCCCGGCCGCGCGTGTTGCGCGGCACTGCGGGCAAGCGCCACCCGGGCAAGGGCGGTTTCGACCGCCGCGGTCAGGGTCTCGGCCGCGCCCGCCCCGATCAGCCGCGCGGGATCAAGAACGGCCGCGGGAAGCCCCTGCCGCAGCGCCCCCGCCACGGCGTCGCTTTCGCCCAGCAGCAGATCGGGCGAAGTGCGGCGGAAAAGACCGGCGCGCTCGAAGCCCTGCCCCTCGCCCACATGGATCTGCAGATCGGGCCAGCGCTCGGCCAGACCGCCCAGCGCCGCGGCATGGCTGCGCTCGACATGCGGCACCGACAGCGCCACCACCGCGCCGCCGAGATCCCCGATCAGATCCGCCGTCGCAAGCCCCCAGGCGGTGGGCAGCGCCAGGGCGATCCGCCGCCCGGCGAGCGGTTGCGACGGATTGCGCGGCGGCGCGAGCGGAGGCGCCATCCCACCGAGCGCCGCCACCCGGCGCAGCACCGCCGTCGTCGCCTGCGCGCCCAGCGGCAGCGCCACATCCAGCCGGACGACCCCGAACCGGGTCTCCAGCCCCTCGGCGAAAAGATCGAGCAGATCGGGGGCCAGAACAAGGCTCGCCTCGGCCCGACCCGCCCGCGCGATATCGGCGACACTCGCCCCCGCGGGCAGGATGTTGACGCGCCAGCCCAAGCCCTCGATCTGGCGCGCGAAAGCCTGCAATTCCGGGCCGCGCGTGCTGGTGAGCAGGTTCAAAAGCCCCACCTCGCGCTCGCTTTCCTCGGCATCCACGAGCTGCAACAGCGCATCCGCCGCCGCATCCCCCCCGGTCGCGGTCACGGCCGAGCGGAACCCCTCGGTGCGGACCCAGACCACCGGCTTGTCGAGCGCAGTGCCAAGTTCGGCCACGGTGGCCCGGATGTCATCGGAATTGATCGCAACGACCGGACTGCCCAGAACCGCGACGCCCGCCAGAGGATGCGCGGCATCAAGCGCGCGGATCGTCTCGGCCAGCACCTCGCCCGAGCCGAGCACGGTGTCGCGCTCGTCAAGATCGGTCACCGCAAGCGGCGCCGCCCCCGGGGCACGCGCGCCGCAGCCGCGCGGCCCGTGCACGACAAGGCCAAGATCCGGGATTTCCGACAAGATCGCCAGCGCCGTGCGCAGATCGTCGGGGGCGGCTTCGGAAAAGGTGCGGATCCGGCGCGGGGGGGCGCTTCGCGCGAATTCGAGGGCGAGATCGGCAGCGCGGCCCAGCCAGGCCTGCGTCGCCTCGGTCCGGGTCTCGCGCGGTTCAAGTCTTGGACGACGGGCCATGTCATGCGCTCCGCAGGGCGGCGCGTTCGGCGCCGAAGATCCGGTCGCCCCAGTCCCGTGCCCAATCCTTGAGGTCGGGGCCGTTCAGCGGCTTCGGCAACCGGGTTTCCAGATCGCCCGTCACCCGGCGCGCCAGCTTGCGGTAGACCTCGGCCTGTTCGGAATAGGGCGCGGCCTCGATCACCGTTTGTCCATAAAGCTCGGCCTGCGCCACCTCGACCGAGCGCGGCACATAGCCCACGACCTCGGTGCCGGTGCGATGGGCGAAATCGTCGATGAGCGGCTTCGCGTGATCGAGTTGCAGCGAGTTGGCAATGATGCCACCCAGCCGCGCCCCGCCCGAGGGCGCGTATTTGTCGATCGCCTTGAAGAGGTTGTTGGCGGCAAAGATCGCCATGAAATCGGAACTGGTCACGACGAAAGCACGATCGGCAATGCCGTCACGGATCGGCACGGCAAAACCGCCGCAGACGACATCGCCCAGCACGTCATAAAGCACGTAGTCGGGGGCGAAGGTTTCGAAGACGCGCAGCTCTTCGAGCAGATCGACCGCGGCCGAGATGCCGCGCCCGGCGCAGCCCACCCCCGGCACCGGCCCGCCCGCCTCGATGCAGAGCACGCCGCCAAAGCCAAGCGCCGAGATATCCTCAAGCTTCGGTTTGCGGGCGCGGTCGCGCAGGCTGTCAAGCACGGTGGGCAGCTCCGCGCCGCCGCGCAGAATGGTGGTCGAGTCGGATTTCGGATCGCAGCCCACCTGAATGACGCGGTGGCCCGCTTCGGCGAGCGCCGCCGCGATGTTCGAGGTGGTGGTGGATTTGCCGATGCCACCCTTGCCGTAAATGGCGATGTGGCGGGGATGTTCGAGGCTCAATTCTTTGTCCTTTCAGGTGCGCATTGCGCGGTCATTCGGCGGCGACGGCGGCGCCCTTGAAGATCGGCAGCGTCTCGGCCTCGATCCGCCAGATGTCGTGCTGCAGGCTCGTCACATCGGCGTTCGAGTCATAGAGGTTCGCCCAAGTGAACCCGGCCCTCTGCCAGATCGACGCGATCTTGTGGCCAAGGTCGAGATACCAGCCGGGCTCCGGCGCGCGGTGGCCCTCGAGATCGGACCCCGGGTTCGGGCACCAGATCGAGGCGGTGCCCACCGCCCCCTTGTCGGCCAGATACTGGATGCCGGCGAGCAGGCTTTTCTTCGGCTCGATGCCGCCGACGAAATTCGAGCGCACATTGCCATGACCGAAGACGCCGACCGAATATTCGATCGCCTTCAGCCAGTGATCCCAACCGCCCGAGTCCCGCGCCTTGCCGGGGCAGATCGCGTTGTAGATGCCCTTGTCCCAGAATTCGAGATTGAGCCCGACGGTGCGGTAGCCCGCCTCCTTGAACCGATCGAGATTGCGCAGATCGATCGGCGCGGCGACGACGGCGGTGCCGTTGAAATCCTCGACGCCCGCATATTTGCGCAGCGCCTCGGCGACATCGAGATAATATTCCAGCTCGCGCCGCTCGGGGATCACGCCGCCGGTGATGTTGACATGATCGACCAGCCCCGCGCGATGCGCCTCGGCATAGGTTTCGCCGATCTGTTTCGCGGTCTTCCAGAAGATCCCGGTCTTTTCGCCGTAGGTGTCCTTGGTGAAATTGATGTTGCAAAACAGGCAGTCCTCGCCCTTCGCCTTGTAGGAGCACTCGTTCGAATAGGCGACGAAGAACTGCCCTTCCGAGCCCAGCGTGGCGATGGTGGACATCGCGACCCCGTCCGAGGTTGTCTTGCCGTAGAACGCGGGCCGGTCGGGAAAAAACGCCTCGGCCAGCTGATGGCCGTCGCGCACGACGATGGTGCGGGTGCCGTCAAGCTCGATCCGGTCGCGCGCCTCGGGGTTCAGCCGGAACGGCACGACAAGACCGTGATCGAGGCGGAAGTAACTGGGTTGCTCGTCCTCATGGGTGACGAAATCCATCTCGAAGAGCGTGTGGACCTGTTCTTGCGTCTTGATCCCCGGGGCGATGTGGGCGAGCGCCTCGGGGCTGATCGAGACGCCATCGGTGTAAAGCCGCGCCTTCAGCGCGAGTTCGGCCCAGAGCCGATCCTTGAGGCCAGGCTGGCGGGGGATCACGGGAGCATTCATCGGGTCATCCTTGGAAAAGCGGTTGCAACAAGATGCGCGAAACCGACGGCCGGAGGGCCGTGTGCGCGGGAGGGTTCGGTCTGCAGGGTCAGGCGGGCGCCGATACACGGCTAATTCCGTCGTCATTTAGATGCCACGGAACCCGGCCCGATTCCATTCCAAGTTGCCCGCCCCTCGGGGAAGGATCGCCCTGCGCGAAACCGGTTGCAGAGGATGGTTTTTCCGTCGGCGGCACGGAACCACCCGGCGGGTCTCCGCGACTGCGCCGCGCGAAGGTGTTGGCATCAGAGCGCGGACCAAAATCGCCCGCCGAACGGTTCTGCGTTCGCGGCGGGCGATCCCAGCGTGATGAGGTTTTGAAACGGGGTTTGCTCAGCCCCGCTCACGGGCCAAACCGAAGCCCGGGACAGGCGCCCCGGTCAGACCGGCTGCGCCCGCATGTCGGCCGGATCGATGCCCGCCACCACGACCGGCTTCGTCATCGCATCGCGGCGGAACGGCTCGCCCAGTTCCTGATTGATCAGCGCCTCGATCAGCACCGTCTTGCCCGCCTTTTGATCGTCAAGCGCCTGCCGCAGCGCCTCGCTCAGTTCCTCCATCGTGCGCGCCTGAACGCCCTTCAGGCCGCAGGCGCGCGCGATGCCCGCGTAGCTGACCTGCAGATCCAGCTCGGTGCCGACGAAATTGTCGTCATACCAGAGGGTTGAGTTGCGCTTTTCCGCGCCCCATTGGTAGTTGCGGAACACCACCATGGTGATCGCGGGCCATTCGGCGCGGCCGATCGCGGTCAATTCGGTGACCGAAATCCCGAAAGCGCCATCGCCCGCAAAGCCGACAACCGGGGTCTCGGGGCAGGCGATCTTCGCGCCAACGATCGCAGGCAGGCCGTAGCCGCAGGGGCCGAAGAGCCCCGGGGCCAGATATTTCCGCCCCGCCTCGAAGCTCGGATAGGCATTGCCGATAGCGCAGTTGTTGCCGATGTCCGAGGAGAGGATCGCCTCGCGCGGAAGCACGGCGGTGATTGCGCGCCAGGCCATGCGCGGGCTCATCCAGTCGGGCTTGGCGGCGCGGGCGCGCTCGTTCCAGCTGGTGCCGGGATCGTCATCCTCGTGATCCATCGAGGCCAGTTCCTGCGCCCAGCGGCTTTTCGTCGTCGCAATCAGCGCCTGACGTTCGGCCCGATCGGCCTCGCCCGCCTGCGCGCCCAGCCGCGCCAGAATGCCCCGCGCCACCGCCCCGGCATCCGCCGCGAGGCCAAGGCTGATCGGCCGCGTCAGACCGATCCGGTCGGGGTTCATGTCCACCTGAATGATTGCCGCGCCCTTCGGCCAATAGTCGATGCCATAGCCCGGCAGCGTCGAGAACGGATTGAGCCGCGTGCCCAGACACAGCACCACATCGGCCTTTGCAATCAACTGCATGGCTGCTTTCGAGCCGTTGTATCCCAAAGGCCCGGCAAAAAGCGGATGAGCCCCTGGAAAGGCATCGTTGTGCTGATAGCCGACGCAGACCGGAGCACCCAGACGCTCGGCCAGCGCCACCGTGTCGGGGATTGCCCCCGCCAGCACCACCCCCGCCCCGTTCAGGATCACCGGAAACCGTGCGCCCGAGAGCAGCGCCGCCGCCTGATCCAGTGCCTCGGGATCGGGCGCGGGGGGCGGCAGATCGACCGCCTGCGGCAGGTCGATGTCGATGATCTTCGTGAAAAGATCCCGCGGCACGTTGATCTGCGCGGGCGCCGAGGCCCGACGCGCCTTGCGGATCACGCGGGCCAGCACCTCGGCGATGCGGGCGGGATCGCGCACCTCCTCCTGCCAGCAGACCATGTCCCGAAACAGCGCCATCTGCTCGACTTCCTGAAAGCCGCCCTGCCCGATCGTCCGGTTCGCGGCCTGCGGCGTCACGACCAGCATCGGCGTATGGTTCCAGTAAGCGGTCTTCACGGCAGTGACGAAATTCGTCACCCCGGGACCATTTTGCGCGATGATCATGCACATCCGCCCCGAGGCGCGGGTGAAGCCATCCGCCATCACGCCGCCAGAGCCCTCATGCGCGCAGTCGAAGAAACGGATGCCCGCGCGCGGAAACAGATCCGAAATCGGCATGAAGGCCGAACCGATGATGCCGAAGGCGGTGTCAATCCCGTGGCGCTGCAGTACCTTGACGAAGGCTTCTTCCGTGGTCATCCGCATGGGTCGCTCCTGAACTTTGTGCCAGTCAACCGCGGCGCGGCGCAAAATCTTAGGTCCAGACCGTGAAATCGGATAGATCCAGTCAGGCGAGGGCCTGTGCGATGCGGGCAATGCCTTCGGGGATCGCCCCGGGGCCGATCGAGGAATAGGCGAGCCGGTAGTAGTTGCGCCGCGCGCGCGTGGGGTCGAAGAACACGCGGCCGGGCTCGATCAGCACACCGTCCGCGCGCAGCCGCAGCGCCAGCTCTTCGGTGTCGATCTGCTCGGGCGCCCGCATCCAGAACGATGAGCCGCCAAACCCGCCCTGCCCGGCACTCTGCAGGCCATGACGCAAGATCGCCTCGGTCATCACCTCCCGGCGCAGGCGATAGGCGGCCTTCATCCGCGCCACAAGCGCATCATAATGGCCGAGCGACAGGAACAGCGCGAGCGTGCGGCTCAGCTGCCCCGGCGGATGGCGCAAGACCGTGGCCCGCAGCGCCCGCACCGCCGCAACGAAAGGCGCGGGCGCAACAAGATAGCCAAGCCGGAGCCCCGGAAACAGCGACTTCGAGAACGAGCCCACATGCACGACCCGGCCGCCCGCATCGAGCGACTTGAGCGACGGCGCGGCCGAATGCAGGAAGGACATCTCGAATTCGTAATCGTCCTCGAGGATCAGGAAATCCCCCGCTTCCGCCGCTGCCAGAAGGGCCAGACGCCGCTCCAAAGGCAAGGTCGCATTGGTCGGGCAGTGGTGGCTGGCGGTGGTGACGACGAGTTTTGGCCGCGCGGGCAGGCGATCGGGCGGCAGGCCAAGGTCATCGACATCGACCGAAACCACCTCGGCCCCCGTCGTGGCGAGCACCGCGCGCGTGCCCGGATAGCCGGGGTTTTCCATCACCGCGCGCTCGCCGGGGCCGAGCAGAACTTGCGCCGCCAGCCAGAGCCCGTTCTGCGCGCCGAGGGTGATCAACACCTCCGAAGGCACGGCCGCGATGCCGCGACGGGGCAGGATATGGCGCAGGATATATTCCACGAGCATCGGATCGTCTTCATCGTAGCAATCCGCCGAAAGCCGATGAAATTCACGCCGGCCAAGGGCTTGCAGCGCGCAGGCCCGCCAGTTCTGATGATCGAACAGCTCCGGATCGGCCTGCCCGTAGATGAAGGGATAGCGGTAGACCGACCAGTCGCGGGGCCGATCCGGGCGCGGCAGACCCTGGGCGCGAGGATGCAAAAGCCGCGGCCAATCGGCGCGCGGCCCGTCCTGGGGCAAGGGCTGGGCGCGGCGCGCATCGGGGGCAGCAGCAGACACGAAGGTGCCCGACCGCCCCCGGGCCAGCAGGTAATCCGAGGCGACGAGATCGGCATAGGCCAGCGTCACGGTGATCCGCGCCACGCCCAGATGCGCCGCAAGCGCCCGGGTCGAGGGCATCCGGTCGCCGGGGCGAAACCGCCCCGAAAGGATCCCCTCGGTCACCATCTGGCGCAGGCGGTGTTGCAGCGAACCCTGCCCGCCCGGCGCGAGGAAGAAGCTTTCGACCGGAATGGGCATCGGTGCTCCGCGAAATCACTGGACCTATGAAAGATAGGTCCAGCGATGCTGTCAAGCCGTGAGACGGGTCAGCGCGGCGTCGATCGCATCGGTGATCCGGTCGATTTCGGCCTCCGAGGCGATCAGCGCGGGCGCAAGGCACAGCGTGGTGTTGAGCCCGGGGATCGAGCGGTTCGTCGCACCGATCAGCACGCCCTGCGCCGCGCAATCGGCCACCACCGCCTGCACTTTCGCCTCGGCGAGCGGCTCTTTCGTGCGCCGGTCGGCCACCAGTTCGGCGCCACAGAACAGCCCCTTGCCGCGCACATCACCAATCACCGTATGGCGCTCGGCCAGATCCCGCAGGTTCGCCAGCAACCGCTCGCCCATCCGCGTGGTGTTCTCGAGCAGGCCCTCGTCCTCGATGATCCGCAGCGTTTCGAGCGCGGCCGCAGGACCCGCGGTGCAGCCCCCGAAGGTGGAAATGTCGCGGAAATGGCACAGCGGATCGGTGGGCGTATCCTTGAAGAGCTCAAACACCGCCTCGGTCGTCACGGTGCAGGAAATCGCCGCATAGCCCGACGCCACCCCCTTCGCCATGGTGACGAAATCGGGCTGGATGCCGTAGTGCTGGTAGCCGAACCACGCCCCGGTGCGGCCAAGCCCGCAGACGACTTCGTCAAGGTGCAGCAAAATGTTGTATTTGCGGCAGATATGGCTCACCTTTTCCCAATAGCCCGCGGGCGGCACGATCACGCCCCCGCCTGCGGTGATCGGCTCGAGCACGAGGCAGCCGATGCTGTCCGGCCCTTCGCGCAGGATCACCTCCTCGATCGCATCGGCGGCACGCTCGCCATAGTTCGACACATCCCATTGCGCCCGGTATTCGAGGCAATGCGGCACGCTGACGAACCCATCCGGGAACGGCCCGTATTGCTCGGCCCGTTGCGCCTGCCCCGAAGTGGCCAGCGCGGCAATGGTGGTGCCGTGGTAATCGCGCTCGCGGAACAGGATTTTCCCCTTCCGGCCGCCATGATGCCGGTGCGAGATCTGCCGCACCATCTTGTAGACCTTCTCGTTCGCCTCGGAGCCCGAGTTCGAATAATAGACGCGGGCAAGCCCCGGCATCTTGGCGATCAGCGCCTCGGCATAGCGCGCCCCGGGCACCGTGCCCGCCGCACCCGCATAATAGGGCAGCCGCAGAAGCTGCTCCTGCACCGCCCGCGCAATGTCGGCGCGGCCATAGCCCAGGTTCACCGTCCAGACCCCGCCCGAGGTGGCGTCCAGAAACTCGCGCCCTGTCGCATCCCACAGCCGCATCCCCTTGCCTTCGACGAAAACGCGCGGGTCGGTGGTTTCATAGGGCTTGTGCTGGCTCAGGTGGTGCCAGACATGGGCGCGGTCGGCGGCAATGATCGGGGCGGCATCCTGAGGAATCGGGGCGGCGTGCATGGGGGCCTCTGGCTGGGAGTGGGATTGGGATGACCATGGCAGGGCGTAGCCTCCCGAATTAGGTCCAGATTCAGCGCGCCATTAAGTCCAGAGTATCGAATTTCTACCGCAGCGCGTATTTTCTTCCTCTGCGGGCCGCCACGAGTCGGCTTCAAACGCCTTTTTTTGCTGGGCGAGAGAAGAATTCCACTTCACGCTTCACGTTCCGGAGATTTTTCCTGCTCTCCGAGGCGCGCCTTTGGAATGGCTTCCGGTGTCGAGATCGGATCATGTCACAAATAACGATCGATCTAATGTATTTTTCCGCCTCGAAAGGACCGACCATGACCAAAGCCCCCCATCTTGCGGCCGCGCTGTCTGCGCTTGCGCTTCTCGCCTCGAGCGCGGCTGCCACCGCAGCCCCGGACGAGATCACCATCGCCTATTTCCTTGAGTGGCCGCTGCCGTTCGAACAGGCCAAGGTCGATGGCGATTTCGAAAAGGCCCTCGGCGTCAAGGTGAACTGGCGCGCTTTCGACACCGGCGTGGCGATGTCGGCCGCCGCCGCCTCGGGCGATGTGCAGTTCCTGATCTCGCAAGGCGTGCCGCCCTTCGTCACCGCCACCTCCGCCGGGCAGGATCTGAAGGCCATCGACATCTCGGTGAGCTATTCGGAAAACGACAACTGCGTGGTGCGCAAGGATCTTGAAATCACGAAAGAAAACGTCAAGGAGCTGATCGGCAAGAAGGTCGGCGTGCCGCTGGGCACCGCGGCGCATTACGGGTTCCTCAAGCAGCTCGAGCATTTCGGGCTCGATGCCAGCCAGCTGCAGGTGGTCGATCTGACGCCGCCCGATGCGGCGGCGGCGATTGCGCAGGGCAATATCGACGTCTTCTGCGGCTGGGGTGGCTCGCTCGCCCGCGCCAAGGACTATGGCAACGTGCTGCTGACCGGGGCCGAGAAGGAAGAAGCCGGCATTCGGGTCTTCGACGTGATCTCGACGCCCGGCGCCTTTGCGGCGGAAAACCCCGATCTGGTGACGCGGTTCCTCAAGGTGGTGAACGACGAGAACGCCGCCTATCTGGCCGATCCCGACAGGTTCATCCCGGCGCTGGCGAAGGACTCGGGGCTGGACGAGGCGGGCACCAAGGCGCAGCTGGCGGGCTTCACCCTGCCGACGATCGAAGAAAAGCTCTCTGACAAATGGCTTGGCGGCGGGTTGCAGGCCTTTCTGAAATCGGTCGCCGATTTCTTCGTGACCACGAAGAACATCCCCTCGGCGCTTGAGAGCTACGATGGCGTGGTCGATGCAAGCTATCTCGAAGCCGCCTCGAAACTCTGACGCGGCTTGACCTGCAGGACTGCGGCGCGGGGGGCTTCTCCCGCGCCTTTCCCCGTTTTGACCCCCGGTGCCCCATGTCCGATCTTTTCATCGACGCCCTGTCGATGCGGTTTGCGCAAGCCGCAAGCCCGCCCACCGAAGCCCTGCGCGATGTCTCGCTGACGATCCGCAAGGGCGAACTTGTGTCGATCCTCGGCCCGTCGGGCTGTGGCAAGACCACGCTTCTGAACATTGTCGCAGGCTTTCTGGCCCCCACCGGCGGACGCGTGCGGCTCGGCGATGCGCCCGTCACCGGCCCCGGACCGGAGCGGGGCATGGTGTTTCAGCAAGGCGCGCTTTTTGAGTGGATGAGCGTGCGGCACAACATCGACTTCGGGCCGCGAATGCGCGGGGTCTCGCGGACCGAGCGCGCGGCCCTCACCGATCAACTGCTGGAAAGCGTTGGGCTTCAGGGCTTTGGCGACAAGCCGGTCTATGCGCTCTCGGGCGGCATGCAGCAGCGGGTGGCTTTGGCGCGCTGCCTTGCCAATGACCCGGAGCTGATCTTGATGGACGAGCCCTTGGGCGCGCTTGATGCGCTGACGCGCGAAAAGATGCAGGGGCTGATCCTGAAGCTTTGGAAGGAAACCGACAAGACGGTGATCCTGATCACCCATTCGGTCGAGGAGGCGCTGCTGCTGGGGCAACGGCTGATCGTGATGGCGCCGCGGCCGGGGCGGATCTTGCGCGAATATGCCCTGCCCTTTGCCAAAGCCGCCGTCGGCGCCGATCTGCGCGAGATCCGGCGTCGGCGCGACTTCATCGAAACCCGCGACGAGATCCTGTCGCTGATCTGGGGCATGGAGGACGAAATCATGGGCCGTTCCGACCAGGCGGAGGCGGCGCAATGATCCTTGCCCTTGCCTATCTGGCGATCTTTCTGGGGGCGGGTCTGAGCCTGCGCCTGATCCGCAGCGGCCGCGTCGACACCGCGCGCCGCACCGTCACCTTTGGCGACGCGGGCGCCGTGCGGCCCGACCGCATCGCCTCGGCTCTGTCGGTGCTGACGATTTTCCTCATCTGGGGCGCGTTCACCGGCTCGAAACTGGTGCCGGTGCATGTGCCCGGCCCCTTCATCGGCGAGACGGCGTTTTCCTACACAGTCACCGCGCCCGATGGCGCAAGCGATACCGCCACCGTGCGGGTGAACGTGCTGGCCCCGGCCGACAAGACGCCGCAAAAACCGCTTCTGCCCGCGCCCCGCAACGGGCTGGCGCAGGACGATGCCGCCTCGGTCGCCGCCTGGCGCTTTGCGCTGGTGCGCCCGACGGCGAATGACGCGCCGGGGGTGCGGCTCACCGCGATCGACGGGCAGCCGCTTGCGGTGGGGGTGGCCCAGCGCGTGGCACATGGGCAGGTGACGCTGACGCCGAAAGGCTCGCTCTCCTTCGAGCCCGACAAGGGCTGGCAGATGGAGCCGATCTGGCTGCCCGCGCCCGAAAGCGTCGTCGCCCGGTTCGTGCAGATCGCGCAGGAAGGCTATCAGAACAAGCCGCTTTGGGAACACTTGGGCTTTTCGCTCTTCCGCGTGCTGGCCGGGTTCTTCTTTGGCGCGCTGATCGGCATTCCGCTGGGCTATGCGATGGGGCTTTCCAGCTGGGTGCGCGGCTGGTTCGATCCGATCGTCGAGTTCATGCGCCCGGTGCCGCCGCTCGCGCTCATTCCGCTGATCATCATCTGGTGGGGGATCTGGGAGACCGGCAAGATCGTGCTGCTGTTCCTCGCCGCGCTCTGGATCATGGTGATTGCGGCGCGCTCGGGCGTGGCGGGGGTGCGGCTTTCCAAGGTCCATGCCGCCTACAGCCTGGGCGCCTCGAAGCTGCAGGTGCTGACGCATGTGATCATCCCCAACTCGCTGCCCGATCTCTTCATCGGGGCGCGGGTAGCGATGGGGGTGTGCTGGGGCACTGTGGTCGCGGCGGAACTGGTCGCAGCGGAAAAGGGCGCGGGGATGATGATCCTTGTCGCCTCGAAATTCCAGCTGACCGACATCGTGGTGATGGGGATCCTGCTCATCGGTTTCATCGGCTATGGCATCGACGTTGCCCTGCGCGCGGCCGAGCGCCGCTTCGTGCCCTGGCGCGGCAAGACCGGGGGCTGACAGGCTCCGAGACGAAAAAGGCCCCGGAGCGATCCGGGGCCTTTGGTTTTGGGGGCTTTCTCAGCGGCGGCGGCTGGCGAGCCTTGCGACGGCGGCGACGAACAGATCGACCTCGTCGCGGGTGTTGTAGAAGGCGAGCGAGGGCCGCACCGTGGCCTCCAGCCCGAAGCGGCGCAGGATCGGTTGCGCGCAGTGATGCCCCGCCCGGACCGCGATCCCCTCGCGATCCAGCGCCCGGCCCACGTCCAGCGGCTCGAAGCCCTCCAGCACGAAGGACAGGACCGAGGCCTTGTGCGCCGCCGTGCCGACCAGCCGCACGCCCTTCACTTGCGCAAGCGCGCCGGTGGCGTAGTCCAAAAGCGCATGTTCATAAGCGCCGATCGCCTCGAGCCCGATGCGTTGCACATAGCCCAGCGCTGCCGCCAGACCGGCCGCGTCGGCGATGTTGCCGGTGCCCGCCTCGAACCGCGCGGGCGGCGGCTGATAGAGCGTGCGCTCGAAGGTGACATCGGCGATCATGTTGCCGCCGCCTTGCCAGGGCGGCAGGGTTTCCGCGATCGCGCGGCGGATGTAGACCGCGCCGATCCCCGTCGGCCCGAACACCTTGTGCCCGGAAAAGACGAAGAAATCGGCGCCGATCTCGGCCACGTTCACCCGCATGTGGCTGACCGATTGCGCCCCGTCCACAAGCGCCACGGCCCCAACGCCATGCGCCGCCGCCACGATCTCGCGCACCGGAACGACCGTGCCCAAGGCATTCGAGACCTGCGTGACCGCGACGATCTTCGTGCGCGGGCAGAGCAGCTTCAGATACTCCTCGAACCGCACCTGACCGGTGTCATCGACCGGAATGACCCTGATCCGTGCGCCTTTCTCGGCCGCAAGCTGTTGCCAGGGAACGATATTCGCGTGGTGCTCCAGATGCGAGACGATGATCTCGTCGCCCTCGCCCACATTCGCCACGCCCCAGGTGCGGGCGACAAGGTTGATCCCCTCGGTCGCGCCGCGCACGAAGACGATCTCCTCCGACGAGGCCGCGCCCAGAAAATCCCGCACCGTGTCGCGGGCATGTTCATAGGCATCGGTGGCCCGCGCCGCCAGCGTATGCGCGGCCCGGTGGATGTTCGAATTCTCGTGGCGGTAGAAATCGGACAGCCGGTCGATCACGCAGGCCGGTTTCTGCGTCGTGGCGGCATTGTCGAACCAGACAAGCTGACGCCCGTTCACCCGTTCGGCAAGGATCGGAAAGTCCCGCCGCACCGCCTGCACGTCGAAGGCAGGCGCCGCGGCGGGCGTGGCCGGAGCGTGCTGTGCCGCAGGCACAAGGGGCTGCGATTCCTCGGGCAGAAAGTAGAACTGACCCGAGGAGGCCGGGTGTGCCGGGGCATGGGGCGCGGCCCCAAGCCGGGGCGTGGCCGGCGCCGCGGCCGGTCGGGCATGGAGCTTGGGCGCGTGCAAGGACGGGGGCGCGGCCTCCTGCGGGGCCAGCGTCGGGGCCCCCGACACATCGGGCGCATGGGCAGCCGATTTGCCGGTCAGAAGCCCGAAGGCCTGCCGTGCCAGACTGTCGAGGCTGTCGGCGTGACCAGCGCCGAGCGGCGCAGTGCCGCTTGCGCCAGGCGTCAGTCCGGCCCCCGGGGCAAGATCCGCCGCCGGGCCGGTCGCGCCGGGGTGACCGGCCGTCGCGCGGCGCGCGAGCGCGCCCGCCGTCCCCGCATCCGGCTCGGCAAGGTAAGAGGGGCTTGCGCCCCCCTCTCCCGGCAATGCGGTGAAAAACTCCCGTGCCAACGCCGTCAGGCGCGCGATATCGGGCAGGCCCTGCGGGGCCGCGCGCTCAGCGGTAGGTGTCGGGGTAGTCATGATATTTCCCCACCTCCACATCGGTCAGCACGGCCAGCGCATCGGGCGATTGCACGACGAGCGAGCAATAAAGCGAGATCAGATACGAGGCGATCGCATTGCGGTCGATCCCCATGAAGCGCACCGAAAGACCCGGGCTTTGCTCGCCCTCAAGCCCCGGCTGGAACAGCCCCACCACGCCCTGACGCTTCTCGCCGACACGCAAAAGCAGGATCGAGGTCTTGCCGCCTGATACGGGGATCTTGTCCGACGGAATGATCGGCAGGCCGCGCCAGGTCAGGAACTGCGCGCCGAACAGCGAGACCGTCGCGGGCGGCACGCCGCGCCGGGTGCATTCGCGGCCAAAGGCGGCGATGGCGAGCGGATGGGCGAGGAAGAAGGCGGGTTCCTTCCAGACCTTGGTGATCAGCTCGTCCAGATCATCGGGCGTCGGCGCCCCGGTCAGGGTCGAAATGATCTGGCTGTCGGCGGCATTGGCCAGAAGCCCGTAATCGGGGTTGTTGATCAGCTCGCTTTCCTGCCGCTCCTTCACCGTCTCGATGGTCAGGCGCAGTTGCTCCTTCACCTGATCGAAGGGCGAGGAATACAGGTCGCTCACCCGCGTATGGACATCGAGCACGGTCGAGACGGCGTTGAGGAAATATTCCCGCGGCGTTTCCGAGTAATCGACGAAGGTCTGCGGCAGCACGGCCTCGTCGCGGCTCGTGCAGGTGACGCGGACGGCATCGGCGTTCTTCACCGTGTTGAGCCGGTAGATGCCCGCCTCGACCGGCAGCCATTGCAGGAAATGGACAAGCCAGCGCGGCGTGATCGTGGGCAGGATCGGCGCGGTCTTCGTCGCATTGGCAAGCTGGCGGGCGGCATTGTCGCCCAGCGCCAGCTGAAGGGGTTCGGTCATTCAGTCTCTCCTTGCTTCGGTGCGAAAAGCCATCCCGCAGGCAGGGCCGCGGGGCTGGCAGGGAAAAGGGTGGTTGGGTCACTCGGTCCCGGCGCCGGGTTGCGTCGCCCGGGTCAGATGCGCCTGCGTGACATGGGTGCCGGGGGGCACGCTTTCGGTCAGCCAGACATTGCCGCCGATGACCGAGCCGCGCCCGATGGTGATCCGGCCGAGCACGGTGGCGCCGGCATAGATCACCACGTCATCCTCGACGATCGGGTGGCGCGGCTGGCCCTTGATCGCGCGGCCCGTCGCATCGGTCGGAAAGCTTTTCGCGCCCAGCGTGACCGCCTGAAACAGCCGCACCCCGTTGCCGATGATCGCGGTCTCGCCGATGACGACGCCGGTGCCGTGATCGATGAAGAAGCCCGCGCCGATCGTCGCGCCGGGGTGGATGTCGATGCCGGTCGCCCGATGCGCGGCTTCCGAAATCATCCGGGCGATCAGCGGCGCGCCAAGGGCGTAAAGCCGGTGCGCGAGGCGATGATGGATCATCGCGCCCATGCCGGGATAGCACAGCAGCACCTCGTCGACGCTGCGCGCCGCCGGATCGGCGCCAAAGGCCGCCAGCACATCGCTGTCAAGTTGCGCGCGGATCTCGGGCAGGCTTTGCGCGAAGCTGCGCACGAGCGCATGGGCGCGCGCCCGGATTTCGGCCTGCCGGGCGGGGTCAGCCTCGCTCGGGCGGCCGCCGAGTTCCAGCGCCACCTGCTCGGCCAGATCGCGCAGCACCACATCGAGCGTGTGGCCGACGTACAGCTGTTCGCTTTCCTGCCGCAGATCCGACGGGCCAAGCCGCATCGGAAACAGCGCCCCGCGCAGCCCCGAGACGATCCGCTCGATCGCTTCGGGCGCAGGCAATTCGCGTCCCCCGGGCGTGGTGGCCCGGTGATGCGCCGCGCGCCAATCCACCCGGGCCCGCGTCAAGGCGGCAAGGACCGGCACAAGGGAAAAGCCTGCCTCCGGTGCAGGTTCCAATTTCTGATCGTCAAGCGTCATGCTGTCCCCAATAAAAATATGTGTTATTTTTCAGAAAGGTCCGGGTCGATCTTCAGTCCTGCCGCCAGGGCAGGTTTCGGGCCTTCCAGCCCGAGAGCCGCCCGCGTTGCCCGGCCTCGTCCAGCGCGCCCTCGAACCCCTCAAGCACGTTGAACACCCGGGCAAAGCCTGCGGCCGTGGCCGCCACCGCCGCCGAAACCGAGCGCTGGCCGGAGCGGCACAGAAGCAGGATCACCGCCTCTTTCGGCGCGGCCGCCTCGAGCGCGCGCAAAAAGCGCGGGTTGCGGGCCAGATCGAGCCCGGTGGCCCAGGGCACGTTGATCGCGCCCGGAACATGGCCGACAAAGCGGATTTCTTCGGGGGCGCGGACATCGATCAGCACCGCCTGCCCCGCCTCGACAAGCGCATGGGCCAGATCGGGCGGCACATCGCCCGCATGGGTCAGACCCGCCGCGACTGCGGCGGCACGGATCTTTTCGAGCGCATCGGGCGGCGTGAGCGCGGCGGAAACGGCATTCATGGCAACTCCCCTGGCAAGATGGATCTCCACAAGGACGGTCGTTGCGCCCTCCGGATTGGGGAAACGGGACCACGTCAATTCACGATTGAAAAGATGGATATTAATGATTTTTCGTCTGCGCGGTGTCTTTGGAGGAAATCCATTCCGTCCCCCGCCGCGGACAGAAGTTTTCTTCTCCGCCCTGACTGTCCTGCCCGACGGGCGGACGACTCAGGGGCGGCTCGGCGTCAAATCCCCGCGGTAGAAAAGCGCCGCCACATGCGTTGCCTCGGTAAAAAAGAGCCAGCGCGACAAGAGGATGCCCGCAAGATGCACGGCCAGTGCCGCGGCGGGCGGGGTGCCTGCGAGCAGCAGCCCGGCCGGGGCAAGGCCCGCCAGCAGGAGCGACAGCAGCCGCAGAAGCGGCGATCCGGCCCCGGCGGCGCGCTCGACCAGTTCGCGGGTGATGAAGCTCGGACCGCTGCGGGGCAGCTCGAAACTGCGGACCGTGCCACTGCTGCCAAGGCCGGTGGCCCAGCCCCGCGTCAGGCCCAGCGCGGCGACGCGGCGGTCGCCCAGCACGAAGACCGCGCCAAGCAGCACGGCCAGCGCAAGGCAGGCGAGCGCGGTGACCCCGGGCGCGGTGGTCAGAAAGCAGCCGCCGGTTCCCGCGCAGGCGAGATAGGTCAGCGGCACCGATCCGTGATGCCAGCGCGGCACGGCGCGCAGGCTGGCATAGATCATCGCGGTCGAGACCACCGTGGCAAGGCACAGCCCCGCGCCAAGGGCGCCGAGAAACCGCAACTCCGGCCCACCGATCAGCGCCGAGGCCGCGGGCGCCGCCAGCACCAGCAGCGCCGCAACCGCCGCCCAGGCCTCGCGCGAGAGCCAGCTGGTGCGCCAGCGCCGAAACGCGAGCGGCGCGCGCAGCGGATGCGCCAGATGGAAACCCGAGGCGATCAGCCCCGCCCCGGCAAGACCGTAGCCCGCGAGCCAGACGCCCGGCCCCGCGCCAAGCCCAAGGCCCGCGGCTGCCAAGGTGCCGAAGCCCGCGCCCGAAAGCGTGGTGAACAGGATGACCGAGGGAACCGCGCGCATCAGCCCCTCCCCAGCAGTTTGTCGAGCCAGACCTGCAGCCCACCGCCGGGAACGAGCGGCGTCGGCACCGCCCCCGCGCCGAGCCGGTCCTTGGGTCGGGGCGGCAGGTAGCGGCTGGTGGGCTTTGTGCCGAACTCGGGCATCGGCGCGAAGCCGCCGCGCGCGGCCACCAACCGGCCCAGCGGGCTTTCGGCGTCGGTGGGGTCGCCGAAATGCCGCGCGCCGGTCGGACAGGCCCGGACGCAGGCGGGGATGCGGTCTTCCGCGGGCCGGGCGGGATCGTCGATGCGATTGGCACAAAGCGTGCATTTGCGCATCACCCCCGCCACCGGGTCGAGCTCCCGCGCGCCATAGGGGCAAGCCCAGGCGCAAAGCCCGCAGCCCATGCAGCGCTTGGCGTCGATCTGCACCAGACCATCGGCGGTCTGATGGCTCGCCCCGGTCGGGCAAACCGGAACACAGGGCGGATTTTCGCAGTGCACGCAGGTGCGGGGGTAATGGATCAGCCGCGCCGGGGTGTCGTCCGCGATCACCTCGTAGGAATGCACGCGGTTCAGAAAGGCGCCGAAGGGGGCGGCGCCGTAAGCCTCCGCATCGGGCAGGCGGGTGTCCTCGTTCGCATTCTGCCAGCCCTTGCAGGCAATCGTGCAGGCGTGACAGCCGGTGCAGCTGTCGAGGTCGATGACGAGGGTTCGGCTCATGCAGGTCTCCGGCGCAGGATCTTGAGCGACAGTTCGGGCAGGCGCGGCAGGCTGAAGCGGCGCCGCGCGATGCGTTCGATCCGCACCCGCAGGTCGAACCAGGCGGCCTGCCCGGTCACCGGATCGGCATTCCAGACCCGCGCGCCGGTGGCATCGGGCGGCATAAGATCGTGCATCAGGTGGTTGAGCAGAAAGCCCTTTTCGGCCTCGGGCGCATCTTGCGACAGCCCCCAGGCGCCCTTGCGCTTGCCGATCGCATTCCAGGTCCAGACGGTGTGGGGGTTCAGCGCGGCCATCGGCGCCACCGCCACTTCGATCGCGCCGTGGGGCGAGATCACCCGCGCCCAGTCACCCGCGCGAAAGCCGATGTCGCGCCAGACCGGCTTCGGGATGTAGAGCACGTTGTGGCCCAGGATCTGCCGCAACCAGGCATTCATCGAGCCCCAGGAATGATACATCGCGGGCGGGCGCTGCGTCAGCGCATGCAGCGGATACTCGGCCTCGGTGTCGGTGTTTTGCGGCGCCGTCCAATGCGGCAGCGGGTCCATCGCCCCCAGAAGCGACAGGCGCAGATGATCGGGCGGTTGCTGCGCGCCGTGCCCCTCGGCCGCCAGCTGGAAGCGCCGCAGCGGCTCGCACCAGAGGCTGAACAGATAGGGCTGCGGCTTGTCCTGCAGCCCCATCTTCACCGCCCAGTCCTGCCAGGCCCGGTTCCAGGGCTTGCAAAACTGCGCCTCGGGCGGGATTTCCGCCTGAAACACGCCGCCATTTTCGATGTAGCGATCAAGCTGCGCCGGATTCGGTGCGCCACGGCCATGTTCGGTGCCGTCGCCGCGCCAGCCTGCCAGCACGCCGATGCCGGGGCGGCGCTGGTGCGTGACAAGGTAATCGGCATAGTCCTTGAAGGCGGGCGCCCCCTCGGCGGTGACGAAGCCCGGCAGGCCGAGCCGCGCGCCCAGATCGATCAGCACCGACTGGAACGGCCGCACGTCGCGGTCGGGCGCCAGCACCGGCCAGCGGATCGAATCCGCCAGCCGATCGCCCCGGCCAATCGGCCGATCCAGCAGGCTGATCGCGTCATGCCGTTCCAGATAGGTCGTGTCGGGCAGCACCAGATCGGCATAGGCGACGGTTTCGCTGGCATAGGCATCCGACAGGATGATGTGCGGAATGACATAGGCGCCGGTCTCGTCGCGGTCGGTGAGCCAGCGCGCCACCTCCCCCGGGTTCATCGAGGAGTTCCACGCCATGTTCGCCATATAAAGAAAGAGCGTGTCGATCTTGTAGGGCCGCCCGGCATGGGCATTGCCGATCACCCTTTGCATCAAGCCATGGGCGGAAAACGGATTTTCCCAGGTGAAGGCCTCGTCGATCCGCGCCGCGCTGCCATCGGGCAAGAGCGCCAGATCGGCGGGGCCGCGCGGAAAGCCCAGATGCGGACCCTTGAGCGGCGCCCCCGGCGTGGCGGTGAAATGCGGCACCGGATGGGCGGCGAGCGGCTTCGGGTAAGGCGGCTTGAAGCGCAGCCCGCCCGGGGTCTCGATCGCGCCCAGAAGCATCTGCAACAGATGCAGCGCGCGGGCGGTCTGAAAACCGTTCGAATGCGCCGCAATCCCGCGCATGGCGTGAAAACCGACCGGACGGCCGATCATCCGGTCATGGTGATGACCGCGAAAATCGGTCCAAGGCTGGTCGATCTCGATCGCCTCGTCAAAGGCCACGCGCGCCAGTTCGGCGGCCAGCGCGCGGATCTGCCCGGCGGGGATGCCGACGCGATCCGCCACCGCCTCCGCCGAATGACCGGGGTTCAGATAGCGCTCGGCCAGCGCCTCGAAGACGGTGCGATGCCCGGCCAAGCCGCCGCGCAGATCGGGGTCGACGCCTTCGCCGTCGAATGGCGCAAGCGCCCCGGTGCGGCGGTCGATCACCTGCACCCGCCCCTCGGCATCGCGCAGATAAAGCCCGCTCTCCGGCCCCTCGCCCGGAATCAGCAGGCAAGGCGCATCGGTGAAACGGGCCAGATAGTCGAGATCGATCCCCCCCGCGATCAGCAGCTCATGCACGAGCGCAAGGATCAAGAGCCCATCGGTGCCCGGCGTGATGCCAAGCCACTCATCGGCCACGGCATTGTAGCCGGTGCGGATCGGGTTGATCGACACCACCCGGGCGCCGCGCGCTTTCATCGCCCCAAGCCCACGCTTGATCGGATTGCTGTCGTGATCCTCGGCGACACCGAAGAGCAGCAGGATCTTCGCCCGCTCCCAATCCGGCTCGCCGAATTCCCAAAACGCCCCGCCGATCGACATGATCCCCGCCGTCGCGACATTGACCGAGCAGAACCCGCCATGCGCCGCGAAATTGGGCGTGCCGAAGGCCTGCGCCCACCAGCCGGTAAAGCTTTGCGACTGATCACGGCCGGTGAAAAAAGCCAACTTTTCAGGGGCTTCCGAGCGGATCTTCGCAAGCCAGCCGGTGGCGATCTGCAGCGCCTCGTCCCAGCTGATCTCCTCGAACGCGCCAGAGCCGCGCGGCCCCACCCGCTTGAGCGGCGCGCGCAACCGGGCGGGCGCGGTCACCTGCATGATCCCCGCGGCCCCCTTGGCGCAGATCACGCCCCGGTTCACCGGATGATCGCGGTTGCCCTCGATGTAGCGCACCTCGCCCGAGCGCAGATGCACGTCGATGCCACAGCGACAGGCGCACATGTAACAGGTTGTCTTGCGGATCTCGTCGTCGGAAAGCGGTTGCGCGGACATGGGCCATTATCACGACTTTGTTTGTAGATTTTTTGCATATTCACTTACCAAATTGAATTCCAAAGACAGTCGATTTTCAGAAGGAAATTCTCCGCAAGGGGAAGCTAATCTGCATCGACCCGCATCCCGAAGAACAGGAGATCCCCGTGAGCGATGGCTTTTTCACCCCGGTTTCAGGCCTCGATCTGCCGCGCTTTGCCGGTGTGCCGACCTTCATGCGCCTGCCGCATGTGCCCGCAGGTCACCCGCGGTTTGCCGAGGTGCAGATCGGTCTGATCGGCGCGCCCTGGGATGGTGGCACGACGAACCGCCCCGGACCGCGCCACGGGCCGCGGCAGTTGCGCGATGCCTCGACGATGATCCGCGCGATGAACGGGCATACCTGGGTGGCGCCGTTCGAGCTGGCGCGCTGCGCCGATCTGGGCGATGTGGCGCCCAATCCGGGCGATCTGATGGACAGCCTCGCGCGGATGGAGGCGTTTTACGACCGGGTCGTGGCGGCGGGCATCCGGCCGCTGACGGCGGGGGGTGATCACCTCTGCGCGCTGCCGATCCTGCGCGCGGTCGCCAAGACGCGGCCGGTGGGGCTCATTCAGTTCGACAGCCATACCGATCTGAACGATGTCTATTTCGGCACCGCGCGTTATACCCACGGCACCCCCTTCCGCCGCGCGGTCGAGGAGGGGCTGATCGATCCGAAACGCTATTGCCTGATCGGCATTCGCGGCACCGCCTATGGCCGCGAGGATTGGGATTTCGCCGCCGCGAACGGCATCCGCATCATCCCGGTGGGCGAACTTCATGCCCGCGGTGCGGCGGATGTGATGGCCGAGGCGCGCGAGATTGCGGGCAGCGGACCGACCTATGTCACCTATGACATCGACTTCGTCGACCCGACCTTCGCGCCCGGCACCGGCACGCCCGAAGTGGGCGGCCCGACGTCGTGGACCGCGCTTGAAGTGGCCCGCGGCCTGCGCGGGCTCGACATTGTCGGCGCCGATCTGGTCGAGGTCTCGCCGCCCTTCGATCCCTCGGGCAACACCGCCTGGCTCGGCATCAGCCTGATGTTCGAGATGCTCTGCGTCATGGCCGAGCAGATCGCGGCCCGCTGAGCAGTCAGAAAAGCGTCCTCCAAATCCGCCCCCCGGAACGGCGCTTTTCTTCCCCGAACCGGGCGCGGGACGAAATGGACAGCCAAGGCCCCCTGCCCTAGCCTTGGCGCATGTCAGACACCCGTTTTCTTGATCGGCAAACGCCGCCGCATTTGCTCACCCTCACCGCGCTTGCCGGGCTCTCGGCGCTGTCGACCAATGTGTTCCTGCCCTCGCTGCCCGGCATGGCACAGGATTTCGGCGCGCCCTATGCGGTGTTGCAGCTGTCGGTCGCGCTTTACCTTGGCCTCAGCGCGGTGCTGCAGGTGTTGATCGGACCGATCTCGGACCGGTTCGGGCGTCGGCGGGTGCTGATCGGCGCGTTGGCACTGTTTCTGCTCGCGAGCCTCGGCACAGTGCTTGCCCGCGACGCCGCCACCTTTCTGGCCTGCCGGATGGCGCAGGCGGTTGTCGCTGCGGGCATGGTGCTCTCGCGCGCGGTGATCCGCGACGTGACCGAGGGGCCAGAGGCCGCCGCGCGGATTGCCCATGTGACGCTGGGCATGTCGCTCGTGCCGATGATCGGGCCGGTCTTGGGCGGGTTTCTCGATCAGGCTTTCGGCTGGCGGGCGAATTTCTCTCTGCTCTTTGGCCTTGGCCTGATCGTCGCGGCGCTTGTCTGGGCGGATCTGGGCGAAACGCTGCCGAAACGGCCCTCAAGCTTTTCCAAGCAACTTCGCCAGTATCCGGCGCTGCTCGGCTCCGGGCGGTTCTGGGGCTATGCGCTGGCGGCGGCCTTCGGCTCGGGGGCCTTCTTCGCCTATCTCGGCGGCGGGCCTTTCGTCGGCGATCAGGTCTTTCATCTCGGCGCGACCGAGGTGGGCATCGGCTTTGCCGTCTCGGCCGCAGGCTATTCGCTCGGCAATGCGCTCTCGGGGCGGTTTTCGACCCGCATCGGGTTGAACCGGATGGTGCTTTGGGGCACTGCCGTCACCGCAGGCGGGATGGGGGTGCTGCTTCTGGGCACGCTCGCCGGGCTGCACGACCCGGTGTTTTTCTTCGCCATGATGATTTCGGTGGGGCTGGGCAACGGGCTTGCCACGCCGAACGCCAATGCGGGCATGCTGTCGATCGAGCCCGCCTTGGCGGGGACTGCCTCGGGGCTCGGTGGCGCGATCATGATCGGTGGCGGCGCAGCTTTGGCGGCGCTGGCGGGTGCGGTGCTTGGCCCCCAAACCGGAGAACTGCCGCTTGTGGGGATCATGTTCGGCTCGGGCCTCGCCTCGGTCTTCGCGATCCTCTGGGTGATCGCACTGGATCGACGCGCCGGGATCGAGCGATGACGAAAGCCCCGCCGTTGGGCGGGGCCTGATGTTCGCGAGCGCGCCCTCAAACTGCCAGTGCTTCAATCGCCCCGACGCCCAGAAGCCCCAAAATCCGGTCGCGCAGCGCCACGAAAGCCGGGCTCGAGCGATCCGCCCGCGCCTCGGGCGGCACCTCCAGAATCGTGGCGATCCGACCGGGGTGCGGCTGCATCACCACCACCCGATGGCCGAGATACACCGCCTCGTCGACATCATGCGTGACGAGCAGCGCCGTCGCCCCCTCATGCGCCACGATCCGCTTCAACTCCTCCTGCATCCTGAGCCGCGTCAGCGCATCAAGCGCCCCCAAGGGCTCGTCAAGGAGCAGAAACCGCGGCCGCCCGACCAGCGCGCGGGCAATCGCCACCCGCTGCGCCATGCCGCCCGAGAGCTGCCGGGGCCAAGCCTTGGCGAATTTCGAAAGCCCGACAAGATCAAGGTGTTCGCGCACCTCCCGCGCCCGGGTCTCGGCATCAAGCGGGCTGTTCAGAAGCGCCGCCGCCACATTCGCCTCGGCGGTGAGCCACGGCAGCAACCGATGATCCTGAAACACGATCGCCCGGTCGGCGGCGGGGCCGGTGACCGGCACGCCGTCAACGCGGATCTCGCCGCGAAAGTCGCGATCAAGCCCGAGGATCAGCCGCAACAGCGTGGACTTGCCGCAACCCGAGGCGCCGACGATGGTGACGAATTCGCCCGGATCGACGGTCAGGGTGATGTCGCGCAGCACTTCGAGCGCGCCCTCGCGCAGGGCAAAAACCTTGCTCAGGGCACGGATCTGCAAGGCGGGTGTCGGTTCGGTCATGGCCGGTGTCCTTTCAGAAGCTGGGCCTCGAGCGCTTCGGCGAGGCTGTTGTAGATCAGCCCGACAGCGCCGAAGATCGCGATGGCGAGAAACAGCAGGTCCATCTCGAACATCTGGCTGCCCTCGCTCAGACGCCCGCCAAGACCGGGGGTGATGTTCATGAACAGCTCGGAGCCGACGGTCGCGAGCCAGGCATAGATCAGTGCCGTGTGCAGCCCGGTGAAGATCTGCGGGGCCGCCGCGGGCAGCGCGACATGGCGCAGATATTGCCCCTGCGAGAACCGCAGGCTGGCCGCCAGTTCGCGCAAGGGTTCGGGCACCAGCGCGATGCCGCGCCAAGTGTTGATCACTGTGGGTTGGAACGCGGCCAAGGCGATGAAGGCGATCTTGCCGCTATCGCCGCCGCCAAACCACATCGCCAGAAGCGGCACCCAGGCGAAAAGCGCGGTCTGGCGCTGCGCCACCACAGTCGGCCCGACGATCTGGCCGATGCGCCGCGATGCGCCCAGAACGGCGCCAAGGCTCACCCCCGCAGCGGCCCCGATCAGAAAGCCGAGAAGGTTGCGCCGCAAGGTGGCGGCCAGATCGCTCAGGATCGTGCCCGCGCTCAGTTCGCTGATCAGGCGGGTCAGGATGTCGAGCGGCGCGGGCAGAAACCGCGGATCGACCAGGGCGAAACGATGCGCCAGATCCCACAGGATCAGCACGAAAACGAAGGACAGGATCGGCCGCAAATCCCGGCTACGCGGCGTTGCGAGGTCACCGGCCATGCCCGGCCCCCGTCTGCCAGGGTTGCAGCCAGCGCTCAACCGCGCGCAGGGACAGATCGAGGCTGAAGCCAAGGACGGCAATCACCGCCATGGCGACCAGCACAAGATCAAGCTGAAACAGCTGCCGCCCCCAGGTCATCAGATAGCCAAGCCCCTCGAACGAGGCGAAAAGCTCCACGATCACAAGGCTCTGCCAAGCGTTCGCAAGCCCCTCGCGCAGCCCCGTCGCAATCTGCGGCAGCGCTTGCGGCAGCACGATCAGCCGCAGCCGCTGCGCCCGGGTCAGGTTCAGAACCGCCCCCAACTCGCGCAAAGTGGCAGGCACATCCCCCACCGCCCGCGCGGTGGCCAGGATCACCGGGATCGACACCGACCAGCCGATCACCACCACCTTCAGCGCCTCGTCGATGCCGAGAAACAGCGTAAGCAGCGGCATCCAGGCGAGCACGTTCACCCGCGTTGCCGCCTGCACCGGCGGCCAGACCCAGGCGCGCAGCGCCGGAACCAGCCCCACCGCCGCGCCGAAGACCAAACCGACCGTGGCCCCCAGCGCAAACCCCTCGGCCACGCGGATCAGGCTGGCGTTCGTATGCAGCGCAAGGCTGCCATCGGCGCAAAGGTCAAGAAAGCTTTGCCAGACGACGGAAGGCGCAGGCAGGATCTGCGGCGGCACCCAGCCTCGCGCCGCGCCAAGCGACCAAAGCGCGAGCAGCGCCAGCGGGAAGGAAAGCCCGAGCAGGATCTGCCCCGACAGCGCGCCAAGCGGCGCGAGGCTCTGGACAAGCGCACGGGCAGTGCGCGGCGCGAAAGGAACCGGGGCGGGAGAGCTGTGGATCAGGGTCATGGTCGGCCTCATCGGAAAAGGCCGGTCCGGACAGCCCGGACCGGCGGGCGTTCAGCCATTGGTTCCAGTCGTCGCATCATTCGTGCCGATCTCGACCGGCTCGCCATCGGCGCCGCGTTGCGACCAGAAATGCTCGAGCTTGAGCTCTTTCAGCGCGGTGTCGAGATAGCTGCGATCAAACCAGGTCGCGATCTGCGGATCGCCCTTCAAAAGCCCGTAACCCTTGGCCGCCGCGGCCTGCTCGGTGTAGCGCCCGACCACATAGTCATCGATCAGCGGGTTGAGGATCTGCGACAGCCGCACCCCCTCGAAATTCGCCTCGAAGGTGGATGTCGGGAACCCCGAGGCGGTCCAGGCGTCAAAGACCTCGGCGCGGTTTTCATCCTTGGTCACGAAGGCGGTGGTGGCGATGAGCGAGGTCACCACCTTTTGCGTCAGCTTCGGGTTTTCCTTTGCGAAAGCCTCGGTCACAAGGAACGAGGAATTGCGCCCCAGCGTCGGATCGTCGCCCTTCGTCGTGTAGGGGATCGTCACCACGCCCTTTTGCGCCAGCGCCAGATATTCCTGCCCGCCGAAAACCGCATCGACATTGCCCGAGGTGAGCGCGGCCACGGCAGAATTGGCGTCAAGGTTGATGAATTTCACGTCCTTCTCGCTCAGCCCATGGCGGTCCAGAATGCGGTCGGTGGCGTTTTGCAGGTTGGTGCCCTTGAAGAGCGCCACCTTGTGCCCCTTCACATCCTCGACGGTCTTGATGTCGCTGCCCGGCGCGACCGCCAGATAGATCGGGTCATTGCGGCCGGTGGCGAAGAGGAACTTGTGGTGCAGCCCATTCGCCCGACCGACGATCGCGGGCAGATCGCCGAGCAGGAAGAAATCCAACTGCCCCGCCGCCACCGCCTCGTTCAGCGCCGGTCCCGCGCCGCGAAAGAAGGTCCATTCGATCTTGATCCCGTCCTTGGCGAAATCCTTTTCCAGCGTTTCGCGGGTGCGGGCATAGGCGATCGCGGTGGAATGGCTGTAGGGGCGATTGTCGGCGCCCACACCGGGGAAACCGAAGCGGATCACCTTGGCATCATCTTCCGCGAAAGCGGCCGTCGTGGTCAGCACGGCCACGGCAAGCGTGGCCAGAAGTTTGGGAAAGCTCATGGTCGGTCCTTGAAATGGGCAGCGGCCGGGCCGCTGGGGAAGGTTTGTGGCGAGAGAACGCGGGTATGGTTGCGGCTAGTCGGCCGCGGGGGAAATTCGTGGAACGGCGCCGGCCCTGCAGCCGAGCAAGCCCCGCGTCGGGACAGCCTTGCCTTGACCGGAGAAGCCCGGTGCGGCAGGGGCGGCTCAGCGCCGTTCCGAGATCAGAATACGAAAAATCACGACCAGATCAGTAGAATATATTCAGCGATCTTGGCCCCGGTTTTGGACGCCGGATTTCTCCGCAGGGTTGTACGAAGAAAACAGGCGCCGTCTTCCTGCGACGGCGATTCGACCCTCTCCGACACGTGGCCCCTTAGCGCGGCAGCCGCGGCAGGCTTGCCAGCAGGCGCCGGGTATAGGCATGCGCCGGGGCATCCAAAATCTGCCGGGTCGGGCCTGTCTCGACGATGCGGCCCTGCTCCATCACCACAAGGCTTGGGCAAAGCGCCGCAATGACGGCAAGATCATGCGAAACCAGCACCAGCGTCAGCTGCTGCGAGAGCGCCGCAAAAAGGTCGATGAGGCTCGCCCGCGTCGAAAGATCGAGCGCGCTCACCGGCTCGTCGGCAAGCAACACCTTCGGCCGGGCAATCAGCGCGCGCGCAATCGCGATGCGCTGGCGCTGCCCACCCGAGAAGTCCCGCGGGCGCCGGTCGGCCGCTTCCGGCAAAAGCCGCACCGCCGAAAGCGCGCGCAGCACCTCCGCCTCGGGATCGGCCGCAAGGCCAAGGGCGCGCAGCGGCTCGGTAAGGATCTGCCGCACCGTCATACGTGGATCAAGCGAGGTGTAGGGATCCTGAAACACCGGCTGCACGAAGCGCCGATGCGCCTGCATCGTGCTGCGGTCGAGCGGCTGCCCCGCGCTCAGCACGCGCCCCGTCTGCGGCGCGGCCAGCCCCAGAAGCAGCCGAAGCAGCGTCGACTTGCCAGACCCGCTTTCGCCAACGATGCCAAGGTTCTGGCCCTGCGTCACGGAAAGCGAGACATCGCGCAGCACCTTCGTCCCTCGGGAAAAGCCGAAGTGAACCTGTTCAAGGGCAAGCAAACTCATCTTCGCAGTCCCAATGCATCATCGAGCCGCCGCGCGGCGGCGATCAAGGCTTGCGTGTAGGGGGCGCGTGGCGTTGAGAAAATCTCCGCCACCGGCCCGGTCTCGACCACCCGGCCCGCAGCCATCACCGCCACCCGTTCGGCGATGCCCGCCACCACCGGCAGGTCGTGGCTGATGAAGAGAAGGGCAAGCCCCTCCTCGCGCACGAGCCGATCAAGCAGCGCCAGAACCTCGGCCTGGGTCGAGACATCAAGCGCCGTCGTCGGCTCGTCGGCGATCAGAAGCTGCGGACGGCAGGCCAGCGCCATCGCAATCGCCACGCGCTGGCGCTGCCCGCCCGAGACCTGATGCGGGAAGGCCGCCAGCACCCGCTCGGGCGCGTCGATGGCCACCCGCTCCAGCGCGGCAATCTTCCGGTCGCGCAGATCGTGACGCGAGAGCCGGCGCCCCTCCGCTTTCGCACGACGCCGGATCGGCACCGCGAGTTGCGCACCAAGCGTCATCAGCGGGTCAAGCGCCGCGCGCGGGTCTTGAAACACCATCGCCGCCACGGCGCCCCGCACCGGCGCAATCTGCCGATCGGGGCGGCCGATCACCTGCTGGCCCGCAAGACGGACCGAGCCCGAGGCCACAAGCCCCGGCGGCAACAGCCCGAGCAGCGCCAGCGCAGTGAGCGACTTGCCCGAGCCGCTTTCGCCCACAAGGCCCAGCCGGTCCCCCGGCGCAAGGCTGAAGTGAACATCCTCGACGAGACACCGGGTGCCGGCGCGAATGCTCAGCCCGAGGGTGGAAAGCAGGCTCATCTGGGCGCCTCCGCCTCGGCATCGAGCCGGTCGCGCAGCCCGTCGGCCACGAAATTGATCGCCAGAACCAGCGCCACAAGCGCCGCCCCCGGCACCAGAACGCCCAGCGGCGCGGTGTAGACCGTCGCCTGCGCCTGATAGAGCAGCTGCCCCCAGGAGGCATTCGGCGGCGGCGCGCCAAGCCCGAGATAAGAGAGCGAAGCCTCGGCGATCACCGCCAGACCGGCTTGCAGCGCCAGCGCCACCAGCAGCGTCGGCGCGATGTTGGGCAGAAGATGGGTGAGCACGATGCGCGGCCAACTCGCCCCGCAACACCGCGCCGCGGTGATGAAATCGAGCGCCAGAACCCGCCGCGCCAGAACCCGCACCAGCCGCGCGATGATCGCCGACATTGCGATCCCGATCGCGAGAATGGCGCTCGAAAGGCTCGCCTCGTCGCTTGCGGCAACGATCAGCATCGCCAGAAGCAGGGTGGGAAAGGCGATCAGAATATCGAACGCGGCGGCAAGCGTATCCTCGAGCCAGTCCTGCGCGAAGGCCGCCACGACCCCGACGAAAGTGCCGATCAGCCCGCCCAGGCAGGCCGCCCCCACCCCGACCGTCAGCGCGATCCGCGCGCCAACCATCACCTGCGAGAGACTGTCGCGGCCCAGCCGGTCGGTCCCGGCCCAATGCGCGGCAGAAGGCCCGGCAAGGCGTCCGCCGGTCATGCCGTCGAGCGGCCAGGGCGTCCAGAAAAGGCTCAGCAACGCCACCGCAAGGGTCAGGCCAAGACCCAATAGACCCAGCCGATAAGTCAACCGTTTCATCAGCTTGCACCCCGTTCTTCAGCGCGCAGCCGCGGATCGATCAGGCGTTGCACCACATCGGCCGCAAAGCCGATCAGGAGAACCAGCAGCGTCGTCACCATCAGCACCCCCTGCACCGAGGGATAATCGCGCTGCGCAATCGCCAGCACCAGCATCGAGCCGAGCCCCGGCAGGGCGAAGACGCGCTCCACCACCACCGCGCCAAGCAGCGTCGAGGCGAGTTCGATCCCGATGATCGAAATCACCGGCGCAGCGCCATTGCGCAGGCCATGCCGGATCAGCGCCTCGGGGAAACTTGCGCCCAGCGCGCGGGCATGGCGCAGATAGTCGGCGCCAAGCACATCCAGCGTGGCCGAGCGGATATAGCGCAGGAGCGAGGCCCCCATCACCAGCGCGACGGTCAGAACCGGCAGCGCCAGCGCGCGAGCGGCCGCGATCGGGTCGGACCAGCCCTCGGTTGGAAAGCCGCTGGCCGGCAGCAGGCGGGCGCGCACCGCAACGATCCAGACCAGCATGAGACCGATCCAGAACACCGGCACGGCCAGCCCAAGCTGCGACAGCGCCGAAAGCGCCGCCCCCGTCCAGCGATCCGCCCGCAGCGCCGCCAGAATGCCAAGCGGAGCCGCAAAGGCCAGCGCCAGCGCAAAGGCCGCAAGCGTCAGCGGTAGCGTCACCGTCAGCCGCGACAGGATCTCGGGCGCGACGGGGGCGTTGCTGACAAAGGACCGACCGAAATCAAACCGGGCCAGATCCGCAAGGAAGTGACCGAGTTGCACGGCAATCGGTTGGTCGGACCCGAGTTCGGCGCGCACGGCGGCGATCTGGGCGTCATCGGCGCCCACCGAGAGTAGCGCCGCCGCCGGATCGCCGGGCAACAAGCGCAGAAGCACGAACAGCACCAGCCCCGCCGCGATCAGCGACAGGACCAGCACCAGCGTGCGCCGCATCAGATAGCGCGTCATGATCGGGGTCTTTCCGCTCAGCCCTCCTTGCGGATATCGCGCAGGAAGAACTGGGCGTTGAGCCCGTTGACCGGGTAGCCGCTGACGCCCGCTTTCGAGACGACGAGTTGCGGATAGAGGAAGAACCAGTCCGAGGCGGCGTCTTCCGCGATGATCCGGTTCGCCTCGGTCAGGCGTTCGGTCTGCCCCGCCTCGGTATCGCTGGTTTCGGCCTCGGCAATCAGCCCGGTCACCTTCGGATTGTCATAGCCCCAGTAGAAATCCGGGTTGCCGTAAAACACGATGTCACGGTGGTTCACATGCTCCTGCAGCGTCGCCTGAAAATCGTGTTTCTGGTAGATTTTCTCATACCATTCGTTGGCGGTGATGATGTTGATATTCACCGTGACACCAATCTTCGCCAGCTCCGCCTTGACGAATTCCGCGGTGATCGGATGCGGATCGTAGTTCGGCGTATCGAGGGTGAAGCTGAAGCCGTTCGGATAGCCCGCCTCGGCCAGAAGCGCCTTGGCGCTTGCCGGATCATAGGCGTCGACCCCGGTCAGATCGACATACCACGGATCGGTCGGCGGCACGAAAGAGCCGATCAGCGTGCCCCGCTCGCCCCAGATCGCTTCAAGCAGCTTCTTGTCATCAATCGCCCGCGCCAGCGCCTTGCGCACCTTGAGGTTGTTGAAAGGCGCCACCCGGTCGTTCCAGGCCAGAAGCTGCTTCGTCGTCGATTTGCCCTCGGCGATGGTGAAGGCCGAGGTGTCGGAAAATTGCGACAGCGCATCGGGGCTTTGCACCGAGGTGATGATGTCGACCGCATCGGTCAGAAGCGCGTTGTTGAGCGCGGCGGCCTCGGTGAAATAGCTGAACACCGCGCCAGCGTTTTCGGGCTTCGTGCCCCAGTAGCCGTCAAACGCCTTGAGCGACAGCGTCGAACCGCGCTTCCAGCCCGTCAGCGCATAGGGGCCGGTGCCATCCTCCTTGCCGGTGATGTCGCCCGCGGCATCGTTCACCACCCAGACATAAGAGAGGTTGTAGGGCAGCGAGATCGACTTTGATGTCAACGTGATGACCACGGTCCGATCGTCCGGGGTCTCGATCTTCGCAATCGGGGCGAGGCTTTTCTTGCGCGAACTTTTCGACCCTTCCGCAATCACCCGCTCGATCGAATATTTCACGTCCTTGGCGGTGAGCGGATCTCCGGAATGGAACTTCACCCCGTCTTTCAGCGTGAAGGTATGGGTCAACCCATCGGCGCTGACCTCATGGCCCGCGGCCAGAACCGGTTCGACGGCGCCGTCATCGGCAAGCCGGTAAAGCGCCTCGTAGACATTGTCGTTGAACGCCTCGTTGATGCCCTGCCCCGCGCCCGCGGTGTTGTCGAGGTTCTGCGGCTCGTAAAGCGAGCCGATGCGCAGAATCGCTGCCGGGTCCGCCTCTCCGGCCAGAAGGGCCGCGGGGGAGACGCCAAGGGCCAGAGCCACAAGGCCAGCCGACAGGGAAAGACGAAGACCACTGACGGCCAGAGATGCGAACGCCATGCAAGGCACTCCTTCAGTTGAGCATTTCATTCCGGCACAGGTTTGAACCGCGCCGGGCTTCGAGGCCCAAGGAACACGATAAATCACGACATCTTCAATCGCGTTTTAAGTCGTTGAAAGAGGAGCAGCTTCTTCCCGACAGCTCGGAAAGAGAACGGATTGCTGCCCACAGCCGCCTTGCGCGTTAAAGTTGTGGCGACTGCGGCTCAGGTACCGGCCCCGCTTGCCGCGAAAAGAACCGCGCCCGGGTCGACCCGGTGCCCAAGCCGTCCAAGGGCACGGGTGAGCACGACGAGATCTTCGAGCACGACAGCGCGACGCGCCCGCGCCCCGGTGTGGTTGAGACGGATCAGCCGCTCGCCCCCCGGTCCGACCCCGGCCGAAAGCGCATGCCCGGACCAGCCACGTCCAGCACCTGCGCCGCGGAAATGCCCTCGGGCAGTGCCACCGCCGTGACAAGATTCGAAGCCTGCTCCGGTGCCACCCACGCCTGCCCGGTCAGCACCAGCGCGCCCGCCCGCGCGGCCCGGGCGGCAGAGGCATGACGCTCCTGAAGCGCCGAAAGCCCCTCGCGCTCGACTTGTGCCAAGGTCTGCGCCAGAGCGTGAAATTCGAGGGCCGACGGCGTTCCGGGCAGCGCCTTGCGCCCGGTTTCAAGCCAACCCGCGCGCAGATCGGCGAGCGACAGCACCGAGGGCGCCTCTCCGGGCGGCGCCACCCGCTCCCAAGCGGCTGCAGAAACTGCCACCGCCGAAACGCCCGCCTGCCCGCCCAAAGCTTTTTGCGGCCCGATCACCACAAGATCCGCGCCGAGTGCATCCACATCCAGCGCATGGCCGCCGACAGAGGCCACCGCATCGACCACCAGAAGCGCACCCTGCGCTTTCACAAGGGCGGCGATGTCTTCCAGTGGATTCAAGATGCCATAAGCGTTTTCGGCATGGACGACAAAAACCAGATCGAAGCGCTCCGACGCCAGCGCCTTGGCCACCTCGGGCGCCGCCATCGGCTGCCCGGGGGGCGCGGCCAGTTCGCGCACATGGGCGCCCGCGCGCCGCAGCCAGCCCGCAAACCAGCGCCCGTAAAGAGAGCTGACCAGCACCAGCGCCCGCAGCCCCGGTCGGCCCAGCGACTGCGCCACCGCTTCAAGCGCCACCGCAGCCTCGGCCTGTACCAGCAGCAGATCGTTCTTTGTCCGCAGCACCCGGGCCAGCGCATCGGCCAGCGGCGCAAAGCCCGCGGCCGGGAACGGCGGCACATCGGCAAGCGGGGTCCAGAGGGCATCGGTCATGGCGGGTCTCCGGTTCGGGGCAATTGCGGCACGGCGGCAATCAGGCGGCGGGCAATCTCGCTTTGCGGTCGATCTAGAACCTGATCCGCGGGGCCGGTCTCGACGATCCGGCCCGCCTGCATCACCGCGATCCGATGCGAGACGGCGCGCACCACCGCAAGGTCATGGCTGATGACCAAAAGCGCAAGGCCAAGCTGGCGCTGCAACCGCACCAGAAGTGCGAGGATCTGCCCTCGGGTCACGGTGTCGAGCGCGGAAACCGCCTCGTCGAGCACGATCAGCTTCGGGTTGGGGACAAGCGCACGGGCGATGGCAAGGCGTTGGCGCTGTCCGCCCGAGAGCGTGGCAACCGGATGCGGTGCCAGATCGGGGGCGAGCCCCACCTGATCGAGCCGCGCCGCAATCAGCCCGGGCCAATCCTTGCGCGGGGCGGGCACATGCAGGCGCAAAGCATCGGCCAGCGCGCCTGCGACCGTTGCGCGCGGATGAAAGGCGGCGCCGGGATCTTGAAACACCATCTGCATCCGCCCGCGCGCCCGGCGCAGCGCCCCGCCTTGCAGGGCAAGCCAATCCTGCCCCTCGAAGCGGATCGACCCGGCATCGGGCCGGTCAAGCCGCAACAGCACCCGCGCAAGGCTCGATTTGCCACATCCCGAGGGGCCGACAAGGCCCAGCGTCTCGCCGGGGGCAAGCGTCAGCGACAGATCATCAAGCGCAATCCCCCCGCGGGCGCCGGGGTGGGTCTTGCGCAGCCCCTCCACCGTCAGAAGGCTCATGGTCGGTCTCCGACAAGGCGCGGGCTTGCCAGATCGAGATGGGCGGCAAGCAAGGCAAGGGTCTGGGCGGCTTGCGGCGTCGCGATCACCCGCGCCGCAGGTCCGCAATCGACCAGCCGCCCGGCCTCCAGCACCGCGATCCGGTCGGCAAGCCCCGCGGCAAGCGCGATGTCATGGGTGACAAAGATCAGCGCCATGCCCGCGGCCCCGGTCAGATCGCGCAAGAGCGCCACGATCTCCGCCTGCACCAAAGTATCGAGCGCCGAAGTGGCCTCGTCGGCGATCAAAAGCCTCGGCCCGGCGGCGATCGCCAGCGCGATGGCGATGCGCTGACGCTGGCCGCCCGAGAACTGGTGCGGATAGGCCTGAAGCGCGGCGCAGGGATCGGGCAGATGCACCTGATCGAGAAGCGCCTCGGCCCGCGCCAAGGCGGCCTTGCGCGAGAGCTGGCCATGGCGATGCAAGACCTCCAGCAGATGCGCGCCGATCGTCAAAAGCGGATTGAGACTGCCGCCCGGGTCCTGAAATACAAAGCCGATATCGCGCCCGGCCCGCATCGGGCCACCGGGCCAGAGAATGCCGCCTTCAGGGGTGCTGGCGGGGGGCGAAAGCCCGGCGATTGCACGCGCAAGGGTCGATTTGCCCGACCCGGACGGGCCGATCAACGCCAGCCTTTCGCCCTGCGCCAGATCAAGCTCGATCCCCGTCAGCGCCGGCCGGCCTTGGCCCGGATAGCGCAGGCCAAAACCGCGCAGCTGGAAAAGCGGCGCCGCGGTCATCTGCGGTCCCGTGCGCCAAGGCTGTCGGCGACAGCCTCGCCCAGAAGATAGATGGCCACCACGGTCAGCAAGAGCGCAAGACCGGGCAGAACCGAGAGCCAGGCGGCCGAGCGCAGCTGGTTGCGCCCCTCGGCGATCATCGCGCCCCAGGTCACCGCATTGGGATTGCCAAGACCGAGGAACGAAAGCGCCGCCTCGGTCAGGATGGCACCCGCAACGATGATCGCGGTGAGCGACAGCACCGGCGGCAGAGCCAGTGGCAGCACCTGACGCAGCGCGATTTCAAGCGGATGATGGCCCAGAACCCGCGCCGCCGCCACGAAATCGCTTTCGCGCAGCACCAGAACCCGGGCGCGCGCCAGCCGCGCAGGCCCCGTCCAGGCGCCAAGGGCAATCGCCACGACGACGGTGGACAGGCGCGGCCCGGTGACAGAGACAAAAGCCAATGCCAGCAGAAACCCGGGCACGATCTGAAACGCCTCGACGATCCGCATCAAGATCGCCTCTGTCCAGCCGCCGATCAGCCCGGCCAGCGTGCCGACCAGCATCCCCGCCGTCAGCGCCACGAGCGCCACCAGCAGCCCCACCGTCATCGAGATGCGCGCGCCGTGGATCAGCCCGGCCATCAGATCGCGGCCGAGCCGGTCGGTGCCGAGCGGATGGAGAGCCTCGGTGAAGGGCAGCACCAGCGGCAGCCCCGAAATCGCCAGCGGATCCCCGGGGGAAAGCACCGGGGCAAGAAGTGCAAGCAGGCCCAGCGCCGCAAGAAGGGCCGCGCCGATCCGCGCCTCGGGGCGATGGAAGGCGGAGGTGGACATCTCAGACCTCGCGCCTGTGCGCGACAGGCCGCACGCGCGGATCAAGCAGGCCATAGGCCAGATCGACCAGAGAATTGCACCCCACCACCAGCACGGCCGAAACGAGGATCACCGCCAGCAGCAGCGCGGGATCGCGCCCGGCCACCGCCTCGGCGGCAAGACGCCCGAAACCGGCGATGCCGAAGACGCTCTCGATCACCACCGAGCCGCCCAGCATCGCGGCCGATTGCAGGCCAAGCAGCGTCACAAGCGGCAAGACCGCAGTACGCGCGACATGGTTGAGCAGGATGCGGCGGGGGGCGATGCCGCGCGCCCGTGCGGCAAGAACGAACTCCTGTGCCCAGACCTCGGCCATTGCGCCACGCATCACCCGCAGGAAGAGCGCGAGATAAATCAGGGTGAGCGTGGCAACGGGCAAGACCAGATGCGCGGCAATGTCGGCCACCCGCGCAAGGCCGGTCTTGCCCGAGGCAATGGTCTCGATCCCGGAAACCGGCAGCCAGCGCAGCTTGACCGCGAAGACGACCGAGAGCACGAGGCCGAGCCAGAAGCCCGGAACGGCATGCAAAAGCAGCGCGCCCCCCGACAAGAGCCGGTCCAGCGCCGATCCGGGGCGCCGCCCGGCCAGAATGCCAAGCCCCGAACCCAGCGTGAAAGAAAACGCCGTTGCCGAGCCCATCAGCGCGAGCGTGGCGGGCAGACGCTCGGCGATCAGGGGGGCGACGGGGCGGCCCTGCGCCACCGACCAGCCCAGATCGCCCTGTGCCAGATGCCCGAGCAGGAACAGGAAACGCTGAAGGGCGGAATGATCGAGCCCATGCTCGGCGCGCAACTGCGCCGCAAGCGCGGCATCGCCGCCGCCGATACTGGCGAAATAGGCGTCAATCGCATCGCCCCCCGCCGCTTCGAGCAACGCGAACACCCCCGCGAGCACGATCAGCAGCACCGGAATGCCGCCGATCAGCCGCGAGATCACGAGGCGCAAAACCGCCGTCATCGGCTCACCTCAGGCAAGCGCAAGCTCCGCCCAGTTCGACACCGCCCAGCGCGGGTTGGTGGCAAGGCCCGAAAGCTGCGTCGCAGCGACCGAGGTGAAGGTCCAGTCCACGACGTTGATCAACGGCAGATCCTGCGTCACCAGCTGCTGGAAGCGGTGATAAAGCTCCACCCGTTTCGCCGGATCGAGCGTGGTCAGCGCGGTGTCGATCAGCTTATCCAGTTCGGCATTCGAATACCCGCCCTGATTGGAGAAATTCACTCCGGCAGGCAGGCCCGACCGCACGAGGTTGGTGGTCGAGATCGCCGGATCGGCGCGAAACACCGGCGGCGCGACGGCAAGGTCGAAGTCGTGATCGGTGTAGACCGCTTTCAGATGGCCGGGCGCATCCTGCGCGACGATCGTGGCCTCGATCCCCACCGCGGCAAGCGCCTGCCGCAGATAATCGCCGAACTGACGGGTTTCGGTGAAATAGGGCGCGGGCAGAAGCTTCAGGGCAAAGCGCTTGCCGTCGGCCCCCACCGGATACCCGGCCTCGTCGAGCAGCGCCTTCGCCTTTTCGATGTCGAAGGCATGCGGCGTCACGTCCGAGGTGTAGAAGGTCGGATCATTCGTCGGCACCGGGCCGGTGGCCTCAGTGGCATGGCCAAGGAAGATGGTGTCACGGACAAATTTCTTGTCGATCGCATGGGCAATGGCCTGCCGCACCTTCAGATTGGCCAGAGGCTCGTTGCGGTGGTTGATCTCGACGATCAGTTGATAGGTCAGCGCCTCGTAGCCCTTGGTGATCACGGCCAGCCCCGGAACCGCGCCGATCCGCGCCAGATCGACGAGTGGCACCGCCGAAAAGGCCGCAAGCTGCACATCGCCCGCCTCAAGCGCGCTCGCCGCCGAGGCCCGGTCGGGCAGGACGGTGAAGACAAGCTCTTCGGCGCGGGGCAGATCCGGCTGCCAATAGCTCGGGTTGCGCTTGAGCAGGTAATATTGCCCCGGCTTGTAGTCGCCCCAGACGAAGGGCCCGGTGCCGATCAGCGCGGAATTCGCCGGGTTCCTGGCAATGTCGGTGCCCTCGTAAACATGTTTGGGCAGCACCGACGACACCACGGGCAGCGCCTTTTCGATCAGTTGCAGCGGCGTCGGTTTGGAGAAGCGGAAGATCGCCGTTTTCGCATCGGGCGTGTCGACGGCGGTCAGATTGGCCAGTAGCGTGCGGCCGATGTTCTGCATGGGCTTCCAGACCTGCAAGGCCGAGAAGGCCACATCCGCCGAGGTGAAGGGCTTGCCATCGTGCCAGCGCACCCCGTCGCGCAGATGGAAGGTGACGGAAAGGCCATCCTCCGAGCCTTCCCAGCCCGTCGCCAGCAAGGGCCGCAGCCCGGTGCCGTCATAGGCGGCCTCCGCCAGCGGCTCGATCACTTTCGAGGCGATGAAGAAGGTGCCGTTCGAGGCCGCAATGGCCGGGTTGAGCTGGGCGGGCTCGCTGTCGGCCGCGATGGTGATCCGGCCCGATGTTGCGGCGCGGGCCGATGTCGGCAGGGCTTGCATGGCAAGAAGCGCGGCGGAGGAGAGCAGCAGCGCGCGACGGGTGAGCGAAAGGGGCATGTCGGAACCTGATCTTTGGGGAATGGGGCGGGTCAGGCGCGCAGGCCGACCGCAAGAATTTCGACGGGGGGAAGGGCCAGAACGATGCCGCGGAAAATGTCCGCCAAGGCGGGTTTGCGGCAAACAGCGAGAGAGACCGCGGGCATGAAAACTGATTTCGGCATGTTCTGGCCTTCCTGATCCGACGGCCGAGGCCCGACCGCCAGGCGCGCAATCTTGAGGTGTCAGGTCTGCCGATTGCGCCAGATCAGGGTCGAGCCAAATCACGTCAAATTCAATCGTCTTTTGTGAACGGCAACAGAGCGAACCTTCCCCGGCGCAAGCCGCGGGAAGAGTTTCCTTCTCTCGTCGCTTTGCCGGCGGCCGAGCGGGGCGAACCGGGCACCGGCCGAAATCTCAGGCAAGCTGTTCTACAGGCGCGGCGCAGTGCGATTCCCGGCAGCCCGATACCTCTGATCGGAAAGCCCCTCACGGGAGAGGCGCGGAACATTCCTTCCCTTTGCGCACCCGAGGAGAAAATAAACCCAGCGCCACCCGCCATAACTTTGAAACAACGCGCGTCGTGATCTCGGCTATTAATAATCAACCAAATCGATCGAGCTTATGTCGAACTAAGAGTCGAAGTGTAGCAACCCGAAAAAAGCGAAAAACGACATCACGTCAAAGCCTTGCAGCAGGAACGCAGGCCATTTTCGCCCCCTTCCCCTGCGCGCCTTCTCACGGCGGCACTTTGAGAACCGCCCGAACAGGGCTTCAGAACAGGACAATGCAATGACCACCGACAGCCTTCATCCCGAAACACTGGCGCTCCATGGCGGCAGCTGGCGCGTCGATCCGACGACCGGTTCGGTCGCCGTGCCGATCTACCAGAACACCTCGTTCCAGTTTCAGGATACCGCTCATGCCTCGCGGCTTTTCGCGCTCGAAGAGGTGGGGCAAGTCTATACCCGGATGAAGAACCCGACGCAGGATGCGTTCGAAGAACGGCTCGCCGCGCTCGAAGGCGGGGTGGCGGCGCTCGCACTTGCTTCCGGTCAGGCGGCCACGTTCTTTGCGCTGACGAACATCGCGCAGGCGGGCGACAACATCGTCGCTTCGACCGATCTTTACGGCGGCACCGTCACGCTGCTCTCGCAAACGCTGGCGCAGTTCGGCATCGAGGTTCGCTTCGTCAGCCATGACGATCCGGAAAACTTCGTCCGTGCCAGCGACGCCCGCACCCGGGCGTGGTTCGGCGAGACGCTGCCCAATCCGAAGCTGGAAGTGTTCCCGATTGCCGAGGTGGCCGAGCGCGGCCGCAAGCTCGGCATTCCGCTCATCCTCGACAACACGGCGGCGCCGCTGACGGCACGGCCGCTGGCCCATGGCGCGGCGGTGGTCGTCTATTCGACGACGAAATACATCGGCGGGCACGGCACGGCGATCGGCGGGGCGATCGTCGATGGCGGCACCTTCGACTGGGAGGCCCATGCCGAGCGCTTCCCGCTGCTCACCCAGCCCGACCCGGCCTATCACGGCGCGATCTGGACCGAGGCGGCCAAGCCCTTGGGGCCGATCGCCTATATCCTGCGCGCCCGGGTCAAGCTTTTGCGCGACATCGGCGCGGCGGCGGCGCCGCAAAACGTGTTCCTGTTCATTCAGGGGCTCGAAACCCTGCCGCTGCGGATCCGCCAGCACAATGCCAATGCCGCGAAAGTGGCCGAGTTCCTGTCCGCGCGTCCCGAGGTCGAAAAGGTGATCTATCCCGGCCTGCAATCGGGCGAGGCGCGGCGGCGGGCCGATGCCTATCTGCAGGGCGGTCACGGCGCGCTGGTGGGCTTCGAGCTCAAGGGCGGGGTCGAGGCCGGGCGCGATTTCATCGATGCGCTGAAGCTCTTCCACCACGTTGCCAATATCGGCGATGCGCGCAGTCTGGCCATTCACCCGGCTTCGACCACGCACCAGCAACTCTCGGCGGCCGAGCAACTCGCGGCAGGCGTCACGCCGGGCTATGTGCGGCTCTCGATCGGGCTTGAGCATCCCGAGGATATCATTGGCGACCTCGATCAGGCGCTGGACCATATCGCCAAGCTGCCGCTGGCCCGTTCGGCCTGAACCTTCTCGGCCTGAACCTTTCGGGCCGGGACACCCCGGCACCCTTCCCCATGCCCGCCTCCCCATGATGCCGCAAGGACTTCCGATGCCCCAGACGCCTTCCCCTTCCCGCCTCAGCCGCCGCAGCCTGATCAAGGGCGCAGCCGTCACTGTCGTTGCCTCCGGCGCGCTTGCCGCTGGCGGCGCACGGCTTTTCACCCCGGCCATCGCCGGTCCCGCGCCGAAGGTACGCCTGGCCTGGACCGAGGTCGCCGCCTGCCATTCGCCGCTTGGCTTTGGCGTGGCGAAGGGCTTCTTTGCCAAGCAGGGCGTCGATGTCGAGCTGTTCAATCAGGGCGCCTCCGGCCAGACGCTGATTCAGGCGCTCGCCACCGGCAAGGCCGACATCGGCTCGGGGCTGACCTTCGAATGGCTCAAGCCGCTCGAACAGGGCTTTGACGTCAAGCTTTTTGCGGGCACGCATGGCGGCTGCACCCGGCTTCTCGCCACCGAAGCCTCGGGCGTGAGTGATCTGCAAGGCCTGCGCGGCAAGACCATCGTCAGCTATGATGTCGCCTCGCCGCCCAAGCAGTCGTTCCAAGTCACGCTGGCCAAGGCCGGGCTTGACCCCGAACGCGATGTCAACTGGATCGTCGCACCGTTCGACCTTTTGGGCGAGGTTGCCGCGCGCGGCGAGGCCGATGCGGTGGCGCAGCTCGACCCCTGGGCCTGGAGCCTCCAGAAACAACACAAGTTCAAGCTGATCGCCGACACCCAGACCGGGGTGTTCCAGGATGCGGTCTGCTGCGTGCTGGGCGCGAACGGCCCGTTCCTCGAACAAAACCGCGATACCTTGCAACGGGTCGCTGCGGCCAATATCGAGATCCACGAATACGCCGCCGCCCACCCCGAAGAGGTCGCCGCCTGGTACAAGGAGGCGCTCAACCCCGCCGGGCTCTCGACCGAGGATCTGGCGGAAATTCTGGCGGGCTTCGTTTTGCACAACCATCCCGTCGGCGAGCCGCTGGTGCGCGAGATCGCCCGCGCTTCCTCGGATCTCAAGCTGATCAAGGTGATCGACGAAGGCACCGACCCGGAGGAATTCGCCCGCCGCATCACCGTGAACCTGCTGGGATGACGGGCCGATGACAGACACGATCACCTCTCCGGCCCGGCGCGGGCTGGAGGCCCCTGCGGGTCTGGCAAAAATCTGGCCTGCGGGGCTTCTTGCAAGCCTCGTCTGGGCGGCGGCATCCGGCATCACGCTGGCGCTGCCCGATGTCATTCCGTGGGGCAGCACCGAACTTTTTGCCGCCCTGACAGCGGCGGGGGCGCTGACGCTTGTCACGCTCGCCTTCACCGCCGAGGGGCTTGGCCGGTTTGGCAGGGCGGTAAAAGCGGCCGGGCCGTGGCTGATCGCGCTCGGGATCTGGTTTGCGCTTTGGGAGTTCACCACCGCGAAAACCGGCTGGCTGCCGAAACCGTTCTTTTCGCCGCCGCAGGGGCTGTTGCATGTCTATGTCTCGGACGGCGCGCGCCTTGGGCTGTGCATCGCTTACACGTTGCGGCTTTGGGCGCTCGGCTATTTCAGCGGCGTCATCGTCGGCTTCCTGACCGGGGTCGGCCTTGGCTGGTCGCCGCGCTTTTCTTATTGGGGGATGCCGCTTCTGAAGCTGATCGGGCCGGTGCCTGCCACGGCCTGGATCCCCGTCACCTTCTACTTCTTCCCCACCACCTTCGACGCCTCGATCTTCATCGTGGCGCTTGCCTCGGGCATTCCGGTGGCGATCCTGACCTCGGCGGGCGTCGCCTCAGTCAACCGCGCCTATTTCGACGTCGCGCGCAATCTGGGCGCCTCAACCCTGTTCCTGATCTCGCGCGTCGCGGTGCCTGCCGCCCTGCCCCATGTCTTTGTCGGCCTCTTCATGGGGCTTTACTATTCCTTCGCGGTGATGGTCGTGGCCGAGATGCTCGGCGCGAAATACGGGCTTGGCTGGTACATCCAGTTCCAGACCGCCTATTCCGCTTATGCCAATGTTTACGCCACGTTGCTGATCATGGCGGTGCTTTGTGCGGGGCTGGTGAAACTGCTCTTCGTCGCGCGAAACCGTCTCTTGCGCGGGCAGGAAGGATTCCTCTGATGGCCGATGGAAGCGCGTTCCCGCCGCAGGGCATTTCTCTGCGCATCGAAAACCTCTCGCACAGCTACCGGATCGAGGGACGCGCCCTGCCGGTGCTGGAAAACATCTCGCTTGATCTGAAGCCGGGCGAATTCGTCTCGCTTCTGGGCACTTCGGGATGCGGAAAATCGACGCTTCTGCGGTTGATTGCCGGGCTCGAGCCGCCGCTCGAAGGCCGGATTGTTGCGGGCGAAACCGACGTCACCGCGCCCGACCGGTCGCGCATTCTGGTGTTTCAGGATCCGACGCTGTTTCCCTGGCGCACGGTGCGGGGGAATGTGGCGCTTGGGCTTGAAACCGATGGCAGTGCGGCACACCGGGGCGACGAGATCGACGCGGCGTTGCGACTGGTGCGGCTCGACGCCTTTGCCGAGGCCTTTCCGCATCAGCTTTCGGGCGGCATGGCGCAGCGGGTGGCCTTGGCGCGCGCGCTGATCAACCACCCGCCGCTCCTGCTGCTCGACGAGCCGCTCGGCAAGCTTGACGCGCTGACGCGGCTCTCGATGCAGAGCGAACTTCTGCAGCTCTGGCGCAAGGTGGGCTTCAGCGCGGTGCTCGTCACCCATGATGTCGAGGAGGCGCTGCTTCTGTCGGACCGGGTGATCGTGCTCTCCGACCGCCCGGCGCGGATCGTGGCGGAACTGCCGGTTACCCTGCCGCATCCGCGCCACCGCGACGATCCGCACCTTGTGGCGCTGCGGGCAAAGGTTCTGGCGCTGCTCGGCGCAGACATCCCGGAGGCGATCGCATGAGCCTTGCCACCCTGTCGCGCGGGCTGACCGCGCTCGGCCTTGGGCTTGCCAGCCTCGCCGCCCTCTGGTGGGGGCTCGCCTATGGGCCGGTGATCGAAACCGGACTGATGTCGGGGGCCGCAGCGACCCGTTGCCTTGCCGCCGCCTCCTATGCCTGCCAATTCGCGCTGTCGATCTGCGGCACCGAGCACCCGTTCGGCATTCAGGTCTACAGGCCCACGCTCTTTCTTGGCGCCGTATCTCTCGTCACGGCTGGCCTCGCGCTTTCGGGCTTGCGGCTTGCTTTCGCACCGCAGGCCGTTTCTCGTGGGCAGATGCCGCCGTCGCAGGCTTTCGAGGGCCTGCCCCCACCGAGGAAAAAGACATGACCGATCACGCCGATGACATCGCCCGCTGGCACGCCGCGCGGCTTGTGGCGCTGCAAGCCGCCGATGGCTGGCTGAACCTGACCGACCGGATCGACCTTTCCCCCGGCCGACATCTCGTCGGACAGGACGAGGCCTGCGATCTGCGGCTGTCCGTTGGCCCGGCGCGGCTTGGCGTGCTGGAGCTGGCCGAAGACGGCAGCGCGACGCTTGACACCGGCGCGGGGCCGCGCCCCTTCGTGCCGGTGCCCGATGCGCCGCCGCGGCTGCGCACGGGCGATCTGCTCTTGGAAATCACCGATCTTGCCGGAAACCGCGCCTTGCGGGTGCGCGATCTGGCCTCGCCCGAACCGGCGCGGTTTGCCGGCATCGAGCGCTTTCCCGTCGATCCGGCGTGGCGGATCGTGGCGCAATGGGAGGTGCTCGACACCCCCGAAGCCCGCGCCATAGACACTGTGGTGGGCATCGCCACCGAGGTGCGGCTGACCCATCGCGCCCGGTTCACCCATGACGGCCGCGAGGTGACGCTGATCCCGACGCATTGGAAGGCGGGCAAGCCGATGTTCGTGATCCGCGATGCGACCGCCGCCAGCGAAACCTATGCGGCGGGGCGGTTCCTGATCGGCGAGGTGGAACAGGGCGGCCCCGAGGGCCGGGTCGTGCTGGATTTCAACAAGGCCTTCAACCCGCCCTGTGCCTTCACCGATCTGGCCGCCTGCCCGCTGCCGCCGCCCGAAAACCGCCTGCCCTTCGCCATTCGCGCGGGCGAGCGCCGCCCTGACTGAGCCTCGGAGCCCCTTGTGACCACTGCCTTTTTCCATGACGAACGCAGCCTCTGGCATGGCGGGGGCAATTACGCCTTCACCCTGCCGGTCGGCGGTCTGGTTCAGCCCGGCGCGGGCCTGCCCGAAAACCCGGAAACCAAGCGGCGGCTGGTGAACCTGATGCGGGTCACCGGGCTCATCGAGGATCTGGCAACGCAGTCCGCCCCCGAGGCGACGCGCGAAGATCTCTTGCGCGTCCATCCGGCCGCTTATCTTGACGCCTTCAAGGCGCTTTCGGACGCGGGCGGGGGCGAGCTTGGTCGGCGCACCCCCTTCGGTCCCGGCGGCTACGAGATTGCGGCGTTGTCGGCGGGGCTGGCCAAGGCCGCGCTGGTCTCCGTCCTCGAAGGGCGCGCGACGAATGCCTATGCGCTGACCCGCCCGCCCGGGCATCACTGCCTGCCCGACTGGCCGAACGGCTTTTGCCTTCTGAACAACATCGCCGTGGCGATCCGCGCGGCGCAGGCGGCAGGCCTTGCCCGCCGCATCGCCGTGGTGGATTGGGACGTGCATCACGGCAACGGCACCGAGGCGGTGTTCTGGACCGACCCCGACGTGCTGACGATCTCGATCCACGAGGAATTCAACTATCCCTATGACACCGGCGCAGCGACGGCGCGTGGAGAGGGTGCGGGAACGGGGTTCAATCTGAACATTCCTCTGCCCGCGGGCACCGGCCATGCGGGCTACCTTGACGCCCTCGAACGGCTGGTGATCCCGGCGCTGACGCGTTTCGCGCCCGAAGCGATCGTGGTCGCCTGCGGCTATGACGCCTCGGCCTATGATCCGCTGGGGCGGATGCTGGCCAGCGCCGACACCTTCCGGGCGATGACCGCGCGGCTGAAATCCGCGGCCGAAGAGCTGTGCGACGGGCGGCTGATCCTGACGCATGAGGGCGGCTATTCCGAGGCCTATGTGCCGTTTTGCGGCCATGCGGTTCTGGAGGCGCTTTCGGGCAGCCCCCGCATTGCGCCCGATCCGATGGCGGCAATCGTCGCCGCGCGCCAGCCGCGCCCGGAGGGTCAGGCGCATGTCCTGGACCGCATCCGCGATCTGGAAGCCCTGTTTTTCCAATGACACCGCACCGAAAGGACAGCGAATGAGCCGAGAGTTCGAAGGCAAGGTGGTCTTCATCACCGGGGCCGCCAAGGGACAGGGCCGCGCCACGGCGCTCGCCTTTGCCCGCGCGGGCGCCGCCGTCGCGGGCTTCGATCTGCCCGCGCCGATCGCCTATCCCGCCTATAACGACGCCAGCACCGCGGCGCTTGCGAGCCTGAAATCCGAGATCGAGGCGCTTGGCGGCCGCGCCAGCGTGCACACGGGCGACGTGCGCAGCGCCGAGGATCTGTCCCGCGCGGTGGCCGAGGCCGTGGCCGCGCATGGCGGCATCGACATTCTTTTCGTCAACGCGGGCATCGCCGCCTATGGCCTTTCGCATGAGCTGAGCGAGGCGGAATGGGGCGCGATGATCGGCATCAACCTGACCGGCGCCTGGCTGACGGCAAAGCAGGTCATTCCGCAGCTGATCGCGCGCGGCGGCGGGGTGATCGTCTACAATTCCTCGGTGGCGGGGCTGCGGGGGATGAACCGGCTCTCGCATTACGCCGCCTCGAAACACGCCTTGATCGGGCTGGCGCGCTCGCAGGCAATAGAACTTGCGCCGCATGGCATCCGCGTGCTGACCGTCAATCCGACCGGGGTGAACACGCCGATGAACGACGGCCTCGCCTTTCTTGAAGGCACGACGGCCACCGAAATCGCCGAACGCTCTGCGGGCAACCTGCTGCCGGTGCCATGGATCGAGGCCGAGGATGTGGCCAATGCGGTGCTGTTTCTGGCCTCCGACAAGGCCCGTTATGTCACGGGCAGCTCCTTCGTCGTCGATGCCGGGCTTCTGACGCGATGAGCGCCGATGACACGCCCCAGGACCGAGAGCCGCCGATGCGCTACGACGCCCCCTCCTGCGCCTATTGCCCCGCCACGGTGCGCGCCTGCCGCCAAGGCACATCCGCCACACGCGGCCCCGGCTTTTGCCCATCCCAGGTGGATGCGCTGACCTTGGGTGAGGCGCGTCCCCTCTATGACGCCCCCGAAACCCGCCAGTTCGCGCAAACCGCTGCCATCATCGAAGGCGAGGGCTACGGCAAATGGACCCGCGTCGAGGAGATCGTCGCCTTTGCCAAACGCATGGGCTATCGCAAGCTCGGCATCGCCAATTGCATCATGTTCGTCGATTTCTCCCGTACCCTGACCGGGATCTTGGAAAGCCACGGCTTCGAGGTCGCCTCGGTCGCCTGCAAGGCGGGCAATGTGGCGAAAGAGGAAATCGGCGTGACCGACGCGCAGAAGGTTGTGCCGGGCGGCTTCGAGCCGATGTGCAACCCGATCGCGCAGGCTGAGTTGCTCGATGCGCATGGCTCGGAATTCAACATCATGCTTGGCCTCTGCGTCGGCCATGACAGCCTGTTTTTCCGCGCCTCGAAAGCGCCCGCCACCGTGCTCGTGGTCAAGGACCGGGTTCTGGGTCACAACCCGCTGGCCGCACTGATGCTGGCCGACACCTATTACGCACGGCTCTGGGGCCCGGAGAAATCCCGCAAATCCGCCCGCCTGCCCCGCAAATCAACGCGCCGCTGATCCCCCGTGAAGGAGTCCTCCCATGAGTGACAGACGCAACCACCAACCCGGTTTTGCCACCCGCGCCATCCATCACGGCTATGACCCGGCAACGGCGCAAGGCGCGCTCACCCCGCCGATCTACATGACCTCGACCTATGCGTTCGGCTCGACCGAAGAGGGCGCGGCGCTGTTTCGCGGCGAGCGCGAGGGCTACATTTACGGGCGCACGAAAAACCCGACGCAGGCGCTTCTGGAAACCCGGCTCGCCGATCTTGAGGGCGCCGAGGCGGGGCTGGCGCTCGCCTCCGGCATGGCCGCGATCAGCGCGACGCTGCAAACCCTGTGCCAGACGGGCGACCGGATCGTGGCCGACCGCATCCTTTATGGCAACACCTTTGCCCTGCTCTCGAAAGGTCTGAGCCGCTTCGGCATCACCACCGAGTTTGTCGATTTCACCGATACCGCAGCGGTCGCGGCGGCGCTCTCGACGCCTGCAAAGCTCGTCTATTTCGAAACCCCGGCGAACCCGAACCTGCGGGTGATCGACATCGCGCGCATTTCGACGCTGGCCCGGGCGGCGGGCGCGCTCACGGTGGTCGACAACACCTTCGCAACGCCGGTGCTGCAACGCCCGATTGCCCTTGGCGCCGATCTCGTCGTGCATTCGGCGACGAAATATCTGGGCGGGCATGGTGATCTGCTGGCCGGTGCGGTGGTTGGCCCGGCCGCGCTCGTGGCCGAGATTCGCGGCCACGGGCTGCGGTTTCTGACCGGCGCGACGATCTCGCCGCTCACCGCCTTCCTGATCCTGCGCGGGCTGAAGACGCTCGAATTGCGCCTTGCGCAGCATGTCCGCTCGGCCACGGCGGTGGCGCAGCTTCTGCAAGATCATCCGGCCGTCGCGCGGCTTTATTACCCCGGCCTGCCCAGCCATCCGCAGCATGCGGTTGCGGCGCGGCAGATGTCGGGCGGCGGCGGGCTTGTTGCCTTCGAGCTGAAGGGCGGCTTTGAAGCCGGGGTGGGTTTCATGGACCGGGTGACGCTTGCGCACCGCGCCGTGAGCCTTGGCGATGCGGAAACGCTGGTGCAGCACCCCGCCTCGATGACCCATGCCGCCTATGGCGCGGACGAACGCGCGCGCCACGGCATTCCCGATGGCCTCGTGCGGCTCTCGATCGGGCTTGAGACGACCGAGGACATTCTCGACGACATCGTCGCAGCCCTTGGCGGGCATTGAGCGAAGGGCTCGCGCCTGCCGCCAAGTGCGGCGACATGCGGCGGGTCTTCGGGGGCCTGGTCCCGAAAACCCCCGAAGCTTTGGATCGGCTCAGGCCGGAACCGCCTCTGCCAGTTCGGCAAGCAGATCGGCGTGATGCGCCTGCGCCACGTCGGGATGCGAGCGCAGACGGCTTTTCAAATGGTTCTGCCCGACCTCGCGGAAGAGCGGATTGAGCGGATCGACGCTCAGGCCGCGCTCAAGGCCGCGCAGATCTTCGGGCAGCGGCAGAACCGGGATCGTCGCATCGTAGCGCGCGCCAAGGAAGAAGGCGAAGGAGAAGCGCTCCACCCCCGGCGGCGGGGCGATCACATCATGCACATCGGCGCGCACGAAACCGTTCGTCGCCAGTTCCAAGAGCTCGCCGGTGTTGATGACGAAGGTTCCGGGCACGGGCGGCGCGTCGATCCAGCGCCCATCCACCGTCTGCACCCGCAGCCCCGGAACCTCGTCTTGCAACAAAATGGTGATCAACCCGCCATCCTTGTGCGCGCCCACCCCCTGATCGGATTGCGCCACATCGCGGCCGGGATAGCGGATCAACTTCAGAAGCTGCGTCGGCTGCGGCTCATAGACCGGGGCGAAAGCGTCCTCGGGCTGGCCCAGCGCCAGAGCGATCGCCTTGAGCAGATCGATACCGATCGCCGTCACCTGCGCCTGATAGGAGAGCACGATCTCTTTCAGCTCCGGCACCGCCTCGGGCCATTGGTTCGGGCCGAAAAGCCGCGCCCAGCCGGGGCTGTCGGGGCCGATCGTCCGCGCCGTGCCCTCGGTGTTGAAATCGATCTGCTCACGCCAGTCCTGCGCGCCCCGGGTGCGTTCGAACCCGGCGCGGTTGTAGCCGCGGAAATGCGGCGATTTCACCATTTCGATCTTCAATTTCTCGGCCAGTGGCAGGGCAAAGAACCGTTTCGAAGCGGCAACCAGCGCCGCGATCAGATCTTTCGGCACGCCGTGGCCGGACAGGTAGAAAAAGCCGTCATCGTGCAGAACGCGGCGCAAATCGTCCACGAAAGCCGCGCGATCCTCGGCCGTGCCGCGAAACAGGGAGAAATCGAGGATCGGCAGCGCAATATGGGGGGCAGTCATCAGAGGTGTCCTTCTTTGGTCGGGATCGGGCGGGCCTCGCCGGTCATTTCAAGCGAAAGCCCAGATTTCGGAGGAAATCGCGCAGGTTTTCGCGTCCGCGCAGGGCTTCCGGGCCGCGCAGGCGTTCAGCCACGGTCCGGCTCCAGCCCACTTCAAGTTGACCGACACGGGACTGAAACGCGCGCAACGTGGTGTCATATTCTGCAACCGGCGCAAGTGCCGCCGCGGGATCGTAGCGCTCGGAAAAGAACACCGCCGCTTGCGGCAACCGCGGCTTCACCTGCGCGGGACGCGCGTCATCGGGCAGCCCGACGGCAAGGCCGAACACCGGCGCCACCTCGGGCGGCAGACCGAGCAGTTCGGCGACCTGATGGGCATCATTGCGCAGACTGCCGATATAGGAGGAGCCAATCCCCTGCGCCTCGAAGGCGAGCACGGCGTTCTGTGCGGCCAGCGCCGCATCGACGATGCCGACCACAAGGCTTTCGAGATACTCGAGCGCCTCCGCCTTGCCGCCCGCCGCCTCGGTCACCCGGCGCGGGCGGTTCAGATCGGCCAGAAACACCAGCAGCACCGGAGCTTGCGCGACATGCGGCTGATCCCCCGCGATCGCGTTCAGCCGCGCCTTCAGGGTGGCATCGCGCACGGCAATCACGCTCCAGGATTGCAGGTTCGACGAGGTTGCGGCCGATTGTGCCGCGGCAATCGCCAGCTCCACCGCCCCCGCGGGCAGCGGATCGGGGCGAAAGGACCGCCAGGTTCGGTGCGACAGGATCTGATGCAAGATCTGTGCCGCAGCAGCGGGCAGATCCTCGGGCGGGTTCGGCACCAGCCCGGCGCCATAGCGCGCGGCCAGAGCTTCGGTCAAAGCCGTCGGTTGCGGCAGCGGAGTGTTGCGGGTCATGACGATCCTTTCGGGACAAGCGCGGGCGCCAGATACACGACAAAGGATGTCAAGATTGACCCGTCAGGTCCATTTTCTTCTTCCCGCAGGAAGGGGAACAAACCTCACGTTTCCAGAGGTTTGCGAGACCACTTTATCCCTTTTGCGGCGCGGCCCGCCACGCAGCCCGCTTGTGGATTTCGGCGTCCAGTTCCGCCTCGTCCCAATAGCCGATCAAAATCCCCGGATCGAGCAGCAGGTCATAGACCTCGGCGGCCGCGTCGCCATCGCTGAACCAGCCGTCGCTGACGGTGATGCGGTTTGCGGCGCCCCGATACCAATCAAGAAGCGCCGCCGTCAGCCGGGCGATCGTCTCGGCCTGCGCGGGATCGGCGCCGAGATCGGTCAACTCGCCCGGGTCGGTGTCCAGATCGAACAGGATCGGCCGGAACCCCGGCGCAGTAATGAGCTTGAAGCGGCCATCGGTGATCATCACCAACCGGCAATCGCGCACCTGCGTGCCAAGGCGACGGCGCACGCCATCCACCGCATAATCGTATTCGCTGACCGCATGGGCGCGCAACGGCCCCGCAGCACTGGCGCGGGTGAGGGGCAAGAGCGAATGACCTTCAAGCACATGCGGCTTCGGCGCGGCCCCGAACCAGTCAAGGAAGGTGGGCGCAAGGTCGATCAGCTCGACCAGATCGCGGCTGACCGTGCCGCGCGTCGCATCGGCCGCGGGCGCGGGATCGACCACGATCAGCGGCACTTTCGCCGACACGTCATGGAAAAGCTGCTTTTCGCCCAGCCAGTGATCACCCAGATAATCGCCGTGATCGGCGGTGAACACGATCAGCGTGCTGTCGCGCAGGCCCTTGTCGTCCAGAAACCGCATCAGCCGCCCCAGCTCGTCGTCGATCTGCGCAATAAGACCCATATAGGCCGGGATCACCCGCTGCCGCACCTCCTCGCGCGCGAAGCTTTGCGCGTAGCGTTCCTGCTGAAAGGCGCGGAAGATCGGATGCGCGGTCTCGGCCCGCTCGGCGTCGGAGCGGACTGCGGGTTTCACGTCGGCGGGTCCGTAAAGCGCATGATAGGGCGCGGGCGCGATATAGGGCCAATGCGGTTTGATGAAGGAAAGATGCAGGCACCAGGGCTCGCCCGCCGCCGCCGCGCCCTCGATGAACTCGATCGCGCGCGAAGTGGTATAGGCGGTTTCGGAATGCTCGGCGGGTACACGGGCGGGCTTGTCGCCATGCACCAGAAGCCAGCCGTTCAGGGTTTCGCCCTGCGCACCTTCGGCGGAATTCGCCCAGTATTCCCAAGGGTTCTCGGCCTCAAAGCCCTGCGCCCGCAGGTAAGCGTCATAGGCGGGCGCGGGATCATAGCCGCCATCGGGGTGCAGCCCGTCGTCGCGCTCGTAGGGCTCGAAACCGCATTGCGCGGCCCGCACGCCGATCTCTGACGCCGGGTCGATGCCCAGCCGCGCCAGCCCCGCGCGGTCGGCCACCATATGCGTCTTGCCCACCAGCACGTTGCGCACGCCGATCTCGGCCAGATGATCGCCCAGCGTCGGCTCGCCCACCCGCAGCGGCACGCCGTTCTGCGTCGAACCATGCGAGCGCATGTAACGCCCGGTATAGGTGCTCATCCGCGACGGCCCGCAGATGGGTGACTGCGCATAGGCGCGGTCAAAGCGCACGCCGCGCGCGGCCAGCGCGTCGATATTGGGGGTGCGCAGCGTCGGATGCCCGGCGCAGGACAGGTAATCGAAGCGCAACTGATCGCACATGATGAAAAGGACGTTCTGCGTCGGGCTCATGCCTGTGTCTCCGCGGTTCGGGATTGGTAATGCCAGCCCAGCCAGCGCCGTTCGGACGCGGCGATGAGCCGGTTCAGGATCAGGCCGACGACCGAGATCAGCACGATCCCGGCAAGGCCCGCATCAAGGCGAAAGTTTTCCTGCTCGCGCTGCAGGTAGTTGCCGATGCCATTGGTCGAGAGCAGCATTTCCGAGGTGATCGACACCAGAAGCGCCGCCGAAGCCGCCATCCTTGCCGCCACCGCCAGCATCGGCAGCGCCGAGGGCAGCGCGATGAGCCGCAGGGTTTCGAGCCGCGTCAGCCCGAGCGAGCGCCCGACGAGGCCGAGCATCGGATGCAGGTTGCGCGCGGCCTCGGCGGCATTGATCACCAGCGGAATCGCGGCGGCATAGGCGATGACAAGGATCTTCGCCAGATCGCCGGTGCCCGCAAAGAGCATCACCACCGGCACAGTGGCGGGCGGCGGCAGGGTGGCGAGCATGGCGACCAACGGCTCGCCCACGAAGCCCAGCGCGCGGATGCGCCCCATCGCAAGCCCAAGCGGGATCATCGTCAGCGCGGCCAGCGCAAAGCCCGCAACAGCGCGGCGCAGGGTGTGGCCGATTTCGCGGATCAGCCGCGGGCCATCGTCCCAAAGCGCCCCCGCCACATCGAGCGGGCCAGGGAACAGCGGCGTGGTCTTGACCAGGGCCACGATCTGCCATGCCAGAAGCGCGGCAAGAAGCACGGCGGCGGGATGGAGGAAAAGACGCTTCATGCCGCCCTGCCCCGCTGCGCCAGATGCCAGCCCGCGAAACCGCGGTAGACCGCGCTGACAGCCAGCCCCATCGCGCTACCCAGCAGCCCGACCGCGAACATCAGTGCGAACACCTCGGGGATGCGGATGGCGAAGGCCTTTTGAAACAACAAAAATCCGATGCCGTCGCGGCCGGTGATCATCTCGGAGACGATCACCGCAATCAGCGCGATCGTGGTGGCATAGCGCACCCCCGCCAGGATCTCGGGCATCGCGGCGGGCAAGCGGATGTGCCAGAGCATCGCAACCGGGCCGAAGCCCGCCATCCGCCCCACCGAGAGCAGCACCGGGTTCGTCGCGGCCAGCGCCGAGACCGTGGCGAGATAGGGCGGCCAGATCGTCACCAGCACCACGACGAAGGCGTAAAGCTTCCAGCCAAGGCCCAGCGCGAAAACCGCCATCGGCACGACGGCGGCAGGCGGCACCGGCTGCAAGATCGCCGCCACCGTATCAAGGATGCGGCGCAGGCTCGGGGCCCCCGTGGCCGCAAGCCCGAGCCCGATGCCGATCAGATTGACCGCAATGGCGCCGAGGATCGCCCGCGATCCGGTGTCGAACAGCGCCTGCTGCATCTGGCCCCGGGCAATCATCGACATTCCCGCCTGCACCACGGTGGCGATCGGCGGGAAATAGCGTTCGGGCACGACAGCGGCCCAGACCACCGCCTGCCAGAGCGCGGCCAGCAAGCCAAGCGCCAGAACCGGGCGCAGGAGCGCGGTCATGCCCCTGCCCCCTCGGGTCGGGCGGCGCGGATCAGCGTCAGGATCTCGTGCCGCGCCGCCAGATAATCGGGTCGCTCGCGGGTGTCGATCTGGTCGCGCTCGGCGCCCAGCGCCAGCGGCACTTCGCGCAGGATCCGGGTCGGGCGGCGGCTGAGCACCAGCACCCGGTCGGCCATGTAAACCGCCTCGTCGACATCATGCGTGACCAGAAGGCAGGCTTGCCGGAACTTGCGCGCCAGCCCACGCAGCAGATCCTGCAGATCGGCGCGGGTCTGCGCATCGACGGCGGCCAGCGGTTCATCGAGCAAGAGAAGCGCGCTTTCCGCCGCCAGCGCCCGCGCGATGGCCACGCGCTGCTGCATGCCGCCCGAAAGCTGCCAGGGAAAATGGCCCTCGAACCCGGCCAGCCCCACTTCGGCCAGCAGCGCCTCGGCCCGATCACGCGCCGCGGCCCGACCAAGGCCGAGCCGGCGCATGCCAAGCGTCACATTCTCGCGCGCCGACTTCCACGGCAAAAGCGAGCGGGAATAATCCTGAAACACCACCGAAACCCCGCGCGGCGGGTCGGTGACGGGCTGGCCGCGAAATCGCACCCAGCCCGAAGACGGCGGCAGCAATCCCGCCAGACACATCAGAAGCGTGGTCTTGCCGCAGCCCGAGGGGCCGACGATGGAGACGAATTCCTCGGGCGCGACCGCAAATGAGATGTCGCGCAGAATTTCGACCGGATCGGGGCGGCCGGGGAAGACCTTGGCCAGCCCCCCGGCCTCAAGCAAAGCCGTCATCGGCTCAAAGCTTCAGATCGATTGAAACATCCGCGGCCTTGAGCGGCGTCTTGAGGATCCCCGCCTTGACCAAGGCATCAAGAATGCGCTGCACCTCGCCCGGTTTCACATCCACCTCGGGCTTGAGCACGGAATAATCGAGCGTTTTCGCCAGTTCCGGTGTCAGGTCGAGATATGTCACCGCCGCCTCTTCGACCAGCGCCCGGTTCGCCAGCAACTCGTCGCGCGCCTTCACCACCGCATGGGCGAAGGCCTTGGCAGTGTCCTCGTTTTCGGAAAGCCAGGCGTCGGTGCCGATCACGCTGTCGGAAATCACCGGCTCCTTTTCATCGGCCAGAAGGCCGCGCGCGATCACCTTGGCACCAATCTCGGGGTTGGCCGAAATCGAGGCGTAGAAGGGCTGGATCGCGCAGCCCACGTCGATCGTGCCTTGCTCGAGCGCCGCTTCCTGCTGCGGGAAGGGCAGCACCACAACCTCTGCATCGTCGTAGGACAGGCCCGCCGCCGCCAGATGGTCGCGCCACGCGAGTTCGCAGCCGGTGCCATTGCCGTTGATCGCGATCTTCTTGCCCTTCACATCGGCAAGCGAACTCACCCCCGAGGCTTTCGAGGCGACAAGCCAGACATATTTGCGATCCGGGTCAGCCTCGTGGCCGAGCGTCAGGAACAGCTTCACCGGCACCCCCTGCGCGCGGGCATTGAGCGGCGGCACCGGGGCGGCATAGCCGATATCGGCCTCGCCCGAGGCCAGCGCCGCGATCACCGCCGGGCCGCCCTGCACCGGGATCAGATCGACATCCAGCCCCGCGGCGGCGAAATAGCCCTGATCCTTCGCCCGGAAGACCGAGAGCAACGTATCCGACAGGAGATAGGCAAAGCGCACCTTCTTCAACTCTTCCGCCTGCGCGGGCAGCGCCAGAATCGCGGCCAGCACCGCAGCGGTCACAGAGGCGCCAAGACGGCGGCGGGTCAGTTTCAAGGTCGACATAGGTCAGCTCACATATATGATTTCATTTGATTTTTTATCGCACCCACCCAAGACCCGGTCAAGAAAACAGCCCCAGCGAAGACAGCGGGCAAAACGAACGCCCGCTTCCAAACCCGGCGCCACAGAGAGAAAGTTTTTCCGCGCCCGGCCGCGGAGGCACCCGCCACGCCCCCCTGATCCGTAAGCTCTGCAACACCCAGCCGACTCGTCGCAGGGAAGAAAACTTGCGCCCGGCGCGGGCTGCGCACTGCATTCCTTCTGCGCGAGCCCCGCGAAAGGCTGAGTATTATCCATTGAATGAGTCGTGATTTACGGGCGAGGATGCAGCATCCGAAAAGTCATCCCAAGCGCCGAAAGAGGCCGAAATGTCGTTTGTGCCCCAGCCCTGGAAGGAGGTCACCGGTTTTGCCGGGTTTGCGATCATCCTTGCCTCGGTCAAGGGCGCGGCGGACCCGTGTAGATGGGCGGCAGCCTGAGGCTGTCGCCGCAACACCCGCCTTCCCATCGACATTCCCAGCATGGACAGGACCCATGACCTCTCTCGAACGCTCTTCGGGCGCGCTGAAGCGTGACCATCTCTCCTTTCTCGACGTTGTCGCGCAGGCCGTCGGCACCATCGCGCCTTCGGGCACCCCGGCCTTCGTGATCCTTGGCGTTTTCGCCACCGCGGGCAACGGCACCTGGCTTGCCTATCTCTTTGCCACACTGGCCCTTCTGGTGCTTTCGGTCACCATCACCGCCTTTTCCAGCCGCTCCGCCTCGCCCGGCGCGCTTTACGCCTTTGCGGGGCAAGGTCTCGGGCCGTTCTGGGGCACGGTGGCGGGCTGGTCGCTCGTCATCGCCTATCTTTTCACCGCCGGGGCCGTGGTCGCAGGCTCGGTGAGCTATGCGCTTGAAGTGCTGCATCTGGCCTTTGGCGCCTTTGATAACCACCTGCCCGCGGTGCTGCTGTCGGCGTTGGCCATCGGGCTGGCCTTTGCCATCGCCTGGCGCTCGATCCGGCTGTCGACCCGGCTGTCGCTGACGCTCGAGGCGATCACCGTGGGCGCGGTGCTGATCGTTCTGGGCGTCGCCCTTTGGCAAGGCGCGGCGGGCGCCGACCAAGCGCAACTGACGCTGCAGGGCGTGGCGAGCGAAAACCTGCGCCTTGGCCTCGTGCTCGCCTTTTTCTCTTTCGTGGGGTTTGAAAGCGCCACTGTTCTTGGCCACGAGGCGAAAGATCCGCTGCGGGTGATCCCGCGCTCGGTGATCACGACGGTTCTCGCAACCGGGCTGTTCTTCACCGTCTCGGCCTATGTGCTGGTCGCGGCGTTTCAGGGCGAGGTGACCGGGCTTGGCGGCATCGATGCGCCGCTGTCGGCGCTCGCCGCGCGGCTTGGCTTGGGCGTGCTGGGTCCGGTGATCGCAGCGGGTGTTTCGGCAAGCTTCTTCGCCTCGGCGCTGGCCTCGATCAATGCGGGGGCGCGCGTGATCTATCTGCTCTCGCGGCACGGGATCATTCACGGCCGGGCGGGCGATGCGCATGAGGTGCATGAAACGCCCCATGTCGCGGTGGCGATCTCGGCGCTCGTCGTGGCGGCGCTGTCCCTGCCGCTGACGCTCGCGGGCAATGGGTTGCTCGACATCTTCGCCTGGCTTGGCACCATCGCCACGCTCGGCTTCCTTGCGGCCTATATCCTTGTCGCGATCGGCGCACCGGTGTTTCTGGCACGGCGCGGCGAGTTGCGCCCGCACCACGTCGCGATTTCCGTCGCCTCGGTTGGCTTGCTGTCGCTGCCGCTGATCGGGCTGCTTTACCCGGTGCCGCCCGCGCCCTTCAACCTGCTGCCCTATGCCTTCCTTGGGCTTCTGGGCCTCGGCGTCGTGCATTTCCTCTGGCTGCGCTGGTCGAACCCGCAGGTGCTGCGGCGGATCGAGGACGATCTCGAAACCGCCACCCAAGCCGTTCCGGCGGAGTGATCCAGCATGACCCATCCCTTTCTCAATCCTTCCGCCGCGGCGGAGGCTCCGCCAGGCTGGCACGAGGCTGACCGCGCCCATCTCATCCATCCGCAGCACCACCCCGTCGACCATGCCGCCCCGGTGCTTTGGTCTCGTGGGGAAGGCGCCTTCCTGATTGATGCCGAGGGGCGGCGGCTGATCGACGGCCTCTCGGGCATGTGGAACGTTCACCTCGGGCATGCCCGCCCGGAACTGATCGCGGCAGCGACCACGCAGCTGCAACAACTCGCCTTCGCCAATACCTATGCCGGGGCCAGCCACGGCCCGGGCGTGGCCTTGGCCGAGAAACTCTCCGAAATCGCCCCTGAAGGCATCGAGGCGTTCTTCTTCACCACCTCGGGCAGCGAGGCCACGGAAACCTCGGTGCGCACGGCGCGCTGGTTCTGGCAATCGGTGGGGCAGCCGCGCAAGACCAAGATCATCTCGCGCGACTATTCCTATCACGGCTCGACCGGGGTGGCGGCGAGCGTCACCGGGGTGACCGAGTTTTCGCAAGGCTTCGGCCCGCCCGCGCCCGATATCCTGCACATCCCCTCGCCCTATCCCTACCGCTTCGAGGGCACCGGGCAGGAGGCCGCCGACCTGCTGGAACAGGCGATCCTGCGCGAGGGGCCGGAGACCGTGGCCGCCTTTATCGCGGAACCGGTGCAGGGCGGTGGCGGCGGGGTGATCGTACCGCAGGACGATTATTTCCCCCGCATCCGCGAAATCTGCGACCGCTACGATGTGCTTTTCATCGCCGACGAGGTGATCACCGGCTTTGGCCGCACCGGACATTGGTTTGCGGTCGCGCACTGGGGGGTGCGCCCCGACATCGTGCAATTCGCCAAGGGCATCACCTCGGGCTACATTCCGCTGGGCGGGATCGGCGTCAGCGGCCGGATCAAGGCGGCGCTTGATGCCGCACCGCCCGCCAAACGCTGGTGGCACGGCTTCACCGCCTCGGCCCATCCGGTTGCCTGTGCGGTGGCGCTGGAAACCATCCGCATCCTTGAGGCGGAGGGGTTGGCCGAGCGTGCGGCGCGAAAGGGCAAGCATCTGCTTGGCCGGTTGCACGCCGGGCTGGCCGATCATCCGAACGTTGGCGACATCCGCGGCCTTGGCCTGCTGTTCGGCATCGAACTGGTCGCCGACCGGACCACGAAACGCCGCTTCGGACCCGAGACCGATCTGGCCCCGCGCCTGCGCCGCGAGCTGTTCGCCCGCGGCCTCTCCACCCGGGTGCTCACCGACGTGATCTGCCTTGCGCCGCCACTGACCACGCCCGACGCGGAGCTAGAGGCCATCGCCGATATCGTCACCGGCGCCATCCACGCCGTCCTTCCCCCCGTCCTTTCCGCCAACACACAAAGGAAAAATCCATGACCCGCGTCACCAAGGTCAATCTGGCCACCGCCACCCCCGAAATCCGCGCCTATCATGATGAAATCACCAAGTCCCATGCCCTGACCAACATGAAGGCCACGCTTCTGCGCTCGCCCGTGGCGCTGAAGGCCGTGCTCGAATGGTATTCGCTGTTCGATGCGGTCAAGCCCTGGCTGGGCCAGCGCGAGGCGATCCTGTTCTGCTTTGCCATCTCGCGCGCCAATGCCTGCGAACTTTGCACCACCTTCATGCGCCGCGCCATCGCGGGCTGGGGCGAAAACCCCGAGCAGCTGACGCTGGACGAACGCCAGCAGGTGATCTGGGATTACGGCACGCAGATCGCCAAGGACCCGAACCGGGTCTCGGATGCGCTCTTCGAGCGGCTCTCGGCCGAGTTCAACCCGACCCAGATCGTCGAGCTGACCACCTTCGGCGCGCTGATGATCGTCAACAACGTCTTCAACAGCGCGCTGCAGATCGACGTGGACGAGGAACTCGACCCGTTCCGCATCCAGCCCGAAGCCTATTTCGCCTGACAGGATCCGATCATGACCGACCGCACCTATGGCTTTGCCACGCAGCAGCTGCACGCAGGCCAAAGCCCCGATCCCGCCACCGGCGCCCGCGCCGTGCCGATCTATCAAACGACCTCTTTCGTGTTCAAGGATTTCGCCGCCGCCAAGGCGATCTCCTCGGTCGAGGAATTCGGCTTCGACTATTCGCGCATCACCAACCCGACGAACGAAGTGCTGGAAAACCGCATCGCCGCGCTCGAAGGCGGCTCGGGGGCGCTCTCCGTCGCCTCGGGCTCGGCGGCAACGGCCACTGCGATCCTCAACATCACCCATGCGGGCGACGAGATCGTGGCGGCGAAAACGCTTTACGGCGGCACCTTCAACCTGTTCGTCAACACCCTGCCCAAGCACGGCCTCAAGACGACGCTCGTCGACCCCACCGACCCGGAAAATTTCGCCCGCGCGATCACGCCGAAAACGAAGCTGATCTTCGTCGAGACGATCGGCAACCCCGACATCAACGTGATCGATTTCGAGGCGGTGGCGCGGATCGCCGAGGCGCATGGGCTGCCCCTGATCATCGACAACACCTTCGGCACGCCGTTCCTCTTTCGCCCCTTCGATCATGGCGCCAATGTCACGGTGCATTCGGCGACGAAATTCATCGGCGGGCATGGCACCTCGATCGGCGGGCTGATCGTCGATGGCGGCAACTTCAACTGGGCCAACGGCAATTTTCCCGATTTCACCACCCCCGATCCGGCCTATGGCGGCTTCGTGCATTGGGAAAAATGGGGGAATTATCCGGGTGCGGGCAACATCGCCTATATCATCAAGGCGCGGCTGCATTACCTGCGCGATTTCGGTGCCGCGCTGAGCCCGTTCAACGCCTTCCTGTTCCTGCAAGGGCTTGAAACGCTGTCGTTCCGGCTCGAGCGGCAGGTGAAGAACGCGCAGGCGATTGCCGAATTTCTCGAAGCGCATCCGCAGGTGGCCTGGGTGAATTATCCGGGGCTGAAAAGCAGCCCGCATCACGCGTTGGCGCAGAAATACCTGCCCAAGGGCGCCGGCTCGATCCTGACCTTCGGCGTCAAAGGCGGGTTTGAACAGGCGAAACGCTTCATCGAGGCGACGAAGCTTTTCTCCTTCCTGGCCAATGTCGGGGATTCGAAATCGCTGATCGTGCATCCGGCGACGGTCACGCATGGGCAGCTGACCGAAGCCGAACAGCGGCTGGCGGGCGTCAAGCCCGAGCAGATCCGGCTCTCGGTCGGCACCGAGGATCTGGACGATCTGATCTGGGATCTGGAACAATCCTTCGCCGCCGTGCGCGGGTAAGGACGGCACGAAAGCAAAAAAGCGGGCCACGGGGAAGACGCAACCCGTGGCCCGCTTCGCATCTCGCCCTCAGCCGCGGGCCAGACGCCGTTCCAGCCAGAGGCTGTAGCGCGATCCGCCAAAGCAAAGCGCGAAATAGATCGCCGCAACAAAGAGATAGGCCTCATCGTGAAAGCCGAGCCAAAGCGGATCGGTGGTCGCGGCCTTGGCGGCGTTCAAAAGGTCAAAGACCCCGATCACCGCCAGAAGCGAGGTGGCCAGCAGAAAGCCGATCGCCAGATTGACGAGCCCCGGGATCACCTTTTGCAGCGCCTGCGGCAGGATCACCAGCTGCACCATGCGCCAGTAGCCAATCCCAAGCGCCGCCGCCGCCTCGGCCTGACCGGGCGGAATGGTCTGCAAGCCGCCCCGCACCACCTCGGCCAGATAGGCGGTGAAGAAAAGCGCGGTCATGATCGCGGCGCGGGTGATCTTGTCGAAGATCACCCCCTCGGGCAGTCCAAGCGGCAGGATCAGCATGGCGAAGTAGAGGATCGCCACCATCGGCGTGGCCCGCATCACCTCGATGTAAAGGACCGAGAGCACGCGCAGCCCGCCCATCCGCGATTGCCGCGCGAGCGCGAGCAGGATCGCCGCCGGAAAGGCAAAGCCCATGCAGGAGGCCCAGAGGAGCAGCGTCACCGGCAGCCCGCCCCAGTCGTTGACCGAGACGGGCACAAGCCCGACGCCGCCCGACATCAGCCCCCAAGCCGCCGCAAGCCCGAAGCCCCAGCCCGCCAGCAGCCCCTTGCCCCAGAACCGCGGCAGCGCCGAAACGCCCATCAGGGAGAGCAGTCCGACGATGACCGCAATTGGCCGCCAAAGCTGATCGGTGGGGTAGAAGGCAAACAGGATGAAGCGCAGCTTCGCCACCAGAAACGGCCAGCACGCGCCCTCGGCAGCGCGGCAGGTGGCCATGTCGCCCGCGAAGGTCGCCTGCACCAGCAGCCAATCCGCCAACTCCCGCAGCACCAGAAGGCACAGCACCACAGCTGCGAGCGAGAGCGCAAGACCGCGCAGATCGGCGCGCAAACCGTCCCCGGACCGGAACTTGAACCCGATCATCGGCCCGCCCCCCTGCCCTGCCCGCGCAGCGCAACGCGGGTGTTATAGCGGTTCATCAGCGCCGCCACCGACAGGTTGATCGCCAGGAAGGTCACCGTCATGATGAACACCGCCTCGATCGCCTGCCCGGTGGTGTTGGCGGTGGTGTTGAGGATCGAGACCAGATCGGGAAAGCCGATCGCCACCGCAAGGCTCGAATCCTTCGCCAGATCGAGGAAATTCGAGGTGATCAGCGGCACGATCACCCGCAGCGCCTGTGGCAGCACGACAAGGCGCAGGATCTGCGCCTCGTTCAGCCCCAACGCGCGGGCGGCCTCGCGCTGGCCCTGCGGCACCGAAAGAATACCGGCCCGGACGATCTCGGCGATCGAGGCGGCGAATTTGATCGTGAGCCCGAAGACGAGCGCCGCGAATTCGGGCGAGAGCGACGCCCCGCCGCGAATGTTGAACCCCTGCAGATGCGGGAGATCGAGCGTGACGCCGCTGGAGATCGCCACCGAACCCGCCGCCAGCACCGCGAGGATCCAGACAAGCGCCGAGCCGCGCCCGATGCTGCGCGCCAGAATCCGGTTGCCCAGGATGGCCGAGATCAGCGCCAACCCTACGCCCGCCAGTGGCAAGGCCCAGCCCTCCGGGGCGGTGAGCGCGGGGACGAAAATACCCCGGTTCGACAGCACCACCCCCAGCGCCGCGGGCGCCTGCCGCGGGCCGGGCAAAGCATGGGCGAGCGCGATCCAGAAGAAGAGTTGCAAGAGCAGCGGCGTGTTGCGGATCACCTCGATATAGCTGCGCACCAGCGCCCTCACGAAGCGGCTGCGCGTCAGGCTGAGAACGCCGAGCGCGACACCCAAAATCGTGGCGGACAGGCAGCCTGCCAGCGCGGCCTTCAGCGTGTTCAAAAGCCCCACCGCAATCGCGCGCAGGTAGGTGTCGCCCGCCTGAAACGCGATCGGCGCCTCGCCGATCTGAAAGTTCGCGGTGCGGCCGAGGAAGGCGAACCCGGGCGAAATGCCCGCCCGGTGCAGGGCTGCGGCGGCATTGTGGCCAAACCACAAAAGCAGCGCCGCAAGCCCGAGAAGGACGGCGATCTGCGCGAAGGGCCGTGGACCCCACCACGCAACGAGCGCGGCCCAGGGGCCGCGCTGCTGCGGGCGGACTGCCCGATCCGTGACGTTTTCAGGGAGGAAGGTCACGGCTGTCTTACCGGAACGGCGGCGCATAAAGCAGACCGCCCTTGGTCCAGAGCTGGTTGTAGCCACGCTCCCAGCCCAGCGGCGCAAGGTTGCGCTCGTAGATCTCGCCGTAGTTGCCGACCGTCTTGATGATATTGTAGGCCCATTTCGGATCGAGCCCGATATCCTGCGCCAGCGACGGATCGACGCCGAGGAAGCGCTGGATCGCCGGATCCTGCGAGGTCAGGAACGTGTCGACGTTCTTTGAGGTGATGCCCCATTCTTCGGCCTGGATCGTCGCATAGACCGTCCAGTTGACGATCTCGAGCCAGCGGTCGTCGCCCGCGACGATGGCCGGAGCCAGCGGCTCTTTCGACAGCCGCTCGGGCAAGAGCACATAGTCATCGGGTTTCTTCAGCTGTTGCAGCTTGCCCACAAGGTCGGAGCTGTCTTGCGTGATCGCATCGACCCGGCCGCTTTCGAGCGCGGCGAGGAACTCCGACGTGTCCTCGATCGTCACCGGGCTGAAGGCCTTGCCGGTCTTGCGGAAGAAATCGGCGATGTTCAGCTCGCCCGTCGTGCCCGATTGCACGCCGATGGTGGCGCCGTCGAGTTCCGAGGCGCTCTTCACCCCCAGATCCTTGCGCGCGAGGATCGCCTGACCGTCATAGAAGATCGTCGGGCCGAAGTGGAAGCCCAGCTTGAAGGCGCGGGTGATGGTGACCGTGACGCCCGACAGCAGCACGTCGAATTCCCCCGCCTGCAGCGCGGGCAGGCGTTGTTGCGGCGAGGAGGAGGTGAATTCCACCTTGTCGGGGCTGCCAAAGACGGCAATCGACAGCGCCCGGCCATAGTCGATGAAGAAGCCCTGCCATTTGCCCGCGCTGTCGGGGGCGAAGAAGCCGGGCGTGGTGCCGACGCCGACCTTGATCACGCCGCGCTCCTTGATGCGGTCGAGCGTCGGGCCAGCCGAGGCGAAGGTGGGCAGAACCGCAGCCGCCACAGCCGCCGCAGCGGCAAGTGTTCGGGCGGCATTTCGGAAGGTTTGCAAGGTGCTCATCTTGGGGAACTCCGGTGAGGCTTTTGCCTGTTTCATGCCCCAAACCAAGTCCATCGCCGCAGCAACGTCAATATTAGCCATTGTTTTTATTGTATTTTTCTATTTTTCGCCGTTTCACAGAAAGCACGCTTCTGCGCCATGCTGCGCGCGCAGCAGTTTTTTCCCCGCGCGTTGGGGACCAAGGTCTCGAATCACGACCAAATGAGTCGACTCAGGCCCGCAATCGGCAGGGCCTTGGGCAAAGGGTCATCGACACTGTTGCTGCCTCTGACGCCATCGAGGTGGCCAGATGGTCTTCGATGATCCCGGGGGCGCTGCGGCAATAGCCGGCCAGATGCCGCACGACAGCCCCCTCTGCACCTATCCGCGGCGCAGGCTGCCGATGTCGGACAACGCACACAGTGTCAGCCCGCAACGGCGAAGGGACGTTCTTTGTGATGCAGGGCGGTCAGGCCCCGAAAGCCTTGTCCCCGGCAGCCATCGGGCCGCGCAGCAAGATCTTCTCCCGGGCGGAAATGATCTTTGCCATCGCGCGGCAGCCAAGAGGACCTCTGTTTTCAGCATCCGTCGGAGACCTTGGCACCCTGCCTCGTTCGGCTTCACCTTGCCGATGCCCCGGGCAAGACGCCCCCTGCACCCCCGATTGCAGGATGTTCCGTGGCGGTATCTGACCGCACGGAGGGCTCAGCGGCTGAGCATTTCGACGAAGGCCCGGATCCGGGTGAGCAGTTGCCCCGAGGGCGGACCGACCTGAAACGAGCCTTCCAGCGCGATGGTGGGGATGCCCTTCTTCTGAAAATGCGTGGCCTGAATCTCTCGGTGAATCCCCGCGAAAGAGCAGCCGACATAGCCGTAAAACAGGATCCCCTGCGCTTTGAAGGGCGCGATGGTCTCTTCGATCCGCGCCAGATGGCGCACCGGCGTGCCGATCATCGTGCGCCCGGTGATCAGGTAATCGGCGTAAGACTGCCAAGGCGGCAGATCCTCGCGGTAGCCGCGCGTCCATTCGTCGGGGGTATGCCAAGCCGTCACCGCCCCGCCCGAGTCGTCGATCGTCTTGTAGACGCCGAATTCCTGCCCGCGCCCGCCCGACCAGACCAGCCGCACCAGATTTTTCGGATAGGGCCGCAGATTGCCGGGACGCTCAAGCTCGGCAAGCAACTCATCGACCACCTCTTCGTAAGCCTCTGGCTTGCCGAAGTAATGCCCGGTGCCGATGAGCAGATACATGGTGGCAAGCGAGCGGATGTAAAGCGGATTGTCGGTGCGCAGATGCAAGATGCGGCGAACCTTGGCGAGGATGCGATTGTAGCGCTTGATTTCATCGCCAAGCCGCGTCTCGTCGGCGGGGCTGCCGCGAAGCCAGACGGAGAGCGCACGCAGCTCATCGCGAATGAAGCTCTCGATCTGTTCAAGCCGCCTCGGATCATCCTGGGTGTTGGGTCGGTTCGCGCCCTCGACGCGGAACACATCCACCCCTTCGGCACGCAAAAGCTCCCAGGCGATGTTGAGCGGCTCGCACATCATGTTGTAGGTGGCAAGACGCGGCACCGTGCGCTCGCGGCGCAGGAAATATTCGCCAAGAACCGCCCCCACCATCGAGCAGGATTCCTTGGGCAGCTGAAAGTAATCCTCGGCCACGTTCATCGCGTCGGCAGAGCCGAGCCGCCCGACCTCGTTGATCGAGATCGGGATCGTGTCGCAGGCATAGTAAAGCGGCGACCAAAGGCCGCCACACATCCACGCCGCCTTGGCGGTGCCCGCGCGGTGGCCCGCCTCGGCATCGTCGATATAGCTCAGCACAAGGTCAAAGAACCGGTTCACGGCCGGGGAATAGCCATGATCGGCGCGGGTTTCGCGCAAATAGGCAAGCTGGCTTTCAAGCGCCTCGCCGGTCCGGGCGGGGGTCGTGCCGCCCGCGCGCGCCAGATCGGCGAGCGACGCGCCGTCGTCCCGGGTGTCAATCGTTTCAAGCGTCATCGCGGTCTGCGGGGAATGTGGGACAGGGGAAGGTCACGCCTCGGCCCTCTCGGCCAGAACCTCGACAAAGGCTTCGAGCCGGGTCTTGATCTGGCCCAGATCGCCCGCGGAATAATCGCTGCCGAGTTCGAGGACGGGGATCCCCGCCTCCTGAAAGCGTTTGAGGAACAGGTTCTTGGTCAGCCCGTAGCAGGGGCAGAACTTGAGATAGGTGTAAAGCACGGCATCAACGCGATAGTCCCGCGCCAAGGCCAGCGCGGCCTCGATCCGCCGTTCAAGCGGGAATTGCCGCGCGCAGGGCGTCTGGTCGAGATAGGCATCGGCCAGCGCCGCCCAGGGGTCGTCGCCTTCGCGGGTCTGGTGCAGAAAGGGGCCAAGGCCGGTGCAGTGATCTTCGACCACGATCCGCGCGCCGATGTCGTCTTCGACCAGATCGAGGATGCGCCGGTCGCCATCCGCCACCACGCCACCGCACATCATCAGCCGCAGCGGTCGCGTGCCGGAACTGGCCGCCGTCGCAAGCTGGCGGTGCATATCCTCGTAAAGCGGCACCAGCGCCTCGGGTTCGAGATAGAAAAAGGCCCGCACGGCTTCAAGGAAATCGCGCCCCGAAAGCGCCGGACTATCGCGCTTGCGCAACTCCGAAATCTGCCGGATCAGCGCCCGCACGCGGTTGTAGAGCCGGATCTGGGCTTGAAGGTCCTCGTCGTGGATTTCGCGCCCCGTCAGCGTCTCGAGTTCATCGCGGAACGCCAGAATTTCCTGCCGGAAGAACGCCCGCGAGGCGGCACTGTCAGCGTTGCGGGGCACGATGAACCCGCGCGAGGATTTGTAGAAATTGTCGATCGCCTGCGAGGTCGCCCGCATGGAATCGCAGGTGTAAAAGGTGAAAACCTTGTCGATCGCCTCGTTCACCGGATGCTTGGTGGCAAAATGGCCGAGCACGCTCTTGGTGAAATCGCAAAACACCGATTTGGTGATCTGCTCGCCGCGCGAAACCTCTTCGGTGCCACCGCATTTGAAAAGCCGCAGATGCGCCGCGCCTGAAGCGTTGAGCAGCTCAAGCGGGGTATAGTTGCACAGATACCCCACCTTTTTTGCGTCGTCGCTGGCCACGAAATGATCTTCCGCTGCCTGAAGAAGGCGCGACAAGCCCTCGAAATCATAGGCTTTCTGCGCTTCGGCCTTGCGCAAGGCCCGCTTCGCCTCGACATGGTGCTTTTGCGCATAGATCGCCGCGCCCAGCGCGCCTGCGTAGACCATGTCGAGCTTCGGAACGGTGATCGGAAAGCCGATCAGCGTTTCCAGCGCATGTTTCATGCCCACATTGTTCGACACGCCTCCGGTGAACACCAGATCGGCCTCGAGCGGCACCTTGGAGACCAGATTGCGCACCCGCCGCGCCGAGGCGAAATGCAGCCCCGCCGCGATGTCCTCGGGCGGCACGCCGCGCGCACGCAGCGAAATCACCTCGGATTCCGCAAAGACCGTGCATTGGCTCGAGACATTGGGCACCGTCTCGGCCCGCAGCGACGCAGGCCCGACCTCGGTGATCGAAAACCCCAAGAGCGCCGAGGCTTTTTCCAGAAACCGCCCGGTTCCGGCGGCGCATTTGTCGTTCATCAGGAACTTGATCACCTTGCCGGTGTCCGGATCAACCTGAATGGCCTTGCTGTCCTGCCCGCCGATGTCGATGATTGTCCGAGTGGCGGCGTTGAGGAAATGCGCGCCCATCGCGTGACAGGAAATTTCGGTCACCACATCGGTGGCGATGCCCGAAAATTCGAGCGCGATCCGGCCATAGCCAGTGGCGACGATATGGTCGATCTCCGCAAAGTCGATCTCGGACGCCATCAGGATGTCTTCCAGCAACTCGTTCGCCGTGTCCTGCATGAAAACACCGGTCGCCACCTGCGCGGTATGGATATGGCCCTCGTGCAGAAGCACCGCCTTTCCCCCGCGCGAGCCGATGTCGATGCCCAGCACCGTCGCCCCGGCCAGCTCGGCACTCAGCATCGGGTCGATAACGTCTTGAAATCTCATCGCTCGTCCCTCACTGCACCAAGGCGCCATCGTAATACTGCTGCGCGATCACCGCCGCGCCCAAGGCACCTGCATAGGTGGTATCGAGTTTCGTTTCGCTGATCGGCGCGCCGATCAGATCCTCAAGCGCCCGTTTCATCCCCTTGTTGTTCGAGACACCGCCAGTGAAGACGATCTCGGGATCAAGGCCGATGCGGTTCACCAGATTGCGCACACGCCGCGCCGAGGCGTAGTGGATGCCCGCCGCGATATCCTCGCGCCGGGTGCCGCGCACCTTCAGCGAAATCACCTCGGATTCGGCAAACACCACGCATTGGCTGGAAATCGTTGCCCTCTCCTCGGCCTCGAGCGCCCGGTCGCCCAGTTCATCGAGCCGATAGTCGAGCAGTTCGGCAATCTTCTCCAGAAACCGCCCCGTGCCCGCCGCGCATTTGTCGTTCATCACGAATTCCCGCACCCGGCCCGTGTCGGGATCGACCTTGATCGCCTTGCTGTCCTGCCCGCCGATGTCGATGATGGAGCGCGTGCCCGCATTGAGGAAATGCGCGCCCATCGCGTGACAGGAAATTTCGGTGACGATCTGCGTCGGGATGTCGTCATAGCCCAGCGCGATCCGGCCATAGCCGGTGCCAACGACATAGGCGATGTCGGCGCGGTCACGGCCCGATTGGCGCAACAGCTTCTTCACCAGCCGGTCCGCCGTGTCCTGCGCATCGACACCGGAGGCGGTGATCACCGTATGCACCTCGGCATCGTCCAGAAGCACGGCCTTGGCCTGCCGCGAGCCGATATCGATGCCGATGGTGGGGGTCTTCCTCAGATCGCCGATCCTGTCGTCGGCAATCGCCTGCGCAACTTGCATGATCTGTCCTTGTCGGTCGGGGTCATCGAAGGATCGAGGGGCACCGGCAAAGCGACACCAACCCTGCCGCACGGAGCGCAGCAGGTTGGGAGGGGTCGGATACTCTCGATTGCGCCAATAGCAGTATCACGGATTTCCCCGCTCTGCGTTCCAAAGACAGCGCCGATCGGGGATGAAACCCGCTCCCGCAGCGATTGCGGACAGCAGGATTTTCACCTGATTTGACGTGCATCCTGGTCGTCAGAGTGAAGCGCCCCGGATTTGCCGGGCCTTTCATTCAGGCTGGCCGAACCTCCCGCAAGCAGGTTGTCACTGCGCCAGGCCCTGATCGCGCGAACGGACAAGAAGGCAGCCGCTTTCCGCCCGACCTTGCCGGCAGACCGAATTCGCAACAGCCGAGGCATAAGTCCGACGCGGTCGCCCCAGCGGGTTGCACGGCTTTCGTGACGCAGGGTGCTATCGCTTTGATCAGGACGCGGAGGCGGCCCACGCGGACGGGGACGCCACCTCCGCAACTGCGCCTGCGGCGCGCTGAAAATGATCACGCGAGATGGTCCCCGGAATTTGCAGTTGATCCGAAGCCTCTTCCGGGTTCCGGCTTGGCGCATTTCACCCCATCGCCCCTTGAGCGGTGCCGAGACAGGCGCAAAAACGATGGGTCCGTGCCGATCGGCCCATCCACAGGAGCCAACCGTGCATCATCGCGTGACAGCGCGAAATCCGGAACGCTTTCAGAGCAATCGGTGCGGACGAACTCTCGGGAATGACGGCATTGGCGCAAAGGTTCGCGAGCGCATGGATGTCGTCAAACAGGCGCGCTGAGACGTCTTAGCCATCGATTTTGTCGGTCGCGGATCGCGAGGGCTGGTCACCAACACCGGCAACAGCCCGCCAGCGATCGACGAGGTGAACATCTGCAAACAAGTCGCTCTGTTCGTCGTCCATGAGGGGCTCCGGTGCTTTCTGCCCCATCGTCCGAGGTCCCGAAGAAAAACTCAAACAGACCGACGAAGATTCCTAGGTCATTTTGAGAAAATCAGGCGCTCGGTGTGCCGCGATTGTGGAAAACCTCGAAATCCGGCGTGACCGACTGCGGATCACGATATACTCGCAAGAGAGCATCTCTCTGAAAATCCATGAAATTCCTGCCTCGGAGAGAGACATGCCCAATTCGATCCAAGCCATTCGCAAACCCGCCGTAAAACCGAAGGTGGGCGGTTATTTCACTGTCGACGTGCTGACGATTGATGAACTGATCGCACGAGGGATGACAGCCACGGAACTCATTGCCTACCTCGTTCTTGGCGCGGGAACCGATGCCGAAAACGCCCTTACCCGCTCGGGTCGGTTGGCGATCACGAAGTCGCTCGCGTGCAGCCGGTACGAAGCTGGCCAGATTGTGGATCGCCTCGTCGCGCTGGAAGCCGTGGACTCACTCGAAAACGGCCTCGCAGACCGCCGCGACCCCACAGCGACCCGTTGCCGCCTGCTCCGCCCCGCGGGCCCGGCCGCTCAATCCCGAGAGGCGGTGTTCCCCAATCCGATCGTGCGAGACCCGGCCTGCGCGACGGCGCCGAGAATGGCGGCCCGTCTCGGTGGCGTTTCCGCCCTCCGTGCGCTGATCGAGATTGCTCTGCCCGGGCAAACGGATCCCCTTGAAGGGCGGGCCGGACTGCGGCCCGATCCCTCGCTCTTGCGCATTGGCAGCACCCAGATCGCCCGGGTTTCGACCTGTTTCCCCTCGCGGATCTGGCCGCGCATCATCCGATCCGGTTCGGCCGAAACGGCGCGGAAATCGCGGTGCTGTCCGGGTTGGGGCTGATCACGCATGACCTGTGGACCGCGTCCCTCAGCCCGGAGGGGAAGCCCCAAACGCTTCTTTCACCGGTGGGAAGCCTGCTGCGCGGGCTGCCGTCATCCACCGGTACGCTGGCGCAATATCGGTTGATCGCGTGGCTGCTGCACCGGCTCGCGCATGTCGAACCGGGCACGGTTTCGGCGGCGGAACTGGTGGCAGAATATCGCCACGACGAAGCAGTTCATGCGGTCTTGCCGCTGGGTTGGCCCGCATCAACAGTGGTGGCACTGCCTCGGCTGACCAAACGGCCGAACGACGCAATCCGCCGCGAAACCGTCCGGTCCGATGCCCACGCAGCTCAAGGCGCGATGCTGGAAATCGGACAGATCCTCGAGCGTCATCTGCCTTGGGCCCGCCCCACCGACCTCGATGTCCTTCGCGCCCTCGAGACCTGAGAAACGACGATTTCGGCATATCAAGACTGATCAAGCTTTCGTCAAGAAAGGACAAGAAAGGGCAAAGGGGGCAAGCAAGGCCAAGCACCCTCGCGGGGGATCGCTCTTTCTGTCCTGCGGGCGGCGGGTCGCACCGGACGGTCCTCCGAGCCGATGGTATCAGCCGCTTGCACGCCCGCCCGCCGCATGCTTACCTCGTCCCAAGGGATCGCACGGGGGAGCAGGCGATGGGCGAAGCGGTCGGTCTTTCAGCGACGCAACGGGAGGCGCGGCGCGGGCTCATCGTGGTCGGGTTCGATTCCGCCTGGATGGACAACGATCCGAGGCAGGGTTTCATCGTGACGCCGATGTCCGAGCCGACCGGGGCAAGGCTGGAGCGGGCAGCGCGGGAGCGGCAGGTGCCGTTCGTGCGGCGACAGGCTTCGGAAGGCTGACGCGAACGCCTCCCTTCGGCTTCCTGTGCTCGGGGCTCTCCTATGTGGCCTTGCGTGGCGAGGAGGCGCCGAAAAGGCCCGCACCTTCCGCGACTGAACCGGGCGGGCTGAGGGCGACCCCCAGTCCGTCCGGCCCTGCAAGGCTTGACCGCCGCAAGACCCGCCCCATGTTTCAGCCGATTCCTCTGACAAAGCGAGGCCCGGCATGGCACCTTCTCTGACGGTCTGGTTCGACAGCGGCTGTCCGCTTTGTGCGCGCGAGATCGCGCTTGTGCGCAGGCTCGACCGGCGCGGGGCGATCCGCTTCGTTGATCTTTGCACCCCCGACGCCCCCTGCCCGATCGACCGCGCCGAGCTGCTCGCCCGGTTTCACGCCGAGGAAAATGGCCGCCTGCTTTCGGGGGCGGCAGCCTTTGGCGCAATGTGGCGGGCGGTTCCGATCCTGCGCCCGCTTGGGCTTCTGGCCGGGTGGCCGCCCCTCGCCCCGGCCTTCGAGGCCGCCTATCGCCGCTTCCTGCGGCTGCGCCCCCGGCTGCAGAAGCTGTTCCGGTGACGTCCGGCTTTCGGCGCGCGCAAGGATGTCCTATGCTGGGAAAAACAGCTCAGGACAGATCATGCGCCCCCCCTTTGCCGCCCTTTTCGCCCTGCTGATCGCCGCCGGCTGTGCGCCCGGGAACGGCGCCGTGGTCAAGGGGGCCGGGCCCGACGATCTTCTGAAACTGCGCGACGGCCCGGGCCTTGATCACAAGATCATCATCGGCCTGCCCGATGGCACCCGCCTGACCCGGGGCGCCTGTGTGACACGGGCGGGCAAGGTCTGGTGCCGGGTCTTCCTCACCGACCGGCCCAACGTCTCGGGCTATGTCGCGGCCGAGTATCTGGCGCATCGCTGACAGAGGCACCCGGCCCTGAACCGCAGATGGCCCATCTGGGCGCAGTCATCCGCAGCCGCCGCTGATGCATTTCACGGCGAGAGGCTTGTGCAAGTCATTCCGACCCCTTGTGCGGGCGCTGGGCGTAACTTCACCCCGACGTGAAGGGCGGGAGGACTAAGCCGCTCCGCGGCATTGGCGCCTGTGGTTGGCGCTCGGCTCCCAATTCAGCGTTGCGCTTTGTGTGAGGCCTTTCTGGGCTGACGATTTGGGTCTTCCCACTCGTCAGACAGGAGGTTTCGATGAAGGAGGAGAAGACCACCCTGTCACCCGACAAAAACACCCGGTACATCGGACAAAAACCGGGAACAGCTGGGAATAGCCGGTAACAGGCGATAACGCGCGCAATTACAATGTGTTAGATGGCGGCCGAAGCGTCTGGCATCGCTCGAACTTTGCACTTCGACGGCATGACGAGTTGCGACAAGGGCGCAGATAATCGTCCAAACAGTGATCGCAGGCGCCTTGGCTCACGTTGCCGAAAAACAGCCTAAAGCACAGATTTTACGGCGCATTGGAGAGGACGCGAAGCAGCCTGAACTTTGCACTTCGGAGGCATTCGGGAGCGTTGAGTGCAAAGTTGCGCGAAAGCAAGTACTTACGCGTGATCTGGGCGCCAAGCCGCGACTGTTGAACCATCCCGGCGACCGGGAAGACTTCTGCGGTGAGCTATGCGCCCACCGCATAGCCTTGCGGGGCTGTCGATTGCTCGGGGCTGGCCGCACATCGGCCCTGTCTCAGTTCTGAACCCGCAGTGTCCGAAACTCGGTACCCGCGGAATCCGCGGCGCCGACAAGGACGCGCTTGGAGACGAGGGCGCCGCCGATCTGCAAAAGCAGCGTCGCAGAGGTCTGGTTGTCGGCATTCGGGGAATTGCAGAAGAAAAGAGGCTTTCCGGCTGCGATCAGCCCGATGTAGTCGTCGGTGGAAACCAGCCTGGCCCCGAGCGTCGGATCGCATTCGAGCGTGACCTGCTTTTCCGCGACGCGCGCCTGAAACTTCGCGCGCGCAGCCGTGTCTGTGCTCGGATTGTAAGCCGCGACAATCGTCGATCCCGGCTGATCCTTCACGAACTGGATCAGATAGCCATCCAGCGGCTTTCCCTGCCCGAACACGAAGCCACCAGTATCCTCAGGATCGTATTGCCAGTTCGCGCCGACCCCATCAAAGCCGATCCCATTTGCATAAGCGTCCCAGGCCAGCTTGGCAGCTTCCCAGTAGCCAGCTCCGGACATGTGGATGTAGTTCGAAGACGCATCCCAAAGCGCCTGAGGCAGGATACTGGTGGCCACGAACCGACGGCGGCTCGCATCCATCGACACAGCCTGACGAATGTTCTTGTTCATCACGCTGAGATCGGTGTTCCAGTACGGCGACAGGCCCGAGCAGATGACCGGTGTCGTGACGCCGAACCAGCTTTGCGCCCGAAACCGATTGATCAGCGCATCAAGTGCAGCAGCATAGGTGGTGTTGGTGTCCAAGTCGGACTCGCCTTGCCACCAGAAAGCGGCATCGAAGCGGGTCACCGTTTGGCCAGTCAACGCGGCGATCTCGGCAAGCGCCGCCGGGATATTCGCCAGCGTCGCGGTCCACATGTTCGGATCGGCGGCGGCAACATCCCATTGTGCGATCTGCGCCCCGCCCTTGGAAATGTTGACGACGAACACCGGGCGGGTCGGATTGTCGATCGCGGCCCGCGCCCCGATCATCATGCCCCAGTTTGCCTTACCAGCGAGAGCAGATCCGGTTTCGAAGTTCCCCACCGTCGTCGTCGCGGCAGCATTGCTCAGGGTGGAGCCTGCATAGGACCACATCCAGAGGTTCGGCGGCGCCACAAACGGCGCATAGGCCGTCCTGTTCGCGGCGTTGCTTTGCCCGGCCACAAACAGGACGATCGGGACCCCGGTCAGCGCGGCGTCGATTTCATTGAGCCGATCGGCGATCGCCCCTGACGCGGCGAGCTGTGCCGCCAGATCTGCCACCGACGCTTTGACGGTGGTCCCGGCCCGATTGCCCAGAACGCTGTCGAGCAGCGTCGCAGTGATCAGATTGGTGGTATTCACGCCAGACATGTCGTTCCTCAAGTGATGATGATGGTGAAGGGGCCGCTGACCGGACCGGGCAGTCTGAGGTGGTCCCCAGCCAGCGGACAGTTTGCTAAGCTTGCCGCCAAGGAAGACGAGGACGAACAGCGTGGCTGGCAAACGGAAGAACTACAGCGCGGACTTCAAGGCGAAGGTGGCGCTTGAAGCCATTCGTGGCGAGGCGACGATCGCCGAGCTGGTGGTGAAGCACGGCGTGCATCAGACGGTGATCCACTCTTGGAAGCGTCAGGCGCTCGAGGGCATGGCCGCGATTTTCTCGGGCAAGGCCGGGGCGAAGGCGGCTGAGAAGGAAGGCGAGATCGAAAAGCTGCACGCCAAGATCGGCCAATTGGTGGTGGAGCGGGATTTTTTAGTGAAAGCCTCCGGTCGATGAGCGTGACACGGAGGCGAGAAATGATCGAACCTCGCCACCCGTCTTTGCCGGTGAAACGGCAATGTGCCCTGATCGGCATCAGCCGGTCGTCGTGGGTCATGGTCCGGCGAGCAGCGAGACCCCGCTGAACCTGGCGCTGATGAAGCTGATCGACGCGCAGTTCATGGAAACGCCGTTCTACGGCAGCCGCCAGATGGCCCGACATCTGCGCAATCAGGGCTATTGCGTCAGTCGCAAACGGGTGCGACGGCTGATGGCGAAGATGG